>CAWEXF010000009.1:0-825185 GCA_963812925.1 uncultured Pseudomonadota bacterium | reverse complement strand
CTACGTCCCGGAGACCGGCGGGACGGACCCTGGAGGCCATCGAGGAGTTCCTGCAGGGGCACTATTCGCGCAACGGTGGCGCTCGCTGAGCGCGAGGCACAGGATGTGCCCCGCCGCCGCCAGGTGGCCATAGACTAGAAGTTGTAGCCCACCGTGAAGTTGACCTCTCGGCCGTCGTACGGACGGGCGAGCACCACATCGCCGACACCCACCGCCCCACCGGTCACACGGGCATTACCCTCGGTCAGCGCCAGCGTGTTGGTCAGGTTCGTTCCCTGCACGCGCAATTGCCAGCGCTCGCCGATGTCGGCCACCAGACCCGCACTCAGCATGTTGTAGCTTCCGAGGGGCTGAGTACCGGCGAAATACCGCTGTAGCGCTGGCCGGCGTGCTCATAGGTGAGCCACGCGGTGACATCGCCCCAAGCGGTCGCCGCGAAGTAGCTCGGCGTCACGCGGACCTGAAACTTCGGCTGACGCTGCAACGGTGCGCCGTTGATCGAGGCGCACGCCGTATCGCCCAGGATGGTCGTGTACGGCAGGCAGGCACTGTCGTTGTCGTAGTGACCGTCCACGTAATCGCCCACCACCCGCACCGTCAACCCCTTGAACAAGGTGACGAATCCGTCGACGTCGACGCCGTTGGAGAGAGCGCCATACTCGCCGTACTGGCCGGGTATGGCTACACCTTCCAATGTCGTGCCCTGATAGCGTATGCCGTTGAACTGGCGGTGGAAGGCACTCACGTCCAGATATGAGAAGGAGGTCTGGAACTTGAGCCCGGCCTCGTAGTTCCGGATGGTCTCCACGGGCGCAAAGATCTTCGGCGCATTCACGTGCGCGTAAACGATGTCATCGAGCGATGCCAGATGATTGCCCGAATTGGCGCGAACGTAGGCACTCATGTTCTTCGAGAACTCGTAGTTCACACCGCCGGTGAACGACGGCGTCGTATGAGTGTAGTGCTCGTAATCCCAGCCGCCGTTGCAGACCGGCACTTTGTTGTCCCAGGATAGGTCGTAGACCGTGCCCAGCATCTCATTGGTCGAGAGGCAGGCACGCTCGCGCAGGTCTTCGTTCTCCAGGCGCGCGCCGACATCGGCCAGCCAGGGACCGTCATGCCAGCTGTCGGAAAGATACGGCGCGACATTGCGGCCGTCACCGTGCCGCGCCGGATTGTTGTAAGTACCGGCGTTGACGAAGCCCTGCGGGCTGCTCAGGTCGTAGGTATTGCCGTTCTGCTGATAGCTCAAGGTGATCAGCGAGGCGTTCGGCGTCGCCGTCATCAGCGCCTGGTCTGCAATCCAGGTGTCGTTCTCGGTGTAGTCCGCGAAATACACGCCGCCGGTCAGGGTATCGTCCTCGAAGGCTCGCGGCTGGCCCGCAGCTCGTCGGTGACGCTCTGGATCGACTTCTGGATGTAGTGATAGCTCTGGGTGATGACGTTGGTCGACAGCGGCACTGCCTGACCGCTGCCCGCGTAGAGCGCCTGAATATCGTACGTGGCGGGGTTGTAGCCCACGCCGCCGTCGAGATTGTTCTTGTCCGCCGGCGTCGTGCCGTTGCACCAGCCGCTCGGTTCCGGCACGTTGCAGCCGTAAAGATACATGCTGAGCGGCCGCGGGTAGTGGCCCGAGAACCAGCCATTGGTATCCATGCCGCCGCCATCGATGAGAAAGCCGTTGTGCAGCGTCCAGCCGCCGAGATGCTGGTCGTAGTCGGAGCCGAGGAAATAGAGCTGGCTGCTGCGCCCGTTCGCGAGGTTCGTGCCGACAAAGTTGCCGTTGGCGCCGATAAGCGTCACGTTCTGCGTCCCATAGCCGTTGAACGTCGAAGTCAGCGGATTGAACCCCGGGTATCCTGAGAAGGAGCTGCCGTTCTCGACCAGCGGAATGGGAGTGACGTACTCGTCTTTGTCGTCGAGCACGCGCCCCCAGAAAGTGACGGACCCGCCGTCGAGGTCGTGCTTCAGTGTAGCCGTGAACTGTCCGCCGGTATCCGCGGGAAACTGCGAGTTTCGGACACCGTCCGACACGCGGTAGAAGCCTCCCACGCTGCCATACCACCCATCGGCGACTGTGGAGCCGTCGTAGGCGTCCCCGCGCCATGCACCCTCCGTGCCGTACGTGGCACTCACAGTACCACCCGGCGAGGTGTCGCCCGTCTTGAGGATATAGTTGCCGGTGCCACCAATCTGGCCGGGTCCGAAACACCGCCGCCGGGCCGCCCTGCACCACCTCGAGACGCTGCACTGTATCGTCCAGGCGGATGAACGAGGCAGTGTCCATGTAGGAGAGCATGGCCGAGCCATAGACCGGCATGCCCATGATCATGGTGGTGAAGAACGGCGTGTCGCCGCCGCTGGGGAAACCTGCCACCTCGACGTTCAGACCGGTCTCGCCACCGGAGGACTCCGGCCAGATGCCGGGCGCGATCTTGAGGATGTCGGCGGCGCTGAGTGCGTTCGATTCTTTGATGAGCTCAGCATCGGCCGTGACCACGTTGTAGCTGGCATCCAGCTTGGTGGTCTGGCTGGCGGTGGCGGTCACCACCACTTCCTGCAGGCTCTGCGAGGTCTGCGCTGAGCCGACTGTCTGCGGGCTCTGGGCGCCGGCTGCCGCGGCCTGGGTCCCGGCCGGCGCGGTCTGCGCATGTGCCGGCGCCGCGGCCAACGCGGTCGCACCGAGAATACCGGCAACGACCGCTGCGACGCTGCCGCTGCGCGCGTCCCTGTAGCGGACGGCCGAACGGTTGGTAGAACGGGCGGAAGCGATTTTGCCGATGGTGGCGGCCGACCGTAGGGCGGATCGCGAGCTCTTACCAGGTACCCTGTTGGTTCTCATCGTCAGGTACTCCCCCTCGTTGACGAGCCGCGAGCATACTGTAACAAAAATTTCGCTGTCAAGATGATTGGAACGGGCATATTGGCTGCCAGCCGCGCCGCCACTCATCGGGCACATCGCCGCCGCCATTCTGGCCCCCAATTGTTGCCGATGGACTACAATTGGGTGACGCGCAGTAAGAGGGGCTTGTATTGAAACGGCTGAAGATGGGTCTCGTTGGTCCAGGCTTCATTGCCGCGCAGCACATCGAGGCGGTGCGTCGTCTGGGAGACGTGGAGGTGGTCGCTCTTGCCGGCTCGAGCGTTGACTCGGCGCGCCGGCGCGCTGCCGAATGGTGCGTCGACCGGGCATACGGCGACTATCGCGAGCTCATTGCCGACCCGGACGTGGATGTCGTTCACAACACAACGCCGAATCACCTTCATCTCGAAGTGTCGCTGGCGGCGCTCGAGGCGCGCAAGCATGTCATCTCGGACAAGCCGCTTGCGGACAGCGCCGCGCACAGCCGTGCGCTCTGGGACGCCGCGCGACGGGCCGGCGTCGCCCACGTGGTGACATTCAACTACCGCGGCAATCCGCTCGTGCAGCAGGCGCGATCCATGGTGAGCCGCGGCGACCTCGGACCGCTCTGCTACGTGCACGGGCAGTATCTCCAGGACTGGCTGGCCGATGCGCGGGTGTATTCCTGGCGGCTCGATCCGGCACGGGGCGGCTCGAGCTCCGCGCTGCGCGACATCGGCTCGCACTGGTGCGATCTCGCGGAGCACGTGACCGGCTTGCGGATCGAGGCGGTGCTGGCGGACCTCGGCACGGTGGTCGCGCATCGGGAGGTGTCGCGCGCGGCCGGCGGCACGTTCTCACGGACGACGACCCGGGGAAGGCGCAAGGTCCGCATCAAGAGTGAAGATCTCGCGACGGTGCTGTTGCGGTTTCGAGGCGGCGCCAAAGGCTGTGTCGCCATCGGCCAGGTGCTTCCCGGTCACAAGAATGACCTGCAGCTCGAGGTCTGTGGCCGCGCGGCTTCGGTGCGCTGGCTGCAGGAGCGGCAGAACGAGCTTTGGGTCGGGCGATTCGGCCAGCCGAGCACTGTGATCGGCAAGGACCCTTCCATACTGTCCGCCGACGCCGCACGCTACGCGCACCTGCCGGCCGGGCACCAGGAAGGATGGGCGGACGCCTTCCGCAACGTGATCGCGGATGCGTATCAATGGATAAGAGAGGGGGCGACGGCGCAGGCACGACCCGCCGCCCTCGCGACGTTCGCCGACGGTTACCGCAGCGACCTGCTCGTCGAAGCGATGCTCGCGAGCCATGCCGCGGGCGGTGTGTGGCGCAAGGTCCCGCCGACCGCATGAGTTTGCCGCCGCGCCGCGGAACAAACATTCCAATGTTTTTGACAGCGAAATTACATTGCAATAACCTGCGCGGCATGCGACTGCGTGCGACGCGGCGTCCACTCCGGCACGCCAGGCCCGGGTTTTTCGACTGAGGCACCCGCTCGTGCTGAACCACTCCATGAAGCTGCGGCTGAACGCGATGATGTTCATGGAGTTCTTCACCTGGGGCGGATGGTTCGTCACCATGGGAAGCTTTCTCGCCCTCAATCTGCACGCCACGGGCGAACAGAGCGGGATCGCCTACTCCACCCAGGCCTGGGGCGCGATCATCGCGCCCTTCATCGTCGGACTGATCGCCGATCGGTACTTTCACGCGCAGCGACTGCTCGGGGTCATCCACATCGTCTGCGGCGTGCTGATGCTGAGGCTGGCGCGCGCGCACGATTTCGCGCACTTCTATCCGTACCTGCTGGCGTACATGATTCTGTATATGCCAACCCTGGCACTGGTGAATACCGTCGCATTCCGCCAGATGGAGGTGCCGGCGCGGGATTTCCCGAAGGTACGGGTATGGGGAACGATCGGGTGGATCGTCGCGGGTTTGGTGATCAGCTATTTGTTCGCATGGGACGCGCCCGCGGCGCTCGCGCACGGCGCACTGCAAAACACCTTCACCATGTGCGCGGTGAGCTCCTTCCTGCTGGGCGTCTACAGCTTCACGCTGCCCCGCACTCCCCCTCTCGGAGCCGGGCAGCGCGGGCGGAGCCTGGGAAGCGTGCTCGGCCTGGATGCGCTGGAGATGCTGCGCGAGCGCAACTTCGCGATCTTCTTCTTCGCCTCGATCCTCATCTGCGTACCGCTCGCCTTCTATTATCAGGACGCGAATCAGTTCCTGACCGAGATCCATGTGGCGCATGCGGCCGGCAAACAGACGCTCGGACAGGCGTCGGAGTTCGGCTTCATGCTGCTGTTGCCGCTCTTCCTCAAGCGCTACGGCATGAAGGCGACGCTGCTCATGGGCATGGTCGCCTGGGCCTGCCGCTATGCGCTCTTCTCCGTGGGGGATTCCTGGCAGATCGAGTGGCTGCTGCTCGTCGGCATCGCCCTGCATGGACCCTGCTACGACTTCTTCTTCGTTTCCGGCCAGATCTACACCGACACCCGCGCCGGCAAGGAGCGGCAGGCCGCCGCTCAGGGTCTCATCACGCTGGCCACCTACGGTGTCGGGATGCTGATCGGCTTCTCCGCCGCAGGAGTCATCACGGACCGCTACGCCACCTCCGCCGGCCACGACTGGGTGACCGTCTGGGCCTATCCCGCGGTGTTCGCGTTCGGGGTCGCAGTACTCTTCCTGCTCTCGTTCCGCAACGAGAGGATCGCACATGTCGTCCCCCAGCAGTAGCGCCGGCGCATTCCGGCCGCGGCCGATGAAACTCAGCATCCTGACGGCAGCGCTGCAGGAGCTGACGCCGAGAGCGCGACGGGAGGCGGATCCCGATCTCGCCGTCGAGGAGTGGCTGGCGTTCGCGGCGGAGATCGGCGCGCCCAACATCGAGCTGTCATGCGCCCTGCATCCCACGCAGAGCGACGTCCCGCCGGAGGCGCTGCTCGATCCCGTCGCCAACACGCTCGATCTGCGAAAGCCCTTCACCGCGGCGCGCGCCGCACGCGTGGAGAGCGCGATGGGCTCCACGGGTGTCGGCCTGTCGGAGATCGGTTACTTCGACAACATGCTCGCCGCGGACGAGACCGCCCGCAAGGTCAAGCACGATCTGATGCTGCGCGTGTTCGATGCCGCGGTGCTGTTACGCTGCGACGCCGTAGTGGGCTTCGTCGGGCGTAACCCAAAGATCGGCATGGACGCCAACCTCGACATGTTCGAGGAAGTATTCATCCCGCTGCTGCGGGAGGCCAAATCGCGCGGGCTCACCTACCTGGTCGAGCAGTGCCCCATGCCGGGCTGGACGGTCTCCGATACCTGGCACAACAACATCGCCTATGCGCCTGGCCCCTGGATCGCGCTGCATCGCATCTGCGAGCGCCACGGCGTCGGCGACCAGTTCCGCATCCACTACGATCCCTCGCATGCCATACTCATGGGGCAGGACACACGCTCGGTGTTCCAGTACCTGAGGGACTGCGGCTACGCCTTCCTGATCCAGCGCTTTCACGTCAAAGGACAAGTGATCGACTCACGCGGCATTGCCGCGTGGGGCTATGGCGGACAGACGATGCAGCGGGGCGACCGCGATGGCGACACTCCGCGCGCCAATCCCGCGGAGCAACTGAACGCCTGGAAGAAGCAGACGGTCTTCGCCGAGCACGAGCTGCCCGGGACCGCGCGGCATGACCCCCTGGCGTACCTGCAGAACCGGTCCGTCGACTGGCTGGACCACCAGCTCGCGGCGCGCGAGCTCCTCGATCTCGATCCGGAGCGGACGTATCTGGTGCTGGAGCACGAGTATCCCAAAGCGCGGGTGCAGGACAAGGCCGTCCTCGGGCCGATTCTCGCCGGCTCGCTCGCGTTCGCGCGGGCGATCGATGAGGCCGCCGCCGCGATGTATTCACTGCAGCACGATGTGCTGGCGAAACGGGGCATTCCGGTACAGGGATACGGCCGGGAAGCCTATCGAACCTAAGATAACTTCAGCGCAGGAGCATTGATCGATGCCATTCGTGACGGCAAGCACTCAACGCGGTCCCTACGACGTCATCATCGTGGGGTCCGGCGCAGGCAGCGGACAAGCGGCGTACACCTTGTGCATGGAAGGTGTGCGCGTGCTGATGCTCGAGGCCGGTCGCCAATACACACCGACCCGCGAGAGCGCGATGTTTCAGACGCCGGATATGGCCCCGCTCGGCGAAGCCGGTACCCCGGACAAGAATAAGGGCTTCTACGACGCGACGGTGAACGGTGGTTGGGACGTGCCCGGCGAACCGTACGTCTCCGTCCCCGACAAGTGGGGCGCGCACTTTACCTGGTGGCGCGCGCGCATGCTCGGCGGCCGCACCAACCATTGGGGCCGCATCTCGCTGCGTAACGGTCCCTATGACTTCAAGCCGCGCAGCCGCGACGGGCTGGGGTTCGACTGGCCGATCACGTACGACGATGTCGCGCCCTACTACGACAAGGTTGAGCTGCTGATCGGAGTATACGGCGGCGACATCTCGCGGGAAAACACACCGGCCGGACCCGGAGACACTCTGCTGCCGCCGCCGAAGCCAATAGTCAGCGATCACCTCCTCATGAAGCGTGCGCCGCCGCTCGGCATCCCGGTTCTGCCGGGGCGACGCGCGGTGCTGACACGCGCACAGGATCACCGCACCATCCCGGGCAGGCTGCACCCGGGCAATCCGCGGGCACAGAAGATCCTCGCGGATGCGATGCGCAAGCGCTCGCCATGCCTGTGGGCCACGCCTTGCGGGCAAGGATGCGCCGTGGCCGCGAACTACCAGTCCACCACCGTGCATCTGCCGCCGGCGCTGGCAACGGGAAACCTTGATGTCATCACGGACGCGATGGTGTATGAAGTCACGCTGGGCAAGGATGGGCGGGCGAACGGAGTTAGATTCGTAGACGCGACGACCGGCCAGCACGAGCATGTCACCGGGCGGATAGTCGTGCTCGGCGCGAGCGCGTTCGAAACCGCACGCATCCTGCTCAACTCCAAGAGCGGCCGGTTCCCGCACGGGCTGGCCAACTCCAGCGGCCTGGTCGGGCGTTATGTGCTGGACACCGTCGGCAGCTCCGTGAGCGGGCAGATCCCGCTCCTTGAGAGTCTGCCGCCGCTCAACGAGGACGCCGCCGACGGACTGCAGGTCTATGTCCCCTGGTGGCTCTACCAGGAACAGCTCGCGCACAAACTGCCCTTCCCGCGCGGTTATCACATCGAATACGGCGGCGGCAAAGGGATGCCCTCCGTCGGGACGTTCGCCGGCTTCGAGTGGCTCACGGGCGGCAGCTACGGCAAGACGTTCAAGGAGGATGCCCGGCGATATTACGGCTCGTTCGTCTACTTCGACGGGCGGGGCGCCATGGTGCCGAACGACAACTGCTACATCGAGATCGACCCGAAGGTGAAGGATAAATTCGGCATTCCGGTGCTGCGCTTCCACTGGCAGTGGGGCGACTACGAGCAGCGCCAGGCAGTCCACATGCAGGAGACCTTCGGCCAGGTCATCGAGGCGATGGGCGGGCGCACGCAATCGCCGGTGATCACCGACCCCGTGAAGGCGATCGCGCCCGGCGGGTACATGATCCACGAGGTCGGCGGCACCATCATGGGGGCGGACGCTCGCTCGTCCGTCACCAACAGGTGGTCGCAAACCTGGGATGTCCCCAACCTCTTCGTGGCCGATGGCGGCGTGTTCCCCTATAACGCGGACAAAAACCCGACCTTGACGATCATGGCGCTGTCGTGGCGCATGTCCGATCACATCCTGGATCGGATGCGCAGGAGAGAAATATGACCGACAGGCGTACCACCATCAAGCTGATCGTCGCGGCGGCGGCCACGTTCCCGTCGCTTCGCGCCCGTGCGACCTACATGTTGGAGCCGGGGGCGTCGGAGCCCGGCTATGTGCGGCGATTCGAGCCCACCACGCACGGGTACGGCCCCGACCCGGACCTGATCAAGGCCTATGAGAGGGGCGCGTTCTGGCCCTTGACCATGAACGCGCAGCAGCGGCAGCTCGCGGCGGCGCTCTCCGACCTCATCATCCCCGAGGACGAGCATTCCCCGTCCGCTTCCAAGGTGGGCGTTGTGGACTTCATCGACGAGTGGATCAGCGCACCCTACCCGCTGCAACGTGAGGATCGCGCTACGGTGTTGCACGGCTTTGCGTGGCTGGACAGCGAGGCCAAACATCGATCCGAGCAACCGTTCGCCAGGCTGAACGAGGCGCAGCAGCGCGGAATCTGCGATCCTATTTGCAATGCAAACCGCGCCTCGGCGGATCTGCAGGAGCAGGCGCAGTTCTTCGCCACGTACCGGAACCTGACGGCGGCAGGGTTCTATACCACCCTCGCCGGCCGGAAGGACCTGAAGTACATCGGCAACGTGGCACTCACTCATTTCGACGGGCCTCCCGCCGAATTACTCAAGAGGCTTGGACTAGTATGAAACTGTTCGCTGCATGTGCGAGGCGCGGATTCCGGCCGCTCGGGCTTGCGTTGACTCTGGTGCTGTCGTTGGGAGGCGCGGCGGTTGCGGCCGCACAAAACCCCTCTGCAGCCCAGCGCGGGCCTCTGCCAAGGGGCCAGGATCTGCTGCAGGGCAGCGGCGCCTGGCAGAGCCTGATACAGGACCACTCCGCCCCGTTGCTCCGCGGTTGGACCCATCCCGGGCTTCCTGCGGGCTGGACCATCCACCACGGCGTGCTCTCAAAGAGCGGGCCGGTAGACGATCTGGTGTCCACGCGAACGTACAGGGACTTCGATCTCGAGCTCGAGTGGGACATCGGCAAGGAAGGCAACAGCGGCATCTTCTATCGTGCAACGCACAAATACGACGAGGTCTACTGGACCGGACCGGAATACCAGCTTCTCGATGACCAGAACGCCGCGGATGGCAAGCAGCGGATCACGGCGGCGGGCTCCGTCTACGCCATGTACCCGGCACCGGCCGGCCTGGTACATCCCTATGGCCGCTGGAACAAGGCGCGGATCGTCGTACGAGGCAGCCATGTCACCTACTGGATGAACGGGCACAGGATCGTCGACTACGACCTGGGTAGCTCGGAATGGAAGAAGCGGGTTGCCGCCTCGAAGTTCTCGGCTTATCCGGGATATGGCCTGGCGCCCGAGGGACTGATCGGGATCCAGGGCAACCATCCAGGTGGCGTCAAGATCCGCAACATGCGGATCAAGGTGCTCCCATAGGGGATTACTTACGCGGCTGGACGGTTCCGTCGCCGTGCGGCGCCGACGCAAACTCAGGCAGTTGCTCTGCCCACGCGGAGAGCTCGCGCAAGCGCGGGTACGCGGCGTCCTTCACGGTCCCTGGCAGCGTTCGTTCGGTGAAATACCAGGCCACTGCCGTTGACACCTCGGCTGCGTCGATGCGGCGGCCGGCCGGTCGTTGCGGCCGCCTCGCGAGGTCGGCCTCGAGCTCCGCAAACGCCGCGTGCATCTGGCCCAGAACGCGCGCCGCCCAGGGCTCGTGCTGCTTTTCCGGCGGCCGAAGATTGCGCTCATACATCAGCTGAACGCTCTTTTCGCACGCGGCCTGTCCCAACCCGATCGTACGCAGCGCCGTCTGGCGCTCCGCCAGCCCATGCGGCATCAGTGACCCGGGGGCCGCCAGCGCCGCGGCGTAATCGAGAATCAGGCTGGAGTCCATGAGCACCGTGCCGTCGTCGCATACCAGCGTCGGCGCTTTCACGACCGGATTGATCGCGCGGAACTGATCGAAAGTCCGGAATACCGACAGCGACCGGTGCTCGAACGGCAACCCGAGCAGTTGCAGCGAGATCGCCACACGGCGGACATAGGGTGAATCGAGCATGCCGATGAGCTGCATAGGGTGCGTACGATAGCACCTCGCGCGATCCGCCCGCGATTCACCACGAAGCCCGGCACGACCCACCCTGCTCGGGAAAAATTGCTAACCTAAGCCAAAGCACTCGGAGGGATGCGCGTGACCGCGGAAACAGGCCTGCCAACCAGCGTCCGGTCATCGCGACTGGCCGGGGTCGATGTACTGCGAGGCCTGTGCGTCCTTCTGGTTTTACTGAATCACATCAAGCTCCGGTTCCTGCTGAACGACTTGCCGGTGGGAAACGCCCTGCCCGCGCGCATGGAGCAGGTGCTCTTCTGGTCGGGCCATTACGCTGTCGTCACGTTCTTCGTCATCTCGGGGTTTCTGATCACCGGTCTGTCGCTGCGCCGGTGGGGTAGCCCGGCCTCGGTCGATATCGGCAGCTTCTACCGCATGCGATTGGCTCGCATCGCGCCCTGCCTGCTGCTCCTCCTGCTCATTCTGAGCGTGCTGCATCTCGCCGGCGCGTCGGACTTCGTCATTCGTCCCGAGCGTGCATCCCTCGGTCGCGCGCTGCTGGCCGCTCTCACGTTCCACGTGAACTGGCTCGAAGGACATCACGGCTACCTTCCCGGCGGATGGGACGTGTTGTGGTCTCTGTCCGTGGAGGAGGCGTTTTACCTCGTGTTTCCGCTTGCAGCCGTGCTGCTGCGCAGCGAGCGACTCTTTCTGCTGGCGCTGGGACTGTTGGTAATCATCGGGCCCTGCAACCGCGCCTTGCTGGCAGATACCGACCCGTGGTGGGGCTACGCCTATTTTTCGTGCGTCGACGCAATCGCGTTCGGGTGCATCGCCGCACTGGTCGCACAGCACCGTCTACTTGGGCCGCGCGGCCTGCGGCTCGCACTGACGATCGGCTGCCTGATCAGCGTCGTGACGATCGCGTTGTGCAAGGAGAATGAGCACACCGGCATTGCCCGATTCGGATTCCATCTCACCGCCCTGGAAGTCGGGGTCGCGCTGATGGTCATCGCGTTCGGCGGCGGCGTGGGCAACCTGGCGATGGCGCGCGGCACCCGCTGGCTGCGGGTCGTCGGCCGCTGCAGCTATGAGATCTATCTGTTCCACATGCTGATCGTCATGGGCCTGATCGCGATCGTGAGACAGTTGCACGTGACGCGCGCTTTCGCGCTCTGGTACGCAGCCATGCTCGGCGGCAGCATTCTGCTCGGTTATCTCATTGCCAAGGTTTACTCGGAACCGCTCAACCGTCGGATCAGGGCCGCCTCCGGACTCGTCTTCGCGGAGGGTCGGGCGCCGGGCTCTCAGTTGACCACGGACTGATGACAGGCATACCTTTCAGTAGTCAGCGGAGCCACCATGACTGCAGGCACTACAGCAGCTGAATACAGCAACGAGCCGGTGAAATACCCCAGCCTGCGGGTCATCGATTTGCCCAAGGAAGCGGAGGCGGTGACGGAAGAGTACCGCAACCAGGTGCTCAGCCGGGTCAATGACAGCTGCCTGCGTCTCGCCGTTTTCCAGGGCAAGTATCGTTGGCACGTACACCCTGCCTCCGATGAGCTCTTCGTCGTTCTGGAGGGGGCCATCATCATCGAGCTCAAGGACGGCTCTTCCATTCGTGTCGGTCCCCTGCAGGCCGCGACGGTTCCCGCCGGCGTCGTCCATCGCACGATTGGTGTTGGCCGCACCGTGAACCTGTGCTTCGAGAAGGCCCAAGCTGAAACAGTGTTCTTGGACGGCCCGCATGCTTGATCTGCAAAACAGGGTGGCACTGGTTACCGGCGGCTCGCGCGGTATCGGCAGGGCGATCGCAGTAGCACTCGCGGCGGCCGGAGCTGCGGTCGCCGTGAATTATCGCGAGCGCGTCGAAGAGGCGGAAGCAGTGGCCGAGCACATCCGTGAGGGCGGCCGCCGCGCCGCAATCTTCGGCGCCGACGTCTCGCTGCGCATTGCCGTGCAGAGCATGGTGCATGACATCGAAGTAGAGCTCGGTCCGATCGACATTCTGGTCAACAACGCCGGCATGGCCGTCGCGCGCGGACTCGACGACATCACGGAAGCCGACTTCGATCACACGCTCGAGGTCAACCTGAAGTCCGCTTTTCTTTGCACACAGGCAGTCTTGCCGGGCATGCGAGCACGGCGATGGGGGCGGATCGTCAATGTCTCTTCAATCGGGGCCCGGCTCGGCGCCGGATCGGTCAGCATCGCTTACGCTGCCGCCAAGGCTGGAATCGAGGGTCTGACGCGCGGCTATGCACTGCGGCTTGCGTCGGAGGGCGTGAGCGTCAACGCCGTTGCCCCGGGCTTGGTCGCCACGGAAATGGGACAGCCGCTCATCGATGCCGGCGTCGCCGCTCGTATCCCGGTCGGGCGTCCCGGAACGGGAGAAGAGATCGCACAAGCCGTGCTTCTGCTCGTTGGCAACGCCTACATGACTGGTCAGACGATCGCAGTCAATGGCGGCTCGCTCTTCTCCTGACGACCCGCTATCTCAGGCGCTCGCGGAAATTCCGGGCACCGCCACCGGACCTCGCCCGATGCGGCGCGCGAGAGCATGGCCCAGACCCATGGCGATGAGGCCGACAAGCAGATGAGTCACCTGGATCACCCAGTGGTCCGCACCCGGCATCAGGCGCAGCTGCATGACGCCGAGCGCCGGCACGATCAGGCTCCAGATGAGGACGATGAGAGCCAACGGCCGACTGCCGGGTACGATGAACCCGATGACGGCCAGGACCCACATGCATATGACGAAAAGGCCGCCCAGCATCGCGTGGAGCTGCAGCAGCGAAAGCGCATGGCCCGTCCAGAAAAGGATCCCGAGCACCAGGAGCGTAATGCCGAACAGGCTGATGAGTAAGCGCGCGATGAGAACGATGGACTTCACGGCGACCTCGGCCCACAACTTCGAGGATGCGGATAGTATAATCAACGTGAGCGCGCTGCCAGAGCGCACCCCGTTGACCGGAGATGGCTGTTGCGACCCCGAAAGACGCCTGTCCGGAATCCCAGCAACCGGTCCAAAACGATGCCGGCGGCGATTGCCAAAGGCCATGAGCGCTTCCTCCGCATCGCCCTGGCCATGCCCGCGGCGGAGGCCTCCACCTCCTACGGAACTCCGTCGGTCAAGGTGCGCGGCAAATTGATGTCGCGCTGGCGCACGGAGGCGGAGGGGGCGCTCGCGATCCGTTGCGATTTTTTGGATCGACAGATCCTCCTGCTGGCGCAGCCGGAAATATTCTTCCTGACCGACCACTATCGCGACTATCCGATGATCCTCATGCGCCTGGAGAAGGCCTCCAGGACGACGGTGGCTGAGGCAGTGGAACGCGCGTGGCGGCTCGTTGCGCCCGCGAAGCTCGTCAGACAGCGGGACGAGTTGCTGGGGTCATGATGCCCAACGGTTTACGCACTGAGCGCGTGACAATCGGAGTGGGTGCGAACCACAGCGTATCCGGGTTGTTCGACCGACCGGATGCGGCGCGGGCGACGTTCGTCCTGGCGCACGGGGCGGGTGCGGGAATGGAGCATCCGTCGATGCAAGCCGTTGCCGCCGGCCTCGCGGAGCGCGGCATTGCCACCCTGCGCTATCAATTCCCCTACATGGAGCGAAAGAGCCGGCGGCCCGATCCGCCTGCCCTCTGCCATGCGACGGTTCGCGCCGCGGTCGCGGCAGCCGGGCGGCTGGCGCCGGATCTGCCGCTCGTTGCCGGCGGGAGATCCTTCGGCGGACGCATGACATCACAGGCGCAGGCACAGGCTCCGCTGCAGGGGGTTCGTGGGCTGGCATTTCTCGCGTTCCCCTTGCATCCCACCGAGCGACCCGGTACGGAACGCGCCACGCACCTGCAGCAGGTCGAGATCCCGATGCTCTTCATTCAGGGGACGCGTGACCCGCTCGCAGACCTCGGTTTACTGCGGCCGCTGGTCGCAAGTCTGGGCGCCCGTGCCACTCTGCACCTACTGGACGACGCGGATCATTCCTTCCACGTTCCCGCCCGAAGCGGCCGTAAGGACTCGGATGTGCAGGCCGCCGCGCTGGATGCGCTGTGCAGTTGGCTGGATGCGTCGTAGCGAAACCGGGCTGTAGAAATGCCGGTACACAATGAATGATCCGTCAGCGGATAGGTGGAACGATGCGAAGCGTACATACGCCTTACCGATTCCTTTTGCCGGCGGCAGCGGCGGCCGCCCTTCTCCTGGTGGCAGGACCGCGACTCGCACGGGCCCAAAACACCGGTACAAGCGTGGCAGCAAGCAAAGCTCCAGCGTGCTCGAATGACGCCGGACTGACGCTACCGGTCGGCTTCTGCGCGAACATTTTTGCCGACAATCTGGGGCACGTCCGCCATATGACGATGGCGCCGAATGGTGTGCTCTATGTCAATACCTGGAGCGGCAGCTACTATGCCAATTCCCCGCCGCCGGCCGGGGGCTTCCTGATCGCTCTGCAGGATACGACCGGCCAGGGCAACGCCGATGTCATCCGCCGGTTTGGCGCGACACCCGCGAGCGGCGGCCACGGCGGTACCGGCATCGCGCTGTACAACGGCTACCTCTACGCCGAGCTCAACGACCGGATCGTTCGTTACCGGATGTCGCCGGGCTCAATCGTGCCCACAAGTGCTGCACAAACGGTCATCTCCGGGTTGCCGCTCACCGGCGATCATCCGATGCACCCGTTTGCAATCGATGCCGACGGCTGGCTGTACGTCGATTCCGCCAGCCCGAGCAATTCGTGCCAGAGACAGAATCGAATCGAGGTATCGCCGGGTATCGACCCGTGCCCGGAGCTGGCGACGCGCGGTGGCATATGGCGATACAGCGCCAACAAGCTGCACCAGAAATTCTCGCCCGCGGCCCGCTATGCCACGGGCATCCGCAATGCGGACGGCATCACCATCGATTCCTCGGGGCACAACGTCTACTCCACCCAGCAGGGCCGCGATCAGCTCGGGCAGAACTGGCCGAAGTTCTTCACTCCGGAGCAAGGCGCCTACCTGCCCTCCGAGGAGGTGATGCACGTCGTGCGCGGCGGCGATTTCGGCTGGCCCTATTGCTACTACGACGGCGTACGGCAGAAGCTCATGCTCGCCCCTGAATACGGCGGCAACGGCAGGAAAGTGGGCCGCTGCGCGCACATGCTGGACCCGGTCGCAGCTTTTCCTGCGCACTGGGCACCCAACGATCTGTCCTTCTACTACGGAAAGCAATTCCCCTCGTTCTACTACGGCGGAGTATTCGTCGCGTTCCATGGGTCATGGAATCGCGCGCCGTTTCCGCAGCAAGGTTATGACGTCGTGTTCCAACCTCTGGCAGACGGCAAAGCCGCCGGCAATTGCTCGATCTTCGCCGAAGGATTCGCGGGAGGAGCCAAGGATCCGGGCGCGGCGGCGCATCGCCCCGCGGGTTTGGCAGTCGGGCCTGATGGCGCGCTTTACGTATCAGACGACGTGCGTGGACGTATCTACAGGATCGTGTATCGCGGCGGCCCGGACTCCGGCGCAGGAGCGTCTGCAGTGGCCGAGTGTCCGAACGTGACGGCGCTTGGGGGCACGGCAGGCTCGACCAACCCGTTGCCTCCGGAAGGCATCCATCCGGCGGCGGGTCTGCCCGTTCCGGCTGGCGCCACCCGGGAAACCGTCGAGCTCGGCGATCGCATCTTTCACGGCCAGGTCGCGTCCGGCACCTGCGCCGGCTGCCACGGCGCAACCGGTCAAGGCACCCCGCTCGGCCCCAATCTCACATCCGGCAGATGGCTGTGGAGCAAGGGCAGCCTGAGCGACATCGAGCGGACCATACTTCTCGGCGTTCCCAAACCCAAGGAATACCGCAGTCCCATGCCTCCGATGGGTGGCGCGCAGCTCACGCGCGCACAGGTTGCGGCGGTGGCGGCCTATGTCTGGGGACTGGGCCACAGCAGCCGTTGATCGCGAAGAAGACTAGCGCCAGGCGGCACCGTCGCTGGCACTCCCCAAACGGGGCGCGGGCCGTGACGGGTCGGTCTGCGAGCGCGAGAAGCGGATCGGTGTCACCAGGCCCGGGATCGACGCAACGCTGTAGCCTTCCGCGGCACAGGCGGCCACCATACCGCGCTCGCGGGTGTTGGGATCAGCGAACGCCTCGGCAACTGTATTGATGGGTCCGGACGGCACCCCGGCAGCCTGAAGTCGTGCCAGCGCATCCTCGCGCCGCAGGGCCGCCAGCAGCGGTGCCAGGGCCTGCTCCAGGGAGGCACGGTTACGAACCCGGGCGCCGTTGTCCGCAAATCGCGGATCCTCCACGAGCGCAGCGCACCCCAGGGCTTCGCACAGGCAGCGAAACTGCGCGTCGTTGCCCACCGCGACGACGATGAAGCCGTCAACGGTACGAAACTCCTGATACGGCGCAATGTTGGGATGAGCGTTCCCCATTCGCGTCGGCGTCAGATTCCCGATCAGGCGATTCATGACCTGGTTGGCGAGAATGCCCATGGTGGAATCGAGCAGCGCTACGTCGACACGCTGCCCGCGGCCGGACCGCACCCGCTCCGCCAGTGCCGCCTGGATGCCGATCAGACCATAGAGACCGGTGACGATGTCGGCAACGGCGACGCCGACCTTCTGCGGCGCACGCCCCGGCTCTCCCGTGATGTCCATCAACCCGCTCATGGCCTGAGCCACGAAATCGTAGCCCGGCCGATCGGCATAGCGTCCGTCCTGGCCAAAACCGCTGATCGAGCAGTACACCAGGGCCGGATTGAGCGGCGCCAGACTGGCGTAGTCGAGACCGTACTTTTCGAGACCTCCCACCTTGAAGTTCTCGATGACCACGTCAGCCTCCCGCGCCAGCCGCACCACCTGCTCGCGCTCGCCGGTCTTGCGGAAATCCAGCACCAGCGATTCCTTGCCGCGATTGCAGGAGTGGAAGTAAGCGGCATCAGCGGCTGACCCATCCGCATTCGTGAGAAAGGGCGGTCCCCAGCGGCGCGTCTCGTCACCCGCCGGCGATTCGATCTTGATGACCTGCGCACCCAGGTCGGCCAGCGTCTGGCCGATCCACGGTCCCGCCAGCACGCGAGCCAGCTCCAGCACGCGCAGGCCCGCATAGGGGGCTTCTGTTCGGTCGGATTGCATGTCGATCACCTCGTCGCGGCAATTATGCCACCGGGCGCGCGGTTGATTGCGGCGTCTGATCGAGTTCGCTAAGCTCGTTGGCTGCTCATTATTTCCCGCGTTCCGCGAAGCAAAAAACGCAAAGGGGAGCCCGAATGGTGAAGATACTTGCCGCCGCTGCGGCGGCGCTGGCTCTCGCGGCGGCGGCTCATGCGGCCGGACCGCACGAATTTCTCGACGGCAAGCTCACCTGGCGCAGCATCGGACCGAATATCGGCGGCCGTTCCGTCGCAGTCGCCGGGGTTCCGAGCGAGCGGAACCTGTTCTACATGGGAGGCGTCGATGGGGGCGTCTGGAAGAGCACGGATTACGGCGTCGACTGGCTGAACATCACCGATGGCAAGTGGCCGTCGGCGAGCGACAGCATCGGCGCCATCGCGGTCGCGCCATCCAATCCAAAGGTGCTCTACGTCGGCACCGGTGAAACCGACATCCGCAACGACATGATCACCGGCGACGGCTTGTTCAAGTCCATCGACGCCGGCAAGTCCTGGAGGTACGCCGGCCTGCGCGCTACGCGCACGATCAGCGCGATCGCGGTCGATCCGCACGATCCCAACGTGTTGTACGTTGCATCGATGGGCCACGTGTTCGCACCAAACCCCGACCGCGGCGTCTTCAAGTCGACGGACGGCGGCAAGACCTGGAACAAGATCCTCTTCGTCGATGACAAGACTGGTGCCATCGGTCTCGTGATGGACCCGCGCGATCCCAAAGTCCTGTACGCGGCAATGTGGCAGGCACAGCGCACACCCTGGTCGCTCGATGACGGCGGACCGGGAAGCGGCCTGTACAAGAGCACCGACGGCGGCGCCCATTGGTCGAACATCTCGCGTAATCGCGGCCTGCCGGGCGGTGTCCTCGGCCGGATCGGGCTCGATGTTGCAGCCAGCAATCACAACATCGTGTTTGCGATCATTCAGGCCAAGGATGGCGGCGTCTTCCGCTCGGCCGACGCCGGCGCCACCTGGAAGCGTATCAACGGCAACTGGAGCCTGCGCCAGCGCGGGTTCTATTACATGTGCGTCTACGTCGATCCGACGAACCCGAAAACGCTTTACGTCCCGAACGTGGACGGCGTATGGGTGTCCCACGATGGCGGCAAGGGATTCTCCCTGCTCCACTTGCGGCACGGTGACGATCACATCGTGTGGATCAATCCGACGGATCCGAAGGTTCTGCTCGTGGGGACCGACGGTGGGGCGACCATATCGACGGACGGCGGAAACAGTTGGAGCAGCGATCAGAACCAACCGACCGGCCAGTTCTACCACGTGGCGCTCGATCACGCATTTCCGTTCAACGTGTACGGCGCACAACAGGATGAGGCCTCCTTTCAAGGCCCGAGCGCGCTGCCTGGGGGCGCGATCACGACCGGTGCCTGGCACGAAGTGGCGCTCGGCGAGAGCACGTTCGTCGCGCCGCAGCCGGACTCCGACGACGTGACTTACGGCAGCGACTACTACACGCTGATGCAGAGTTACAACCGGGTCACCGGCTCGCGGAAATCGGTGAGCCCGTGGCCCCAATACCTCGACGGCGTCGCCTCCGCGGAGATGAAATACCGCCTGGGGTGGACTCACCCGATCTTCTTCTCGCCGGACGATCCGCAGGAGCTGTTCCTGGCATCGCAGTACGTCATGCTGAGCCATGACGGCGGCCAGAGCTGGAACGTCATCAGCCCGGATCTGACGCGCAACGAGTCGGCGACCGAAATGCCGAGCGGCGGCCCCGTCGATCTGGACCAGACCGGGGCGGAGATCTTTCCCGACATTTCCGCGCTCGCGGTTTCGACCGCCGATCCGCATGTGATCTGGGCTGGCTCTCAGGACGGCCTGGTCCATGTAACTGTCGACGGCGGTCAACACTGGCAGGAAGTAACGCCGCCGCAGCTGACGCAATGGGCTGAGATTTCATCGATAGAGCCGTCGCATGTCTCGGCGGGTACGGCCTATCTCACAGCGCAGCGCTACATGTGGGACGACTACCGGCCGTACGTATACGAGACCACCGACTACGGCCGGCATTGGTCTGTTCTGACGACCGGCTTGCCCGACGACGAATCCGTATTCGTCGTGAGACAGGACCCGAATGACGCTTCGCTGCTGTTCCTCGGGACGGCGAACACGGTGTATACGAGCTTCGACGGCGGCAGGAACTGGCGGCCGCTCGGCTTGAACCTGCCGCACGTCGAGGTGCGGGACCTCGCAATCGACACGCGCGAGGGTGAGCTGGTCGCCGCGACGCATGGCCGCTCCTTCTGGATCCTCGACGACCTGGCGCTGCTCGAGCAGCTGGGCCGCGAAGGGCTGCCGGCGACCGACTCGGCCTCTCTCTACGCGCCGCAGACGGCATGGCTGACGAGCGCTTACGGGCAGAGCGATGACGCCAAGTACCGGGAGCCGATCGGCTTGAACCCGCTCTTCGGCGCCACCGTGTTTTTCAACATTCCGGCGAAATACGCCGGCAAGACGCCGGTGAGTCTGGAGTTCCTCGACGGTCACGGTACCGTGGTGCGGCAATACACGCTGCACCTGAAGAAGAAAAAGACCCCGAAGCTGTCGCCGGTCGTTCGCGACAACCTCCTGCCTTCGCAGCAGGAGCGCTACGACCATGAGAAGGCGACGGCGATATCGCCGGGCATGAACAGCCTGCAGTGGAACCTGCGCTACGCGGACGCGACGGATGTGATCGGATTCGAGCCGCCGGAGGAAACCGACGACGAGACCGCCGACGCGCGCGGCCCGCTCGTCAATCCCGGTCGCTATACGGTCGTGCTCCACTACGGCGACAGCTCCTACAGACAGACCTTCCAGGTGAACCTCGACCCGAGGTTGCATACGACACCCGCGGCGCTGCAGCAGCACCTTGGCCTGCAGCTCGCTCTACATCAGGCCGTGGATCAGCTCGACCGGCAGATCAACGCAGCGATCAGGGTTCGCCGGCGCCTCGCTCAGGCCATCGCCGCGCACAAGCTGGATGCGGCTGCAGCAGCTCCTGCGCTCGCAGCGCTCGATGAAGCGGTAGATGGCGTCGTCCAGCGCAGGGTGCGCTCGAGCGAGGGCGACGTGATGAACGAGATGCGGCTGCGGAGTTTCCTCGCCTACCTGCAGTCGGACATCGGGCTGGACTACGAAGTGCCGAATGCCGCGCAGATCGCGGCCTGCAATCGTCTGGAGAGCGAGGCACGCAGCGGCGAGGCCAAACTGCAGGCCGCAGCTACGGCTGGCGAGCGGCTTCTCCAGCGCAATAGGATGAGCTGACGCAGATGTCAGACGCCGACTTTAGCGAGAATGACGACGGATATGCCGGTGGCCGCGCGGGTCGCGTGTGGGTTTTCGTATGAATGCCTGACGTTCCCGGGGAATGCCAGGACATCGCCTCGCTCGAGCTCGAAGCGCGTGCCGTCGACTGAGATCGCCACCACACCATCGAGGCAACTGAAGTACTCCCGGGTACCGGGCAGGTGAGGCGTTCCGCGCAACGTGGCGCGTGGTTGGAAGTCCATGATGCTGAGCATCTCGTCGGGCGTCGGTTCCGGGACTAGCGGACGGAGCATCACACCCTGACCGCGAGTCTGCGTGGAGACATCGCCCGATGCCCATTTCCGCACTTTCGCGCGAGGAGGCGCGAGCAGTTCGTCAACCGGCACGCCGAGCGCACCGGCAACCTTGAGCAGTACCGTCAGGGATGGGTTACCGGTCCCCGATTCCAGGTTTGCGATCGTGGAGCGTGGCAGGCCGCTGGCCTTCGCGAGCGATTCCTGGGTGAGGGTGCGGGCATGCCGCAGGGCCAGCAGGTTTCTCGCGAGGTATAACGCGACGCTCTGAGCTTCGTCCATCGGTTCGACCTTCCGCCATTAAACCGGACATTGCGCTGGTGCTGCGCGCGAGCGCTTCTATTATCCCTCCATGGAAGAGGAGGTTGCACCATGCAAATATTCAACGGTCTGAGAGTCGCTGTAACCGGCGGCACGTCCGGCCTCGGGCTGGCTCTGGTGCGTGAGCTCCACACCGGCGGCGCACATGTGGCGTTCGTGGCCCGGGGTCGCGCGCGGGTCGCGCAACTCGAGCGCGAGATGGCGGGCACTGCGGGCATCGTGGGGGACGTTTCCCGAAAGGAAGACGTACATCCCATTACTCTGCAGATCCTCGCTCGTCTGGGCGGCCTCGATGTGCTCATCAACAACGCGTCGCACCTCGGTCCTGTACCGCTTGCACTGCTTGCCGACACCGAATGCGAGGAGTTGCAGCACGCTTTCGATACGAACGTACTCGGACCGTTCCGCCTCACTCGCGCATTGCTCGGCGCACTCGCCGCGTCAGCGCGGGACGGTCGCGGTGCGCTCATCGTGAATGTTTCCAGCGATGCTGCGGTGAATGCATACCCGAGCTGGGGCGCCTACGGCGCCAGCAAGGCGGCACTGCATCATCTGACCCGCATATGGGATACCGAGTTGAGAACCGAAGGAATACGGTTCCTATCGCTCGATCCGGGCGACATGGATACGCCCCTGCATGCGCTCGCAGTGCCGGAAGCGGACCCTGCGACACTGCAGAGACCTGACGCCGCCGCCCGCGAGTTTCTGACGGCGATTGCGGCGGCCTTACCGGGTGGCAGGCTCGCAAGCTCCTTCGCCGGGGCCTCAGGAACATTGGACCGCGAGAGTGGCGCGGTACCGGCATGAGTCCCGCCACCCAGCCCATCCAGCGTCCTCGTGACGCGAAGCTGCTCGTCATTGATGATGCAGGGCGCCTGGTCCATGCGCCCCGGACGGCTTTCACCCATTACCTCGAGCAGGGGGATTTGCTCGTTGCGAATGATGCGGCCACGCTTCCGGCCAGCCTATCGGGAATCCACGAGCCGACGGGCGCGAGCGTCGAGCTGCGGCTGGCCGGCACCGATGCGATTGCCCGAGCGAACATACGGAGATTTCGCGCGATCCTTTTCGGTAACGGAGACTATCGCACGCGGACCGAGGACCGGCCGGCACCACCCCGGACGGCCGCCGGCGATCGACTGCTGCTCGGCCCGCTCATCGCCGTGATCGAGCGGGCGCTCGCGCATCCCCGCCTTCTCGAAGTGCGGTTCCAAGGCTCGCCGGCTGAGATCTGGGAGGGAATAGCGCGCCACGGCCGGCCGATTCAGTACGCCCATATGCTGTCACCGCTTGCGCTCTGGGACGTCTGGACGCGCATTGCAGGACCGCCCGTGGCGTTCGAGCCGCCCTCGGCAGGCTTTGTGCTCGATTGGCAACTGCTCGGAGCGATTCGCCGCCGTGGTATCGCCTTCGCGACGGTCACCCATGCCGCCGGAATATCCTCAACCGGCGACCCTCAGCTCGATGCCCGCCTGCCCTTCGATGAGCCATACAGAATTCCCTACTCCACGGCGGCGCTCATTCGTCGCACGCGCGCCGCCGGCGGCCGAATCATCGCCGTGGGAACGACAGTGGTGCGCGCCCTCGAGGACTCCGCGCGTGACGACGGGGTAGTCCGCGCCGGAGAGCGAATTGCCCGCCACCGTATCGGCCGAGCAACCCCGCTGCGTGTGGTTGATGCAATTCTGTCGGGTACGCACGAGCCCGGCACGAGCCATTACGAGCTGCTGCACGCATTCGCCGATGCCGCGACACTGACCGATGCAGACCGGGAGTTGCAGGCAGCGGGCTATCGCACCCACGAATTCGGCGACTCCGTGTTCATCGCAAGGCGGCGGCAGGTTGACCCTCTCAGCGCCACGTGGGGCTCCAGACGAGCGCGGCCGCCTGATACACTAGCGACGTGCGCGAACCGTCCCATGTTGCCCGGGTTCTCCGCGGTCCGCTGCGCGGCATTCACAGCACCCATACACTGAGTGGCCAACACTTCGGCCGTCATTGGCACGACGCATACGGATTCGGCATCCTGGAAGAAGGCGCACAGCGCTCGGCAAGCGGCCGGGGCCGGGTCGATGCATTTGCCGGCCAGGTGATCACGACCAACCCCGGCGAGGTGCACGATGGGGCTCCACTGGGCGGCGCCACACGACAGTGGTGTATCCTGTCGGTGGGTGCGGACGTGTTCTCGGAGCTCATCGGGCATAACGGGCCGGCAGGGGAAATTACGCTCCCCGTCATCGACGACCCGATTCTGTACGACGCCCTGCGCCGGCTTTTCCGCCGGCTGGAGAGTTGGAGCGCACGCGGCGGAAACAGAGCCGCCGAAGCGCTGGCCTTTGAGGAATCATTGGCCGAGGCGGCGGCGCTACTCATGACACGGCACGGCACCTCGCGTGTGCGCACCGACGCCCCGAGTCCCGATTTGCGGCAGCTGCGCGACCGACTGGCAGACGAGCTCTTCGGCCCTCCTTCCCTCGCTGAGATGGCGGCGATGACCGGGCTCAGCCGGTACCAGGTCCTGCGGCGGTTCGAGAAGACATACGGGCTGCCGCCCCACGCCTGGCTCCTTTCCCAACGCGCAGAGTACGCCCTGCGCCTCATCCGTCGCGGCGAGACGCTCGCCAATGCGGCCGTGGCGAGCGGGTTCTCCGATCAGAGCCACCTGACTCGCGTCTTCGTCCGCCACCACGGATTTACTCCCGGCGCGTGGCGGAAAGCGGCGGCACTGCAATAGCGTGCAAGACCGCACCGCCTCCTCAGAGATAGCTTGACCTGGAACGGTCGCCCTCACCGGCCATCATCGTGACGGAGAAGATCTGATGAATGCATGGCACATCGCGCAACTGAACGTTGGGCGCGCCGTGGCGCCGCCCGGCAGCCCGGAGCTGGCCGATTTCATGGCCGCGCTCGATCGCATCAACGCACTCGCGGAATCCTCGCCCGGCTTCGTGTGGCGCCTGCAGTCGGCCAGCGGCAACGCCACCGACATCCTGGTGTCGGATGATCCAAGGGCTCTGGTCAACATGTCGGTATGGAACTCCGTCGAGTCGCTGTTCACATTCGTCTATCGCACGGTACACACCGACGTGATGAAGCGGCGCCGCGAGTGGTTCGAGAAGCCGACGGAGGCTCATCAGGTGCTGTGGTGGATTCCTGCAGGGCACATTCCAAGTGTCGAAGAGGCGCTGGAACGGCTCGCGCATCTGCGCCGCGAAGGCCCCACACCACGGGCATTTACGTTCAGCCAGCGCTACCCTGCTCCAGGACAGCTCGGAGCGCCGGAAGACATGAAGCCCGAGCCCTATTGTGGCGGCTGGGGCTCCGCCAGTACCCGATGGATCGCCTAGAATGGCGCATGGATTTCATTTCGGACCCCGAGATTGCCGAGCCGCTGGCGCGCGCCCGCGCGCTCGCCGCCAGGGCGGAGGATGCCGCGGCCCGGGAAGCGTACTTGGAGGTGTTACGCCGCGATCCGACTCACTTCATCGCGCTGAACGAGCTCGGTAACCTGGCGCTGTCCGGCGGGTTTCGCTCCGCCGCGCGCACCGCGTACGCGCAGGCTGTCCGGCATCATCCCGCCAACAAGGTCGCGCATGTCAATCTGGCGAACCTGCTGCGGGCCGAGCGTGACGTCGCGGGAGCCCGCCGGCATTACGAGACGGCGCTGGCCATCGACCCGGACATGCACGAGGCTCATCAGGGAATCGGCTGGGTGTTGGACGAGCTTGGTGAACCGGGTGCCGAATGGCATCGGGAGAAGGGCTATGCGGGACATGCCGTCGTCACGCAGCCTTACCGCGGCACCGGCATCGGCATACCGCTGCTGCTCCTGGTGTCGGCACGTGTCGGCAATATCGCGACATCACGTTGGCTAAGCGATCACCGCTACAACGTAACGGCGATCTACGCCGACTATTATCCGCTTGACGCGACGCTGCCGCCGCACGCGCTGATCGTCAATGCCATCAGCGACGCCGACCTCTGCGGCGAAGCGTTGGAGCGGGCGCGGGACCTGGTCGCCTCCGCCGCTGTGCCGGTGATCAACTCGCCGGCGCGTGTGCTGCTGACGCGACGTCTCGACAATGCGCGCCGCCTGGCGGGCATCGACGGTGTGATCGCACCGGCGATACGCGCCATGGCACCGCAAGCTGTTGTCTCGGCCGGCGACCTGAGCTTCCCCCTGCTGCTGCGGCGTCCCGGCTTCCACAACGGTGAGTTCTTTGCTCTCGTGGCGCATCGCGACAACCTGCGGGAGACGGTCGCTTCCCTGGGTGACGGTGAGCTCCTGGTCATCCAGTACCTCGACGCTCGCGGCGCGGACGGCATGGCGCGCAAATACCGCGTCATGTTCATCGACGGTGTCGCCTACCCGCTGCATCTCGCAATATCGGCGGATTGGAAGGTGCATTACGTCACCTCCGCCATGCGCCACAGCGCTGCTTTCCGCGACGAGGAGCGCCGTTTCCTCGAGGACATGCCAGCCGTGCTGGGTCCGCGGGCCATGGGCGCTCTGGCGCAGATCTGCGCCACGCTGGGCCTCGACTACGCCGGCATCGACTTCGCACTCGCACCGGACGGCTCGGTGATGCTGTTCGAAGCCAACGCCACGATGATCGTGTTCCCGCCGGACCCGGATCCAATCTGGGACTACCGGCGTGCGGCGATCGAAGCCGTGGTGACGGCAGCCACGCGTATGGTGCTGAGGCGCGCCCGTCGCAGCGAGGGGCTTGCGGCTTCGCCGGAGTCATGGAGCTGATGAAGAACGAGCTCAATTTCTCGGGTGGCCCCGGCGCGCTGCCCGCCTCGGTACTGCATCAGGCGCAGCGAGCGGTGGCGGCGCTGCCGGAGACCGGCCTCTCGGTACTCGGCATGAGCCACCGCTCCGACTGGTTCCGCGGAGTGCTCGATGAGACCGAGCGCAACTTGCGTACGCTGCTCGCTATCCCGGATGACTATCACGTGCTCTTCATCCAGGGCGGCAGCAGCCTGCAATTCTCGACGCTGCCGATGAGCTTCCTGCGCGGCACCGGACGCACCGCCGAATACATCGTCTCGGGGTACTGGAGCGCCAAGGCGCCCCCGGAGGCCCGCCTCGAAGGCGACACTCGAGTCGTGTGGGACGGCGTCGCGGCAGGTTATCGGACTCTGCCGGCCGCCGGCGAGCTACAACTCTCGCCCGACGCCGCGTACCTGCATTACGTCTCCAACGAGACCGTGGAGGGAGTTGAGTTCTCCGAGACGCCGGGGCTCCCTGGCGTGCCGCTGGCCTGTGACATGTCCTCGAACATCGCGGCGGCGCCGCTCGACGTGAGCCGTTACGACCTGATCTACGCCCACGCGCAGAAGAATCTGGGCCCGGCCGGCATCACCGTGGTGATCCTGCGCGACGGATTCATGCAGCGGGCCGCCTCGCCGCTGCCGGCCATGCTGGACTACCGCGTCCACGCGGAGGCCCACTCCGTTTACAACACGCCACCGGTATTCGCCATCTACGTACTGATGCTGGTGACGCGCTGGCTGCGCGACGAGGTCGGCGGCCTCGCGGCGATGGCGGCCATCAATCGCGCCAAATCCGAGCTCATCTACGGTGCGCTCGATGCGCATTCGGATTTTTATCGTGTCCACGCGATGCGCTCGCACCGCTCCACGATGAACGTGGCATTCCGGCTTCCCGATGCCGCGACCGAGGCTCAGTTCCTGCGCGACGCCACCGCGGCCGGGTTCGCCGGGCTGGAAGGCCATCGCTCCATCGGCGGAGTGCGCATCTCGCTGTACAACGCCGTCACGCTCCAGGCCGCCGCGACTCTAGCGGCGTGGCTGACGGAATTCCAGCGCCGCTACGGCTAGGGACGCGTCTAATGGGCCGGCGCACCACGACCGGCGCCCTTGCCCGGTCTCACCAACAGCAGCAGCGGCAGGAGTGCCAGGAAAAAGATTCCCAGCATCTTGAAGTCATCCAGGTAAGACAGCAGCGTCGCCTGCTGCACGATGCTCTGGTAAATGACGGCCAGAGTCGCCTGCGAACCGGGCGTGCTGCCGATGGCCGCGGCGAGGTGATGAGCGTAGCCAGGGTACGCCGGATTCGTCCCCTGCATGAGCTCGACGAGCCGGCTCTGATGGAACTGCTCTCTCCGGGTGAGCATCGTCGAGGCCACGGAGATGCCGATGCTGCCGCCGAAGTTACGCGCCAGGTTGATGAGTGCCGAGGCGTTGTTGGTCTTATTGCGCGGAACGTCGCGGAACGCCATCACGTTGATCGGGATGAATAGGAACGCGAGAGCGGCCGCCTGCACGATGCGGGCGAATACCAGCCACCCGAACGAGATGTCGAGATAGAAGTTCGTCATCCAGAGGAGGCTCAGGCCGCCGACGATGAGGCCGATGGCAACCAGCAGTCGCAGATCCACCTTACTCATCGCGCGGCCGACCAGCGGCAGCAGCGCGATCATGACGAGCCCGCCCGGAGTCAGCACCATTCCCGCATCCATCGCCCGGTAACCCATCAGGCTCTGTGTGTAAGCGGGGATCAGGTAAGTGCTGCCGAGGAGCATGAAGCCGAGCATGAGCATCAGGACGAACGGCACGGCGAAGTTGCGATTGAGCATCAGGCGTATGTCGACCAGAGGGTCACGGGCTTTGAGCTCCCGCCAGATGAGGAGTACGAAGGCTATCGCCGAAACAAACACGAGCGCCGTGATGGTATGGGAAGAAAACCAGTCGTCTTCCTGGCCGCGATCGAGCACGACCTGCAGACATCCCAGGCTGAGGGCGACGAACCCGAAGCCGGTCCAGTCCATGGACAGGTGCTTGACGGACTCCCGGCTCGGCGCGTGCTCGTGAATCAACGCGCTCACCAGGCCGAAGACCGCGATGCCGACCGGCACGTTGATGAGGAAGATCCAGCGCCAGTTGAAACTGTCGGTAATCCACCCGCCGAGAGTCGGACCGATGGTCGGAGCAACGACGGCGGCGATGCCGTAGATCGCGTTGGCCATCCCTTGCTTCTCTGGAGGGAAGCTGTCCGCAAGGATGGCCTGGCCCATCGGCTGCAGGCCGCCGCCGAAGGCACCCTGGAGTGCGCGCAGCGCTACCAGAGCCGCGAGGCTGGGCGCGAGGCCGCAGAGAAGCGATGCCACGGTGAAGCCCGAAATGCAGGTCAGAAAGAACGCCTTGCGCCCGAAGCGGGCGGAGAGCCAACCCGAGATCGGCATCACCGCCGCATTGGTCACCAGGTAGCTCGTCAGCACCCAGGTGGACTCGTCCTGACTCGAGGAGAGCGAGCCGGCAATATGAGGCAGCGAGACGTTGGCGATGGAGATGTCCATGATCTCCATGAAAGCCGCCAACGCGACTACCGGCGCGATGATCCATGAGCCCTTCGCGCCCGCCTCCCCGCTGGCGGTGGTCAAGGCTGGCTCCCGGGCGCCGTGCCGACGTAGAGGGCCTTGCCGTTACCATTCAGGTTGGCGGTGAGGATGTCAGAGATGATCCGGTCCGCCCCGGAGTCCTGCTCCGCATACACATTGGTCCGCTGCGAGGCGGGCCACGCGGGGACTTGCGACAAGGCGGAGCCGTCGAGATTCTTTACGCTGACGTCGATGTTCGCGGAGAGGCCAAGGAAGAGCGGGTGCCGCGCCAGCTCTCCCGGGTCCAGACCGATTCGCACCGGCAGACGCTGCACGATCTTGATCCAGTTCCCGGACGCATTCTGTGTGGGCAGCACCGCGAGCGCGCTGCCGGTGCCCGCGGTGAGACCCAGAACCTTACCGTGGTAGTCGACGTGCGAGCCGTACATGTCCACCGAGACCTGCACGGGCTGACCGATGCGCAGGTCGCCCAGCTGGTTCTCCTTGAAATTGGCATCGACCCACATCGTGTTCACCGGCACGACATCGAGCATCTCCGTCGAGGGCGCGACCTGTGCGCCAAGCTCGACGGAGCGGCGCACCACATAACCGGACACCGGTGCCAACACGCGCGTGCGTGTGAGCTCGAGCCAGGCGGCGCGCAAGTTGGCCTCGGCCTGCAACACTCTCGGGTGAGTCGCGGGTGTCGTTCCCGCTATCTCCGCCTGGGTGCTGGCGAGCGTCGCCTGCGCCTGCTGCAGGGCGGCGCGCGCGCTGCGTACCGCGTTTTCGTCGTGCTCCAGGTCCTCGAGGGAGACACCGTGGACCGCTTTCAGCGACATATCGCGCGCGAGATCCTCATTGGACTGATTCAACTGGGTCTGCTCGGCATTGACCAGCGCGGCATCGCGATGTTGCTCGGCGAACACCTGTGCCACTTCCCGCACTGTTTCCCCGAGACTGGCCTTGGCCTGCGCCAGCGCGATCTGCGCGTCACGCGGATCGAGCTGAACCAATACCTGACCGCGTCGCACGTATTGCGTCTCATCGGTGTTGATGGCGACCACAGTGCCGGAGATCTGCGGCGTCAGGCTGACCAAATTGCCGTTCACATAGGCGTCGTCAGTGGTGACGTGACCCTTCATGAAAAGGAGGTAGTAGAGGCCCAGAAGGACAGCGACCACGACGACCGCGAGCACGATGATGCCACGGCGCAGCAGGTTGCCGCCCTTTGCTGGCGGGTTGGCCGGTGCAGGCGGATTGGCGGGTGTCGGCTCAGTCATGGCTGCTCCCAGATGGGGACGAATGATTGCGATCGGAGTTCGAAGTGTTTGCCGCGCTGAGCGGCGCGCGATCACGGACATTCCACCACCCGCCGCCGAGGGCGCGGAACAGTGCGGCGGTATCCGTGAAGCGTTGCGCGTCGGCCTGTACCTGGGTGAGCGCGGCGTCCTGGTATTGCTGCTCGGCGGTCAGGACCTGAAGCTCGGTGTACTTGCCCGCGCGATATTCCTGGACGGCGAGGTCCTGGTTGGCGCGGGCAGCTGCAAGCGCACGGTTGTGCGCGGCGTAGCTATCGGCATCATGCTGCAGCGCCTGCAAAGCGTCTGCCACGTCTACGAAGGCGCCTATTACGGTGCTTTGGTAGGTCGAGAGCGACTGCGCGTAGCGCTGCTTGGACTCGTCCGCGCGAGCTTTGAGCGTGCCACCATGGAAGAGCGGTGCGGCGAGGCCAAGCCCGGCCGACCAGACACCGCCCGGCTGGGTGAAGAGATCGTTGAGCGTGCTGGACTCCTGCGCATATTGCGCGGAAAGCGTCAGCTGCGGCAGTCGCGCCGCTTCGGCCACGCCGATCTGCGCGCTGGCCGAGTGGAGACTCTCCTCTGCAGCAAGCACGTCGGGACGCTGTTCCACCAGCGCCGACGGCACGGAGACCGGCAACTGGCCCGGCAGTGTAAAGTCGCCGAGCGTCAGCGCGGACATCCGAAATTGATCCGGTGTCTGGCCCGTGAGCCGCGCGAGCGCATCGCGATACGTATCGCGCTGCTGTTCCAGGCCCGGGAGCGTGGCGCGCACATTCTCCAGCTGGGTCTCCGCCTGGAGAGTGTCGCTGTGGATGATCTTGCCCGCGTTCTCGAGCTGCACGTTGAGGTTGTACTGCGCCCTCAGCTCGCTCACGAGCGAGCGGGTCACCCGAATCTGCGCAGCGACAGCCGCATAGTCGAACGCGGTGATCACGACCTGGTCGACCAGCGTGACGTAAGTGTCGCGCAGCTGATCCTGCACCGCGGCGGTCTGCGCCCGCTGGGATTCGATCGAGCGGCGGATGCCGCCGAAAGGATCGAGGTCATAAGCCAGCGACGGGCCGATCTCGTATTGATTGCCGGTCGCCTTGAAGGCATTCACCGGCTCATAGAGCTGGCTGCCGTTGATGTGACCGCGGCCGATCTCCCCTGCCGCATTGATCTGGGGCAAAGCGGCGCCTGAGACGGCTCTCAGCTCGTCCTGCGCGGCTGCGAGGCCGTGACGGGCGGCCTCGAGATCCGGGCTGTTGCGCAACGCCTGGCGGACCAGGTGATCGAGCGCATCGGAACGGAACAACTGGTACCAATCGCCCGCGACCTCGCCGCCATAGGTGAAGTCCCGCGTCCCGCCGGCGGCCGGCACGGAGCGCGAGTAGGCTGTGGCGGGCGCATCGGGCTTCACGAAGTTGGGCCCGACGGTGCAGCCGGCGAGCAGCGTGATCGCGGCGCTCGAAACGAAAGCGAGAGGCCCGCGGGTTGCGCGACGTCCCGCCAGATACTTTGCCGCCTGGCGGCGATGCCGATAGAGCCAGAGCAGGAGCGCCAGCAAGGTGCCGCCGGGCAGAACGAACTCCACCAGGGCGTACGGGCCTACGTTTTTCAGCAGCGTCACGCCCTTGGCGATCCAACTGGCGCGCGGCGCGGAGAGATTGGCCGGGATCATGTCGCTCCTTTTCTCGAACGTCGCAGCCGCCGCAGCTCCGGGGCGGTCGTGGCCGACCGCGCTCGTGGGCGTGGCTGCTTTTGCTGCGGCTGTGTTGGCAAGGTCGTCATTTGCGCCTCCTGCAGGCGCGCCATCATTCGCTGCAGGAGCGCGATCAACGTCTCGAGCTCCTGTCGGGAAAAGGGCTCCGCCAGGGAGTTGAGGAGCTCCACCACCAGGCGCTTGCCGGTCTGCAGGTACTTCCGGCCCTGTGGTGTGAGCGCGATCTCCACCACCCGCCGATCCCGCTCGGTGCGCTCCCGGCGCACCAGGCCTTCCTCCTCGAGATCGTCGACGATTCGCGTCAGGGCGCCCATGTCGTGGCAACTCTCCTCGCTCAACGCCGTGGCGGTCAGGCGCTCGTAGCGCCCCAGGTTGGCAATCACCATCCATTGTGTGAACGAGACCTGCTCGCTCGCGAAGTGACGCTCGGCAAGCTGCGACACGAGTCCGCCGCAGCGCTTCACCAGGAAGCCGATGCTGCTTGGCGCTTCGAGGGTGTCGACGGTGTAGAACGGCTCGGCCATGCTTGCTCCCACAAAACTTGCCGGAACAATACTTGCCATAGCAAATATTGTCAATGGCTTTGCTGGCCGCCGCAAGGATCATGCCTCGCGAATCAGGGGGAAGCCGGTCTACAAGCTATTGATTTTATTCGCGACCCGTCCTGGGCGAGAGCGTGGGGCATGCGCCGCATTCTCGGGCGGCGCATGCCGTGGGATCGATCAGCCGCGGGTGAGCGCGGTCAGGGCGGCATTCGAGCCGACACCGGCCCAGCCGGTGTGCGCCGCGACCGCGACCGGCAGCGGGCGCGCGAAGGCGATGGGTGCGGTGACCAGGGCTGCGCCAACGAGGGTGATGGCAAGGGCGCTGGCGGCGAAAGTGGCTTTCTGGATGGTGTTCATGATGTCTTCTCCTCTTGTTTCGCACCTAGAACACCGCTGGCCGCGGAAAGTTACAGCAACAAACGAAAAACGCCGCACCAAAGGTGCGGCGTTTTCGTTGGCTCGGTCGATCAGCGGCGGTTGAGCGCGACCAGCCCCGTGTTCGAGGTGACACCGGCCCAGCCGGTGTGCGCCACGACTGCGGCCGGCAACGGCCGCGCGAAGGCGATGGGTGCGGTGACCAGGGCTGCGCCAACGAGGGTGATGGCAAGGGCGCTGGCGGCGAAAGTGGCTTTCTGGATGGTGTTCATGATGTCTTCTCCTCTTGTTTCGCACCTAGAACACCGCCAGCCGCCAGAAGTTACAGCCGTGACGCGTGCCTCGGCCCTTGCGCTACAATCGCCTCCGGCCCCCAGCGAGGTTGCATGCCATGCGCGCTTTGCGAATCGTCGGCATCGTCATCGGCTGCATCGTGGTGGTGCTCATCGCCGCGGCGATCGCGCTCTGGCTGATCGTCAACCCCAACGATTACAAGGGCCGTATCGAGGCTGCCGTCCAGACTTCCACGGGACGGAGTCTCACCCTGACCGGCAACATCCGCCTGGCCATCTTCCCGTCTCTCGCGCTGGAGCTCGGACCCGCGAGCCTGGGGAACCCGCCGGGATTCAGCTCGTCGCAGCCGTTCGCATCCCTGCAGCGCGTGTCGCTTCGCGTGCACGTGCTGCCGCTGCTGCACCACCAGCTCGAAGTAGGCCGCGTCGAGATCGACGGCCTCGACCTGCGGCTTCTCAAGAATGCTCAAGGTCAGGGCAACTGGTCGATGCCGGCCGGGAAAGCGGCCCCGCCACCCGCGCAGCAGCCGGGGACGAGTCAAATGACGCTTGGCGGAATCGCGGGCGTCGTCATCAAGAACAGCCACATCAGCTACCAGGACATGGTCGCCGATGAGGTGAATGTCGCTATCGGACACGTGGCGACGGGCGTCGCGGTACCCATCAAGTGGAATCTCGACCTGACTACGGCCGCCGGCGCGCGGCCGATCGTCCTGTCGGGAAATGCCACGCTCGAATACGACGCCAGCTCCGCGCACCTCACGGGCCTCGATGCGCGGATCGACGACTCGACGGTTCGCGGCAACGCCGCGGTGACCAACCTGACCACAGGCGCACTGGGCTTCGATCTGTCCATCGATCGGATGGACCTCGACCGTTATCTCGGCACCGCACCCAAATCTGCAAAAGCGCCGGCGCCATCGGCGCCGGGTCAGCCAACTGAGCTCCCGACCGCCGCCCTCAAGACTCTGCAGGTGAACGGCAAGCTTGCGATCGGCAGCGCGACGGTCTACGGCATGAAGGTCTCGCAGGTCGAGGTGGGACTCGCGGCCGACGGCGGCGTGTTGCACATCAAGCCTGCCGCGGCGGCGCTTTACGGCGGCACTTCCACAGGTGATATCACGGTCGATGCCCACGGCGCCGTGCCGGTGCTCGATCTCGATGAGAACCTGGCGGGCATAGATGTCCAGCCGTTGCTCACGGACTTCGCAAAGCTCAATCGCGTTTCCGGCCGCGGCAACATCACCATCAACGTCACCGCGCACGGAAACACCACGACCGCCCTGATCGGCTCGCTGGACGGACGCGCCGCTGTGAACATCGCCAGCGGCGCGATCCAGGGTATCAACCTCTGGTCCGCCATCAACAGCGCCGTTGCGCTCGTGCAGCGGCAGTCGCTGCCCGCCAACTCAGGGGGTAACAGCACTCCCTTCGATGCCTTCAAGGCATCCGCCGATCTGAGCAGCGGCGTCGCCACTACGAAAGATCTGGAGATCGCCTCGGGCGACTTGCGCGTGACCGGCCAGGGGACCGCCAACCTCGTAACCGAGGCGGTGAATTACCGCGTGAGTGCGGCCATCCTCAAGGGAGCCGGGGCCGGCTCCGCGCTGGCCAACATACCGCTCCTCATCACCGGAACCATGACCAGTCCCAGCGTCCGTCCCGATACGCAGGCCCTCGTCAAGTCGGTGGCGCAACAGCAGCTGCAGAAACAAAAGGGCGCGGTCGTGAACAAGTTGCGCAACGCGCTCAAGGGCCTGATCCATTGATCGGCCGCCGGGCCAGCGCCCGGCTCCAGCCACCCGAAAGCACGAATCGCGGAAAAGTCACCCACTGCTCGAGGAAGATCCGCGCCACGGCGTTGAGCGGACTGGTGAACGGCCGGGGCGGGACGGGCTCGCCACGGTGTCCGCGCCCCTGGATCGCAACGGCAAGAACGGTTACCGCCAGAGCGCAGATCGCGAGCAGCCAATGCCGCTCGAAGAGCGCGACCAGCAGGGCAACGTTGCCCGCCAGGAAGGCCGGCACGAAGACGATGTGCAGCAGCAAATTCGAGCGTGACTGGTGATAGCGCGCGTATTGCGCCCATTGCGAGCGATGCGGACGTGACGAGCTCATGGCTGCGGCCTCGGAATTTCCCAAATCTATATTGACGGCGTCAATATAGCCTCGGAGATTGACGCTGTCAACATTTGTCTCTAGGCTGAGCCCATGAAAGAGCGAAACGCCGTCTCCGAGCCGTCCCGGCGCGGCTATCACCACGGCGATGCGCGCAATGCGCTCCTGGCCGCTGCGTCCGACCTTTTGGAGAACGTCGGGGCAGCTGGTCTGTCGCTGCGGCAGGTCGCGGAGCGAGCGGACCTTTCGAGGCAGGCTCCGTACAATCATTTCGAGAACAAAGAGGCGCTGCTCGCCGAGCTGGCGCGGCAAGGCTTCGAGCGACTGGCCGCGTCCTTGGCGTCGGCCGGTGAATCAAAGGCAAAGAGCGGCCTGGAACGCGCCGCCGATGCCTATATCCGCCGCGCACAGGAGGCGCCCGCCCTCTTCCGGCTGATGTTCTCCCGGGAGCTGGTGAACCTGTCGCGATTCCCGGCGGCGGCGGCGGCCGGCAGCAAGGCCTTCGACAGGCTGACCGGGATCGTCGCCGGGTTCGCGCCACCGGAACGGATACGAGAGCTGGCCCTGGCAGCCTGGTCGCTGGTGCATGGCTACGCCACGCTCTGCATCGAGGTCGGGCTCGAGGCAGAATCGCGCCGCGCGGCGCGCGCCCGACTTTTTGCCCGCATCATTCGCAGCGCCGCCGCAGCACCGCGCGGCGAGTAGCTCATTACGGCCGTCAACCGATCGTCATGTCGAGCTCGGCGAGATGCGTCGTGTCCATGACGATGTCGATCGCCGTGATCTTTGCGCCCTCGATCGTGAACACGAAAGCCGATTGGACCCGCCCGCCGATCGCCCACACCGCGCCGGGCTCGCCGTCGATGAGCGCGGGTAGGGCAGCCCGTGCTCGGCCTTTGAAGGTGTTCGCAACACGCGTTGCGCCATGAATTTCTGCCGCCAACTCGGGAGCGCCGTGCCCACGGTTAACGGCCGCCGCACGTACGGCGCGCTCATCGGCGCGCAGAACCACCTCGGGCGACAGCACCGCGACGAGCCGCTCGAAGTCGCCATCGCGCGATGCCGCCAGGAATGCGCCGACCAATTCGCGGTGCACCGCGATGTCCGCCGGCGGCGCCTCGCCTCCCCGCACCCGGCGCCTGGCCCGACTGGCGAGTTGCCGAGCTGCGGTCGGCGTGCGGTTGAGGATGTGCGCGATGTCCTCGAACGGCAGATCGAACATGTCGTGCAACACGAAAGCCACACGCTCGCCAGGCGCCAGCGCATCGAGCACGGCCAGCAATGCCGGGCCTGTCGCGTCGGCCAGTGCAAGGTCGTCTTCGGGACTGCCGTCGCCCGGCGCATCGCCCGCGGCATCGAGCGGCTCCTCCCGCCGCGAGCGGCGCGCCCGCAACATGTCGAGGCACACCCTGGCGACGACAGTCGTCAGCCAGCCACCCAGGTTCTCGAGTCCCTCGGACCCTGAGCGGGTTAGCTTGAGCCATGCCTCCTGCACGGCATCGTCCGCCTCGCTTGCCGAGCCCAGCATGCGGTAGGCCACCGCGCGCATGCGAGTCCGATTCTCATCGAAGCGTCTCGCCAGCCAGTCGTCACCGTCCATCCGAGCCCTCCTCTCTACCGCTTACCAGTATTGCTCCGCCGGACGGATTTCGATGGCGCCCCCATGGCGGGCAGCCGGGATGCGAGCAGCCAGTGCGACCGCGGCGTCCATGCTCTCGGCTTCGAGCACCAGATAGCCGCCGGCTCCTTCGCTCAGGTACGTCCCGTTCCTGACCTCGGGTCTTCCATCTCGCACCTGAACGGTCCGCGCCGCGTTGGGCAGGCCCAGCGGCAGTCCCGGCGTCACGCCCGGCGTCTTGTTGAGCTTCCCGTAGTCCTCATGGATCGCTCCCTGTTCCGCCTTCGACAAGGCGTTCCAGCGATCGGATCCCGGCAGTGGGGGATTCGGGCCCTGGTAGATCAGCAGTACGTATTTCATGGCAACCTCCTTATCGGTATGACGGATGGCGCGGGGTGGAATGTGACCGCCCGGGCGCAGTCGGTGTCACACGAGGGCAGGTCCGCCCGTCTACGCTGTAGAGACGCAATTCGAGGTTGCACGTGCAGGACCGTTCCGCTGAGTTCGAGCGTCATCGCCCGCGGCTATTCGGGATCGCCTATCGCATGCTGGGCTCGCGCAGCGATGCCGAGGACGTCCTGCAGGATGCCTACCTGCGCTGGCAGCGAGGGACGTCGGAAGAGCTGCGATCGCCCGAGGCCTGGCTCGTAACCACGGTCACGCGGCTGTGCATCGATCGTCTGCGCGCGGCACGCGCCCAACGGGAGCAGTATGTCGGTCCCTGGCTTCCCGAGCCACTGATTGGCGATACCGCGCCGGCCGCGGACACGCGCGCCGAGCTTTCTTCCAGCCTCTCGATCGCGTTCCTGGTGGTGCTCGAGCAACTCGAGCCGGATGAGCGTGCCGCATTCCTGCTGCATGACGTGTTCGACACCGACTACGCCGAGATCGCCGAAATACTCGGCAAGAGCGCGGCGGCCTGCCGGCAGGTAGTGAGTCGCGCCCGCAAGCGGGTGCGTGGGCGCAGGCCGCGCGCACAGGTCACCGATGCCGCACGCCGTTTGGTACTCGAGCGCTTTGCGAATGCCATTCAGATGCAGGACAAGGCGGCGCTCCTGGAGCTCGTTGCGGAGCAGGCGAGTTGGACCTCCGACGGCGGCGGCCGGGCCCGCGCTGCGCTCAAGGCGATTCGCGGCCGCGAGCGGGTCGTTCGTTTCGCGCTCGGTGTGCTGGGACGCCATGCGGACAAGTTTGCGTTCGAGATGACCGCCGTCAATGGCGAGCCGGCCCTTGCGGTACGGGCCGAAGGCAAGCTCTTTTCGGTCATTACCGTGCGCACGGACGGGATGCGCATACTGGATGTCTACACGGTGTTGAATCCGGACAAGCTCGTCCCGCCGGCCACGGCCCAAATCGATCCACCAAGGAGATCAACATGAAGCCCCGTATCGACTCTCGGCGCGTCAACCCCAAGGTCCGGCAACACTTGCTGGGCATCAACGCCTACCTGCACGGCTCCAGCCTGGGCAGCCGCCTACTGCATCTGATAGAGATACGCGCGTCCCAGATCAACGGCTGCGCTCAGTGCCTCGACATGCACACTCAGGATGCCCGCGCGGAAGGTGAGACCGAGCAGCGCCTCTACACGCTCGATGCATGGCGCGAGACTCCGTTCTTCGACGCGCGCGAGCGAGCTGCGCTCGAGTGGACCGAGGCGGTAACGCTCGTTGCCGAAACTCGCGTTCCCGACGACGTGTATGAGCGCGTGCGACAGCACTTCAACGAACAGGAGCTGATCGATCTGACGCTCGCCGTAACACAGATCAACACCTGGAACCGCCTCAACGTGGCCTTCCGCACGGTAGCCGGAGACTATCGCGCCGGCATGTACAAGGAGTGGCTGGCGGCGGCCGAACAGTCGGCGTCAAAGCCGGTCTCCTCCGCGGCCTGAGCGCTCTCTCCGGCGCTGCAAACATGATCTACGAGCGGTCGATCCGTGCGGCAAAGCAACCATACTTGGCGTAATGAGCATGGATGTAGGCAGTCTCCGGGCTGGAGAGCAGCCGCTCGATCAGGCCTTCCGCGGCGCCGCCGTCCACGATGTCCGCATCGCGGAGCATGCCGCTCTCATCGAATGCGCGCAGCGACAGCACTCGCGAGCGGAACTGCTCGGGCACCTCATTGATGCGGTCGTACCGGTCGCGCGCGCCTTCGCGCACATAGATCGCGTACGACGAGCGAAACGGGGTATGCACCGGCAGGTGCGTGTAATTCACGAGCAGAACCGACTCACCCGGCTCCGGATCGCGAAGCTCTATCCTGTCAGGGTAGCCGGGCTTGCGGTCGACGATGCGGCGCACCGCCCCGTGCCGCGCGAGCTCCGCCTCCGGAAGGCCGAAAAGCGGTTGAAAAATCTCGGGTGCGAGACCCGTGATGCGAAAGTCCATGGGCAGATCCTCTGACTGGCCGGCTCGGAGACGACAGCCTAAGCAAGGGGACCGCCACATACTCGCCGGAATCGGACCTGACCCGCAACTCACCTTTTCCCGGGTAACGGCAGATGACGCGGCGGCACCGGCGTCGATTGCACGATCGAAGTCGTGGTTTGTCCGTAGACCAGAAACTGGTCGAGGATGACATCCAGGTTGTCCAGCGAGTCGAGGCCCACCTTCAGTATGAAGCAGTCCTCGCCCGTGATGCGGTGGCACTCCACGACTTGCGGTAGAGACATCGCCAGCTCCGCGATCTTCGGCAGCTTCCCCGGCATGGGGCGGACACGAATGAATGCAGCGATCGGATACCCCAACGCGGCGGAATCGATCTCGAGCCGATAGCCGCGGATGACCCCTGCTTCTTCCATGCGTTGGATCCGCTCGCGGGTGGCGGGAGCGGACATCCCCACGCTCCGCGCCAGCTCCGAGACGCTCATGCGCGGGTTGCCCCCGAGTAGAGCCAGGATCTCCACATTGCGGGCGTCGAGAAGCAGATCCGAGACATGAAGGCTGCGGGCCTGCTTTACCTTCGAATTGACTGAAGTTTTTGGTATGGACATTAAAAGTGCCATTCAAATGACGACCACGGGCTGCGATTATGCGCCCCATCATGAAGCCCATGCCAGTCCCCGCCGTTCACAGTGGCAACGCGCGGGCGCGCTCCTTCGTCGTCGATCGCGTCCCGCCGCATGCGTATTTTGTGGTCAGCGCGGTGTTCCACTATCTCGGTCCCGCGTTCGCCGTGCTGTTGTTCGCGCGCATCGAGCCGCTCGGTGTGGCGTGGCTGCGGATCGCGAGCGCGGCCGCAGTATTCGCGGTGTGGCGCCGGCCGTGGCGCTATTACAGCAGCCTGTTACCTTCCGCGAGGCGGAATGTGCTGATGCTCGGCAGCGTTCTCGCGCTGATGAACGTCTGCTTCTATCTCGCCATCGATCGCCTGCCGCTCGGGACGGTGGGCGCGATCGAGTTCCTGGGGCCCATCGGGCTGGCGGTAGTCGGTGTACGGTCCCGGCGGAATTTCGTGGCCCTGGCCCTCGCAGTGGCGGGCGTGTACGTCCTGACCGACGTGCGGCTTGCCGGCCAGCCGCTCGGCTTCGCTTTTGCCTTCGCCAACTGCGCTTTGTTCATGCTCTACATCATCCTCGGCCACCGGATCGCGGCCGATGGGGGCACGGCGGGAATCGATCGCCTGGGATTCGCCATGCTCGTCGCGATGGTCGTTGCCTTTCCCATCGGCATTCGCGAGGCGGTGCCGGCTTTCGTCAGCCCGCTGCTGCTTGCGGCCGGGATCGGGGTCGGCATCAGCTCTTCCGTGATCCCGTATGTAACCGATCAGCTCGCCATGGCGCGGCTGCCGCGGGCGACGTTCGCGCTATTGCTGTCCTTGCTTCCAGCGATGGCGAGCCTGATCGGTGCGTTGGTCCTGCATCAGTTGCCCACCGCGGCCGAAGCCGGCGGCATCGCCCTGGTCATCGGCGGCGTACTGCTCCACCGTACCATTTAGCCCTTTGTGCACGGATCCGTCGTGCCCTTGATTCGTGTGTCGTCAGCGACCCAGTTGGTTTGCCAGGTCCTACCGCCATCGTCAGAGATCGATTGCACGAAATGAGCCGAGGTCGCGGTGATCTGCGACCACATACCGCGGACGAGGACCTCCCGTCCGCCAATCGGCTCCTCATCGTAGAACGTGCCAATGCCATCGCGGAATTCTCCGATGGTGGGCACGCCGAACATGGCCGCCTCGACGTTCGCGAAATTGAGGTTCCACTGGTGCGTTTCCTCATCGTACATCCTCAGATTGATTGCCTCGATATGCCGACCGCCCGGGCCGGTCGCCTCGAGCTGCACCATGTCCGCACGGCAATTCCAGATCGAAATGACGTTGGAAGTGCCTTCATACGTCACCCAGGCTGTGGTCCCGTCGGAGTTCTGCCTGAGCACTCTGAGATGTGTGTTCCAAACACCGACTTCCCAGTCGAAATCGTGGGAGCCGTCGCGTTGCTGCCGCGCGGCATGGGCCGGCCGCAGCAGGAGAGCACCTGTAAGGACCAGCATGCCCGTTGCCGCCGCGCATTTGATCAGGCCGTTACTTCGAGGTTTCATGATCGCAGCGTCCACGACACGCCGGCTGCCGGCAAGGGCCACAACCGGTCGAAATCACATGGCCACCGTATATATACTTCTCCCCTCCACGCGTAGGACGGGGCTCATATGTCCAAGACTCATGACTTCACCACGCAGATCGTCTGGACGGGTGATCGCGGCAAAGGCACGACCGAGTATCGGGGCTATGACCGCACCTGGCGCATCGCGATGCCCTCCCAGGTTCCGATCGAGTGCTCGAATGACCCGATGCTGGGCGGCGACCCCGCCAAGCCAAACCCCGAGACCCTGCTGCTCTCCAGCCTGGCCGCCTGCCACATGCTCTGGTACCTGCACCTGGCGAGCAACGCCCGGATTGTGGTACGGGGATACGAAGATGCTCCGCTAGGCGTCGGTGAGACCGGACCACGTGGTGAGGGCCGCTTCCTGCGAGCGGTCCTGCGGCCGAAGATCCGTGTGGACCGCGGCACCGATCTCGCCAAGGCGGACGCACTGCACCATGAGGTGCACCACTTTTGTTTCATCGCGAGATCGGTGAATTTCCCGGTCAGCTATGAGGCCAGCTACCTGGAAGCCTGATGTCAGGATGCTCGCCACCGTTGCGCCGCGGGCGCAAAACGTGGAGCATGCGGTGGAGTGCTTTAGGGGCCACTTTATGGCCGTTTTACAAGACCACTTATGAGCCACCTTCGTGCCGGCTTCCTACCCTCGATCGGACTTGATCCGGCCGCGCCCACGCCTCTGCGTCGCCAGCTTTACGAGTGGTTCCGCCGGGCGATCGCCGACGGTCGCCTGAAGTCCGGCCAGCGCGTTCCCTCCAGTCGCAGTCTCGCCGCGGAATTGAAGGTCTCACGCCTGACCGTGGTATCCGCCTACGAGCAGCTCGAGGCGGAGGGTTATCTGGAGACTTTTCGCGGCGCCGGTACTTGCATCGCGGCATCGATTCCGGAGCTCCTGCGGCGAGGCGCAGCGCGAACAGGCAGGGCCGAAAGAAGGGCGCGGGGTACGCGGCGGACTGCGAGCCGCGCGCAGCAGCTGCTTGGCATGCCCGAAGAATCTCAGCCGGCGATCGCCGGGCCCTTTCGGGTGAGCCTGCCGGCGCTCGATCATTTCCCGCGCCGCGCGTGGGCGCGCCTGATATCGCGCCATGCCCGCAGCGCTTCCATCAAGGATATGGCCTACGGCGACCCGATGGGCGAACCCGAGTTCCGGGCCGCGATTGCCGAGTACCTGGGCGCCGTTCGCGCCGTCCGCTGCGATGCGTCGCAGATCATGGTGACATCCGGCTCGCAGCAGGCTGTGCAGATCACCCTGCGCGCGCTGCTCGACCCGGGCGAATCGGTATGGGTCGAAGACCCGGGTTATTCAGGAACCCACCGCGCGCTGGTGGCATCAGGCTGCGAGCCTGTTCCTGTTCCGGTCGACGACGAGGGGCTCGATGTCGAAGAGGGGATCCGTCGCCAACCATCGGCGCGAGCTGCCTACGTTACTCCCTCGCACCAATACCCTCTGGGCATGACGCTCAGTGCCGGCAGACGCATTCAGCTGTTGAACTGGGCTCAGAGCGCCGATGCCTGGATCATCGAAGATGACTATGACAGCGAGTATCGCTTCGGCACGGAGCCGATCACTTCACTCCAGGGGCTCGACACGGACGACCGGGTCATCTACATCGGGACCTTCAGCAAGGTTCTCTTCCCTGCGCTTCGCATGGGCTATCTGGTATTGCCGAAGGATCTCCTTCCCACCTTCCGGGCGGTGCGTGATGCGGTCGATATTTTTCCACCAGTGCTCTATCAGAGGGCGCTGACCGACTTCATCCGCGACGGTGGTTTCGCGCGGCATATCCGCAAGATGCGGGCACTCTACGCCGTCCGTCGCGAACGTATGATCGAAGCGATCGAGCGCCACTTCGGCGGCGCAGGGGACATCGCCAGCGCCGCGGCAGGCCTGCATCTGGTCGTCCGACTGCCACGGAATATCGACGACAGGGCGGCAGCCGCGCGGGCCACGGCAGCCGGCATTGCCTGCACCGCGCTCTCGGATTGTTGTCTGACCTCGCTGCCTCGCGGTGGTTTGGTCCTGGGCTACGGCGGCGTTGCTGCCGGCAGCATCGAAGAGTCAGTTCGCAAGCTGGCCAGAGCCGTGCTCAGAGAGCCGGCCTCGGGCGCAGCAACAAGTAAAATGCTACGACGTGCGTGATCATCAGGAGTGGCACGTAGACGATCGGAATCACGTAGGTTGCAGCCAACTGGCCCGGAGGAATCGCGAGATGCCAGCCGTGGTAGTAATCGACCAGGATGTCGACCGTCCCTACCGCATTGAACGCGACCACCAACAGCCAGAACAGGGCGCGAATCCTCACGGCGGCCAGCGCCAGCATGGCCAACACCCCCGTTGCGAAATCACCGTACGCCGCAAAGGTGGCGAAGCCGGCGGGTAGATTCGGGCCGACGACGCCTGGAAGGATGAAGACCAGCCCGAAGAAGCGGAAGCTATGGAGGGTGGCGATGGCCCGATGCGCGTCGACCGGGCGCATCGCCTTGATCCGCGGCCACGCGTAGGTTCCGAAAAGGAGCAGCCATGGGACGTAGCCCAGAGGGAGTTGTATCCGAAAGATGGTTGCTGGCGACATGTGGCCTCCGCTGAGCCCTCGGTACCACAAAGTACCATTACCGGCACGAACGGTACCACGCGGTACCAATGAAAGCAAGCACGTGCGGTGGCGCGCTGAAAGCCCGCCGCTACGAGGGGTTGAGCCGCACGAAGGCCCTGGTGGCGTGCCCGGCGCGGCGTTTGAGCTCGGCAGCGCCCGGCGTTTCCACGGTACGCAGCAACAGGTTCATCATGAGATCTCCCCACAGGAGTCCCAGGAACTGCTCAGTCATGTCGGCGGGATCTCCCGCGAGGAGGCCCTGGGAGCGCGCGTCATGGAGGATTTCCTCGAGCAGCGCGCGGATGGGCTGGCGGGCCATGGACTGCAACGCACGCGCGACCTCCGGGGATCGGGTCGCCTCAGCGATCGCGAGACGGTGCATGCTGACCACCGTGGGGTGAGTCGCTGCGGTGAGAAGTCGTAACCCGTAGAGCTCGAGAAGGCGCTCGAGAGCTTCCCGGCTTTGCGGCTTCGGGATGTCGGCCGGCTGCGAGCGCAGGCGCGTCGCGCGCTCGGTGATGCAGCACACCAATATGTCCTGCTTGTCGCCTACCAGTGCATACAGCTCGCGCTTGGAGACCCTGGCGCGAGTGGCGATCTCGAGCGTGCTGGTATCGGAGTAACCGCGTTCCATGAAGGCGGCAAAGGCCGCGTCCAGAATGCGCATGCGTTTCGACCTTCCCTCCAGGGTCTCTGCGGGAGGCGCTGAACTCGCGCGCTTGCGCCTTTTCTGCTTGGCGGGCAACGATTGTTACCGGGCGTTGCGGGCGAGCAGCGTGCTGGGGTCGCTGTCCGTCGCGGCCCGGACCGTGGTCGAATAGCCGAATTTGCGGGCCAGGTGGACCGAGGCATGATTCTCACGATGAATGATGCAAATGGTCGTTGCGCCTTCGAAGTTCGCATCGCCCCACTCGAGCACCTTGCCCAGGGCTTCGGTCGCATAACCTCGGCCATGCGCCTCCGCGGCAAGAGCCCAGCCGGTCTCGGGAAAGCCCTGGACGGACTCCGGCAGATCACGGTGGAAATCGGCGAATCCCAGCTCGCCGATGTATCGGCCGGTGGACCGGCTCTCTACCGCCCAGTATCCGAATCCCAGCAACGCCCAATGACCGCAGTATGCCAACAGCCGCTGCCAGGTCCGTTGCGGTGGCGATTCGGTGCCGATCGTGTACTTGACCACCTGCGGGTCGCGCCACATGGCGGCGCAATCCGGAAAGTCTTCCGTCCGGTGTGGCCTCAGTATCAACCGGTCCGTCTCCAGCCGGGGAGCTGTCCGTACGCTCACTGCTTATGCCCCTCTCCTCTTGCAACGGTCTGCCAGTGGACACCGTCTTTGGACAGCTCGATGCGAAGTGTGACCTTCACGGCCGAGTCGTAGTGATAGATGACACGATATGTCTGGCTGCCCGCCTTGCCGTCGTACGTCCACGTACCGCCTGAAACCGTCATGCGCGCAATGAAGGGATGACCGCCATCACCGCCGGAATCGAACGCTTCGTAATGCCAATAGCTCTTGTCGCCGTCGTTGTACGTACTGGTGGCGAGCGATTTCACGACTTTGCCCGCTTCCGGTCCGTTCATGACAAAACTGCAGGCCATGAAGGCCTGGTTGTCCGACCAGCGGCACTTCTCCCACCACGTCCATTTGCCTGCCTTCTGATCGGCAGTCGCGAAGTCCTCTCCTTTATAGAGCCATGTGCCGACGGCAATGCTCAGGGGTTGTAGTTTCGGTGGAACGCTGCGTGCGGCGGCTGGCGATACGGCACCTGCCAATGCAAGAACGGTCACTGCTGCCAGGGTCAGTCGGTGGTGCATGAGCAAATGTCCGAAGTGAGATGGGTTTTGTTCGAATCAAATCCGCTTTGCGCTCAGGATTTCGATCGGCGGCGTGAGCTTTTGCGCACCCATGGTGCCGTCCGGCGGCGCGGTCTTGGACTTCCAGATCGCCCGGACCACTTCCATGCCGTGGACGACCTGGCCAAATGCTGCAAAGCCCTGTCGATCGGGATTGCGCCTGCCTCCGTAGTCCAGCTCCGGCTGATCGCCGATGCAGATGAAGAAAGCGCCGGCCGAGCCAGTACCCGGCTTGTCGCGCGCCGTCGAAATCGTCCCGTTGCGGTGGTGGAGTCCGGTCTTGCTCGTCGGCTCGTGAGGAATCGGGGGCAGCAGCCTCTTGTCATCCATGAGGCCGCCCTGGATGACGTCGATCTTCACCGGATTGATGTCGTTATCCGGTCGCACGGTACGATAGAACGCGCTACCGCCGAAGAGTCTGCGATCCACGTACTTGAGGAAGTCGCCCGCCGAGATCGGCGCGTGGGCCAGATCGACGGCGACCTCGATGGCACCGAGTGCCGCCGTCAGCATCACGCGGACCTCGCCTGGCCGAGCCCTTCGGGCGCCACTTGCAAGCAGCGGCAGGCTGACACCCCAGGAAGCCATCCCAGCGAGAACCGTCCGACGGGACGGTCTCGATCCGCACGATTTCGCCGCCATTCGACCTCTCGCGAGTACGCCCGCCGACGACTCGTAGGATAGCAAGTCCTCAGCTTAGCTGCGCGCGAGTGCTTGTCTCGCGCGATAGGTACGTGTCTTCTGCCGGTTGCCGCAACGGGAAGACGAACACCAGTGCCGGTTGGCGGGCTTGGAGCGATCGAAGAAGACCCAGTGGCACTCATCCGCAGCGCAGGTCTTCAATCTCGTCAGTCGATCGGCTTGCGCCAGAGCCAACATCTGTCCCAATACCCGGCCGAGGGCGCTCGAGCCGGGAACAGGAAGCAACCCGACCACCCCCTTATCCGAGACCCCAAGCGTGAGCGGGAACCCTCGGCTCGCCGCGGTGAGCCCGCGGGCTTCCGCTTTGGCTCGAGATCGATCCGCGGGCGGCAGTAGAAGGAACGCCCGCAGGGCTGCCCGTAACTCCAACGCCGCGGTATGTTCGCGGGTCGTGAGACGGGATCCCCGAGGCAACAAACCGCGCTCAACCATCCAGGCCTCCAACATGCCCGGCGTCTCGATCTCGTCGCCGCCGGCGTGCGCAGCGCCATCTTCCACGTAGCGTCGTTGGTCAAGAGTATTGACGAAATCATAGAGCAGCGCGAGCTCCGCCGGTACGGCGTATTTCTCTGACGATTTCATGGACACCAGCATACTGCTTTTGCTGGTTGACGCAATGGGCACCAGCAAATAGACTATGGTGGTGTTGAACGGAAGAGGACTCAGCCATGAATCCGATCTCCACCGAGGAAATCTGCTATCGGAAATACGTGCGCGTGCTCGGGACGACCATGGCCTATGTCGACGTCGGAAGCGGCGACCCCATCGTGTTCCTCCATGGCAATCCGACGCCATCGTATCTGTGGCGAAACATCATTCCGCATCTGCTGCCATTCGGCCGCTGTCTGGCCCCCGACTATGTCGGAATGGGCAATTCAGGGTCGGCACCGGACGATCGCTATCGCTTCGTCGACCATCAACGCTATCTGGACGCCTGGTTTGAGGCGCTCGGGCTTGACCGCAATATCATTCTTGTCGTCCACGACTGGGGCTCGGCACTCGGCTTTGCATGGGCGCAGCGCAATCCGGAACGTGTCAAAGCCATCATCTATATGGAATCGATCGTGCGTCCGTTCCTCTCCTGGGACGAATGGCCGGATGCAACTCGCGCCTTCTTCCAGGCGCAGCGCTCCCCCAAGGGCGAGGAATTGATCCTGGAGAAGAACCTCTTCATCGAGTATCTGCTGCCGCTGCGCAACATCGCGCCCGAGGTCATGGAGGTATATCGGCGCCATTACCGCAACCCGGGCCCATCGCGCATCCCGATGCTTGCCTGGACGCGCGACCTGCCGATCGCCGGCGAGCCGGCGGACGTCGTCAAGATCGTGGAGTCCTACTCCAGCTGGCTATCGAAGAGCTCCATCCCAAAGCTATTCATCGATGCGGAACCGGCCGGCTTCCTCATCGGCGCGCAACGGGAATTCTGCCGCAGCTGGCCCAACCAGCAGGTAGTCACGGTGCCAGGCGCGCACTTCCTTCAGGAGGACTCGCCGGAGGCGGTCGGACAGGCGTCCGCGCGCTTCGTGGCGAAGGTGCTGGCAGGTCAGATTGCAGTGCCCTGACGATCGCCGTGGGCACCATGTTGGCGGAAGAGCCATCGTTTCAGCTCATGGCGCCAGAGCGCCTCGGTAATGGTCTCACCGTTCAGCTCGGCGCGCACGCAGACGTCGCCCGCGAGGCGCGAGAGATCACGCCCCGAGAACTTCACCGTCTCCTGGCCTATGAACTCCGGAATCTCGGCCGGGCGCTCGAGCTTCAGCATCTCGACCCGCAAAATCTGCAATCGCTCGGCCGCCTCGGGCAGCCCGGTCTCGACCTGCGCGCCGAACCTCGAGGCGATGGCACCATCGAGCAGCTCCTTGCGGTCGGCGGCGCCTACGACCCAGACTCGCTGATCCGCCGTCGCGGCTCCGTCCCACTCGGCAAGGAACGCCTGTATCAGCTCCTCGGAGACCGCGTTGGAATGTGCCCCGCCACGGCTGGGGAATACCCACTCGCATTCGTCGATGACCATGACGCAACGTCCTCGGGCGCGTGCTTCCTGCCAGACCTTCCTGACGAGCGCACCGCTCTGGCCCACGTAGGGCGCCTTGAGCAGTCCAAGCCAGACCCGCATGAAGCCATCGCCTACCGACTGCCCGATGCACCGGCCGATCAGTGACTTACCCGTGCCCGGAGGCCCATACAGCAGCAGTCCCTTCGGTACCGCTTCGTCGATGCGGTTGAACGCGCGGATCATGCCCAGGAGGTCCTGCTTAACGGACGGCTTCAGGATGATCTTCTCCCAGGCAGCCGCGAGAGCGGTGTCGGAGACCATAACGCTCAGGTGAACAGGCGTTTGAGCAACTGCCAGAGGCCCGACAACAACCCCCCTGCTCCGCTGTGCCACGTCCACGGCTGCTCGAACGTCTCGCCAGTAGCCAGATCGTGCACGGTCAGTTTGCCTGGCGTGCCATGCGGGGCGACCGGTACGATGCCGGTCTGAAGAGACGACGTGCCCTGATAGGCCTGGCGATAGCTTTTTTGCTCCAACACGGCTTCGATGGCGTTGCCCGATGCGGTCGTGATGGCGAACTTGCACGACTCGGCATCGGGCAAATGGACGTCGATCCACTGGACCCGCAAATTCTGCGCGCCCTCCTTACCCGCCGTGACCCGAGGCTTCTCGAGCGCCATATCGCTCTTTTTTCCCTCTGCGCTCCCGAGCACCTGTGTCGTGGTCTGATCAGCCGTCCGCTGTTGCGAAGCCGACCCCTGCCGCGAGTCCTCCCTCTGACGCTGCTTTTGCTGCTGACGTTGCTGTTGTTGATCGGACATGTGCGCTCCGGGTGATCAGAGAGACGGCTGGCCTTCGCCGCGGGACCTGACCAGCTCGGGGCGCCGCGTGGTGGTAGGCATCGCTCCGCTGAGGTCGTCTCGGGATAGTTGCGCCGCCTTGGGATTGCCCGCGGCACGGCGGATCGCTTTCTGGGCGGCATTCTGCACGACGTTGCGGATGTCACGCCCGCCCAGCCCCGCCGAGCGCTGCGCAAGCTCTTCGGCCACCGCATCGCGGTCGAAGCCGACCGGCAGCTTGCCGAGGAACATCCGAAAGAGTCGCGCGCGCTGCGGTGCATCGGGATTTGGAATCTCGATGCGCTCCGGGAACCGTGACATCAACGCTCCATCGATCGCGTCGGGCAGATTCGTCGCCGCGAGCACGAAGACGTGACGCTCGGTCTTCTTGACCCCTTCCATCTCCTGCAGAAGCTGGGTGACAATCTCCGCGGTGAACGTGTCCGCACCCGGACCGCCGCGGGCCGGCGCCACGGTTTCGATCTCGTCGAGGAACAGGATGCAGGGCGCGCGACCCCGGGCCATCTCAAACAGCTCCCGCACTTTCTGACCGGACTGGCCGACGAAGCCGGCCTTGAGATCCGCGGTGCTCGCGGCGATGAACGGTATGCCACCCTCGTTCGCCAAGGTGCGCGCGATCTGCGTTTTGCCTGTGCCTGGGGGACCGTAGAGCAACGCGCCTTTCGGCACGTCGAAGCCCTGTGCGGCGAAATCCTCGGCGTGACGCAGTGATTCGCACAGCGTCTGCAGCTTCTCCAGCACATCCTGCGACAGCACGAGCGAGTCCCAGGTCGCGCCCTTGTCGACCGCCTCGCTCTTCGCCTGCGTGTGTTGCTTCAGCACCTCGCTCCATAGATTGTCGGTGATCGTGCCGCCCTGCTTCCTGGCGAGCGTGCACACGTCGCTCGCGACGCGGGACAGATTGCGGCCTGACAGACCGGCGGTCAGCTCGCCGACGAACGACGGCACCTCGGCGGGACGCTCCAGCTTTTCCATCTCCAACTTGAGGATCTGCAGCCGCTCGGCCGCGCCGGGCAGACCGATCTCGATCGCGGCACCGAAGCGCGAGACCATGGCTTCGTCGATCAGGTCGCGGCGGTTGGTCGCGCCGACGACCCAGATCTGTTGGCCCTCGGTGCCGAGCCCGTCCCATTCCGCGAGGAAAGCCTGCACGAGCTCCTCGGAGGCGGAGTCCGAGTTCGACCCGCCGCGGCGCGCGAAGACTCCCTCGCATTCGTCGATGAAGATCACACAGCGTCCGCGCGCGCGCGCCTGCTCCCACATCTTTTTGACACGCTCGCCGCTCTGACCCACGTAACCCGCCTTGAGGTCCGGGGCTTTGAGCGACATGAAGAAACAGCTCGCCGAGTCGGCGATGCGCCGCGCAATCTCCGTCTTGCCCGTGCCCGGCGGCCCATAGAGCAGGAGTCCCTTCGGCGCCGCCTTGTCGCCGCTGTTGAAGAGGCGGATCTTGTCGAGAAGATCGGCTTTCACCTCGGGCTGCAGCACGATCCGTCCCCAGATCTTGTCGAGGTCGGCATCCGAGACCTCCTTGGAGCGCGGTGCCACCTCGCGCATCATGTCCTCACGCGTGAGCACCACACGGTCGGGCGAGCCCTGCGCAATCGCCCGATTCACGGCCTCCTGCGACGCTCTCTCGACCATGCCGGAAATGGCACGACCGCCGATACTGTTGGTACGCTTGGCGAGCTCCGCCGCCATCTGGTCCGGATCGAAATCGGTCTTGAGCTTGCCGAGGAACAACCGGAAGAGCTGCTGCCGCTGCGCGGCGTCGGGGTTGGGGATCTCGATCGAGTCCTTCAGGCGTGATCTCACCGCCTCATCGACCGTCTCGGGCCGGTTGGTCGCGGCGAGCACGTAGACATGGCGGTCGGTCGACTTGATGCCGTCCATCTCCTGCAACAGCTGATTGACGATTTCCACCGTGAACGTATCGGAACCGCTGCCGCCGCGCGCCGGCGCGATGGCATCGATCTCGTCGATGAAGAGGATGCAGGGAGCGCGGCCGCGCGCACGGTCGAAGAGCTCGCGCACCTTTTGCACCGACTGGCCGGTGTAGCCGGCCTTGAGATCCGCCGTCGCGGCGGCGATGAAGGAGAGCCCGCTTTCGTTGGCGAGCGTGCGGGCGATCTGCGTCTTACCCGTGCCTGGCGGCCCGTATAGCAGCGCACCCTTGGGTGCGGCTATGCCTTGCTTGCGCAGCGTCTCGACGTGCCGCAGCGACTCGCAAACACCCTTGAGCTTCGACAGCGTCTCCGGCGCAAGAATGAGCGTGTCCCAACGCGCGCTCGGGTCGACGGCCTCCGCCGGCCGTAGACTCTTGATCACTTCGCGCCACAGTACCTCGGTGACGGTGCCACCGTTTTGCGAGGCGCGCACGCAGGCATCGCTCGCAAGGCGCGAGAGATTACGACCCGAAAAGCCCACCGTCGCCTGGCCGAGGAACTCCGGGATCTCCGCGGGGCGCTCGAGCTTGAGCATCTCGAGCCGCAAAATCTGCAGCCGCTCGGACGCCTCGGGTAGCCCGATCTCGACCTCCGCGCCGAACCTCGAGGTGATCGCATCATCGAGGAGGTCCTTGCGGTTGGTGGCACCCACCACCCACACACGCTGATCCTCCGAGCCGACCCCATCCCACTCCGCCAGGAACGCTTGCACCAGCTCCTCGGAGGCACCATCGGAATTCGTGCCGCCGCGGCGCGCGAACACTCCCTCGCACTCGTCGATGAATATGACACAGCGTCCGCGGGCACGAGCCTTCTGCCAGATGGCCTGCACGCGCTCGCCGCTTTGACCCACGGAGCTCGCCTTGAGGTCGGGCCCCTTGAGCGACATGAAGAAACAGCTGGCCGAGTCGGCAATGAGCCGTGCGATCTCCGTCTTGCCGGTGCCCGGTGGGCCGTAAAGCAGCAACCCCTTCGGGGCGGCCTTGTCGGCGCGGTTGAACATGCGGATCTTGTCGAGGAGATCCTGCTTCACGGACGGCTTCAGGATGATCTTCGACCAGATCTCCGCGAGCGCCGCCTCTGAGACTTCCCTGCCCTGCGGCAGCGCCTCCTTGACGAGGAGATCCCGTGTGAGGGCTATAGTCTCCGGCGAGTCGCTCTCGGTCGCCGCGCGCTCCATGGCGCGATTGACGATCATGACGAGATCACGGCCGCTCTTGCGATTGAGCCGCTTCGCGAGGAACGCGCAGGTCTCCTCGACGTCGAGCGCCGGATCGCACGGCCTCTCGGCGAGCAACCGCTTGAGGATCTCGGCCCTGGCCGGCTCGTCCGGCAGAGGAATCTCGATCTGGGTGGTGAAGCGATCGAGAATGGCCTTCTCCATCCGCTCGGGAAGGTTGGTGGCCGCGAGCACGATCACCGGCCGGTCCGATTTCGCCGCGCCCTCCATCTGCTGCAGCAGTTCGGTCACGATGTCCTGGGTAAAGGAGTCCGTGCCCGCCCCCTCACGCTTTGCGGTGACAGCTTCGATCTCATCGATGAAGAGCACACAAGGAGCGCTCGCCCGAGCGCGGCCGAAGAGCTCGCGCACCAGGTGCGCCGACTGGCCCGTGTACTGCCCCTTGAGGTCCGCCGTGCCCGCCGCGATGAACTTGACGCCGCCTTCGTTCGCGAAGGTGCGTGCGATGTCGGTCTTGCCTGTGCCCGGCGGGCCGTAGAGCAGGATGTTGGGTACGGCGACCCGCGCCCCCTTGTAGCGGTCCGACTCGCGCAGGATGCGTGCGGCGCGCTTGAGCTGATCCTTCTTGTCTTGCGGCAGCACCAGGCGGTCCCAGGTCTTGGTGCGGTCGATACCCTCGTTGCCCCGGACGGCCGTCACGGCTGAGCGCCAGTCCTCATCGCGCGGCGCGTTGGGCACGCACAGTACCTTGGTCTCGCGGACGATCTCGCGCATCTCTCGGATCGAGGCACCGCCCAGGCTCTCGATGAGCCACTTGGGAGCGCGCCCGGGCAACTCGTTCTCGATACACGCGAGCGCCAGCAGCTTCTCGCGGCCAGCGACGGTATCGGGCGCGGTCACCTCGATCTTCGAGCCGCCGAGGAGTGCGAGCAGCCGCGGATGGATGTCCTTCTCCTGCTGCGCGGTCATCATGACCCACACGCCGCACTGCCAGGGCTCACGACGGGTCCACTCCTCGATGAATGCGAGCGTCGCCTCGCGCGCTCCGGGGCTGTCCTGTTCGGATCCCGGCTTGGGAAAGAGGTGATCGGCGTATTCGACGAGGAGCACCACGGGTCCCTTCGCGGTGTTGGTTGTCCAGAACTCCTTGACGTCTTTCGCGGAAGCGAGTTGATCCGCGGTTGCCTTGACGACCGGGACGAACACCGAGCTCGCAACGGCGCGCAGCAGAAACTCCTTGCCGTTGCCGGGATAGCCGTGAAGCAGGATCCCCGCAGGCGTCGCGCGGTCGCGCATGTTGAAAAGATCGATGCGACGGATGAGGAATTCGAACACCTTGTCCGCAACGTAGACCGGCGCCCAGATGTCCGCGAGCCGCTTGACGCTGCCGAGCAGCGCCTCGAGGCGGGGGATCTGATTCTTCTGGCGGCGCTCGCGCCACTTGAGCTCGGCGAACATCTCCGCATGCTTGAGAATGGGAACGAAATCGTTGCGGGACTCGACGATCGCGCTCTGCAGCAGCGGCGCATAGGCGGCCATGAACGGACTTTTGGGGTTGCCTCCCCCGAATACAGGGTCCGCGTCCACGGCGATGCGATACGTCGCCATGTCTCCCATTGAGAGAAGAGTCGCACCCGCGGCGGCCGCCGCCGCGTCCACACTCGGCATGTTCATCTGCGACTCTTCGCATGCCGGCTTGCCCGGCGTGCTCCAGAAGCGCAGCAGCCACATGATCCCCGGCGCCTGATCCTTATGGATGTAGAGGAGCGACGGGTGCAGCAGGCTTTCGGCGTTGGCCTCGAGCTCTTTCACGATCCCGCGCGTCTGTGCGCGTCGCTCGAAGTAGAAGCAGGCGCCCGCCACGATCAAATAGCCGAAGAGCGGGATGAGGCGGAAACCGGCCTCGAGCAGCCGCAATTCGCGCGTGACGAAATACCAGGCGCCGATCCCAATCACGATCTTGAGGCCGAGGCCGCCGGTGCGGAAGCGACGCACGATCGGCATCAGCAGGAGCGCGTTACGCACCGCCTTGCCCGAGCCCGGAGTCGCCTGGCGCAACAGCTTCTTGACGCGCTCGTACATGAGAGCGCCGACGCGGCCAAGATCCTTGTCGATGAGCCCGGGCACGGTCTTGCGCTCCTCCAGCGCGGCCTGGGTTGCCATCAGCTCATCGGTTGCGGCTGTGAGCGTTGCCTGATATTTCGCGGTCTGCTCGGCGAGCAGCCGCTCCTTGGCATCGCCGGTCACGGGCATTGCGGACACTGTGGCGGTGGGCTTGGGCATGACTGATCCAGAGGCGGGTACGGCGGGGAGGGGCGCCGGCTCCGCAGGCAATGCGGGCGCGGATGCGAGGGCTGGTGCGGGCTCGGGTAGTAGTGCGAACGATCGCGGTGGAACCTGCTCGACGTCCGCCGGCAACGCCGGCCTGGCTCCGCCACGGCGTCGCGCGATCACCACCACTGCGCCCCCGATACCGCAGCCGATGAGGAGCATCACCAGGAAGCGTTCGAAAACGTTCGACTGGTGAGGCGGTATATAAGGCGCCGGCGGCACATAAGGGGACGGTGCCGTGTCCGTCTGGGCCGCGCGGCCGCCGTTGCTCTGCGAGCCCTGCGGCCGACCTCGCCGCTGCCACTCCGTGACCCGCCGCTGCAGCTCTGCGAAACCTTGGTTGTACGTGACGGCAGCCTGCTGGCGTGCCAAGGCCTGCTGCTCGCTGGACAGGCGCGCAAGCGCCTGCTGCAGGCGTGGAAGCTCGGCTTGGTCGCGCCGCAGGCGCTCCTGATAGGCCGGCGCCGAGATCTGCCCGCTCTGCAGCAGGAAGCTGCTCTGGCGGGGATCGAGCGCCAGCTCGGCGAACATCTCACCGAGGTTGCGTGCCTGCGCCTGAGCGCTTGCATCCAGCGCGGGCGCCGGTCCCGACGCCAAAAGCGCCAGGGCGAAGAAGAGAGCCACCACGAAAGTGGCCGTGGATCCGGCCGGCGTTGCGCGCGTGCGCGATCGATGATCTGCCATGGTCACTCTCATCGGCTGCGGTCTTGAGCCGGCTCACTTGTGAGACGTAGCTCGGGGCCCAGCGTCAGGGTCGAGACCGGCCACGTCAGACCGTGCGGCCACCCTGACGATCGTCTGCGGGGCGCGTCCTAGGTTGCGGGCAAGGTCGCAAAAGGTCCGATGGTGTTGAAGTCAAAAAGCCGCGGCAGCAGCAGCGGCTGCTTCATGCGCTTCCTGGTCATAGTCGTCTTGGGCTACCTGCTCATTTCATGGCTGCCGCGTTGCGCACAGGAGCTGCCGCAGATGGCCGGCAACGCTGCCTCCCACGCGGCGAACGGCGTGGCCAGCGCGGCCGGCAACTCTGTGAGCAACCTGGGACGACGTCTGCTCAATCGCATCGAGAGCCTGTTCGGCGCTCAGAGCCCCGCGGATCAGTTCGAGCAAGTATGCGATCACATCCCGGTCGAGGGCGTCGACAAGCTCTGTCCCTACTTTACCTCCGGTCTACAGGGAGCCACGGAGGCGCAGGTGGCACAGACCGCCTGCTACCTGACCGCCGCCGGGAACGCGCCCAACGGGCAACAGACCCTGCAGTCCATCCGCCGGACCTGTCCGCAAACTCCCAACAACGCGTCGGCATTTCAGGCGTGCGTGCAGAATTACGTTTCGAACTATGTCGAGCCGGGCGATGTGAGCAACTGCCAGTCGAGCTCCGAACAGCAGTTCGAGAACGAGGTGCACACGATGACCGAGCCGATCGCATGCATCCCCGGTCTGCCGAAGTCATGGTGCACGACTCAGTCCTCGTCGCCGTCGACGTCGACTTCCACTACGTCGACGTCCACGCGTACCGATGCGAACTATCTGAGCTGTCTGCAGAACTACTACCTGACGCCCGCCGTGAAGGCCGCTACCGGATCGTCCTGCGGGACTTCGGTCAATGCGAGCAACGCGGCCTGTGTCAAAGGCCAGCTGCAGAGCTTCAATTACCCGGGCCAGAACCAGCTTGGACAGCAATACGTGCAGTATTGCAACGCTCAGCCCCAATGAGGCCGTGGCTCGCGCTGACAGGTCTCCTCTTCATCGGCGCCGCGCACGGCCAGAGCCTGCAGGAATCCGTGACCGCCGTGTGGGTGCACGATGTGCCCGGACCGCCGCGGGGCGACTTCTGGCACCCGGTCGCCGAGCATCTCCTGAGCTCCTTCACCGACCCCGCGAGCATCTACCCGAACGTCGAGGTCTGCGCGCGACCGCTGACAGTCGCGACACCGCATTGCTCCACCGTCTGCTGGGAGCTCAAGGGCGACAGCCATGGCAATGGCCAGCCGAGCACGGAGTGTCAGCGACCCCTGCGCATCCGGCTGGTGCCGAACGACCCGCGCATGGTTCTCGATGTCATTGACATGGAACGCGTCGGAGATGGCGCGCAGGTACACGCGATCATGGTCAGAAACATAGAGGTCCCCGACCCGTCGCACTGCTCGGACCAACACCCGTGCCGGTTGACTCTGCCGCAAGGATACAACACGGCGAGAGGGACTCTCTCGTTGAGCTTCGGTACTCAGGTGCACGGGGTGCTCGGCGCTTCGCCGTCGTCGCCGGCGGCGGCTCCCAGCGGCGGCAGCGCAACACCGGGGAGCGGCACGTCAGCCTGGCAGCCGGTGGCGGACTGGGCCAGGAACCGCTGGAACAAATGGGCAAAGAGCAAGGATCCGACCGCCAACGCGCGGGAGACGGCCGAGCGCGCGGCCGCGGACACCCAGGCGAAGATCAATTCCTGCCTCGCGACCGTCGCGCACAGCTACGACGCTTTGCGCCAACGCATGCCCGCTTGCGCCAACACGACTGGCCGGCCCTTCGAGCAGTGCATGTATACACGCGTGCTCTACGATGACAACGTGGCCTTGACCCAGGGCTATTCGTGCTCGCGCCAGTACCAGGACCAGGTCGACACGGTCGCCAAGACCGGGGTATCCGTCTGGCTGAAAAGCAAGATCTGCGGGATCGGACAGTGGATTGGACTCAACGGCTGCTGAGGACTAGGCTATGACCAAAAGAACACGCCCGGCGAGCTGGGGTCCCCTTGGAGCGGTCTGCCTTCATGAGCGCGTGCCGCGAAGGAGGCGTGGCAATCGAGCGAGCCTTACGGCAGCTCGATCGCAGCTATTTCGGGGCGCTCTTCCGCGAGTCGCTGCGCGGTCTGCGCGACCACGAGTCCGCCCGCGATCTGGTGCAGGACACCTTCATCAAGGTGTGGCTGCGCTGCGGGACCTTTCAGGGTGACTCCGAGTTGCTGCCCTGGATCAAAGCCATTCTCCGCCACGGACTTCTCGACCGCCTGCGCAGGTCCGCCGGTGAGGTCACGCTCGAGACCGGGGACGACCAGGCTCCTGAGATACAAATCCGGATCGCGGAGCTGTCCGAGGACCTCATTCCGCGGCCCGACACCGAGGCGGCGCGGGCACAGCTCGATGACTGCTTTCAGCGCTGCTGGCAACGCTTCGAGGCCGCATCGCCGTCCCATGCCCTGGTGATTGCCTGGATCGTCGAGGATGGCCTCACCCACGAGGAGATCGGCGAGCTGCTCGGCCGCACTCCCGGCGCCACACGCGAGTTCATCTCCCAGTGCCGGAAACGCGCGCGGCTGCATCTCAGCGAGTGGTACGAGCTCGCCTTCGGCAGGAGGGAGACGGCATGACGGACGAGGATCAGGATTGGCTCGACGCGCTGGGCGGCCGCTCCGCGCCGGGCCCGAACCGCGCGGCGATCAACGAGGCGCAGCGCCTGCGTGAGTTCATCCGGCGCAATGTGCATGCACCCGATGTGGCCGTCCCGGAGCAGGATGCGCAGCGGGAGGCGCAGCTCCTGGAGCGCGCGCGGCGCGAGGGACTCATCGATTCGGCACAGCTCGCGAAGCGCCGGCGCCGCCGATTGCCTGCGATCGGCGGGGTAGCGGCGCTTGCGGCGAGCGTGGCCGGTGTCACGATCGCACTGTTCCTGCACGGCAGACCCCAGACCGAGCAGGTCCGCGGCACACGTGAGCACGTCATACACATCGTCGCGGCCGACCCAACTGCGTTGAAGATGCAGATCCTCGATGAGTTGCGCGCGGCCGGCGTCCGGGCCATGGGCTACGATCAACTCGGCGTCGAAGGCATCGATGCCGACCTTCCCAACCCGGTACCGCCGCCCGTGCGCAATGTTCTCACGCGCCATCATCTGAGCGTCCCGAGCGACGGCATTCTGAGGATCGAGATCGCTGCGCCGAGCAAGCCCTGATGCATACACGAATGCTCGTGGCGTGGCGCGCGCTGCTGGGCTCTGCCGGCTTGCTCCTCCTCATGAGCACGGCCCGCGCAGTGGAGCTGCCCGCGTTCTGCGCCAGCGCCGCCGCCCCCCTCGATCTGAAGACGCCCATTCCCGCGCTGCGGCGCGAAGTCGAGGCCAAAGCGGAGACGGATCCCAAGGCGACCGTCGCCATCATGTGCATGGCGATCCCCCGGGTCGCACGCGAGTACGGCGAGCAATCGGCGGAGCTCGCCTGGTGGGTCAATTCGCTCGCCATGCCGATGATCGCCTACATGAGTCAATTCTCCCAGGCGGAGCCGCTGCTGCAGTTCGTGCAGCCGATTTTCGAGCGCCGTTACGGCAAGGAGGGCGTCCAATTGGCCGACCTGCATGTCGCATACGCCTGGATCTATCAGCGCGAGGGTCGCAACGCCGATTCGGAACGGGAGTGGGAGCAGGCGCTTCGCATCCGCGAACGCTTCCCGGGCGCGCGCAGGATCGAGCTGCAGAAGGTACTCGTGGGGCTTGCCCTGATCAGGGTGGACCGCGGCGAGTTGCAGCAGGCACGTGTCCCCTTGCAACGCGAGCACGACATCCTGGCCGAGAACGGCGACCTCGTGAGCGAAGCGGGCGCGGCCGTCGAGAACGTGTACACGAATCTCGCGTTTCGCCAGGAGCGATTTCTCGAGGCGAAGGCGCACGCCGAGCGACAGCTCGCGATCGAGAAACAGCTGAGCGCCGGCATCGGACAGTTCGTTCCCGCCTACGTATTCCTGGCGCGGATCGACGAGCGGCTCGGCGACTACGACGGCAGCGAAGCGGCCGCGCGCGAGGCGATCCGCCTTGCCGAGACCACACACGGCGGCCCCTTGCAGCAGCATCAGCTCACTGCCCTCACCCAGCTCGGCGCGCTGCTCGATGCGCGCGGCCGGCCGCGGGAGGCGTTGCCCTTTGCCGAGCAAGCCGTCGCACTCGGCGAGACCACCTTGGGCGCCGATGCCCCGGCTCTCGTCGCCTCACTCCAGACGCTCGCCGACGTTCACCACTCACTCGGTCAGCTGCCGGACGCCTGGCACCTTTATGAGCAAATGGGACAGATCGTCGCCAAGAGCCCGAACGACGTCGAGTTGCCCACGCGGGTGACGTACTACCGCGGCCTTGCCAACTTGCAACTCGACCTCGGGAATGTTGATGAGGCCCTTGCAGCCCTCGACGCGGGGCTCGACGCCACGCGCGCGGAACCGGTACTCGTGCTGCAGCGAGGCTATCTGATGGAGACGCTCGCACAGGCTTCCGCGCGCCGCGACGACCCCCAGAGCCGTGCCTACTACCTGCAGGCCCTGACGCTCTTCGGCTCGCGCCTGCCGAGTGCTCACCCCACGATCCTGCGCGTGGTGAATGAGCTTTGCGGGTTCGACATCCGCGAAGGCTCGGCCACCGCCAATCATGAGTGCGGCGAGGCGCGCGCGCGCCTCGCCGGCACGCGCGATGTGGATCCTGCATTGCGTGCGGCCGTGTATGACAACCTGAGCGCTTTCAGCGAGGCGCGAGGCGATACCAAGGACGCCGTCTCACTCGCAGCATCAGCCGTATCCGCCGCCGAAGGCCTCGGCACGCCCGAGCCACTCGCTCGAGCATATTTCGTCACCGCGCGTGCGCTGAACGCAAACGGGCAAACTGCGCTGGCGATCTTCTTCGGCAAGCGCGCGATCGGGCAGATCGAGCGCCAGCGCCAGTACTTCAGCAGCGGCGAAGAGCGGCTCGATCGTGGCTTCCTGCTCGACAAGATAGGCATGTATCGCACGGTCGCCGACTGGCTCATGGCGAGCGGCCGGATCGATGAGGGTCTCGAAGTGTTGCAGCTCCTCAAAGCGCAGGAGCTCTACGACTTCACCTCTCGTGCCGCCGCGGCGGCCGATGAGCGCGGGAGTGGGCCTGCTCTCGATGACCTCGAGCGCACCTGGGGCCGCCACTATGCGGCGGTGCTGCGCACCAATGCGGCCGCAGGCGCGGAGATCGATCGCCTGCGCCGGCTGCAGGATCGGTCCCGCATCACGCTGCAGGAGCGCGCGCGGCTCGATGTGCTGCTGCAGCGTGATCAGCAAGCCGAGGGCGCGCGCGCGCGGCGGATTCGGCAGTTCATCGTCTCCAATGCGAGAATCGGCAGCACCGCCGCCGCCCCGACCACGACCGCACGGATTGATGCCCAGAGCCTCCAGCGCGCGATCGCGCGCGCGCCCGCGGGCTCCGCAATCGCCATTTATGTGCTCACTGAGAATCGGTTGCGCCTGCTCATCGCGACGCGCCGAACGCAGCTCGAGATTCCGGTATCCGTGGATGCCCGCGAGCTGCAGCGCCAGATCGGACACTTTCTCGACCTCATTGGACAGCGCGCGCCAATCGACGCGTCCGCACAGGCGCTCTATGCCACTCTCGCCCGCCCACTCGATGACGTCGCACGGCGGGAGAAGGTCACCCACCTCTTCCTCTGGCTCGACGGCCCACTGCGCTATATACCCTTCGGAGCGCTGGAAGCTCCCGACGGTACTTATCTCGCCGATCGGTATGCGATCGAGGTGCTCGCCGGCATCACACTGACTTCAGCCGCGCAATCCACCAGCGCGCCGCAGCAGCCCCAGAACGGCTCACCCCTGCGCGTGCTCGGATTTGGTGTGACGCAGGCGGTGGCGGGCTTCCGGCCCCTGCCGGGGATGGCCGATGAGCTCTGCTACGTCGTCAACGGACCGATCACCGGACTCGCGACGCATTCGGCCGCCTGTCGCGGCACGGCCGCGGGTGAAGGCGCGCTACCCGGCGAGGGCTTCGCCGACCGCGCGTTCACTACTCAAAGATTCGAGACCTTACTGCGCGCTCCTCATTCCTACACGGTGTTGCACGTCGGGACTCATTTCAGTCTGCGCTCCGGTAACGCCATGCGGTCCTTTCTGGTCCTGGGCGATGGCTCGCGACTGATGCTCGACACGCTGGCGGGACTCGATTTCACGGGGCTCGACCTCGTGACACTGTCGGCCTGCCAGACCGCGATGAGCGGCGGCCAAACCGACGACGGGCGCGAGATCGAGGGTCTGAGCGCGATCGTGCAGCAGCGCGGCGCCAGGCAGGTGGTCGCGAGCCTGTGGCGCGTCGAGGACGAGAGCACCGCGCAACTCATGCGCGCGATGTATGGGACTCTGGCCGCCCACAGCACGGATGTGGCCGGCGCCCTGCAGGGTGCTCAGAGGACCCTGAGGGCGCAGGCCGTCAGCGGACGACATCCATACGAGCATCCCTACTACTGGGCCGGCTTCGTCGTCTCGAGCCGTGAGCTGCCGCTCGAGGAGGCGTTGGCCTATCGAGCGCCGTCGGCTCCCGGAATGAAGTAATCCACGAACGCCACTGGGTTCGGCGTACCGACACCAGTAACATCATCCCAGCCCTTCGTGATGCGCAGGGCTTTCGCACTCGTGCAAGGTGTGCCGAAGTCATCGCTCAGAGGAACCGCCGAGCAGTCGGTGCCGAACGAGATGACGTCGGTCGCCGAAGAGAACGGCGAGTTCGTCCCGTTATTGTTGAGGAAATTGGCGAAAGCGGTCACGAATGTGGCGGGCGCCTGGCTTCCGAGGATCTGTGCGGACGTATAGCGCTTGGTTCCGCTGGCATCCTCGATGGTAGCGGTGACGTTGTGCGGACTGGCGACCGGAACAATGTCCGTCAGCGTCGCAGCGGGCATCGAATAGAGGTATTGGGCGGCCTGCCCCAACGGCGCGCCCGCGGCCTGGTTGGCAATCGCCCAGAGGGCGGAGAACATCGGGCACGCGAGGCTCGTGCCGCCCACCACCTCCCAGACCTGTGCCGGCTCCTGCCCGGGAATGGAGATCGCGATGGCTACACCGGTGAACGGATCGGCGAGCCAGGAGACGTCCGGAACCAGCCGCACGTTCCCCGGCAGCTTGCTCTGATACGCCGGCTTGGGGAATCCACCGAGGCATACGATATTGCCGCCACTGACGGTCTGCGACGCGCACCTGCTGGGGCCGCCGCCCGCTCCAAAGTCGAAGCCGAGCGCGTTCGAGGTGGGAGGATCGCTCACGAAACCGTTGGTGTAAACCATCGTGATGTCGGTTCCCCAGCCTGTCTGCCAGGCAATCGAGTCGTCGGCGTTCAACGCGAGACTGGTGCCACCCACCCCGGTCGCCCACGGTGAGTCCGCCGGAGCACTTACCGTTGGCGCGGACACCACCGGGACGAAGTCGCCGTAATCTGCGGAGGAGAAGTTGGTCGAGATCCCGGAAAGGGCGGCGATCTCCGAGATCAGGTTCTCCGTGTCCAGATAGGAGGCGGGAGTTTCGGACTCCGGTGAGCCGAAGCTGCCGGAAATCACGTTCCCGAGCCCGTAGTTGACCGCATAGAAATCGGCTTCGTCGACGTCCTGAAGGGTAGCCGAAGGCGGTACGACGAGCGCGATGTCGGCGCCGGGTGCGACCGCATGCGCCCACTCCACGTCCAGATTGATCTCCGTCTGATTCTCCGCGATGCACTGGCTGGGCGTCGGTGTGTAGATGATCTGGAAGTTGGACGCATCGAGCTTCGGCAGACCGAATTTCGCCGCGAACGCATTCGCGTCGCTCTCGATCGTGGAGGAGCCACACCAGTCGACGATCACGATCGTCTGGCCCTTGCCGGTATACCCTTCGGCATAGAGCTGCTTGAGGTGATAGGCGGTTTGGATTGGAGCCGGGGTGTAGGCGCAACCTGGGCTGGTGAGCGACTCCAGATTGATCTGCTGTCCGGCAAGCGTCTCTGTCGGCAGCTCGCCGTCACCGTTCGTCGAAAGCGTCTCGGTTTTGGCCGTGAAGCAATTCGAGGAATAGAAGCTCGACTGAGCGGTTGCGGCTGCTCCGGAAAGGAGCGGGGTGGCCGCGGGAAGGCCCGCCCCGGGTCTGCCGGGAGCAGTAGTGGGCCGCACGACGACCGGATGAGTGTACACAGCCGTGTCGAGACCCGAGATTGCTCTCACCAACGGGGCCGCCGCCCCTGCGACGCTGGGGTCGCGGTCGTTTGCCCGTACCAGCGAGCCGTGCACCCTGTAGTCATTGAGCCGCACCTGAAACGCCTGCTCCACGTCGCCGACCCTACCCCGTGCGCGCACGAAGAAGTTCTCGTTGTCCGCCATCACTATCTGCAGCCCCTGCGACTGCAGGAACTGTCGCACGGTCGCAAGGTCGGCCGCCGTTGGAGCAAAGCGCTCGGCGATCTCCTTCCGGCTGAGCCAGCGGTGGTAATTCGGTGAACGGCTGTCGTACACCTCCCGGGCCAGCGCGTCCATTGCAGCCCGATCACGTGTGTTCAGCCAGATCGTGACATCCATTATTGTCGCGGGATTCTCGGCCTTCACATACGTGTTCGCTGACACGTAAGGCGGAGTGCTGTGCGGAATCACTTGCGATGCGGCAAACGCGGCCGGCGCCATTGCGCTCATCACAGTGAGAGCCGTCGTCATTGCCACCGCTCTGATCGATCGGCGCGCAGTCATTGTCGTAGCAATCATTGGTTGTTACCTCCGACCGAATCCACGAATGCCTTGGCATCCCGCGGGGTGCCCATTCCCGTAATCTCGTCCCAACCGACCGCCTCCCTCATCATCCAGTCTCCGCCGAACGAGATGTCCAACACTGTGTTCTGGTCTCCGTCCGGGTTCTGCCACAGGGCGCTGTAGAACGGACCGAACGGTGGCATCACCCGCAGCGTCTGCTGCGGACTCAGCTTGGTGGTGGTCGAGCTGTTCTCCTGCACCGTGGCAACCACATCATTCGGGGAGGACAGGGGGACGACATCCATGACTGCCGCCGCAGGCAGTGAATAGAGATAAGGCGCGGCCTGCCCGAGCGCCGCCCCGGCTTTCTGATCAGCTATTGCCCACAAGGCGGAGAACATCGAGAGCGACACGTCCGTGCCACCGAATGCAAACCAGGACTGAGGCGGCTCCTGCATGCCTGTGGTGGCGACGACGATCACGCCGGTGTAGGGATCACCCACCCAGGAAAAATCCGGCTGTTGGCGCTGCGTGCCGGGGACTGCCTTGCTCTGAAAGGAGGGTTTGGCGAAATACGCGCTGGGGCCACCCAATCCCCCAGACAGCACACCGCCGGCCACGGGCACACCGGGCGGGTCGTAAATCGTGCCTTGGCCGAGAGGCTCGCTCACGTGGTCCTCCCAGCCGGTCTCGAACGCTATCGAATCACCCGCGCCCAGCGCCAGGGTGACTCCTCCAATTCCAGTCCCGTACGGATTGTCGGCGGGCGCTACTATGGGAGAGCCGAAGAAGAGCTCGCTCACGCTGATTCCACCGGGATAGTTCGCGGCGATACCTTCGAGCGCGGCCATCTCCGAGATGAGGTTTTCCTTCTGCAGCTCCGTCACCGGCGCGAAGGTCTCGGAGATGGAGTTGTCATCGGAAATGACCGCCCCAAGATCGTAGTTCACCGCGTAGAACATCGTCTCATCTACGTCCTCGGGGTTATTGGATACCGAGTAAAGCACGGCCAGTTTCGCTCCGGGCGCGATCGCGTGTGCCCACTCCACGTCTGCGTTGATGCTCGGGTAGTAGCCGGCACACACCGTGGTGCCCATGCTGGTGATGCTGAAGTTGGACGGCGTGAGCAATGGAAGCCCAAAGCGCTCGGAGAAAGTATTGGCATCGTCGAGCAGTGTCGGCGTGCCGCAATCCTCGACCAGCACGATCGTCTGCCCCCGCCCGGTGTAGCCTTCAGCGTAGAGCGCGTCCAGGTTATAGGCAGCACGAATGTCTGCCGGCGCGTAGGCGCAGCCACCTCCGGTGCCGCTGTACTGATTGCCGCTATAGGTCGCCTTGGGATAGCCGCCCGAGGTGGTGCGGTGCAAGGTAACGGTGCCCGGGAAACATTGCGACTGGAACCCGGCGACGTCAGCTGCCTCGGCGGCAGGAGAGAGTCGCTGTGTGGCGGTCACCTGCCCCTGCGACACGATGCTCGGCCGCTGCATGCCGGGGCTCTGGAACTCGGCGTTATCGAGTCCCGAGACCGCTTGAATCAGTGCCGCGGCCGGACCCTCGACGTAAGGATCGGCTGAATTTGCCCGCAGCGTTCGTCCGTCGATGGTGTAATTGTTGATCTTCACCGCCAAGGCCTGCTCCACCTGAGCGATGGTTCCGCTGGCGCGCACGTAGAAGTTGTTCGGGCCGACCCGCGACACCGTCAGCTGGTGGGCCTGCAGGAATTGCTCGACGACCTGCGCCTCGGCGGCGGTCGGGGCGTAGCGCGCGGCGATGTCCGCGGGCTTCAGCCAGTGGCGGTAATTCGGCGAGCTGCGATCGTAGAGCTGCTGCGCGAGCGCATCCATGGCGGCTCTATTGTGTGGCTTGAGCCAAAGGCTGACCTCGATGCGCTGCGACTCGGCGGCGGCCCCAAGACTCTTGGCAGCGGCGACGAACGCTGGCGTGTTGTTCGCGATGTATTGTCCGTCGGCGGCGTGAGCCGGAGTACTCGCGGACAGGACGCTGGCCACGGCGGCCGCGGCGATGGATGACCATCGCCGCCGTCTCGGTGAAAGAGGGTTCTGCACGGAGGCAGAGAGCAATCGTTCCCGGTAGACGCTCATGTTATCTCCCCTAGCTGCGACTGACACGTCCCGCGCGCGGCGGGAGAGTTATCTCAGATCAGAGACAACCATAAGCGCTTGCGCGCCGCGAGGGCAATCCCTTCGCCGCTGCATTTTGTATGAATTTTGTAGCAATTTTGTAGCTGGCACCCTAACACTGGATTCCTCTGGTAAAACTCGACCGCAAGTACCAGGTTGCGACGATTTGGGTGGGCCAGTTGGCTTCTGCGCCGGGTGTTCGCTGCGAAAATCGTGGCGCTTCGGCCACAAAATTGCCGCGCAGAATGCGCGCGTTGCCGCCAGGCAACGCCGTACTCCTCGACCACTGGGCCGTCATTGATCTATTCATTGGTTGTTACCCCCTACCCAATCCACGAATGCCTTTGCATCCTTCGGAGCGCCGACGCCGGTATCCACATCCCAACCGACCGCCGCGTTACCCCCATTGTTCGCACCAAACGAGAGCACCGCTGTAGTGTCCTCAGCACCCTGAGGGTTCTGCCACAATGCGCTGTAAAAGGGACCGAACCCGGCTATCCCCGCCGGCAGCACGGCCATCGTCTGCGCCGCGTTGTAGTGAATCGTCGAGGAGCTCGACTCCTGCACCGTGTCGACCACATCGTTCTTGGACGAGTAGGGCACAATGTCAGTGTAGGTCGCGGCGGGCAGCGAATAGAGATAGGGCGCGGCCTGACCCAGGGACATGCCGGCCTTCTGATCGGCTATCGCCCACAGCCCGGAGAACATTGCGGTCGCCACAGGGTTACCACCGTATGCAAACCAGGACTGAGGAGGTTGCTGAGTAAATGTGGTCGCTACGGTGATCAGCCCCGTCATAGGATCCGCCACCCAGGAGAAGTCGGGTACTCCGCGCTGCGTGCCGGCCACTGCTCCATTCTGAAATGCGGGCTTGGCAAAGTACCCACTGGCCCCCCCGACCGTCCCGCTGATGTAGCCCTGACCTTCGTTGATTACATAAGGGGGTTCGGCGATAGCGCCTTGGTTCAGGAGGATGCTCAAATGATCTTCCCAGGCTGTCTCGAACGCGATTGAGCCAGTCGCATCGAGCGCCAGGCTGATGCCGCCAATTCCGGTTGCATATGAACCGTCGGCCGGCGCCGCGGGAGCTTCTTCGAAAGAATCTTCTCCGCCCGCCGCAGCGGGATAATTGGCGTCGATACCCTCCATCGCGGCCATCTCGGAGATGAGATTTGCCTCCTGCGCATACGCTTGCGGTAGCCGCCGTTCGGGATACGCGTTGGCATCGCTGACGACGTTGCCGAGTCCATAGTTCACCGCATAAAACACAGCCTCATCGGTGTCCTCGGGGTCGTCCGAAGCGGCGTACACGACTGCCAGTGCAGCGCCGGGTGCGATGGTGTGCGCCCAGTCCACATCCGCCTGAATGCCCGGATAGTAGCCGGGACAGTCTGACGCCGCAGAGCCCAAATTGGTGACGGAGAAGTTGGAGGGGGTCAGTAGCGGGAGCCCGAAGCGTTCATTGAACGTATTCGCGTCGTCGAGAAGCGTCGGTGAACCGCAATCTTCGACGAGCACTATGGTCTGGCCCGCTCCGTCATATCCCTCCGCGTAGAGCGCATCCAGGTTGTAAGCGGCGCGAATATCCGCCGGCGCGTACGCGCAGCCACCGCCGCTGTCTACGTATTGGTTACCGATGAAAGTCGCCTTTGGATACTTGCCCAGGGTCGTGACATTCTGGGTAACCGTGCCCGGAAAGCACCGCGACGTGAATCCGGCCACGTCGGATTGGGGGCTCGAAGGAGCGCGTGGCCCATTTGTACCGGCTTGCCCCTGGGCAAGCCCGATGCCCGGCGGGAACATGCCCGGGCTCTGGAACGGGAAGGCGTCGAGCCCGGCGACCGACTGCACCAGCGCCGCGGCGGGCCCCTCGATATAGGGATTCGAGGCGTTGGCGCGCGCCGTTTGTCCGTCGACGGCGTAGTTTTTGATCTGTACCGCGAACGCCTGCTCGACCTGCGCAATGGTTCCACTGGCGCGGACGTAGAAGTTGTTCGGCCCGATACTCGATACCGTCAGCTGGCGTGATTCGAGAAATTCCTCGACCAGCTGCGCCTCCGCCGCGGTCGGCGCGAAGCGCAGCGCGACCTGCTGCGGCTTGAGCCAATGGCGGTAATTCGGTGAGCCGCGATCGTAGAGTTGCTGCGCAAGCGCATCCATTGCAGCTCGATTGTGCGGCTTGAGCCACAGGCTGACCTCGATGCGCTGCGATCCATCAGCAGCGCCGAGGCTCTTCGAAGTCGCGACGTAACCTGGCGTGTTGTTCGCGATGTACTGTCCGGCAGCGGCGTGCGCTGCCGCCCCAAAAGCGAACATGCACGGCATCGCCAAGGCGGAAATCGTCGACCATCGCCACCATCTCGATGAATCACCGTCCCGCACGGATCCAGGAATTACTCGTTTCCCGCAGGCATTCATGTTTTCTCCCCGCAGCCGGACCGCAGGATATCCGTCCGCGGCAAATGCTGGCGCGGAGTCACCCGCTGGTTATCCTTGATTGGATACAACCATAGTGCATAGCGCATCGGCTGTCCATCGGTTTACAACACCGAGGGCCGGGCGCGATTGCGGCACGAAAGATCGTTTACCCGCGACATGACTCAACTGCAAGTACCACATCAAGGGAGTTTAAGTGGACCACTACGCAAGGCCAGCGCGGCGGTGGACGACACAAGGATAGTGGCGCTCCGGCGACAAATGTTGCAATGCAACATCTGCTTCTGACCGGCGGGCAGCGCGGCGGCGTTGCTGCGTCGCGCGTCCGGGCTGTGACGCTTGCGCGCCGTTTGTTTCGCCGGAGCAACGCCGATGCTACTATCAGCCGCTTCGGGAGGGTCACGACATGTCACGATCGCCGCTCAGTGGTCTCATCCGCCCAGCGCTCTGCGCGCTCGTTCTCGTCGGAGGCGGTGCGCCGGCCTGGTCCCAGGAGCCACAGCCGGTGCAGCACGAATTCCGCATTCGTCATTTCAAGACGGAAGGCGGCGTCGAGCTGCCCGAGGTACGGATCGTCTACGGCACCTATGGCCATCTCGACGCAGCGGGCGACAACGCCATTCTCCTGCCGTCGCACTACATGGCCGACATGCACGGCTATGGGTGGCTCATCGGACCGGGCAAGGCGCTCGACCCCGGCAAGCTGTTTCTGATCACGAGCGAGCTGTTCGGAAACGGGCGATCATCCTCGCCGAGCAACACGCCGGAGCCCTTCCACGGACCCCGCTTCCCGGTCATGACCATCCGCGACAACGTACGGGCGGTACACGAGCTGCTCACCGAGGACCTGCACGTGCATCATCTGCGCGCGGTCATCGGCTTCTCCATGGGAGCCCAGCAGGCATTTCAATGGGCGGTCAGCTATCCGGGTTTCATGGACCGCATCGTCGCCACGTCGGGGACGGCAAAGACCTATGGCCATGGGATCGTCCGTCTGGAGAGCCAGATCACCGCCCTGACGACCGACCCCGCCTTTGACGGGGGTAACTACAAGGTCGAGCCCGAGAAGGGCATCCAGGCATTCTCTCTGGTCTGGACGGCATGGCTGTTCTCGCAGGAGTGGTGGCGGCGTGAGCTGTGGCGCTCCGACCCCTCCCTGGGGAGCACCCTTCCGCAGGTCATCGACCATTTCAGAAAGCACTTCATACCCGGCGCGGACGCCAACAATCTCATCCTGCAGATGCGCACCTGGGAGAGCAACGACGTCGGCAACACTCCGCCGTTCGGTGGCAATGTGAAAGCCGCCCTGCGCTCCATCAGGGTGCCGGTCCTATACATGCCCTCCGCCACCGACCTGTACTTTCCGGTGACCGACGCCCGCTACGAAGCCGCCTTCATTCCACATTGCCAGCTGGTGCCGATTCCCTCGTTGTGGGGACACCCCGCCGGAGCCGGAGCATCGCCGGCAGATGCGAAGTTCATCAACGAGCACGTAGCACAGTTCCTGAACTCGCGCGCCGGCCCGTCGCTGCACTGAAGTCGAGCTACTTGCAGGCGCCGTTCGTGTGTTGGGCGGGGTGCTCGAAGGCCGCGCGCTCTTGCGGCGTCAAGGTGGCGAGCGCCGCCGCCGACCAATGCGAGATATCGATCCCTGGTCCCACCTGGAGGCACGGCTTCGAATCGAGCGGCTGACGGCCGCAGACCGACACCTGGGCCACGCAGGTTTTGCCGCCATATTTCTTGCAGTAGTCAGTCGCAACATGAATGGCATCGGCGCGATTCAAACCCGACCTGCCGACCCCCCACGTTCCATCCGGGCTCTCGGCCAGTGACAGGCAGTTGTTCACATCCCCTATCGCCACCTTGCAATCCGTCACGCCGCCCTTGTTGCAGTTGGCGAGCGCCGCCTGATCGGCCGCAGCCTGGCTGGCATAGTGCCACGAGGCGCCCCAGGCGGTGCTCGTGGCCGACTTGGCTATGGCCGCATACCACTCGCCCGCAAAGGCTCCGCCGGGAGCGGGAAAACGGACGCCTGTGGTATTGAAAGTGCACATGCCGAACGAACAGGTGCAGGCGCCGGTCATGATGCACGCCTGCTCCTGTCGCTCTTGCTGCTGCTTCTGCGGGTCAACCTCTTCCTGTGCCGGTTGATAAGGCTCAGGCTGCTCCTCCTCGGTTTGTCCCTGTTCGGTCTGCTCCTGCTCGTCCTGCGCCTGCGCGGGAACGACCCTGAAAATACCCACGCCAAGCAACAGACCCAGCGCGGCAATGGTCAAGACGGGCTTTATCATTTTTGACTCTCCCCGGCGCCGATGGCGCTCTGATCGACTGTACGCGGCAGCGCGGCCACCGCACGGCCAACTATAAGCGCCACCCCGCCGGGGTCCACCCCCCATTTCGGGGGGGTAGCCCGGCTTCCCCTACATCGTCGAAACGCTGGCGAACACCACGCCGCCAGTGTTCAATTGCGCGGTCGCTCCCGTTCCGTCCGGAGAATTCGATGGCCATCAACCCCGACATACTGCGCGGCGTCCCACTGTTCTCCCTGCTCGACATGGACGAGGCTGCCGTCCTTGCCAGCCAGGTCGAACTCAAGCATTTCGCCGCCCGGCAGCGTATCTACAAAAAGGATGATGCGGGCGGCCAGGCATATGTCATGTTATCCGGCAAGGTGCGGGTCACGAGCATCGACGAAGACCAGCAGCAAGTCGTGGTCGATGAGCCGGCGGCTGGAGAATTCTTTGGATTCGCCTCAATGCTCGAGATGACGCCGCACCATACCAGCGCCATCGCGCTCGAGGACACGGCATGCCTGGAAGTTACCCGCGATGACATCACCGCCCTTCTCGAGCGCAAGCCACACGCCGGGATGGACCTGTTGACCATGCTTGGGCGACAGGTTCACTCCGCGCAGGAGCTGGTGAGGATGCGAGCGGCTCGCAACCCCAACGACCTGATCGAGGAGAAGGCAACCCTCGGCGAGCACATTGCCGATCAAGTGGCGCAATTCGGCGGCTCCTGGACCTTCATCATCGCCTTCGGCGTGATCCTGGTCGTCTATACGGCCGCCAACACCCTCTTGCACAATGAGGCGTGGGATCCGTACCCGTACATCCTGCTGAATTTATTTCTGTCGATGCTCGCGGCGATCCAGGCGCCCGTCATCATGATGAGCCAGAACCGCCAGGACGGAAAAGACCGCCTGCGCAGCGAGCTCGACTACGACGTCAATCGGCGCGCAGCCGCGGAAATTCAGGGCCTCGCACGCAAGCTCAATCTACTGGAAGACAAAGTCGACGATCTTGCGGAACTGCTGCCACGTCAGCCGCGACCGTCTGAATCGTAATCCGCGCCGATCGACACGGCTTTCCAGGCCTCGAGATCGGCCGAGAATGCATCCAGCATCTGCCGGGTCCGGTGGTACGCGTCGGAGCCGAGGACAAGGTGCAGCGGAGGCGTGGGTGAGTCGACCGCCTGGATGATGGCAGCCGCGGCACGCACCGGATCGCCGGGCTGCTTGCCGGCCATCGCGGCGAGGCGCTCTTGTGAGGCGCCAGCGGTGGTGGCGTAATCCTGCAGCTCGGTCACGCTCCGGCGGATGGAGTGCTCCGAAAGGAAGTCGGTGCGGAAAGCGCTGGGCTCAACGAGCGTCACGCGAATGCCGAGAGGCGCCACTTCTTTGGCGAGGCTCTGCGAAACCCCTTCGACCGCCATCTTCGCGGCCGAGTAGTAGCCACTGCCGGGATTCGGTGCCACCGCGGCCATGGAGGTGATGTTGACGATATGTCCGCTGCGCTGAGCCCGCAGGTGAGGAAGCGCGGCCTGGATTACCCGGCGCGTGCCATGGAAGTTGACGGCAAATACGCGCTCGATCTCCTCGTCGGGTGCTTCCTCAACGGAACTCAGCAAGCCGTAGCCGGCATTGTTGACGATCACATCGATCCTGCCGTGCAGTCGGAACGCCGCGGCAACCGTCGTCTTCACCGCCTGAGGATCCATTACGTCGAGCGCGAGCACCTCGAGGCGGCCCTTCCCGCGTGGGACATCGGCGGAGCCGTCGCGCGTCGTCCCGATCACGGTATCGCCGCGCGCAAGCAGAGCTTCGGCCAGCGCGAGCCCGAAGCCGCGCGAGATGCCGGTGATCAACCAGATCTTCGGTCCTCTGCTCATCGCGGGCGAACTTCCTCGGTCCGCGCAGGCCGGCATTATCCCCGGCGGTCGCCCGGGATTCTGGAGCTGCGCCGGGAGCGCAGCAGCGCGAGCAATCCCAACAGGAAAGTGATGGCAACCGGCGCCGAGCTCGCTGAAATTTCCGGCGCGGCAGTGGGCTGGGCGCTCGCTGTCGCATAGCCGTTGACCACGTCCATCTCGCCAAGTTTACTGTTGGTTTCAGTGAACGTAATGCTCGTTATGGGACCCTTGGTGTCGGTCACTCCGAGGAAACTGGTGGGAAAGGTGGACGATACGGCAACTGGAGCGAGTGCCGATCCGTTGACGGAAATGTCGATGTCGGAAGTCTCCAGGGCCGCACCCAAGTCGAATGCCAGGGCGGATATGTCTTCGCCTGCACCGAACGCTACCGTGACGGAACCGTCCACGTTGTGCTCGCCAAAGGCAGTCGGATCGTCGGAGAAATACTGGATGCCGCGGCCATAAGCGCCGTCGTTGTAGATCGCGGCCGACCCCGTGTTCCCGGTGAACACGCCCGGCCCCAAGGTCACGGGCGCAGAGCCGAAGACCTCGGTACTAGAGCCATAGCCCGTGCCCCCTGGCACCTGAGCGATCTGGTGGTTGGAAACATTGCTGACAGCGGCCGTCCAATTCGCCAGCGAGCCGTATTCGGTGAGCACCCCGGCAGACGCGAGTCCCGCCACGGAAATGCCGATCAAACCGATTGATGTTGCGCAGAAGGTCTTCAGGCCCATGTGCGTCTCCCTCGAATGCGCGGCTTTCATCGCCGCAATTCACTTTTTCGATCCGATTCGTCGCGACGGTTCTACGCCGCCTCTCAGCTTCTTCTTGCATCGCAGAGCACATAATGACCCCAAATGGGTACTGATCGCCAGCGCTGAGCGAGCGACGTCGTCGTAGCTCGAAAAATTCTCAAGGAATTCATGGCGCGAGAACGCGCAGCAGCAAGGCGATGCAGCTGGCTAGCCAAGCCCATGGTCAAGGCCGATCGCGGTCAGGTGAGTCAGCTGGATTGCGTGCGGTACTGCGCGACGATGGTGTACCGAACGCTTACAGCGCAGGGGCCCTTTGTCAGACCAGGTCGAGGGCGCATGCCTCTGCAGTCGAGCGTCCCTTCCGCATGCGAAGACGCATCCGTCATCACTGAACGGACCGCGGCGGTGAGGTCGAACGAGCCGTCGCAGTCGGCGTGGGGGCAGAGAAACTCGAAGAACGCACGGGCCCCAGGATGCAGCGCGTGAGATTGGGCACCCGGGGGTGACGTTCCGGCGTCCCGGAAAGTCAGATCCACGCGGATCCGTTCGACACCAGGAAAGGCGCTGCGCAGCGTCAGTGCGGCCGCCCGGTCGCGCAGCCAGCGCTGCCGATGCAGCTCGTATAGTGAACCGGGTGCGCGTGATGCGGCTGGCAAGCGAGGTGCTCGAAAGGTCAAATCAGCGTCACAAGCGGAAGCGTTCGCATCAGCTTCTCCGCCGCGCGAGCTCTCGCTTGAGCGCCGCAACTCGCGCTCGCAGCTCAGCGTTCTCGGCCGAGGAGTTGATCCATCGGCTACCGAGGAAGAGAGCCAGCACCATCAAACTGAGGATCGCTGCGACTGTCACGTCGCCATCTTGGCGGCTTGCCCCGCGACAGGTCGATACCCCGTGGCTTGCGATCCGGCCCTGCGGCAGCTCACACGGAAATTGGCGTGGGGTCGACCCCGTGCACTGTACTTTCCGTTTTTGTATTCGCCGAACGTCGCCGCTGCTCCTCGTGCATCTGCTCGAGCGCCAGTCCCGTTGCGGCCGCAACGATGCCCAGCGCCGGGTGATTGGAATCACGCGGCAACGTCAATCCGTGGCGTCGCTCCCAGATGAGTATGCGCTGAGCAGGCGTGTTGTGCTCGGATATCTGTTCCAGCAGCTCTTGCTGCTTGCGCTCGAGCTCCTGCTTGTGCTCGTGCGCGATGCGCGCCCTGTGGTCTGTAACGAAATCGCCGGCTCCCGAAGACGGCAACTGATCGCGCCCGCGAGCGACGAAGAAATCGAACGACATGGACTCTCCTCGAGCGCTGACGCTTGGTTGGATCACGCCCCGTGGCTTTACCAGGCGGATCCCGGCGCTCGCCATCGACAGCATACTCTTCCTTGCGCCCCGCCATGCGAAATAAGACCCATACATGCGAAATAAAGCCCAGATCGACCCCGATCTGTGCGTTACTACCACCTGCACACAGCGATGATGCGCCAGCGCAGCGGTGCGCCGCAGGCTGGCGGGGAACGGTGACTCATGAGCGACAATGGGATTCAATCGGGCTGGCAGCGATTTCTGGACAGATTGCGTCGACTATGGCCCAAGCGCAGTGACGCAAGAAACCCGCTACCTACCTGAACGCACGTAAGCGCTTCGCGAGCTCTCGCAACGTCCCAGTGGTGATCGGCCTCACGGGGTAGCGCTCAAACCGGAACGCGCGCTGCGCGTGAGCGTGGCGCGATCGATGGCGCGTTTGAACCGTCGCCGGGGGTTCGATTGTGCTCATGTTCGGCATTCAACAGAGGCAAGCAAGATGTTCACCGCGCAAAAATGCGAATTCGGCAACCAGGCCGGAAAGTGGTTCACGGTCGTGATCCAACCTGGAGGGCTCACGCAGCGGATCGGTTATTGCGCCCGGGGCTGCCTGGGGCACGAGTCGAGCGTCGCGGCACTCGAACACCATCTGCAGTTTCAGTTGGACCGGGAAACCGACCTGTGGCTCGAACGGCAGCAAGCCACCGCATGCGAGATCTGCGGCGCCCCTACCACGCTTCGGGCGCGACTGGGACGCGGCACCAAGCCGCACGCGCTGTGCCCCGATCATCAGTCCTCGAACAGCCTGCAGGTACTCTTTCAGCGACGTACCGCACTCGCTAGCCCGTAATAAATAGAACGCTCAAGCGCTTGCGGCGCTTGCGAGCCCCGATCCCAGCCCCCGGATGTCGCGCTGGACGCAATTCCATTGCTGGCGCGACAGACATCGGAAAGATGGCGTCCGCTAGGCTAATGCAGCCAATCAGCGACCACCGCCACACTAGGCGGCGGCTCCCCAGCCATAAGTCCTACAACTATTGAGGGAATGCCATGAAGAGCTCGATCCGACCCCTGGTGGCCGCACTCGTAATGGGTGCCGCCGGTCTCTCACAGCTGCACTCCGCACACGCCGGATGCGGTTTCGCGCCGCCAACGCTGAAGCCGAACGCCTGGAACCCATCGACACAGGCTCCCGACATGTTGCGGTTCGCCTACTATCGACCCGGAGACGAGCAGGGCGGCTTGCTGCTGACATCGTATGACGGCGGCTGGCACCACGAGGCACCGATCGTCGGCATGTGGCGCTTCACTCTGGTAACGCCAGGCCCCAACGGCACTCCGGTCGTGGTGGATGACGGTTATGCGCAGTGGCATTCCGACGGCACCGAGATCCAGAACTCCGGTATGCATGCGCCGATTACCAGCAATTTCTGTCTCGGTGTCTGGAAGCAGGTCGGATCAAACACATACCAGCTGAACCATTTTCCCCTCGCCTGGGATTCGAACGGGTTGAATCCCGCCAACGCGATCCAGCTCACCGAGAAGGTACACCTCAAGGACGCGAATCACCTGACCGGCACGTTCACACTCAAGGTCTACCCGTGGACCACAACGGATTCCCTTGACGTCGCAGGCGCTCCAGTCGCGACAGTTACCGGTACCCTGACTGCGGTGCGGGTAACCGTCGACTCCACCGTGCCAGGGGCGCCGTAACCATCGAGACTGGCGCATCCGAATCGAGACTGCCCGCATGGATCGCGGGCAGTCTCCGTCTTCGCCTCAAGATCTCCGCAAGCGAGCGTAGAGCTGTTGCGTCGAAAGCGACGGCGTCACGCTGAGGGTCCGAGTCAACGCTTCCTCGCAGCGGTGATAGATCTGCCGGGCTTCTGCGTGGCGATCCTGTGCGATGAGGCTTTGCATCAGGCGACGATAGACTTCTTCTGCAAGCGGCTCCACGTCGAGCGCGCGGTGGTTGAGGTCGATCAGCGCTTCATACTGGTGTGACGCCTGCAGCAGGTCACTGAGCTGCGCCACGCGACGGAGGAAAGCACCGCGCAGCCGCTCCCGTGGTGCCAGCGTCCACGGCTCCGACTCGCCGGCCAGCAGCGGCCCGCGATACAGCTGCAATAGGCGCCGCACCTGCTCGACGGGCGGCGGCGGATCATAGTTCTCATCGGCCTCCGCCTCGAGCGCGAACGCATCGACCCACACCATGCTGCGATTGAGCCGCACGCGGCCCTGGGCGAGCACAATGGATTCCTTGCGCAGCAGTATCTTCCGCAACCGGTGCAACGCGAGGTCGAAGGCGTTTCGCGCCGCATCGCCGTCGAGGTCGGACCAGTACCGGTCGATCAGGGTATCGATTTCGCATCCGCCCTGGTGGAGCACCAGCGCCTTGAGCAGATTGAGCGGGCGGCGCTGCGCCTTGCCGGAGATACGTAACGGCTTCTCATCCACATAGACCTGAAACGATCCCAGCGCCTCGATCCGCACGCTCCATGGCCACCCGGGCACATCGATCGCCGGGGGCCGGAGCCCTTGTTGACGGATCAGCCAGCGGCAGTAGTCAACTTCGATACCCTGCTCCAGCGCATACGGGACGACGCGGGGCAGAATACGCGACGCGAGATGAAATCCGTTGGCAAGCCCCTGCGCGCGGCCCACGGATAGGGCATGGTGCAACTCCCTGACGGCGTCCGAGCGCTGTCCCTTCTCCAGCGCGACCGCTGCGCTCAGCAGGGCGACATCGAACTCCATGATGGGCATGGGCAGCATGGCGATAACCTGTCGCGAGCGAGACACGCATTCGCCGGCCTCCTCGAAGCGGCCGGCTGCCCAGTGAATTTCACCCATGCCAGCCAGTAGCCACGACTTGGCCAGGACATAGCCGGCCCGATCAACGATGTCGTACGAGAGCTGCATGTCGCGTTCCGCCGCAGACAGATCGCCCTGTACGAGTTGCACGATTGCCCGGTCATAGGCGTAGAACGCCCTCATCAGGGGCGGAGCCTGCCGGAACTGCGGCTCCAGCCGTGCCAAATTCTCCAGCGCCTCGCCGGTCCGCCCTTCGCAATCGGTCGAATGGATCTTCGAGAGCTCGAGCCGCGCCGCGAACAACGGCAGTCCATTGTCCTGTGCAATTTGCACTCCCTCATTCAGCAGCCTGTGAGTCAGCTCGACATCCCCGCCCATGAGAGACGTGGCCGCACGAAACCAGAGAAATTGAATTCGTAGCGCCGGTGGCAACGCATGGGCGACGTCCTCGAGCTCGAATTCGGGGATCAGCTGACGCCAAGTGACCAGATTGCCCGACACCGCGAGGTGATTGACCAGCGCCGCGCCCGCTGAGAACCGGCTATGGAGGTCCACGTCCGCGCGCAACAGGTCGATCATGCGGCTTTGGCAATCCTCCAGACCACGGCGATCCGGCCGCGCGGACACAACGGCGGTGAACAGGCCCGTCAACACCGTCAGCTCGACGCTCGGCGATGGGAAATCCGTGCGGCGCTCCAGCAGCGTGGCCAGAACATCGATCCAGGGCAGCATCTGGCCGAAGTCGGAAAAGCCGAAGAGATGGACTTGCAGCAGCGCGGCGATCGATAGCATCTGGCCGAGTGCATCATCAAGGTCAGCGAAGCGCCGATAGGCCCGCTCCAAGGTTCCGGCGGCTTCCGGAAAGGCGATCGCCATCCGCGCCATACCCTGCCAGTACGTGAGCCACGGCCACTCCGACGCTCGTGCCGCAGGCAACGCGCCAACCCAGTCCGTCAGGGTCTTGTAGCGCCCTTGCTGCGCCAGGATTGGCGCCTGATGCTGCATCAGCTCCGCGGCTTCCGACCAGCAACACGCGCGCAACAACAGCTCGATCGCCATCTCGGGCTCGTTCTGGCGCTGCAGTATCCGCGCGGCGCGTCGCGACAGCGATTCCTGCTCCGCGTGCCTCCATTGTGCCGCCGCACGGCGGCGCAGCAGCTCTCGAAGCAAGGGGTGATAGTAATAGCTCCGCGAGGCGGGTCGTTGCAGGGTGAAAGTGTTGGTGCGCACCAGCGAGTCGAGGATCGCGCTCGCGTCCCCACGCCCGGTGAGGGCCTCGGCGACCGGTACTGTGATGAACTGCAGGCAGGCTGTTTGCAGCAGGAACTGCTGAATATCCGGATCGAGACGCTCGAGCACCTCGGAGGTCAGATAGTCGAAGACATGCGGAGCAGCCGGCCGATCGCCCGCGAGATGGCCCATGGCCGTCTCGTTGCCCGCACGCAGCATCGCCACCAGGCCCACGGCCCAGCCCTGGGTGAGCTCGTACAGCGATTTCGGGTCCGGGAGCGGCGCGTCCGCCGGCGGCTGCCGCCCGACGACCTCCTCAATCTCCTGCAGTGTAAGCTTGATCTGCGTCCATCCGAGATAGCCCATTTGTTCGTTGGCCAGCAGCCTGCTGACGTTGCTCGGTGGCTCGCCGCGGCTCAGGATCACGCAGACGACACCGCGCGGCAGCTCCGCGAGAGCCAGCGGCAGTACCTCATGGAGGGGCGCCTGCGCTGGAATGTCCTGCCAGTCGTCGAACACTATGAAGGCCGGCGCCGGCAGTCGCGCACAGAACTCCCGAAAGTAGTTGCGCACGAAGGTAGGCAGCGCGCCATACAGCTCCGGCGCCAACATGGGCAACGGCGCTCCCGTCGGCGGCGTGCGCAGCGCGGGCGACCGTGAGAGGAAATGGACGAAGGAAGCGATGTCGGCATCGCCTTCGTCACACTGGTACCACACGACGGTTGCATCACGCGATTGCAGCCAGGTCGCTACCGTCGTGGTTTTGCCGGAGCCGGCGGGCGCCGAGAGCCAGATCAAACGCCGATCACAGAGGCTCTCGAGATGCGCGAACAGTCGTGGCCGCGCGTGATTGCTGGAAACGCGCGGGCGATCGATCTTCGCGAGCACCGGCAACACTGGGGCCGGGGGCGCGGCGCGAGATCCGGGTTTCTTGCGTGTTCGGCTGGCGTCTCTCACGGAGCAACTCCGGGCAGGTTGGTCAGCAGTGCGCTGTCAGGCCGGCGTCCTATGGCGGCGTGCTGGGCTTTGGGGCTGACAAGAATCACTGCTAGTCGCGTTGCGCCCCCCAGGCGATTGCTTGATTTCATGGTAGCCAGGGGCGGAATCGAGCCCAGACTGTACCAGCTTCGGGGGCCTGCTGGAATTGTCGTAGCAGCCAGGTCCTCCAGCACCCGCGATACCTTGGGCTTAGGCTTGCGCGAACGAATGCATTGTGCGACCCGGCGCTAAGTGGGGGGGTCCGTACTGCTCGATTTCAACCTAATCTGCCGGGCCGACGTCTAATCCGCAAGAGAGCTGGTGCCGGGAGCTCTCGGCGGCCCCATAAGGCTTTGCGACTTTCGGCGAACTACCGTGTTCTAGGGACACAACTGAGGAGAAGTCATCATGGGTCAGATCCAGAAAGCCACTCGCGCCGCAATCGCCCTCGCCATCACTCTCGTGGGTGCCACGTTCGTCACCGCACCCATGACGCTTCCGGATTCACAGCAGGTCGTGGCGCACGCCCAGCAGTGGAGCGCGACTCGCCTCCATCACATCGCGGCCGGCCTGCAGTACGCCGCCGCATCCACACGGGCCTGAAGGGGCTGGAGATTTTCGATGCGCAAAGCGATCCCATTGTTGGCTGGACTTGCACTGCTCGTCGTTGCAGGGTCGGCCGGCGCGGAGCCATGTCGTTACAGTGCGCCGCGCAGTGTGGACCTCGATGCCACCACTCTGAAGTCACTGCTGGTCAATCTGGGCGCGACGGACGCGCACGTCCAGGGAGTGGCAGGCCTGTCCAAGATCGAAGTCCGCGGCACCGCATGCGCATCGAATCCGCAGTGGCTGGATGATCTGAGGATCGAGACCTCCCACGCCGGCGCAGAAGCGACGGTGACCGTGCAGACCGGGGATCATGAAACCAGCTTCAATCTGCTCGGCCGCTCGCGTTACGCGTACATGAAACTCTCCGTGAGCGTGCCTCCTCGGCTTGCCGTCGCGATAGACAGCGGATCGGGGGATGTCGTCGCCGAGTCGCTCGAATCGCTTGACTTCCATTCCGGCTCGGGAGACCTGAAAGCCCGCCAAATCACTGACGCGCTGGCTCTGGAGCTCGGCTCGGGGGACGTCGATGCGCATGGCGTGGGCAACGTGGAATTGCGTAGCACCGCTTCCGGCGATGTGACCGTCAGCGATGTACGTCGCGAAGTGCGGGCGGGCCCTGCCGGATCCGGAGACCTGCATTTCAGTGACGTTCGAGGCGACGTGTCCCTCGGGTCTGTCGGCTCGGGGGATCTGCGACTCGAGAACATCGGGGGCAATGTTCAAGTGGACAGCATCGGCTCCGGTGACTTGGTTGTTGATGATGTGACCGGCAATCTTCAGGTCGGTGCAACCGGCAGCGGGAATGTGAGCTATCACGGCGTCAAAGGAACCGTGCACGTACCTAGCAACGACGACTGACGGCGCTCACTTGCCATTGGGCGGTTTCTGTTCGCCGGGCTCCGAAAAAATGTAAGCCGCCCCGAGCCCCCTGATATCAATAACTTATAGCCGTCTGAGTGTCCTACCGTAGGACGGGCGGTAAGCCACTGGACGCTTGAACGGCCGCACGATGGATCTTGGCGAATCAGGCGATATAGTGCGCGTGGGTAGCCTCGGAGGCTGCCGGCCTCCGGAACGAAACAATGAAACGAATTTATCCGATTTTTTGCAGGCCAGGGTTCTGGATTGGCTGCGCAATCGCGCTTTGCTGTGCCGTCGTCGGCGCCGACACTTCGACAGCCGACGGCGCACCCGCGGCACAGCGAGTGCCTATGGAATCGCACTACATTCACTGGCTCGAAGAGCGCTCCATGCTATATCAGGCACAGGCCGTAGCACGGAGTTATTCCGGCAACTCCACGCAATGGCATCACGCCTACGGTGTACCCGAGCCCCGTGCGGCTGTCTCCCGGGCTTCGGTCTGGTTTACGGCTTATCCGACCGCCACCATCACCGATCCAGGCGCCTCGGTACTCGCGACGCTCGCCAACGAGCGGCTGTGGCGCGCGTTCGAAGCGATCGGAATCCAGGCCATACACACCGGGCCCACGAAGCTGTCGGGCGGCATACGGGATCACTCCTACACGCCCTCAGTGGATGGCCACTTCGATCGCATCAGCTTCGAGATCGATCCAAACTTCGGCACCGAGGCGCAGTACAAGGCGCTCGTCGGGACGGCGCACCGGCATGGCGCCATCGTGATCGGCGACATCGTTCCGGGACACACTGGAAAGGGCGCCGACTGGCTGCTCGCCGAAAGGGCGTACCGGGATTATCCAGGCCTCTACGACATGGTCAGCATCCCGCCATCGGACTGGGGACTCCTGCCCGCGGTGCCTGCTGGACGCGATGCCGTGAACTTGAGTCCTGCTGCCGTAGATGCGCTTGCGGCCAAGGGTTATATCGTGGGACAGCTGCACTCCGGCATCTTCTACGCGCCTGGCGTGAAGGTCACGGACTGGAGCGCCACTGGCATCGTGCGCGGCGTCGATGCCGTGGACCGTCGCTGGGTCTACCTGCACATTTTCAAGCAGGGTCAACCGACGCTTGACTGGCTCGATCCGAGCTTCGCCACCGAGCGGCTCGTCATCGGCGATGAGGTGGACGAGATCGGTGTACTCGGGGACGACATGGTGCGCCTCGACGCCAACAGCCTGCTCGGAATCGAGCGTGAGCCCAACGGCCAGGTCTGGTTTGCGGACCACCCGCTATCCCTTACGGTCAATCAGCTGCTCGCGGACACGGCGCGCAAGCTCGGCGGATATACGTTCGAGGAGCTCGCGGCACCGCTCGATGCGATGCATACGATGTTGAGCGGTGGCCCCGATCTCTCCTACGATTTCGTCACCCGGCCCGAGTACGACGACGCGCTCCTCAGCGGCGACGCCGAACTCCTGCGCCTCGTTTACCGGCTCATGCAGCAGTACCACGTAGACTCGGGGCGGCTCATCCACGCCCTCCAGAATCACGATGAGCTGTACATGGGCCTCGCACCTTTCAGTGGCGCGCAAGCGAATCAGCTCTTCCCTTTTCGCGGTCGCCAAGTGACCGGGCAGACGCTGGTCGATCTCACCCGGCAGGAGATGTACGCCCGGCTGATCGGCGAGCGCGCGCCCTACAATCTCAAATTCGGCGAAGGTGTCGCTTGCACGACGGCGAGCCTCATCGCGGCGAAACTCGGAATCCGCGACCTTTCCAAAATCACACCGTCGGACGTCAAGCAGATTGAGCACCTCCACTTGCTCCTCGCCTTCTTCAACGCCATGCAGCCCGGCGTGTTCGCACTTTCGGGATGGGATCTGGTAGGAGACCTGACCCTGCCTGCCGCGGCGGTGCGCGGGCGGCTCGCCGATGGCGATACCCGCTGGATCAACCGCGGTGCCTACGATCTTCTCGGCTCGAACCCGGGTGCCACCGGCTCGGAAGCAGGTCTCCCGCGTGCCACGGCGCTCTATGGCCCGCTGCCACGCCAGCTCGAGCATCCTGATTCGTTCGCATCGCAGCTCGCGCGGATATTGAAGGTGCGCTCGGAGCTGCGGTTGTACGCCGGAGAGGTGGTAGATGCGCCTGCGGTTCGAGAGAAGGGACTATTCGTGTTGGTCAATCGGCTTCCTGACGGCGGCGACCTTGAGGTCACTGCCATCAACTTTGGTGACTCACCCATCGATGAGACCGTTGCCATCAAGGGCGCCGCACCTGCCATGAAAGTCAGCGATGTGCTGCAGCCCGAGGCGCCCACGGCGGCTGTCGACGCTGCGGGCCGCTTGCGAGTCACCTTGAAAGGGTACGGGTGGCAAGCCCTGCGGCTCACGCGCAGATAACCGTCGGTGCAGTAAACACCTCCCTCCCGGAGCGAAGGCGTCGCAGCGTGTGCCACAGAGACTAGTTTGTATCGCCTTATAGACTACTCCGATTTATTCGTCTATATTGTGATACATGCCAGCCAAGCAGCCCCCCTTCTATCCGGCCCAAAAGCGCATCCTCACCGCGCTCGGAGAGCGACTGAGACTCGCACGCCTGCGCCGAAAGCTCACGATCGAAATCGCCTGTCAGCGCGCGGGTATCTCACGGATGACACTTTTTCGAGCGGAAGCTGGAAGCCCCGCGATCGCACTCGGGACGCTCCTGCGGATTCTTTCTGTGTTGGGGCTCGAGAACGATCTCGATGCTCTCGCGCGCGACGATAAAGCTGGGAGGCTGCTGCAAGACCAAGCCCTCCCGGAGCGAAGGCGTCGCAGCGCGCGTGCGCGCCCGAAGACTCCAGAGCCGAAGGGGCACGCGCCGTGACCGATGAGGTGGAAGTGTGGCTCGATGCCGACTTCCTCGAGCGCACGCGCGTCGGCACTCTCTCCCACGATCGCGGAACGCTCCGCTTTACGTACGAGCCGGCGTGGCTCAAGAACCCTCAGGCCTTCGCGCTCGACCCCGACCTCTCTCTCGGCGAGGGAAGCTACTTCCCGAACGCGGAAGCCGCCAACTTTCGCGTCTTCGATGACTCGGCGCCCGATCGCTGGGGTCAGACGCTCATGAAGCGCCGCGAGGCGCTCGTCGCCAAGGATGAAGGCCGCAAGCCCCGGGCCCTGTATGCGTGGGACTTTCTCTTGGGGGTCGAAGACGTAAGTCGCCAAGGCGCGCTGCGCTATCGCCGCCGGGGTGAGGACGCCTTCCTCGCGCATGAGACCTTGACCGTGCCGCCGGCCGCGAGTCTTCGGGAGCTCGAGATCGTGGCCCGCGAGATCACCGCGAAGCGGATCGACGATCTCAAAGCGCTTCGTCAGTGGCTGAAAGTGCTCATGGCTCCGGGCGCTTCCCTGGGTGGTGCTCGCCCGAAGGCGAGCTTCACCGAAACCAACGGCAGCTTATGGATCGCGAAGTTTCCTGCCCACGATGACGCCCGTGACGTTGGAGCCTGGGAGGCGCTCGTGCAGCAACTGGCCGCCCGCGCAGGCATCGATGTGCCGGCCTCCGAGCTGCACCGCTTCAGCGGCGGGTACCACACCTTCTCCGTGCGGCGCTTCGACCGTTCAGGTGTTCGACGGCGCTTCTATGCCTCCGCGATGGCGCTCCTCCGCAAGAACCAAAGCGAGGGGACGAGTTACCTCGAGCTCGCGGAGTTTCTGCATGCGCGGGGAGCCAAGGATCACATTGAGGCCGACCTCGAGCAGCTCTTCCGCCGGGTGGCCTTCAACGTCGCCATCGGCAACCGCGACGATCATCTGCGGAACCATGGGTTTCTTCTGACACCAACAGGCTGGCGTCTCGCACCGGCGTTCGATCTCAACCCCAACACCGAGCGGGCCGATCACGTTCTGAACATCGATGAATCTGACAACCGCCCAAGTCTTGCGACTGTGATCGAGACCTCAGAGTGGTATGTGGGGTCGAAGGACAGAGGTCGGGTAATCGTCACGGAAATCCTGCACGAGACGCGGAGATGGCGGCAGGCTGCGCAGGCACTCAAGATCGCGCGTGCCGACATCGAGCTGACCGCGACGGCGTTTGCCGAGTCCGACGTCGCTAATGACTAGTGCTCGGTGGATACCTTCGATCTCGTGGTGGCCACGGGCGGAATCGAACCTTCCGGGGATGGTCGACCCGACCACTGGCCAGCAAGATCATTGCCTACTACTTCTTCGGGTTTGCTCTGCTATGGACGACCTTTTCTTTTGTGGTCACCTGGCGCGAGTACTCAAGGCTTTATAATGCGATTGTGACGGGACATGCCCGCTTAGTGGAGGGAGTCGTGACAGATTTCTCGCCCATGCCGGTGACCGGGCACGCGATGGAGCGATTCTGCGTCTCGGACTCGTCCGCCTGCTTTGAATACTCTGATTACGTCGTGACTTCCGGCTTCAATAACTCAAGCTCGCATGGCGGTCCCATCAGAGCCGGACTGCGCGTGCGCGTTACCTATATCGGAAATTCACCTCAAACTGGAGATCGCCACGCCGTGATTGCTCAGACTTGGCCTTTCCCCCTCAGTACGCGCCGCTCCCTCCCAGGACGACACGCGTGGTCTTGAACAGGATGTAGAGGTCGAGCAGCAGGTTCTGGTTACGCACGTAGTACGTGTCCAGCACAACCCTCCGGCGGTAGTCAGTGTCGTTTCTGCCCTTGACTTGCCACAGACCCGTGATGCCGGGCTTCGCGGACAAGTAGGCGCGTACGTTGCGACCGTACCGAAGCAACTCCTCCCGGACCACCGGGCGAGGTCCCACCAGGCTCATATCGCCCCGCATCACGTTCCACAGTTGCGGTAGCTCATCCAAGCTGGTCCGACGCAAAAATCTCCCGAGCCGTGTGACGCGCGGATCGCAGCGCAGCTTGTGATCCCGCACCCACTCCGCCTTGATGGCCGGGTCGCGCTCCAGGAGCTCCCACAGCACCTGGTCGGCATTCAGCACCATCGTTCTGAACTTCAAGCACTCGAATGCGTGTCCGTCCTGGCCGATGCGGCGGTGCTTATAGATGATGGAACCTGGCTCCCGCCGGATCAGGGCGACGATCACGATAGCCAGGATCAGGGGCGAGAAGACAACCGCCAGTGCGATAGCGCCGATGACGTCGACGGCCCTCTTGGTCGCTGCATAAGGGGAAGCCAGTGGCGCGACCTGCTCGGGCGATTGCGCCGGCGCTTCGTCCCACCGGCCTTCGAAAGAATACATCCCCACAGCGGCGTGGTCGAACGCGACTGCACTCTCCACCTGGACGTCAGAGTCGAAGCTCACGCGTCGTTCTCCGCTCGAAAGCAGATGAGGTCGCAGGTGCGGCCTGCGCGCCGGCGGCAACTGTACCGCTCTCATCCACTTGCACCACAGCCTCGTGCTCGACAGCTGAAATATGGACGCCGACTCCTGACGCGAGATCGGCGAAATCTGCGACGTACGGGATGAACGCCACCCTCGTGCCCAACGAAGTCAGGGCGCCCTGAAGCTGCAGCGCGTGGGACATGCCCTGCTCTCTGGAGCCTTCGGCGCCGTTGAAGAGCATCTGAAGCGTGAGGGCGATGCTCGTCGGGGAGATGGCGACGTTGGATGTCGCGCCTTGATTCAGAACATTGAAGAGCGCCAACCCGAAGGTATTGTCAACTGCAACGATCTGCTGCGCGACGGGTGCGTCGTTCTGCAACGCCCGCTCGACCGCAGTAGCGACAATGGGGCTTGGCGCATTGCTCGTGGGGTTGTTGTCGCTCTCATCACCATTGCCACCGCCACAGCCGCTCGCCAGCAACATCGCGGCGAGGACAGCGGCAACCGAGTCACGGCGCATGACGTGTTCGTATGGCACTGTTCTACCCCTATCCGCGACGACACTGCCCGAAAGTCTCGGCGGCTCTCCTGGAGACCTCGGGTCCATATTAGACAGGTCATGCGATATAGTCGTTGCCAATGTGTACGGGAAGGTAGCCCTTTGTTGAGATAGAAGCGCATCTGCAGCGCGCCGGATACATATCGGCAACATATTGCTACGGGGTCCGCAGCAAGCCCGGGCGGATTTCTGCGATGATCGCCGTCGATGCCCCTTTTCCAAGGCCGGATGAACACGAGCACATTCAGCGTTCTGCTAATGGCCGCTATCGGCCTCGCCCTGGTACCGGGCGCTCGGGCAGCTGACGACGGTGCTCAGACCGTGCAGGCATCAGCCTCGGACGGTAAGGGTCAGTCCACCCAGGCTGCGGCGTCGGACAAAGATGCTCAGGGCACGGCCCCTGCGGCTGAAGCCATGGGCGACGGAAAACGGGGCGGCGACAGCTGCAACGCCCCATCCAAGGATTGCGCAGCGGTTGGCCATTGGAATTTCAACGTCAGCCTCGGTGCGGGCGTGAGGACCGACCCCGTCAACCATGAAGCGACCATACCGCTCGTCGTGATTCCGCAATTCAGCTACTACGGTAAGCGCGTCTTCGTCGAGGATCTCGATCTCGGCTTCACGCTGACGGAAAGCGACGCCAGCACGCTGAGCCTCATCGCAACGCCGGGGTACGATCGCGTGTTTTTCTACCGCAGCGATCTGCAAAACATTTTCGTTAGTGGCATTCCGAGTACCGACAACGGGGATACCACAACCGCGGGCGGATCCCGTGTCGAAAGTGTTCCGGGGGGGCCGCGTCACTGGACTTATCTGGCGGGGCCAGAATGGACATTCGAAACCCACGGCATCACGGGCCAGCTCGACCTCCTACACGAGATCACAGCCCAGAATCACGGCAATGAGGTCCGAGCCGCGCTGGGTATTCCTCTTATTGAATCCACGGGTTCACTGTCAGCCAATGTCGGCCTCACGTGGAAGAGTTCGGCGATAGTCAGCTATTATTATGGCGTGCCGGGGGGTTATGAAGGCCGCTGGGCGCTCGACCCCTTCGTAAAGTTCGGCTATTCGCGTCCGCTGAGCAGCAAGTGGCGGCTGACGGCGTTTGTGGACTATGAGCATCTTGGAAACGCGATCGCGGAGAGTCCCATCGTGAATGCTCGCTATGTGCTGACGGTCTTCGCGGGTGCGACCTACGCGTTCTAGCTCTGACAATTCGCGGCCCGCTTTGGTGGCCTGCGCCCGCTTGGCTGGCGCGCTCGGCATTCTGCTCGCGTTGGCGTGGACGCAGGCCGCGGCCGGTGCGAGCGACGTGTCCAGCAAAGCCATCCGATTGGAGATTTCTCCCCGACTGTGCACGCTCGCAGCCGGCGATACGCAATGTGACGTGGCGGTCCGCGCCAGCTGGAGCGCGCCCCAGGATGAGTCCCTGTGCCTCGTGCTACTCGGCCGTCCGGAGATCAAGCGGTGCTGGGAGGATTACGCGTCCGGCACGTACACTGTGCAACTGGAGTTCTCCCAGGACCTGACCTTTCAGCTCAGAGACCCGTCGCTACAGAATATACTGGCCTCCGAGGTGCTTCGAGTTCTACGCGAGGCGCTGCAATATCGGCACCGGCGGCGGCAACCTTGGAACGTCTTCGACTGAGCAACTCCACCTCACCTCGATCCAGCCTAATGCGCACACTGCCGACCGCCTCGATCCTGCTCGTAGAGGACGACCTGCGCCTAGCCGAGCTGGTGAGTCGATATCTACAGAACAATGGCTTTCGGGTGTCGGCGGTCGGCGCTGCGGAAGGGGCGCTGGAACGCGTGCATCGGGATCAGCCCGATCTGGTGATTCTCGATATCGGACTGCCGGGTGAGGACGGATTCAGCCTCTGCCGCCGACTGCGGCTCTCATATCAGCAGCCAATCTTGATTCTGACGGCCCGCGATAACGACATCGATCATGTGCTCGGGCTGGAGCTCGGAGCGGACGATTACGTCGTCAAGCCCATCGAGCCGCGGGTGCTGTTGGCCAGGATCGGCGCTCTGTTGCGACGAGCCAAGGGACATCCAGCGCCGGCAGCCAAGGTGATACGCTTCGGTGGGTTGGTCATCAATGCCGCAGCGCACTCGGTGAGCTTGAACGGTATCACCGTCAAGCTGAGCCGCAGCGAGTTCGACCTGCTTGCGCATCTTGCGACCCACTCGGACCAGATTCAGTCGCGTGAGGCGCTGTTCCGTGCTCTCTATCGGCGCGAATATGACGGGGTCGATCGCATGCTCGACATCAGCATATCGAGGCTGCGACGCAAGTTGGGCGGCGAAGCAGAGAACGCGGAGCGTATCAAGACGATCTGGGGCCAAGGGTATCTCTTCGTCGCCGACGCGTGGTAAACGATGACACGACATTTCCTCGGGCTGTACGTGTTGATCGTGGTGACCCTGGCGGTGGTCAGCTGGGGTCAGGACCGAATCCTGGCCTTCTACGGCTCGCCGGGGGCGCCTGCGGACGAGTCGGTCCGCGTTGCGGCGACCACGTTAGCCGCGCGATTGCATGCTGTACCGCCAGCGCAGTGGAGAAGTATAGTCTCCGATTTGTCGAGACAGTCCGGCGTCGACATTGAGTTGTTCACGACGGCGGATATCGCAGGTCCGGGCACTCTGCAGAAGCTGGCGCTTGGCGATACGGTCTACATGCAGGGGTCCAAAGGACGCGTGTGGTCTATGCGGAGGTTGGATGGCACGAATATAGTTGCCATCGAGTCTGCTGTGCTCAGCACGCACCGCAGCGCTCTGGATTGGCTGGTAACCTTGCTGTTCTACGCCGCGATGGCGTTGGTGCTCATGCTCTGGATCTGGCCGCTCGCGCGCGACCTGCGCGACCTCGAGCGCGCGGCCGCTCGTTTCGGGGATAGGAACTGGAGCTTCGAAGCCCGTATCAAGCCGCATTCGCAGATCTACCCTCTGGCCCAGACCTTTCGCCGCATGGCGGAACGCATCGATCGATTGATCGGCTCACACAAAGACATGTCGAACGCGGTATCGCATGAGATCAAGACCCCGCTGGCGCGTATGCAGTTCGAGATCGATCTCGCAAAACAGGCGCGATCGCTCGCGGAAGTCGAACACCCTCTTCGCAATATCAAGGCAGACATCGAGGCGATCGATGACCTTGTGCGAGCCACTTTGGAGTATGCGATCCTCGATCGCGCCGATGTCACGCTGAATATTGGCCCGCACGACTTCACGATTCTCGTTCCCGCCATCGCCGACTATGTCAGGCGCGACACACGTCCTGAAGTGCTGATTAGAACCCAAGTTCAGGAAGACGCACACCAGGTGCTATGCGATGTACATCTGATGGACAGCGTCCTGAAGAACCTGCTCTATAACGCTGTGCGTTATGCCAAGCGCGAGGTGGCGGTGACGTTTCGCCGTGGCGCGTCGGGCTACGAGTTGCTCGTTGAAGACGACGGACCGGGGATCCCCGAGTCGGAGCGCGAACGCGTGTTTGATTCATTCGTCCGGCTCGAGCGCGACACCACCAGGAAGAAAAGGAACTACGGTCTCGGATTGGCGATCGTCAAGCGCGCCGTGGAGTGGCATCACGGCGGAGTAACGATCGCTTCATCAATGTTGGGCGGCGCTCGCGTTTGCATCACTTGGCCGAATCCGGAGGGAACCCTTGCGCCCAGTCGGTCGTAATAGGTCGCATCTAACCATCAAGCGGACCACTGCGATGGCTCGCGGTGGGAGACATCTTGGTCATCGTCTCCTCCTTCACGCTGCAGCTTTGAACATGTCGTCGAGGCGGGCGTAGCTATACTCCATGCCGTCGGTCATGCCCGTGGAGACGGCGTCATCACGCGCTTCCTTCGACGCGAACGTCAAATTGCAGACGAGCGTCGTGACGCCGTTCTGCTCACTGAGTTCAAGTGACACGATGCAGGGATCGCCAACCGGCATGGCGAAGTCCATACCGCCCTGGTCGTAATATTGTTCGTGGACCATCTTCGATGGGACGATGACTTCGGTGAACGTGCCGAAGAAGCCGAACTGCTTGCCGTCTTCGCGGCTTCTCCACTGCCACTTGTATTTGCCGCCGACGCGGACATCCATGTCGCGCACCGGCATATCCCAGCCATCATAACCCTGCCATTTCTGCACGAGTTCGGGCTTGGTATGCGCATCCCACACCAATTGGCGGGGCGCATTGAACGTACGTGTGACGCGAACTTCGCGATCACTCGGCAATGTAACTTCTGCGGGCTTGGGCATTGTCTTGTCCTTGGTGCTTCATCGTGATTGGGCGCCGACATGTCCGCGCTATTTTTTTGTTCGTTTGCGCTTGGACGGTTTGGCTTGCAGCGCCTCGAGCAACGCATCGAGGCGCTGGTAGTTCTGTTCGAAGATCTCGCGGTAACGCTCGATCCAATCCACGGCTTCCTCCAATCGCTTCGGTTCCAGTTTGCGTGGACGCCGTTGCGCATCGACGTCCATCGAGATGAGGCCGGCGCGCTCGAGCACTTTCAGATGTTTGGAAATGGCTGGCTGGCTCATCTCGAACGGCTCGGCGAGTTCCGTCACTGTGGCCTCCCCCGTCGCCAGCCGCGCCAGGATGGCACGGCGGGTAGGGTCGGCCAGAGCGGCGAAGGTCAGGTCGAGGCGTTCCGATGATTGCATAACCAGCTATTTATATAACTTAATGGCAATATACAAAGGCAAGACAGGCCGGTCAAGGCCTTGAGGTCATATTTCCGAGGTACGCGCCGACAGCCCTAGGGCACACACGATCCAGGTACAACGCACGGATCAGGTCTGGATCGGTGACACCACTTACCTGAAAGTGCGCGATCAGTGGCGCTATCTGGCCACGGTGATGGATCGCCATTCGCGCCGTCTGCTCGGCTGGGCGCTCGGACCGCAGAAGTCAGCGGCCTTGACTCGCTTGGCCGGCAGCGGCGGAAGATCCCGGTCGGCCAAGAGCGGTGATGTCGTGATGCGATCGTGCTTCCGGAGAGCGGCCGCTGGATATCGGTGACCAGTGGCCGCAGACTTTGCCCTCTGACCGCTTTCGGAAGACGTTAGTTGCAGTTCCATTTCAGTCGAAAGCGCCTATTTTGGGGCGCTCTAGTGGCGCTAATGTTCGGCGGCATTAGCTACAATAATATTCTCACCGGTCGTTGGCCCCGCAGCGTCGGTATTGCGATGATGGTCTTGCTGCCGGCCTTCGCGCTGTTCTCAGCCTTCACCGGCACGTTCACCAAAGAGACTTTCTTCCGCGGTACGCCTGAGCAACGTGCCCGAGCGCCAATGGTCGCGCGAAACAAAATAGTGGTTTGGGTCGTAACTTTTGTTATCGCCTATTTTCTCTTCAAGCTGAATGACGCGTACCACCTGATTGCAGCAATGAAGAAGTAGCCCTCCGCGAGTGCGGAGGTGGCAGAAAGGTGGCAGTCGAGCAGGCATAGCTCGAAAAAATCTCAAGGATTTCATGGTGGCCAGGGGCGGAATCGAACCACCGACACGCGGATTTTCAGGCGGATTCCGGGCTGGTATAGTGGTTTATAAATCAACCACTTGCAGCGCTTGTCACCCCTCAAACCAGCCTACCCATGGCACATTCTTGGCACACCCAATCTGAGCTCGACACATTCCTGGCACAAGCCCCATTCACATGGTGGATGCGGGCAGGGTCAGTTCGCCCCGAGCGCATGTTACCCCTTCGCGGCCGCCGCCGGTTCATCACGGGAGGCGCCCTCAACCTTTCCTTGGGATCGTAGTTCCTTGAACTTTTCGATGAGTTGGTCGAAAAACTTCGGTGGCAACAGGCCGTAATCGATGCGCGTTTCGTCCCTCCTGATGGGGCGGAGGTCGAAGCCCGGCCACGTGAAGATATTTACCTCTTCCAGGATCACCCAGGATCGTTCGCCGTCGAGCCCCAGGTGCTCTTTGACGCGAGGCGGAATTTCGACCGCGACATTCGGGTCGTGGGGTGGTGAATGCGTGATCGGCGCAACGGCGACCTGCTTGCGGCGGTTAGATTCGGCAGCGGGCACTTCGACAGTGAGCACAATGGCGCAAGGCCTGTCCTTTCGCCCCTCAACCAAGCCTTGCTCCTCTTCCTCCTTCCAAAGATAGGAGTACGAAATGACGAGGCCGACCTCCGGTTCGGGGAACCCCGCCATGTGTTAGCTGCCTCAGCCTCTGCTATTTCCGGCTTTCGTCCAGAAGCGCATTCAGATGGTCGTGGGCCGGATTCATTTTCGCCCCCTGAATGGCTTCGGCAATTTCCGGCGGAAGGTCCTTGATCCGGTGCACCCGGCGCTCGAAAGCTCGAAGCCGCTGCAGCTCCTCGTACTCGCGCGCGGACACGAAATACCCGCTCACCCGGCCGTAGCTGGTGATCGCGACCGGCTCGCGCTGCGCCTCTTCCTTGTACCGGCCAAAAGCTTTGGCGAATTCAGTGGCTGTGACCGCACTCATAGCGTTACCAGAAGTTCACGGAACACGAGTAAGATACGGAATTTCCGGGATTTGGTCAAGGGATCCCTGCGACGATGAGACTGTAGACAAGCAGGCCATATCTGTATACGTTTTCATCGGTGCCTACCAAGCCCTCAGCTCAGATTCCGGCGAGCCTGACCCCCGTCTTCACGTACTCGGAGCGTTCGGGATGAGGACCTCGTAGCCGTTCGTACCCTGAGCCGGGGCGGCGCGACATGCCTGACGTTAAGCGCCACCAGAGAGAGCGGATTTCGGGGGTGTCGTAGTCGCGGGTACCCCCGAGATCTCGGCTTATAGGCCTTCCTATGCGGTCGTTTTTTCTCAAGACCGCAAATAAGAGGACTTTTCAAGCCCTTCAGAGCGACGACCTGGTCAGCATCAAAATGTCGCCGTGCGATCTGCGGATGGCGAAGTTGGCTCGAAAATCTGCCGTCAGCGAGCCGCGAATTTCTCGCGACGCATCTGGCTGACTTGGTTGCCTGCGAATCGGAATCCCCCCTACCTTTCACGCAAATTGTGAACTTGATCCTCGTCGAGGCGCTGTTATTGCAGGGGCGTTCACACCGCGCATCTAGATTACCTAATCTCTGACTGTGTACCATTTTTCCCATGGACCTCCGCGGCATCCGTCATGTTCTTGCGGCTATGCTTCTTTTAGCCGGCGCAGGGGGTTCGCCGCATGCGCAGGCGGCACAGGCGTACTTCGCGGGAGTTGCCTATACGAGTGCCGCGGCGGATACCACAAAAGCCTTTCCATACATCTCTTTGAATCTCACAGCTGGCGGTATCAGGTCGCTGGATGCAAACCTGCGGCAGGAAATTGAGCGCCAGAAGCTCCCACTCAACATCATCTTCGACCAGCTCGGCTCGACGCACGAGGAATCCGAGGCGACGGCGCTGGCCCTTGCGATCGATCGCGAATCGACCTCGATCAATCAGATCGCCGGAGAATACAAGATCCGCATCGAGATCGACGCCCAGGCGCTGTTCTTCAACTTCAAGAGCAAGCAGATCCTCGGCGGGTATCCCTTTGCGCTGGAATACATCGATCTCGTCCCCTCCGCCCCCGGAAGCGAGTATTTGAGCAACCTTTACCACAATCTGATTTTCGGGGTCACGGGACGCGCATCGCTCGTCAGTCAGTTCATCGATACCCTGCAGCACGCCGAGGTGCCGAGCGCAGCGGCGAGGCACCTGCGGCTCACTGCGGTTGTGCTGGCCCCCAAGGCGCATGAGTATATCCATGCGCTGGCGCAAGAGGCCGATCTCAACGTCATCAGGGACCAGATCGCGCAGCAGTTTGGCGAATACCTCGCGGCAGATCAGCATGTTTCATTGCTCCCTTATCAGAGCAATCAGGCGCTGGGTGGCGCCATGGCGGCGCACTTTGCCGAAGGCGACGTGTATGACCTCTCGATTCCGCCGGCAGATTACGGAATCACCATCACGGTTGATGGATTCAAGAAGCTTCTGAGCAGCCGGGATTCGGTGTCGTCGGTCTATCTCTACGGCGCGTTTGCAACGCTGACCGTGAGCGAGCCGCTCTCAGGGCGGGTCTACTTCTCCCGGCAGATGCGTCAAGGTGCGGCAAAGACGGTACCCGTGACCGAAGGGGCAACCGATGACTGGGCTGCATCCTACGAAACGCTTCTGGTGCTGTTCGATCATTTCGCCAAAGCGATCTCCACTCCCGATGAAGCGTGGGTGCACTCATCCATGCCCGGGAGCCGGGAGGCGCAACGGCAGTTGCTTGCAGTGCAGGAGCTCATCCAATCATGTCGATGAAACCATTTCACCGTATGGCGGCTTTGTGTGCTCTGGCTCTTGCGCTGCATGCGGCGCCCGGGCTTGCGCAGACGGTCTCGCAGAAGGGCATGGCGACGGTCACCTATGGGAAGCGGCTGACCGCCACGGAGCGGCAGCAGGCGTTTGCCAATGCGACCTTCAACGCGCTGGAGCAGTACGTCGCCGGCTCTGACAGCGCCCAGGAGCGGCTGTTCGAGAGCCGGCACGACTATTTCGCAGGACACGTCAGCCGCTACGTGCTCAGCACCACCGTGTTGTCGCAGCAGGATGACCCGCAGGCACAGACCTATACCGTCGTGCTGCGTGCCGACATCAATCGGGACAACTTGACCAGCGATCTGGGTGTCGGCACGGCATCCGAGGCGAGCGTCCAGTCGACGAATCATCAGATGCTCACCTTCCTCTTCATGGCGCGAAGCCAGAAAAGCATCCAGCAGTTCGATGACCGCATTTACAAGCGTGTCGACAGCGATACCACCGAAGGCCGCGACACCACTCAGGGCGAATCAATCCATGCCCACAGCATCAAGACCTCGGATGGAATCGACACGCACAAGAGCGTGCGTTCGGTCTCCGGGGGCAGCACGGTGGTCCAGGCGGACAAGGTGACGTGGCAGGTGGCTCAGTCTGATGACATCAATACCGCAATGACCGGCGTGTTCGCCAATGCGGGCTACCAGGTCATCGATGCCGATCAGGTGGAAGGCGCGAGCAATGGACTGCTCAACATTGACAGCATCAGGACCGCCTACAGCAGCGGCAATGATCTGCCGCCCAAGGTCATGTACCAAACGACTCAGGGCGTGCACGCGGCCGGCATCGGGCTGCTGGCCATTGGCACGCTGGATATTGGGATGCCAGGCACAGATCCGGTCAGCGGCAACGCGCGGGTGTACGTTACGGTGACCGCAAAGGTCTACAACGTATCCGGCCGCTTCGCGGCGACCCTGGCATCCGTCGGGCCCGTGCAGTTTGCGGGGCTCGGACCTAACGTCACCGTCGCGCAGACCAACGCACTCACCATGGCGGCGCGGGAAAGCGCGCAGCACCTCGTGGACGAGCTGGCAAACCGAGGGGTGCACTGATTCTTTCGGGTTTTTTAGGCAAGGCGCGACTCGAGGGAATCTGAGACCGCGTCAGAAGCCAACGCTTCTGTGTAGGAGATGTCGTATGTTCAAGCTCAGCAAGTATTTCATCGTCGCAGGCGGCCTGGTGGCGTTCACGTGCGTGCTCGCTCCGGTCGCGAATGCCTGGCCCACCATGCCCTCGTTGGGCGGCCCGAAAGCGGCCACGCATTCGGATTTGGGCGCATCCCAGCAGGCGCTCATCACCGCTTTCGTAGGATCGCAGAGGGAGGTCCTGCAGGCGCAGGCGCTTCTTGAGCGGGCCTACGGATTCAAGGACAAGGCGGAATTGCTCGAGGCACAGCAGACCGCACTCGCGAGTGGCGCCGTCGATGAGAATTCACTGAAGAAGACCGTCGAGCTGTCACAGGCAGCGAATCAGCAGATCGCCAGTGAACAGGCAAGCAAAGGCACGCTCACGAGTGACGAGCGGGCCGCCTACACGGCGAGCCTGCCGCACTTCGCCGTCGGGGTCATGGATACCTCGAAAACGGTGTCGGAGGCCCAGAGCTTCGCATCCTCTGCCGCATCGGGCGGCGGAGCGCTCTCGGGCATGCTGACGGGCGCCGACAAGCTCAAAGTCGGACTCTACATTGCCAAGGTCACTCCGGCCTATTCCAAGTCGCTGTATTCGGTGTTCAAGAACACCGTGATGATCGGCCAGAAGAATGGCGTCAAGATCCCGGCGGATGCCACCAGCGCGCTCGGCAGCCTCTCGCCGTGAGATCCAGGACGTTCGATCGCGTCGGCGCCTCGCACCGGTGGCACGCGCGGCTCGGTTGCGCCTGGCCTCAGGTCGTCGGCGCGTTGGTGGCGAGCGCCACTTTGGCCGCGTGCTCCAGGCAAGACGTCTCGACCGCACCCGGGACGAGCGCCGTGAATCGCTCGGGAGCGGCAGCGCCGGTTGCGGCAGCCGTGCAAGGGCCGCCGCGGTCGGCACCCCAGTTTGGGGGGGTGAAGACACAGGAGATCATCACCACTGGTACAGGGCCTACGGTGCAGGCGGCAGTGGATAATGCGCTGCAACTCGCCGTGGAAGAGGTCAACGGGACACGCGTCAGCAGCGTGCTTGCCTCAAATGGGACCGCGCCCGTGGAATTGGGCGAGGACGCCACTCCGGATCAGATTCGTGCATATGCGAGCTGGGTGACAACGCAGACGCAGGGCGCCATCCAGGGCTTTAGAATTCTCTCGCAGAAGAGCCTTGCTCCGAGCAAGGTCACGACGGAGGAGTCGCTGCGAGCAAGCCAGGGGCCGAGCCACGACGCCGGGTCGGTCAGCGCCGCCGAAGGCTCAGCGGCAGTCGCAGCCGATGGATCGGGCGGCGCCGGAGCCGTCCAGGCAGGCGCGGTGGCAGGCCAATGGGACAGGGCGACGGGCGCACAGAGTCTCGACTACCGCGCCGAGCGGACAGAGCTGAAGGCAAACTGGGAAGTGAAGGTTGCAGCGGAGGTCGCCAAGTACTCCGAACCGGCATCGGCCAAGCGGACGCGGATCGTCGTCGCGGTGCCCGATGCTCAAGCGGTGCAGTACCAGGTCGGGCAAAATGAGGTCCGCGCCGCCGACCTCGGACGTGAGATCCAGCAGTCCCTCGAAGACGCACTGACGCAGTCGAACCGGTTCACGGTGCTTGATCGTCAGGATGATGCCCAGATCGAGAGCGAAATGAACCTAATTCGCGCAGGGCAGGCGACGGTCGCCGACACCGCGCGGCTCGGGGCAGAAGCTCGCGACGGATCTCATCGTGGTGCCGACGATCGTGGCCTTTGGGTACACGCCACACGTGCAGCACCTGAGCCTCGCCAACCGGGACCTTGTGTGGTACTCGGGCGGTGCCGAGGTCAACCTGCGCGTCGTCAATGCCACGACCGGTCAACTTGTTCTCTCGCAGTCGTTCCGCTACGCCTTGCCGAGCACCGCGCCAACCACACTTGGCGTCGCGATCGACGGGTCGGCAATCACGGCGAAATTGGTGAGGAGCCTGGATGAACAGATGGCGACCGCCATCCTGCAGAATACTTTCCCGCCTGAGGTCCTGCGCGCCGACGGGCGTCAGGTGACCATCAATCAGGGCGGAGACCTCATCGAAGCCGGAGCCGACTACCGGGCGGTCTACCTCGGCCAAGATGTCGTGGATCCGCAGTCCGGCGTCAATCTCGGTCCTTCGGAAAAGCCCTGCTGCACGATCCATATCGATTCGGTGAGTCCGACGCTCTCGTATGGTCACGTGATCGAGGATGGGTTCACGTTCCCTGCTTCTTTCGCACCGGGTTCAATCGAGTTGCGCGACGTTGTAAAGGTCGCACTCGCGAGCACGTCCGGGAGTGACGAGCACGCCCTGAAGCGCAAGGCGCTGGCGAAGAAGGCTGCCAAGAAGCAAACGGACACGAACTGGTGAAAAGCTCGCCGATACATGGTGAGGCAGCGGCGTCCGCTGGCCCCCATGTCATCAGGGCGTTGTAGACAGAGAGCTCCCATTCGGCAAGGCGAGAGTTTTCGGCTGCTGCGCGGGCGGCTGACACCAGGTCCGCGCAGTCGTTGATCGAGCCGATCGCAGTCCATTAAGCTAGATGGCAAGACGCGGCTCGACCGCCGATTGCTGTCGCTAGGGGCTTATAGGCGTTAAGGAAACTCTGAACAACCAGCGAAATTGACGATGCGAGCGGTAGCGCGCGCAGCAGACAGTGCGACGAGAGCGTTGGAGCCCGCTCTATGGCGGCATTTTGCTGCTGGTTTGATCACTTTCTCGCCCGTTTCCCGAATTTCACAGACACCTTCCCTACGATCGCCAGCAATCGCCGCTTGACCAGGAACAGATTCGCCAGCGCCGCGGTGACCTCCAGTCGGTGCAGGTTCTTCGCCAAGCCTCGGTAACACACCTTCTGAAAGCCGAAGACCCGCTTGATCACCCCGAAGACGTGCTCGACCTTGGCGCGCACGCTGGACTTGTCGGCGGTTGGTCGCCTTGACCGACTCATCGATGCGTCTTGCCCCATCGGTAACGTTGGTTGGTGAAGTCCTTCGCCCGAGGCGCCCCGGCGCGGATCGCGGCCTTCTGTCCGCGGTACGCTTGATCACCCCAGACGCGCCTCTCTTTGCCGTGCAGCAAGTACTGCAGCGCCAGGCAATCGGCGACATTCGCCGCCGAGGCCAGCACCGTGTGCACCAGCTTCGTACGGCTATCGACTCCGATGTGCGCCTTCATCCCGAAGTACCATTGTTTTCCTTTCGCGGTCTGATGCATCTCGGGGTCGCGTTTGCCCTCTTTGTTCTTCGTCGAGCTCGGCGCCCCGATGATCGTCGCATCGACGATCGTCCCGGTCGTGATCTTGATGCCGCTGCGCCGCAGGTGATCGTTCACCGTCGTCAGCAGCTTCTTCCCCAGCTTGTTCTTCTCGAGCAGATGGCGAAACTTGCACACCGTCGTCTCATCGGGCGCCGCTTCCACCCCCAGATCGATGCCGACAAAGTTGCGCATCGAGGCCGACTCGTACAGCGCTTCCTCCACCGCCGGGTCCGACAGGTTGAACCACAGCTGCAGAAAGTACACCCGCAGCATCCGCTCCAGCGGCAACGGCGGTCGACCGCCCGCTTCGCTGATCTTCGGATAAAACGGCTCGACCACCGCGGTCAGCTCCGCCCACGGCACGATCAGTTGCATATCCGCGAGAAACTGCGCGCGGCGCGTCGTCTTCGCGTATCGCTCAAATCCCGTCAGCGTCTGCTGCTTCATCGAGAAATCCGCATGAATGAGACCCGTACCTTGGACTCTACCGGTAATTCAGAGTTTCCTTAACTTGCAGTCTGAACCCAGAGTTGGTTCCGAAGGTCGGATCTTCCCGTCGGAGGGCTTTTCAGCATGCTGTAATGCTGTCAAGAGGTTTTTTAAAACAAGACCGGCAGGGTGCGAACGACATCACAACTGCCACGCGTTTCCTTCTGTAAGGTTCAACCGCGTTCATTCAACAGAATTGAGTGGGGCGAAGATCGCTGTATGCACACTGAACATGGTGCGAGGGAACCGTCGGGCACAGCCAGATCGGCGATCGGCTTTCTGCGCGCCTGCGCGTTCGCCTGTTGCCTGACTCTGGTCTCCTGCGGAGGCGGGGGTAGCGGGTCCACCAGCGGCCCACCACTGCCCCCGGTCGCAATAGCCACCGCGGGCGTAATGCAAGGCCAGGCGCCTCTTACCGTGACCTTCAGCGCCTCCGGCAGCACCGACCCTCAAGGGTACGCCCTCAGCTACGCGTGGACCTTCAGCGATGGCGGAAACGCCACGGGGGTGACCGTCTCTCACACCTTTCAGGACCACGGGTCCTACACGGCGACGGTGGCCGTTTCCGACGGGCACAACACCACCACGTCGAGCCCCCTTTCGATCACCGTCACGGCCGCCCCGCCTCAGGTGCAAGCCACTTCGATGAACGTCGACGTTCTTGGCGCGGCGCCGAGCTCCTCTCAAGGCACGGTGATCGCCACAGACCGCGAGTCCCTCCCTTTGACTTATACGCTTGCGACGATGCCCGCCCTCGGCACGGCCTCCGTGAACGCAAGTACGGGCGCCATCACCTACACGATTCCTGGGTTTGCATCGGCTGCATCCGACCGTTTCACGGTGAGTGTAAGCAACGGATTAACCTCCGCGACCGACACCGTATCCGTCGCTCTGAATTCCGATCCGCTGCTGCCCAATCAGTGGGATATCCAAAACACGGGCCAGAATGCATTCTCCTCTACGCCGCCGACAGCGGGAAACGATATGGACGTGGCCTCGGCCTGGGCTAGCGGCTTCACTGGGAAGGGCATCAAGGTTGGCGTGGTGGACAGTGGCCTGCAGGTCGCGCACGAGGATCTCGCCGCCAACGTGGATCTCACGCATTCTTTGAACTTTGTCACCGGAACCGATGATCCTTCTCCCGATCCGAGTATCGCCGGCTTTGATCATGGAACAGAGGTCGCCGGGATCATCGGTGCGGTCGCCTTCAACGGCAAAGGCGGCCGGGGCATCGCTTACAATGCGACTCTCCGGGGCTATAACCTATTGGCGCCAGGGCTCACATTCAGCGTGGCCAACATGGCGACCGCGCTCGGAAGCGCTCCGGTTTCGGTCGACAACGACTTGTTCAACGCCAGCTTCAGCATCTCGTCCGATTCGAACGCGCTGCCGTCCTTCAGTGGAGCATTTCAGGCGATCACTCAAACTGCAATGACGCTGCGCGGCGGCCTCGGTGCCGCAATTGTCAACGCCGCAGGCAACGACTTCGGCGACTTCGAGGGGAACTCGAGCCCGTACTGCGCTCAGTACGCCCAAGTGTATGGTGTGAGCTGCGGCGATCCGGCGTCCGATGAACGGCGGGGCGGCTACTACCCCATCGTCGTCGGTGCCATCAACGCAAATGGCGTCCATTCCAGCTACTCGAGTACCGGCTCCGCCCTCTGGATATCCGCGCCGGGCGGTGAGTACGGCTTGAGTGCGGCGTATGCTCCCGGTCTGGCGGCCGTCAACTACGAGCCGGCCATCCTCACAACCAGCCGGGGCGGATGTGCTAATGCGGAGTACCCACCGGCAAGCTTTCCAAATGGGGTGAACGAGCTCGACTCCAACGGAGCCGACCCGCTCGCGCCGACGTGCCAGTATACGGCCACCATGAACGGCACGAGCGCCGCCACGCCGAACGTAACGGGCACCATCGCGCTGATGCTCCAGGCCAATCCGAAACTCTCAGTCCGCGACATCAAGTACATCCTTGCGAAGACCGCCGTCAGGGTCGATCCGTCATTCCCCGGGGTATCCAGCACCACGATCGTTCCCGGCAGTACCGTAGTGCTTGAGCAAGGCTGGACGACGAACGCCGCGGGCTACACTTTCAGCAACCGCTACGGTTTCGGGGCGGTCGACACCGGGGCGGCCGTGGCGATGGCAAAGGCGTACACCACGTATCTGCCCCCCGTGCAGGACTCGACCGGCAATTACACGTTCGTCGCCGCCCCGCCCGCCGTCATACCAGCGGGCACGACAACGGGTGGCTACATCAACTACAACGTGAGCGAACCGTTCAGTACGGTCGAGTTCGCGGTTGTATTCGTCAACATCGCGACCACGCCCGGACTTCCCTGCAATCAGATCGAGCTCACCTCTCCATCCGGCACCAAATCGATCTTGCTGCATGCTGCGAATGGATTCACGAATTCCGCTCTCGCCGATACACGGTTCGAATCCAACGCGTTCTATGGTGAGCCCATCAACGGCACGTGGACGCTGCGCTTTCTTGATTTCTGTCCCGGGGCCGCGACGGCTACTACTCTTTCGACGACGCAGCCGCAGACGCTGCTCTTTGCCGGTCACTGAGGAAGATCACGATGTCGCGCCTCCTCTTGTCAATGCTCATGGTTCTCGCCTCGAGCGGCGCGCTCGCGCAGCTTCGGGCGCCCGCACGCGCGCTCCCCCCGATCGCGGATCAGACGATGACGATCAACGACAGGGGAGCGCAACTCGAGGTGCTGCCAACCCAGCGGGCGATCCCGCAGGTCGACCCTACAAGGCAGCGCACAATGCATCGACTCGTGCGCGCCAAGGCCAGCAGCCCGATCGGGCCGGCGACGCTTGGGGTCGTGTACAACCACGCGATGCAGGAGACCGGTTTTATCACTGGAGAGATCACCTTTCAGGTCAAGGGCGGCCATGCGTTTCCCGGCAGCCCTGCTCAATACCCCGGCTTGAGGCTTATCACACGGCCGGCGGTATATGCCGTGTACGCCCGCACTCCTGCTGAGTTCATTCAGCTGATGCGCACGTTGAAGAGTCGATCAGACCTCGCTTGGGTGGAACCGACGGTCATCTACGGTCCGCTCACCCATCCATAGTAGCCAGATACTCCTATGGGCCGCTTAACCTCGAAATAGCTGTCATCAGGTGGTCATCATGTCCGCACGCGGATTCCGTGCTCTTGTTGCGCTCTTCGGAGTGGTCTCAACCATGTTCCTGGCCGGGTGTGCCGGTACACCGCCCAGAGCGGAATTCACAGAGAGGACAGTCCCGTTTCGCGTTTCCGCTGGCGATGCTGTGAAGGTCGACGTCGCCGCCGCCTCGACTGTCAAGATGCTGCCCTACCAACAGGAACGCTTCGCGCAAGAGATCCAGGCCAAAGTCGCTCAGAGCATGCAGGGCAATTTGCAGGCAGGAGGCCCGCGTAGCTACGAGATCGACATCCTCGTCACGGAGTACGACAAGGGCAACGCGTTCGCACGTGCGATGCTGGCTGGTCTTGGCCAAATGCATATTGACGGTACTGTTAGCGTGTTCCGAATGCCGCAGCACCAGGTGCTCGAATCCTTCGCGCTCTCGAAGACATTCGCGTGGGGCGGCATTTACGGCGCGTCGAAGTCCATCGAGGACATCGAAAACGCTTTCGCCGAGGGTGTTGCGCAGACGGTTTGCGGAACCGGCGGGAAAGCAGACGCGCAGAAGCCCAGCAGCACCAGTTGAACCTGGTCGCACCGGCCATCTACGGGTGCGTCTCGTGCAAATGCCAGACGTGCAGGCGATCGGGACAGCCGTGGCCAGTATTCTCGCCGTACCCGAGAGAGAGAACGCCCTGTTCCAGCGGGGGTATCCCGATACCGGGCAAGGTGAGATCGGCGCTCCTCGGTGATCTAATGGAGTCGATGTTTCGTCCATAGGGCCGCCAGCAGCCCGAATTGCCGGCTCGCGTTAATTCGCTCGTAAATGTCAATCGGCTTCCAAGGTTGACCCGCGGGGTCCAATCGAGCCAGCCGCTTACAGCACAACTACTTGATTCAATTCAAACGACAACCTTTTCTCCCCTGGTCATGGTTCGACGCCGATTCCATGAAAAACTGGTCGGATTTGCATGCACGTTCACACGCTGCAGCTGGGACTGTTCGATGAGCGCAATCTCATGGAGCTCGCACACCCGGACTACCCCGGCGAGCGTCTCGTGGCCTGCCGCAACCCCGAGCTGGCGAAGCTACGCGCCCACAAGCGGCGCGCGCTTCTGGAGGCGACTCAAAAGGAGCTTGGGAAGGTGCGCGCGAGCGTTGAGGCCGGGCGGCTGAAGGGTAAGGACAAGATCGGCGTGCGGGTCGGGCGCGTGGTCAACAAGTACAAGGTCGCCAAACACTTCGAGCTCACGATCGAGGAGCGGCGCTTTGACTTCAAGGTCCTCGAAGAGCAGGTCGCCGCCGAGGCGGCGCTCGATGGCATCTACGTGATCCGCACTTCAGTCCCGAAGAAGCGGATGTCGGCGGCCGATGCGGTGCGCAACTACAAGGCGCTGGCGAACGTCGAGCGCGCGTTCCGCGCACTGAAGACCGTGGACCTCAAGGTGCGTCCCATCCACCATCGGCTCGAGAATCGCGTGCGCGCCCACATCTTCCTTTGCATGCTGGCGTACTACATCGAGTGGCATCTGATCGAGGCATGGCGGCCGTTGCTCTTTACCGATGAGGATCAGGCGGCCAAGGCAAAGCGCGATCCCGTCGCTCCCGCCGAGCGCTCCGAGGAGGCGCTGCAGAAAGTCCTCACGCACAGGGTGTTCTATTGGTAAAAGTCGGAGCGGAGGCAGTGGTCTAACGTACCGCGGTACCCGAGCTGCCTACTTCTCCAGCCCCAAACTCTGCCGTCCACCACATCGCCTTCACAGTTGCGACCAACCCCCATCGACCGGAAGTTCGTGCGCCGGTCGTGAAGGTCGCGTCGAACGCGAGGAAGAGGACGGCCTTCGCGATTTCCTCCGACGTTCCGAAGCGCTTCATCGGGATAATACCGGCCATCTTCTCCCTGACCTGGGCGACCGCGTTTTTATCGGGAAACACTTTGCCGAGGATCGGCGTGTCGATGGGACCGGGCGTCACCGCGTTGACGCGAATTTCCCGAGGAAGCAACTCGACGGCGAGCGTCCGAGCGAATGATCGCAGCGCAGCCTTGGCGGCTCCGTATGTGGCCTGGCCGGGCAATCCCTTGACGTTGGCGACCGAGGTCGTGAGGACGACAGCGCCTCCCCGATTGATCAGCGGCGCGAGCTTCTGGACCGCGAAAAACGGTCCCTTGGCGTTCAGGTTGAACATCTCGTCGTAGATGGCCTCGGTCACGCTCCCGAGAGGCGTTGGAATGCTGAACCCGGCGTTGACGAAAAGCAGGTCGAAGGTGTCGAACTCGGTCTTCACCCGAGCGGCGAGGGCGTCGATGTCCGTCAACGACCGCGCGTCGCTCGAAACCACGATGGCGTCCTTTCCGAGCTCTTTCTGCGCCGATTCCAGGCCGGCCTTCGAGAGACCCGTCACCAGAACGCGCGCGCCCCCATCGAGGAGCATCTTCGCCGTCGCGAGCCCCATGCCGCTCGTGCCGCCGATAATTACCACCTTTTTTCCTTGGTACCGTTCCATGTGTATTCTCCTCGCGAGGTTAGGGTTGCTTTGCTGATTTTGAACTGGTTGGTACGATATTAGACACGATGACCGTGGTCAAGGACGTTTTGAACTATTTATTTCAAAATACCGTAAGACCCCGTCGAGCGATCATGTAGCTCCGCAATCGCCTGCTGATCCGGGTTACCGGGATCAGTTCAGCCGCGATCGGGCTCTCCTTCGAGACACCGCTCTCAAGTTGCTGCGGAAGACGACGAATTTTTCTATGGTCCGACGGGCCGTTTTGTTATCGGCGGAACAGACGGCGACGCGGGTTTGACAGGCTCGAAATCGACGCCAGAGACCTTGACGACGGCCTGCCACGCGGCTTCCTGGTTGGCGCGATCGTGGAGGTGTGGTTGGCGCTGCGCCTCAATTGGGCCTGAGAACTTCCCTTGAGCCGAGGCGAAGAATTGCCCTGAGACGTCGGTTCCGAACTCCGACGCCTGGAGGTACCGACGGGCCGCGGTCTCCGGCGTCTGATTCATGCCGGGAATGAGGTTCACGATTGGGATAAACAGATACTTCAACACCGGGCCAGCGCTTCGCACCACCTTGGTGGCGGTCGCCGCACCGGGCGAGACAGCGTACACGGCCATGCCGGAGGGTAGCCGGCGCGCCAGCGCCGCGACCCACCAAGCGATGATGAGCTTCGCGTCGGCATACGCATTGTTGGGCACGTACTTCACGTTCGGCCCGTTGCGCAGCAGGGCTTCCACAGCGGCGGTTCGGTCACCCTGGTGGTATTTGGCCGCGAAGGCTGGCACGTCGGTGTAGCTGAACATGGGTACGCCCCCTCGGGCAGGTTCCGCGCCGGCGATAACGATCCGCGCGTTGGGGCTCAGCAGGTTGGCGCGAGCAACCCGACAGTCAGTTGATGATGGCCGATTAGCGGGGCCTGAGACGCCTCGATGCCCGCAGCAGTGAGCACGCGCTTCTTGAATGGAACCATCCCTGCATTGAGCAGTAGGAAATCGATCGGCCGACCTCGCTTGACGAGCTCGGCAAGGGCGGACTGAACGCTGGACGGCTTGTCCAGATCCAGCTCCAGCGGCGTGAAGACCTGTTTTTTGGTCTCAGCCGCGAGTTGAGCGGCCGCTTGCTGGGCCCCGGCCAGGCTGCGCCCGGTGACGATGATCTCGTGCCAGCCCTCTCCGGCGAGCAGGCGGGCTGCCGCATGGCCGAGCCCGGAAGTGGCGCCGGTGACGAGAGCGATCGAATGTTCCATGGGCGGCTCCGTAAGGGTAAAGGCCGAGTCGTGATGCCGGCTTGCTAATTTCGAACCATTCAGTTATATATTGGTGTGATGACCATTGTCAATGAGTTTTGAACTAAATGATTCAAAATACCGCTAGGCCCGTGGGTCGACCGCGCAGCTTCGACGAGACGGGGGCGCTGGAAAAGGCGACTCAGGTGTTCTGGTCGAAAGGCTACGACGGAGTGACGATTGACGATCTCGTCGCCGGGATGGGTGTGGGACGGCCGAGCCTGTATGCCGTCTTTGGGGACAAGCGGGCGATATTCTTGCGCGTCCTTAAGGCGTACGCAGAACGGAAGGGCGCATCAGCCGCGAAGGCACTCCTCTCGCCACAGAGTCTTCGCGACTCGATCGCGGACTTTCTGAGGTACGCCGTCGAAAGTGCAACCGAGAAAGGGTCCGCCCGGGGCTGCCTCATGATGTGCGTCGCGCCGCTTGTGAACGACGCTGAGGTTCAGCGGTTCCTGCAGAGCGCGGTCGCCGGCGGCGCAGCGCTGGTGGAGCGCCGTCTCCGGGACGGGATCAGCGCGGGAGACATCCCGTCTGACTTTCCCGTAGCCGCGCGTGCGATCCAAGTCACGGATTTAGCGCGTGGACTGACCATGCGTGCGCAGCTAGGCATGTCGCGCAAGACGCTCCTCAAAGATGCTGAGGAAGCGGCCGACTTGGTGCTCCTGCCGCGGCGCGTCTGACGGGCTATCGGACAATTATTGAGAATTGCGTAATTGAGTGACACTTTTCCCCGCTCTTGCGGTCCAAGTACTTCGAGTGATTACATTCGAGGTACCGATGAGGCATTCGCAGAAGATGAAGGAGCTGGAACGGCGTCGCCGACGCGGCGGGCGGCTGCTCGCGGCCGGGGAAACCCAAGGCGAGGTGGCGCGCCAGGTGGGTGTATCGCGCCAGACGGTGATGCGTTGGGAGCGTGCGCGGCAAGAGGGTGGACTGGAGGCGCTGCGTCGGGCGAGGCAGTACGGGCGCCCGGAACGCTTAAGTGCCGCGCAACGCCAAGAGCTGGTGCGGCTTCTGAAGGATGGTGCGCTCGCGGCGGGTTTTCCGACCGAGTTGTGGACGCTCCCGCGGATCGCGCAGCTGATCGAGTCAAAGTTTGCAGTGAAGCTGGTCCCCTCGTCGGTGTGGCGATTGCTCGGGCGATTGGGCTGGAGCGTGCAGCGCCCCACCGGGGTGGCTCGCGAGCGCGACGAGCGGGCGGTGCGCACGTGGAAAGCCAAGAGGTGGCCAGAACTAAAAAAATCGCTGCGCGACAGGGCCGAATAATCGTCTTCATTGACGAGTCGGGTCTGTCCGAGAGACCTTGTCGCGCGAGAACCTGGTCCCCGAAGGGACAGACGCCGGTGCTGCAATACAGCTTCAGCTGGAAGCAGCTCTCGGTGATCGCTGGGCTGAGCTACTGGCGATTTTACTTCCGGCTGTTCAACGGCTCGATCAAGAGTCCCCAGATCGTTGAATTTCTCAAAGCTCTGCAAGCCACCATCGGCAAGAAGCTGCTCATCATCTGGGACCGTCTGCAGGCACATCGCTCCAAACTCGTGCGGGCTCACCTGGAGGCCCAGCGCGGCGCAATCCTCATCGACTATCTGCCGCCCTACGCACCGGACTTGAACCCTGTGGAATGCATTTGGGGTTATCTCAAGCATCACGCGATGCCAAACTATTGCGCTCGTGACTTGGGAGACGTGGCACACCGCGCCCGTCGCAACCTCAGATCGATGCAACGCCGGACCACCTTGGTGGCGGCCTTCTGGAAGCAGGTGGAACTGTTCTGAGATGTCACTCAATTACGCAAGACTCAATAATTGAGCAATGACCATGACAACTGACGTTAGCCGGGGACCCGGGGCTTTTCGTCGTCTGATGAACAAAGTCGCCAGGTGGTCAGAAGCAATGGATTACTCGGGTTTCGACTACACCCTGGACCGGATAACTTCTATCGAGCGGGAATTAGCAGCACTCAAGGATCGCATGCGTCAATTCGAAGCGTCACGGCATGAGCCGCCAGATGCGCCGACCGGCTGATTGAGGTGTTTGGCGTGCTCGCCAAGTGGGGTATGGGGTAAGTGGCTGTGGCGCGGCAAAAATAATATTTGCTTGGGGCGCGGTGGAACGGCATTCGCTGTTGCATAAAAGGGTAAGTCTGGCGACAAGGTTCTGCGCTCGTCGAATCAGCGATTTACGCGTCGCAAAACTCCGTCGCAAATTGCCTTTATTCAGCGACGCGAATTACTTGCGAATGTCAGCTTCGGAGCGCTCATTTCATCGCTGCGCCGTCCGGGTTTGGCCACATCATGCCGGTCGGCGGCCAAGGGCCCATCCCGACCCTCCCCGGTCCTTTACGTCTTCGAACAGCCGCCATCGGAGCCGCGATAGCCGGACGCTCATGGTCTCTGGGTCGAGGCGCCGAGGCTAGTCGCGGCAACTATCGGGACATTTTTTACGGATATGCCGGCCGATATTGTCGTGAAAAGAATGACTTGGAGTGCATGAGCGCACTCGGCTTTTTTTTGACCAACTCTCCTTTGACCTTCACGGCACTACTTGTTAATTTCGGCTCTAGGGCCAATGGTACTTACTTAAGGTGAAACGTTTGGAAGATAGCCGTACAAACGCACCTGGCGCCTCGCTTTGGCGCGGGGCACCTTCAGCCACTGGTATGATTTCGGGCGTCGTTTGCGTGCGCGCGGCTCTATTCGACCGGGGCGGTTGCCGACTTTCTGCTGCGCGATCACACGGAAGAGGACCTCGCTGTGTGCGGCGGTCAGGCTGATGAGCCCCCGAGCCACCCATTCGGTCCACAGCTGCACCGTATGCTTGAAGCTCAACTGACGCGGATGCATACCGGCCTGCAGCGCCGCCTGCGCCATCAGCAGACGGATCAAATTGTAGGCGAGCAGGTAGGTCCAGAGCTCCTTCTCGCACATCGGCGGGGTCTTGCAACTCAACACCTCCAGACCCAGAGTCGTCTTGAGATTGCGAAAGTCGAGTTCGACGTTCCATCGGCGCTCGTAGAGTCTGCCGAGCTCGCGTTTGGGTGCCTTGCGGGGATCGAGCATGCTGGTGACCAGCACCCGGCCGCCGATCTTCACCTCGCGCACGATCAGCTCCGTCGTAAAGGCTCGATATTCCTGCTGACTCATCCATTCTGGCCGGGTTTTCGGCTTCTCCCAGCGCATGATGTGCTCGCGAACGCCAAGACGCTCGCCGCGGCGAAAATCGGTGATCCGCGAGCCATTTTGCTCGAACAATACATCCACCCCGAGTGCTTGCATCCGGGCGATGAGGAAGTAGTTGCAGTAAAGGGCATCCGCGAGGAACACATCCCCGCTCTGGAAAGTCTGCTCGAGCTGGCGAATGAGCCCCAGCTCGCCGCTTCCCTTGCCCGCATGGGGTCCCATCGCCACATCCAGCACCGCCCCGGTCGAAAGGCAAATCACCCCAGTCAGCCTCATCAGCGGAAAGCCCACTCCGTCTGCCTGGCTGGACGGTTGCGGATAGCGAGCTTGGTTCTGCGGCGTATCCGGCATCGACAGCCCAGTGCCGTCGCCGAGCTTCACCACCCGACCCCTCCAGCGCCAGCCCGCCGGCGCCTGCCCACAAAGCAACTCCCCGGTCGCATGAGTGAGCGTCGTGATCATCTGCGTCGGCAGCCGCCCGCGCGCTCTGCTGTAGCCACCCGTGCGCGAGCTCGGGGGGTTCAGTCCTTCGGCCACGCACTGGGCGATCCAGCCGTTGACGGCTTTCTGGCACGAGCGATCCTGCGAGAGAGCTTGCTTCAAGAACATCGCGAGCGTCACTGTCGGCGGATACTCTCGCTCCCGGTGCTCCGGCAGCAATGCCTCGGTCTTCTCCAGCAGCTCGGGCCCGGTGAGCACGTTGAAGAAATCCACCGCCTGAAGGCGCTGCGCTTGCCCCCCGATGCGAGATTGACGTTGCTGAGATTGAAAACCGGCATTACGATCTCTCAAGGCTGGCCTCGGGGTTGGTGGGCTGGATGTGTGGTAACAACATCTTACCAATCCCAGCCAGCCTTCCCCCATATCATTCAAAGCCTTACCGTCAGGTGCTCCTCGCGCTTGCCGTTAAGTAAGTGCCATTGGCTCTAGGGCTGGGTCGCAATATTTTGGGAAAAGTGAAAGTTGCATCCGACATTCACTGGAGCGGGACGTGATAAATAAAGTGCTAGACGCGCGACATGGCCACCTCAGATCAAGTGGCTACAGGCTCACCTCGAGACGTTACGTTTCATAGGGGATTGCGATGGCACGTTCGCTCATTTCGGTAGGTTTTCAGGTTCCTGGAGGCGAAGTAGAGTATGTTCCGTTGCTGTCAGACCGGTCTTTGCTTGACGCTGACATCATAGTGTTTCAGCCCGGTATTCCTGACACATACGGATCAGATACATATCTTGGAAAGACGTGCCTTTCAGATGACTACTCGTTCAAGGTTCGGGAAGCATTTGCACATTGGCGCCGAGAACTTGCGGCCGCAGTAGATGCCGGAAAGCTAGTAATAGTGTTCTTAGACAAGCCAGAGGTGGTCTATGCCGCCACAGGGCAGAAGGAATACTCGGGTACCGGTAGGAATGCCAGAGCCACTCGCATCGTCGATCAATTGCCAGCGTACGCGGCCGTGCCCACAAAATGGAGCTACGTGGCTGCGACCGGAACGGAGATGCGCCTCGCGGGGGAGGCCCGATTTCTGGCCCCTTACTGGTCCGACTTCTCAAAGCATTCGGAGTATCGCCTGTATATTGAAGGAGAGATCTCCAGCCCAATCCTACGCACCAAGGCCGGGAATCGTACCGTTGGTGCATTTCTCCGTAAGGGCACGGGTGGCCTATTGAGAATTGCGTAATTGAGTGACACTTTTCCCTGCTCTTGCGGTCCAAGTACTTCGAGTGATTACATTCGAGGTACCAATGAGCCATTCGCAGAAGATGAAGGAGCTGGAACGGCGTCGCCGACGCGGCGGGCGGTTGCTCGCGGCCGGGGAAGCCCAAGCCGAGGTCGCGCGCCAGGTAGGTGTATCGCGCCAGACGGTGATGCGTTGGGAGCGTGCGCGGCAAGAGGGTGGATTCGAGGCGCTGCGTCGGGCGAGGCAGTACGGGCGCCCGGAACGCTTAAATGCCGCGCAGCGCCAAGAGCTGGTGCGGCTTCTGAAGGAAGGTGCGCTCGCGGCGGGTTTTCCGACCGAGTTGTGGACGCTCCCGCGGATCGCGCAGTTGATCGAGTCAAAGTTTGCAGTGAAGCTGGTCCCCTCGTCGGTGTGGCGATTGCTCGGGCGATTGGGCTGGAGCGTGCAGCGCCCCACCGGGGTGGCTCGCGAGCGCGACGAGCGGGCGGTGCGCACGTGGAAAGCCAGGAGGTGGCCAGAACTAAAAATCGCTGCGCGACAGGGCCGAATAATCGTCTTCATTGACGAGTCGGGTCTGTCCGAGAGACCTTGTCGCGCGAGAACCTGGTCCCCGAAGGGACAGACGCCGGTGCTGCAATACAGCTTCAGCTGGAAGCAGCTCTCGGTGATCGCTGGGCTGAGCTACTGGCGATTTTACTTCCGGCTGTTCAACGGCTCCATCAGAGAGTCCCCAAATCGTTGAATTTCTCAAAGCTCTGCAAGCCGCCATCGGCAAGAAGCTGCTCATCATCTGGGACCGTCTAGCACATCGCTCCAAACTCGTGCGGGCTCACCTGGAGGCCCCGTGCGGCGCAATCCTCATCGACTATCTGCCGCCCTACGCACCGGACTTGAACCCTGTGGAATGCATTTGGGGTTATCTCAAGCGTCGCGCGATGCCAAACTCTTGCGCTCGTGACTTCCCGACGTGGCGCACCGCGCCCGTCGCAACCTCAGATCCATGCAACGCCGGGCCACCTTGGTGGCGGCCTTCTGGAAGCAGGTGGAACTGTTCTGAGGTGTCGCTCATTTACGCAAGACTCAATAGTTGCTCTGCCGACACTCAATCTTGATGGAGAGAGATTCACCGAGTCACGAGAGGTCGGCGGAGTCGAGAAACGGTACTGGACCACCGCGGCCAAGAGCTTTGGCAAGCGCTTGGTTGCCGCCGTGGTCTCACTGGCGGATTCACTAGCTTCAGAAGCTGCAATTACGCCTGAGCCCGATTGGGCCACCACGGACACGTATCGTCTCGCGACAGAGGCGGCCTTACAGAGTCAGATCTCTAGCATCAGTCAAGAGGCGCTTCGTCTCGACGAGCAGAAGCGAGGACTGGAAAGCCAACTGTATTCTGTCACCTCTCTACGGGGCCTTCTCTATGAACAGGGGAAACCGCTGGAATTGGTTGTCATTCGCGCTCTTCAGCTATTGGGGTTCACGGCAGACAGCTTCAAAGATGGCGACTCCGAGTTTGACGCTGTATTCTTGAGCCCGGAGGGTCGCTTCATAGGCGAAGTTGAAGGTAAGGATTCCAAGGCAATCAATATCGACAAGTTCAGTCAATTGGAGCGCAACATAGGTGAGGACTTTGCGCGAGAGGACGCGAATGAACACGCGAAGGGGGTGCTATTTGGAAACGCGTATCGCCTAAAAAAGCCGAGTGAGCGCGAGGCCCCTTTCACTGAGAAATGCCAGACGGCCGCGAAAAGGCTTGGCGCGGCCTTGGTCCACACACCCGATCTCTTTGCGCCGTGTGGATATCTCTTCGAACACGCCAATCCTGAATACGCTGCGGCCTGTAGGAGGGCTATTTTTGACGCTGCAGGCGCAGTCGTGGCATTCCCCTTGCCTCCGAGCATGGATGCACCTTCTGTGCTCGACGTGGCCCTTCCGAAGGGCGTTACAAGTGCATCTGGCAAATCGCTGGGGTGAAGCAGTGCAGCGCAGCACTAGACCCCCCGATCACCGAACGCACGTGGGAGCTCCTCTTTGACCTGCGAATCCGGCGCACCGTCCTTGTATCGATTGCGGGGGGATATCGTCGTGGGCCAAGCACTTGTTTGAGCGGTCGCGCGTTTGAACGGCTGCTTTGGGAAAAACCGCACTACGGTGGCGGCCGGCCGAAGTTGGCCGGTATGGTGCATAGCCGATCGTGATGCAATGACCACGTCTGGAACCGCCCTTGTACGACTGAAGAAGGGTCTCGCTGAGAACGCGCGAATCGATGCACCCGTCGAGGTAGAAGACCGCCGAGTCAAGCCGCTTGGCGGTCGAGCTCGCAGCGGAGCGCTTCCTCGATCGCCTGCGGGGACGTGCCGTAGTCTCCGGCGAGTTGCTCGAATCTGTCTCCCGCTTTGAAGCGATCGGCGAGAACTGCGCTCGGAACCGCGCGCCCGGCGAGAACCGGACGACCGAAGGCAATGTGCGGATCGATCACCACCGCGGGCTGCCCGCTGCTTTCGTCCGCTCGGGTAAACAGGAACATGCGAACGGGAACCCCTGCGGCATTGCGCTCGATGCGCTTGAGATGCTGGCGCAGAACGTCGGCCATCTCTCTCTGCCCTTCCCGGGTGACGTTGATGAGCGTGCCGAGGCAATCGACGATCAGGTCCACGCCGTCGGTCTGAAATTGCATTTCCGCGAGCGGCCTGGCGCTTCGCAGTTGCTTGGCGACGCAGTCGAGGGCGCGCCGAACGACGGCGAGCGGGATGTCGTGTTTGCGCCGGATTGCCGCGAGAATGTGTGCCTCGACCAAGTTCAGGAACGAAAGCGCTCGCCGCTGGTCGCCGTCCAGCTGGATCAGTGGCTCGAAGCAGCGCGTCTTCGCGTCGGCTCGCAGAGGTTGTCCGAGGCACCACGCACGCAGGCTGCTCAACGGCAGGTTGAGGTAGTGCGCGGCCTCGATCAGGGGATAGGCTGGCGTTGTCAGGACTTTATCCGCCTTGAGTCGTCCCATACCGGATACCAGATCTCCACGTGTGGCCGAATGGACAGAGCGAACGGGAGCAGGATTTTTCATGCGCCGGTCGGGCCGCGGCCGCGCGGATTTCACGCCAACACTCCTCGGCGAGCAACGCGCGGGAAAGGAGTGACTCGGGCCCTCGCCCCTGGCACAACTGAGAGGTCGGCCCCTTACGGGCGTTTGGCGATCACCTTGCCGTTTTCCCAGACATAGAGCGGCGTCCCGTACATCCGCGCTGTGCGCCGGGCGCTCTCGCCAGCGCGCAGCAGCGCACGCTCGACGCGCGCCGCGAGCTTCGGATTCCTGTTGGAGCTCTTGCTCTTGATCGCGCTTTTTGCTTTCACGGGCCTGACTCTATCAGCTTCGACGGCCTGCTGGAATTGTCATACACCGCCCAGGCGTCTGCCAGCGGCCGGTAGCGGGTTTCGAAGTTCTGCCAGCTTCGGGAGAAGCGTCGCAGTACGTCCGCCTTTGGCACGTTGTGCCCACCCTGCCGCACTCTGGCTGCTATGCGTCTCAGTGCCAACGTGGAAGATGCAAGTCGCAGGTAAATGATCTCCACGTGGTACCCAAGCCGCTTCATGATCTGAAGGCGCTTTACATGGCCCAGCCCGCTCAGGGTGCTTTCCCACGCGAAGTCGGCGCGCCGTTCAACGAGGCGATCTATCTCCTCCAGCATCAATCGCGCGGCAGAGACGGCGGCGAGCTCGGGTCGCAGCGGCGACAGCCCGCTTGCAATGAGGTCGGCGTTGACGAAGTTCAGTACACGAGCGTCGTTCGGCAAGTATTCGCGCGCGAACGTCGTCTTCCCCGCACCGTTGGGGCCGGCGATCAGCAGGCAGCGTGGTCGGCGTTCCTTTCGCCTTCTGGTCTTCGCCACTCAGGCATTCCTCTGTGGCGCCGCGGGGGTTCTAACTCTACGCCCGCGCACTAGTTCGCCACTCTTTGGCGGGATCGCGGCGGCTGCCGAGCGCAGCCGATCGAGATAGTCCGACCACGCCTGCATCATCTTGCGCCGTTCCGGAAGATGCTTGGCGTAGTTGTACGCGGCCCGGATCTCGTTCTGCTCCTGGTGCGCGAGCTGCCGCTCGATCGCGTCCGGATGCCAGCCCTGCTCGTTGAGCAGCGTCGAGGCCATGCTCCGAAACCCGTGGCCGGTCATCTGCTCGCTCGAGTATCCGAGCCTGCGGAGTGCGGCGTTGACCGTGTTGTTGCTCATCGCTCGATCGCGGCTTCGCTCCCCGGGAAAGACGAACCGCTTATCGCCCGTCAGCGGATGGAGTTCCCGCAGGATCTCGACGGCCTGGCGGGAGAGCGGCACGAAGTGCGCGGCCCGCATCTTCATGCGCGTCGCCGGAATCCTCCACTCCCCCTCGTCGAGATTGAACTCGTCCCACTCGGCCATCCGCAGCTCCCCCGGCCGCACGAAGACGAGCGGCGCAAGACGAAGTGCACACCGCACGACCAGCGAGCCGGCATAGCCGTCGATCGCCCGGAGCAGCGCACCGACGGCCTTCGGCTCCACGATGCTGGCGTGGTGCCGCTCGACGACAGGCGCGAGCGCGCCGAGCAGGTCACGGGTGATGTCACGCTCTGCACGGCCGGTCGCGACGGCGTAGCGGAACACGCGGCCGCAATTCTGAAGCGCGCGGTGCGCGGTCTCGTTCGCTCCGCGCTGCTCGATCCGCTGGACCGCGCCGAGCAGCTCAAGGGGCTTGATGTCGGCAATGGGCTTCGCGCCGAGCCAGGGGAAGATATTGAGCTCGAGGCGCCGGATGATCTTGTCCCCGTGCCCCGGCGCCCACGCCGGCGAATGCTTGGCGAACCACTCGCGCGCAACCGTCTCGAACGTGGCGCCCGACGGGGGCGCTTGAAATGCCATGCCTTGGGTCTTGCGCTCCTCGCCCGGATCGATGCCGGCCCTGAGCTTGCGACGCACGTCTTCCAAGTGGTCGCGCGCTTCCTTGAGGCTGACGTCCGGATACACACCGAGCGACAGACGCTTCTCCTTGCCATTGAAGCGGTACTTGAAGCGCCACCAGCGGCCCCCGGACGGGGAGATCTCAAGGTACAGACCACGGCCGTCGAAGAGCCGGTAGGGCTTCTCGCGCGGCTTCGCGTTGACGATCGCGACGTGAGTGATCGGCATGAATTCCGCTCCTCCGATGCCCGGGAGGCGGCCCTCGGTTGTCCCCGAGCAGTTGCCCCCAGAGCTCTCAAAATCGCCGAGTTGCCCCCACAAGTTGCCCCCAGACTGGGCGCGCTGTCAAGCCCTGAGCCGACAAGGGCTTAGGGCCGATTTATGGGATATTTATGCTAGAAATCAGTACGTTACGTGTACCGTAGCGTAGTGGGTCGTAGGGCAGCGAAGCGGGGGAAAGGAGGCGGATATGGCCAGGGGCGGAATCGAACCACCGACACGCGGATTTTCAGTCCGCTGCTCTACCAACTGAGCTACCTGGCCGCCTTTGGGGAGGGCCGCGTATTAGACCGGGACCGCTGGCGCCCGTCAAGCAATCTCGAGCCTAAGCCTTTGATTCCGGGCCCATTCTGATGCTGCTCAAAACCCTGTCGCGCCCGTTCCGGCACCGTGCTTGCTTCGGCTCCGAGCATGGCCAGACGATCGTCCTCCCGCCAGCGCGGGCCAGCTCGCAAAGCAGCCGAAAAAGGGCGCTCTGCCCGCCGAAGCCGCGGCAGCGCTACCGGCCGCCGGCCGACCGAGAGCGTCGTCCCCGGCAGGAAGATCCGTTACGCCGTCGTCGGCCTGGGCCACATCGCGCAGACTGCGATCTTGCCGGCCTTCGCGCAGGCGCAGCAGAATAGCGCGCTGGCGGCGCTGGTCTGCGACGATCCGCAAAAGCTGAGGAAGCTCTCCCGTCGCTACGGCGTGCACCGCGTGTGCAGCTACAAAGATGCCCACGAGCTCTTCGCAAGTGGCGAGGTCGACGCCGTTTACATCGCGCTGCCCAATTCGATGCATCGTGAATACACAGAGCGCGCCGCACGTGCTGGTTTGCACGTTCTCTGTGAGAAGCCGATGGCAGTCACTTCGGAAGAGCGACCAATTCGCGCCGGAGCTCATCTACTTCTCCGACTCCATCCTCCACGACTTCGAGCCAGAGCCGTCGGGCGAGGAAGGGATCGCCGACGTGCGCGTCATCGAGGCACTGAACCGAAGCATCGCGACCGGGCGCTGGGTATCGCCCGAGCTGCCGCAGCGCAGACGCCGCCCGACGCTTCGGCAGGAAATCCGCCGGCCCGGCATGCAACCACCGCCTCTCGTAGGCGGAGTGCATTCCGCGACGATGTTGCCATCCTGATACCGCCGACTCGAATCAAAGCCGAGGCGACAGTTGCAGGTTCAGGAGTCCACGTACGCGGCGATCAAGGCGCGTGCCGCCTTGCCCGCACCCTGCACGGGGCCATGCTGGCCGAGGGTGAGGCGGGTCAGATAGCTGCCTTCCCATAACAGCAACAGCGCATCACCGAGAGAGTCCGCTTCACGGGCACGCATCTCATGCGCAAGTTGGCGAAAGCGTCGACGCATCTCGGCCTTGTACTGCTCGATGATCGGGCGCCCCGGATGATCTGACTCCGTGATTTCCACGGCGGCATTGGCCAATGGACAACCTCTCGCGCCCATCGGGTCAGTGTCCGTGACCAGTAAATCAAACAGCGCCTCGACCTGCGCTCGTGGATTGCCGGCGTACTCCGCAATCGTGTCATCCCAGCAATGCCAGCCTTCCCGCTCTTCGGTCCGCAGATACTCCGCCACGAGCTCATCCTTCGAGGCAAAGCTGCGATAAAAGCTCATCTTATTGGTGCCGGCCTCACTCACGATGGCATCGACGCCCACGGCGTGAATCCCGTGCGCGTAAAAGAGCTCTCCCGCCGCCTGCATGATGCGATCACGCACCCGTAATCCGGGCTTTTCTGTAATATTTCCTTTATTTACAGAGACTTGTGCCTTCTTGAGCTGGCTCATGAGGATCTCCACTTGACACGTGACTGACCGGTCACTAACGTACGCAGAACTCATGTTACTGACCGGTCACATACGTGGTTAAGATGGTCGCATCCGGCGCGCAAGTCAAGCGCCTCTCACCGAAGCCCGCGAGGCGCGCAGCCTCCGGCGCTGACGCGGGTTGCGCCATGAAAACCGGTGTTGAAAAGCCGGCCAGCGGCAGCGTCGCAGACAGGCTCGTTGCGATCGCACAGATGTATCCGATCTGTTACCGCCTCTCCCTCCTAAGGGAGAGGCTCCCACCCGCCGCCGGACACCGCGCACCCCCTCCGCGCGAGCCATACCGGAGACGGTTCGTCAACGTCACTATTGTCGCCCGGCCCCGTCGATCCGTGGGGTTCGGCTACGTCTAATACGGGCAAGCCCAGGGAGTCTCCATCGTGCGTACTCGATCCATCGCTATTGCTTCGTTCGCCGCCGCGGCCGCCGCGGCCGTCCTAACACTGTCCGGCTGCTCCAAGGACGCAGCAGCCGCGCGCGCCCCTGCGCCGCCGCCTGCCCCGGAGGTCACGGTCGCACGCGTCATCTCGAAGACCGTCACCGATTCGGAGACATTCAGCGGCCGCTTCAGCGCCGTGGACCACGTCGACATTCGCCCGAGAGTGTCGGGGTACATTTCATCCGTCAACTTCGTCGACGGCACTCTAGTCCACAAGGGCCAGGTTCTGTTCGTCATCGATCCTCGTCCCTACGAGGCGGACTATCAGCGCGCGGAAGCGGACCTCGACCAGGCACGCGCCCAGGCGGCGCTGGCCAAGGCCGAGCAGATCCGCGCGGTGAATCTCTTTGCGGCCCACGCTATCTCCAAGGATGAGTTCGACACCCGAGCCGCCAATGAGCGGCAATCCGCGGCGAACGTGGAGGGGGCGAAGGCGGCGGTGGCCTCCGCTGCGCTCAATCTCACATTCACGCGTGTTACGGCTCCTATCACGGGCAGGGTGAGTCGCGCGATCGTCACCACCGGCAACCTGGTCACAAACGGCCAGACGCTGCTGACCACGGTCGTGTCATTGAACCCGATCTACGTCGAGTTCAACGCGGACGAACAGGCTTACCTGACGTTCGAGAAATATGCCGGTACCACTGGGCGCAAGGTCGCGCCCACCAGCGCCGGCCCGGACGCTCTGGGCAATGCGGTATACGTTGGCCTGGCTGACGAGAACGGCTACTCCCACGAGGGCCGCCTCATCTTCATGGACAACTCTCTGGACGCAGAGACCGGCACCATCTACGCCCGGGCGCTGCTCGCCAACCCGGACGGCCACTTCGTCCCCGGCCTCTTCGCCCGCGTCAAGCTGATCGGCAACGACCACTATCAAGCCGTGCTGATCAACGACAGTGCCGTCGGTACCGATCAGACGATGCGCTACGTGCTCCTCGTCGGTCCCGACAACAAGGTGGACTACCGGCCCGTCGATCTCGGGCCCATGGTCGATGGGCTGCGCGTGGTGCGATCCGGACTCAAGCCGGGTGACACGATCGTCGTCAACGGTCTGCTGCGCGTACGCCCCGGCATGCAGGTAAACCCGCAACTGATCGCGATGGGTGAGCATCATGACGCGCACAGCGCGATGGTGGCCCAGAGCGTAACTCATGACAACGGCTCCGCCGGCGACACCGAGTCCGCCGAGAGCGGCTCCGTCTCCAGGGAGAATCGGTGAAACTCTCACACTTCTTCATCGACCGCCCGATCTTCGCGGCGGTGCTGTCGACCTTCATCTTCATCGCGGGCGCGATCGCGATCACGCAGCTGCCGGTCAGCGAGTATCCGGAGGTAGTGCCACCTTCGGTGATCGTGCGTGCGACCTACCCGGGTGCAAACCCGAAGGTCGTGGCGAGCACCGTCGCCGCGCCGCTCGAGCAAGCGATCGTCGGCGTCGAGGACATGCTCTACATGTCCTCGACCTCGACGATGGATGGCTCGCTGGCTCTGACCATCACCTTCCGCGTGGGGACGGACATCGACCGCGCGCAGACGCTCGTGCAGAACCGCGTGCAGCAGGTGTTGCCGCGACTGCCCGACGAGGTGCGAAATCTGGGTGTGACCACCACCAAGAGCTCGCCCAACCTGACGATGGTCGTGCACCTTTATTCCCCCGACGGCCGCTTCGACACTCTGTACCTGCGCAACTATGCGGTCCGCAATATCCGCGACGTGCTCGCACGCCTGCCTGGCATGGGCGACGTGCAGCTCTTCGGCGGCGGCGACTACGCCATGCGGATCTGGCTCGATCCCCAGAAGCTCGCCGCCATCAATATGACTGCCGGTGACGTCATCAACGCCATCCAGGCACAGAACATCCAGGTGGCGGCCGGCCAGATCGGCGCCCCGCCCGATCCGAAGGCCGACTTCCAGATCGCCCTCAACGCGATGGGGCGCCTGACGACACCGGACCAGTTTCGCGACATCGTACTGAAGACCGGCGCCAACGGTCAGGTCGTGCGCCTGGGCGATGTCGCCCGCGTGAACATGGGCGCCGAGTCGTACGGAACCAACGGCTATCTCGACAACCAGGACGCCGTCGCGATCCCGGTCTTCCAGGCGCCGGGATCCAATGCGCTGCAACTTTCCGGGGAAGTGCGCGCCACCATGGCGGAGCTCTCCAAGGACTTCCCGCAGGGCATGCGCTATACGATCGTCTACGACCCGACGGTGTTCGTACGCCAGTCGATCGAAGCGGTCGTGCATACCCTGCTCGAGGCCGTACTGCTCGTCGTGCTGGTGGTCATCCTCTTCCTGCAGACGTGGCGTGCGTCCATCATTCCGCTGATCGCCGTGCCGGTGTCGATCATCGGCACCTTCGCGGTGCTGCTCGCGTTTGGGTTCTCCATCAACACCCTGTCGCTCTTCGGCCTCGTACTCGCCATAGGCATCGTCGTGGACGACGCCATCGTCGTCGTCGAGAACGTGGAACGCCACATTGAAGGCGGGCAGTCTCCGCACGAGGCGGCCAAGTCCGCGATGAACGAGGTCAGCCGGCCGATCATCGCGATCACGCTGGTGTTGTGCGCCGTGTTCGTGCCGGTCGCGTTCGTGAGCGGACTGACAGGCGAGTTCTATCGCCAGTTCGCCTTGACGATCGCCATCTCCACGGTCATCTCAGCCTTCAACTCGCTTACCCTGTCGCCGGCATTGGCGGCGGTACTGCTGAAGCCCCACGGGGCCAAGCCCGACTGGCTCTCGCGCGCCATGGATCGCGTCCTCGGCGGCTTCTTCGGCCGATTCAATCGCGGGTTTGCGGCCGTCGGCGACGCCTATCAGACCGCGGTCGTCGGCACGGTACGCCGCGTAGGTATCGCGCTCTTCGTCTACGCAGGTCTGATCGGCCTCGCCTACCTGGGCTTTGCCGCCGTCCCGCACGGGTTCATCCCCCAGCAGGACAAGCAATACCTGGTCGCGATCGCGCAGCTGCCGCCGGCGGCATCGCTCGAGCGGACTTCGGAAGTCGTCAAGGAGATCGGCAACATCGGCATGCACCAGCCCGGCGTCGAGCACGCCGTGCAGTTTTCGGGCATGTCGGTCAACGGCTTCGTGCCCAGCTCGAGCGCTGGCCTCATCTTCTTCGCGCTCAAGCCCTTTGACGAGCGCAAGTCCAAAGGACTCTCGGCCGACGCCATCGCCGCGCAGCTCAACCAGAAGTTGTCTGTCATCCAGGATGGCATGGTGGTCGTTTTCCCGGCTCCGCCTGTATTGGGCCTCGGCACGCTCGGCGGCTTCAAGCTGGAGGTTGAAGACCGGGGTGAGGCCGGTCCCAAGGCGCTCTATGACGCGGTTCAAAACGCGCTGAAGGAGGGTTACGGCAACCCTGCGCTGGCCGGACTCTTCAGCAGCTATCAAGTGAACGTCCCGCAGCTCAACGTCAACGTGGACCGCGTGAAAGTCATGCAGGACCACGTCAATCTGGACGACGTCTTCCAGACGCTGCAGGTCTACCTGGGATCGCTCTACGTCAACGACTTCAACGCCTTCGGGCGGACCTATGAGGTCCTGGCACAGGCGGACGCGCCATTCCGCTCCCGCATCGAGGACATCTCGACCCTCCAGGTCCGCAACGACGCGGGACAGATGATCCCGCTCGGGTCGTTCCTCACCGTCGACCCGACCTTCGGGCCCGACATTGTTCAGCGTTACAACGGCTACACGGCCGCGGACATCAATGGCGGCCCGGCGCCGGGCTACAGCTCCGGGCAGGCGCAGGCGGCGATGACACAGATCCTGAAGTCGACGCTGCCGCCGGGCATGTCCTTCGAATGGACCGACCTGCAGTATCAGCAGCTCATCTCGGGCAATACCAGCCTGATCATCTTCCCGCTCTGCGTGCTGTTCGTGTTCCTGGTGCTCGCCGCGCAGTACGAGAGCCTGATGCTGCCGCTCGCCATCATCCTGATCGTGCCGATGTGTTTGCTCGCGGCCATCACGGGCGTGTTCCTCGATCACGGCAACAACAACGTGTTCACGCAGGTCGGCCTGGTCGTACTGGTCGGCCTCGCCTGCAAGAACGCGATTCTGATCGTCGAGTTCGCCAAGCACCTGCAGGAAGAGCAGGGCCATGACGCCGTGTCCGCTGTGTTGCAGGCCGCCCGCCTGCGTCTGCGGCCGATCCTGATGACGTCCTTCGCCTTCATCATGGGAGTCGTGCCATTGATGCTGGCAAGCGGCGCCGGAGCCGAGGTCCGCCACGCGCTCGGCACGGTCGTGTTCTCCGGCATGCTCGGCGTGACCTTCTTCGGCCTCCTGCTGACGCCGGTATTTTATGTAGTCATACGCCGCACTTCAGACCACCGCTCCGAAGCGGCGTCTGACCGGCTACCTTCTCCGGACCCCCACCATGCGTAACATTCATCTAACACTCACCCTGGCTGCCGCAGTCGCACTTTCGGCCTGCGCGGTAGGCCCCAACTACGTCCGGCCGAAGACTCCGGTGGCCGCGCAGTTCGCCGGCTCCGAGCCCGACGTCTATACCAACCGACAGACCCAGATCGAGTTCTGGAAGCAATTCGACGATCCGACACTCGACCAGCTGGTCAGCGATTCGCTGAGCGCCAACTACGATTTGCGCATCGCGGTAGGGCGACTGGTGCAAGCGCGCGCGCTGCGCAACCTGTCGGAGTTCGACCTGGCTCCGACGGTGACCGCCTCCGGCGGCTACAGCCAGCAGCGCACGCCGGCGGTGGAAAACCCGTATAGCGGCCCGTTTGGCGGTGCCTACACCACGAAGCTCTACGATGCCGGCTTTGACGCCACGTGGGAGCTCGACTTCTTCGGCGGCGTCAGGCGCAACATCCAGGCGCGCAATGCCGAGCTGCAAGGTGAAGTGGCCAACCTGCATGACGCCCAGGTCTCGGTAATCGCCGAGGTGGCGCGCAACTACTTCGAGCTGCGCGGGGAGCAGACACAACTCGCCGTCGCTCGGGCCAACGTCGAGAACGAGCGGCAGGTCCTGCAACTGGCTGAAGCCGAGCGCACCGCCGGCAGCGGCACGGACCTCGACGTCGCGCGCGCGCAGGCACAGCTCAGCACCACGCTCTCCACGATCGGACCGCTCGAGGCGGCAGTCTCGCGCTCCATTCACAGGCTCGGCGTGCTGACCGGCCGCGATCCTGACGCACTCACGGGAGTGCTGAGCGCACCGCACGAACTGCCGCCACTGCCGCACATCGTCCCCGTGGGCAGCCCGGCCGACATGTTGCGCCGCCGACCGGACATCCGCTCGGCAGAACTGAACCTGGAAGCTTCCACGGACTTGGTCGGAGTCGCCATTTCGAATCTCTTCCCCAAGGTGACCTTCACGGGTAGCTTCGGCTTCGCTGCCGCGGCGCCGGGGGGCTTCGGGACAGCGGCCTCACGCACCTATGGCATCGGGCCGAGCATCTACTGGCCGGCCTTCGATCTTGGCCGGGTCCATGAGCAGATCGCCGGCGCCCGGGCTGGCGCCGTGATCGCCCTCGATCAGTACCACAGCACGGTTCTCAACGCCCTCGAGGAAACCGAGGACGCGCTCGTGACCCACGCCCGCGACCGCGACCAGCTCGAGCATGCCGAGGATGCCGCCAGCGCCAGCGCGACCGCGGCCCGGCTGGCCACGATCCGCTACCAGGGCGGCCTGGTCGACTTTCTGTCGGTGCTGGACGCTGAACGGACGCAGCTGCAGGCCGAGAACGCCCTGGCCCAGGACCGGACCGAGGCCGCCACCAGCCTGATCGCCGTCTACAAGGCTCTGGGCGGTGGTTGGGAGACTGCCCCCCTGCCGAGGTACACTGACGCTTCGGTTTCCCGATAATGAGCGTGTCTATGAGTGTTTCGGTGGTGGACCCGGCGCTTGCCCGCCTGGAGCCTTTGACAGAATCCACTCCCTGCACCGAGGAGCTGAGCCACGTCAACGAGTCCCTGCGGCGCCGGGAGGCGTTGCTCGTGGCCTCGGCCAAGGCGAGCCGGATGCTCCTCGAAGCCCCCGACGTCCGCGGCGCCATCCCCGAGGTGCTGGTCCTCATGGGCGAGGCGGCCCATGTCGATCGCGTCAACGTCATGCTGACGCGCCGTGGACCTGAGGGCGAGCCCCTTCTGGTGGTGGTGAGCGAGTGGACCGCGGAAGGCGTGCCGCCGCACATCGACGACCCCACGGTGTGCACGTGTGACGAGCGTAGGTTCGCCGCCGTGTCCGCAGAGCTGCGCGCCGGCCGCAGCGTCTGCCTCAACAAGAGTGATACGCCAGTCGATTACGCCGGCGTCACGGGATTCGAGGGCATCGGCACCAAGACGAAAGCGATCGTACCGATCTTCGTCGCCGGCGAGTTCATCGGCGTCGTTGGCTTCGACAACACGCGGCAGCGTCGTGCGATCGATTCCGCGGAGCTTGCTGCGCTCGAGAACGCGGCGGGCGTCATCGGCGCAGCCCTCCATCGGCAGCGCCTCATCGACGACATGAGACGGGAGCGCGAGCGCGCGGCGGAGGAGCGCGTGGCGGAGTTAGCGAAGGCCAACGCCGTCATCCGCGGCAACCTGGAACGTCTGGCGAGTGAGCCGGACCTGCACAGCTTCCTGGGCCATGTGCTGTTGGAAGCGACACGCCAGTTCGATGCGGCATCAGGCGCAGTGATCGTCTCGAAGGACAGCCTGCAGCAATGGCGGATAGCGGCGCACGTCAGGGACGGCCGCATCGAGGAGCCGCCCTACCCCATCAGCGTGCCGACCAACGGCTCTTCCTTCGGCGACAAGTTCACCAAGCCGACCGAGCCCATGTACCTCGACGTCGAGGAGCAGTCGGAGGAGTTCTGGCCGGGCATGCTCGCCTTCCACCGGCAGGAAGGCTACGTCGGCACCGTGGTCTATCCGCTCGTGTTCGGTTCGCGCAACGTCGGCTTTCTCATCCTGCGGTTCCGCCGCAACGCGGCCGACGTCCAGCGCAGCGAGCTGCTCGTGGCGCTCGCCCAGCAGGCGACACTCGCCGTCCAGCTCAAGCGCCTCGCCTATGAGGCGAAAGAGGCAGCGGTGCTGGTCGAGCGGGCGCGCATCGGGCAGGAGATCCACGACGGCCTGGCGCAGGCCTTCACGGGGATCCTGATGCAGCTCGGGGCAGTCGAGGAGTTCCCGTCCTGCAAGAAGAAGAACTCGGGGCTGGCGCTGTCGCTGACGCGCATCCGCGACCTCGCTCGCGAAGGACTCGCGGAGGCGCGCCGCTCGGTGATGGCGCTCCGGCTCGATCAGACACGCCGCGCGGGGCTGGAGCTCGCGCTGCGCCAGCTGGCCGAGCGCTCGACGGTGCCTGGCGGCGTGACGTGCAACTTCGAGGGCGGCGGCATCACCACCGGCCTGAAGCCGGAGCATGAGCATGAGCTGCTGCGCATCGCACAGGAGGCGGTGAGCAACGCGGTGCGCCATGCACGACCCCACCTGATCCGCATCACCATGGCGGACGAGACGGCGCACTGGGTGCTGGCGGTGGAGGATGACGGGCGCGGCATGGAACAGCGGCCGGAGCTGTATGCCCGCGAGGGTTTCGGACTCACGAGCATGCGGCAGCGGGCCAGCGCGATCGGCGGTGAGTGGCAGATCGAGAGCCAGCCCGGCGCCGGCACGCGGGTCAGCGTGCGGCTGCCGAAGCGCAAGGCGGCGGCGTAATGGTCGCCGTACTCACCAGAAAGAAGATCCGGGTGATCCTGGCGGACGATCACCCGGTGGTGAGGGACGGACTGGCGGCGATGGTGAACCAGCAGGCGGACATGGAGGTGGTCGCGGAGGCCGGTGACGGCGATGAGGCCATCGTCCTCTACGAGCAGCATCAGCCGGACGTGCTGGTGCTGGACCTGAGAATGCCGAAGAGGGACGGCGTCGCGGTGGTACAGCGAGTGCTGGAGATCAACCCCAAGGCCCGGATCCTCATCATGACCACCTACGACGGGGATGAGGACATCTTCCAGTGCCTGAGCCAGGGGGCGAAGGGATACCTCCTCAAGGATGCCCCGCGGCAGGAGATTCTGTCGGCCATCCGCGCGGTGAGCGAGGATCGGCCCTATACCTCATCGTCAGTGGCGGCGAAAGCGCTGCAACGGATGGCCAAGCCCAGCCTGACGCAGCGTGAGTTGGATGTGTTGGAGCTGGTCGCACAGGGAAGAAGCAACAAAGACATCGCGCGGCGGCTGTCGATCACCGAGGGAACGGCGAAGACGCACGTGAAGTCGATACTCACCAAGCTGGATGCGATCAGCCGCACTGAGGCCGTGGCCGTGGCCCACAAAAGAGGCCTGATCCGTCTGTAGGCGTCTGCGACGGGACTGCTCCGGCTGAGCCTGACGCTCGAGCTGCTTCGAGAGCTGCGTCGGAACTTTCCCTATCGGCCCCCGTTGACCGCACCACGCACCCGCAAAGGGAGAGCGACCGATGAATCCGAGTTCCACTACACCCAACGGTGAGACTGCCATGAATGAAGCCACACGCCGGGCGGAGCGCCTCGCAGAAGCAGCGAGCGATACCGCCGAAAAGACTGCCAGCGGGGCGCGCGAGCGCGCTGAACAGGCCCAACGCTGGGCCAAGTCGCGTTGGAGCGACCTGCAGAACAGCGTCGAGTCCCAGCCCTACCAATCCACGGCCTGGGCGCTCGGCATCGGGTTCGCGGCCGGACTGATCCTGATGGGGCTGGTGATGCGAGGCCGTAGATAACGTCCGTGATGGTTCTGTGACACATCCGGCCGGGGGGCGTGGTTTTCTTGGCCCATGCACCAGATCGGTGTCGTGGGCCTCTCATACCGGCACGCCGGCATCGACGAGGTCGCACGCCTCTCCATCCCCAAGGCTGATCTCGAGGCCCGCCTGCAGGCGCTGCGTGAGGCGCTGCGGGTCTCCGAGCTTCTCTACCTCGGCACGTGCAATCGTATTGAGCTCCTTTTCGCCACCTCCGATGGCGAGTCCGCGGGCGACCTCCGTGAGCCCGCTCTCGAGCAGCTGACCGGAAGGCGGCCGCAGCCGGGACAGGCGGCGCGACTGCTGCGGGCCTGGGCCGGCGAGTCGGCCGTGGAGCACGTGCTGCTCCTTGCCTGCGGGCTCGACTCTGCTCAGGCCGGCGAGCGCGAGATCGCCGCCCAGCTGCGCGCCTCCTGGGAGGCCGCCCGCGCCGCCGGAACGAGCGGCCCCTTGCTCGACCGGCTGGTGGGCGAGGCGCTCGCAATGGCCAACCGGGTTCGCAGGCTCCAGGCTGGGACGAACGCGCCCTCTCTGGCCGATCTTGCCGCCGCTCGCGTCCTCGAGCACCTGGCCGGCAGTCCCGACGCCGTCGCCCTCATTGGCGTCTCACCGATGACGCGCCGCTGCGGCCTGGCGCTACATCGCGCCGGCGTGCCGCTCCTCATCGTCAACCGCTCGCCCGCACCCGCGGCGCAGCTCGCTGCGAGCGTAGCGGGGCGAGCCGTGCCTCTCGAGCAGTTCCGGGCCCAGCCGCCAGCGGTCGCGGCTCTGGTTCTGGCCGCAGGCGGCAGCGATCCGGTGCTCGACAGCCGCGCCCTGCAACTGCTGGCGGCAGCGCATTCCGGCCGAGGCAACACGCCATTGGCCATCGACTTCGGCGTGCCGCCGAACCTGGATCCTGAGGAAGCGCGCGGCGCCGGCATCGTGAGAATCGGGATGGGGGAGCTGGTGCAGGAGGTGCAGGAGCGGCGCGTGAGCGAGTTGCTGCGCCTGGCACCGGTAAGGGCGGCCATCGACGAGCGGATGACGCGCCTGCGCGATGAAATGGCTACTCGTGCCATTGGCCCGCAGCTCGCGGAGCTGCGCGATGCCTTCGAGCGGATCGCGGCGGATGAGCTCGAGCGGGCACTGTCGGCGGAGCTTCGGGGGCTGACGGCGCCGCAGCGCGAGGCCATGGGACATTTGACCTCCCGGCTGGCCCGACGTCTCGCACATCTGCCGATCGCCGGCATGCGTGCAGCCGTCGCGCACGTCGGGCCGGAAGCGATCGAGGCATTTTTCGGTCAGGCGCGCCTGCAGCGCGGCGTGCGCTCGGACACCCTGGCCGCCGACACAACCGCAGCGCCGACCCCCGAAGAGCCACTACCATAGGAACCCTGATGCGCGACTCCCATCCCTGCTCGGAGCGGCTCTACGAGCGCGCCACCCGCGTCATCCCCGGGGGCGTCAACTCGCCCGTGCGCGCGTTCCGCGCGGTCGGCGGCTCACCGCTTTTCTTCGTAAGCGGTCGCGGCGCGCATCTGACAGACAGCGACGGCCGCACTTATCTCGATCTCGTCGGCTCGTGGGGGCCGCTGATATTGGGTCACGCGCATCCGGCCGTGGTCGATGCCGTGGCGCAGGCGTCCCGTCAGGGTACGACCTTCGGCGCACCGTGCCCCGCGGAAGTTGAGTTGGCGGAGCGCGTGGTAGCCTCATACCCCGGGATCGAACAGGTACGATTGGTCTCGTCGGGCACTGAGGCGGTGATGAGCGCCATCCGTCTGGCGCGGGCATTCACCGGACGCGATCTCATCGTAAAGTTCGCCGGTTGCTACCACGGTCATGCGGATCACCTGTTGGTTGCGGCAGGCTCCGGCCTCGCAACGTTCGGCCGTCCGTCTTCCGCTGGCGTGCCCGCAGCATTCACCGCCTGCACGCGCGTGTTGCCACTCGACGATGAGGCAGCCGTGGAAGCGCTCTTCGCGCGCGACGGACAGCAGATCGCCGCGGTCATCATCGAACCGGTGCCCGCCAACCACGGCTTGCTGCCACAGCGCGCGGAATTCCTCGAGCGGTTACGCGCGCTGACCCGGCAACACGGCGCGCTACTCATCTTCGACGAAGTCATTTCCGGCTTTCGGCTCGCCCGCGGCGGCGCGGCCGAGCGGCTCGGCATCGTCCCGGATCTCGCCACTTTCGGCAAAGTGATCGGCGGCGGCATGCCCGTGGGCGCGTTCGCGGGCCCGCGGCAGATCATGGCGCGGCTTGCCCCCGACGGCGACACCTATCAGGCGGGCACTCTCTCCGGCAACCCCGTGGCCATGGCGAGCGGCATCGCCACATTGGACGTGTTGGCGGCGGAGAACGGCTGGGAAAAGCTCGAGGCCCTGGGCGTGCAGCTCGAGCGGCTGTTGCAGCCGGTGCTGCGCGAAGCCCCGTTCCCGGTGCATCTGGTGCGGGTGGGCTCGCTCTTCTGGCTGTCGCTGTACGAGAGCGGCGCGCCACGTACGGCGGTGACGCTCTCGCAGCAGGCGGTCGGCCGATTCGCCGCTCTCTTCCACGCCATGTTGGCCGAGGGCATCTACCTGCCGCCATCGGCATATGAAGCCTGCTTCCTCTCCCTGGCCCATACGGCCGCCGACCTCGAGCGCTTGGCGCAGGGGCTGCGCCGCGCGCTTCACACCCTGCGCTGACAGGCACTGAATGAAAGCACCGCGACTGTTCCAACTCACCGCACTCGCCCTGGTGCTGGTGTCGGCCGTGGAAGTCGGCTGGTGGCTGCTCGACCAGCATCGCTTTGCCGTCGATAAAGTCAGGGAGATGCACCAGGTCTATGCGGAGCAAGTCGTCGCTGCGCAGGCGCTGCTCGATGCGGGCACGTCCGCCACGCGCGTGCACGCATTATTGCCCGACGTCATCGTCGGAACGGACCAACGCGCCACACTCTCACCGGACGTCGACCGGCAGCTCATCGCCGAAGAGCAGCGACACATCGCCCAGTACTTCTGGGAGGGCTCGTTCTTCATCATCGCCCTGGCCGCATGCATCGCCGTGATCGCGCGTGCCTTGCAGGCGGAAGCGCGCGTAATCCAGGAGCAGGAGAGCTTCCTGGCGCTGGTGTCGCATCAGTTCAAGACGCCGCTCGCGAGCCTGCAGCTGTCGCTCGAGACCATGGCGATGCGGCCGCTGTCGCCGGAGCATCTGCGCGCCCTGATCGACCGCATGCTGGCCGACCTGGCGCGCATGGAGAGCATGGTCACGCAAATCCTCGAGAGCATGCGGCTGGACCGCGGCCGCATCGACCTGAGGAGCGAGCCGGTGGACCTCGAAGGCGCCGTCGCGCGAGTGATCGCGGGATTCGAGGAGCGGGCCGCGAAGGACCACATCGCGGTCAGCGCCGACATCGAGCGCGGATTGCAGGTGATGGCCGACCCGATGGCGCTCGATGTCATCCTGCGCAACCTCCTCGAGAATGCGCTCGCGGCCGTTGCGCCGGTTGGCGGCGGCAGCATCGCTTTCACGGGCCGGCGGGCCGCTGGTGGCGAGGTCGAGCTGACCGTACGTGACAGCGGCGTCGGTTTCAGGCCCGGTGATGCCGCGCGGCTCTTCCAGAAATTCAGCCGCCTGCACTCCGACGGGGGCGGCAGCCGTTTCGGCACGGGCCTCGGCCTTTACATCGTCACGCGCCTGATGCAGCTCGCGGGCGGGCGGGTCAGCGCGCAGAGCACCGGCGCCGGTCAGGGCGCCACGTTCGTGTTGACGTGGCCGGGGGGCGAGCCGCGCCAGATCGCTTCGCCCGGCGGCGCCGAAGCCGAGCCGCTCGCCCCAGGACCCGCGCGGCGGGAGCACTCATGACCACGCCCGCGGAACACACGCGCCGCATACTCGTGGTGGAAGACGACCCGCATCTTGCCGCGGGCGTGGTCGAGAACCTGCGCGCGGAAGGCTACCAGGTCGACTCCGTCGCCGATGGCCGGCGCGCGCTCGACTGGCTGCAGGGAAACTCGTGCGGCCTCGTGGTGTTGGATGTCATGTTGCCGGAGCTCGACGGCTTCACGGTCTGCCGGACATTACGCGAGCGGGGCGACAACACGCCGGTGCTGTTCCTCACCGCGCGCGGCGACCCGGCTGACCGCGTGCGCGGCCTCGAGGCCGGCGGCGATGACTATCTGGCAAAACCCTTCCATCTGCGCGAGCTCCTGCTGCGGGTGCGGGCGATCCTGCGCCGCTGGGACTGGTACCAGAGCGCCTCGGCCGCCGAGGGCGCGGTGCTGCGCTTCGGCGGCAACGAGGTCGACTTCCGCGCCTTTCGCGCCAGCTCCTGGAACGGCATGGCGCAGGAGCTGACGGAAAAGGAGGCGATGATCCTCAAAGTCCTGGCGGAGCGGCCCGGGGAGATCGTCTCCCGCGAGGACCTCCTCGAGCGCGTCTGGGGCTACGACGTCTTTCCGTCCACACGAACCGTGGACAATTTCATCCTGCGCCTGCGCAAGCGCTTCGAGCGCGACCCGGCCAACCCGCGTCACTTCCTCACCGTCTGGGGTGTCGGCTACCGGTTCATGAGCGAGGGCGAATCTTGAGCGGCACGCCGAAGTCGCAGACGCCGCGACCGCTTCGGATCGGCACGCGCGCTTCCGCGCTCGCCTTGTGGCAGGCCCGCCACGTCGAAAGCCTGATACGCGCGCTGCCGGCCGCGCCGCCGGTGGAGTTGGTTCCCATCACGACCACGGGCGACGTGCGTGTCGATGTACCGTTGTGGGCGGTGCGCGGCCGTGCGTTCTTCACGAAGGAGATCGATCGCGCCCTGCTCGAGCACAGGATCGATGTCGCGGTGCACAGCCTGAAGGACCTGCCGACCGCCATGGAGCCGGGACTCGCGCTCGCCGCCGTCCTGAAGCGCGAGGATCCGCGTGACGCCATCGTCAGCCGCGCGGGCACTCCCCTCGCAGAGTTGCCGCAGGGCGCGCGTATCGGTACCAGCAGCCTGCGCCGACGCGCGTTCCTGACTCGCGCGCGGCGCGACCTCCTGTTGCTCGAGCTGCGCGGCAACGTGCCCACCCGGCTCGAGCGCCTGGAGCGCGGCGACTACGACGCCATCGTCCTCGCGGCGGCCGGGCTCAAGCGCCTCGGGCTCGAGCACCGGATTACGCAGCATCTTTCGCCGGAAGAATTTCCGCCCGCGGTGTCGCAGGGCGCCATCGGTGTTTGTATGCGCGCGGACGATGCGCTTGCGCGCAAGTGGCTGCAGCCGCTCGATGACCTGCCGACACGCCTTGCCACGACGGCGGAACGCGCGCTGTTGGAACGCATCGAAGGCGGCTGTCAGGTGCCCCTCGGCGCACTCGCCACTGCTGTGGACCAGGGCCTTTACCTGCATGCCGCCGTCTGCGCGCTCGACGGATCCCGGCTTTTGAGCAGCAGCGGGAATGCGGCGGCAACCGGCTCGGCGGCGACGGCGCTGGGCGTGCGACTGGCAACGGAACTGATCGCCAACGGCGCGGGCGGTCTCATTGCGGCGGAGCGCGCGGCACAAGGCCTCGCGGAGGAGCCATAGGGTATGGATGGGGAACCGATGTTGAAGCCTGTAGTCGTGACCCGCGCCGAGGAGCGCGACGGACCGCTGTCTACGGAGCTCAAGAGCCTGGGACTGCCGGTGTTGGTGTGGGCTGCCGTTCGCGTCTTGCCGGCCAACGCCACGGCCCTCGATGCGGCACTGGAGCGAGCGCAGTCGTTCGATTGGATCGTCTTCACCAGCCGCCACGCGGTCGCGGCCGTGACCAGCCGCCTGTCAGCGCCGCCCGCGGGCGTGCGGACCGCTGCTGTTGGTCGCGCGACCGCTGCGGTGCTGAAGCAACACGGTTGGCCTGCCGATCTGGTTCCCGGCGAGCCGAGCGCGGCGGGCCTGGTCGCGGCATTGGCGGCTTCCGGCTCCGCACGCGGCTCGCGGGTTCTTTATCCGGCGAGCTCACGCGCGTTGCCTACGCTCGCTGCCGGCCTCACTCAGCTCGGCGCGGAAGTTACGACCGTCGAGGCATATCGGACGGTTGCAGGTACGGCGCTCGACGTTGCGGACTGCCGCTCGTGGATTGCGCGCGACGCCGTGGGGGCGGTTACCTTCGCCAGCCCGTCCGCCGTGGCGGAGCTCGAGAGCGCGCTCGGAGAGGAGGACTTCCGCCGCTTGCTCGGCCGCGCACCAGCCGTCGCGATCGGACCAACCACCGCCCGCGCGCTGACGGAGCGGGGTTACACCCCCAAGCTCGCCGAGTCGGCGACCCTGCGAGGCCTGGCACGCAGCAGCCTGCATGCCGTACGCGCAGGTCCCATGAGGTACCCATGAATCATCCCGCAACGAGACCCCGCCGCACGCGTCAGTCGGATACGTGGCGGCGAATGGTGCGAGAGACTCGGCTCTCGCCTGACGCTTTCATCTACCCGCTGTTCGCCGTCCCCGGTCGCGGAGTGCGGCACCCGGTATCGAGCATGCCCGGGGTATCTCAACTCTCGGTGGATGAACTGGTGAAGGAAGCCAGGACCGTGGCTGCGACAGGCGTCCCCGCGGTGCTGCTCTTTGCGGCGCCGTCGGGGAAGGACGCCCGGGCCAGCGCGGCGCTGGACCCGAAGGGGCTTGCCGCGCAGGCCATCTCTGCCGTGAAGGACGCCTGTCCCGACCTCCTGGTTTGGGCCGACGTCTGCCTCTGTGGCGCGACCGATCACGGCCACTGCGGCCACGTCCTGCCAGGCGGCGCGATCGACAACGATGCTTCGGTGGAGACGCTCGCTCAGGTGGCGCTCAACTACGCGCGGGCCGGTGCCGATGCCGTGGCGCCCAGCGACATGATGGACGGGCGTGTTCAGGGCATCCGGCGCTTGCTCGATCGCGAGGGGTGCGCGATGACGCCGATTGTTTCATATGCGGCGAAATACGCGTCATCTTTCTATGGACCGTTTCGCGAGGCAGCCGAATCGGCCCCCGCCTTCGGCGACCGCCGCTCCTACCAGATGGATCCGGCCAACTCACGCGAAGCCCTGCGGGAGGTGCTGCTCGACATCGAGGAAGGGGCGGATCTGGTCATGGTGAAGCCTGCTGGGCCCTATCTGGACGTGATCCGCCAGGTACGCGATGCGGTGGCGGTGCCCGTCGTTGCTTACCAGGTGAGCGGTGAGTACAGCCTCATCAAGGCCGCCGCCGAGCGCGGCTGGATCAACGAGCGCGCGGCGGTGCTCGAGACCCTCACCGGTATCCGCCGCGCGGGAGCGGATCTGATCATCAGCTATTACGCGCCCGAGGTGGCGCGCTGGCTCGCCGGCCCATGACCATCGCCGCACTGCCACCGTTCCTGGCCGCCTGCCGCCGGCAGGCGGTGCCATACACGCCCATCTGGATCATGCGCCAGGCGGGCCGCTACCTCCCGGAGTATCGGCGCGTGCGCTCGCAGGCCGAATTCACCGCCCTGCTGCGCGATCCCGGCCTGGCCGCGGAGGTCACCCTGCAGCCGGTGCGCCGCTTCCCGCTGGACGCCGCCATCCTCTTCAGCGACATCATGACGCCGCTGCAGGGAATGGGCGTGGATCTCTCGTTCGAGCCCGGTCCGGTGGTGCGCGAGCCGATTCGGACCGACTCCGGCATCGACGCGCTCGCGCCGCTGGTCCCCGAGCGGGACGTGCCGTTCGTGCTCGAATCGATTCGGCTGGTGCGCGCCGGGCTGCCGCCGAACGTGCCGCTCATTGGTTTCGCGGGCGGTCCGTTCACGCTGCTGTGCTATCTCGTCTGCGGTCGGCCCTCGAAGGAGTTTGGAGCCGCTCGCTCGTTCCTGTACTCGAGTCCGGCGTCGGCGGAGCGCCTCCTCGATCGGCTTGCGGACGCCATGGCCGCCTACCTGCGCGCCCAGGCTGCTGCGGGAGCGCAGGCGCTGATGCTGTTCGAATCATGGGCCGGATTGCTGGCGCCACGGGAGTTCGAGCGGTTTGCGCTGCGCGCCGTGCGACGCACGGTGGCCGCGCTCCGCGATACCGGCGTACCGCTGATCTACTACGTCAATCAGGGCTCGGCGCTCGTGGAATACGTCGCGGACCTCGGCGTCGATGTGATCGGCGTCGACTGGCGCTCACCGCTGGGTGAGGTGCGGCGCAAGTTGGGGCCGGGGAAGGCCGTGCAGGGCAACCTCGACCCGGCGGCGCTCTTCGCCTCGCCGCAGGACCTGCGGGAGCACGCCGGACGGGTGCTCGATGAGGCCGGCGGCGGCCCCGGGCACATCTTCAATCTCGGACACGGCATCTGGCCGGAGACGGATCCGGATGCGGTGGCGCGGCTCGTCGACTACGTGCACGAGCGTTCCTCGCGAACCACGGGCACCGGGACCGGCGCTGCATGAGCGCGGCGCCCTCCGGCAGTGGACTCGAGCAGAGCGCGGTCGCCTGGTTCCGGGATCTGCAGGCCCGCGTCTGCGCGGCTTTCGAGGCCTTCGAGCCTGAGCGCCGCTTCGAAGCCCGCGGCTGGCAGCGACCGGAGGGGCACCGGCTGCAAGGCGGCGGCGAGTCCCGTCTCATGCGCGGCGCGGTCTTCGAGAAGGTCGGGGTAAACGTCAGCCACGTGTGGGGCGTGCTGAGCGATCAGGCACGTGCCCAGGTCGCCGGCGCTGCGCAATCGGACGGCCGGTTCGTGGCCTGCGGGATCTCGTTGGTCGCGCACATGTGGAACCCTTATGTCCCCGCCGTCCACATTAACCTGCGATACCTGCGTACAAGCTCCGCCTGGTTCGGCGGAGGGTCGGACCTGACGCCGACCTTCCCGTTCGAGGAAGACACGGCGGAATTCCACGCCGCACTGCGAGAGGCGTGCGACGCGTACCGGCCGGACGCCTATCGCGAGTTCAAGGAATGGTGCGATCGCTATTTTTATCTGCCCCATCGTCGCGAGCCGCGCGGCGTTGGAGGTATATTCTTCGACAATCTCGCCAGCGGTGACGCGGAAGCGGACTTCGCCTTCGTGCGGCGGGTCGGGGAAGCCTTTCTGGACGTGTATCCGAGGATCGTCACGCGGCGCAAGGACACGGCGTTCGACGAGGCGGCTCGAGAGCGGCTGCTCGTGAAGCGCGGGCGGTACGTCGAGTTCAACCTCGTCTATGATCGCGGTACGAAATTCGGATTTCAGACCGATGCGGACCCGGAGGCCTACCTCATGAGCCTGCCGCCGGTCGTCAAATGGTGAGCCCGAACGTTGAGGGTAGGAATGCGGCTTGCAGTCCGCTAAATCTAAAGTGCGCCCATGATCAGGATTTTTCTGCCGCTCATCTGCGCGGCATTGGGCTTTGCGGCAGCCTCCTGCAGCCAATCGGAGGGGCCGCTCGCGCCCGCGACTGAGGCACCCGCCTCGCCGCCACAGCCGACTCACGGCGCCGCTTCCGCCGCGATGACGAGCCCGGCTGACTCCGCGCAGGCGAACGGCTCGGATCAGGCGTCGACCAACCAAGCGTCCTCATCCGATGCGGCATCTACAACATCCGCCCCGCCATCCGCAGCGGATGCAACCCCGGACGCGCCCACCAGAACGCCGACTGAACGTCGCGCCTCAACCTTGATCGGCATGGCGGTGGTAGCTACGGACGGAAGCTCTCTGGGTGACGTGAAGGACATCATCTTCGATCGTCAAGGCCGTGCCACGCACCTCGTCGTCGCGTACGGCACGGAGCCGCAGACGAATCCGGGTGCGCTGCCCAATGAAGGCGAGGCGGCGGCGAGTTCCGACGGCAAGCTCACGGCGATGCCATGGGATGCCGCCATGGCCAGCATCAAGGATAGCCAACTCGTATTGGACAGCGCGCAGCTGCAGGCCGCACCGAGCTTTACGCAGGGAACGTGGCCCGACCTCGATGACCCGGCCTGGAGCGCCGCCGCCGATGCCTACTGGCGCAAGGCGGTGCAGGCGGCAATCGCGGCGCACCCTGGCGCTCCAATCGACTCGCCGTCGCGGGAGCGTGCGCGCCCGAACCGCGACGGCGAATAGATTGCGGGTGCTGTGACCAACGCCGTCATACGCACGCGCGGGCGTGACTTCGCGGCATCTCTCGTCGACTGGCACGCGCGCCATGGCCGTCACGACCTCCCCTGGCAGCGCCGCCGCACGGCCTACCGCGTGTGGGTATCGGAGATCATGCTGCAGCAGACTCAGGTCGCGACAGTCATTCCATACTACGAGAGATTCCTGCAACGCTTTCCCGACGTCGGCTCGCTGGCCGCGGCGCCGCTCGATGAGGTGCTCCATCTCTGGTCTGGATTGGGCTACTACGCCCGGGCGCGCAATCTCCACCGTGCCGCCGTGCGCGTTGGGGAGGAGCACGGCGGCCGCTTTCCCGAGAGCTTCGAGGCAGTCGCCGCCCTGCCCGGCATCGGGCGCTCTACGGCAGGGGCCATTCTCGCGCTGAGCGGCGGTGCACGGTTCCCCATTCTCGACGGTAATGTGCGCCGAGTGTTGTCACGTCACTTTGGGGTGGAGGGCAGCACCTCCGATCGCGACATCTTGCAGAAGATGTGGGATCTGTCCGACGAGTGCACTCCCACGGAGCATGTTGATACCTACACGCAGGCAATAATGGATCTGGGTGCGACCGTCTGCGTGCGTCGCAACCCCTCCTGCGCGACGTGCCCTGTATCAGTGACCTGCGTCGCGCATCGCGATGGACGCCAGCACGAGCTGCCCTCACCGAAGCCAGCACGGAAACGCGCGTTGCGACAGGTATTCATGCTGGCCGCGGTCCGCGAGGACGGGGATGTGCTCCTCGAACGCCGCCCGGAACGCGGCGTGTGGGGCGGCCTCTGGTGCCTGCCGGAATTCGAGAGCGCGACGGCAGCCGCGGATTATGCGCAGCGGACGCTACAGGGTGCCGCGGCCCGGCCCGTGCCGCTGGCGCCTGTCGAGCACGCGTTCACGCATTTTGATCTTGTCATCACACCCCTCCTGGCCCATTGTTCCGGCAACGCGTCCGCGCCCGATCCGACGCAGACTCAGTGGTTCCGCGCGCGCGAGCCCGCGAGGGTCGGCCTGCCTGCCCCCATCCGGCTGCTGCTGGAGCAGCTCACCGGCGCGGCGGCGACATCGGCGCAACTACAATCGCAGCTGTTCGATTGACTGGAGAACGAACGTGGCCCGAATGGTCCAGTGTGTGATGCTAAAGCGCGAGGCGCCCGGGCTCGATCGGCCGCCTTATCCGGGCGAGCTGGGCCGGCGCATCTACGACAGCGTCTCGCGCGAAGCGTGGGCGCGCTGGCTGCAGCATCAAACCATGTTGATCAATGAGTACCGGCTGACGCCCATCGAGCCCAAGGCCCGCAAGTTCCTCGAGGCGGAAATGGAGAAGTTCTTCTTCGGCACCGGCTCGAGCCGACCCGAGGGCTACAAGGCTCCCGAAAACGAGCAATGACGTCCGACATGTCCGCGACCGGAACCCCTTCCCTCCATCCTCGAGTTCGTGCGGTCACCGAGCGCATAGTCGAGCGCAGCCGCGGCTCGCGTGCCACGTATCTGGAGCGCTCGGCTGCGCAGGCCGGCGGCGAGCCGGCGCGCAAGCGCCTCTCCTGCACCAATCTGGCGCACGGCTTCGCGGCATCCGCGGACCCCGACAAGCAGGCATTGCGGGAGCTGCGCTGGCCGAATCTCGCCATCGTCACCGCCTACAACGACATGTTGTCGGCGCATCAACCCTACGAGCGGTTCCCCGGGCTGATCCGCGCGGCGGCCCGGGCAGCCGGCGCGACCGCGCAGGTCGCGGGCGGCGTGCCCGCCATGTGCGACGGTGTGACTCAGGGACAGCCCGGCATGGAGCTCTCGCTCTTCAGCCGCGACGTCATCGCGATGTCGACAGGAGTCGCCCTGTCGCACGGCATGTTCGATGCGGCGCTGTGCCTCGGCGTCTGCGACAAGATCGTGCCGGGCCTGCTCATCGGCGCGCTCTCTTTCGGCCACCTGCCGGCGGTGTTCGTGCCCGCGGGGCCGATGCCCTCAGGACTGCCGAACAAGGAAAAGGCGCGCGTCCGCCAGCTCTTCGCCGAAGGCAAGGCCGGGCGCGATGAGCTGCTCGAATCGGAGGCCGGAAGCTATCACGCCGCCGGTACCTGCACCTTCTACGGCACGGCCAACAGCAATCAGATGCTGATGGAGGTAATGGGCCTGCACCTGCCCGGCAGCGCCTTCGTGCCACCCAACACGATGTTGCGCGATGCGCTGACGGCCGCCGGGGCGCGCCGCGCGGCGCAGATCACCGCCCTGGGCAAGGAGTATCTGCCCCTCGCAAAAATGCTCGATGAGCGCAGCATCGTGAATGCCGTGGTCGGCCTGCTCGCCACCGGCGGCTCGACCAACCACACGCTGCACCTCGTCGCCATCGCACGCGCGGCGGGCATCCTCATCGACTGGGACGATTTCAGCGACCTGTCGGATGTCGTGCCGCTGCTGGCGCGCATCTACCCGAACGGCGGCGCCGACATCAACCATTTCCACGCCGCGGGGGGCATGGGGTTCCTCATCAATGAGCTCATCGGGGCCGGCCTGATGCACGAGGACGTACAGACCATCTCCGGGGCAGGACTGCGCGCCTCGGCGCTCGAGCCCTGGCTCTCACCGGGCGGCCTGGCCTGGCGTGAGGCTTCCGCCGCGAGCTGTGACACCAGCGTTCTGCGTCCCGCCGCCGACCCCTTCAGCGCGGACGGCGGCCTCAAGCTGCTGCGCGGCAACCTCGGCCGCTCCATCATCAAAGTGTCGGCCGTAGGATCCCATCACCGGGTCATCGAGGCGCCCGCCCGGGTCTTCGACAGCCAGGAGGCCGTGTTGGAAAGTTTCCAACGTGGCGAGCTTGCGCGCGACGTGGTAGTGGTCGTCCGCTTCCAGGGCCCGCGCGCCAACGGTATGCCGGAGCTGCACGGCCTCACGCCCGCCCTGGCTTCACTGCAGAGCAAGGGTCATCAAGTGGCATTGGTGACTGACGGCAGGATGTCAGGCGCCTCGGGCACCGTGCCGGCCGCGATTCACCTGACTCCCGAGGTCGCGTGCGGGGGACCTCTGGGCAAAGTTCGAGACGACGATATCATCCGACTCGACAGCGTGAAGGGAACGCTGGAGGCGCACGTCCCGGAGGAAAGCTGGAACCGACGGGCGCTAGCCACCGCCGACCTGACCGCCAACACCTTCGGGATGGGGCGCGAGCTCTTCCGTGCCTTTCGCGCCAGCGCCGCCCCCGCGGAGGAAGGCGGCGGCATTTGTTGATCAGCCGTTCGAAAGCAACTACGGCGGCGCTGATTTCAGCGCCTCGAAGCGCTCGATATCGGATTGGAATTGTGACCGCACCTGCGCCTCCTGCTCGGTCCGCGCCGCTATCGCCTGGTCCTGAAGATGGACCTCGCTGAGGGTTTGCACCAACTCCTGGGCGAGATCGTCCGGCATCCGCGGCGCCCCGGGCCGTGAGTTGTAGGGCTTGAATTGCTGGGCGCGGCTCTGCAGCGAAGTAAGCCGCGAATTCAGGCTCTGCACGTACTGCTGTGCGGACGACTGCTGCGCCTCGATCTGCGCCAGCCGCTCGTCGCGCAGCGACTCGATGTCCTTCACCGAGGTATAGGTACTGAGAAGAAAGTAGTCGTGTTGCTGCTGCGCCAGCCGCCGCGCCTGCGCGTGCGCCTCCTTGGCGAGCTGCTCGGGCGACTTTTCCGCATCGATCTGCCCGATCTGCACCCCCTCGCCGTTCAGTATCTGCTTGCTGTTGCGCGCGTACTGCGGCGGAATGGTGTCCCCATAGTGGACGACACCATGCTCGTCCACCCAGCGATAGGCGACGGCCCCTTTGTCGCTATTTTGCGCCAACGCCGCGCCGGCGCCGAGGGCGAGCGCGAGGGTCATGGCGAGAGCGAGAGCCTGATGCGATGTCCGCATAGAGGGGCATATTCTGACCTTCTATCGCGCGGAGGCAAGTATCAAGAGACGCCGTACCGCTGCCGATAGGCCTGCAGCATTGTGAGCTGGTCGTCAGAAATCGCAGCCCGTCCATCGCGCCCGCGGGAGAGGGCCTCGATGAGGTCCCCGAGTGTGACGACGCTCACGCAGGGGATGCCGTGCTCTTTCTCGATCTCCTGCGTGGCGCTGAGTGTTCCCTGCCCCCGCTCCTGCCGGTCGAGGGCGAAGATGACCCCGGCCGGCTGAGCGCCCTGCTGCCGGATGAGGCTGAGCGATTCGCGCACGGCAGTGCCGGCGGTAACGACGTCGTCGATGACGAGCACCCGGCCGCGAAGCGGCGCACCGATGACATTGCCGCCTTCGCCGTGATCCTTCGCCTCCTTGCGGTCGAAGGCGTAAGGGACGCTGCGCCCGTGATGCTCGAAAAGCGCGGCCGCAGTGGCCGCCGCGAGCGGAATGCCTTTGTAGGCCGGCCCGAAGAGCACATCGAACGCCGGGGCCGAACGCACGATCGCCGCGGCGTAGCAGCGGCCGAGCACGGCGATGGCCTCGCCGTCGCTGAAGAGGCCGGCGTTGAAGAAGTACGGGCTCTCGCGGCCGGATTTGAGGGTGAACTGCCCGAAGCGCAGCGCCTGGCGCGAGAGCGCGAGGTCGATGAAGGTAAGCTGATAGTCCTGCATGCCGCTATGATTGCCCGATGCAGGTGGACCGCGTCAATGCCCGGCGCCCGGGGTGGCTGCAGGCGCTCGCCGTCTATGGTGAGCCGCGGACGTTGGCAATGCTCTTCCTCGGATTTTCGAGCGGGCTGCCTTTCTTTCCCGCGTTCCAGACCATGACCATATGGCTGCGCGAGTCAGGCATCCCGCTGCCGCTCATCGGCATGGTGGCATGGGCCACCATCCCCTACTCGCTGAAATTCCTCTGGGCGCCGGTCGTGGACCGGATGCCTCTGCCGCTACTCACGCGGCTCCTTGGCCGGCGGCGCGCGTGGCTGCTCATCGCGCAGGTTGGCATCGCGATCGGCCTCTTCCAGCTGGCGGCGAGTGAGCCCGGGGCCGGCATGCGCCGCATCGTGATCTGGGATCTGTTCCTGACGTTCTTCGCCGCAACTCAGGACATCGCGATGGACGCGTGGCGGATCGAATCGGCTCCGATCTCCATGCAGGGCGCAATGGCGGCCGCGTATCAGATCGGCTACCGGGTGGCGCTGATCGCCGGCAGCGCGGGAGCGCTCACTCTCGCGCAGGCCTACAACTGGCACGTGAGCTACCTCGGCATCGCACTGTTGACGTCCGTCGGACTCGTTACGACACTCTGTGTTCGGGAGCCGGAAGCATCGACATCGCGCGAGACCGCCGCGCGGGAGACGCGAGCGGTGGAGTGGCTCGAGCGGCGCGCTCACTGGCCGAAGTTCCTGCAGCACGCCGGCGAGTGGTTCATCGCCGCGGTGGTCTGCCCGTTCATGGATTTCTTCGCGCGCTACCCCGGCCGGATCGCGCTCGGCATATTGGCGCTGATCGCGGCGTATCGACTGACCGACTACGCCGAAGGCGCCATGACTCTGCCGTTCTTCCATGATCACGGCTACTCGAACGAGCAGATCGCCTTGATAGTCAAGATCATCGGACTGACCCTGTCGATGCTCGGTGTGTTCATTGCCGGCCTGTTGGTGGCGAAATGGGGGTTGCTGCGCTCCCTCGTGCTGGGAAGCATTCTCATGATGATCTCCAGTTCCAGCTTCGCCGTGCTCGCCACGACTCATACGGCGACCCTCGTCGGACTCGGAATCGCCAACGGGCTCGACAACCTGGGCATTGCCACCCAGGGCACCGTACTCATCGCGTATCTCTCCAGCCTCACCAGCCAGAAGTACACCGCGACGCAGTACGCGCTCTTCTCATCGCTGTTTGCGCTGGCGGGCAAGACGGTGGAGGGATTCTCCGGTTTCGTGTCGCACGCGACGGGCTATCCGCTCTTCTTCGTCTATACGGCATCGCTCAGCATCCCCGGCCTCCTGCTGCTCTTGTGGCTCTGGCGGAGCACGGGCGGCGCCGGACTACCAACGCTGGCACTGGCGGATGCCGGCGGGAATGCGCAGGCCGGTGGCGGCTGAGCTCGACCTGGCGCGGGTCATCTGCCGCCTCGTGGACCTGGAGGAGTATGGCTCGCGCGCGTTTACGGTCGGAGGGGGCGACTGGCCCTTGCGCGGCTTCGTAGTGCGCAGCGGCGACGAGATCCGTGGCTTCGTCAACCGCTGTCCGCACGCCGGTCATCCGCTGAACCTGCGGCCGCATCGATTCCTCACACCGGACAGGGCGATGATTCTCTGCTCGTCACACGGCGCCTTGTTTGAAAAGGACACCGGCCGCTGCCTCGCGGGTCCGTGCCCCGGAGAGCAGCTGCGACCGGTACCGCTCGAGGTGATCGGCGATCTGGTGCTGATCGCGGCGGATGCGGATCTCGCAGCGCTCACCGCCGAAACGTCTTGACTAATCGAACTCGAAGAGGTCGATGCCGTCGAGCCGGTTCGCGCGCAGGGTTGGATCGTCGTTGACATTGTCGGAGCCGCGGCCGTCGTCGTCGCCTCCGTCGACGTCCACCGAGCCGGTCCAATCCTCGGGCGCCTCGGCCGCCTCGAGCGCGCCGTCCTCCCATTGAGCATCCCAGTCCTCGCGGTCCATCTCCTCGACGGTGCCGTCAAAGTACTGGATGTCTATCGTGCCCCCGTCGTCGTCGATCGCCACGACCTCGAAGAGCTCGCCGCCGGTCAGGCGATACCAGTCACCGATACTGGGTTGAGACGCCGCCATTTGTAACCTCCAGAAGGCCTGATCATCCTGTGGCTTCGGATCGCTGCGTCCGTGGTGAAGGCATGACACCACGCAATAAGTCCCGGAGCTGTTATCCTCCGGCCGCCGCGCGGGGGGACGGGTTCTGATGTTGCGCCTCGCGTATGCGGCTTTCAAGCAGCGAATGACGTACCGCGAGGGCCCATGCTCGAGCAGCCGTTGAAATTCTTCGTCGTCTTTTTCGTGGTGGTCGAGCCGATCTCGCTGATCCCGCTCTTCAGCGGCCTTACACGCGGCGCCGCGAGGGAGTACCGGCGACGCATGGCGGTGAAGGCAGTTTGGGTCGCCGCGCTGATCATCGTGCTCTTTGCCTTGGGCGGAGCGCCGTTTCTCGCGACGATGGGCATCAGCCTGGCGGCGTTCCGGATCTTCGGCGGCGTGCTGCTGTTCCTGCTGGCGCTCGAGATGGTATTCGCGCGGGAGTCGGGCAGCCGCACCTCCAGCGACGAGCGGGCGGAGAGCCGACGTCGCGCGGACATCTCGGTCTTTCCGGTGGCGTTCCCGTTCATCGCCGGCCCCGGAGCGCTCGCCACCGTGCTCCTTTGGTTCGGGCCGGTTCACATCACGCGTCAGCCGGTGGACTTCCTCATCCTGCTCGCGGCCGTGGCCGCGGTGCTCGCCATCACTTTGGTGCTGATGCTGCTCGCGGAGCCGCTCATGCGTCTGATGGGCGTAACGGGTGTCAACGTCACCGGGCGGCTCTTCGGGGTGATCCTGGGCGCACTGGCCGTGCAGTTCGTGATCGATGGGCTGCGCGCGGCGTTCCTGGTATGAAGCGGCCCGAACGCGTACCCCAGGCACAGGGATGTGCCCCGCCGCCGCAGGTGGCGGAGCCGCGGGCAAAAAACCGCGCTTTTTGCCGGCGGCGCGCTGGGCCGGGCAGGAGCCCGGATCCAGCGCTTAACTAGGCGCGCCGAAACTCCAGATCCCATACTTGGTGGCCGAGGCGCTCGCCCCGACGCTCGAACCGTGTGGGGGATCGCTCAGTCGGCCGGGGCACGAAGCCGCCCGCCGCGGCAACATTGCGCAGCCGCCCTTCCGCTGACAGCGTCGCGAGCATTTCTACCGCGTACGGCTCCCAATCCGTCGCCAGACGCAAAGCGCCGCCGTCTCCCAGTCGCTCGGCGAGCAGGGCCACGAACGGTGGTTGAATGAGCCGCCGCTTGTGGTGACGCTTCTTCGGCCAGGGATCCGGAAAGAGAATCAGGATCTCGTCCAGGCAGGCACTGTCGAGGCAACGCTCCAGCACGTCCACGGCGTCGCGGCAGACTACCCGGACGTTGGCAAGGGCGCGCTCCTCGAGCTGCAGCAGCAGCCGACCCACGCCCGGCCGGTGCACTTCGATGCCGAGGAAATCATCCGCCGGACGTGCGGCGGCGAGCGCGAGCAGATTGTCGCCGTTGCCGAAGCCGACCTCGGCGATCCGCCGGGCACGGCGACCAAAGAGCGCATCGAGGTCGAGCGGCGCCGCGCCAGGCTCGACGCCGTACCGCGGCCAAAGCTCCGTCAGCGCCCGCTCTTGCGCGGACGTGATGCGGCCGCTGCGGGTGACGAACGAGCGAATCGCGCGCGGGTGGTCCGAATCGCTCAAGGCGGGCGCGAGCCGCCGCGCAAGGTCGGCAGGCCCTGCGCTTTCCACTCCGAGATTCCGCCGACCATGTGTGCCGCGGGTTGCCCCGCCGCCGTGCGCATCCGGGCCGCCGTGAGCGAGCGGCCGCCAGCAGCGCATTGAAAAACCACCGCGCGCTCGCCCTCCGCCGGCAGATGGGCGGCATCGAACGTCGACAGGGGATAGAGCAGCGCGCCGGAGATGCGCTCCGCCGCGTACTCCATGGGCTCCCGGACGTCGACCAGCAGAACGCGGCCCTGCTCGAGCAGCGCCTGGACTTCCTCCGGGTCGTACTCGGTGATTCCGTCGGGTGTGGTATGGCTCATGGCGCGATTGTATCAGTGGCCGTGCGGAACGCGCGCGCGGCCCCGCCGGTTCCCGTCAGCGCTCGACCACCCAGCCGCTGCGCCGCGCCGCCTCGAGAAACGCCCGTACGTCCGCGGCCAGCACCGGATCGGCCGTACCCGCGACGCGAGTGACTATCTCGGCCCCCGTGTAGTTGCCGTCACACAGCCCGAGAATGGCCGCCGCCGTCGCGTTGAGCCGGACACGGCCCGAGCGGGTTTCGAGCACCGGGCCGCCGCCCGCCGGCGGCCTCAGGAGTCGGTGCGCCGTCGCGAGCCGGACTTTCGGGCGCCGCGTTGAGTTCTTTGCACTCATGTTGTCGCCGGCCCGCACGCGGTCCGACCACTGCCGCGGTGCAAGCGGCGGGCCAACTCGACAGCCGAGCGGCGGCCGGCGGCACGGAATCAGCCCCTCAGGTGCGCCTGACGGGCGCGATACCGTGACGTTTGATTTTGCGGTACAGGGTGTTGCGGCTGACACCGAGCTCCGCCGCAACGCGGCTCATGTTGCCGTGGAGCTCCTCCATGGCTCGCAACAGGGCGGCGCGCTCTGCCGCCTGCAGGCGGTTGCACGACGGCACGGGGGCTTCGCACGAGACGCCGGCGGCAGCCGGCAATGGTATCGGTAAGCGCCCCGAGATCGAATCCGGCCGCTCCTCGTGCAGCGACTCGCCATCCCTGATCTCCCGCGGCAGGTCCATGGCGCGCACGACGCCGCCCTCGCAGATCGCGAGCGCCGTCCGGATGACGTTGCGCAGCTCGCGGATGTTACCGGGCCAGGAATAGGTGAGCAGCTGCTCCAGAGAGTCGCGCTCGATCGCCGCAGGCCGGCCATTGCCGGTCTCGGCCGCGAGCGCGTGTTGGATCAGTCGCTCCTTGTCGGTTCGCTCGCGCAAGGCCGGCAGCTCGAGCGTGATACCGTTGAGCCGGTAGTAGAGATCCTCGCGGAATGCGCCGCGCGCGATCATCTCGCGCAGGTTGCGATGCGACGCCGCCAGCACGTGCAGATCCACGGCGATGGGGCCCTCGCTGCCGAGCGGTACAACCTCGCGCTCCTCGAGCACGCGCAACAGCCGGCTCTGTAACGCGAGCGGCATATCGCCGATCTCGTCCAGGAAGAGCGTGCCGCCCGAGGACTGCACGATCCTGCCGCGCAGGCCCTCGCGGCGCGCGCCGGTGAACGCGCCGGGCTTGTACCCGAAGAGCTCACTCTCGATCAAAGTCTCCGGGATGGCGGCGCAGTTCACTGCGATGAACGGCCGTCCGGCGCGCCCGCTGGCGAGGTGCATGGCATGCGCGAATGCTTCCTTGCCCGAGCCTGTCGGCCCCTGGATGAGCACCGACACGTTGGTGTCAGCAATCCGATGCGCGCAACGGATATTGCGCAGCATGTGTGGATCCTCGCCCGCAAGCTCCTCGAGTGTCAGCGGCAAAGCGCGCACGGGCGCACCACCAGCCTCCGGTGCAGGAAAATCATCGAGCGGAGGACCCTGCCAGCCACGCGTTGCGTTCGTCATACGAGCCTCCCATCCAGCGTCCGGGGAGTGCGTCAGGAATGCCACGCCCCGTCGTGACACTGTCACGCTAGAGAAACATGCCTGCGCAGCGACTGCAAGCTCGGCAATGGCTGCGACCCGGTGTTTTTCGGGGATGGAGCGAGCCCGTCGCGCAGGTGCCGCCAACGGGGCAACGCGGCGTTCCATACTCGTGACAACTCTGTGTCGTCCCGTACCGCAAAATGGAACAGGATGGCGGGTCGAAAGAAGGTTGTGTCGGCCGCGCAACAAGCGCTCGTCGACGGCCGCTGTTCTGGCACGGGCGTTGCACTCGGTCTGCCTCAAGGAGGGGCTTTCATGAAAAACCAACGAACCGGCCTTCTCGCAGCCACCGTGTTGGCGGCGCTTGCGGCTCCATCGGCCCGCGCGATCGACGTGACCGCAGGCGCGTGGACGTTATCTTTCGACGGCAACGTCAACGCAAACTACATATATTCGGACTGTGAGGATCACAACGACGTCGCGGGCGGCCTCGCGTGCGTCTCGGACACGACGTCCGACGAATCCTCCTCGGTGAGCAACGGCCTGTTGCCGGCGGCGCTCACCGTGAGCGGCGCGACGACGCAGGAAGGCCAGAACCTCGGGTTCACCTTCGGGCTCTACCCGGGCATCAGCACCAATGACGGCGGCAGCCCGAATCTGCAGGACATCGCCAGCACTGACCTGGGCCATACGGCTCTCGGCACCGCCGGACTCGACGTCCGGCAAGTCTTCCTGACCGTCGGCAACAGCAGCTGGGGTACGGTCATGGCGGGCCGCAACATCGGCCTTTTCCAGGCGGACGCGATCCTGAACGACATGACGCTGCTCGGAGTCGGCGCGGGCAACGGCAGCTACGCCTCTCCGGCCAACACGTCGCTGGGGTCGATCGGCCTCGGCTACATCTATACCGACTGGCTCTCGCAGATCAACTACACGACACCCGACATGGGCGGCACCAAGGTCACGGTCGGCATCTTCGATCCACTCAACACGCTGGGTGAGGTGCCGGTCAACCACAGCACGCCGGGGTTCCAGGCCAAGGTCGCCTACACCGCGGGGCCGCTGTACCTGTCGGCGAGCGGACTCTACCAGCAGCAGCGTTCCCTGTGCAGCAACCTTGCGGCCGGCGCCTGCGGCGGGTTGACGTACTCGGCGGGGTCCTACGTGAGCTACGGCAGTACGGCCTTCGATCTCGGCGGCAAGTACGACATCGGCGGGCTCGAGTTCGCGGGTTGGTATTACCGCGGCAAGGGCGTTGGCACTACCGGCCTGTTCGTCAACTCCAACGATGCGATGGGCAGTTCGCGCAACTCCGACGGCTACCTCGCGCAAGTTACCTACAAGATGGGCAACACCAAGGTCGGCGTGAACTACGGCGACAGCAACCTCGAGGGGACTGCGCTCGACCGCGCGACGGTGTGCGGCGGAGTCACGGGCTGCCTGGTGAAGCGTAACGACAAGTATTCGCTCGGCCTGTATCAGAACGTCACGGACAATCTGCTGTTCGTCGCGGAGTTCAGCAAGCTCGAGTCGCTGAACGACGCCGCCCAGGAGAATTCGAGCTGGAACCTGAACGCCGGACTGTTTCTTAAGTTTTAGCGCTGGATCGGGGCATCCTGCCCCGCCCAGCGCGGTCGCGAGCAAAAGCGCGGTTTTTGCTCGCGACCTCCGCCACCTGCGGCGGCGGGGTACATCCCTGTACCGAAATGCGTGACCAGGGTCTGTGGAACCAAGGGGTACGGGTTCGCATTTCTGATACTCTGCATCGCAGAGTACTTGACGCAATGAACCGCTCCTGCATAGAGTCGGCGCAATCGTCGGCTGCCGTCCCCCTGCCTGCAATGCGCTCGAACAATACCGTCGCCATAGACAGCCACGCGCTCGGGACGCTCAATTACATCCGCGCTTCGATAGACGCGGCCGGGGCTTTTGCCGTGCCCGGTACGGCGGGCATTGCCATGGGGGCGGTGGGGCTGGCGGCCGCCGCGGTGGCATCGGTTCCGGCGCTGGCCGGGCACTGGCTCATCATCTGGCTGGTGGCGGCCACGGTGGGCGCGGGACTCGGCGTCGTGCTGGTCGCTCGCCATCGCTCGGGCACCGGACTGCCGCTTTACCGAGGGCCGGCGCGGCGCTTCGTGCTCTGCCTCTGTCCGGCGCTGTTGGCGGGTGGCGTGTTGACCGCCGTGCTCTGCCAGGTGGGCGAGACTCAGCTTCTCCCCGGAGTGTGGCTGCTGCTCTACGGCTGCGCGGTGTTATCGGCGACGCTGATGACGGCGCCGGCCATGATGCGCCTCATCGGCACCATGGGCGCGCTCTTCGTAGTGTGCGGCGCGCTCGCATTCGAGGTCGGCCCGCACTGGCACAACCTGATCCTCGGTGGCGGCTTCGGGCTGCTGCACCTGGTCTTTGGATTCCTGATCGGACGCATCGACGGTATGGAGCCGGCGCCAACGTGAAGACCGTGGCGCGGAGGCGTGAGACAGTGATGCGCTCGCCGGAAACCAACAGGCCGGCGCCCGCGCCCGTGCCGGTCCCGCGCGGCGGCGGTGAGGACTCGAAATTCGACCGCCTGGTCTACGAGCGCGTGCGCCTCGGCATCATGAGCGCACTCGCGGTGAACGCGCGGCTCACCTTCAATGAGCTGAAGGCGCTGTTCGATGTCAGCGACGGGAATCTCAGTGCGCATGCGCGCAAGCTCGAAGAGGCCGGCTACATCGAGTGCTCGAAATCCTTCGCGGGGCGGCGCCCGAAGTCGGAGTACCGGTTGACGCCGGTCGGCCGCCAGGCGTTGTACCGCTACCTCGAGCACATCGAGGCGGTCATCAAGGCGACGCGGCGGTCGTGAGCGGCGCGATGAACCTGCACGTAGCGATCATCATGGATGGCAACGGCCGCTGGGCGCAGCGCCGGGGCATGCCACGCAGCGTCGGGCACGTCCACGGCGCGAAGGCGGTCAACGGCATCGTCGAGGCAGCTGCGCGCACCGGCATCCGTACGTTGACGCTCTACGCGTTCTCCGCCGACAACTGGGGCCGCCCGAATCTCGAGGTCGATGCGTTGATGCGCCTGCTGCAGCGGTACCTGACGACCGAGACCCGGCAGTGCATCGAGCAGTCCATCAGGATCAATGTCATCGGCCGCCGCGACCGGTTGCGGGAGAGCCTGGTACGTGCCATCGAGCAGAGCGAGCGCCTGACGGCAGACTGCTCGCGGATGCACCTGCGGATCGCCATCGATTATTCCTCCCAGCACAGCATCCTCGAGGCGGCGCGCCGTGCGCCGCGCGACGGCGGCTTGAGCGTCGAGCAGTTCCAGGATCTGCTGGCGCACGTCGACCATTCCGTGCCCGATACCGGCGCGGTCGATCTTCTGATCCGCACCGGCGGCGAACAACGGCTGTCGGATTTCCTGCTCTGGGACTGCGCCTATGCGGAGCTCTATTTCACTGACCGCCTTTGGCCGGACTTCGGCGAGGCGGAGCTCAGGACAGCGCTTGCCGACTATGCGCGCCGCCAACGACGCTTCGGCAAGGTGCTGGTGACCGCGGAGACCGGTTAGCTATACCGCGGCGAAGCTGCGGAACTCCGCCGTCCAGGCGGGCGCCCGCTCGAGAGCGTCCGGAACGTCCTCCGCCCGGGCGACGACCTGCCACATGAGCGAGTGGCGCTCGTCCATGAAGTGCTCACCGACGGCGTGAGAAAGCAATTCCAGGAGCGGGTGAAAAAATCCTCGGGTGTTGACCAGTATGATGGGCCCGAGGAAGAGCCCCAGACGCTTTAGGGTGATCGCCTCGAGCAGCTCCTCCAAGGTGCCGCAACCGCCAGGCAGCGCGATGGCTGCCTGCGCGCCCGTGAGCATCAGATGCTTGCGGGTGCGCATGTCCTCGACGAGCTTTAGCTCCGTCAGTCCCTGGTGGCCCCATTCGAGGTCGGCCATGAAGCGCGGCAGAATGCCGACGACGCGACCGCCCTTGCTGAGCGCGCCATCAGCGAGCGCGCCCATCGACCCCCTGCTGCCACCGCCGTAGATCAGCGTGACCCCCCGCCCGGCCAGCACCTCGCCCATCCTGAAGGCAGCCTCGCGGTATTCGGGATGCGCGGAGGTGCTCGAGGCGCAGTAGACGCACACCGCGCGCTCGAGCATGGTCTCTGGTTCAGCGCTCATGAGGTTCATTCCGGTGAAGGCACATGGCCGGCGATGATCCGACGATAGCCGGCCGCAGGGCAAGCGGCAGGCGATTGCCCGCAGGGACGGCTCTCTCGTAGAATCGTTGGCTCTGCGGGTGTAGCTCAATGGTAGAGCTCTTGGTTCCCAACCAAGTGACGAGGGTTCGATTCCCTTCACCCGCTCCACTCTACGGCTTCGGCAGGCACAGGCGCTCGTTCAAGGATTGACCGAAGTGCCGCCCCAACTCTCAGGTTCCACGTCCGCGATCGTCTCAGTGAAGTCCCACCAGTGGCCGTTGAAGTCCTCTGCGTTGTACTGACGCTCACCGTACATATGGTCCGTCGGCGGCGTGAGGATTTTGGCGCCCGCCTGCCGTGATCGCTCGCAGTGGCTCAGCACGTCTTCGATGCGTACCTGCACGATGATCGAATGATTGGGCGCGGTGTTGCCCTCGCGAATCGTGAAGCAGCCGTCTCCGGCGCGCATTTGAATTCTGTGATTGGCGATGCGCAGTCGAACGGTGAAGCCGAAAGCCTTGCCAAGCCACTCCGCTGCCGCGCTTGGATCGGGGTATTCGAGGACGGGAATCACCGGGCAAGGAGGCACAGACCGGTTGGAGCGCATGAGTTTCTCCCGAGCACTAGGCTGTTTGCGTGTTCCGGAAAAAGCGACTGGCATCCGCACGGAAGAGACACCACACGATCAGGATGAGGAACACGCTGTGAATGGCGAGCTGGCGCAATGCGCCGAAGCTCATGGCGACGTGAAACGCTATCCATGCAATAGCAAGCCAACGAGCCCAATTCTGTGCGCGCAGCAGAAAGACGCCGCACACGAGCGCAAGCAGCTCGGTGATCTCGATCCAGATCCAATCAGGCGCGCGATGCTCGCTGAAGTGAGCCACAGAACCGCCGCTACCCACGGCGAGATACAGGCACGCGATCACGATCACGGTGACCGGAATCCTCTTGCGGCCCTTTGGCTCGCTGACTCCCGCTGTGGTGTTCTGGTTCATTCGATATATATTCGATTTTGTCGCGGAGTGTAAACGCAGTATTCGTCCCAGCACCATGCCCCTGATTCACACCGTCCAGATCCTGGTCCTGCTGCTGGCCGTGACCGCCGCGGTCGGCGTCGCGGCGGCGCGCTTGAAGATCCCGCCTTCGATTCTGCTGGTGATCACCGGGGTGGTGCTGGCGCTGATCCCAGGGCTGCCGACCCTGGAGCTGTCACCGGAGCTGGTGCTCCTGCTGGTGCTGCCGCTGGTGGTGTACTGGTCCGCGGTCGCGATGAGTTGGCGCGAGTTTCGCTTCAACCTGCTGCCGATCTCGATGCTGGCGGTCGGCTGCGTGATGTTCACCACGGCGGCCGCGGCGGCGGCCGCACACTGGCTGCTCGGCCTGCCCTGGCCGGAGGGATTCGTCCTGGGCGCGATCATCTCCCCGCCCGACGCGCTGGCGCCGCTGGCGATCGCCCGCCGCCTGCAGCTGCCGCGTCGCATCCTCGTGATTCTCGAGGGCGAGGGGCTGGCGAATGATGCGACCGCACTGATTCTGTATCGCTTCGCGGTCGTGGCGGTCAGCCTCGGCGCCTTTTCACTGAGCCACGCCGCCGGCCAGTTCTGTTTGATCGTCGCCGGAGAGGTACTGTGGGGAATCGGCGTCGGCTGGGTAATGCTGCGGCTGCGGCGCTGGGCCGCCGATCCCTCCATCGAAATCACTCTGTCAGTGCTGACGCCGTTTCTGGCCTACTGGCCACCCGAGTACCTCGGCGGCTCCGGAGTGCTGGCGACCGTGGCCGTCGGGTTGTATGTCAGCTGGAATGGCCCGCGACTGATCAGGCCCGCGACGCGCCTGCAGGGTGTGTTTTTCTGGGACTTCCTGACGTACACGATCGAAGGCTTGGTTTTCCTGATCACGGGACTGCAGGCGCGCGCGCTGATGGCGGGCATGCGGGCCTATTCGCTGCGCGAGCTGGCGATCTCCGCCGTGGTCGTCAGCGCAGTGGTGATCGCGGCGCGCTTTGCGTGGATGTTCCCGGCAACGTACGTGCCGCGCTGGCTGTCGGTCTCGCTCCGGCGGCGCGACCCGTCGGTGCCATGGCAGTGGCCGTTCGCACTGGCGTTTACGGGTGTGCGTGGCATCGTGTCGCTCGCTGCGGCACTCGCGCTGCCTCTGACGACCCCGGATGGCGCCCCATTCCCGCACCGTGACCTGATCCTGTTCCTCACGTTTTGCGTGATCATGGTGACTCTGGTGGGCCAGGGCCTGACGATGCCGGCCACGATGCGTGCGCTGGGACTCGCCCGCGCCGGTTACCGCGAGCGCCGCGCCGACCGTGAGGCGGAGTTTGTGGCCCGCCGCCAAGCAGTCGAGGCGGCCCTGGCGCGGCTCGAGCAGCTGACCGGGGAGCGAAAGCTCACCGCGGAGTTGGTTGCACCATTGCGCGGGAGTTACCACGACCAGCTGCTCCACCTCGAGCGGCGCAGCGACGCTCAGCGCAAGGTCACGGAACTGCACGAGGAGATCGAGTTGCAGCTCCTGGCCGCCGAGCGCGAGCGAATCAACGAGCTGTCTCGTACCGGGCAGCTCAAGGATGAGGCGCGGCGCCGGATCGAACGGGAGTTGGACCTGCGCGATGCGCAGCTGAAGAATCTGCGCGCCGAGGAGTGAGGGCCCGCGCGCCAGCGACCTGAGCCCGTGTTTTCGGGCCCGAGGCCTAGCGGCTAGTCCTAGCACGTTATTTACCAGCTGGCACGATGAGTACCAGTCTATGCCAACCTCTGAGTGATTCGAGAGGACCAGCGAAGGGCGTCAGGCGGTCGCGTCACAAAACGATATGTGAACATCGCGCGGCTGTTGACCAAGGCCCTCGCAGCGCGCAGGCAGCATCGCTCTCGGACGCGGGACATCGACGCGACTCTATTCCGCGAGCGCATCCGAGCTGGCCGTCCCGGTGTCGGAGAAGTGGCCTTAGCGCCTTAGCGCGACATCCGAAATCCTAGGTCGCCTTCGAACCGCTCTCGCGGTGCAGGGTCATCAGCGGCGGATAACCCTCCCCGCGCAGGAAATATAGCGCGTCCGCGCTTCCCGCCGGCGAAAGGGCGAACTGCACGAAGCCGTTGCCGAGGAAGCGGTAGCGCCAAGTCACCCTGAAGGTGTCGTGGTTCCAGGGCTCCAGATCTCCAACGAATTCAGTGCCTCGTCTCAGCACGAGGTGTCCGTCAGCAAGCGACACGGTTGCCTCGCCGTACAAGGGATCGGAGTAGGTGCCGACGTAGCTCTCCAGCGGCAGCGATGGCTGCGGGTGCGATTGGCGCGATATCTCGTGTTCCGCTTGAGACGTTTCCTCTTGCGCGCGCGTCTTCGCCATCAGCGCCAGCAGACTCGCGCCCCAGTCGACGTGCGGCGGGCCAATGTAGTCGTTGAAAATCACGTCCATCAGTGCGATGGGCAGGTTCGTGTCGTCCTTGTTGGCCAGGATCACTACCCCGAGATGGCGCGACGGGATCAGGCCGACCACGGACCCCATTCCGTCGATCGACCCGGCGTGCCAATCGATGCGCACGCCGTGAAAATCCTCGGTGCGGAGCGTGAGGCCATAAGCCGGCGACAGCGCCGTCGGAAACGAATTGATGATTTCGTCGACACCGTTCTGGACGCTGGACGGGATCACGACCTGCGGCGATTCCATTTCATGGATCACGTCGGCACTGACGACGCGGCGGCCCTCATATGTGCCGTCGTTCAGGAGCATCTCGAGCCAGTGAGCCATGTCGTGGGCGCTCGAGTTGATCGAGGCCGCCGGCCCGATGTTGTCGACATTTGCCCAGCGGATCGGGGCTATTTTGCCGTCGATGTCGGCGTGCGGCGTAGCGATGTCACCATCGGGTTGGAACGCCGTGATCGACGTGTTGCTCTCCGTCATGTCGAGCGGCTTGAAGATGTTCTGCTCGACGAACGCGCCCCACTGGATGCCCGTGATGGCGGGAATGATCTGGCCGGCCGCCATCACCATGTTGTTGCTGTAGCAGTACCGTCGTCGGAAGCTGTACCGCGGCTTGAGCAGACGCAGCTTGCGAATGATTTCGCCGCTGCTGTTGGTGCTACCGTACCAAAGATAATCGGCGCCGCAGTCCCCGGTCTGGTGGCTGAGCAGGTCGCGGATCGTGACCTCGCGGGTCGGGTAGGGCTCATAGAGCTGAAATCCTGTCAGGAACCGGGTGACGCGGTCGTCCCAGTCGAGCTTGCCTCGGTCCTTCAGGATGCCGAGGGCGACCGTGGTGAATGCCTTGCTGTCGGAGGCAATCCCGAACAGCGTATGTACGTCCACCTTCCCCGGCGAGCCGACGGTCCGGACGCCGAACCCCCTCTCCATCACGACGTGGTCGCCCTCGACGATGGCGATCGACAGTCCCGGCACACGCCAGACCTCCATGGCGTGTCGGACGTAGGCGTTGAAGCCCTGCGGCGGCGCCGGTTCCGGTACATTCGGGGCGCTGGCGCACCCCGGCAGCGGCACAAGACCCAGCGCGACGATCAGGGCGCTCAGCCAAATCCTCACGATCGATCTCCCGACGTGGTCGACGGATGCGTAAGGCGTGCTCTTCCTTACCGGTCATCAGCCGGAGGTTTTGGCGCCAATATCTCGTCCAGGTAATCGGTCTTACCCGCGGCGCGGACCAGGTGTGGGTACTTCAGACCACCGTCATAGTGGACCGTATACAGCTCCGTGGTGCCATCAATCTGCGCCTGCACGCGCATCGGCTCGCGGCTCTTCTGTGCCTGGACGATCTCAGCCCGCAAAACCTGCGGACTATACGGCTGTCCATCGATGGAGATGAGCTTCATGCCCGGAGCGAGGGCGGCCTTGAAGGCCGGCCCGTCCCACAACACGTCCTCGATCTTGCCGCCGTCCCCGAGGAACAGGCCGACCGAGAGCATTGCGTCGACTCCCTGTGCTTCGAGCTCCCCCTCGCCGACGTTTTCGAGCGCGTTCTGGTAGCGGTTGGGCTTGTCGGTGTATACGAGTTGCCAGCCGCTGGCCTCGATACCGGACAACAGCGGCACCTGCTTGCCGACACCATCCAGCCAGCCATTGAGGAATCCGGCCCAGTCATAAGGCTGGACCGCATTGAGCGCGTTCACGACGTCACTGAGCGTATACGTGCGCGTCACGAAACTGCCATTGTCCACGCCAAAAAACCGCCGCGCAAAATCGTCAATGGAGCGCCGATCGTGGCTCAAGGTCCGGATCTTCATATCGATGGCGAGCCCCAGCAACTGGCCTTCGCGATAAAAGTCGGTTTCACGGCGCCAGTTCGACCACGCCATGGACGAGCCGTAAACCACTTGCGCCCCCACGGTGGTGTCGATCAGCGGCCGCCAGTCGCGGCCGGTGCGGTGGACCATTGCCGCGGCACGGTACGCCACCACATCCCGCCAGGTATCCGGCGACCATAATCCGCTCCGCACGGTCAACATGTCAGCGAGATAGACATCGAGGCCTTCATACATCCACAACAGGCGGCCATGCTGCGGACGCTCGAAGTCGGGCTGCCAGAGCTGCGCCGGCCGCATGAATTTCCCGTTCCAGGAGTGCGTGTATTCGTGCGGCAGCAGCGAGGCGTCGAGCATGAAGTGGTCGGCATCCGCGAAGACCCTGGCGCCGCTGCGCGCGCGGTCGTCACTCGAGCGGTGGTGCTCGAGGCCGCCCTTCGAGACGTAGTCGCTCGCCGTCAAAAGAAAGTGATACTCGTCGTAGTGATGCGAATGGAACAATGCCTGCGCCTGCTCGACCAGCCGGCGATAGCCGGCAATCTGCGTGTCGGAAATGGCGATCGCCGCGGCGTCATCACCCACGAGGTCGAGATAGCGATGCACCGGCGACGCCGGCGGAGTTACATCGATTTCCCGGAAGTATCTGCCGCCGATCACCGGCGAATCGACCAAAGTGTTGAGCGGCACGGGCTTGAAAGTGATGCGCCCGCCCATGTGCTTTTCCGTCTGCAACGCGCTCGCATATTGCCAGTCTGCCGGGATCACCAGCGTCGGCTCATACATCTGCGCTCTGGTCGGATAACCCGCGTAGTAGAGCGCCACGGTATTCCATGCGAGGCCCATCAGATTGGGTGTGATTCGATCAGTCTCAGGGAACTGGAAGCGGACGTCGATCCGATCCACGCCCGCCGGGACCATCAGATGAAATGCGAACATGTCCACATCGTCGCGCTGCCATGCGATCCTTTGGCCGCCCGCCGTGATTTCCAGTCCCATCATTTCCTCGATGGGGCCATCCGGTGCGTGATCGCCGGGAATCCACTTCGGATAGTAGAGCGTCAGCGGCCCCGGCCTGACCGGCATCACTTCGTTCACAGCGAAGATCCTCTGGCCGGGGTGAGACAACCGGACCGTCAACGTAACGGGACCGGGCGGAGCCGCGACGCCCTCGCCGGCCATGCAGGACGTGGTCGCCATCAGAGCAAGCGTGGCAAGAAGCAAAGTCGGTCGTGTCATGAACGAGCTCCGTTAGGAGATCCGAGGGCTGCGTGGCGGCGGCGCCATTACCGGGCGGCGACGTTGCCACGCCATCCAGAGGAAGTACAGAGGCACACCGGCCAGGGTGATGAGAATGCTGACGATGGTGGACCAGAACTGCGCATACAACGCATTCGCAACGACGGCAAAGGTCGCCAGTACGAACAGCGCCGGGACAATCGGGTAACCGAGGGTCCGGTAGACGCGGGGAAAGTCAGGGTGCCGGCGGCGCAGGAGGAACAGCCCGATTACGCACAATGCCAGGAACGGCCAGACACCCAGCACGTAGCCCTCGGCCAACTGCATGAAGTCCCGCAGCAGCACGTAGATCACCGCCAGCACCGCGATGAAGCTGATTGCGGCGTAGGGGGTTTCGAACCGCGGGTGGACGCGGCCCACGGTGCGAAAGAACAGGCCGTCCTCGGCCATCGCGAAAAAGACGCGCGGACTGGAGAGGATGCTGCCATTCAGGGTACCGAACACCGATAGCATCACCAGCGCTCCGGCCAGCGAGGCTCCCGCCCGCCCGAACACCGCCGCGGCGGCGTCCGCAGCGACGGATTTCGAAGCGGCGACCTGCGGCAACGGCAGCGCGCGAAGATACGCCAAATTGATGAGCAAATACGCCGCAGCCACTATCAGGATGCCGCCGATGAGCGCAATCGGTAAATTGCGCTGCGGGTTTCTTACCTCGCCCGACAGCGTCGTCAGATTCTCGCAACCATCGTAGGCCCAGAACACAGCGATCAGGCCGATGCCGATGCCGGACCAGTTCACCGCCCCCATTGACTCGGCACGAAGCGGATTCCCTTGACCCCCGGGTGCGAAGGCGAAAATCGCCACGGACAGCCCCACAATCGACAGTATCTTCGCGCCGGCCGACAGGTTCTGGATCACTGCGGCCAGCTTCACCGAGCGATAGTTCGCAGCAGCGACCAGGACGATGAGCGCCGCCGCGATCACGTGCTGCGCGGCGTTCGGAATGGGCACGAAATACCCCAGGTATTCCGCGAACGTCAGGCTCAGCGCGGCCCATGAGATCGGTTCGGTCAGCAGCCACATCCACCCAAACAGGAACGCGAGAGGGCGGCCATACGCTTCACGCAGGTACACGTAGGGGCCGCCGGCCGCGGGATACATCGCAGCGAGCTCGGCCAGCGAAAGCGCGCCGAAGAGCGCGATGACGCCCCCGAGGATCCACACCAGGGCGATGCCGGTGAGATTGCCCGCCGCCGCCGCGATCGGGGATGGAACGCGAAAGATCCCGCTGCCGATGATCACCCCGACCACGACCGCCATGCCGGTGACCAGACCGAGTTTGCGCGGCAACTCGCGCGGTGGGATCGTTGGCGATTCGGTCATGGCCGGCGATCGTACAACGTCACCGCCAACCTGTAGAGCCGGCTCGTGCCGCGGGAGTCATGCCGACGTGCGCTGCTGCGGATACGCCAAAGCGTGCAGCGCGAGGCGGTATTACCGGCATTTCCCCGCCCCCATGCATGCGACGCGGCCATAACCCGCAGCTATGCCGAATACCGGTCTTTTCATTGGTGGTTTTCGCCGACGGGTGAGTATCCTCGGCCCGTGAGGCGTGCGGTTTGCCTGCGCCGCGCGTGACCAGTTGCTCATTGTGCCGACGCGATAAAAACAAGCAGCGGCTGTAGCTCGCTGCTTACCCGGAATAGGGGAGTAAGTATCATGAAGCGAGCGTCTCTGCGTCGATTGCATCGCAACAGCGCCTTACAGCGCAGTGCGCTCGCGGTCGCGGTCAGCTCGGCCATCCTGGGCTTCCCGGACGCCGCCTGGGGACAAGCGACCACCGGTACGATCCAGGGCACGGTTCCGCTGGCTCCCGGCGAAGCCATACGGGTCAGGAGCAGCGCCGGCTTCGACCGCACGATCAAGGTGGGGCAGTCCGGCCGCTACTCGATCACCCTCCCGGTCGGCACCTACTCCGTCTCCCTGCTGCAGAACGGCAAGGTCGTGCAGACGAAGACGGACGTCACTCCGGTTGCCGCGGGGGCGGTGGTGGTGGTTTTTGCCAGTTCGGCCGCCAGCGCGAGCAGCCTGCAGACCGTCACCATCACCGCCAGGGCGGTACCCGCGATCGACGTGACGACCACCAATCAGGTCACCACCATCACGGCCAAGGACCTGGAGCGGCTGCCGCTGCCGCGCGATGCGGCAAGCATCGCGGAGCTGGCACCGGGTGTCGGCATGGGCTCGCCACAGCTCTTCAGCGGTCCGCTGGGCACGCCGATCAATGTGTTCGGCGGCGCTTCGACGGCGGAGAATGCCTATTACATCGATGGCATGAACGTCACCGATGCGCTCTATGGGCAAGGCGGTCTCGAGCTGCCGTACGGCGCCATCCAGGAGCAACAGACCTTCACCAGCGGCTACGGCGCCAAATACGGCCGCTCCGTCGGCGGCGTGATCAACCAGATCGGGATGAGCGGCAGCGACACATGGCACTTCGGCGCGCGCGCCTCGTACCAGCCGGCCTCTCTGCAGAGCGACGAGCGCAACTCCTACTACGCCAATCCGCTGGAAACCGCGCCCGGCGAGAACCCCGGGAGCCTCCACACCTACAACAAGGGCTCGCATTCCGACGAGACGATCTATGACGCCTATGTCAGCGGCCCGATCATCAAGGACAAGCTGTTCTTCTTCCTGGGCGCCGAGGAGGACAACGTAGGCGGAACCACCTTCGATGCGCTCGGCTCAGGCCAGACCCCCACCGGCGTAGGGTCGGTCGAGGATCCCTACGACACCGACTATCACACCGACGCGCCGAAGTATTACGGCAAGCTCAACTGGAACATCAACCATAGCAATCTCCTCACCGTGACCTGGCTGCAGAGCGCGTTCAAGGAGTGGCAGCAGGCCTACAACTTCGATTACGACACGCTGCAATCCGGGGCCTTCGACAGTCGGGATCCGACGATAAAGGACACCTTCAGGATGTGGGTGGCAAACTACACTTCCTATCTCACCGACAACCTCCGCCTGGATGCGATGTTCGGCCAGATCCATGGCGACTACGACACCCAGCAGCCGGTCTATCCCGGCTACGATCCGACCCTGCCGAACATCAGCAGCCCGTCCACGCAGGACCCGCGGTTCTCCCCGCCGGGCGGCATCGTCAACTCGAACTTCAACACGACGCAGGACATCCCCACACATCACACCAACGTCACCTCTTACCGCGTGGGCCTCGACTATAAATGGCGCACCCACGACATCAGTGTTGGTATCGACAATATCAACTCCTGGGACATCGACGACGGATTCCAGATGACCGGACCGGGCTATTCGTGGATTTACGGATATGGCGACCCCGGCGTGGCGGTTTTCGGCACCAACCCCAATGTCCCGCCCTATGTCGGCCCGTCGAATCAGTGCACCGTCGGATACGACGGAAGCACGCATTGCTACTATGTGGAGAAGTACGTCAACGCATCGTCGGCATCGGTAAAGGTGGAACAGCAGGCACAATACATCGAAGACAACTGGCAGGTCATCGACACGCTGCTGCTATCCATTGGATTGCGCAACGACCAGTTCACCAACTACGATTCGTTCGGGGTGCCTTACATCAAGCTGACCAGCCCCCAATGGGCCCCCCGTCTCGGCTTCAGCTGGGACGTGCACGGGGACTCCACCTTCAAGGTATTCGGCAACGCCGGCCGCTACTACCTGGCGCTGCCGCTGACCACCGCGACCTCGATCGCCTCGCCCGTGATAGATGCCGGCCAGTATGGCACCTACACCGGCATCAATCCGGCGACCGGCGCCCCGATCGGCTTCACGCCCCTGCCGCAATCTCCGTCGACGGGCGTGTCGATCGACAGCGAATATGGTCAGGCGAAGGATCCCAGAATATCGACTGCCCAGAACGTCAAGGCCGAGTATTCGGACAACTTCGTGCTCGGCCTGCAGCACCAATTCGACCTGCTGCAACAGAAGTGGGTGGGCGGCCTGACGGGCACGTACCAGAAGATGCCGCGGATCATCGACGATTTCGACGCCGAGCAGAACGAGTGTGCCGCCGGGTTGGCGCAGGGATATACGTGGATGACGCCGGCCACCTGCAGCCAGTGGGCCCAAAGCCTCGTGCTGATCAACCCGGGCGTGACTCAACACCTGCTGATGAAGTCACCGACCGGAAGCCTCGTTCCGGTCACCCTCACACCTCAGGATCAGGGCTTCCCGCAGGGAGTCAGCCGCCAATACTACTCACTTGACTTCTCACTGGCGCGCGTGTGGGACGGCAAGTGGTCGGTCAAGGTCGACTATGTATTCTCCAAGACGTGGGGTAACACGGAAGGCCCGGTCAGCACCTACTCGCAACAGAGCGGATCGTACGAGTCGATCACGACCGCGTGGGACTTCCCCCAAAGAATGCAGAATTCGTACGGCATACTGCCGAACGATCGCAGGCACCAGTTCAAGGCCTACGGAGCTTACGCGATCACCCCGGACTGGACGGTGGGTGCCAACCTGTATGCCGCCTCCGGTACACCCAAGATGTGCCGTGGTCCGTACGGACCGGACCAGCTGCCGCTAAACGGCTCCCATACATACTACTGGTGCGGGGGGCAACCCGTGCCGCCGGGCTCGCTGGGCCGCTTGCCGTGGACCACCCGCCTGGACCTGAACCTGGATTACAAGCCGTCGTGGAGCTGGGCCGACCACAAGATCGACCTCAATGTCGCGGTGTTCAACGTGCTCAACCGGCAGACTCCCCTGTTTCTCGACGACTCCTACGGGACGACGATCAGTCCCAACTCGGATTACGGCTATGTCGAGAATTACACGCCACCGCGCAGTGTCCGCTTCCAGATCGCCTATGACTTTTAAGTGAGGCGGGCGTAGCATCGGAAAATGACACAGTCCGCACAGGGCGTCTCGCGGCGGCCGCTTTCATCGGTGGCCGCCCGCCTGCTGGCGAGGGCCCGCAAAGAGTGGGGACAACAGCAGTTCGAGGCCGCAGAACGGTCCCTGACCAGCGTACTGAGCCTGGCGCCGGATGAACCGGACGCCGTCCGGTTGCTGGGCATGGTGGTGCAGCGCCTCGGCAAACACGCGCAGGCGATCGAGTCCTTCCGGCGGGTTCTTGCGACGTGCCCCGACGATTCCGATCTGCGGATCGGCCTCGGCATATCCCTGTTCGAGCAGGGCGAGACCGATGAAGCCCTGACACACTTTCGGCGTGCCTGCGAGTTGGACCCGGATTCCACCTCGGCGTGGTTCAACCTCGGCGAGGCTCTCGGACGCCAGGCGCAGACGAACGAGGCCGTCGCCGCGCTACGACGCGCGCTCGAACTCGATCCCGCGCACACATCCGCCCGGCTCTCACTGGCCCGGGCGCAGGCCAACCTGGGCCAGGTCGATGCCGCCGTGGCCAACTTTCGCGAGGTGCTGCGGCGCGAGCCCGCCAATGCCGAGGGCTGGTTCGGGTTGTCGAATCTCAACGTGGTCCGCTTCGACGCCGCCGACGTTGCTTCGCTGCAGCGCTCGTTGGCGCGGGAAGATCTGTCGCATCGTGATCGCGAGCTGCTCGGCTTCAGTTTTGCGAAGGCCCTGGAGGGCCAGGGTGAGTACGCGCAAGCCTTCGACGTGTTCCGGACTGCGAATGCTTCGCGGCGTCGCCGGGTGAAGTGGGATGCGGCGGGCGAGCACAAACGTGTCGCGGCCATCCTGCGCGTATTCGCGGACGAGACTCCAGCGCCAATCGACGCCCGGCTGGGGAATGAGGCCATCCTGATCGTCAGCATTCCGCGCTCCGGCTCGACGCTGGTCGAGCAGATCCTGGCGTCGCATCCGGAGGTAGAGGGTGCGAATGAGATCAAGGATATGAAGCAGGTCATAGATGCGGAAACCGGTCGCCGCAGCTCCGCATTTCCACTGTGGGTGCCCGACGCCACGGCCGGGGACTGGCAACGTCTGGGGCGCGAGTATCTCGACCGAACCGCTCGATGGCGGCAGACCAAGCCGCGGTTCACCGACAAGAGCCTCGTCACGTGGTATCTGGTGGGCGCGGCGCTGGCCATGTTGCCGGCCGCGCGCGTAGTCATCGTTCGGCGCGATCCGGTGGAGACTTGCCTCGGCTGCTTCCGCCAGTGCTTCAGCGAAGCCAGCGGCTTCGCCTGCGACCTCGACGAGATGGCCGACTACTGCGCCGATTTCCTGCGCCTGACACGGTTTTGGCTGGAGAAGTACCCGCGGCAGGTGTTCGATCTTCAATACGAGGCGCTGGTGGCCGAGCCGGAACCCGTGATCCGTCGTTTGCTGGACTTCTGCAATCTTTCGTTCACGCCCGCATGCCTGGAATTTCACAAGACCACCCGTACGGTTCAGAGCCTGCCCAGCGCGGCCCTCGTACGGCAACCCTTGCGCAGCGACACCGCCCGCAGCGCGCTTTTTGGTGACAAACTCGATCGGTTGCGCCGGCGCCTGCGTGATGCGGGCGCCGACGTGCAATCAACAGCCGCTCGCCCATAACCACACGACGAAGGGACTCCATCGCATGGCCGACGCGAGGTGGTGCCCGAACGCGAGGCGGCGTAACCGATGCTAACGCCTGGCGAGCATTCCCCGCGCCAGTTGCCGAACCAGATGGAGGAAGCGCTTCTGCACCGGATTCAACGGGCTATCGGGTCGATGCATCGCGTACAGCACGACTTCGAGGGACGGCTTCAGCGGGCGCATTTGCACGCTGCTCGCATCGCCACAACGAGCCGTGAAGGGATCGACCAGCGCCACCCCCTCGCCCTTCGCCACGAGTGAGCGGGCCAACTGATAGGTCTGCACCGCGACCACTGTTTTCGGCGCCGGATCGATCTTGGCCAGGTGGCTTTGCAGCGTACTGCCCAGGGCGTCGCGCACGGTGATGCCGATCAGAGACTGATTGGCCAATGCGCTGATCGGCAATGGGGCCGACAATTCCGCCGCGGGCCACCAGCCCGGGGGAGCGATCGCCATGACCTGACCGCGGCAGAGCACCCTTTGGCGCAGGTTCTGATGGCCGGTATCCTGCAATGTGAGGCCGATGTCCGTTTCGCGCAGCGTCAGGGACTCGCACATCGCCGCCGAATGCTCCGTGGACAGCTCGACCGTGACATCGGGGAATGTCTTGCGCAACAGGACCGTCGCGGAGGGAAGCAACACCTGCGCCAGCGTCGGCGTGCAGGTTACACGCAGCGGGCTGCTTCCCGGCTGGCTCATGTTTGACGTCAGGCGCTCCAGCTCCTGTACCTCCTGAATGATGTTCTCGATCCGATCGCGCAGCAGCTGCGCCTGCTGGGTCGGCTGTATGCGCCCGCGCACTCGGCTGAACAAGGCGAAGCCGAGCTGATCCTCGGCGTGTTGCAGGGCCTTGCTGGCCGCAGGCTGCGAGATGTCCAGCAATTTTGCCGCTCCAGTGATGCTGCCGGAGGTCAGAATGGCATGAAACAATTCGATATATCGCAGCCGCATTTCGACTGTGCCCCCTCGTTTTCTTCGGTGATACCATGGAGTTCAGCACGATTCCGCGGCTCGGGTAAAGCCCCACAACCCTGAGTTATGCCACGTAGCCGTCTTTTCATTGGTGGCCTGCGCCCGGCAATGGTTATGCTTCCGCAGCGTTTTCACGCTGAACGGATTCCGTTGGAGCACTGATTACATGTTCGAGCACGGCGATACGGCCGGCCGCGCCACTTGGGGCCCGCCCTTTCTGCTGTATCTGGGCAAACCGGCGGACGATCTGGCGATCAAGACCGCCAGAGGGCTGGCCTACTGGCGGCCGGAGTGGTGCCTCGGCCAGTACCGCGACCCCGGCTGCCGCCTGACGCTCGGCTTGCCGGACATGAAGCCGGCGCAGGCCAAAGCCGCGGGTGTGAACACGATGGTGGTCGGCACCGCGAGCGCCGGCGGCGTGATGCCGCGCGACACGATCGCCGATATCATCACCGCCCTGGAAACCAACCTCAACGTGGCTGCCGGCCTGCACCAGAAGCTGCGTGAGAATGCGGACATCGTGGCCGCCGCCAAACGCAATGGCCGGGTATTGTTCGATGCGCGCGAATACACTCCCAGGATCCCCGTCGGCACCGGTCGAAGGCGGTCCGGGCAGCGACTGCTGACGGTCGGCACTGACTGCTCGGTCGGCAAGATGTACACCACACTCGCGCTCGAGCGCAGCATGCGCAAGCGCGGCATCATGGCCGATTTCCGCGCCACCGGACAAACCGGCATTCTCATCGCGGGCGCCGGCATTCCCGTGGACGCCGTGATTGCCGACTTCATCTCCGGGGCCGCCGAGTTGATCTCACCGGCGCGCGAGGACGGCGGCTGGGATCTCATCGAGGGTCAGGGGTCGCTATTCCATCCGTCTTACGCCGGCGTCTCGTTGGGATTGCTCCACGGTTCCCAGCCGGACGCTCTGGTGTTGTGCCACGAACCGACGCGACAGCACATGCGCGGACTTCCCGGCTGCCCACTCCCCGACCTTGCTCGTTGCCTGGAAGCCAACCTCGCGGCCGCTCGCTTGACCAACCCCGAGGTCAGGCCAGTCGGGGTTGCGCTCAACACGTCGAATATCTCCGAACAGGAGGCGCGCACCTGCTGCCGGGAGATCGGTGAACGATTGGGTTTGCCTTGTACGGACCCGGTCACCATGGGGGTCCAATCCATCGTGGAAAATCTACTTACGTGCTGCGCACACTGAACATCGGACACCGCACGTTCCCGTTGCGATCACCCTTTCGCATCTCGCGCGGAGTCAAGGTTGCTGCGGAAGTGGTGACCGTCGAGCTCGGGCAGCCAGGCTGCCTCGGGCGGGGCGAATCCGTTCCCTACGGTCGCTACGGCGAATCCGTGGCGTCCGTGATGGATCAAATCGAGACCCAGCGTGACGCCCTGTGTGCCGGCATGGGAAGGGACGAGCTGCAGGGCCGCCTTCCCGCCGGAGCAGCGCGCAATGCACTTGATGCGGCATTGTGGGACCTGGAATCACGGCTTACCCGCGTGCCCGTATGGAAGCAGTTGGGCCGGCAGCGGTATTCGCCGCTCGTGACTGCGCTGACCATCGGCATCGAGACACCACAGGAAATGGGGAAAGCGGCCGCCCGCATCGCCGGTGCCAAGCTGATCAAGATCAAGGTCGACGCTGACGACCCTGCCGGGCGAATCGAGGCCGTGCGGCATGCCGCACCCTCCGCGAGCCTCATCGTAGATCCCAACGAGAGCTGGACGATCGACATCCTGCGTGAAGTCCAACCGGCGCTCGAGCGCGCCGCCGTGAGCCTTCTGGAGCAACCGCTTCCGGCCGACGCGGACGACTCCCTGCGGGGGTTTTCGAGCCGGATCCCGCTCTGCGCCGACGAGGCCTGCCACACCACCTCGAATCTGTCGTCGTTGCTCGACCGCTATCAGGCGGTCAACATCAAGCTGGATAAGACCGGCGGTCTGACGGAGGCCTGGCGCCTGCTACGTGCGGCAAGAGACCATGGATTCAGCGTCATGGTTGGCTGCATGGTTTGTTCGTCGCTCGGCATCGCGCCCGCCCTGGAGCTCGCACGCGAAGCGGACTTCGTCGATCTCGACGGCCCGCTCTGGCTGCAAGGCGACTACCCGGATGGCGCCACCCTACGAGATGGCCTGTTGCTGCCTCCGTCACCGGAATTCTGGGGCGGGGGTTAAGTGTGCGTTGACGGCTCCTCCCTGGACGGCGTGGACTTGCAAGCGTTGGCCGGGCGGGTGGGTACGCCGCTCCATGTCTATTCCGCGTCCGCCATCCGGCAACGCATCCGTGACTTGCAGACGGCTGTCCAAGGGCTAGATGCCCTGGTTTGCTATGCCGTCAAGGCCAATCCCAATCTCGCCGTTTTGGAATTGATGGCCGATGCCGGACTGGGCGCGGACATCGTGTCGGGTGGCGAGTTACAACGCAGTCTGCGCGCGGGTATTCCGGCAGAGCGCATCGTATTTTCCGGGGTTGCCAAGAGCGCCGGAGAGCTCAGAGATGCGCTGGCTGCCGGGATCGGCCGCTTCAACGTGGAGTCGAAAGACGAGCTCGACTCGTTGCAGAGCCTGGCGGCGGCGCGCGACGTAATCGCACACGCCTCCGCCCGCGTGAATCCTGACGTGGATGCTCTCACGCACGCCAAGATTTCCACCGGCAAGTCGGAAAACAAGTTCGGCGTTGGTATGGACGAGGCGCGCGAATGGTTCGCAGATAGCGCGCGGCTGACGCATGTGCAGTTGGATGGCCTGCACGTGCACATCGGCTCGCAGATACTTTCCCTGGATCCGATTCGGTTGGCGTTGCAACGCGTGGCCGCATTCCGCGGCGAGCTGGAATCTGAGGGACATGCGATCAGCAGTATCGACGTAGGCGGCGGCCTCGGCGTGAGCTATCGCGAGGGACACGACCGGCCCGTGCCAGTAAAGGACTATGCAGCGGTCATTCGTGAAGCGCTGACTGGGTTCAGCGGCCGCATTCTGCTCGAGCCAGGACGCTGGCTCGTGGCCGAGGCAGGCGTTCTGCTGACGCGCGTGCTCCGCATCAAGCAGGGGCGGCAACGGCGGTTCCTGATGATAGACGCGGGTATGACCGAGCTTCTGCGCCCCAGCCTCTATGATGCCTGGCACGAGATCGTGCCGGTCTCGCCCCGAGAAGGTCCGCCGGAAACCTACGATGTGGTCGGACCGGTTTGTGAGACCAGCGACACCTTCGCCATCGATCGTCAATTGCCGCCGTGCGAGCCGGGCGATCTGCTGATGATCAGGACGACAGGGGCCTACGGTGCCGCGATGGCATCGAACTACAACTCCCGGCCACTTGCTGCAGAGGTGCTGCTCGACCGCGGCCGTTACGCTATTGTGCGCCGGCATCAGACCTTCGACGAAATGATCGCCGGTGAGCAGCCGGCCCGGAACTGGGAGACTACATGAATCAATTTGGCCGGGGCCTGTTGTTGTCATTGGCGCTGGTCGTCTGCGTAACGGCCACCGACGCAGCCGCGCCAAACGCCGGGTCGCTGCCCGACTACAACCGGTTGGTAGATGCCGTGGTGGCTCAGTACCATCTGCCGGGCATTGCGGTCGGTGTCATCGAGAACGGCAAGGTAGTCTATACGCGCGCGGTGGGAAATCTGGCATCCGGCAAACCGATCGACACCGACACGCTGTTCCAGATAGCGTCGAACAGCAAATCAATGACCGTGACGCTGCTGGCTCGCCTGGTGGAAGAGGGCAAGTTGCATTGGGACGACCCGGTCACTAAATACCTGCCCTCATTCCAGATGTACGACCCGTGGGTCACCGCGCATATGGAGGTTGGCGATTTGCTGGTGCATCACAGCGGCTTGCCCGAAGGCGCGGGTGATTTGATGCTGTGGCCCGGACCCAATGACTTCACTCCCGAGGACGTGGTGCACGGCCTGCGTTATCTGAAGCCGGCGTACAGCTTTCGCGCGGGTTACGGCTACGACAACACGCTCTACATCGTGGCCGGTCAGGTCGCGGCCGCAGCCGGTGGCGCGGCCTATCCGACGCTGTTACGCCGGGAAGTATTCCAGCCGCTCGGCATGCGCCGCTGTCAGATCGGCACCTGGAATCGCGCCGAAGTGGGCGACGTGGCGGACCCGCACATATGGCAGGATGGCCATTTCGTCGAAGCGGCCGCCAGCGGGCCCATCGTGCGCTCCGCCACCATGGACGCGGCTGGAGGCGTACGTTGCAGCCTGAACGACATGCTCATCTGGGCCATGAATTGGCTGGCGCCGACACCGACGCAGCTCGGCTGGCTGTCGCCTGAGCAGCGCCGGAAGGAATGGACCAGCTACACGCCCATGCCGATATCACCGCGCCAGCATGCATGGGATGGCACTCTCTTCTACGGCTATGGTTATGGCTGGCGCATCGCTGACGTGGATGGACAGATGACGGTGTCGCACACCGGCACGCTGTCGGGCATGTACTCCGCCATGACTCTGCTGCCTTTCCGCGGGAGCGGCTATGTCTTCCTCATCGACGCCGATGCCGAAAATGCGCGCATCGTGCTCAATGAGGAGCTGACGAAGCTCTTCACCGCGCCGGAAAGGGCTCGCAGCGTTGCCAGCTATGCCGACGAACTGGATCACGAGGATCGGCAACAGAGTATCTCGCATGTTCCCGATACGTCCTCACGCAGGCCGGCGACTCCGGTGGACCTCGAGGATCGCCTCGGCGTGTGGCGTGATCCGTGGTTCGGCAGGGCGCGGATCTGTGCACGGGGGAATGCGGTATTCTTTGCCTCGCAGAGATCACCCAAGCTGTCCGGACAGGTCATGCGCGTCGGAGAACGCTATCTGGTGCATTGGGGAGACGGCAACTCCGAGGCATGGCTGAATTTCCCCCAACACCCAGGCGGCGCGCTGCATATGGCCAAGGTCGATCCGGACGCCGACTTCAGCGACGACTACGAGGACCTGGCCTTTCAACGGGAGCACGCATGTGAATGACGGCGGACTCGATGCGGAGATACGACGGTGACGCGCAAGCGACTGGCTGTGACCGCACTACTTTGGCTGGTGACGACAGTCTGCGTCCACGCGCAATCCGCAAAGCAGGCCACGCTTGCCGAAATCGACGGTCTGATGGGGCGTTACACGGGTGACGTGCCCGGCGCCTCGCTGCTGGTCACCAGGGACGGCAAGGCTATCGTAAGGCGCGGCTACGGCTATGCAGATCTGGAGGCGCGCATCCAGGCGGGGCCTGAGACCAACTATCGCCTGGCGTCGATGACCAAGCAGTTCACCGCCGCCTGTATCCTGCTTTTGAAGCAGGATGGGAAACTCCAGCTGGAAGATCGCGCGCGCAAATGGCTCCCCGAGCTGCCCGCCAGCGACGACAGGATCACCGTTTACCAGCTGCTGACTCATACCAGCGGGCTGATCGATTACGAAGATCTGATTCCGCCCGGCCGAACCAGCCAGCTCAACGATGCTGACGTACTGAGTATGATCGCTTCGCAGCACCGGTTTTATTTCGAGCCCGGCAGCGCCTACCGCTACAGCAATGGCGGCTATGTGCTGCTGGGCCTGATCGTGCAGCGCGTTTCCGGCATGGGCCTGGCAGATTTCATGAAAAGGCGCATATTCCAGCCACTCGGGATGGAGCATACGCTGATGTACGAGCACGACCACGGGCCCCAGGTAACGGATCGCGCCTATGGCTACAGTGACATCAAAGGCAAATGGACGAGAACCGACCAGGACACCACGAGCGCCACTCGCGGCGACGGCGGTATCTACTCTTCCATTGACGACCTGGCCAAATGGGATGCGGCGCTCTATACCGACAAGCCGCTGAATGCAAACTCGCGGCGCGCCGCCTTCACCGCGCATACAGCTACCGACGATCCCAGCATTCAGTACGGATTCGGCTGGCGCATCACGGGCGATACCGTATGGCATTCCGGCGAAAGCATGGGATTCCGCAACGTGATCGTCCGCTGGCCAAAGCAACGCCTCGCCGTGATCATCCTCAGCAATCGCAACGAATTCCAGCCGTATCCTCTCGCGCTTGCGCTCGGACAGCTATTCCTGCATCCATGAGCGCGAACACGAATCTGGCCGGACGCGTGGTCGGCTACGACATCCCGGCGCTGCCCGGCATGGACGAGGCTGATATCCAAACACCCTGCCTGATCCTCGATCTCGATGCGCTGGAGCGCAACATCAGGAAGATGGGCGAGTACGCGAAGGCGCGCGGCATGCGCCACCGCAGTCACGGCAAGATGCACAAGTCGGTCGACGTGCAAAAGCTGCAGGAGAGTCTGGGGGGTGCCGTCGGCGTTTGCTGTCAAAAAGTTTCCGAGGCTGAGGTCTTCGCCCGCGGCGGCATCCAGGACATCCTCGTGTCCAATGAAGTGCGCGACCCCGTCAAAATCGATCGCCTCGCCCGCCTACCCAAATATGGCTCGCGAATCATCGTCTGCGTCGACGACCTGGCGAATGTGACGGAGCTTGGCGGTGCCGCGCAACGGCACGACACGACACTGGAGTGCCTCGTCGAAATAGATTGCGGCGCGGGCCGCTGCGGCGTAAAGGACGTCAGCGCCGCAATCGAGATCGCCAGAGCCATCGATGCCGCGCCGGCACTGAGGTTCAGCGGCATACAGGCTTATCACGCCACCATGCAACATCTCGAGAGCTACTCGGACCGTAAGGCCAGGTCCGACGACGCCGTCGCGCTGGTGAAGTCGGCGAGCGAGGCTCTGCGCGCCATTGGGCTGAAACCGGAGCTCATTTCCGGCGGCGGTACCGGCTCCTATTACTTCGAGTCGAACTCCGGCGTCTATAACGAGCTGCAATGCGGCAGTTACGCCTTCATGGATGCGGACTACGGGCGCATCAGAGACAAGGACGGCAACCGCATCGACCAAGGCGAATGGGAGAACGCTCTTTTCATACTGACCTCGGTGATGAGCAAGGCCAATTCCGGTCGAGCGGTCTGCGACGCGGGGCTCAAGGCGCTATCGCTCGATAGCGGGCTTCCGGTCGTCCATGGCCGCAGCGACGTGAAATACATCAGGGTCTCGGACGAGCATGGCGTGATCGAGGACGAGCGCGGCGTTCTCCGCATCAATGAGAGGCTCAAGCTCGTTCCGGGCCACTGCGACCCGACCTGCAACCTCCACGACTGGTATGTCGGCGTGCGCAACGGCTATGTCGAGGCGGTCTGGCCGGTGTCCGCGCGCGGAAAGTGTTATTGATGTCGGGATGCTGACGCGCCGCGCGGGAAGTTAGTGGACGAGCACAGGACGCAGCGTCTCGGCCATCCAATCCATGAACACCCGCACCCGCTTCGGGAGGTTGCGGCGATGCGCGTACAGGAGCGAAACGGACATCGGCTCGGGGCGACATTGCGGCAGCACCTCCACCAGCTCCCCGCGCGCGAGTTGCTCGCGCACTCCAATCTCCGGTGGCTGAGTCAATCCCATCCCGGCCACGCACGCCGCGTTGTAGGCGTCGGAGCTATTGACGACGACCGGCCCTGACATCGGCAGATACCGATACCCGCCGGCATCGGGGTACTCGAAGCCCACGCTCTTCGTCCCGAGCGTGGTCACATAGTGGATCAGATCGTGCTTTGACAGATCCTCGAGCGTCGCCGGCGTCCCGCGGCGGCGCAGGTAATCCGGGCTCGCGCAGTTGACGAACGCGAGGCGTCCCAGCGGCCGGACGATCAGCTGCGGGTCCCGAGGGGCGCCGACGCGCAGCACGCAGTCAAAGCCCTCCTGGATTGGATCCACGAGTCGATCGGTCGTGCTCAACTCGAATTCGACCTGGGGATGTGCTTCGAGGAATTCCGGCAACCGGGGAATCACGTAGAGGCGCGCCAGGCCGCTCGGCATGTCCACGCGCAGTCTGCCGCGCAGAGCCTGCCCGCTCTGCTGGAACATGCTCTGGAGACTATCGACCTCCGACAGCAACTCCTTGCAGCGCTCGTAGTAGAGCTGGCCATCGAGAGTCATCTGCACCTTGCGAGTGGTCCGGTGAAGCAGGCGGGTGCCGAGCGAACCCTCGAGCTGCTGCACGGCCACCGACACCGTTGCTTTCAATAGGCCAAGGCTCTCCGCCGCACGGGTAAAGCTCGCCTGCTCGGCGACGCGGACAAAGACCTGCATGGCTTCGAGCGTATTCATTATTGTTCATATTATCTGAACAAGCATTACCAATTCACTATATTTATCTATCGTAAGCAACCCAATAGAGTCTCCTCCAGCCCGAATAGCACCCCTGGAACAGGAGATTCACATGCCTACCTCAGCCCCCATTGCCATCGTGACCGGCGGAAGCCGCGGCCTTGGTCGGAGCACCGTGCTGAGCCTCGCAAAGCGCGGCGTCCATTCGATCTTCACGTACCACTCCAATCGCGCGGAAGCCGACAAGGTCGCAGCGCTCGCGCGCGAGGCGGGAGCTCAAACCATCCCGCTGCAACTCGACACCGGGAATGCGCGGGCGTTCGACGAGTTCGTGGTGACGGTGCGGGATGCATTGCACCGCTTGGGCGCCGAGCGGTTCGATTACCTCATCAACAACGCCGGGACTTCGCACCACAACGCAATCGAGAAGACCACCGAAGCCGAGCTCGACAGCCTGTACAACGTCCACTTCAAGGGCGTGTTCTTCCTCACCCAGAAGCTTCTGCCCTTGATGAAGGATGGCGGGCGAATCGTGAACGTGTCGTCCGGGCTTACGCGGTTTGCGATCCCGGGAAGCGCTTCGTACGCGTCGATGAAGGGAGCAATCGAGGTCCTGACGCGCTATCTGGCCAAGGAGCTGGGCGCGCGCCAGATTGCGGTCAACACTGTCGCCCCGGGCGCCATCGAGACGGATTTCAGCGGCGGCATGGTCCGGGATAATCCCGAGATCAACAAGCGGGTCGCGGACATGACTGCGCTCGGTCGGGTCGGTTTGCCCGACGACATCGGCCCGATGATTGCCTCGCTGGTTTCTGCGGACGACCGCTGGATCAATGGTCAGCGGATCGAAGTCTCAGGCGGCATGGTGCTTTGAGCGACGGCGACGGCTGACAGCGAGCGCGGAGCCGAGCAGACCCGCACCGAAGAGCGCCAGCGTCGCGGGCTCGGGCACCGCCTGGGTGACGGTGGTATCGACGCTATAGGACGGATCGAGGCCGCCGCCAGCCGAGAATACATCGACGACGGTCAGCGAATAAGACCTGATGGTATCGGGGCCCCCGAGAGTCGACCAGCTCTTGCTGCCGTTGCCCAAGGTCGTCGAGCCGATGAGGCCGTTGGCGCCGCAATCATTCGCGGCGCTGTTGGCCGAATTGCAGAAATAGGTATTGGCGGTATCCCAATAGGCCGAGGTGGATACCTCACCCCCGTGGACATTGCCGCTGAACTCCAGCAGGAAGCCCTTGGTGTCGATCGGCTGGGTGAAGCCTGTCGCGCTGACGGCGATCGTCAGCGGGTCCTTCGAGCAACCGCCAACGCCGACGCATGTCGCGGTGTAACCGCCAAGATCAATGCCTATGGCGGTATTCAGGTCCGGCGAATAGCTCGTTCCGCCCGTGCCGCTGGTGATGGTCCAGCCGTTGAGCGTCCCGGAAAAAGAAACTGACGATGGGTCGCCGGTATTGCCGATGAGGACGGTAGTGGTTTGGCCGCCGCTCGAGAGAAACATCTCGATGGGACCGGCGAACGCCGTACCAGCGCACATCGCGCCAGCGACAGTGGTGATGAGCCCGAGGCTGACGAAGCGCGTGAACATGTTCCAAGCTCCTGATTGAGTCGTGGTTTCCATCCAGCAGTTAAGGTCATGTCTGAGCAAGGGCTATGCCAGCACGAGCAAGCCGAGCCCATTCAGAGAGTTGCGCCATCATGCGCTCGGCTGGCGTTCGAGCCTGTAAAGAATCTCGACGCAGCCGCGCCAGCACACTAGAGCGTAGGCCGTGGTGGACTGGTGTGCCTACGCCGACGTAGCATCCGCGCAAACGAATAGAGGGGCCTGGCGATACTCCGCCGCACACGATGAACGCCGCAGCACCCGCTCTGCACGCGACCGCACTTGATGAGAACGCCTGGGAGGACCTCTTAAGCTTCATCGAGGAGCGGCGTGTCATCCCGATCGTGGGGCCGGAGCTGCTCATGGTCGCGACCGATGAGCGACCGCGGCTGCTTTACGACTGGATCGCCGAACGACTGGCGGCGAAGCTCAATATCGACGCACGCCAGCTCCCCCAGCCCTACACGCTCAACGACGTGGTGTGCCTGTTCCTGGCCAATCGGGGGCGGCGAGAGGAAGCCTACGTTCGATTGCGCGGGGTTCTCAAAGACGCGGACTTCAAGCCCCCGGCGGCACTGCGCCAGCTGGCCGCGATCACCGATTTCGATCTCTTCGTCTCCACCACCTTCGATTCGCTGCTCGAGGCAGCAATCAACCTGGAGCGCTTCAGCGGGGCGTCTTCGACGGATGTGCTCGCGTACGCGCCGAACCGCGTGACTGATCTGCCGGCCGAGCGCGAGCGACTCACCCGGCCGACGGTGTATCACCTGTTCGGCAAGGTCTCGGCCTCACCGACCTATGTGATCTCGGACGAAGACCTGCTGGAGTACATGTGCGCGCTGCAGAGCGAGCACCTCGCGCCTGAGCGGCTCTTCTACGAGCTCGAGCACAACCACCTGCTGCTGATCGGCAGCTCTCTCACCAACTGGGTGGCGCGCCTCTTTCTGCGCATGGCCAAGCGCCAGCGGCTCTCCGCGCCACGCGACGTTGGCGAGGTGCTGGCGGACGACCATATCAGCCAGGACGAGAAGCTCGTGGCGTTCCTGCAGCAGGTCAGCGTCCATACCCGCATCTACCGCGGCGCCGAGCGCTTCGTGGCGGAGCTTCACCAGCGCTGGCAGGCGCGACGCGGTCTTGGCGCGGGAGCCGGCACCGCAGGTCCGGCGCGCTTCCTGCCACCGGCGCGCGAGATGCCCGAACAGGCGGTGTTCGTAAGCTATGCCCGCGAGGATCTGCCTGCGGTGCAGCGGATCAAGGCGGGACTGGAAGCGGCCGGAATCACCACTTGGTTCGACATCGACCGGCTCGAGGGGGGCGATGACTACGACCGGAAGATCCAGCGCAACATCGCCCGCTGCTCGTATTTCATCCCGGTGATCTCCGCGAACACCGAGCGGCGTCATGAAGGTTACTTCCGGCGCGAGTGGAGCTACGCGCTCGATCGGGCACGTAACATGGCCGACGGCGCGCTCTTCATCCTCCCGGTCGCCCTGGACGGGGTAAGTGCGCTCGGGGCAACCGTGCCCGAGCGCTTCCAGGCGCTGCACTCCACCGCGCTCCAGGAAGGCGAGGTAACCCCAGAGTTCGCTCGCCGCCTGGCCGAGCTCACGAGGGCGCGCCGCGCGTGAATGCGGTCCCCCCGGTCGGAGGCGCCACAGCAGCGTCCGACCCCGAAGCAATGGTCGACGCGCGCAATCCGTGGCTGGGGCTCGTTTCCTTCACCGAAGAGACCCGCGCGTTCTTCTTTGGCCGGGACCAGGAAGTCGCCGAGCTCGCAAGGCGGGTGCAGAGGAAGCTCCTCACGGTGCTGTTCGGCAAATCGGGGCTCGGCAAAACATCGATCCTGCGTGCCGGGCTCGTCCCGGGGCTGCGCGAGCACGGCTACTGTCCGGTGTACGTCCGCATCGCCTACGAACGCGATACGCCCGAGCCGGCCGAGCAGATCAAAGACGCCATCCGGCGCGCCGCAAGCGCCTCCGGAGAGTGGACCCAGGCTGGGGTCTCAGCCGCCGGGGAATCGCTCTGGGAGTTCCTGCATCACCGCGACGATGTGCTGCGCGACGCCGCCGGCACCAAGCTCATCCCGCTGCTCATCTTCGACCAATTCGAAGAGCTCTTCACGCTCGCGCAGAACGATGAGTTCGGGAGAGCCCGCGCCGCCCGCTTCATCGAGGAGCTCGCCGATCTGGTCGAGAACCGGCCGCCAAAGGCCCTCGAGGCGCGCCTCGAGCAGGATGAGATGGCGGCCGAGAACTTCGACTTTGCCCGCAGCGATTACCGCGTGTTGATCTCGCTGCGGGAGGACTATCTCGCTCCTCTCGAGAGCCTGAAGGGCATCATGCCCAGCCTGTCGCAGAACCGGCTGCGACTGGCTCCGATGGGCAGCGCCCAGGCGCTGGAGGCGGTGCTGCGGCCAGGGCAACAGCTCGTATCGCAGGACGTGGCGACCGCGATCGTGCGCTTCGTGGCGGGCACCTCGGAGCTTGCCAACGCGGAAGTCGAGCCGGCGCTCCTCAGCCTCATCTGCCGAGAGTTGAACGACGCGCGCGTGGCCCAGGGGCGGGAGGAGATCTCGCTCGATCTCCTCGCCGGCTCCCATGAGAGCATCCTCGGCAGCTTCTACGAGCGCTCGCTCGCCGACCAACCGACGGCGGTGCGGCGGGTCATCGAGGACGAGCTGCTCACAGACTCCGGCTTCCGCGAGAACGTGGCCGAGGAGACGTTGCTCAGGCGTTTCGAGGCCGCCGGTGCCGCCCCCGGCGCGTTGGCTACCCTGGTCAACCGCAGGCTGCTGCGCATCGAGGAGCGGCTCGACGTGCGCCGGGTCGAGCTGACACACGACGTCATCTGCGGCGTAGTAAAGGCAAGCCGCGATCAGCGCCACGAGCGCGAGGCGCGCGAGACGGCCGAGCGGGTGCTCGAAGAGCAACGCGTGCGGGCGCGCGCAGCGCGCCATGCGCTCAGGCGGGCTCGCACCATCGCGCTGGGCTGCATCCTGCTCGCAGTTCTCGCATTGTCGGCGGCGATGTTCGCGTACGTTACTGCCGCTCGCGCCCGTCGCGCCGAGCACCTGGCACAACAGAATCGGCAACTGGCCGAGCAGGCCCGAACCCATGCCGAGCAGCTCCTCGGGTATCTCTCCGACGACTTCGAGCGTCAGCTGACGAGCTTTGGGCAGGACAGCGTGGTCGCGCAGTTCACCCAGCGCCAGATCGAGTATTTCCGTTCCCTGCCGCCTGAGCTGCGCGACGCCCGCACAGTCCGTTACCGCGCTCTCGCGTTGATCGAGCATGCAAACGCGCTGACACAGCTCGGCGATTCCCGCACTGCCGTACGGAACACCGCCGAGGCCATCGGGCTGCTCGAGGGCCTGCAAAAGAGCGGTGACCGGTCCGAGACGACACTCGTCGCACTCGATGATGCGTACGCGAGCAGTTGTCTGGGCCTCGCCAACGTGACCGCCTCGGGCGTGCCCGACAATTGCCGCCGTCCCGTGACTCTGATCCAGTCGCTGGCCGAGCGGCCGGGAGCGTCGCGACGGGTCCGGGAGGCTTACATGCAGGCTCTCACGAATCTCGGCTGGGCCGAACAGACTTTCGACGTCAACTACGCGGACTCTGCGCAGACCACGGGGCGGGCGATGCAGATCGGCGCCGGACTCGGCGCCGAGAGCCTCGACGATCTGCACATCAGCAGCCTGTACGCCTTTGCGGGCGCCTGGCGGGTGAATGCTCTCGTCAACCTCGGCCGCAACGACGAGGCACTCCAGATTGGGAAGAGCGCCATTGCAGTCGCCGACGGCGTGCTGGCGAAACGCCCCTGGTATCGGCTGACCCTGAATGCCAGGGAGATCACCGACGGCTCGATGGTCGACGCCGCATCAGGCGCGCTCGATCCGCGCGTGGGCCAGGGATATGCGCTCCAGGAACAGCAGAGTGCGCAGACAATCGTCAGCCTCGACCCCAGTGACGTGGGGGCACGGAACAACGCCGCCATCGCGCTGACGGACGTGTGCCTCTCGCTATGGGCCGGCGGTCATCTGAATGAAGCGCTGGGCTGGTGTCACAAGTCCTTTGCGATATGGGCGGGTGTATCGCAGCATCTGAGCGGCGGTTTCGTGGTTCAGATCCGGTACCTGGGAAGCCGGATGGGTCGGTGGCAGGCAGCCTCCGGCGATCTCTCCAGCGCGCTGCGCACCGCGGCGAGCGACCAGGAGCTCTTCGAGACGGGCTCCCCTCCCCGGCTGCCGGGCGGCAGCGGTTGGTTTGCATCGGAGCTCGACCCGCGGATCGTGCGGGCCGAGGTCATGTACCAGCGCGGCGACCTCAGCGGAGCGAGCCGCCTTGCCGGCCAGGCGACCGCGCAGCTGCAAAGCACCAAGCCCCCGGGTGGCGTGCAAAAGCTCGCGCAAGCCTATCTGCTCTATGACCTGTGCAATATTTACGGGCACGCCGAATACCAACTCGGCCATTTCGCGGAGAGCGAACGCGCCGAGCGAATTGCGCTGGATCGGAACGCGATCGTTCTGCCCTTTGCATCATCGGTCATCGCGAACAAACGCGACGGCGCCGAGATCTCGACCTGGCTCGCCATGGCGCTGGCCCGGCAGGGCAAGCTCCGCCAGGCCGCGCAGGTAATCGATCCGGTCGTGACGTTCGAGCTGGGGCTCCTGGCACGCAATCGCGGCGACGCCTGGGTCGCCTTCGAAGTCGCCCGCGCGCTCTACGCCCAGGCCCTCGCCGAACCGACGCAGCGCGATGCCGCGCTGAAAAGAGCGGCCGCGCTGCTGAGCGGTCTGCCGCCGCGACTGCAGGAGCTGCACGACGTACGGCAGTGGCGGCAGTGGGTTACAGAACCGCTGCCGGCGCACTGAGCGGCGGCAAACCGAACGCAGCTTACAGCTTCCTAAGTTACATACTGCCCATCGGCGCCATGAGCGTCGCCTGCGCGTGCAGTGCCTGCTCCGCGAGTGCCGCCAAGCCTTCCAAGTGCGCACGTTCGACTTCGCTCGACGCGTGCGGCGCGCCGGTGGAAGCGTCGCGTGCCAGGTTCTGCAGCTCGAGTCGAGCGAGCGACCGCGCGTCGGACGGCGCGCGCCTGTCCGGTGACAGCAGCATCTGCGTCAGCAGCCTGGCGTACGAGGTTTGCAGATTGCGCCGGATCAAGCCGTCACGTGCGCCCCCCGACGCGAGGCCGTCAAAGATTCCCGCTTGCGCCCAATCGAAGAGATTTGCCAGATCCATTGTCTGTCCGGGGGCGTATTTCGTCGACATGTCGTCCAGGCGTTCCATGGTGAGGGGCGAAAAGAGCGCATGCAGCGTGGCGCGCTGGGCATTGCCCACTATCGTCACCACCGGTACGTCGTGACGCGGCGGCGGGTCGTAGCCCCAATGCGGATCTCCCGCAACCGAGCTGTCTTCCGAGTAAGTCAGGGTCTCCAGGACGCTCGGGTTGAATTTCCAGGCAGCATCGGAGAACAGCCCGTCACGGAGCGCATTCCACGCCGCCCGCTCGCGCGCGATCGGCACCGGCGTCAGCGGCGCGATCGCGTTGGGGTCGCCTTTGAGCGAGCGCGAAAGATATTCGCCGCCGATCACGTTGGCCGCCATGGTTGTGCAGCGCAGATCCAATTGCAGCGGCATCAGGAACGCCGCGCGGGCCTGGTCGTATGGCATGCCCGACTCCGGAAAGCGCTGATCGACCGCGTTCATCAGCCGGCGCATCATCGATTCCTGGGTAGCGCACCACTGCAGCGGATCATTCGTCAGGTCCCAGGTCTGAACCCGGGGGTCGATGGAATGACCAACCGAGAACGCGTCGGCGTCTTCATCGCTGGCGAAGCGATAGCGTGGCTCCGCCCACTTCGAGGCCCAGCCCCGCAGGGTCGGCAACTGCTGCTCGGGATTGCCGGGAACGTAGCCGTAGCCGTACTGGATGGCGTATTGATCGTACGGACCAAGCACGAGCTGGTTGTAATCGCCCTGCGGCGTGCCTTTCGGCCAGAGGTTGAACGGCTCGTACTCCATCACGGAGCTGCCGATACCGTACTTGGCGGTGAACGACTCGTCCTGCAGGTTTTGCGCGGTATACGCCATGGAGCCGATGAAGTTGTGTTGCAGGCCCATATCGTGCCCTGACTCATGCAATACGATGTATTGGATGAAGTCATCGGTGAATTTCCGCTCGGCGTCGGGCGTATCGGCCACGCCGCGTGCCGGCGCGATGACGTACTTATAAGAGAGTCGACCGATCATTCCCAGGGCGGCGTCGAAGTTCACGCCGACGTTCAGCTCTTCGCCGCTGCGCGGGTCAGCGGTGATGAGCGCCTCGGCGCCGTAGGCCGGCGAGCTGGTGTCGATCCAGCGGACCATGTTGTGACGGATGTCGTCAGGATCCCAGCCCTTGGTGTCGGGCTGATCCTGCACCGCAACCGCGTCCTGAATTCCGATCTGCGCGAACGCCTGGCCCCAGGTGAGCAGCGCCTTACGCACGGTTTCGCGGTATTCCGCCGGAATATCGTCGCTGAGGTAGAACACGATCGGGTTGGTCGCCTTGAACGGCGCCGACGACGTCCGGTTGCCGAAATTCCAGCGCGAGATGTAATGCACGGCGCGCTGCATCTCGTCGTCAGTGGTGAAGTTTATCAGCGGTACCGCGAAGTAGCCGACGCGCGGATCGTAGATTCGTGGAATGTAGCCGTCGTCCGGCGCGGCGATGAGGTTGTAGGTCATGCGCACTTCGACGTAGCGCGAATCCGGTGCGTTGTCGAGCTTGGTCGGCTCCCCCGCGACCCAGCTCTGATCCACGCGCAGCATGTCGTTCAGCGGAAACGCCTTGGCTGCCAGGAAGAAGGTCCTCTTCGGATCCAGCGAGTAATGATGCGTGGGCTTGTCGTCATTCGAATTCAGGCTATCGGAGAAATCGGCGATATCGTCCAAAAAGGCATCCGCCGAGATCACGACGTGGTCGGCGTCCTGCGCGGAGATCGGCACGACGGCGATGACCGAGTTGGGCAGGGAGTTGCGAACGCCCATGGCCTGCGGGGAACCGGGGCGCGTGATGGTGTAACGGTTCGGCCAGCGAAGGACGACCTTGTTCCCCACCCGCTCGAAATGCAGCACGCGGGCCGGCGCCACGTACGGCTCGCCTTCGGCCGGCCCGAGGCCACCCAGACCGCTGGAGGGAACGGACGTCTCGATGAAGTCCTTGCCGAACTGCGACGGGCTGAGCGAGAAAAACACGTTGCCCTTCTTGTGGATGACCGGGATCAGTCCGGGCGTGACCTCGGCCCCCTTGATGAAGCTCGCGTAGGCCTGCGGATTTGCGGCCGGAGGCTTCGAGCCTTTATGGGCAGCGGCGGGCTTTGGGGCGGCCCAGCCCGGTGCGGTGACGATCAGCGCTGCCAATACGAGGATGATCGAAGTCACGTGCGACTTACGCATCGTATTTCCCGTTTGTTAGTGTTTATCAGGCAGCCGCGCGTACCAACAGCGCGGCTCAGACAGTCAGTATACCCAAGGATTCTAGTCGGTACTGCGGCGGCCGCGGCCTCTGCGTCGCTCCGGATTGGCGCTCTGGCGCCGCAGGCTGCTTGATTCCGACTCGCGGCGCGGCCCGGCGCGCCGGTCGACATGCTTGTGATACACGCAGGGGCAAGTCTCGGGCGAGGTGCAGTTCGAGAGGGGAAGTCGCGGCGCATTGGTGCCGAGGTAGCGGCGTCCCTTCAACGCCTGAGCCGCGCCACAACTCCCGCTGGTGCAGGTGATCGACACAGCGCTCCAGCGGTTGCCGGGCTTTGTGGCCATGGCTCCGCAATCTACCGTTATCCAGCCGGGCTAGCAACTTTCGACTTGTAACCGTCACTTAGGAGTCGCGCCGCGGGCCAGTCTCGCGGCGATTTCGGCGACGTGCCGCCCCTGGAAGCGCGCGCCCTCGAGCTCGTTCTCGCTCGGGTGCCGCGAGCCATCGGCTTTGGCCAATGTCGTTGCGCCGTACGGGGTACCGCCGCTGATCTCATCCATCCGTAACAGACCGGCGAAGGAGTAGGGCAGGCCGACGATGATCATCCCCTGGTGCAGGAGCGTGCTGTGGAAGCTGGTGATGGTGGTCTCCTGCCCACCGTGTTGGGTGCCCGTCGAAGCGAACACGCTGCCGACCTTGCCGACCAGCGCGCCCTTCATCCACAGGCCGCCCGTCTGATCCAGGAAGTTGCGCATCTGCGCCGCCATGTTGCCGAATCGAGTGGGTGTCCCGAAGATGATGGCATCGTAATTGGAGAGCTCATCGACGGTGGCGATCGGCGCCTGCTGATCGACCTTCATGCCCGCTTTGCGGGCGGCGTCCTCCGACACCAGGTCCGGCACGCGTTTGACGGCCACGTCCGTCCCTGACACGGAGCGGGCACCCTCCGCTACCGCCTGCGCCATACGCTCGACGTGTCCATACGCGGAGTAGTACAGAACGAGAACCTTTGCCATGGGAACACCTCCGGTCGGAAAGCCCGCCGTTCAACGATGGGCAAAGTGCCAGGTTCCCCCGGGGAAAGTCCAGCGGCGACGCCGCGCCGCCGGAGCGTACCGGCTCAGGTGTGTGCGTCGAGGAACGCGTGCAGCTGCGACCTGCTGAGGCTGCCGACGTGCATCGCAACCGGGTGACCATCCTTGAAGATCATCAGGGTTGGAATACTGCGGACGCTGAAGCGCGTGGGCGTGGCGGGATTCTCATCCACGTTCAGCTTGGCGATCGTCAAGCGATCGCCGTACTCCATTGCGGACTCCTCGACCAGGGGGCCGATCATCCGGCAGGGACCACACCACTCCGCCCAATAATCCACGAGCACGGGCTTCGAGGAATCCAGGACTTCCGCCTGAAAGGTCTGGTCGGTCACGGTCTTTGCGCTCTGGCTCATCGGATGAACTCCTGGGTTGATCTGCAGGGAGTGAAGTTATTAGCCGGCTCTTTAGATATAAAGTGTGATAATCTGAAATCATTATTCCGATTTCTGAATAATAAGTGGACAAACTGCAAGCGATGGCGCTATTCGTCCGGGTCGTGGAGACCGGGGGCATTGCCCGCGCGGCGGAGAGCCTGCGAATTCCGAAGGCCACGGCAACGACGCTGCTCCAGAAGCTCGAGGCGTCGCTCGGCATCAAGCTGCTGAATCGCACCACCCGGCGGGTCAGCGTGACGGCCGACGGCGCCTCCTATTACACGCGGGCAGCCGGAATTCTGGCCGAGGTAAGAGAGGCTGAGGAGGCGCTGTCACAGCGCTCCGTGCCGCACGGGCGAGTGCGCGTCGACGCTCCGACACTCGTCGCCCGCTCTGTGATACTGCCCGCGCTACCGCGTTTCTTCGCAGGCTACCCTGATCTCGAGTTGGCGCTGGCCTGCAACGAGCGCCATTTCGATCTGCTCGCCGAAGGAATCGATTGCGCGCTGTGGATAGGAGAGGTGGCCGACCCGAGCCTGGTCGCCCGCCGGGTTGGATTTCTCTACTTCGCGACCTGCGCCGCGCCCTCCTACATCGCCACACACGGGTTGCCGGCCCATCCTCGCGAGCTCGCACGGCATCGCTGCATCAACCGCTTCTCGCCAACGACCGGGAAGACCGTCGAGTGGGCCTTTTCGAAGGATGGCGAGCGCGTGCAGGCCGTGTTCCCCGGGAACCTGGCGCTCGAGGACGAGAACAGCTACGTGGGCGCCGCCGAAGCCGGGCTCGGGATAGCGCAGCTGCCGGCGTTCGTGCTCAAGGAAGGCATGGAGCGCGGCGCGCTCGACCTGGTGCTCGCGGACTGGCTTCCGGAGCCGTCACCGTTATACGTGGTGTATCCGCAGAGCCGACATCTCTCGCGGCGGGTGCGCGTGTTCGTCGACTGGCTGTCGGCGCTGATCGCGGATCATGATGGCATTCAACTGCGGTCAACATTGCCGGCGCCGGCATGACCCGCCCCGCGGCCCGCGACGTTCAAGAGTACGCTTCTCTCCCGGGCATGACCCTTGCGCATCAGTGCCCGCACCTAGGCAGCCGACAGGTTCTCATATGTCACGAATCAGATACATCGCTCGCGTCAGTGCCGTCATCAGCCTGTTTGCCATGCTAGCCGGCTGCATCGTCGCGCCGCCTGGCGGAGGCTACCATGAGGGCTACTACGACCATGCGCACCATCGGTGGTGGCACAATCACGGGTGGGTAGACTGCGGCGGCGGTGACCCGCACTGCCACTGACGAATCAGCGCGCGGGCCGGGTCAACCCCGGCCCGAGTGCCCGAAACCGCCCGCACCCCGGGCGCTGTCCTCGAACGATTCGACGACCTCCAGCGCCACCTGGATCACGGGCACGACGACCAGCTGAGCAATGCGGTCGCCGGGGCGGATGGTGAACGGCTCGCGCGCGCGGTTCCAACAGGAGACCATGAGCTGGCCCTGGTAGTCGGAGTCGATCAGACCCACCAGGTTGCCCAACACGACGCCGTGCTTGTGTCCGAGGCCGGATCTCGGCAGCACCACCGCGGCCAGGCTCCGGTCTTCCAGATGGATCGCCAGGCCGGTCGGGATGAGCTCGGCCTTGCCGGGCTCCAGTGTGAGCGGGGCGTCGAGACAGGCGCGCAGATCGAGCCCCGCCGAGCCCTCAGTCGCGTACGCCGGCAGCGGAAACTCCGTGCCGACGCGCCGGTCGAGGATTTTGACCTTGAGAGGCCGTCGCACGGCGCCGGGCGTCATGCCTGTGCCGAATCGCGTTGGGTCGCGCCCGCGAGGGATGCGGCATACGACTCCGCGATGAGGCGAACCAGCTCACGCGCCAATGACAGCTTGGTGCCGTGGCCGAGGTCGCGGCGCGCGTTGCGCCAGAGGACGATGAGATGGTTGTCCTCGCACTCGAACACCTTGTTGTCGCCGACCTCGTTGGCGGCGATCATGTCCAGGTTCTTCTTGAGGAGCTTTGCGCGCGCGTTCTGCTCGACGGATTCCGTCTCCGCCGCAAAGCCCACTACGAACGGCCGGACCTGGCGCGCGGCCACCGTCGCCAACACATCGGCCGTGCGCTCCATGTTGAGATCGAGCGTGTTGGCGGTCTTCTTGATCTTCTGGTCCTGCGGATTGGCCGGCCGGTAGTCGGCCACCGCCGCCGTCGAGATGAAGATATCGGCCGCGCCCACTTCGCGCAGCACTGCCGTCAGCATACCTTCCGCATTCTCGATATCCACCCGCCGCACTCCGGATGGCGTCGGCACATTGACGGGACCGGCGACGAGAACGACCTCGGCCCCCGCCTCGCGCGCGGCCTGGGCCACCGCGAAGCCCATTTTTCCCGAGCTGCGGTTGCTGATGAAGCGCACGGGGTCGATCCGCTCGCGCGTCGGGCCCGCCGTGATCAGCACGCGCCGGCCTTGGAGCGGTCCGCTGCGCGGCAGCAGCATATCGATGCGGTCGGCGATCTCGACAGCCTCGAGCATTCGGCCCTCGCCGACTTCGCCACAAGCCTGATCGCCCGCCGCGGGGCCGAGCACCTGAACGCCTCGCTGGCGGAGGGTCGCGACGTTCGCCACCGTGGCGGCGTTTGCCCACATGATGCGATTCATGGCCGGAGCGACTGCGATCGGCGCCTGCGTCGCCAGGCACAGGGTGGCGAGCAGGTCGTTCGCGTGCCCGCCGGCCAGGCGTGCCAGGAAATCGGCGCTCGCCGGGGCGACAATGACCAGCTCAGCCCAACGCGCGAGCTCGATGTGCCCCATTGCGGCCTCCGCGGCTGCATCCCACAGATCCGTCCGCACCGGTCGGCCGGAGAGCGCCTGGAAGGTAATCGGCCCGATGAACTCCCGGGCCGCGGGTGTCATCACGACCTGCACCTCGACGCCACGCTCGCGCAGCCGCCGCACCAGATCCGCGGCCTTGTAGGCGGCGATGCCCCCGGTCACGCCGAGCAGAATGCGTTTGTCTTGCATGGACGGATTATCGGACGCCGCCTCCCGGCGGCGCAAACCGGCGGACCGGAAATGCGGCGTTTCTCCAAAAAGGGCCCCCATTCACCCCCTCGCCGCCGCGGGGCGGGGTCGCCATCATGGCATCCGGTCACCGGGTTGCACAGGAATCGCCATGGAACGTACGACAGCCCGCACGGTAAGCGAGGCAACCATCGCGAGCGGCGGCAGCAACGCGCTCACCATCAGGGAATGGCCGGAATCGGAGCGCCCGCGGGAAAAGCTACTCGCCCGCGGCGCCCACGCCCTGTCGGACGCAGAGCTCCTGGCTCTGCTTCTCGGCTCGGGCATCCCCGGCTGCTCGGCCGTCGCCATGGCCCGCTCGCTCCTCAAGGACTTTGGCTGCCTGCGCGACCTGCTCAACGCACGCCTCACCCGCTGGCGGCGCAAGGGTATAGGCGTTGCGCGCTATGCGGCGGTGCAGGCCGCGGTCGAGCTGGCGAAACGGCATCTGCACGAGCAGATGCGGATCGGGTCGCCCCTGACGACTCCGCAGGCTACCTATCGATATCTGCTGGCCCAGCTCCGCGACCGCCCGTATGAGATCTTCTGCTGCCTGTACCTCGACAACCGGCACCGCCTGATCGCTTTCGAGGAGCTCTTCCGCGGCACCGTCGACTGCGCCCAGGTCCATCCACGAGAGGTGCTGCGCCAGGCGCTGCTGCACAACGCCACGTCTCTGATCATCGCCCACAACCACCCCTCCGGCGCCCTCGAGCCCAGCCCTGCGGATGATTTCATCACCCGCCGCCTGAAGGACCTCCTGGCCCTGATGGACGTGCGCCTGGTCGATCACATCATCGTCGGGGATAATCGCTGCTACTCCTTCGCCGAACAGGGGCTCCTGTAGCCAGGCTTGTTCAGGAAGCCTGAGGCTGGTATAAAGCTCGGCTCCCGCGAGGCGGCTCGGCTTCCCCGCGTCCAACTTGGCCCAAGTAGCTGAAATTCAAGGTCGATTCATATGTCGCGCGTCTGCGAAGTCACCGGCAAGGGCCCGGCAGTCGGAAACCGCGTCTCTCACGCCAACAACAAGAAGCGCCGCCGCTTCCTGCCCAACCTGCATACCCAGCGATTCTGGCTCGAGACCGAGAAGCGCTGGGTCTCGCTGCGCGTGTCCACCAACGGCATGCGCACGATCGAGAAGAAGGGCATCGACAAGATCGTTGCCGAGCTTCGTGCCAAGGGCATGAAGATCTGAAGGAGCCCCCATGCGCGAGAAGATCAAGCTGCTCTCCTCGGCCGGCACCGGCCACTTCTACGTGACCACCAAGAACAAGCGCCTGCACCCCGACAAGTTGGAAGTGCGCAAGTTCGATCCGGTCGCGCGCAAGCACGTCGCCTACAAAGAAAGCAAGATCAAGTAGCCGAAGCCCGGCGCCTCACGCGCGGGGTTCGATGCTGCGTAAGTGACGATGGGCGGAGATCCACGCCCCCAGCCATCCCAACGCCATGCCACCACCAAAGAGCACGGCGAGCACCTGTCCCGAAGGTCCCTGCAGCGTGTAACGGCTGCCGTAGAGCTGTGCGAGTGTCGCCACGGACGGGTCCAGCACCAGCACTGCCGCTTCGAGGATCGCCGCCGCCAGAGCGGCTCCCCCGAGGCCGTAGAGCAATCCGGTGTAGAGAAACGGCCGGCGCACGAAGGCGTTGGAGCCGCCCACGAGCTTGGTCACCTCGATCTCCGCACGGCGATTGAGGATCTCCAGCCGAATGGTGTTGCCGACGACCGCCAGCACCCCGGCACCGAGCATCACGGCTGCAATGAGCACGAGCCGCCGCAGCACGGCGAGAATGGCATTGAAGCGCAGCACCCATGCCGTATCGAGCTGCACGACGTCGACCTCCGGCCACGCGGCGAAATAACTCCGCAGCGAATCGAGATCGGCCGCGCTGTTGGCGCCGGGCCGGGGCACGACGTGCAGCACGTTGGGCAACGGGTTGGTTTGCAGCGCATCGAGGGCCGCGCCGAAGCCCGAGTACCGGCGAAACTCCGCGAGCCCCTGATCCGCCGCGATCACCACCACCCGCGCGACGCCCGGCCGCTGGCGCGCGTTGGCCGCGAGCTGCTGCGCCTTGGCGATCGATACCCCGGATTTGAGATACACCGACATGTCGACGGCGTTGCTGAAGCCGCCCGTCGCCGTCTGGGCGTTGGTCACGAAAAGGCCGAGCGCCGCCGGCAGGGCGAGCGCCAGACCTATCACCAGCAGCGTCAGGATGGTCGCGAGCGGATTGCGCTTCAGCCTGCCGACGGAGCCCAGCAAGGCCTGCGCGTGGCGCGTGCCGAAGATGCCCGGCCTCATCGCTTGGCCACCAGGTGCGGCAGCGGGTCGGTGTTGTTGCCATCGCCATTGCCATCGCCCCGGCCCTGGCTCTGAACCTCGCCGCTCGCGAGCACGATCTCGCGCTTGGCGAGCTCGCGCACGATGTGTTGGTCGTGGGTCGCCACGAGCACCGTGACGCCGACATCGCTGAAGCGCCGGAAGAGCCGCATGACTTCCAGCGACAGATCCGGATCGAGGTTGCCGGTCGGCTCGTCGGCGATGATGAGCGGCGGCTTGCTGACCACGGCGCGCGCAATGCCGACCCGCTGCTGCTCACCGACCGAGAGTTCGGCGGGGAGCATCCGCTCCCTGCCGAGCAGGCCCACCTGATCGAGGGCGGCGCGCACGCGCTTGTCCATCTCCTTGAGCGCGGTTCCCGCGACGACCAGCGGCAGGGCGACGTTGTCGAAGATCGGCCGGTCGGCGAGCAGCTTGTGATCCTGGAACACGACACCGATCTGGCGGCGGAAGGCAGGGATGTGACGGGCCTTCAACGTGCCCGTGCTCTTGCCATTCACCGTCACGGTGCCACGCGTCGGCCGCTCCAGCAGCGCCACGAGCTTCAGGACCGTGCTCTTGCCGGCACCCGAGCGTCCCGTGAGGAACACCATCTCACCGCTTTCGATCCTGAAGCCGACATTGGTGAGCGCCTCCCGCCCGTTCGGGTAGCGTTTGCTGACGCGCTCGAAGAGGATCATCGTGCCGGCTCGCGTGGCCCCTCGACGAGCGCGGCGGCGAACGCGCTGGCGTCGAACTCGCCGAAGTCCTGTGGCTGCTCGCCGATGCCGATGAAGCGGATCGGGAGCCCGAGGCGGCGCGCGATGGCGATGACGATGCCGCCCTTGGCCGTGCCGTCGAGCTTGGTTAGCGCAATGCCCGTCACGCCGATCGCCTCATGGAACTGGATGGCCTGCGAGAGCGCATTCTGACCCTGGTTGGCGTCGAGGACCAGCAGGACTTCGTGCGGTGCGGAGGGCTCGACGCGTTGCACGACACGTTTCACCTTCTTCAGCTCTTCCATGAGATGTGATTGGCTGTGCAGCCGCCCGGCGGTGTCCGCCAACAGCACGTCGGTTCCGCGCGAGCGCGCGGATTGCACCGCATCGAAGACGACAGCGCCCGGATCCGCGCCCGCACGCTGTGCGACGAATGCGGCCCCGGAGCGCTCCGCCCAGACCTGCAACTGCTCTATCGCGGCCGCCCGGAAAGTATCGCCCGCGGCGAGTGTGACGCTGCGCCCTTCGTCGGCGAGTTGCCGGGCGAGCTTGCCGATGGTGGTGGTCTTGCCGGAGCCATTGACGCCGACCACCAGAATCACGAACGGCTTCCTGCTGTCGTCGATCACGAGCGGCCGGGCGCAAGGCTCCAGTATCTCGACGACCGCATCCCGCAGCGCATCGACCAGCGCGGCGACGTCCGCGAGCTCCTTGCGCGCTACGCGCGCCCGCAGGCTCTCCAGGATGTGCTCAGTGGCGTCGACGCCGACATCGGCGGTGAGTAATCGCGTCTCCAGCTCTTCCAGAATCTGCGCATCGATCTGCCGCCCCTGGAATAGGTCGGCCAGATCGTATGTGAGCCAGGAGTTGCCGCGATTCAGGCGGCTGCGCAACCGCTTGAAGAAGCCCTGGCGCTCCTCGGCCGCGGCGGCGCCGTCTTTGGGTTTGCGTCCGAACATGGGTATATCTGTCTGTAGTGTATCGTAGCGGAACGTGAGACCCACTCCCGGCACGCTGCGGATCATCGGCGGTACCTGGCGCGGACGCCGCCTGCGCTTTCCGCCCGCGCAGGATATCCGTCCCACGCCCGATCGCGTTCGCGAAACGCTGTTCAACTGGCTCGCAGCCCGCGTGCCGGGCTCCAGCTGTCTCGACCTCTTCGCCGGCAGCGGCGCGCTCGGCCTCGAGGCGCTGTCCCGCGGCGCGGCGCGCCTCACCTTCGTCGAGTGCGACCCCAGCGCCGCAAGTGGGATCGCGGCGCGCCTCGACGAGTGGGGCGCCCACGGAGCGCGCGTCGAGAATGTCGATGCCCGGCGCTTTCTCGAGCGCCGGCCCGCGGAGCCTTTCGACATCGTATTCCTCGATCCGCCCTTCGCCTCGGCGCTGCTCGCGCAGACCGCGGGGCAGCTCGAGCAAGGCGGCTGGCTGGCGCGCAATGCGCTCATCTACATCGAGTGTCCGGCGGCTCGCGAGCCGCAAGACGCCGTCCCGCGCAGCTGGGCGCCGCTGAAGGCCAAGCGCGCGGGCGAGGTCGGGTATCATCTCTATTCGAGAGCCGAGAGGGGGACACGAATCGAATGAGCCGCAATGCCGTCTATCCGGGCACCTTCGACCCGATCACCAACGGCCACCAGGATCTGGTGCGCCGTGCGGCCAGCATCTTCGACCGCGTCATCGTCGCCATCGCCTCCAATCCCAACAAAGCGCCGATGTTCCCGCTCGCTGCCCGCATCGACCTCGCGCGCCGCGTGCTCGACGACCTGCCGAACGTGGAGGTGGTCGGCTATTCCGAGCTGACCGTGGAATTCGCCAGCAAGCACCGCGCCACGGTGATCATCCGCGGCCTGCGCGCGGTCTCCGATTTCGAATTCGAATTCCAGCTCGCCAACATGAACCGCCACCTCGACCGCGACATCGAGACGGTGTTCCTGACCCCGCAGGAACAGTTCACCTTCATCTCATCGTCGCTCGTGCGGGAGATCGCGGTGTTGGGAGGCGACGTGCACGAGTTCGTGCACCCGATAGTCGAAGCCGAGCTCAAGAAGCAGCGCAAGGTCAAGTAGTCGGTATTCTCATTTCTGACAGGTGGGGCAGTAATACGTGGACCTGCCCTGCTGCGTCAACTGCCGGATGACCGTACGGCACACCCGGCACTTCTTCCCGGCCCGCTCGTAGGCGTACAGCTTCTGCCGGAAATATCCGGGTTCCCCGTCCACCCCGACATAATCCCGGAGCGTGGTTCCGCCGACCTTGATGGCCATCGACAACACCGCCCGCACCGCCTTCGCCAACCGCCCGGCCTCCTGCCGCGACAGGCTCTGCGCCCGCCGCCGCGGCCGGATCTTCGCGCGAAACAGCGCCTCGCTCGCGTAGATGTTGCCGACGCCCACCACCAACCGGCTGTTCATCAACACCTGCTTGATCGATGTCCGTCTGCGTCGGGTGATCCGCCAGACGTATTGCGCGTCGAACGCGCGGTCGAAGGGCTCCGGGGCCAGGCGGGCGAGCAGCGGATGCTGACTCGGATCGCCGCTGGTGTAATGGAGGCTGCCGAAGCGGCGCGGGTCATTGAATCGCAGCGTCCGGCCCGACTCCAGCAGCAGATCAAAGTGGTCGTGGTCGATGCGGGGAGTATCCGCGGGCAGCACGCGCAGACTCCCCGACATGCCCAGGTGCACCAGCAGAGTCCCCGACTCCAGCTCTATCAGCAGGTACTTGGCGCGCCGTCCGGTGCCGGTGATCCGCTGGCCGGCCAGCTTCGCCGGCAGGTCGTCCGGTACCCGCCAGCGCAATCGCGGCTCGTACACGGTCAGCGCCGCGATCCGGCGGCCCGACACGTGCGGATGCAGACCGCGCCTCGTCGTCTCGACCTCTGGCAACTCAGGCATGGATCTCGATTACGGCAGCATCCGGCGCAGCACGCGGTCGCGCAGCAGGTAGTGGTGCGCCAGCGCGGCGGCGGCGTGCAGGCCGGCCACGATCAGCACGACGTCGGCGCAATCGCCGTGCAGCTCCCCGAGGGCATTTCTGAGGGCACGGTCGCCCGGGATCAACTGCGGGATCTTGTAGACGTTGAAGAGCACATCGCCGCGCTGCCAGGCATTGAAAATCCCGAGCACCACCGTGACGGCGACCAGCACATAGAGCCCGTAGTGCACTACCTTCGCCGTGACGCCGAGCCAACCCTGGGCGGCGAGCGGCAGCTTGCGGCCAGCGCTGGCGCGCCACAGCACGCGGATCAGCAGCACCACACCGAGTGTCGCACCGAGAGTGATATGTACCGAGCGCGCGTCTATCTTCGGGGCGCCCCTTGGGAAAAAATCGATGGTCTGGCCGAGCGTCCACAGGATCACCACCAGCCCCGCGGTCAGCCAGTGCAGGAGGATGCTGACGCCATCGTAGCGGGGCGCGGGCCCAGCCGCCGCGCGCTCCATGGAGACCGCCGTGGCCTGCCCGACCTTCCTGGAACTCTCTGCCTGCACGCGATGGCTCCACCTGCAACTGTACCGGTCTCCGGAGGGTACGCGATTCGGAAAGCCGGGGGGAGGACGCTCTCCAGGCGGGCCGGAAGACCCCTCCTAAGGGGGATGCCGGGAGGCGCCTGGACGGCGCAAGCTTCTGTGCCACAAGGGGAAAAGGGCTGCACCGGCCGGGGAACTTTCCCGCCCCTTAGCACTCCAATACCGCGAGTGCTAAACTGCCGCCCCAAGACCTTCGGAGACTGCATGACCGCAAATACCGCATTGATCGCCCGCCCTGGTGATCTGGCGCTCGCCGGTCCGGTCGGGAGCCTGGACGCCTACCTCGACCGTGTGAGCCGGATCCCGGTGCTGACCCGGGAAGACGAGCGCGACCTGGCCGAGCGTTTCCGCTTCCACAACGATCTCGACGCCGCCCGCACGCTGGTGCTGTCGCACCTGCGCTTCGTGGTGCACATCGCGCGTGGCTACAGCGGTTACGGTCTGCCGGTAGGGGACCTCATCCAGGAAGGCAATGTCGGCCTGATGAAGGCCGTGAAGCGCTTCGACCCGGCGCTCAACGTCCGGCTGGTGTCTTTCGGCGTGCACTGGATCCGCGCCGAGATCCACGAGTACGTGCTGCGCAACTGGCGGTTGGTCAAGATCGCCACCACCAAGGCGCAGCGCAAGCTCTTCTTCAACCTGCGCCGTATGAAGAAGAACCTGAGCTGGCTCTCCGCGGAGGAGACGGCCGCTGTTGCACGCGACCTCGGTGTCACAACGACCGAGGTGACGGAGATGGAGAAGCGTCTGGCGGCGCGCGATATGTCGTTTGATCCGACGCCAGAATCGGACGAAGAGGAAATATACAGCCCGGCTGCCTACCTGCCGGCCCCGAATGCGGACCCGGCAGAGCACGTGGAAAGCGCGGAGTGGGAAGACGACTCCTCGGCGCGCCTTCGGCACGCGCTCGAGCAACTGGACGACCGCAGCCGCGACATCGTGCAGCGCCGCTGGATGACCGAGGACAAGGCCACCCTGCACGAGCTGGCCGACAAGTACGGCGTGTCCGCGGAGCGGATCCGTCAGATCGAGTCGAGCGCGCTCGGCAAGCTGAAGGGCTACATGGGACCTGAGGCGGTGGCGGCCTAAGCGGCTGCCTGCACCGCCGCCGCGACCCGCTCGTGCATGGCCTTGTCGAGCGGGCTCGGCACCAGCGCATCACCCTCCGCCTGCTCGGCGATGGTCCGCGCGGCGGCTACCAGCATTGCATCCGTGAAGCTGGCCGCGCGGGCGACGAGTGCGCCCTTGAAGAGCCCGGGGAAGGCAAGCACGTTGTTGATCCCCTTGCCGTCGGCCGCGAACGCGGCGCCGCGCTCGCGGGCCACCAGGGGCTCGATCTCCGGGTCCGGGTTCGAGAGCGCCAGTATCACCTGACCCGGCCGCACCCACTCGGGGTTGATCAGGCCTCTGACACCCGTGGTCGCGATCACGATGTCGGCACGCTCCATGATCGACTGCAGGGTCGCGCCCTCACCGCCCAGCATCACCAGCCGTGCCACGGCCTCGGGGTTGCGGTCGGCCCCCAGCACGCGCGTCGCGCCTCCGGCACGCAGCAGCCGCACGATCCCCAGGCCAGCGGCGCCCAGCCCGATCTGCCCGATCACACTGTCCTGCCAGCTCTTGCCGGCGCGGCGCGCGGCGTTGGTCAGCGCAGCGAGCGCCACCACGGCCGTGCCGTGTTGGTCGTCGTGCAGCACCGGCTTACGCAGCCGCTCGCGCAGCAGCCGCTCGATCTCGAAGCACTCGGGAGCGGCGAAGTCCTCGAGCTGAATGGCGCCAAAAGAGAGGTGGATGCTGGCGATGAGGTCCGCGACCTGCTCCGGCCGCCGCTCCTCGAGCAGGATCGGCACCGCTGACAGCCCGACGAGATCGGCGAAGAGGGCCGCCTTGCCCTCCATGACCGGCAGGCCCGCGAGCGGCCCGATGTTGCCCAGCCCCAGGACCGCCGTCCCATTCGTCACGACCGCCACGGTACTGTCGACGCTGGTGAACTCGCGCGCGGCCTCGGGATCCTTCTGAATGGCCAGACACACCCTCGCCACGCCAGGTGTGTAGATGTCGCGCAGCACCTGCAGCGTGTTGATGGGCAGGCTTGCGATGGTGCGGATCTTGCCGCCGCGGTGGCGGTTGAAGACACGGTCCGATTTTCCGACGAAGCGGGCGGTCGGCAGGCTGTCGATACGCTCGGAGAGACTCCGGTCGGCTTCCTCGTCCATCTCCAGCGTGATTTCCCAAAGGGTCCGCCCCTGGTCGCGGCGGATCGCGACCAGATGCTCGATGGTCAGGCCGGCCTCGGCGATCACCAGCAGCACTTTGGCCAGGCTTCCCGGCTGGTGGACGGTCTCGATGAGCAGGATCTCGGGTATTTTCATAAGGGCGCCGACGATACCAGCGCCGCGCGGGCCCGGCCACGGCCGCGAGCGATGCGTCTCATACCCCTATAATCGCATCCATGAAGCGCCTCATTGCGATCGTGGAAGACGAGCCGGCCATCCGCGACAACTACGCCGCCGCGTTTACGCGAGAAGGCTACGTCGTACGGACCTACGGCAACCGCGCGCAGGCCATGGCAGCGTTTGCAGCGCGCCTGCCCGACCTTGCCGTGATCGATATCTCGCTCGAGGATGAGCCGGAGGGCGGCTTCGAGCTCTGTCGTCAGCTGCGAGCGCTGTCCCCGGAGTTGCCGATCATCTTTCTCACCGCCCGCGACTCGGAGCTCGACGCGGTATCGGGACTGCGCCTGGGCGCGGACGATTTCCTGACCAAGGATCTCAGCCTGGCGCACCTCATTGCACGGGTCAACGCACTCTTTCGCCGCGTCGAGGCGCTGCGCAAGCCGCCTGATGAGCAGGAGCAGAGGGTCCGCCGCGGCCCCCTCACGCTGGATGCCGAGCGCATGCGCGTCGAGTGGAACGGGCAGGTGGTGCTGCTCTCGCTGACCGAGTTTTGGATCGTGCACGCACTGGCGCGTCATCCAGGCCACGTGAAGAACCGCCAGCAGTTGATGGACGCGGCCAACGTGGTGCTCGACGACAACACGATCACATCGCACGTGAAGCGAATCCGGCGCAAATTCCAGAGCATCGATCCGGCGTTCGACGCCTTGCAGACCGTCTACGGGATGGGTTACCGCTGGGTCGAGTGAGCCGGCGATGTCACTACGACTGAAGCTGCTGCTGCTGGGTCTCGCGACCCTGGTACTGCCCTGGGACGGCATACGCTACGCGCGCGAGATGGAAGCCGCGCTGCGGCAGAGCGAGCAGCATGAGCTGCAAGCGGTGTCGGAGACCATGGCTGCTTCGCTCCAGGGCCGGATGGATCTGCTCTACCGCAACCCGGGCGAGCCGGCGCCTGCCAACACGGGACCCGACGATCTCACACCGCTCGTCCTGACGTCGCCGCCTTACATTGATGGGTATCCCGACGACTGGCCTCGTGATCCGAGCGCATGGCGATACTACGGCGCCGGCGCGCACCATTTCGGCGTCCTGACCGGTGTCGACGATCGGATGCTCTACGTGCTCCTCGAAGTGCGCGATCCTCACCTCGTCTTCGATGCACCCGGCGCCAACCCGCTCGACTCCTCGGCACTCGGCGATAGGGTCTGGATTGGCTACGAGGATGCGCAGGGCGTGCAGGAGCAGGTGTTTCTCGCGCTGACCGGGCCTGGGCCCATCATTGCGCGTCGCATCGAGGTGGGAGAGTACGGAGAGGAGACCGCCGTCGAGGACCCGCGCATCATTGGGGCGCTGCAACCCAACCCCGCCGGGTATGACGTCGAGTTCGCCATGCCGCTCTCCATGGTGGGCAATCAATTCGGGGTGCTGCTCGACGATCGCGACCGGCGCGGCGCCGACCCGATGAGCTACGGGACTCTGCGCGGCAGTGATCTGCATACGCAGGGCGAGCTGATCGTCGCGTCGCCGTCGCTGACGCCGTATCTCGCGCAATTCATGCAGCCGGGGATGAGGCTGTCGGTGACCACGCCGGGCGGCTCCGTCCTGGCGCAATCGGACGAGCTGGCGGTGCCGGGCGTGCTGGCGCCGGAGGCGGGCATCCTGACACAGGTCTACCGGCGGTTCGTCGACCGGCGCGGCGAGCCGCAGTTCATCGCATCCGCCGCGCCGATCTACGACACCGGCCATCATGAGATGATCGGGGAGCTCGGAGTCACACAGGCAGCAAATCGCTGGGAAGGGCTGCGGGATCGCGCGCTGACCCGCATGCTGGACGTGACGCTGGTCACGAGTGCGATCGCGGTTATTGTCACCTTCATATTCGCGGCCCACCTGGCGGTGCGGCTTTCGCGGCTGCGCCGGGCGAGCGAGTCCGCGCTGACCCGCGAGGGACTCGTGACGCAATTCCCGGAAACGGCAGCGCCGGACGAGCTGGGAGATGTGGCGCGCAGCTTCTCCCGCCTGATGCGCCGCCTCAACGAGTACACCGGCTACCTGCGCTCACTCGCGGGCAAGCTGGCGCATGAGATCCGCACGCCGCTCACCATCGTGCGCTCCTCGCTCGAGAACCTGGAGTCAGAGGAAGTGTCGCCGGCCGCGCGGCAGTACCTCGAGCGCGCGCGCCAGGGGAGCGAGCGGCTGAATGCGATTCTGGTGGCAATGGGCGCCGCAACGCGGGTCGAGGAGGCCATCGGCAACGCCGATCGCTTCCGTTTCGATCTGACGCCGGTAATCGCGTCGGCGGTAAGTGCGTACGGAGTCGCATTTCCGGAACGTCAGTTCGCTGCCGAGTTGCCGTCAGAGCCGCTCGAGATCGAGGGCGCGCCCGACCTGATCGTGCAGCTTCTCGACAAGCTCATCGATAATGCGGTCGACTTCAGTCCGGCAGGCGGCACGATCACCGTGCGTTTGCGGCGCGAGCCGGCGGCCGCCGTTCTCGAAGTCGACAACCCCGGGCCGCCACTGGCGCCCGAGGCCCGCGGGCGGCTCTTCGAATCGCTCTGGCAGTCACGCAGCGGCAGCGACAGCCGGCCGCATTTCGGGCTCGGCCTCTACATCGTGCGGCTGATCGCGGAGCACCACCGCGGCGGGGTCGCGGCGACCGATCTGCCGGGTGGAGAAGGGGCGCGTTTTGGGGTGCGGCTGCCGCTCGCGGACACCTCGCTGTTGCCCAATTACAACGACAAAGTCAAGCTCGAATCGGTATGATTTCCGGTGAGAGAGCAGCGGGTGATGCGTACACGCCAATACTTGCGGAGGATAATGAAGCAGAAATCCGGAGGTCGACGCGGGCACGGGTTATGGCAGCCGCAACCTTTTGCAGTGGTTGTCAGGAACGATCGAAAGCGTGGATTGACACGCGGGCCTCGAGATTGGGCCGGAGCGCAGGCTCCAGCGTTTCAGCCGAGTCAAATAGATGTCCGTGACGCAAGCTGACAGCGAACTACCGGAACATGTTCAACCAAAAAATCAGCCCGCCGAGGTCCGCCTCGGCGGGCTTTTTTTATTGGCGCGGACTTGCTGTTGGCATCATTCGCAGAGGCTTTCCAGATAGCCCTGCGCCACCGGGGATAACCGCTTCAGCGCCAGCGCGCGCGCCTTGGGTGCATCGACGATGTATTCCAGCGGACCCGAGACCAGCATCTGCCGGATGCGCGGATGCCGCGCCGACGCCCGCGCCATTTTGTTGAGCACGGTGAAGCCGCGGTTGATCTTGTCTCGGGAGGCCCGGTTCTGCTCGATCGAGCGGGCCAGGTACTGACCGAAGCGCGCGTAGAGAAAATAATCGTCATCCCCGACCTGGAAGCGCGCTTCGGCGAAAAAGTCGGGAAAATTCTTCTCGAGATACGAGTTGACGGTGCGAAGAGAGGGCCCAGGGTCGCTGTCAGTCGACGCTTGTCTCGTCTTCATTTAGGTTGTCACACCTCCAAAGGATCCGGCGGCGCGGATGTTGAAGCAGCGGGATCGGCATTGCAATAGCCCGTGTCCAAAAATTCACACCGCGTCAACAAGAATATACTTCAGCGATGGACGAAGCCCTCGAGGTACGCCGGTTCTGGTTCGGCAAGCTGCCGCTGAAGCCGGACGGCGTGAGCGAGCGCCTGGCGCTTTGGTTCGGCCACGGCGCCGACGAGCAACAGGCCGATGAGCTCGTGCGCTCTCGTTTCGGCCCGCTCGTCGAGCGGGCGGCCGCGGGCAAGCTCGCCGCCTGGGCCGATAGCCCGCGGCGCCGGCTCTCCCTCATCCTGCTGTTGGATCAGTTCCCGCGCCACGCTTACCGTGGCACCGAGCGCGCTTTCGCCACGGACCGGGAAGCGCTGGCGCTGACGCTCTCGGGAATGCAGTCGGCCGCGGACGCGGCGCTGACGCCCGTGGAGAGGATCTTCTTCTATATGCCGCTGCAGCACGCGGAGCTGCGCGATGCGCAGGAGGAGTCGGTGGCGGCCTACCGCAGGCTCATGAATGAAGCGCCGGCGGAGCTCGGCGCGATGTTCACGAGCGCGCTCGAGTCGGCGGAGCTGCATCGCTCCATCGTGGCGCGCTTCGGCCGCTTCCCGCATCGCAATCGCACCCTCGGGCGCGCCAACACGGCCGAGGAACAGGCGCACCTCGATCAGGAGGGCGGCAAGAGCTTCGGTCAGTAGGGCCTCAGCCGCTCGTCAACCGCTCGAGGCGGCGAATCTGGCGCTGCAGGTCGTGCTGGACTTCCAACAGCTCCACTGCGAGCACCGCCCCGCTGAGGTTGATTCCGAGGTCGCGCATGAGGCGGCCCGCCATTGCCAGCCGCGGCACCGCCGCCGCCGGGAGCTGCCATTCCTGCGGGGAGTAGCCCCGCGGCGACACCACGCCGAGATCGGCGAGCTCGATGACCGCCTCCAGATCGAGCCGACAGAGCCGGCAGAACTCGCCGGCGGCTATCCAGTCGGCATCGCCCACCACCCGGACCTCCCGCACTTCCACTATGTCGGTCATGGCGTCACCTTGCGAGATCGGCGCGCGGATCGAACCCGGCGAGCTTCGCGCGCATGTCCTCGTACACCGAGCGCGCCTCGGGCGAATCCGCCGGCGGCAGAACCACCTTGAGCTGCACATACTCGTCGCCCGGCGGCTGACCGGGCAGGCCGCGGCCCCGCAGACGCAGCTTCTGGCCGGACTGCGCGCCTGACGGAACGTGCATCTCGACAGCGCCACCGAGCGTCGGCACTGTGACCGTCGCCCCAAGCGCCGCCTCCCACGGGGCGACCGGTAGTGTCAGGGTGACGTCCCGTCCTTCCACCTGATACAGGCTATGCGGGCGGATGTGCACTTCCAGATACAGGTCGCCGGCGCGCCCGCCCCCGGGTGGCGCCTCGCCCTGGCCCGCCAGCCGAATGAGCTGGCCATCGGTAACACCCGCGGGGATCGTGACGCGCACCGAGTGCGAGCGCAGCTCCAGCGTTCCTTCCGGCTTCACCTCGGGCCTCTTGAGCTCGAGCGTTCGCGTACCGCCGCCGAAGGCCTCCTCCAGGTCCAAGTCGATGCGGGCATGATGATCGCGCCCTGCCTGCGGCTGGCGCCGTCCCGTCGCGCCCAACGGGCTCGCGCCGCCAAACAGCGACGAGAAGAAATCGCTGAAGCCTTCCTCCTCGAACACATGCGGACCGCCGGCGCCCCGGGGGCGGCTGCCGCCGCTGAACTCGAAGCCGCTCGCCCAATCCGGCGGCGGCCGGAACTGCTGGCCGGATTTCCAATCGCTGCCGAGCTGGTCGTAAGCGGCGCGCTTCTCCGGGTCCTTCAGTACCTCGTAGGCTTCCTGTACTTCCTTGAACTTCTGCTCGGCGTCCTTCTCCTTGCTGACGTCGGGATGGTACTTGCGCGCCAGGCGGCGATAGGACTTCTTGATGTCCTCCGCCGTGGCCGCGCGGGCCACGCCCAGGAGCTTGTAGTAGTCGCGATATTCCATGAGCGCCAAATGGGGGCACGGGCCGGGAAGCCAAGCCCCCGGCGCTTGAATCGGACAGCCGCGGCCCCATGGAGCCGCCATGAGCGTCGCGACCCCCGCTGCTGGTTCCCGGCTCGTGGCATGCCCCCACTGCCACTCCGTCGTCCGCGTACCCGATGCGAGAGTCGGCGAGCACCCCAAGTGCCCGCGCTGCAAGGCTGAGGTTCTCACCGGCCAGCCGGTCGCGTTGGACACCGCTTCCTTCGCGGCCCATGTCGAGCGCGGCACGCTGCCCGTGCTGGTCGACTTCTGGGCGCCCTGGTGCGGACCGTGCCGCATGATGGCACCGGTGCTCGACCGCACGGCGGCTCAGCGCGCAACGGATCTGCGGGTGGCGAAAGTCAACACCGATGAGCAGCCGGAGCTGGCCGGGCGCTTCGGCATCCGCAGCATTCCGACGCTGATCCTCTTCCGCCAGGGACGCGAGATCGCGCGCCAGTCCGGCGCGGTGGACGCCGCCAGCCTGTCGCGGTGGCTGGACCACGCCCTGGCCTGAGCCCGGGTTCCAACACCGCGAAATGTGACATCCGGCCGATAGCGTGCGCCGCATCGGTGCGAGCGCTCCCATCGGCCGCCCATTACGATGCAAGGAAGCCGCCCGGTGGCCGCTGCAGGCGCTGGATTGCACGAGCGCGCAGCCCGAGCATGGGGCATGGATCTTGCAAAATGGTCCGTACTCGACACCCGTGCTGCTGCCCGCATGATGCGCCTATCACGCCCGCCGCCGACCAGGAACCTGCGGGTGTTCTGCGTCGCCGCCCGTCACCGCAGCTTCAAGCTCGCCGCCGACGAGTTGTACCTGACTCCCTCCGCCGTCAGTCACCAGATGAAGGAGCTGGAGGAAACGCTCGGCGTCCGTCTGTTCGTGCGCAGATCGCGCTCTCTCGAGCTCACCACGGCCGGCGCCAAGCTGCTCGACGAGATCGAGCCGCTGCTGAGCGCGCTCGATCGCACGCTGGCGCAGGTCGCCCGCCGCAGGAGCAGGCGGACCCTGCGCATCCTGTTGCCCCCCTTCTTCGCGAGTGAGCTCTTCATTCCGCGGCTCACGGCCTTCTGCGCCGAGCATCGCCAGATCGATATTCAGATCGACACCCGGGATCCGCGGCCTTCGCTCCACCCTCCGACCGCCGACGTTTCGATCCTGCTTGCGGACAGGGAGCCGCAAGGGGTGCAGGCGTCGCGTCTGTTCACGCTGTCGCTCACGGCCGTCTGCGCTCCAGAGCACACCGCCGCGGTAGCGCGCCTCGGTAGCGCGGTGCTGCGGGAGATGCCGCTCATCGTTCACAAGCCGCGACCCTACGCGTGGGCAAGTTGGGCGGAGCAGGTCGGTTTGGAGGCGCCGGAGCCCAAGAACGTGATCGAGCTCGACACCATGTATGCGGTTGTTCGGGCCGCGGAGCGCGGTGTCGGTGTCGCGCTCGTGCCCTCCCGGCTGTGCGCGGCGTGGTTCCGTTCGGGTTTGCTCGTGAGCATCTTCGCGACTGAGCTCGTCACCGCGGATGCATACTTCCTGGCGAGCCGACAGCAGGATGCCGGCAAAGCCGACATTCGCGCGCTCACTGAGTGGGCGCTGTCGCAGTTCCGCGACCCCACGGAGAGCGCGCCGCGCCGTGCCGGTGGCGCTCGTGGATGAGCGACGGTCATCCGTCGGCTAAATTCTTTTCGTTTGTCGCAACACCATGCGCCTCCTATCCTGACATTGTCAGATCGAAAACCCGTCAGGAGATCGCAGCCATGCCGTCATTCAGCCGTAACAGCCGCCGCGCAAACTGCACGCGTAATTCGCTGGCGCTCGGCGCGGGAATCGCGCTCACGCTGTTGAGTGGAGGCGCGCTTGCCGATGGCGCGCAACGATTCGTCTTCACTGCCTACAGCGACGCGGCCGGCGGAGCTGACGTCATCGCGGGCCGCTACCGCGCTGCACTCGAGGAGCTCGAGGTTCATCGCGACACCATGGATCTCGACCCATCGGCCGCCAACACCAACCGCTGCGTGGCGTACTCCATGACGCTTCACTGGCAGGAGGCGCGAGCGGCATGCGACGCGGCGGTACACGCGGCAACCGAGCAGCGGCGAAGCGCGCAAGCCTCCTGGCTGCCTTCGTCGGATACCGAGAGCCTGGCCGTCGCCTACGCCAACCGCGCCGTGGTGAACTGGCTGTCGCACGATGACGCCGCGGCTCGCGAGGACCTGGCGAAGGCGCGACAGCTGTCACCGCAGGCAGCCTTCGTCGCGCGGAACCTCGCTGCGCTCAAGGTGCACCGCGAGATGGCGCAGGCGGGCGCGCCCGCGCCGAAAAGCTGAAGGTGATGGGCCCGGGAGACGAGGCCGCCCTACCCCCTCAAGGGTGGTTTTCGTCTCCCGACGCCCGCGGCGCGGTGAATTCCGGGTCGGTCAGAGCGATCTGCGACACCGGCCCATACTCGCCGACGGCACCCCTGATTCTCGCCGCGTCCCCGATCGCCACCACGGCAACCGAGTCGGCGGGCGGGAACGCTTCCTCGATCACCGCCTGCGCCTCCGCCACTCCGACCGCGGCGAGCTGCGCCGGGTAGTCGTCGATGTAACCCTTGCCGAGCCCGTAGAGCTCGATCTCGCCGAGCATTTCCGCCCAGTCGGCAGCCGTCTCCAGGCCGAGCGGGTACTGGCCCAGCGTGTAGGCGCGGGCGGAGTCGAGCATCTCGCGGGTCACGCCCTCATGCCTCAGGCGCTCGAGGGTCCGCAGCGCCAGATCGAGCGCCCTGCCGGTGTTCTCGGTCTGGGCGAAGGAGTGGAGCGAGAACTCTCCGGGGACGCTGCCGCGCGCGAAGCCCGAGCGGGCTCCGTACGAAAGGCCGGATTTGATCCGTAGCTCGGTGTTGAGCAGCGAGGTGAAGCGGCCGCCGAACAGGGTGTTGACCAGGTCGAGCGCGGCGCGGCGCGGGTAGCGCCTGTCGACACCCACATTGCCGATCCAGAAGTAGGTCTGCGCCGATCCGGGAAAGTCGACCAGCAGCACGCGCCGGCCGGCGAGCGGACGGGGGCGGGCGAGGACCGGCGGCGGCGCGGGCGTGCGTGGCCAGCGCGAGAAGCTGTCGGCGGCCATGCGCGCGAGCAGGTCCGCATCGATGTCGCCGGCGAGGACGAGAATCAGCCGCTCGCCGCCGAACTGCCCCTCGTAGTAACGCAACACGTCATCGCGCTCGATGGCGGCCAGCGAAGCCTCGCTGCCGAACACCGGCCGCCCGTACGGGTGCTCCCCGAACAGGAGCGCCCGGCCGTAGGTGCCGATGAGCTCCGAGGGATCGGAATCCTTCGCCGCCTTGATGAGCTCGATGTGGCGCGCCGCCAGCTCCTCGAGCTCCTCCGCTGCCAACAGCGGCCGCAGCAGCGCGTCCGCCAGCAGCTCCAACATCAGTTGCTGGTCGCGCGCCAGGAACTGTCCACGGACGCTGATTGCCTCCGGACCGGCGCCCGCTCCGAAGCTGCCGCCCACACCTTCGACCACATCGGCGAACGCGTAGGCGCCGCGCTCTGCCGCGCCTTTCTCCAACAGCCCGGCAACCATGGAAGCCACGCCGGGTCTGGAAGAGGGATCGCTCAGGCCGCCGCCGCGCAGAACGGCGTTGAATGCCACGAGCGGAACGTCGCGGCGCGGCACCACGATGAGCGACACACCGCTACCGAGCGAGAGCCGTTCGTGCGCCGGTACCCGCACCGTCATGCGGGCACCAATACCCCGAGCGTGCGCCGCTTCTCGTCGAGGATCTCCGCGGCGACGGCACGCAGCTCCTCGGCGGACACCGCCGCGATCCGCGCCGGGGCGTCGAACAACAGCGACCAGTCGCCGTGGAACACCTCGTATTCCCCGAGCAGCTGCGCCTTGCCGTCGACAGCGGCGAGCTTCTTCCACAAGCCCACCGTGGTTAGATTGCGCGCCCGCTCGAGCTCCGCCGCGGTAATGCCGTCCGCGGCGACCGCCGCCAACTCGGCATCGAGCGCCTGCCGCGCCTCCTCGGGGTCCGCGCCCTCCGGCAACATCAGCGACAACCACAACAATCCGGGATCGAATCCCTCCTGCCAGTGCCCGCTCACCTCGATCGCGAGCTGGCGATCCTCCACCAGCTGGCGGTGCAATCGCGAGGCGTCACCCTCCACGAGGGCGGAGAGAAGCAGGTTCACCGCCGGCCCGCGCGGATCGGCCGCGCGCGGCGCCTTGTAGGCGCATTGCAGGAGCGGTGTCTGCGCCTTGCGTCGGATCAACACGCGGCGCTCACAAAGCTGCTCCGGCTCCACCGCGCGCACGGGCGGCACCGGCGCCTGCGCCGGAATCGGCTCGAAGAAGCGACGAACGAGCGCTATCGCCCGATCCACGTCCACGTCGCCCGCCAGCGCCAGCGTCAGGTTGTTGGGAGCGTAGTAGGTACGGTAGAAAGCCTGCAGATCCTCCAGTCGCCAGGACTGGATGTCCGCCGGCCAGCCTATCGTTGGGAAGCGGTACGGGTGCGCGACGAATGCCGTCGCCTGCACCTGCTCTGCAAGCACGCCATGACTGTTGTCCTCGACGCGCAGCCGCCGCTCGGAGGCGACGACACCGCGCTCGCTCTCGATCACCTCGGGCGTGAAAGCGAGGTGCGCCACCCGATCCGACTCCAGATCGAGCACGAGCTCGAGGGCGCTCGCCGGAAACCAGTCCTGGTAGACGGTGACGTCGTCGCTGGTGAAGGCGTTGTTGGCCCCGCCCCGGGCCTCCATCAACCGGTCGAACTCCCCGGGCGGATGCCGGCTGGTGCCGTTGAACATCATGTGCTCGAAGAAATGCGCCAGCCCGGTGGCGCCGGGCGCCTCGTTGCGGCTGCCGGCGCGCACCCAGTTGTAGAGTGCGACGTTCGGGATGTTGCGCACCGGCCAGACGATCAGTCGCATTCCGTTGGCAAGCGTCACCGCACGCACCGCTTCGCGTCCCGACACGCCGGGCCGGCGCGGCGCCGCGAGGGGCGCGCGCCGCGGATCCGAGGCCGATTCGAGCAAGCCGGAGGAGGTAGTCATGCGCGCATTATGACGCGGGAAGGTACCGGGTGTTCCTTGGGCGCCGCCCGCCGCTCAAGATCGCGGCCAAGATCGACCGCGCCTGGAGGGCAAATTTGCTTTGAAAATCGCGGACCTGGCTCGCCGCCCTGAGCGTGACCATGGCGGTATCGGAGGTTGGGAAATGAGAAAAAAAATGTGCACCGCGCGCGGGGGAAGGCGCGTCGCGGCGCACAAGTTGAGCGAACACCGGGGAAGTTGTTCGCGCTTCCACGACGTCGCCTCGCAGAAGGCGACGCCTGTAGGCGTGTTGGAGCAAAGGCCGTGCCAGACGGCATTTAGCTTGCAAAACAATAGCTTATGTGATGCCGAGCCGTCGCCGCGGGGTGACGCGGATTGTCAGGTTATGACGGTCGGCTGCCGCTTACGGCAACGGCAGACAGCCCTGGGAATGCTGTTGGAGCTGCCGGCAGAGGCGCCGCGCGGCGGACTGACTCGCGACGCGCGCCTCCAGCCTGTAGAGCCTCCGTCCTGACACCGTGACCGGGAAGACGTCCGCGGTCAGTCCCGAGAGCTGCGAGCGGAATTTGGAAGAGAGCTGCCGCCATGCTTCGCGGGCGTTGGCCGCGCTGCTGAAAGCGCCGAGCTGTACCGCGGAGTTGGTTTGCGCGACTGGCGCCGGCTGCGCCGGTGGCGGTGGCGGTGGCGGTGGCGAGGACGGCACGGATGCCGGCCCACCGGCGGCGCCCGGCGGTGCCGCTGCCAGCGACTTGCTCTCCATCCTGATGCGGGCGTCCTGCGACCAGGACCCGTTCGGATATTTCGCCAGGTAGTCCTGATACGCGGCAGCGGTGTTCGCTCGCGTCGCCTGTTGCCACGCGGCCGCCTCGGTCAGCTGCGCGATGCGCCGGCGCGCGACGCCGGCAAGCTCGCTGTCGGAGTGCCGCTCGACGAAGACTTCATAGGCCTGGGGAGTGCCGGCCTGCTGCGCGGCGCGCCAATCCTCCTGGGTACGGCTGCAGCCGGAAAGCAGAGTCAAGATGACGGCGGCAGTAATAAGACCTGCCGCACGATACGTGAATCTCATCGACACTCCCGGGGAAGCTTCCCCCTATTATGGTCAAACGATGAGTGAAACGCCCAAGCGCCGACTGCTGGACCGGCTGGGGGCCTCGCCGACCCTGGTCGCGGGGAGCTGCCACTTGACCGGCGACGTCGAGACTGACGGACCGCTGCTACTTTGCGGCTCGATCCGCGGCGACGGCCGCGTTGGCGGCGCGCTGAGCCTCACCGCAGGATCGCATTGGCAAGGCGAGGTGCATGCCGCGGCGGCTGTAATTTCCGGACGCTTCACCGGACGCTTGGTCATCGAAGGGAAACTCGAGATCGGCGCATCCGCGGTGATCCACGCGGACATCGTTGCACATGCCGTCGCAATCGCACGCGGCGCTGTTGTCGACGGCGACATGACAGTCACTGGCGGACAACCGGTCGTGCACTTCGAAGAGAAGCGCCACCACGGCCACGGAAAAAGCCGCTCCTAAGCGCGGGTGAGCACCGGAGCGAGATCCGCCGGCCGCTCCCCGACATCGAGCTCCGCGAGAATGCGCCGCTCCACCCATGTGGTGCCGGTGAGCCGGTCGAGAAATCCGCAGTGGCCGCCGAATCGCGTCACCACGATGCGCAGCGAAGGCGGGTGCGCCAACCGCTCCAGACCACCCGCGGGGATGATGGGATCGTCGAGCGAAGTGATGATGGTGGCCGGCACTTCGAGCCCCTGCAGCCGCTCGCCGGTGATCGAGTAGCCGTCGAGATACTCCTCCAGGCTGGCGAAATCCGTGAAGCGGCTGATGAGCTCCGCGGTCAGGCGCCGCAGGTCGCGCACGCGGCGCAGCGCCGCGAAATCGTAGTGTGCCGGCCACGCCGCCTGCTTCTTCAGCAGCGAGCGCCACCACTTGCGCACGAAGTAGAGCGGATAGCCGACGAAGCCGCTTTCCAGCGCGAGCAGGGTATCGCTCGGATCCAACACCGGCGAGACCGCGATGATCTTCGCGAGGTCGAGATTCGCGGTCCGGGCCTGGGCGCCGGCGCGTAGCATGAAGTTGCCGCCGAGCGAGAAGCCTACCAGCCGCAGCGGCTCGCCGCCGAGCTCCGACTGCAGCGCGTGGATCGCGCCGACCACCTCCGGCAGCAGGCAGGAGTGAAAGAGCCCGCGGTTGAGATGATGGGTGTCGCCGTGGTCGCGCAGATTGAGCCGCAGAACGTCGAAGCCGCGCTCGAAGAGCAGCTGGCCCAGCGAAAGAACGTACAGCGACTCCGCGCTTCCCTCCCAACCGTGCAGCAGCACCACGGGGCTGCCGCGGCCGCGCGATGGCGTCGAGCGAAAGCACTGCAGCCGGACCTCGCCGCCGCAGTCGAGCAGCATTTCCCGCTGCGCGGCCACCAGCGGGGCCGAGCGGCGCGCGATCGGGCCGCGCCTCGCGCCCGTGCTGGCGAGCATGGTTTGCAGATGGCGGCTGCGGAGCCACGCCGGTGGCCGGAAATCGTCCGCGGGCACCACGGACCATGCCGCGCCCTGGTCCAGTTCACTCACGGCCGAGCTCAGCGCACCAGGATCTCGACTCGATTGTTGGCCTCGCCGGCTCGGTTCCATTCGCCTGCCGTCAGCTCGTCGGTAACCGGAGGGTATGCCGTTCTGAGGGTCGCAGGATCGCCTACGGAGGTCTCAACGTCCAGAGCGCCATGGGTCGAGCCGCGGATCCCGCCGATTAGATTGGCGAGAGCCAGGGGCATGCGCTGCGCCGGCGGCAGGGCGTCGTCGGCGGGGTTACCGACGACGTCGCACTGGGCAAACGGAGTCTTGTGGGGAGGCAGCGTATACCCATTCACCGGGTCGCCCTTGAGGCAGAATCGGCCGGCGAAGGTGCGGATCTGCACGACGCCGCTCACGTTATCCGCCACCATGCGGTCAAGCAACCGTTTGATGACGCCGAGTCGCGCGCCGCCGAGCGCATCAGCGCCGTACGGGACCTCGAGCACGAGCGGCGGCGGCGCTGCCGCCGGCGAAGCGCCCGGCGCCGCAAGGGCGCTTGCCGCCAGCGCCGGTTGAGCTGCCGGCGCCGAGGCCGGGGGCGAAGCGATAGACTGCCGCAGGAGTGCCAGCTCAGCCCGGTCCGCCTGCACTCGGGTGTGATCGCCCCACCAGAAACCGGCAGCGACGAGCGCCACCGCGCAGACCACGACTGCCGGCACGGCAGCCCAGCCGGATGCGCCCGAACGCGGCCATGCGGGCAGCGCCCGAATCTCGGCTGTGATCTGGTCGGTCTGCGCCTCGAGGCTGGCATGCAGCCAGCGGCGCAGTGCCGGCAGCGACTCCGGCGATTCGTGATCCCGACTCGCGGCGCCGCCGACATCATTGCCGGCGCCCTCCCTGGCCGCATGCGGCATGATCGCCTCCAAAGGCTTGAAGGTGGTCTGCTCACCGGTGCGGCGATCGACGATCAGGTGAAGCTGATACAGCACCTTCGAGACGTCGGCGTGCTTGATCTGCTTCGGCAACACACCGACGGCGCCCAGCGCGCGCGCCTGTCCCAGGAAGACCTCTCCCTCCTGGGACGTGTACATCATGATGGGGATGGTGGCGGTGCGCGAGTCGTTCTTGATGGCCTGCACCGCCTGGAAGCCGTCCATGCCCGGCATCTGGTGATCCATGAAGATGACGTCGGGCCTTCGGCTCGCCAGGTAGCCGATGGCAGCCTCGGCGCTGTCGACGCTATCGACGTCGATTTCGTGCTTCTCGAGGATACGCGCGAGGAAAAGACGCGCCGATCTCGAGTCGTCGACGATCAACGCCCGCTTGTGCGCCATGCAGCAGAGTCTTACATGCGCTGAGCGCAGCGTGCAACGGTATTTGCCGGCTCTGTGATCGCGGAATACAAGTCAGCGAGGCGCCCCGCCATGGCAGCGGAGGACCAGGCACGGGCGTAGGGCCTTCCCTGCTGCGATAACGTGCTCGCCAGGCCAGGCTCCGTCAGCACACGAACCACCGCCGCCGCAAAGGGCGCTGCCTGCTCCTCGACGACCAGGGCCCCGCAGCCCGGAAGGAGGATTGAGCGCGTGCCGAGCTCCGCGGTGGAGACAATGGGCGCGCCTTGCGCCATCGCCTCGAGCAGCACCAGCCCCTGTGTCTCGGTACGCGATGCGAAGACGAATGCCGCGGCGGCCGCATAGCAGTCGAGCAGCATGGTGTCGCGGTCCAGATAACCGGCAAAGTGAACATCGCGTTCGAGCCCGAGCCCGGCCACGAGCCGTCGCAACGACTCCCGCGCCGGACCCTCACCCGCGATAACCAGCATCGCGCGCGGCACCGCCTCGCGCACCCGCAGGAACATCCGCACCAGGAACTCGATGTTCTTCTCATGCGCTACGCGACCGATGTACGTCACCAGCGGCGTGTCGTCGGGCAGGCCCGCGTACTCGCGGAACCGGCGCCCGTCGCCTGGAGTGAAGCGATCGGCCGGCAGCCCAGTAGGGACGACATGCACCGGCGTGGTGACGCCGTATTCGAGCAGCGACTGCCGGAGAGGCTCCGACGGCGCGATCAGAGCCTGCACGTCGTGGCACTGCGAGCGCGTCACGGCACGCGCTAGCGCACGTCCCACGACGCGCGGCAGCGCGGGGACGTAGTGATGCACATACTCCTCGAAGAACGTGTGATATGTCTCGGCGCACGGTATGCGCCATCGCCGGGCGAATCGTGTTCCTGCGTAGTGGGCCAGGAACGGCGTCTGTATGTGGATGAGGTCGAATTCCGTCGGCTGCAGGGCCTCGAGTGCTCGGTTGAGCGCACCCCACCGCAAGCGGCGATCTTCGGGATCCTTGGGAACACGTCCTGCGGGTACGCGGATCAGTCCGTGCTCCGCCGGCTGAGCTTGCCCCTCGTATTCGGGAGCGATCAGCAGTGTCTCGACGCCACGCCGCGCCAGATCTTCCCGGAAGGTTCTGATGGAGGTGGAGACGCCGTTGACCCTTGGGAAATAGACGTCGGAGATGAAGAGGACTCGCACGAACTACCGCTGTATCAACTCAGCGACACTCCCAGCGCGCCGAGCGAAGCTCCCAGGATTGCTCCCGCGAGAACGTCGGTCGGATAGTGCAGGCCCAGGACGACGCGGGAGGCGGCGATGGTGAGAGCCAGCGGGATGAGCACCCAGGCCAGTTGCGGGAAGTGCAGGGTCGCCTGCAGGGCGAAGGAGACCGCGTGCAGCGTATGCCCGGACGGAAAGCTGTAGCGGTCGAGAGGCGCCATGGCAGGATCGATCCCGGCGTATGAGATGAACGGCCGCTCGCGAACGAAGGCTCGCTTGAGCAACTTGTAGACCACCACACCCAGCGCGCCGGTGAGCGCCATGACCACAGCCGGGCGCAGCGCCTGGCGGCCATAGACACAGGGCAACGCCGCCATCAGCACATACCAGATGATGCCGTCGCCGAGCCGGCTGGCGATTTGGAAGATGCGCCGGGGAACGGGGAAAGCCGCCCCTTGGTTCAGCCTGCGGCAGATCCGGTACTCCGCGGCATCCACCCGTGCGAACCAGACTCCCAACAAAGTTGTTGGCGCTTCCGGCATACGTCTCTCCGGGGGGACAGACTGCCGGAGGAAAGCGTCAGGCTCATGACAGGAATGTGAATATTCTGTTACAGCACGGGTTTTTCGGCGTTTCCGCCCGTCCTGGCGGCCACGACCGCAACGTTATGGTGAACACCGACGCCGGTCATGCTGGATAGAACGCCGTCGCGCCGGATCAGCCCGTGATACAACGCCGCCGCCAGGTGCGCGAGGAAGGTCAGAAACAGCAACAGCGCGAGCCAGGTGTGAAGGTGTCGCAATATGGCGAACGCCGTCGGATCGAACGGCAATATCGCCGCCAGACGCATTGAGCTGCTGAGCATGACGGGATATCCGCCCGCCGAGAGCATCGCCCAGCCGATGAGCGGCAGTGCGATCATGAGCACATACAGCAGCCAGTGAGACGCGTGCGCCGCCAGCTTCTGCAGCGCGGGCAAATCCGCCGGCAGCGGCGGCGGCGGCCGGCGACTGCGTACCGCGAGGCGCACGATGGCGAGCAGGAGGATCGCGATGCCGAGCGGCTTATGGATGCCCACCAGCCACGTGTGCCACTCTGACACGGTAGAGACCATGCCGACGCCGATGAAGAGCATGGTCAGGATCATCAGCGCCATCAGCCAATGCAGCAGGCGGGCGGTCGGAGCGAATGGGTGGGTTGATTCGTTCATGAGCCGTTGTCCGGTTTCGCGGTTGCGCTGGCCGTGCCAGGCAGATGGGCTTCCTCGCTAGTACGGCGGAGGTAGGAATCGGCATAGGCGGCCGATCGCGCGGGCAGCAGTGGATCGCCGGATGTCTCGATGCCGTGGGGCAACACGGTCGGATCGTAATTGATGTCGCGGCACGGCGCGCTCTGCTGCGGCTCCGTGCGGCTGAGCACCAGTGTGCCGGCATCGACGCTGGTCCGATCGGACGGCCACTGCTTGGCCGCGTCATCGATCGGATCGTCCGGCTGCGCCAGGGTGAGCAGCAGATGCCAACGCAAGGGCGCTTGCGCCAGGCGCTGCCGCAGGTCGGCGGCCAGATAGTCAGGATCGCCCGCCGGACCCGCGGCGTCAGTGACGGGCGTTTCCGGCGCCATGCGCCAGCGCACCGGGTGGCGCCGGCCGTGTGCGTCGACGAGCACGAACGCGTCGAGGCTCCAATAGTTCTGATCGGCGAAGCTCGCCGAGGGCTTGGCCGTCTTCACCCAGGCGAGGAATTCAGCAGTTTCCGGATGTGCGGCGAAGAACGCACCCAGCTTCTGCGGATCGGGCTTGCCGGTCGCCGGATCGGGCTGCTGCGCCTGCAGCAGCCGATAGAAGGCCTTCGGCGTCGAGACCGGAAAGACGGGCATGTCGTTCATGCCGGTGCGCCACTGCTGGCCGTTGGCGAGCGCGAAACGCAACGCCATGCTGCGGATGGGGATGCTGCTGTCCGGCGCGTATGGATTGCCCCCTGGGATGGCGAAGCGCCCGACGACCGGCGTGCGCTCGTTGGGAGCAAAAACCTGCGCCACCGAATAGGCTGAAGCCTGACCGTTGCTTTGGAAAAATCCCATCACGCACACGCCCTTGGCGTGATTGCGCCGGTACCCGGGGTATACCCCGCCGTTGGTGGTCTGGAGCTGGTTGACGAGACGCGCGGGGGTGAGCCGGTGCGGTGCCAGCCAGCCGCCGACATAGCCAAAGGCGGCGGCAACGAACACGACCGTGACACCGATCAGCGCGTATGCGCCGAGATGGCCGCCGGCCGGCGTGCCGGATCGAGATGACGGGTTCATGTAGAGCTCCTCGCCACTTCGGGTTCAGGAACTGACACACGATACGCCTACGTTCGACCGTACGGCTACGTTCATTTGAGCGCCGGCAACTGTGCGCACAGTGCGGCGAACCGCTCCGCGGCAGCGGGGGCGTGCGTAAAGAAGAGCGACGGCTCGGTGAGCTCGAGCTCGAGCAGACAGGGCTTGGCGTCCCCGGACGGAATCAGATCCACGCGCGCATAGAGAGGCTCCGTGAACGGCAGCGCCGCCAGCGCCCGCTCCGCAACCAGCAACTCGTCGGCGCCGGGCGTGCGCGCTGTGATTTGCTCTGCCGCAAACAGCGCGTCCGTTGGTGCGCCCCCGCGGCGCAGCAGCGGCCCCTTGCGGATGGCGTGACTGAAGCGGCCCGTGAAGTAGATGAGCGCGGTCTCGCCGTGATGGTCGACCCGATCGAGATAGGGTTGCAGGAGCACGCTGCGCCCGGAGTCGAGAAGCCGCTCGATGTGATCGCTCGCCGCGCGATCCTCGCCCTTCAGGTAGCGCGCCGCATCCCTGGATCCCGCGCCGACGGCGGGCTTCACGACCCACTCCGCGATCCCATCCTCCAGGAACCCTGCCAGCGCCCGCCGCGCGTGCTCACCGGGCTCCACGAACTGTGTCGGCACGGTGGGCACACCCGCCCGCGCCAGATCGCGCAGATAGTGCTTGTCAGTGTTCCAACGGATGACGGGCGGGGGATTCAAGAGTGTAGTGAGCTTCGCCGTCCGCTCCGCCCAGGCGAGAAACTCCGCGAAGCGCTCAGCGTAATCCCACGTCGAGCGCAGCAACGCCAGTCCGAAGCCCGTCCAATCGACGTCGGGGTCGTCCCAATCGGCCACGGCGGCGTCCAGGCCCGCCTCGTCGAGCGCAGCAAGGAGCGGCGGCAAATCCTCGTCGAGGCCGCGCGCCGCGCGCGCGCTCACCAACGCTATCCGCGCTTTCACTCCCGGATTCCGACGCCCCACTCCATCAGTGCGATCGCTGCGGCAAAGAGCGCCACCGCGGCGCCGCCCATGATGGCGAAGGCGACACCCACGTTGACGTCAGAGACGCCGAGGAACCCGTAACGGAAGGCGTTGATCATGTAGAGGATGGGATTGAAGTACGAGATGGCTTGCGCCCAGTGCGGCAGCAACGCAACCGAATAGAAGACGCCGCCGAAGTAGTTGAGCGGTGTCAGCACGAACACCGGAATGATGTTGACCTGATCGAAATTCTTCGCGAACAGCGCATTGAGGAAGCCGCCGAGCGCGAACGTCATCGAGGTGAGGATGACCGCCCCCGCGATGATGAGCGGATGATGCACGTGAAGATTCGTGAACAGCAGCGACACACCCGTCACCGCTATCCCGACCAGCAGACCGCGCACCAGTCCGCCCGTCACGTATCCCGAAACGATGAGCCAGCTGGGAAGCGGCGAGACCAGCAGCTCCTCCACGTGCTTGCCCCACTTCGCGCCGTAAAAGGAGGACACGACGTTGGAGTACGAGTTGATGTTGACGGCCATCATGATGAGGCCGGGGGCGATGTACTGCATGTACCCGAAGCCGCCCATCGGCCCGACGCGGCTGCCGAGCAGGCCGCCGAAGATCGCGAAATACAGCGCCTGGGTCACCGCCGACGGCAGGATGGTCTGGGTCCAGATGCGGATGATGCGCTGGTACTCGCGCAGGACGATGGTCCGGAAGCCGATCCAGCGGACCAGGCCGAGATGCATCGGCTCCGGGGTGGCGGTCTCGGCCAGAGTACTCATCCCGCGACTCCCTTATCCACCAGACGCATGAATATCTCCTCGAGGCGATTGACCTTGTTGCGCATGCTCACCACTTCGATGCCGAGCTGCGACAGACGCCCGAAGAGATCATTGAGATTCTGTTCCTTGGAGACCTCGACCTCCAGCGTGTGATCATCGGTGAGCCGCACCGGATAGCCGTCCAGCCGGGGCGCGGCCGCGAGGGGCGCGCTCGAATTGAGCACGAACGTCTCGGTATGCAGACGCAGCAGCAGGCTGCTCATGCGGTCGCGCTCGACGATCCGTCCACCGTCAATGATGGCTATATCGCGGCAAAGCGTCTCGGCTTCCTCGAGGTAGTGCGTCGTCAGGATGATGGTCGTGCCGCGCCGGTTGATGTCCCGCAGGAAATCCCACATCGAGCGGCGGATCTCGATGTCGACGCCGGCGGTGGGCTCATCGAGGATGAGAAGCCGCGGCTCGTGCATCAGGGCGCGCGCGATCATCAGCCGGCGCTTCATGCCGCCGGAGAGGCTGCGCGAAGCCTTGTCGCGCTTGTCCCAGAGCTGCAGCTGCTTCAGGTAACGCTCGGCGCGGCGCCGCGCCTCGGCCCGAGGGATGCCGTAGAAGCCGGCTTGATTGACCACGATGGTCTCGGGCGTCTCGAACATGTTGAAGTTGAGTTCCTGCGGCACGACACCGATGCAGGCCTTGGCCGCCTCGAGATCCCGATCGATGTCGTGGCCAAAGACCGTCGCCTCGCCTGCGGTCTTGGTGACGAGGGAAGTCATGATGCCGATCAGGGTGGTCTTGCCGGCGCCGTTCGGGCCGAGCAGAGCAAAAAAATCGCCCTGCTCGACTTCGAGGTCTATGCCCTTGAGCGCCTGCACGCCGTTCTTGTAGGTCTTCGTCAGTCCATGGACCGAGAGCGCATTCATGACCATCAAGATTCCGCCAGGTGCCGTGATGCCGCAATGCCCATTTCGGTAGATCGCCCGCCGCAAGCGCCGGACTTCAATCCTTGAAGTATCGGGCCAGGAACTCGTCGAACGTACCCTTGTCGGCGGCCTCGATGGCCCGCTGGCGCGCGACGGACTCGTGCGCTTCGGCCGCGAATTCATGCAGGCGCGCCTCGTTCGGCGGGTAGAGATCGAGGAAGTACCCCTTGTGGATCGCCGACATGCGCAGCGCCAGATCGAAGAAGGGCTCGCCGGTATCGGTGAGCTCCTTCATCATCCGAGCCGACGGCGTCAGCGCCACGTCCTCGATCTTGGCCGCCTGGACGGCGAGTGCCGCCGAGTAAGGCCGGGTGGCATCGCCACGGTCGAGGATCTCGCAGATGCCGGCCAGGGAGTCGACCAGCTCCCGCGCCCAATCCCGCATCAGCACGTTGCGCCCGTCCCGCAGCAGGGTGAGCCCGGGCTCCCGGCCGCGGCGGGCGACGGCGAGATGGTTCTGATCGAGTGAGTGCTGCTCGTCAGCGCCGATCTGCGGGCTCTCCTTCAGCAGGCAGAGGGCGAGGAATGCCTCCAGGAAGCGCAGCTTGTTCTGATTCACGCCCACCGGGTCGAAGGCACTGACATCGAGCGCCCGCACCTCCACGTATTCGACGCCGGCGCGCCGCAGGGCCTTGGTCGGGCGCTCGCCGGAGCGGGCGACGCGCTTCGGGCGGATGAAGCTGTAGTACTCGTTCTCGATCTGCAGGATGTTGGCATTCAGTTGCTGGTACCTGCCGTTCGCCTTGACACCCAGCGCCTCATAGGGCGGATACGGCGTCGTGATGGCGCGGCCCAGGTCGTGCGTGTACTCGTCGAGACTGTTGACTGAGACGGTGAGATCCGCCTGATTGCGGTTGCGGTAGCCGATGTCGCTCATCCTGAGGCTGGTGCCGTACGGCTCGTAGGCAGTGTCGGCCGTGAAGTCCGGGAGCGAGTTGTCGCGCCCCCTCAGGAAGGACTTGCAGACGACCGGTGACACTCCGAAGAGATACAACACCAGCCAGCCGTGGCGCCGGTAGTTGCGCAGCAGGTCGAAGTAGCGTGCGGATACGAAGGAGGCATCACGCTCCCGCGACTTCACGAGGTCGGCGTAGGCGTCCCAGAAGGGCAGCGGGAAGGAGTAGTTGAAGTGCACGCCGGAGATCGCCTGCATCATCCGGCCGTACCGCAGGCCGAGCCCGCGGCGATACACGGTCTTCATGCAGCCGATGTGCGAGTGCCCGTACTCGGCGATCGGGATCTCCTCATCCCGGGTGATGGCCCCCGGCATGCTGGTCGCCCACAGGAGCTCGCTGCCCAGGTGGCGGTAGACGAACTGATGCAGGTCCAGCAGGTACTGCAACAGCTCCCAGGTAGCCGTGAAGGTCGGCGTGACGAGCTCTATCAGCGACTCGGAATAGTCCGTAGTGATGTGCTCGCTGGTGAGCGCGGAGCCGAGCGCCCGCGGATGCGGGGTCTGGACGAGGCGCCCCTCCGGCGTGACGCGGAGCGACTCCTTTTCCAGCCCCTTGCGGCCACCCTGAAGGATCTCGGGCTGCCCGCTGTTGACGAGCGCGGACAGGCGCCGCTCGAAGGAGATATCGAGGCCGGGGCTGCTCATGTTTAAGCGCCCGGCCCAGCGCTGCTTCGGTCAAAAAGCGTGGTTTTTGCCCAAAGCTCCGCCATCTGCGGCGGCGGGGCACATCCCTGTGCCTGGGTTACTCGGGCGTTCCGATTCATGATTTGGGTAACTCGCTAAAAGGTAGGCGCGAACCCCTAAGCCTACCGCGAGGGCTGCGCATCTGGCATCTTGCCGCCTTGCGGGCCACCCGCGCAACGGAGATTCCCACATGATCGGCATCATCGGCGGCACAGGTCTCTACCGGATGGAGGGTCTCGAGGTCACTCGCACGAGCGAGATCGACACACCGTTCGGGCGGCCCTCCGGTCCCGTGATGCTGGGTCGGCTGGCGGGGCGGGAGATCGCGTTTCTAGCACGCCATGGCCTGAATCACGACCTGCTGCCGAGCGAGATCAACTTCCGGGCGAACATCTGGGCGCTGAAGAGCGCGGGGGTTCGAACCATCATCGGAGCATCCGCCGTGGGGAGCCTCCGGGAGGAGATCCGACCTGGCGACCTGGCGCTGCCGGCGCAGTATCTCGATTTCACCAAGGGCCTGCGGGCGGCCAGCTTCTTCGGCAAGGGCCTGGTGGCCCACGTGTCCACCGCCCACCCGACTTGCGCTCACACGGCGGCGCTCATCGCACGGGTGGCGGAGGCGATCGGGCAGCCGCTCCATCTGGACAAGACCTACGCCTGCGTCGAAGGGCCGCGGCTCGGCACCCAGGCAGAGAGCTTCTGGCTGCGCTCGACCGGAGCGGATCTGGTGGGCATGACCAACGTGCCGGAGGCATTCCTGGCCCTGGAGGCGCAGATCGGCTATTGCGTCATCACAGTGGCGACGGACTATGACTGCTGGCTGGATGACCCCTCCCAGCATGTGTCGGTCGACCAGGTCATGGCGCAGTTCAAGGACAGTCTGGGCAAGGTTCAAAAGCTCATCGCCGGGGCCGTGGCGGAGTACGTGGAAGACGAGTCGCGACCTTGCCGGCAGGCGCTCAAAGCTGCGGTAGTGACTCCGCGCGGGCAGATGACCGCCGAGCAGAAGAAGATCCTGGACTTCCTGGCCACCTGAGGCCGCCGAGAGGCTGCGCCGGGCTGCCTGCGCGTCGGGCGACCCGCGCATGTGCTTCTTCGTGCAACTACGTGTCAGGTACGTGCCAACAACGACGTCATCTTGGACGTGTAGTGCAGCGTTGAGTCACGTCAGAAACTTCCATTTCGAGGGGTTGACAGGATGTTTGCAGGAGGATATATCCTACAGACCTACAATCAACCAACATGCAAGCGCAGGATGTCAAAGTGAAGGTCCGTATCCATTCTGATTTGCACCTGGAGTTTCAGGACTGGAATCCGCCTGATGCCGAGGCCGACATCATTGTTCTTGCGGGCGACATTCATTCCGGCACTCGTGGAGTCGAGTGGGCACGTCGCCGGTTTCCAGTCACACCGATCGTTTACGTGCCCGGCAATCACGAGTACTACGGCCGTGACCTTCAGCAAACCCTCGCAGATCTGCACAAGGCAGGCCGGCACTTCGGCGTAGATGTATTGCATAGACGCGGCGTCGTAATCGGCGGCGTCCGCTTCCTCGGTGCGACGCTGTGGACCGATTTCGCACTACATGGAGCCGATGCCCACTCGATCGCACGTGCGATGAGTGAGGCGAGATACGGCATGAGCGATTTCAGCGTCATCCGTCATGGCGCCCACGGGCTGTTCCGACCTGAACATGCCCGAACGATGCATCTCGAGCAGGTGAGCTGGATCCGCGAGAGCTTGGCCGACGAATTCTCCGGCCCCACGATTCTCGTAACCCACCACTTGCCGCATCCGCGCAGCATTCATCGGAAATATTGCGGCTCGAGTCTCAATCCGAGCTTTGCCAGCGATCTCTCTCAGCTCGTGCGGCCGCCCGTTACCGTTTGGATTCACGGTCACACCCACGAGTCTTGCGACTACATCGAGGAGGGGACGCGCGTCATCTGCAACCCTCGCGGCTATGGCCCGTTTGAGCTCAATGCGGAGTTCGACCCCATCCTGACGATCGCGATCGACAGGTCACCGCGCCATCCTTCGCGACGTAGGCCGCGAGTCGCGGCACCTCCACCGCAAGCAAGTGATCGCAACCGACCTGCGGCGGGCGCATGAGTTTATGGCCGGGCGACGTACCTTAGTAAGAGTTTGTGCGCATTTGCACAGATATTCCGGGTTCCGCGGCGATCCTCCCGGCCGTAGCATGTCGCTGCCCTCAGATCGCTGAAGACTCGCTGGGTCTGCAGACGATCAAGGCGGATCTCGTCCGCTGGGTTTTCGTCGCCATCATGGGCCAGTTCGCAATGCTGCTCGGTCTCCTCTATTTCTTCATCGGGCATTTCAAATGACGGCGCACGGCAGCGGCTCAGGTCTGCTCGGCGACATACGCCTCGACGCGATAGCCGTCGGGATCGATGAGGTAGGCAGCGTAATAGCCGGCGCCGTAATCGGCGCGCAGCCCCGGGCGTCCGTTGTCACGTCCGCCGGATGCCAGACCGCCGGCATGGAAGGCGTCGACCGACTTGCGGGTCGAGGCGCAAAAGCAGAAATGCAGGCCTGAGCCGCTGTCCGGAGGTACCGGCCTGTCCGCGGCATTGATCCAGAGCACGGGCGCCTTGGCACCATAGCCGAGAGACCCAGGCGAGTCGCTGAGGCACCGATACCCGAGGGGCTGCAGGGCGGCGTCGTAGAAGCGTTTGCTGGCTGCGACATTTCGCACCCCTATCGAAACGTGGTCGATCATGGATGGATCTCCAGTCGAGAGCGGGAGTGGACACTGTTCGTGGGAGTCAAGGTAGGGCGCTCCCATGCTCGGTCGCTTGGGAAAAATTGCTATCCTTGGCGCATGGCGCTTGCGGCGAAATTGCTGGCATCGGGTACCGGTTGGAGCGTGAGCGACTTCGTATGCACGTCCGGCCCGCGTGACCCCTGTTATGTGGAGCAGCACCGCGCTTACAGCATTGCGTTGGTGACGGAGGGCAGCTTCCAATATCGCACCGCCCAAGGCTCGGCACTGATGACGCCGGGATCTTTGCTGCTCGGCAACGAGGGCGCCTGCTTCGAATGCGGGCATCAGCACAGTCGCGGCGACCGATGCCTGGCGTTTCATTTCGCGCCGGAGGTGTTCGAGTCCGTCGTTGCCGCGGTGCCCGGCGCCAAGCGCCTGCCGTTGGCGAAGCCGCGGCTTCCGCCAGTGCCGTCTGTGTTTCCCGTCCTTGCGGTTGCGCACGCGCTCCGAGAAGAGAGCTGCGGTGACAGTGAGGAGTTCCACGAGCTGGCGCTGCGATTGGCCGCAGCGGTCTGCGGGACGCTCAACGAGGAGCGCTCGGTCTCGCGGCGGCCGCCAACACCTCGAGACGAGCGCCGGGTCGCTGCGGCGCTGCGGCGCATCGAGTCGCAACACGGGGCGAGGGTATCGCTCGAGGCGCTGGCAGCCGAGGCGGCAGTCAGCCGTTGCCATTTCCTGCGCATCTTCGAGCAGGTCGTCGGTGTCACTCCCGGCCAGTACATGTTGAGGACGCGCTTGCGTCACGCGGCCGTGAGGCTGCGCCGCTCCAATGAGGCGATCGCAGCCGTCGCGTTGGATTGTGGCTTCGATGACCTGTCTACCTTCAACCGCCAGTTCCGGCGCGCAACGGGAATGCCACCCGGGGCGTATCGGGCACAGCGCACCCGCTCGAGTTGAGCCTGCGGACCGCCGCCATGCCGGAAGCGGATTTCAAGCGGCGCGTCGAGGCCGTCTATCAAACCGAATCTCGCGCCGTCCTCGCGACCCTGATCCGACTGCTCGGTGATTTCGACCGCGCCGAGGAAGCGCTGCACGACGCGTTCCGTGCCGCCCTCGAGAAGTGGCCGGAGCAGGGCATGCCGGAGAATCCCCGTGCCTGGCTAGTGTCGGCAGGGCGCTTTCGCAGCATCGATCAGCTACGGCGCCAGGCGCGTTTCGATTCCTTCGATCCATTGGCCCACGATGTCGCCGCGACCGACAACACGCCGGCCGGGGACGACTACGATGACGACCCGAGCATCGCCGATGATCGCCTGCGGCTGATCTTCACCTGTTGCCACCCCGCCCTTGCGCCCGACGCGCAGATTGCCTTGACCCTGCGGGAAGTCTGCGGTCTGACGACGGAACAGATTGCACAGGCTTTCCTGACACCGGTACCCACGCTGGCACAGCGGATCGTGCGGGCCAAGTCCAAGATCCGCGATGCCCGGATTCCGTACGAAGTGCCCGCCCCCGCGGAGCTGGCGGCGCGCCTCGAGACAGTCCTGCGCGTCATCTACCTCGTTTTCAACGAAGGCTACACCGCGAGCAGCGGCTTGCAGCTGATGCGCCTCGATCTGGCGAGCGAAGCGATCCGCCTCGGGCGTCTGCTGGTCGAGATGCTGCCGGAAACCGAAGCGATCGGGCTGCTGGCACTGATGCTGTTGCAGGATTCCCGCCGTGCCGCGCGCGCCTCCGCCGCCGGCGAACTCATCGTGCTCGAGGAGCAGGACCGCTCTCTCTGGAACCGTGCGCAGATCGAGGAGGGATCGGCACTGGTGGAGCGGGCACTCTCCTCCCGCAGTTTGGGCCCCTACTGCCTGCAGGCGATGATCGCCGCGGTGCACTGCGGGGCCACGAGTGCCGCGGACACCGACTGGAACGAGATCGTGCATGCCTACGACCTGCTGCTGAGCCTCGAGCCTACGCCCATAGTGGAGCTCAACCGCGCCGTGGCGGTCGCCATGCGTGACGGTCCGGAGGCAGGGCTCGCGCTGGTCGACGGGCTGCTTGCGAGGGGGGAGCTTGCGGAATACCGGCTGGTTCATGCGGCGCGGGCGGACCTTTGCCGCCGGCTGGGCAGGCGCAACGAGGCACGCGATTCGTACGTCCAGGCGCTTGCCCTGACGCAGCTCGAGCCCGAGCGGCAGTTCCTGCAGCGGCGGCTGAGGGAGCTGGCCGGGGGTTGATGCCATCGGTCGAGTGCGGGTGTCGAACCTGCACGTCCTGGTTCGGCTACCAAGGGGAGACCGGTGGACTCGTACCGCCCCTTATCCCGCGGAGGCCTCAAATGAATGCCGCACTCAATACCGCCGCCCCCCGCCCGGAGGTCCTGGGAGGTCCCGTTCCCTACCTCATCGTCGACGGGGCGTTGCTCGCTTCGGAGCTCTATCAGCGCGCCTTCGATGCATGCGAGGTGGGCCGCGTCCCGCCCGACGCCAAGGGTCGCACGATGCACGTGCACCTTTACGTCAACGGGGGCTCGCTCATGCTTTCGGACGCTTATCCCGAGCACGGCTGTCCCTTCAAGCCGCACCAGGGCTATACACTCCACCTGCAGGTCGATGACGTCGAGGCGTGGTGGCAACGAGCCGTGGCAGCCGGCCTCGAGATCGTGACACCGCTGCAGGTCATGTTCTGGGGAGATCGGTGGGGACAGCTGCGCGACCGGTTTGGCGTGTTATGGTCCATGGGCGCTTCAGCGGAGTAACGCGATGAAATATCTCTGTCTGGTGTACGGCGAGGAGCAGAAGATCAATGAGATGGATGACCACAAGTGCCTCGCGGTCGATCACGAGCTGCGCGCGCGCGGACAGTGCATCGCTTCGGAAGCCTTGGAACCCGTCGCCACCGCGACCACGGTGCGCGTGCGCAACGGCCGCCTGTCGGTGACGGACGGCCCCTTCGCGGAGACGAAGGAGCAGCTCGCCGGTTTTTATCTGATCGAGGCGCGCGACCTCAACGAGGCTATCCAGATCGCCGGCAAGATCCCACCGGCGGAGGTAGGCTGCGTGGAGGTCCGACCCCTGCGCCCGATCCGCGAGCAGCCGCGAACCGGAACACCGCAGAGCTGAGCGAGCGCTCCCGCCGGCTCGCGGGTCAATGCGCGAGCTCTACCAGCGCCAGCGCGTGCGGGCGAAGTTGCAGTGTGAGGCTCGGATTGCCGGGCGCCAACGCCTCGACGCGAGGACCCGGCAATTCGGCTGCCTGCAGTAGAATCCGGTGCTGCTCGATGCTCGGGAATCTCGGCTCGCCCATTGCTCTCCACGCCGTGAGCGCCGAACCGTGGTCGCGATCAACCAACCAGACGTAGGCGCGATGCGCGCCCGGAACATTGCGGAATGCAAGCTGGTAGGTTCTCGTTTCGCCCCCCGGTCGCGGCGGCGCATAGTTCCAGACGGCGATTACCAGCGTGCCGTCGGCGCGGCGTGTAACCAGCGCGGAGTCGGATGAGACTGTCAACCGTTGACTGCCCAACCGGTGCAGCAGTCTCAGGTCGTTGAACGAGGCCTTGGGGATGTCACCCGCCGCGATCAGCCCGAAGCCGCCGTGGAACGGACTCTTCGCGACTCCACCCTCCTCGAACACGTCGGAGAATGTCCAATACGACATCGAATCGACGAGCCCGTCGCATGCCCGGATGGTGTTGGCGAGCCACGGCCCGATGTAGGGCGAATCGGTCACATCGACTTCAGTGCCGGCGTAGGTGGCATTGAACTCGCTGAAGATGATGGGCAGCGCAGGCAGCGGCGACGCCGCGACCTGCCGGTGGACCTTCTGCACCGCGCGAATGACCATGTCGCGCCGGCCTATCGTCTGGTGCGTGCCGAAGACATTCTCCGCCGAATCGTCGCCGTAGACGTGGGTCGAAACGAAGTCCACCGGAACATGGCCCGTCGCGCAATGTGAGATGAACGCGGGCACCCACGCCGCCTGCGCCGTAGCCGGGCCGCCCACACGCAGCCGCGGGCTGACACTCTTCAGCGCCCGTGCCGTCAGGTCGTAGAGATGGAAGTAAGTCGACTGGTGCGGATCGCCGCCCCAGAAGCTGCCGTTCGGCTCGTTCCAGACCTCAAAATACCATTGCGACACCTCGTCGATCCCATATCGTGCGACCAGATGCTGTGCGAACCGCCGTATCAGGTCGCTCCACTGCGCCCATTGCCTCGGCGGCGCCACGATGGGGTCGTACCAGAACCCCATGCCCTGCTGGCGCGAGGCCATATCCGGCGGCATGAAGCTCAGCTCCACGAACGGGCGGACTCCCTGTCGCAGCAGGCCGTCGTAGATCTGATCGACGTACGTGAAGTTGTAATCCGGCCGGCCTTGCGCGTCGACGGTGTAAACACCGACGTCGCGATCGAGGATGCCGTGGAACCGCACGTAGCGGAAGTCGGTCGCACCTTTGACCGCGCGCATGTCATCGCGATAGCTGGCTCGCAACGACAGCACCGCGCGGCCCGATCCGAACATCTGCTCCCAGAAATGCGGAAAAGCGTGTGCGGGAGCATTGCCATCGACCACAATGCGAATGGGGGCGCGGGGGACGGACTGCGCCTCGGCTACTGCCAACTGCGGGACGAGGAACGCGAGCGCCGCCGACGCGGCCAGTACCTTGCAAAGCGAGCGCATGGGCATCAGAGTACCACGACCCGTCGACGCCACTAGGGAGTCGTCATGCTGACGCTGTTTCATTCCCCCAAGTCCCGTTCCGGCAGCATCGTGTGGCTGCTCGAGGAGCTCGGCGTCCCCTACGAAACAAAGATCGTCGACATTCGCCGCGCAGACGGCAGCGGTGCACGCGATCCGGCGAATCCTCATCCGCACGGCAAGGTCCCGTGTTTGCAACATGACGGCCAGCGCGTGTTCGAGATCGCCGCCATTACCCTCTATCTGACCGACCTCTTTCCCGAGCCGAAGCTCGGCCCACGAGTTGGCGATCCAAAACGCGGGGAGTACCTGTCGTGGCTCGCATATCGGCCTGGGGTCCTGGAGCCGGCGATGATGATGCGCCGGCTCAACGTAAAGCATGTGCAGGGCGGGATGGGTTGGGCCGAGGCGGGTGAGGTGGAGGAGGTACTGGGCGCGGTGCTGTCGCAGCGGAAGTACCTGCTGGGTGATGAATTCTCCGCCGCGGACGTTACCGTCGGGGGCACCATCAACTTCCTCATGAGCTTCAAGCTGATGAACGAGACACCGGTGTTCAAGGACTACGCCGCCAGGATCACGAGTCGCCCCGCTTTCAAACGCATGATGGAGCGAGACGGCGCATAAGCCCCTCACGCCGGCGATTCTCGCGGTCGCGGCCTGATATCGGTACCATACGGCGATGCGCCTCGGCGACGGCACCCTGGATCTCGGCTCGCAGCAGCTCATTCGGCCCGGTTACCGCCGCTCGCAAACGCGGATCGGCACGGTGCACTTCGGCCCCGGGGCATTTCATCGGACGCACCAGGCGTTCTATTTCGATCGACTGCTGGAGAACGATGCGGCGCGCGCAATCTGCGCGGTCTCACTGAAGACCGCCTCGCTCCGCGACGCGCTCGCGCCGCAGGACGGGCTCTACACGCTGGTGGAGCTCGACGAGGCACCGACGATGCGCGTCATCGGCGCCATTCGCGAGCTACTGGTCGCAGCCGAGAGCCCTGCCGCCGTCAGCAGCCGCCTCTGCGATCCTGACACCTCGGTGGTCACCATGACGGTGACGGAGAAAGGCTACTGCCTCGACGGCGCGGGCGGACTCGACTTCGCGCATCCGGACATCGTCCATGACCTGAGCCACCCCGAGGCGCCGCGTGGCCTCGTCGGCTGGCTGGTGCGCGGCCTGGAGCTGCGGCGGGCGCGCGGGCTCGCGCCCTATCTCGCCGTCTCCTGCGACAATATATCCGGCAACGGCCCGACACTGCGGCGCGCGGTATTGGCTTTCGCGGCACGGCGCGAACCCGGCCTCGCCGCCTGGATCGAGCAGACGACGCGCTTTCCGCGCACGATGGTCGATAGCATCACCCCCGCCACCGACCAGGCGCTGCGGGATCGGGTAGCGCAGGCAACCGGTCTCGAGGATGCGTGGCCGGTCCAACGCGAGCGGTTCGTGCAATGGGTCGTGGAGGAGGTAGACAGCCCCTCGCAGCCTGACTGGGCAGCCATCGGCGTCACGGTGAGCCGTGACGTGACAGCATATGAGCGCGCGAAGTTGCGCCTGTTGAACGGCGCGCACTCCACCCTCGCCTACGTGGGGTTGCTGGCAGGGCTGCAGACCGTCGCGCAAGCCATGGCGCACCCGGTTCTGCGCACCTTCGTCGAGCGCCTGATGATCAACGACATCGAGCCGACGCTCGACATGCCGCAACCGGGCGCCCTTGCTGCATACCGCCAGGCCATCCTGCGCCGATTCGAGAACCCGGCCATGCAGCATCGGCTCGCGCAGATCGCGTGGGACGGCTCGCAGAAGCTGCCGATTCGGATCCTCGGCACGATCGCGGACGCGTTGCGGGCCGGCAGGTCGCTCGCGCGCCTGGCGGTGCCGATCGCCGCCTGGATGCAATTCGTTCGCGCACGAGCCAGAGATGGTGTTGAGATCGTCGACCCTCTGGCCGCGCAATTGGCGGGGTTGGGCCGGCAGGCCACGGGCAACGCGAATCACGATCTGCCGTTGTTCTTCGCTCTGCCTGGTGTTTTTCCGGCCACCCTGGTGCAGGAGCCGTTGTTCACGCGCACACTCGGCCAGACCTACGAGGCCTTCGCCGCTCAAGGGTCGCTCGCGAGCGTCACGGCAGCGGCGGCGTCCGAGGCAAGGACCGAGCGAGAATGAGCGCGCCCCCCGTGCCGAGCGCCGACGCGGCTGCCGAGCGTGTCGGCAGGTTCCGCTGGGTCATCTGCGCACTGCTCTTCGCGGCCACGGCGCTCAACTATGTCGATCGGCAAAGCATTGCGATCCTCCAGCCGCTGCTTGCACATGAGTACCACTGGAGCGAGACCGACTACGGCAACATAGTGTTTGCCTTCCAGCTCGCCTATGCCATCGGGTATATCGTCTTCGGCAAGCTCATCGACCGCATCGGCGCACGGGGTGGCTACGCCCTCGCGGTGGCGATTTGGACGATTGCGCACGTTGCCCACGCCTGGGCAAGTTCGCTGACCGACTTCATCGTGGCTCGGTTCGCCATCGGGCTGGGGGAGTCGGGCAACTTCCCGGCCGGCCTCAAGGCCGTCGCCGAATGGTTCCCGAAACGTGAGCGTGCACTGGCAACCGGGATCTTCAACGCCGGCACCAACATCGGCGCGATCATCACTCCGCTCATCGTACCGGCCATCACCTTGACACTCGGCTGGCGGGCGGCCTTCCTGATCACGGGCAGTTTCACCGTGGTATGGCTGGTTGTGTGGCTGGCGGTATACCGCCCGCCGCGCGGGCAGCCGCGGCTCGGCGCGGCGGAGCTTGCTCTCATCGAGAGCGACCCGCCCGACCCGGTAGCGGTATCCGTGCCCTGGACGAGGCTGCTGGCGGTGCGCGAGACGTGGGCCTACGCGATCGGCAAATTCCTCATCGATCCGGTCTGGTGGCTGTGGCTCTTCTGGCTGCCCGATTTCCTGGTCAAGCGCCATCACCTCGACCTGACGACATTCGGTCCGCCGCTGGTTGCCATCTACGTCCTGTCGGACATCGGCAGCATCGCCGGCGGCTGGATGTCGTCACGGCTGTTGCGCGCGGGTTTCGCGCTCAATGTGGCGCGCAAGTACGCCATGCTGCTCTGCGCGGTCCTGGTGCTGCCGGTGTTTGCGGCGGCGTATGTCGACAGCCTCTGGGGGGCGGTCGCCATCGTTGGCCTTGCGGCCGCGGCGCACCAGGGGTTTTCCTGTAATCTCTTCACTCTGCCCTCTGATGTCTTTCCGCGCCGCGCCGTCGGCTCCGTCATCGGCATCGGCGGCACAGCCGGCGCGGTCGGCGGCATGCTGCTCGCCAAGTACGCGGGCTGGGTGCTGGATCGCCTGGGCACCTACAAGCCGCTATTCGCCTACGCGGGCTGCGCCTACCTGTTGGCTCTTCTCGTCGTGCATCTGTTGTCGCCGCGCCTCGCGCCGGCCCGCATCGACTGAGTCATTGCCACCGCAGGCGCCGCAGCCGGTGTCAGTCGCTCGTTGCGCAACGCAGCAGCGGCGAGTCCGCCGGCAGCTCTTCCAGCTTCCTGACCGCATACTCGTAACCCACCTGGATCGCCCGATCGAAGGCGTCCCAGTTGAGCATGTCCACCTCGGCGAGCGGCGGCTGGAGGATCAGGTCCGACTGCGCCCGGTGGGCGATGGTGCTGGCGTTGCTGTTGACCATGCCGGCGCGCCAGAGAATCTGAAAGATGCTGGGGCGTTGTCGCCGCGCCTTCAGCCAACTCAGGAGGTGCCAGGGGAGAGGGACGTCGATCTCGTCGGTGCGTGCGGTGAAGGCCCTGTCGGCGCCGCCGACGTCACAGCCGATCACCGGGCCGCGGCCGAGCTCGCGCATCACATCGACCGGCAGGTTGTTCATCGTGGCACCGTCCACCAGTACCTCACCATTGTGCAGCACGGGCGGCAGGACTCCGGGAACGGAAACCGAAGAGCGCAGCCAGCGCCACAACGTGCCGCGGCGGTGCACCATCGATTGGCCGGTGGTGAGGTTGGAGGACACACAGAAGAAATCGATCGGCAGGTCCTCGATGGCGAGGTCACCGAACGCCTCATAAAGGCTCGTGCTCACCTTGCGGCCGGAAACGAGCGACACGAATGGCAACGTGTAATCGCGCAGCGGCCTGGAATCGACGAACGCGCGCCGGAAGCGTTCCTTCAGCTCATCGGTGCTCCACCGCAGCGCGACGCCGGCGCCGAGGATGGCTCCCATGCTGGTGCCGCCCACTAGATCCACCGGCACACCGGCCTCGCGCAGGGCCTTGACGATCCCGATGTGGGCGAATCCCCGCGCGCCGCCGCCCGACAGCACCAACCCAACACCACGTCCCGTCAGCACACGCGCCAGCCGCGAATAGTCGCCGGGCGACTGCACGTGGTGATGCGGCAATTCCGGCAGATCCGCCAGCCAGCGCGCCGCGGCGCCCGTCTCCAGTGTGCTGTCGTGCAGCAGGACCAGCTCGGAGCGCTGCGGCGCCATGCTGTGATCGTGTGGCCAGCGCAGCGCCGCCCAGCTGCCCGCCGGACTCTCCGCGCGCGCCAGCAGCAGCAGCGCGTCCGCCTGGCGCACGCACAGCTTGGTCCAGCGGTCCGGAGTGGGATCGGCGACATACACCACGTAGTCGTTGGAAGATTCGATCCTGTTGAACCACTGGCTGGTATGGGTCTTGGCGCGCACGCTCCAGACGAGCTCGGCGCGCCCGAGCTCCGAGAGCGCCTTGACGAGCCTGCTCGCGAAGCCGCCGAAATCGACTTCCACGCTCTGCGGCAGAACGGTGAAGGTGCAGGCGCCGCGGCTGCGGGCCGCTGCCGCGGGAGATTGCGATTGCGCCAGACGATCCACGGTGAGGCGCGCGATACGCAGCATCGCTTCCGGCTGGCCGCGGAGCACCTCGTTGAACGCCTTCGCCGAGATCCGGGCGAGCTCCGTATCGCGCAACGCGACGACATCGGCGCTGCGCGGCCGTCCCGAAATCAATCCCATCTCCCCGACCATGTCGCCGGCCGCAATGCGCGCGAGGAAGCGTCGCCGGGCAGGATCGTGGGAGAAAGCGCCGAGACAACCGCTCAGCACCATGTAGAGCGCATCAGGCGGATCGCCGGCCGAGAAGAGCTTGTGGCCGCCGGGCAGCGACAGCCACTCCACGGCCGAGGCAATCTCCCGCAGCAGCGTCGCATCGAGGCCGCTGAAGATCGGCATCTCGGCGAGCAGCGCTCCCACGTCGGAGCGCAGCGTCATGGTCTCTTCGAAGGGATTGCCATCCATTCGACGGATCTCTATCGCACCCGGCGGTACGCCCCTTGTTATGTGAAGGCCAGTATAGCCTCGCGGCGGCGGCGATTGCCTCAGCGCTCCAGGATGGCTGTGACGCCCATCCCACCCGCGGTGCACACCGAGATCAATCCCCGCTTGGCGGCCGGGTCGCCCGCCAGGAGCTTGGCCAGCGTGGCCACGATCCGCGTACCGGTGGCGGCGAAGGGATGACCGATCGCGACGCTGCCGCCCTTGACGTTGAGACGGGCGCGGTCGATGCCGCCGAGCGGCGCCGTGAGGCCCAACGAGTCACGACAGAACTCCGGCGACTGCCAGGCGGCCAGCGTGCAGAGCACCTGCGCCGCAAACGCCTCGTGGATCTCGTAGTAGTCGAAACTCTGCAGGGTGAGGCCGGCATCACGCAGCATCGCGGACACCGCGTAGGCCGGCGCCATGAGCAGGCCCTCCTTGCCGCTGGCGAAATCGACGGCCCACACTTTGCCGTAACGGAGCCAGGCGAGCACCGGCAGCTTCCGGCGCGCCGCCCACTCCTCCGAAGCCAACAGCACCGCGCTCGCGCCATCGGTCAGTGGGGTGCTGTTGCCCGCCGTGAGCGTTCCGTCGCGCGGATCGAAGCTCGCACGCAGACGCGACAGCTTCTCGAGCGAAGTATCGGCGCGGACGTTGTTGTCGCTCTTCAGGCCGAGATAGGCCACGACCAGGTCGTCGTAGAAACCCTCGCGCCAGGCGGCGGCCGCTTTCATGTGACTCTCGCAGGCGAGCCGATCCTGCTCCTCGCGGCCGATCCCCCAGCGGTGCGCCATGAGCTCGGTGCTCTGGCCCATGGAAAGGCCCGTGCGCGGCTCGACGACCGCGGGCAGCACGGGCTTGAAGTAGCGCGGTCGCAGCCGCAGCCACGGTGCCACGCGCTGCCCGAAGGTCTTGCCGCGCGCGCTCGAGAGCAGCAGCTGTTGGTAAGCGCGCGGGTACACCACGGGCGGATCGCTGATGGTGTCGACACCGCCTGCCATGCCGCAGTCGATCTGGCCAAGCGCGATCTTGTTGCCGATGGCGATCGCCGCCTCGAGGCTCGTGCCGCACGCGCGTTGCAGGTCGAGCCCAGGCGTCTGCGGGTCCAACCCGGACGACAGCACACACTCGCGCGTCAGGTTGTAGTCGCGTGAATGCTTGATGACCGCGCCTGCGGCAACGTCCCCCAGCCGCACGCCGGTCAGGTTGCACCGCTCCACCAGGGTGCGGAACACCGCCGTGAGCATTTCCTGGTTGCCGACCGTGGCATACGCCGTGTGCGCCCGCGCGAACGGGATCCGCAGACCACCCACGATCGCAACGCGCCGCACAGTTGTGCCGACGAGCATGAAACCTCCAGTGGACAGGCGCCGGACACCGGCCCAAGAGCCGAGAAGGGTTGCCCCGATCCGCCTACGCTACCATTGGTCTGCCGGCCGAGGCCACGTATTCGCTGGGGAAACGGACACTGGCAGTGAAGCGCCCGCGGGCGGTATTCTGCTTGGCCCAATCGGCATCACTTCGAAGGGTCTCCCCCGCCATGGGCGATTACACGACCCTCATGGCCCGCGACGGCCATGAGTTCCAGGCCTATCTCGCCGCCCCGCCCCGCCGCCCGCGGGGCGCCGTCGTGGTGCTGCAGGAGATATTCGGAGTCAACCGCCATATCCGCGCGGTGACCGACGGCTTCGCGGCTGAGGGCTACACCGCCATCGCGCCTGCGCTTTTCGACCGCATCCGCCGCGGCATAGAGCTCGGCTACGATGATGCCGGGCGCGACGAAGGGCGAGGCTACGTACAGCAGCTGAAGCCCGACGAGACGCTGAAGGACGTTGCGGCTGCCGCGGTGGTAGTCAAGCATTCCGGCCGCGTCGGCACCGTGGGCTATTGCTGGGGCGGGGGGCTCTCTTATCGGGCGGCGTGCGAGCTGCCCATCGCCTGTGCCGTCGTTTACTACGGCAACCCGCGGGACACCAGCAAGTCCCCCCGGGTACCGGTGATGTATCACTTCGGCTCCGCCGACAAGAGCATCCCGCCGGATCAGGTCGAGCGGCTGAAGGCCGCGAACCCGCGGGGTATCTTCTATGTTTACGACGGCGCGGGCCACGGCTTCAACTGCGATCTGAGGCCGAGCTACGACGCGGCCGCCGCTGCTCTCGCCCGCCAGCGCACGCTCGAGTTTCTCGCGGCCCGGCTGGCCGGCGAGAGCCGGGCGCGGGCGGACGAGGAACGGGAGAGCGAGTGATGTTGCAACTGAAAGATTCCACGCTGCTGCGCCAGCAGGCGTATGTCGCCGGCGCCTGGGTGGATGCCGACGGCCGCGCCACCCGTGAGGTCGCCAATCCGGCAACTGGCGAGCGGCTCGGAGCCGTTCCCGACATGGGGGCGGCCGAGACCCGCCGTGCCATCGAGGCGGCGGTGAAGGCGTTCCCCGCCTGGGCTGCGAAGACCGCCGGCGAGCGCGCCAAAGTACTGCGGCGCTGGTACGACCTCATGATGGCGAATCAGGACGATCTCGCCGTGCTCATGACGGCGGAGCAGGGCAAACCCCTGGCCGAATCCAAGGGCGAGATCGCCTACGCCGCATCCTTCATCGAGTGGTTCGCGGAGGAAGGCAAGCGGCTCTACGGCGACGTGATTCCGGGCCATCAGGCTGACAAGCGCATCCTGGTGTTGCGCCAACCCATAGGCGTGGTGGCAGCGATCACGCCCTGGAACTTTCCCGCAGCCATGATCACGCGCAAGGCGGCCCCCGCGCTCGCGGCCGGCTGCACCTTCGTCTGCAAGCCCGCCTTGCAGACGCCCTACTCCGCGCTCGCAATGGCGGATCTCGCCGCGCGCGCCGGCATTCCCGCCGGCGTCCTCAACATCGTGACGGGTGACAATGCGGCCGAGATCGGCGGCGAGATGACTTCCAACCCGGCGGTGCGCAAGCTCACCTTCACCGGCTCGACGGCAATCGGTAAGCGCCTGATGGCACAGTGCGCGGGGACGCTGAAGAAGCTGTCGCTGGAGCTCGGGGGCAACGCACCCTTCATCGTGTTCGATGATGCCGACCTCGATGCGGCGGTGGCGGGCGCTCTCGCAAGCAAGTACCGCAATACCGGTCAGACGTGCGTGTGCGCCAATCGGCTGCTGGTGCAGAGCGGTGTGTACGACGCGTTCACCCGCAAGCTCGTCGACGCGGTCAGCAAGCTGCGCGTCGGCAACGGGCTCGAGGGGCCGACCGATCAGGGACCGCTGATCGATCGCAAAGCGCTGGCGAAAGTCGAGCAGCATATTGCCGACGCGGTGCAGAAAGGCGCGCATGTCGTGCACGGCGGCAAACACCACGCGTTGGGGGGCACATTCTTCCAGCCGACCGTGATAACCGACGTCACCGCGGAGATGTTGGTCGCGCGGGAAGAGACCTTCGGGCCGGTGGCACCGCTCTTTCGCTTCCAGGCCGAGGCTGACGCGATCCGCATGGCCAACGCCACCGAATTCGGCCTTGCGGCCTATTTCTACACCCGCGACCTGGCGCGCTCCTGGCGGGTGGCGGAGGCCCTGGAGTACGGCATCGTCGGGCTGAACACGGGCATCATCTCCACCGAGGTGGCCCCTTTCGGCGGCGTCAAGGAATCCGGAATCGGGCGCGAAGGCTCGAAATACGGGATCCTGGACTACACCGAGCTCAAGTACCTGTGCACGGCGATTTAGGCGAGGTATAAGTCTTCCGGACCGGCTATGCGCTACATCAGCTCCCCCGACTTCCACCGCGACTCCGCCGAGCGGATCGGTATCCTGCTCGTCAACTCCGGCACGCCGGCGGCGCCGGAGCCGCGCGCCGTGCGCCGCTTTCTCTCCCGCATGCTGTCCGATCCGCGGATAGTGGAGATGCCGCGGGCGCTCTGGCTGCCGATCCTCCACGGCCTCATCCTGCCGCTGCGGCCGCGGCGGGTGGCGCGCAAGTACCGCGCGATCTGGTCGCAATCCGGCTCACCGCTGCGTGACCTCAGCGAGCGGCTGCGCGCGCAGCTGACCAGCACTTTGGCGCAGCGGATGCTGGCGCCGTTCTCGGTGGAGCTCGGCATGCTCTACGGCGACCCGGGAGTGCCGCAGGCGCTCACCCGCCTGCGTGAGTCCGGAGCGCAGCGCATCCTCGTGGTGCCACTTTTCCCGCAGTACTGCGGCGCCACCACCGGCGCGGTCTACGACCAGGTGACGGCGGAGCTGAGGCGCTGGCGCTGGCTGCCCGAGCTGCGCTTCGTGGCGGAATATCACGATCAGCCGGGCTACATCGAGGCGCTGCGCGCCAGCATCGCGGAGCATTGGCGGGAGCACGGCCCGACGCGGCATCTGCTGATTTCCTTCCATGGCATCCCGGAACGCTACTTCCACAACGGCGATCCCTACTTCTGCAAATGTCAGAAGACCGCGCGCCTGCTCGCCGAGGAGCTGATGCTGCGCGACGGCGAGTGGAGTGTCAGCTTTCAGTCGCGCTTCGGCCCCGCGGCATGGTTGAAACCCTACACGAGCGAGGTGCTGGCGCAACTTCCGGAGCGCGGCGTGCGCGCCGTGACCGTGGTTTGTCCCGGCTTCGCGGCCGACTGCCTGGAAACGCTGGAGGAGATCGGCATCGAGAACCGCGATAAGTTCCTGCGCGCCGGCGGCCAGCGCTTCGATTACGTGCCGGCGCTCAACGACAGCCCCGGGCACGCGCGCTTTCTCGCGAGCCACATCGCCCGGCACTGCCAGGGATGGGCATCGTTGGATTGGCCGGAAGTCGCCTACGGTGCATCCGGCGGACAGCCCATCGACCGCACTTGATCGGGCGCTTCCTCGAGCTTGGGATAGCTACGACTGACATCCGGGCGTCGGTCGAATTCTACGAGCGGCTCGGCTTCACTCAGGCGCAGGCCGGTGATATCTGGCCGCATCCTTACGGCGTGCTCACCGACGGCCGCGTCTGCATTGGACTGCACCAGAGCAGGCTCGACTCGCCAGCGCTGACCTTCGTGCACCCCGGGATCGCGGGCTACCTGGCCGAGCTGGAGCGAATGGGCATCGAACCCTCGATGGTCAACATCGGCGACGAAGTCTTCAACGAAATCAGCTTTCGCGATCCCATCGGCCAGCCCGTCCGGCTGCTCGAGGCGCGGACCTACTCGCCGTCCGGCCGGTCTGCGCTCGAGCCGTCCCGCTGCGGCGCATTCCATGGTTTGAGCATGCCGGCGGCCGACTTCGAGCCGGCCCGCGGCTTCTGGGAGGCGCTCGGATTCGATGCGGGCGAGCTCCAATCGCAGCCCTATCCGCATCTGCCCCTGTCGCGGGAAGGTCTCGAGCTGGCATTGCACCGCCCGCAGTTTTGCGCCGAGCCGCTCCTCGCCTTTTGCGACCCCGCCATGCCGGAGCGGATCGCGCGTCTGCGGGAGCTGGCACTGTGCCCGCTCGAGCCCCCGCCAAGGGGACTCGACGCCCGCGGTAATGTGCTGCTCAGGGCGCCGGAAGGCACCGCGCTATTGCTGCTCCAGAACTCCACCGCCGATTGAACCGTCCGCACCCGTGAGCGAACGCACCCTCCGTGATCACATGTTTCCCCTCAGGCGCATGTCCAAGGTTGCCGCACCCCTTTAAGCTGTGCGGATGAGCATCAGGAATACGTCGGCTCGCTGGGGTGCGGTCTCCCAGCTCCTCCATTGGCTCATCGTGGCGCTGATCGCCATCCAGGCCGCTCTGGGCCTCACGGGGCGCCTGCTGCCGCTCGGCGTGGAGAAGCTGGCGCTGCTGGCGCGCCACAAGTCGATCGGTATCACCATTCTCGGGCTCGCCGCGTTGCGCCTGCTCTGGCGCTGGCTCAACCCCACTCCACCGCTGCCGTCCAACCTGACGGCCCATGAGCGCTTCCTGGCGCGGTTCACGCACGCGACGCTTTATGTGCTGCTCTTCGCCATGCCGCTCACTGGCTGGATCATGTCGTCAGCGCGCGGTTTCCCGGTGAGCTGGTTCAGTCTCTACCAGCTGCCCGATCTCGTGCCGAAGAGCCGGACGCTTTATGAAGCTATGGTGACCACTCACGCGGCGCTGGCCATCGCGCTGGCGCTGACGGTGGGGCTGCATGTCGCTGGCGCGCTCAAGCATCACTTCGTACTGAAGGACGATACGCTGCGACGCATGCTGCCCTTCGGCCGGATCACGCTCGCGGCGGTCGCCAGCGCCGTGCTCGCGCCCGCAGTCGCGCGCGCGGCCGGCCCAGCGTACACGGCGGTAGTGACACAAAGCTCGCTGACCTACGCGTTCACCCAGGCCGGAGCCGAGAACCAGGGGCGGTTCAAACTCTTCACCGTCAGCTTCGATCCCGCCGCCAACCGGCTCGATGTCGTGGTGGACATGCGGTCTTACGATACCGGCGACCAACAGCGCAACGACACGCTTGGAGGCAAGGACTTCCTCGACGTCGCGCGGTATCCGCAGTCGCGCTTCAACGCCAGCCGCATCGACAAGACGGCCACGGGCTACGCGGCGACAGGCTCGCTCACTTTGCGGGGCGTGACCCGCACCATCACCATTCCGCTCACGTGGCGCACCGCCGCGTTGCAGGGTCACTCGGTCGGTTATCTTTCAGGCCAGGCGACCCTGAAACGCCTCGACTTCGGCGTCGGTCAGGGACAGTGGCAGTCGACGGACTGGGTGGGTAACGATGTAACAGTCCGTTTCTCGTTAACGCTAACAGCAAGTCAGTAACCGGCCCGGGAATCAAGAAGGCCTGGCATGCAGTTTGGAGGTGCAGAGGTCGTAGATCGATGCCATCAGCACCTGCACCGAGTGCGTCATCGCGATCTCGATACCTTTCAGCGCCGCCTCCTTGATGACGCCGGTCAGCAGGTCGAGTTGCTCCGATGACAGGTTCTCCGGCAGCTTCGTCGTGATCTGCACGCTCGGGACCTCCTCCACGATCTGTCGCAGTATCGTGTAGACACAGTCCGCCTTGGCGCGCATCAGCGCCTCGTCGTCGCCGAACAGCGACCCTATCGCAACCAGGCCGTCGACCGTCTTCGCCCGTGTCTGCTCCCACTCGCGCTCCGTGCCGAAGGCCGCATGTATGACCTGACCCATGGCTGTCTCTCTCAATCTCTTCCGGCAGAAGGGCCGACGCAAGTTCCGTGCCTCGGTGCCGGCTGCAGCACCAGCCGCATGCCCATGGCCTTCAGCAAGGCGGTTGCGCTCCGCAGCTCCGGGTTACCGCGCCGACATAACGTGCGGTAGAGCGAGTCCGCGCTGAGCTCCACTTTTTCCGCCAACTTCGGGCCTCCGGATGCGCGCGCGATGCGGCCAAGGGCGGCCGCCAACTCTTCCGGGCCGGCGTCCTCCAGCATTGCATTGAGATATGCCACGGCGAACTCATAGCGCGCCTGCGGTGACATCGGCGCCGGCGGGCGGTTCTTATTGCGAGCCATCTGAGACACTCCTCCAGTAACGGTGACAGCCAGCGTAGCCCCGCGCGGCGGCGCGGGACCAGAGGGCGTTTGGCACGCGTTTACGCAGATTTGCGGACTTTCCGGGCTCACGAGCCCATTTGCCATGGCTCAGGCGAAGCGGCCCGGGTGGCAGGGTATACTTAGGCGCCGGCCGCCTTCCATTCCGATGCCTACAGACAACACTGAAACCCCCGGAGCTCCGCGTCCGACGGTCTTCCTGAGCTACGCCTCCGAGGACCGGCGCGCGGCACAGCTCGTCCGCGACTCGCTGCCGGCCTTCGGGATGGAGGTGTGGTACGACGAGAGCGATCTGATCGGCGGCGATGCATGGGATCAGAAGATCCGCCGCCAGATCCGCGAATGCGACTACTTCATGCCGGTCATCTCGGCCCATACCGAGGCGCGCCACGAGGGGTATTTCCGCCGCGAATGGCGCCTGGCCGTCGAGCGGACGCTCGATATGGTCGATGACCACGTTTTTCTGCTGCCCGTCGTCATCGACAACACCCCCGAGGCCGGCGCGCGCGTTCCCGACAAATTCCGCGCAGTGCAGTGGCTACGGCTTCCTGACGGACAATCGACGCCGGCGCTCGAGGCGCTCTGCCGTCGGCTGGTGTCGGGCGACAGCTCACTGGCTGCAACCGGCGAGCGCCCGCGCCCGCCGCGCGGGCCCGCGGTGCCGCCGCCGGAAAAGGCCAGTGGCACGCCCAAGGGAGAGGTGCCGCCATTCCCCCGCGAGGAGCCGGGACAGAGGATCCGCTTCTGGTTCCAGGTCATGGGATGGGGGCTCCAGTCCGCGTGGGTCGCTTTTCAGCGCCTGCCGCGCTGGGTGCGCATCCTCGTCTACGTGTGGCTCGGGATCCTCCTTCTCTCGCGCTGCGATACCTCGCGTGATCACCCGCACGATGAGGATCCGCCGCGGATTACCTCCACCCAGGAACAGAAGCTCAAGGAGCTCGGAGCAAGCCATCCCGGCAACTGGACAGCGGCCGACACCGCGAAACTCATCGGCCAGATCGCGAAAGAAATCCCCGCTGAGGCTGCGGACGATCGGTCCGCCTCGGCTCCGGTGCTCGCCATACCCTTTGCGACACCGGCAGGCGATGCCGCCGCGCAAAAACTCGCGGGCTCCGTATTCACGCAGCTATATGGGCGTCTCGCCATCGCCCGGCATGGGCACGTCGCACTGGCGGAGCAGCCGCTGCCAACCCTGGGTCCGTCGGCCGCATTGACGCAGGGACGTGCGCATGACTCGAGCTACGTCGTCTATGGCGCCGTGGCCGGAGGCGCGCCCGATCAACAGCTCACGGTCAAAGTCGTCAACGTCGGCGATGGCTCGGTGTCATGGTCAAAGTCGTATCACGTGACGGACGCCGATCCGGCCGGCATCGCGGCAGAAATCAGCGCGCACGTACCGACGAGCGACGACGACTGAGTCGCGCCCCTAACGATCCTCGCGGATCACCATCGCATGGACGTTGGCAGTGCGGAGCTGCTCGCGGACTCTGGCCAGCTCCGTCACGCTCAGCGGACCGATCCGTACCCGGTTCCAGGCGCTCGATCCTGCCACGACCCGCTGTACCTGCGCGGCTATGCCAGCGCGGGCGAGACGAGCGCGGACTTCGTCGGCTTCCGCCGTGCTGCGGTACGAGCCTATCTGCAACACATAGGAGGGAGCGGAGCCTGCCGTGTGGGCCGGCTCGGTTGCGATGGACGGCGGCCCGGCCTGGGCCGCGTGCTCATCGTCGTGAGAGACCGGGACCTTGAAGCGCGGCAGCATGCGGTAGAAATCGTATTGTTGCGGCTGCGCGCCCGCGGATGCAGATGCGGTCTGCGGCGACGAGGCGGAGCCGGAAGCATTCGCCGGGTCAGGGCTGTCGGACGAGGTATCGTCCGGCGCCGGCGCGTGCGGCGCCTTGCTCTGCGGATCGGCGCCCGTACCCATGCGCGATGTTGCTGCTGCGCGATGATGCGCATGAGCACCCGCGATCAGGAATGCGGCGCTGGCCAGCACGGCACCCACGAGGACGCCGAGGCCGAACTCCTTCAGTTTCGCGGCGCGGGAGCTGCGGGACGACCGCTTGTAATCACGCGTGGTCAGCTTGGGCATGCTTGGGACTTACATGCTCTCCGGCGCCGAGACGCCGAGCAGACCGAGTCCGTTGCGAATCACCTGCTGGACGCCCAGCACCAACGCCAGGCGCGCATTGCGCGTACGGGAATCGTCGACGATGAACTGCTCCGCGTTGTAGTAGGTATGGAACGTGTTGGCCAGGTCGCGCAGGTAGTGGACGATGGCGTGGGGCGCGCGGTTGAGCGCCGCCTGCTCCAGCACTTCGGGGTAGCGGACCAGGGAGCCGAGGACCGCCTGCTCGTGCGTGCCGGTCAGGAGTGACGCGCCGGCAAGCCCTTCGGCGCGGTCGAAAGACAGGCCGCGGGCGCCGAGCTGCTTCATCACGCTCGCGACGCGGGCATGGGCGTACTGGATGTAGTAAACGGGATTCTCGTTGGTGCGCGACTTGGCGAGCTCGAGGTCGAAATCGAGCGGCTGCTCGTGGCTGCGCATCAGATAGAACAGCCGGCAGGCATCGTTGCCGACTTCCTCGCGCAGCTGGCGCAGCGTCACGAACTGCCCCTCGCGCTTGCCCATGGGCACTTTCTCGCCGCCGCGGAACAGGCTGACGAACTGAATCAGGTTGACTTCGAGGCAGTCGCCGGGCTCTCCCATGGCCGTCAGGCCCGCCCGCACGCGCGCTATGTAGCCGTGATGATCGGCACCGAGCACGTCGATCAGACGTTGAAATCCCCGCTCGCGCTTCTCCAGGTGGTAGGCGATGTCCGAGGCGAAGTAGGTTTTCTGCCCGTTCTCACGTACCACGACGCGGTCCTTCTCGTCGCCGAACTCCGTGGCGCGGAACCAGGTCGCGCCGTCCTTGGCATACAACCGCGACTCGCGCTCGAGCCGCGCGAGCGCACGGTCGATGGCACCGCTCTTCTCCAGCGCGCGCTCTGAATACCAGCGATCGAAGGTCACGCCGAACTGGCCGAGATCCTCGCTGATGTCAGCAAGCATCTCCGTCAGCGAGCCCTCGAGCACGAGGCCGAACCCCTCCGCGCCGATGAGGTCGCGTGCGCGTGCGATGAGCGCGTCGATGTAGATCTCCTTGTCTCCGACCGGCGCGTCCGCCGGCAAGCCGGCCAGCACCGCTGCCGCGGGACGTCGCAGCTTCTCCCCCTCCGCGGTGAGAAGCTTCTGCGCCAATGCGCGGACGTAATCGCCGCGATATCCGTTCTCCGGAAAGGGCAGCGTCTCGCCGCAGGCTTGCAGGTACCGAATCCACGCGCTCGCCGCAAGAATGTCGACCTGCCGTCCGGCGTCGTTGATGTAGTACTCGCGAGTGACTTGGAATCCGCAAGCAGCCAGGATGTTGCCCAATGTGGCGCCGTAAGCGGCTTGACGTCCATGCCCGACGTGCAGTGGCCCCGTCGGGTTGGCAGAGACGAACTCGAGTAGTACGCGCGCTCCGCGTCCAAGACTACCCTCACCTTCAGTGCGGCCGTAATTCTCGCCGCGATCATGGAGCGCAGCCAGCTCGCGGCCATAAGCCTCGGGCGTCAGGAAGAAATTGATGAAGCCCGCGCCGGCGATCTCCGCGCGCGCCACGAGGGGGCTCGCCGGCAACGCGGCAATGATCCGCTGCGCCAGCTCCCGCGGCTTGCAGCCGGCGGCCTTCGCGAGACGCAGTGCCGCGTTGGTCGCAAAATCGCCGTGCTGCGCGTCACGCGCGCGCTCGACCGTCAGCGCCCCGGGCGCCGGCGGCTCGGGCAGTACGCTGCCGACGAGCGAATGGACTGCGCTCGCGAGGAGCTGCTCGAGTTCCGGCTTCAAGAGAAGATCCACGAAATGAAATGATGGATCGCGAATCTTACCAATTAGAATATTTCTATGGGATCGACGTCGAGAGCCCAGCGGACGCGGCGTACGCTGGGCAGGGACTCGAGCGCGGGCAGCCATGCGGCGAGGAAGTGGTGGAGCGCCGCGCGGTCGGCGCTCTCGACCAGCAATTGCGCGTGATAGCGCCCGGCGCGCTTCGCCATGGCCGCCGGAGCGGGGCCGAGGAAGCGAATCGCGCGCGCCTCCCCGCGGCCGCCGCGGGCGCTGCCGTCGCGGGCGCCGCGCAGGTCCTCGGCCGACTTGCGCGCCTCCGTCAGGAACGCCAGGGCGGCCTCCGCCGTCTTCGCGGAATCGCGCACGGCGGCGAGCCGGCTGAAGGGCGGCCAGGAGGCCTGGCTGCGCTCCGCCAGCGCCACGCGGGCGAAGCCGTCATAACCTTCCGCCAGCAGGCTGCGCAGCAGCGGGTGATCCGGGAATTCCGTCTGGATGAGCACCTCGCCGGCCTTCTCGCCGCGGCCGGCGCGGCCGGCGACCTGGACGATGGTCTGCGCGAGGCGCTCGGGCGCGCGGAAGTCCGTACTGAAGAATCCCTGGTCTGCATTCAGCACGACCACCAGTGTTACGTTGGGAAAGTCATGGCCCTTCGTCACCATCTGCGTGCCGACCAGGATGCGGGCTTCACCCGAAGCCATCCTGCGCATCACCTCTTCCATGTCACCGCGGCGCCGCACCACATCGCGATCCAGCCGGATACACGGTGTGCCGGGGAAGAGTGTCCCCAGCGTCTCCTCGATTCTTTCGGTGCCCTGACCGACCGCCTTGACCGCGAACCCGCACTGCGGACAGCGCTCCGGCAGGGCGGTGTCGGCCCCGCAGTGATGACAGCGCAGCCGCCCGGCAGCAAGGTGCACGGTGAGCCGCGCATCGCAATCGCGGCAGGGCGCCAGCCAGCCGCAGGCGGTGCAGAGCAGTGTTGGCGCATAGCCGCGCCGGTTGAGGAACACGAGCACCTGGCCGCCGCTCGCGAGGTGCCGCGCGATCGCCTGCACCGCGGGTGTCGAGATGCCGGCGCGCACGGCACTCGAGCGGAGGTCGATCAGCGACAGGCGCGGCGGGGCCGCCTCGGCTGCCCTGCGAGTCAACACCAGGCGCGTGTATCGCCCGGAGGTGACGTTGTGCAGCGTCTCGAGCGCGGGCGTCGCCGATCCCAACACGACGGGTACGCCGCCACGCTGCGCGCGCACCACGGCCAGATCGCGCGCGGAATAGCGGAACCCTCCCTCGTGTTGCTTGAAGGACGCGTCGTGCTCTTCATCGACGATGATCACGCCCAGGTCCGGCACCGGCGCGAACACGGCGGAGCGCGTGCCGAGAACGATCCGCGCGCGGCCGCTGAAGGCTTCCCGCCAGGCAAGCAGCCGCTCATGGTCGGTGAGGGCGGAGTGCAGCACGGCCATGGGCGCGGCGAACCGCCTGCGGAATCGATCGACCAGCTGTGGCGTCAGGCCGATCTCCGGCACCAGGACGAGCGCGCTGCGGCCGAGCCGCAGGGCCCGCTCGACTACCCGCAGGTAAACCTCGGTCTTGCCACTGCCCGTGACGCCGTGCAGCACGAAGCCGGCGAAGGCGCCCAACGACTCGCAGACTCTGTCGATGGCGAGACGCTGCTCCTCGTTCGGCTCGGGGCCCGGACTTACCGCAAGCGATGCCGAGGTTGGCGCCGCCTCAGCCGGAGGCAGCGCGACGATGCTCAGCCAGCCTCGAGCAATGAGGGCGCGCGCCGCCTCCCGCCATGATCCCAGCTTCTCATCGAGCGCGACGGCCGTGAGGCCGGCCGCCAGCGGGCTCGCATCTGTCCCCGCGGGAGCTGCGCCCGCGCCCTCCGCCAGAGCAGCGAGGAGCTGCCGCTGGCGCGGCGCGCGCCGGGGATCGCCTCTGGTGTACGCTTCCAGCCCTGCCGGGGTGAAAATCCAGCGCTCCTCGGCCGAATCGATCGCGGCGCCCAGCCGCAGGGCCTTGGGCAGCGCGGCGGCCAGCACCTCGCCGACCGGGTGGTGGTAGTAGTCCGCCGCCCAGCCGAGTAAGGCAAGGGTCGCGGGATCGAAGATCGGATGCGGATCCAGCCTCTCCAGCACGGGCTTGAGACGCTCCTCGGGCAGCTCGGAGCTGGCAGCCGTCTCCATGGCGACGCCGATCAGGCGCCGCTGGCCGAACGGCACCCTGACCCGGGTTCCGGCCGCGATCGGGTCATGACCCGCCGGGCCGGCGCGATAATCGAAAAGGCGCCTGAGCGGCGTGGGCAGCGCCACACGAACAATGGGGACGGAACTCATGAATGAAGATAAATCAGAGACTTACCTGCGTAGCGGGGTCGGTCAACCGCACCCATCGCAGGCGCGTTGTACCTGTTATGCCAGAGTTTGCTACGCTCGCGCCGCCTTATAGCATGCCGGCTGCATCTCGCGGCGACGTGGACGTTTCGGACTCTTCCAGCAGTGCACGCAGCAGAGCGCTCAGCCAGTTTCTGGCGAGCGTCGAAGTGCGCGCGTTCAAGATTGCCCAAGCGGCGCTGCGTCATGAGGATGACGCGCTGGATGCCGTGCAGGATGCAATGCTGCAACTGGCACGTGCATACTCGGACCGGCCCGCGGAGGAGTGGAAACCGCTCTTCTACCGGATTCTGGAGAATCGCATCCGCGACATGCAGCGCCGCCGGACCGTGCGCAACCGCGTAATGTCCTGGTTGCCCTTCCGGTCGGAGTCTGAGGAGGACGAGCCGGATCCGATCGCGGAGGCCGCGAGCGAGGATCCGCCGCCGATGCGGCGGCTCGAGATCGCGGAGGCCATGGAGGCGCTGGAGAAGGCGCTCGGCGAGCTGCCCAGGCGCCAGCAGCAGGCGTTTCTGCTGCGCACGATGGAAGGGCTCGACGTAGCGCAGACGGCTCACGCCATGGGGTGCTCGGAGGGCAGCGTCAAGACACATTATTTTCGTGCGCTGCAGACCTTGCGCGCACAGCTCGGGGACCTTTACGTATGAGCCGGGACCTCAACGGCACCACTGATTTCGAGCACCGGCTGCAGGCTCTTCTGGAAGAGAGCGTGCAGCGGGTCGGCGGCCGCGCGCGCTCGCGCTTGACTCAGGCCCGGCACGCGGCGCTCGCCGAGGCAGCGCGGAGCAGCCGTTGGCGGCCGCTGCGCGCCCTGGTGTGGAGCCGACCGCGCCTGCTCTGGATGCCGACCGCGGGCGCGATGGCCGCGGCGGTGTTGGTTGCCTTCGTGGTCTGGCCGCATGCGCCGCAGGGTTACCCCGCGGTCGAGGCGACTCCCACCAACGTGGAGGACCTGGATCTCGTCGCCGATCGTGAGGGAATGGACCTCATGCAAAGCGGCGACGGGCAGTTCTACGAGTGGGCGATGGCGCAGGCCGACGACGGCGATCAGCCGGCAGGGACCAGCCCTGGGGGTCAGGGCAAGGCACACGGCGATCAGAACGCTGGGGCCGACACGAATCAGAACAGCGGTTGAGATGCGCGCCGCGCGCCGCATCGGAATCGCGGTCGTGACGGCGGCTCTGGCCGCGGGGTGGGGCGTCGGGCGTGCCGGCGATCCGCCGCAGGCCGCGGCTCCTCCCGGCGCGGGTCTGTTGGAATTCCTGGGAAGCGTCGACCCCGCGAGCGATTCGAAGCAGCCCGACGACGATGGCAGCTGGCTGGCGTATCTGTCGCAGATCGACATCGGCAAGGTAGCCAAGGCGTCACAGGCATCGCAGCCGCCACAGCCGCCGGGGCAGACGAAGCCGGTGGACTCGCAGCCTGCTGCCGACAAGCCAGGTGGGTAAGGTGTTTGATACGATGATCAAAGAGCGTAAGGCGCTGATGCTCGCGCTGCTGCTGCTGGCGGCAGCGCCGATCTGCGCCCTGGCGCAGGCGCCCGCCCAGAGCCCACCCGCTCCGGTCCCGCAAGGGCAGGGCGCGGCGGGTGCCGCCGCGCCCGCTCCCGTTCCCTGGTCCAGCCTGTCACCGCGGCAGCAGCAGTTGCTCGGACCGATGGCCAACCAGTGGGGAACGCTGCCCGCGGCGCGCCAACAGGCGCTGACGCGTGGCAGCCAGCGGTGGCTCAACATGAACCCGCAGCAGCGCACGATGGCGCGTCAGCGCTTCCAGCAGTGGCGGCGGCTCTCGCCGCAGCAGCGGCAGACGCTGCGCCAGCGATGGCAGAGTTTCAAATCGCTGCCGCCGCAACAACAGCAGGCGATTCGCCAGAGCTACCGCCGGTTCCAGCGCCTGCCACCCTGGCGACGGCAGATGCTGCGCCAACAGTGGCAGCGGGCGACGCCCGCGCAGCGGCAGCAGATGTTCCGGCGCGCCTGGCAGAAGAGGCGGCAGCGTCAGATGATGCAAATGCACGGCTTTCCGATGATGCGACCGCGTGGTCCCCGGCCATAGCGGCCCTGGGCCGCTCAATTATTTGCTTTTGATCTGACGGGAAGGGGTATCGCGCAGACGCTCACGCGTCCTGCGGGCACTTTGAACCAGGGCCCGCGTCGGTTGCGCAGCGCATCCACGTATTGGGTAAAGGTCGGCGTGTCGGTACGCAGCACCTCGAGCGACGCGCGCTTCGCCCGGGGCAGGTCCGCTGCGATCTGCACCGACTCGATGCGCACCCACTGGCCGCGGCTCGTGTACACGCCCAGCGGACCGTTACCTCGCGGCAGCGTCGAGAGGAGCGCCATGCCTTCGACGACGCGTCCGACCATCGTGGTATTACGGTCCCACTGCCTTTGCGGGCCGCCGATGACCGTATAGAGGGCGGTGCCGCCGCCGCTGTCCACGTTATTACCGCGCGCGGCGCCTACCATGCCGTAGCAGTTGACCAGCCACGCGCGGCCGAATACGGGATCGCGAGCCGCCGGCAAGCTGTCGGAAAACCCGACCTGCGGCGCATAGGTGTCAGGGTCCGGCAGCGCCGTGAAAGGCAAGTCGCGCAACGGCCGCTCGAACTCCGCGGCCACCATGCGCCTGGCCATGCCTACCGATTTGCGATCGGTCGGGTCGCCCCATTCCGCCACGGCGTCGTCCTGCACGCGAAAGATGGGCAGCCCGTTGAAGAAACCCTGCCGCACCAGTTTCTTGATATTGGCGACATAGCGGGGCGCAAACTGCGGTGCCAGCTCGATTACGACGCGGCCCTGCGGCAGTGTCATATAGAGAGTGTCGTCAGGATCGAGCGTACGCCAGGCGGATGCAGGCGCGCTAGCGAGCATCGCGTCGGGTGTTGGCGCGGCGCCGGCACGCAGCGCCTGCACGGAGGGTGGCGTGTTGGCGGCCGCCTGTTGGCCATGGCATGGGAGGGCGGCGAGAGCCGCCAGAGTCAAGCCGACTCCAAGCGCATTCCTCACGCCCAACTGCCGTTTCAATCGACCGCCTTCACCGCCTGGATCAGCTCCGCGCCAGCCTTCTGCGCATCGCCGTAAAGCATGCGGGTATTGTCGAGATAGAAGAGTGCATTCTCGATGCCCGAGAAGCCCGCGCCCTGGCCCCGCTTGATGACGATGACGTTCTTCGCGCGGTCGGCGTTGAGGATCGGCATGCCGTAGATCGGACTCGACTTGTCCGTGCGCGCCACGGGATTGACGACGTCGTTGGCGCCGATGATGAGGGCCGCGTCGGCGGTGTCGAACTCCGCGTTGATCTCGTCGAGGTCGGCGATCAGATCGTACGGTACGCCGGCCTCCGCGAGCAGCACGTTCATGTGCCCCGGCATGCGCCCGGCGACCGGATGGATCGCGAATTTGACCATCACGCCCCGATCGATGAGCAGCTGACAGAGCTCCCAGATCTTGTGCTGCGCCTGCGCGACCGCCATGCCGTAGCCTGGGACCACTATCACCTTCTGGGCGAATGCGAGCATGACACCGACGTCGGAAGCCTCGATCGGCTTGAGGCTCCCGGTTACGGTTCCGGCGGGTCCCGTCCCCGTGTCCCCGAAGCCGGAGAAGAGCACGTTGGCGAGCGAGCGGTTCATCGCCTTCGCCATGAGTTGTGTAAGGAGCGTGCCGGCCGAGCCAACGACGGTGCCGGCCACGATCATCGCCGCGTTGTGCAGCACGAAGCCGTCGAGACCTACGGCGAGGCCAGTGAGGGCGTTGTAGAGCGAGATCACCACCGGCATGTCCGCGCCACCGATCGGCAGCGTCATGGTGATGCCGAGGATCAACGCGAAGACGAAGAGCGCAGTGACGATGTGCGGGGAAACGTTGAAATGTCCCGCGACGAGCACTGCCTGCACCAGGGCCGCGGCCAGTAGCAGGATGTTGAGCGCCTGCTGGCCGCGGAATCGGAAGCTGCGCTTGATGAGCCCCTGGAGCTTGCCGAAGGCGATCGCGCTGCCGCTGAAAGACACCGCGCCGATCAGGCCGCCGACGACCGCAAGGGTCGCCGCCCCGTAGCCATCCGCGCCACCGCGGTAGAGCTCCACCGCGGCGATCGCCGCGGCGGCGCCGCCACCCATGCCGTTGTAGAGCGCGATCATCTGCGGCATGTCGGTCATGGCGACGCGCTTGCCGCTCCACCAGGCGAGGACCGCGCCGACGACGATGGCGGCGCCGATGAGCGGGAAGTTGGTCATCCCCGGGTAGGCGAAGGTGACCAGGGTCGCGACCAGCATCCCGGCGCCGGCCCAGAGGATGCCGCTGCGCGCCGTGACCGGCGAGCTCATGCGCTTCAGTCCGACGATGAAGAGCACCGCGGTGACGAAGTAGCTCGCCTGAATGAGGGTGTCTGTCCCCAGGAATGCCGACATCGGTGCGCCGGGCATCTAGTGCCCTCCCTTGCGCGCGCCACCTGCCCTGCTCGACTTGAACATCTCCAGCATCCGTTCCGTGACGACGTAGCCTCCCATCGCATTTCCGGCCCCAAGCAGGACGCCGATGAAGCCGATGGTCTTCTCCAGGGGTGTGTGGGCGTTGCCGAGCGCCACCATGGCGCCCACCAGCACGATGCCGTGCACGAAGTTGGAGCCCGACATCAGCGGCGTGTGCAGGATCACAGGCACGCGCGCGATGACTTCGTAGCCGGTGAAGGCCGCGAGCATGAAGATATAGAGCGCTACGATTCCGGTCATCGGGTCAACCCTCGATTGCCTTGCGTGTCGGCTCGTGCTTGATCTCGCCGGCGTGCGTCACGCAGGCCTGGGCGAAAACCTCGTCGTTCCAGTCGATCGCGAGCTCGCCTTTCTGGATGGCGGGCTTGAGGAAGTTGAGCAGGTTGCGGGCGTACATCTCGCTCGCGTTGTAAGCGAGCTCGGCGGGGAGCCCGATCGCGCCAATCACCTTGACGCCCTGATGCACCACCACCTCGCCCGGGCGGGTGAGCTCGCAGTTGCCACCCTGCTCGGCGGCGACGTCGACCACCACCGATCCCGGGCGCATGCGCTCGACGACCCCGCGCTGGATGATCTTCGGCGCGGGACGACCGGGAACGGCCGCCGTCGTCACAACCGCATCCGCCGCGGCGATGCGGGAGTCGAGCACCTCCTGCTGTTTACGCTTCTCCTCTTCGCTGAGCTCGCGTGCGTAGCCGCCCGCGCCATCGGCGCTCACGCCGGTCTCAACGAACTTTGCGCCCAGTGACTTCACCTGCTCACGCGTGGCACCGCGGACGTCATAAGCCTCCACAACTGCGCCGAGGCGTCTTGCCGTCGCGATTGCCTGTAGTCCCGCAACGCCTGCACCGATGACGAGCACTTGCGCGGGACGGATCGTCCCCGCTGCCGTCGTGAGCATTGGAAAGAACTTCTGCAGGTTACTGGCGGCGATCAGAACGGCCTTGTACCCCGCGATCGCAGCCTGCGACGACAAGGCGTCCATCGATTGCGCACGCGAGATGCGCGGCACCAGCTCCATCGCAAAGCTCGTGATCCGCCGCTCCTTGAGCGCCTTCACTTCCTCGCGGCGCGCGTAAGGCTGCAGGAAGCCGACCAGGACGGTACCCGCCTTCAGCGCCTGAATCCCCTCGAGCGAGAGCGGCTGAACCGTCAGCAGCACCTGCGATTGCTCGAGCACGGCAGCAGCCGAATCGGCCCACTCCACCCCGCGGTACGCCGCATCGGGAAATTGCGCGCTCGCGCCGGCACCACGCTCGAGCAGCACCCGCGCGCCGCTTTGGGTGAGCTTCTCGGCCACCTCTGGAACCAAACTGACACGAGTCTCGCGGGGCGCGCTCTCACGGAGCGCGCCAATGGTTACTGGCATCTTACGGCCCTATTTCGGGGTCCTGGGCGTGGGTTGTTGAATATTCGCATAAAATTGCCGTATCTTACACCTGCCATGATGGGCATAGACCTCGAACGGGCCGACCGCGGCATCGCGGACGACCTGCGGATCGTTCCCGCCGGGACGGCGCGCGGGCTCTCCCAACTCGTCCTGCGAACGGATGTCGCCGGCATGCCGCTCGAGTGGATCGACTACAAGGAGGCTGCGCGGCTCTACCACCAGGAGCAGGTGGCCTATACCTGCGGCTCGCCCCTCTTCGAGCTCTACGGCGGCGTGAATGCGCGCACCGGCCGGCGTACGGTGCTGGAGATCAATTCCATTGTCGCCACCGTCGGCCACACCGGCAATCCCGGCAATACGCGCCACGACTACGTGCCGCCCCTCAACAATCAAACGCTCTTCCGCCGGGACGCCTACCTCTGCATGTACTGCGCTCTGCGCTTCCCGTCGCGCGAGCTCTCGCGGGATCACATCAGGCCGTTCAGTCAGGGTGGTCTCGACGTGTGGACCAACGTCGTTACCGCATGCCGGCGCTGCAACAACCAGAAGGCCTCGCGCACGCCTGAGCAAGCAAAGATGCAGCTCATCGCGGTGCCATTCACGCCGACGTATGCGGAATACATCTTTCTGAAGGGCCGGCGGGTGCTCGCCGACCAGATGCAGTATCTCCTGGCGCACTTCCCGCGCACCAGCCCCCTGCACGACCGCATCCAGCGCTGGCTTGGTTGATTGAGCGCTTGATCTTCCTGGTTGACGCTTCGGTCTACGTTTTCCGCGCGTACCACTCGCAGCTGCCGGACATGATCGACCGCGACGGCAACCCCGTCCACGCGGTCTTCGGGTTCGCGCGCTTTCTGGGCGATCTGATGGAAAGGATCCGGCCGCGCTACATCAGCGTCGCCTTCGATCAGCGGCTGAGGACGTCCTATCGCAATCGGATCTATCCTGCGTACAAGGCCAACCGGGAGCCGACGCCCGCGGGCCTGCCGCGGCAGTTCGAGTACTGCCGCGAACTCTGCCGGCATCTTGGCGTGGCTACGTTCGTCGACCCGGATTTCGAGGCCGACGACATCATCGGCACGCTCTCCTGCGTGATGCGCACCGAAGGCATCCGATCGGCCTTCATCACACGCGACAAGGACATGGCGCAGCTCGTGCGCGATGGCGATCTGCTCTGGGACTTCGGCGCGCGCACCCAGCTGGGCTATCGGGATGTCGCGCGCTACTTCGGCGTGGCGCCGGAAGGCTTCGCGGACTTCCTCGCGCTTACCGGTGACGCCTCGGACAACATTCCCGGTGTACCAGGCGTAGGGCCGAAGATCGCGGCCACGCTAATGCGCAAATTCGGCTCGCTCGATGAGCTGTACGCCAATGTCGGCCGCGTCGCCGCCCTGGGGCTGCGCGGGGGCGGGGCACTCGGCGAGCGCTTGGCTGCCCATCGCGAGTCGGTCTTCCTCGCGCGGCGTCTCACGCGGATCGTTTGCGACATGCCGCTCGGCGTGTCCGCCTCGGACCTGCGGCCGAGGACTCCGGATCTTGCGTCTTTGGGCGCGCTATATGACCGCCTCGGCTTCGGACCGCTGCTGCGCCGCCAGGGCGAGCGCCTCGCCGCGCAGTGCGGCACCATTGCCGCGGCGGCATTCCAGGCACAGGGATGTGCCCCGCCGCCGTAGGTGGCGGAGCGCTGGGCCGGGCAGGAGCCCGGATCCAGCGCTTGAACAAGCGGAGATTCGGCACTTGAGCGAAGACGTAAGCGAGGACGGCGGCTTCGAGGTGATCGCACGCGAGATCACCGCGCAGCTGAGCGCCGAGTGTGAGCCGGAGCCGGAGAGCGCCGTCTCGGGCGGCAGTATTCATCGCTCTTACCGCTGGCGGTGCGGCGAGACGGACCTCTTCGTGAAAGTGGCGGATCGCGATGGCGGCGCTGGACTCGAGGCCGAAGTCACGGGACTCCGTGTGCTCGCGGATGCACAGGCAGTCCGTGTCCCGCGCGTGCTGGCTCACGGCAGCGCCGGGCGCACCACGTTCCTCGCCCTCGAATGGATCGAATCACGGCCGGCCGGGCGCGCCGCGGAGCGCAGGCTCGGCGAGCAGCTTGCCGTGCAGCACCAAGTGACCGCGGCACAATTCGGCTTCGCGGATGACAATTTCATCGGCCGGACACGCCAGCCGAACGGCTGGCTGGCGGACTGGACCGAGTTCTTCCGCGAGCGGCGCCTGCGCCATCAGTTCGCGATCGCGACCCAGAACGGCTTCGCCCAGCTCCTCGAGCAACCCGGCGCGCGCCTGCTCGAGTCGGTCGCAGCGCTTCTTGCCGGGCACGAGCCGCGAGGCCTCGCTCCTGCACGGCGATCTCTGGTCCGGTAACTGGCTCGCGGACGAACACGAAGAAGCATTCATTTTCGACCCGGCGGTCTACTACGGCGACCGCGAGGCGGATCTGGCGATGACTCGGCTCTTCGGCGGCTTCGGCCGCGCATTCTACGACGCGTACCTGGTGGCGGCGCCCCTGCCCGCGGGGCATGCGGTGCGCGCCGAGCTCTACAATCTCTATCACGTGTTGAATCACGCCAACCTGTTTGGCGGCACCTACGCCCGCCAGGCGCGCGCGAGCATCGACCACCTGCTCGCCGAGGTCAGAGGGTAGCGGAGACTCCCAGCCCGGCGCGCGATTCGGCTATGCTCGCTCGCTCGACCGGGCCGTCTGCGAGGGGAATCAGTCATGGCGAGCAAGAACATCGTATCCGTCCTTCAGGAGGAGCGAACGTTCCCCCCTGCCGCCGAGTTCACTGCCCAGGCGCGCGTCAAGCCCGAAGACCTCGAGCGCATGGGCCGCGAGGCGGCGGCAGATCCGAGCGGCTTTCTGGGCTCGGCTCGCCCGCCAGGAGATCGCCTGGCATACGCCCTTCACGGTGACGCTGGATGACTCCGCCGCGCCGAACTATCGCTGGTTCACGGACGGGCGCCTCAACGTCTCATTCAACTGTCTCGACGTGCACCTCGAGCAGCGCGGCGACAAGACTGCGATCATCTTCGAAGGCGAGCCGGGCGACACGCGCAGGCTTTCGTACCGCGAGCTGCACAGCGAGGTCTGCAGGTTCGCCAATGCCCTCAAGGCGCAAGGTGTAGGCAAAGGCGATCGCGTGGCGATCTATCTGCCGCTCGTGCCGGAGGCAGTCGTCGCGATGCACGCCTGCAACCGGATCGGCGCCATCCACTCGGTGGTCTTCGGGGGCTTCTCCGCGCCGGCCCTGAAAGACCGGATCGAGGACACGGGCGCCAAGATGCTGATCACCGCGGACGGTGGCTGGCGAGGCGGACACCCGATAGAGCTCAAGGCGGCGGCGGACAAGGCGCTGGCCGAGGGCTGCAAGACCATCGAGCACGTCATCGTCCTGAAGCGCACCGGTCGGCCGGTAGCGATGCAACGGGGGCGCGATCTCTGGTGGCACGAGGCGATCGCGGGACAAGCGCCGGTGTGCGAGCCCGAGTGGGTCGAGGCGGAGCATCCGCTCTATCTGCTCTATACCTCCGGATCGACGGGAAAGCCGAAGGGAATCCAACATTCCAGCGGCGGCTATCTCCTTGGCGCGAAGTTGACCACGCAGTGGGTGTTCGACCTGCGCGACGACGACGTCTTCTGGTGTACCGCGGATGTCGGCTGGGTGACGGGCCATAGCTACGTGGCGTATGGGCCGCTCGCCGCGGGAGCGACCGTGGTGTTGTATGAGGGCGCGCCGACGACCCCCGACGCCGGACGCTTCTGGAAGATCTGCCAGGACCACGGGGTCAGCATCTTCTACACCGCGCCCACTGCAATCCGCGCATTGATGAAGCTGGGAGACGAGATACCGGCGCGCTACGACCTCGCGCGCCTGCGGCTGCTGGGCAGCGTCGGCGAGCCGATCAATCCCGAGGCTTGGATCTGGTATCAACGGGTGATCGGCCGCGGCCGCTGTCCGATCGTCGACACCTGGTGGCAGACGGAAACCGGCGGCATCCTCATCTCGCCGCTTCCCGGGATCACGCGCACCAAGCCGGGCTCGTGCACGCTGCCGCTGCCCGGCATAGAGGCGGACATCGTCGATGAGCGCGGCAAGTCCGTGACGCGGCCGGATGCCGGTGGTTATCTCGTCATCAAGAAGCCCTGGCCATACATGCTGCGCACCATCTGGGGTGACAACGCGCGCTATCTCGCCGCCTACTGGGAGAAGTTCGACGGGCGCTTCTACGTGGCGGGCGACAGCGCCCACCGCGACAAGGACGGCTACTTCTGGATCATGGGCCGCATCGACGATGTGCTGAACGTCGCCGGTCACAGGCTCGGCACCATGGAAATCGAGTCCGCGCTGGTTTCCAACCCGCGGGTTGCCGAGGCCGCCGTCGTCGGCAAGCCGCACGAGATCAAGGGCGAGTCGGTCTTCGCCTACGTCGTCTGCCGCGGACAGCGCCCGACGGGCGACACGACTGCGCTCGTCAACGAGTTGCGGGCATGGGTTGCGGAGCACCTGGGTGCCATCGCCAAACCCGACGAGATCCGTTTCGCCGACAACCTGCCGAAGACCCGCTCCGGCAAGATCATGCGCCGCCTGCTGCGCGCGATCGCGCGCGGCGAGGAGATCTCGCAGGATGTCTCGACGCTGGAAAATCCCGGCGATTCTCGAGCAGCTGCGCGGCGTCGACGCGCCGGCCGCGCCGGCGAAAGCCAGACCGGCCGCGGGCAAGCGCCCGGCGCGCAAGCGTGCCGGCGCAAAATCGGCCGTTGCGAAAACCAAGGCCAAAGCGAAGACGCGTCGTACGGCGAAAGGCAAACGGAATGCACGTGCCGCGTGCCAAGCCCGGACGCCGGCCGGCGAAGACGGCAGCGCGCCGTGCTCCCAGCAAGCGCGCCACGAAGTCAAAGACGGCCCGTCGCAGAGGAAGAAGGGCGAGCGCGAAACGTTGAGGTCGTAACTGCGGTCAACCGCGGGAGCCGCCGTTGCCCTGCTCCCGCAGCAGCGTCTCCAACTGATCGGCGGGCACGGGCCGCGAATGCAGGTAGCCCTGCGAGTGATCGCACCGCAGCTTCCTGAGCATTTCGAGCTGCCCGAGCGTCTCCACTCCCTCCGCCACGACCTTCAGCCCGAACGCCGACGCCAGCCCGATCACGCTCGACACCAACGTGACGCTGGCCTTGTCTTCGGGGAGCCCGGTGATGAACGAGCGGTCGATCTTCACCAGGTCCACGGGCAGCTTGGACAGCAGTCCGAGCGAGGAATAACCCGTGCCGAAGTCATCGAGCGCGACGCGCAGTCCCGCCGCCCGCAGCTCCCGGAGCTTGCGACTCGCTCCCTCCACGTCGTGCAGCAACCCCGTCTCCGTGATCTCGAGATCGATGCCGCATCCCGCGCCGAGGCAAGGCTTGGCCGCGGCGAGCACGTGCGCGGCGAATGTCCGGCGGCGGATCTGCTGCGCGGAGACGTTCACCGCGATGCGCAGATGCCCGATCCCGGTGCGCGACCAGCGCAGACAGTCCGCCACCGCCTGACGCAGCACCCAGTCGCCCACCGCCACTATCATGCCCGAGGACTCGAGGACCGGCAGGAACTGGCCGGGAAGGACCAGTCCCCGCTCCGGATCCTGCCAACGCAGCAGCGCCTCCACTGCCTCGATCCGTCCCGTGGCGAGACTCACCTGCGGCTGGTAGTGCAGAGCGAACTGCTGCTCATCGAGCGCGGCGCGCAGGCGATGCTCGAGCGCAAGCCGCTCGGCGATGTCGCTGTGCATCTCGATCTGGTAATGCAGGTACTGCTCACCCGCTTCCTTCGCCTGCTTGAGCGCCGCCTCCGCCCGTTGCGCCAGCGTGTTGCCATCCTTGCCGTCGGCCGGCGAGCGCGCGATGCCGGACCGGAAGGAGGTGCGCAGCACCCGCCCTTCGATCCCGAATGGCTCGCGGAACACGGTGTTCTCGAGCAGCGTCGTGACACTCTCCGCCGAGGTCTCCTCCTGCGGCAACAGCAGCACGAAGGTCCCGCCGCCCAGGTATCCGAGGCGGTCGTCGTCCGCGATGTGGTACTTGAGCCGCTTCGCGACAGCCTGCAGCAGCAGGTCACCGACATGCCGCCCGAAGCTGTCGTTGACCTTGCTGAGATGCATGACGTCGAAAGCAACCACCGTGGGAGTGCTCTCGAGCGTGGCTTGGTTACTCAGCCGCTGGTCGAGCCGCTGGCAGAACAACGCACGCTTGGCGAGTCCGGTCAGCGGGTCGAAAGAAGTCAGGTACTGGGCCCTGTCCTCCTGCTGGAGATAGCGCAACGCGAACGACATGTTGGCGGCGACATCCTGCAGCAGCCGGAGCTCTTCATCGCTGACGATGTGCGTCTCGCGCGAGCCGAGCGCCAAAGCGCCGACCCGCACGCCGCCGACGATCAGCGGCAGTGACACCAACGACCTCAGCCCCACCTCCAGCAGCCGGTCGCGGCTCGCGATCGGCGGCTCCGAGCGAGCGAGATCCGCGCTGAGAGCGATCTCCCCCGTGCGCAGCGCCTGGCCGGTCAGCGTAGTGTCAGGCTCCGTGCCATCACCGATCGTGATCACCGGCAGCGTTTGCCCGCGGGGAGGTCCCACTCCCAGCGAATACCAGGGAGTCGCGGTGCGCCCGTCGGCGGCCACGAGAAAAATCGCGGCGCGATCGTAGCCTCCCACCTCGTAGGCAAGCCGACACGCCTCGCGCAGCAGCTCGTCACGATCGCGGATACGGATCACCGCGCTGTTGATGCCGCTCTGCATCCTCAGCCTGCGCGTCAGGCGCGCTATCTGGCGCTCCGCGGCGCGACGCCGCGCGCGCTCCTCCACCTCCCGCAGCGCGCGGCGGACCGCCGGCACGAGCCGCGCCGGATTGGTCTTCAGGACGTAATCGACGGCGCCGCGCTGCAGCGCCTCGATGGCGCGCTCCTCGCCGATGGTGCCGGAGAGGAATATGAAGGGAGTATCCGGCGCCTCCTCGCGGGCGATCTCGAGCGCGGCAAGCCCGTCGAAGTCGGGCAGTGTGAAGTCGGAAAGAATGAGATGGGGGCGGAACAGCTTGAGAGCCGCGCGGAACTGCGGCTCATCCGCCACGGTCCGGGGCACACAGGCGATGCCGCCGGAAGCGAGGTGCCTGACCGCAAGCTCGGCCTCGGCGACGACGTCCTCCACGATGAGCAAGCGCAGTCCCTTGGCGGCGGTAACGCCCTTCCCGGCCGCCACCGGCGCGGAGTCTTTCCGCGCTCGAGCGGGTCCCTTTCCCTTGCCTTCTCCAGCGGCTGTCAGTTGTCACGCTCCGACAACGTTGTCTCCCAGAGGATACAACAGTCTGCGGCTTCGCGACCATCCGCGCAGGCACAGGGACGTGCCCCGCCGCCGCAGGTGGCGGCGCCTCGAGCAAAAACCACGCTTTTTGCTCGCGGCGCGCTGGGCCGGGCAGGAGCCCGGAGCCAGCGCTTCAAACAAGACTTAATCCTCGCCGATCGAACGGAAATCGAGACCGAGCGAGCGGAGCTTGCGGTAAAGATGGGTGCGCTCCATGCCAACGCGCTTCGCCAGCTGGCCCACCTTGCCGTTGCAGAGCAACAGCTGCTGCTGCAGGTAGGCGCGCTCGAACTGCTCACGGGCCTCGCGCAGCGGCAGCGCCAGCAGGTCCTGCTTGACCAGCGGCTCGCCCGGCGGCGCCTGCACGGCAAGCTCCCGCTCGATCTCATCGAGACTGATCTCCTCGCCGCCCCCTGAATCAACAAACGGTGCACCAGATTCTTCAGTTCCCGCACATTGTCGGGCCACGGGTAGTTGCGCAGCCGGTTCTGCGCCGCGACGCTGAAACGGCGGAAGGGCAGTCCCTCCGTGTCGACGATGCGGTCGACCTGTTGGCGCAGCAGCTCCGGGACGTCCTCGGCGTAGTCGCGCAGCGGCGGCACCCTGACGATGAGGGTGTTGAGATGCGCCAGCAGGTCCCGGCGCAGCCCGTCCGCGCCGGCCCTGCTCTCGACGCCCGGCTGCGCGGAGGACACCACGCGCGCGCGCAGCTCGACCGGCTCCGCGGCGCCGATCGGCGAGAAGCGCCCGGACTCGAGCGCGCCCACCAGGAGGCGCTGCGCGCCGGCGGGCAGATCCTCGATCTCCTGCACGAACAGCGTGCCGTCGGCCGCCTGCTCGATCAGTCCGGGATGGCGGTTCGCGCCCTCCACGCGGCCGAAGAGCCTGCTCTCCGCCTCCGCCTCGCGCAGACTGCTGGCGACGAGGGTGACGAAGGGCGAGCCGGCGCGCGGCCCGCGCTCGTGCAGATATCTCGCGAACGCTTCGCGACCGGAGCCAGGCTCGCCGATGAGCAGCACGGAGGATGAGTGGCTGGCGATCTGCTGCAGCTCGGTGCGCAACTGTTGCATCAGCTTGCTCTTGCCCGCCGGCATCATCAGCGCCGGCACGAGCAGCTTGCCCGACTGGCGGCGGCGCCTGCCGGCATCGAGCGCCCGCTCCACCGTGCGCAGCAGCTTCGCGAGCGAGAGCGGCTTTTCCACGAAGTCGAACGCGCCGAGGCGTGTGGCCTCGACGGCGGTTTCAACAGTGCCGTGACCAGACATCATGACGACAGGACAGCCATCCGTCACTGATGCCGACCACTCGCGCAGCAGAGTGATCCCATCGACATCGGGCATCCAGATGTCGAGCAGGACGAGGTCGGGTGTCTGCCGCGCGCGCGAGGCGCGCGCCTGGGCGGCGTTGGCCGCGACATCGACCTCGTAGCCTTCCTCGGAGAGGATCTCCTTCAGCAGGCCGCGGATATCCGCCTCGTCATCGACCACCAGAATGTGTGGAGCGCTCATGCCCTCTCTCTCCGCAATTGCTCTCTTCGGTCACGCGTCCCGGCCGCCGTCCGCGTGCTATCGACGACCGGCAACAGCACCCTGACGCGGGCGCCGCCTTCCGGGCGGTTGTCGGCATCGATCCGGCCGCCATGCTCCTCGACGATCTTCTTCACGATCGCGAGGCCCAGGCCCGTGCCCTTGGGCTTGCTCGTCACGTAGGGATCGAAGACGCGGCCCAGCAGCTCGCGCTGAAACCCGGGCCCATTGTCACACACGGCCAGCGCGGCGTATTGGCCGTCATCGGCGCCGTCGAGCCGGGTCGCGATCTCGAGCCGCGGCTGTGGCGTGCCCTCGAGCGCCTCGAGCGCGTTGGTGACGAGATTGTTGAGGATCTGGCGCACCCGGCCGCGGTCGGCCTCGATGCCCTCGAGCCGCTCGTCGAGGCTCAGGTGGATGGCGGCGCGCGGGTCCTGCGAGCGGTACAGCTCCGCGACCTCGGTCACGAGCTGATTCAGGCTGAAGCGGCTGACCCGCATCTCGGGAGCGCGCGCGTACTCGCTGAAGGCGTTCACCATCTGCTGCATGCTCTCGACCTGCTGCACGATGGTGTGCGTGGCCCGCTCGAGGATCTCCGCATCGCGCGGCCCCATGCTGGCGAGCAGCCGGCGGCGCAGGCGCTCGGCGGAGAGCTGGATCGGGGTGAGCGGATTCTTGATCTCGTGCGCCAGCCGGCGCGCGACCTCGCCCCAGGCGGCGTCCCGCTGCGCCTGCAGCAGGGTAGTGATGTCGTCGAACACGATGACATAGCCCATGTCGCCGCCCTCTCCGGGCAGCGGCGTGCACGCGCACATGAGATTGCGCCGCCCCATGGTCCCATGCGCCGGGCCGCCATCGAGATCGAGCTGCTCGCGCCATTCCTCGCGGCCGCGCGCGAAGCGCACCGCGAGCGCCGCGACGAACTGTCCCAGGCGCTCGTTGCCCGCCGACAGGTCGGGCAGGGAGCGGCCGGTCGCGGCGGAGAGGTCGGTGCCCAGAATGGCGCCCGCGGCCTCGTTGGCAATGCGCACGGTGAGCATCCGATCCACCGCCAGTACGCCGGTGGAGAGCCGGGCCAGGATGATCGCCAGACGCTCGCGCTCGCGCTCGACAGCCTTCTGGCTGCGCGTCGCCTCTTCGTGCGCGCGCCGCAGGCGCTTGGTCATATCGTTGAAGGAATGCACCAGGAATCCCATCTCGTCGCGAGAAGGCAGCGGCAGACGCGTATCGAAGTCGCCTTTGCCGACGGCACGGGTGCCGGCAATGAGGTCCTGGACCGGACGTGCGAGCCGCTGCGCGGAGAAAATAGCGCCGTAGAATGCCGCCAACATCGCGAGCAGCAGCACCAGTGTCAGCGTCAGACTGAAGCTGTACTTCAGCGGCTCGCGCAGCGCGGCGAGATTGCCGTATTGCGAGTAGGAGCGCTGCACGGCATCGGCGAGGTCCGCAAGCTGTGTCGGCACCGGATAGAGCGCCATGACATAGCGATCGTCCGGGCTGTCCGGCGAGTCGCTGAGCGGCGCACCGATCCGGATGACGTACTGGCCGCCCGGCTGCGGCTCGAGGCTGACATATGGGCGGTGCTCGTTCACACGGCGGACGAGGTCCGCCGGCGGGGCGAGCGGCACGGTGGCGAGCGGGTTGTCGAGACTCGCCGCAAGAATGCGCTCGTCACCGCCGAAGAGGACGATTTCCGAGGCCGCGGTCGCGCGCCGCTCCTCGTCGACGCGGTTCTGGATCTCCACGCCCGAGCGCTCGGTGAGCGCGCGCGCGAGCGCCTCCGTACGTCGGGAGCACTCCTCCACGCGCAGGTCGAGCGCCTCGCGCGAGAGGACCAGCGCGTCCTTGAGGCCCTGGCGTACCTCCACCCGAAACCAACTGTCGATGCCGCGGTTGAGGAACTGCAGCGACGACAGGTAGACGATGAGAAGCGGTGCCACCACCAGCGAGCCGAAGATCATCACCGTGCGCGCCGTCAGGCGCGAGCCCGGCACGTGGTTGCGGTAGTCACGCACCAGCTGCCAGAGCTTGCGCGCCAGCAGCACGACGAGGGTGAGCACCCCGGCGAGGTTGAGCAGCAGGATCCAGGGCTGCAGGCGGCCGAACTCAGCGGAGTTCTGCACGCTCTTGGCGAGCAGGAGCAGCAGTGCGCCGAGCCCGAGGACGCCCCAGATCGCGAGCGACCACGCGCCGCGGCGGCGGGCACGCAGCCGCTGCGTCGCGTCGCGATCGTCGCTTACACCGGCAGAGACCATGAGTACCACTTGCTCACGCGTTGCCAGTCATCCGTCCAGAAGAGCAGCGCGCGCAGTGACGAGGGCAGCTTGCCGCGCCGCACGCCCGCGCGCACGCTGATGATATAGCGGCCTCCATCGAGCTGCGGCTCGACGAGAATGGGCCAGCTGTCGACCTTGCCGAGGTAGGCCAGCGCCTCCTTGAGCGTATCGAAGCTTTTCTCGTCACCGCTGCGCACATCGCGGACCACGAACTGGTCGGTGACCACGTGGTAAGCAAGCTCCCGTTGAAGCGTGAGGTCGACCACGTTCGCGTCGAACCAGAGATGACGCACCCGGTCGACCTTCGCCTCGAGATCGAATGTCAGCGTGACTCCGTCCTGCAGCGCCTTCTGGATCGCCGGATTCAGCGGGTACTGGACTCGGGCGTAGAGCTGGATGACGCCGTTGTCGAAGTTGACGTAGGCGGAGCTGACCTGCAGCACCCCATCCAGAGCATCGGCCAGGGCCAGCGTGCTCGAAAGCGCAAGCAGCAGGGCCCCGGCCAGACCGATCAGGCCCGGCCAGATAGCCGTGCGTGGGTGCGCGCGGGTGCGGCCCGGTGGTGAGAACCATCGTGGCATGAATGCAACGGCAGATAATTAAGTCTCTCGGACCTGAACACTATGCTCCGGTTCCGCGCGTTGTCTTTTCGAGACAAGCATAATAGAACCCGTCGCTTCCCGCCGCTCCTCCGCAAAGAAGCTGGGTGCCGACCCCCGCCGGCGATGCCACCCGGGGCGAGACCTTCGCCATGCGGCATCGGCGCCGGACTCGCCTGCGGCTCCTCGTCCAGGAACCGGGCGACCACAGCCTCATTCTCGGCCGGCAGGACGGAACAGGTGGCGTACACCAGCCGGCCCCCGGGCGCCAGCATCCCGAAGGCCGCCCGCAGGATCTCGAGCTGGGTGCGGGCGAAGGCAGCGACGTCCCCGGCGCGGCGCAGAAGCTTGATATCCGGGTGGCGCCGAATCACTCCCGTCCCGGAGCACGGGGCATCCACCAGGATCCGATCGTAAGGCCGGCCATCCCAGAAGGCGCCCGGATCGCGCACGTCCGCCGCGACCAGCCGCGCGGTGAGGCCGAGCCGCTCCAGGTTCTCGGCGATGCGCCCCAGGCGGCCGGCGTCGATATCCACGGCGGTCACCTCGAGCGGGCCGGCCGCGGCCTCGAGCAGATGGCTCGTCTTGCTGCCGGGAGCCGCACAGGCGTCGAGCACGCGCATCCCCGGCTGCGCCTCGAGCAGGAGCGGGGCAAGCTGTGCGCCGGCGTCCTGCACGGATACCCAGCCCTCCTTGAAGCCGGGTAGCGAGCCGACGGGGACGGGCCGCTCGAGCGCCACCGCGACGGATCCGGAGCCGGCAGATCCAGTCCATGAGCGACCCGCGCAGTCCGGCCGCAGCCAGGTCGGCGAGGTATTCCGCCGGTGCGGCGGCGGGTATTCAGGCGGAGCACCATGGGAGGGTGGGCGTTGTTCGCCTCCAGGATGCGTCCGACGTGCTCAGGCCAGGCGTCGGCCAGACGCCGCGACCAGCCATCCGGGATGCGCCGTGCGGACCGCAGGATCCGCGTCCGCGCCAGAAAGGAGTGCCTCGCGTTCCCGGACGAAGCGCCGCAGGACGGCATTGACGACCCCGGCGGCACGGGGCTGGGCCAGCAGTCGGGTCGCGTCCACCGCCAGATTCACGACCAGCGCCGGAGCGTCACGCGAATACTCGATCTGATAGGCGGCCGTGACCAGCAGCGCATGGACCTCACGAGCCAGCGTCGCCGGCGAGCTGAGGAGCGCATCCACGGCAGGTCGCAGGCGCAAATACCAGCGCATGGTGCCGAGCGCGATGGCTCGGACGGCAGAGCGCTGGAGGCTGGCCTCCGAGCCCGCCAGCGCTTCGTCGGCCGATCGTCCGCGTACGACGGCGGCGACGGCGCGGGCGGCCTCAGCGAGGGCCTGCGCGCCCGGATTCGCCGCCGCGCCGCTCAAATCACTCCGCCCAGCACCATCGACGGCTCGAGCGCGCGTGGTCCGCGGGTGAAGAGCGAGGCCGGCAGGCGCTGCCCTCCGGGACGCTGCAAGGTCAGCAGGTCCAGCGCACCGTCACCGCATTGCACGCGGATGTATCCCTCCTGATGGCGCCCGTCGGTCTCGACGATGGAGCCGGGTCGGAGCCCGGCCGCTGCGCTGCCGGCGGGCGCCACCCGGGCGGCATAGACGAGAAGGCGGTCGGCTACGCCGGTCCTGGGGTCGGACAGCACCGTCTCCGCCACCGGCCAGGGTTGCAGGGCCCGGACCTGCCGCTCGATCTCGACTGCCGGCCGGCTCCAGTCGATGGGTGCTTCGCGCTTTTCCAGCTTGCGGGCATAGGTGACACCCTCGACAGGCTGCGCGCGGGGGTGCAGACTGCCGACGGCAAGCCCCTGCAGCGCCTCGAGCAACAGCAGGCCGCCCTCAGCGGCGAGCCTGGCGCGCAGATGGGGCCGGTGTCGATCGGACCGATGGCGACCGCTCGTTGCAGGAGAATGGGCCCGGTGTCGAGGCCCGCATCCATCTGCATGATCGTCACCCCGGTCGTCGTGTCGCCCGCGAGCAGGGCGCGCTCGACCGGCGCCGCACCCCGCCAGCGCGGCAGCAGGGAGGCATGTACGTTCACACATCCCAGCCGCGGTATCTCGAGAACGGCCTTCGGAAGGATGAGCCCATACGCGACAACCACCAATACGTCAGGGTTCCAGGCGACGAGCTGCGCCCGGTCCTCCGGTGATCGCAGCGTCGCGGGCTGCGCCACAGGTATCGAGGCATCGACCGCCGCCGCCTTCACGGGCGAGGGAGTCAGGAGCCGCCCGCGGCCCGACGGGCGGTCGGGCTGAGTCAACACGCCAACAAGTTGGTGCGGCGAGCCCATCAGGGAGAGCAGCGCCGGCACCGCGAACTCAGGCGTGCCGGCGAATGCAACACGTAGGTTCATTAGGCACAGCGAGCCCGGGCCGTTCCCGGGCTCGCGGCGAAATGTGTAGGTCTCGCGGACAATCGTCTCGACGATTTCCGCCAATCAAAGAGCACGACGCCGGCGGGGCTCGCGGGGCGCGGACGATTGGGCAGCGCGCTCCTTGCGCTCCTTCTCCAGCTTCTTCCGCACGCGCTCGCGCTTGAGGTTGGAGAGATAGTCGACGAACAGCTTGCCGTCGATATGATCCATCTCATGCTGGACGCAGACGGCGAGAATGTCCTCGCAGTCGCGCTCGAAAGCATTGCCGTCCCGGTCCTGAGCACGGACGCGGATCTTCGCCGCGCGCTTCACCTCATCGAAATAGCCGGGCACGGAGAGGCAGCCCTCCTCCGTGGCGATCTCCCCCTCGCGGACGAGGATCTCCGGGTTGATGAGGACCAGGAGATCGTTGCGATCGGCCGAGATGTCGATGACGATCAGGCGCTGGTGAACGTCGACCTGCGTCGCGGCCAAGCCGATCCCGGGTGCGGCGTACATGGTCTCCTGCATGTCGTCGATCGTACGGTGAGGTCCGCATCGAACCGAGTGACGGGCTGCGCCCGGGTGCGCAAGCGGGGGTCGGGGAATTCGAGAATCGTTCTAATCGCCATTTGGGGTTCGATTGCGGCGGGGAGACAGCGGTTCAAGAGTAGCCAGCGGCCGGTCCGGCCCGTGACCGAGCGCACAACTTGACATTAAGTCGCCCTGCGCCCGATATCGGCGTGCGATTATAACGCGCCCGAGTCCCCGTTCGCATAGCCAAGGGGTGGTGGATGGTCTCGAATCTAGCTTTCCGGGCTCGCTTGGCAGCGGGTCTCGTCCTGTCGGTCACACTGGCCGGCTGCTCGTTGCTGCATGGCTCCCGCCAGCCGGCACCGGCAGCCTCGTCGGAAACCGCGCCGCCTGCGGCCCAGGCGCAAGGCGCGGGCGACAACCAGACGGCCACCCAGGCCGCGATCTCGGCCGCGGACACCCAGCCGCAGGCTGCGGCGGCCCCGGTCCCGCAGATCAATCCCAATGCGCCGCTGACCTATACGGTGAAGCGCGGCGACACCCTGTGGGGCATCGCCTCGATGTACCTGCGCGACCCGTGGGACTGGCCGGAGGTCTGGTACATCAATCCGAACATCAGGAATCCTCACCTGATCTATCCGGGCGACAAGCTGGCCCTGGCGTATGACAGCAACGGCAGGCCACAGGTGCGCCTGATCGAGGCGAGCGCCCTGCGACTCGAGCCGCGGCTGCGCAGCACACCGATCGCGGCCGCCATCCCAACGATTCCGTACGCCGCGATCGCGTCGTTTCTCTCGCGGCCGACGGTGATGACGAAGAACGAGGCCAATGACGCACCGCACATCGTCGCCTTCCGCGACGATCACCAGATTGCAGGCTCGGGTGTCATCGCCTATGTCACCGGACTCGGATCCGATCCGCACGGCCGCTACAACGTGATGCACGTGAGCGATCGGCTGCGCGACCCCGACACGGGACACACGCTCGGCTATCTCGGCATCTACACCGCCACGGCGCTGATCACTCAGCCGGCGACCCATCCGGCCGCGCGGGCGGAGCTGATCGACACCGCGCGCGAAACGCTGCGCGGGGACAAACTGATTTCCACGGACGTTCAGGTGCCGCTCGACCTGGTGCCGCGCGCACCGTCGACAGAGGTCAACGGCAAGATCGCCTGGATCGTGGGCGACACGGGAGTCAGCGACCTCGCGGGCCAGTTCGACATCGTCGTGCTCAACCGCGGGTCGGATGCCGGACTCGAGCCGGGAAACGTCCTCGAGGTGGATAAAGTCGGCGGCGTGGTGCGGGATATCAACGACACGAAAGGGGTAAAGGGTCTCCTCGCCGACTTCGGCCCCGCGTTCGCACCGCGTGTGCGGTTGCCGGACGAGCGAGCGGGGACGCTGCTCATCTTCAGGACGTATCCGCAGGTGAGCTTCGGGCTCATCGTGGGTGCATCCAACACCGTCCAGGTCGGGGACGTCGTCCACAATCCTTGATTGAGGCGCTGGATCCGCGCATCCTGCCGGCCCAGCGCGCTTCGAGCAAAAAGCGTGGTTTTTGCTCAACGTCCGCCACCTGCGGCGGCGGGGCACATCCTGTGCCTGATCTTGCGTACAGCCGTTTTACTTCACGCCGCGGGGGCGCGGCGCGGGCGGTTTGCGGGCGGCCTTGCGTGGGGCTGCCTTTTTCTTCGAGGTTTTCTTCGCGGCGCTGGCGGGGCGGCGGCGGGCGCCTTCGGGCTTCGCGCCGTTGCCGTTGCTGCGCTCCGCGGTAGCTTTCGCGCGCCGCGGAGCGGCGGCGTGAGCAGCTTCCGCCCTTCGGCCCGGGGGCGGCGCACGGCCGCGCGGAGGGCGTAACCGGTGCACTCGGTGCGGGCTGTGCAGGCCTGCGCGCGGTATTCCGCCTGCCTCTTCCCCACCTGCCCTTGCCCCGCTCCGGCGCCTGCGCCAACAGCGCGCGGCACTCCTCCAGCGTCAATGACTTCGGTTCCCGATCCTTCGGCACCTTGGCGTTCTTCTTTCCGTCGGTGATGTACGGGCCGTAGCGGCCATTCAACACCTGGATGTTGTCCACGCCGAAGTCGGCGATGATGCGGTTCGCGTCCGCCTCCTGCTTCAGCCGTATGACCTCGAGCGCCCGCTCCAGTGTCACCGTGTAGGGGTCGTCTTCCTTCAGCGATACGTACTTGCTGCCGTACTTCACGTACGGGCCGAAGCGCCCGATGCTGGTGACGACCTCCTCGCCTGCGGCGGTCCGGCCGAGCGCGCGCGGCAGCTTGAAGAGCTCCATCGCGTCGGCGAGCGTAATGGCGTCCATCTTCTGCCCGGGCCGCAAGCCGGCGAAACGCGGCTTCTCGACATCGTCCTTCGTGCCGATCTGCACGAAGGGGCCGTAGCGTCCCATTCTTACGCTGATCGGCTTGCCGGTCGCGGGGTCCTTGCCGATCTCGCGCGCCTGCGCGACTTCCTCGCGCGAGACGGTCTTCTCGATGCGCTCCACCTGGCGGATGAAGGGCTTCCAGAACTTGTCGAGAGGCTGCGTCCATTCCTCCTCGCCGCGGGAGATCGCGTCGAGCTCATCTTCCATCGCCGCCGTGAAGCCGTACTCCACGTAGCGGTGAAAGTGGTGCGTCAGGAAGCGATTGACTATCTTGCCGATGTCCGTTGGCACGAAGCGGCGGTTGTCCATCTCCACGTATTCCCGGTCCTGCAGCGTGGAGATGATGGCCGCGTAAGTCGACGGACGACCGATCCCGTGCTCCTCCAGCGCCTTCACCAGCGAAGCTTCGGAGTAGCGCGGCGGTGGCTCCGTGAAGTGCTGATCCGCATGCAGCGTAACGAGATCGACGAGATCGCCCTCTTCCAACGGCGGTAGCACATGGTCGCCTTCGTCCGACTTAACGTCGTCCGCACTCTCCTGGTAGACGGCGATGAATCCCGGCTTCACCAGGGTGGAACCGTTGGCGCGCAACACGTGACGCTCCGGACCATCCGACCCCGCGAGCATATCGACCGCGACCGTGTCGAAAACCGCCGGCGCCATCTGCGAGGCGACGGCGCGCTTCCAGATCAGCGCGTAGAGCCTGTGGAGATCGCCGTCGATCTTGCCCTCGACATCGCCCGGCGTGATGGCGGCCGAAGTTGGGCGAATCGCCTCGTGCGCCTCCTGCGCATTCTTCGATTTCGTCTTGTAGATGCGCGGCTCCTCGGCCACCTCGGCGCTGCCATAGAGGCGCCCGGCGACCTCGCGAATCTCCTGGACCGCCTCAGCCGCGAGTGACACGGAGTCCGTACGCATGTAGGTAATGAGGCCGACGTTGCCCTCACCGAGATCCTGGCCCTCGTAGAGCTGCTGCGCGAGCCGCATCGTTCGCCGCGCGTTGAAGCCCAACTTGCGAGCGGCCTCCTGTTGCAGCGTCGAGGTAGTGAACGGCGGCGCCGGTGTACGCCGCCGTTGCTTGCGGTCCACGGCGATCACGCGCAGCTGACCCAGGTGGTCAGGCGCGGCTTGGCTCTGCGCCGCCGCCTTGCGGGCTGCCTCCAGGATCGAGCGCTCGACCTCGCGCGCCTGCGTCTCATTGGTAAAGGAGAACTGCTCGACTTTCTTGCCGCCGTACTCGGTGAGCTTCAGCGGGAAGGGCGGCGAGCGATGCGTGCCTTCGCCTTCCAGCGTCCAGTACTCCTGCGCGACGAAGGCGGCGATTTCCTCCTCGCGCTCGCAGATCATGCGCAGCGCCGGACTCTGCACCCGGCCCGCGGAAAGGCCACGCCGCACCTTTTTCCACAGGAGCGGCGACAGATTGAACCCGACCAGGTAGTCGAGCGCCCGCCGCGCCTGCTGGGCGTTGACCAGGTCGAGCGACAGGTCACGAGGCTGGGCCACCGCCGCGCGGATTGCGTTGCGTGTGATCTCGTAGAAGACCACCCGATGCACCGTCTTGCCGTCGAGATCGCCGCGCGCCTTGAGGATCTCCTTCAGGTGCCAGGCAATCGCCTCGCCCTCGCGATCAGGGTCGGTGGCCAGATACAGCGACTTCGACTTCGCGAGACCACGGGAGATGCTCTCGATGTGACGCTCGTTCTTCTCGAGCACCTGGTATCGCATCGCATAGCCGCGCTCGGTATCGACCGCGCCTTCCTTCGGCACCAGGTCGCGCACGTGGCCATAGGAGGCCAGCACCTCGAAGTCCTTGCCCAGGTACTTTTTGATGGTCTTCGCCTTGGCGGGCGACTCGACCACGACCAGATTTTCAGCCATGAGTCAGCGGGTCCCTCAGCGCCATCAGTGCCGGACAGTGCCGCCGGCCGCCGACATGACGCTCTCGAAGCGGGCAAACGCCAACTCCTGTCCCGGCTGGCTGGAAAGAACGAGGAGCACCACCCACTTCAGCTGCTCGACCTCGACTTCGTCTACGTCCAGAGCCAGCGCTCGCTCGATAACGAGCTCGCGCTGCTGGGGAGAGAGCACGTGTTGGCGATCCAGCAGCATGAGGAAGGCGCGTGAATCGGCCGACAGACGCGACAGCTCACCGTCATCGAACACACGCAGCGCCCCGCGAGCGGACTCCGCGTCCGTCGGACCGGGCGACGCGCGCTGGTCGCCCACCAGCGCCGACAGCCATTCCATCGCGTGCACGACCTCACTCACCGAGAAGCCGCACCTCTGCAGGTCTTCCAGCATGCGGTGTCGCTCAGGCACATCCGCCGGATCGGCCAGCATGTAGTGGTCGTAAACGTAAATCAGCACTTTCAGAACACTGCCGGTGGTCATCTGGATATTCGGCCGTAGAGGCCGCCGGGATACGGCGCGATGCGCCCTTCAAGCTCGAGAATCAGCAACATCGAGGCAATCGACTCGCCGGACAAGCCTGAGCGGGCCACCAGCGTATCGATGGTCGCGGGTTCGAAACCGAGCGCATCTAACAGCATTTCATACTCCTTGTCCAATGGGGCGCCGCCACCGACACTGTCCTGGTCGCCGCCTGCCTCGGCCGCAAGTATTTGATATTGCTTGTGAAATTCGAGCCCTGCCAGCACCTCGGCCGGGCTCCCGGCGAGGTGCGCCCCGTCCCGGATCAGCTTGTGGCACCCCCAAGAGAGCGGGCTCCGGATGGATCCAGGAACCGCGAACACCTCCCTGCCCTGCTCCGCGGCCCGCTGGGCGGTAATCAATGACCCACTGTCCCGGGCGGCCTCTACCACGACTGTCCCCAGGGCAAGGCCACTGATCACCCGGTTGCGCTGCGGAAAGCACTGTGGCCGCGGCGCGGCCCGTGGAGGAAACTCTGAGACCAGCGCCCCCGCGACTCGGATGCGCTCCGCCAGGCGGGTGTTCGCCGCCGGATACACGCAGGCGATTCCGCCGCCGAGCACGGCCACAGTACGACCGCCAACGGCCAGGGCCCCTTCGTGGCTCGCGGCGTCGATGCCCACCGCGAGACCGCTGGTAATAGTGAGTCCGGCCCTCGCCAAGGCGCCAGCGAATTCCCGGGCAATGGCCCGTCCCGAGGGCGAGGCCTGACGCGCGCCCACGATCGCGACCTGCGACGCGCTCAAGGCCGCGACCTCTCCCAACACGTATAGGGCCGCCGGCGCACCCCTGATAGCCGCGAGCGGCTGCGGATAGTCCCGCTCTCCCCACAGCAGCAGGCGAGCGCCGCTCGCGCGCAGCCACTCGAGGTCGGTCCGGAGTGCCCCCGCATCAGGTTTCTGCAGGAACTCCCGCGCGGCGGGCGGCAAATCCACCCGCGCGATGACTTCCGGCTCGCAGATTCGCTCCAGGTCTCCGGCTGCCTGCGCCACCAGGACCCGAACATGGTCGCCGGTAAGCCCCGGACTGCGCACCAACTTCGCGCCAACCATCGCGATGCTCATGCGCCAGGAGCATAGAGCCGACGTCGCGCCCGGGGTCCCCCGAGAATGGGCGACTTTCGGGCAGAAACAGCGGCAATTTATCCGGCGGTCTCCAGGGTCGAAGCGACCTCGAGCCATCGCTCCTCGACGGTCGCGATCTCGAGCGAAAGCTCGCCGTGGCGGGCGCTCAGGCGCCGCTGCTCATCGGCCTCCGCGGCCGCATAGGTGGCGGGATCGGCGAGGCCGGACTCGATGCTCGTGCGCTCGGCGGTGAGGAGCTCGAGGCGACGTTCCAACTTGCGCTGTTCCGCGCGCAGCGGTGTCAGGCGGTTGCGGGCCTCGGCCTCGAGGCGGCGCTGCTCCCGGCGTGAAGGCGTGGCTGCGGCCTCCGAACCCTCCTCCTGCGGCGCGTCGGAGCCGCGTGCGAGCCACGCCGCGTAGTCCTCGAGATCGCCGTCGAACGCGGTCACGGCTCCATCGGCCACCAGGAGAAAGCGGTCACACGCGCCGCGCAGCAGCGCGCGGTCATGGGATACGACGACCACTGCGCCCGCGAAGTCCTGCAAGGCCACGAGCAGCGCGTGGCGCATGTCGAGATCCAGATGGTTGGTGGGCTCGTCGAGCAGCAGCAGGTTGGGCTTGCGGGCGACGAGGATGGCGAGCGCCAGGCGGGCGCGCTCGCCGCCCGAGAACTGTCGTGTCGGCTCGAACACCCGGTCGCCACGAAAGCCGAAGCGTCCCAGGTGGTTGCGTCGGTCGACCTCGCTCCATCGTGGCTGCTCCGGACCACCGCGGCGCTCGAGCTCAGCGAGAGCGGTGCCGTCGGCATCCAGATGCTCGAGCTCCAGCTGCGCGAAAAAACCTGTCGCGACATCCGGCGCCGCTTCCATGGTGCCGGCGAGCGGCTGCAGTTGTGCGGCCAGCACCCGCATCAGCGTCGATTTGCCGGCACCGTTGCGGCCTAGAATTCCAATGCGGTCACCGGGGCTGACGCTCAGCGACACATCGCTCAACACGCGGCGATCGCCGTAACCGGCCGCAACGTGCTCCAGCGTCAAGAGGGGCCGGGGCAACTTCGTGGGCGCCGCGAATTCCCACTCGAAGCCATCCTCGAGATGCAGCGGCGCGATGTCGGGCAGACGGGCCAGCCACTTCATGCGGCTCTGGACCTGACGCGCCTTGCTGGCCTGCGCGCGAAAGCGAGTGACGAAGCTCTCGACTCGCGCGCGCTCGCGCGCCTGGCTTGCCAACATCGCCTGCGTGCGCTCCGCTTCCGCGGCGCGCTGCGTCTCGAAGGCGCTGTAGTTGCCCGCATAACTGCGCAGACGGCCGGCTTTGATGTGCAATATCCGACCGACGACGCCATCGAGGAACTCGCGGTCGTGAGACACCAGCAACAGCGTCCCCGGGTAGCTCTTCAGCCAGCTCTCCAGCCACAGAACCGCATCGAGATCGAGGTGGTTGGTCGGCTCATCGAGCAGCAGCACGTCGGAACGGCGCATCAGCGCGCGTGCCAGGTTGGCCCGCATCTGCAGACCGCCGGAGAAGTGGCGCACCGGACGCTCCAGGTCATCGGGCGCGAATCCCAGGCCGGCGGCGAGTTGCGCGGCGCGGCTGCGCGCGACATAGCCGCCCAGCCGGTCGTACTCGGCGTGCAGCATGGCCAGACGGGTGCCCTCGGCCGCGGGTATCTGGGCCTCGAGCGCCGTCAGCTCCAGATCACCGCCGGCTACGTATGCGACCAGTGTCGCCTCGGTCTCCGGCAACTCCTGAGCGACGGCCGCGATCGCGAGACCGGGCGGCGCACGGTATTCACCCGCATCCGGCGCGAGCTCGCCGCGGATCAGCGCCAACAGAGTGGACTTGCCGCAGCCGTTGCGGCCGACGATGCCCACCTTCTCGCCGCGGAAGATGCCGCAAGTCGCGCCGTCGATCAGAACCTGCGGGCCGCGCCGCAGGCGCACCTCGGCAAGAGCGAGCATTGGGTCAGCGAGTCGGCTCGCCGACGGCGACCGTGGTGGGATCCTGCGTGTAGCGCCTGAATGCCGGCCCCGACGCCACCTGCCGCTGCAACAGTACCAGCAGCTCCTCGGACTTCAGCGGCTCGCCAAACAGCCGCCCTTGCGCGTAGTGACAGCCGTTGCGGCGCAGGAACTGCAGCTGACTGACCGACTCGACGCCCTCGGCAATGACATCTATCTCCAGGTTGCGTCCCATCTCGATGATGGTGCGCACCAGGGTGGCGTTGCCGGTGTTCTCGCCGACATCGCGCACGAAGGACTGATCGATCTTGAGCGTGTCGATCGGGAACTGCTGCAGGGCGGAGAGCGAGGAGTAGCCGGTGCCGAAGTCGTCGATCGAGAGGTGCAGGCCCATCGCGTAGAGCTCATCGAGCAGGCGCAGCGTCCGCTTGGCGTCCGCCATCAGGGTGGTCTCGGTGATCTCCAGCTCGAAGGCGGTCGGCGATACCCCGTGGCGGCGGAACACCGAGCGACAGCGCAGGATGAAGCTGGCCTGGCGCAGCTGCTTCAGCGACAGGTTGAGCGAGATGCGGCCGGGATCGCCGATCTCAGCCTGCATCAGCCGGTAATCCATGCAGACGCGATTCAACACCCACTCGCCGATATCGAGGATGAGGTTGGTTTCCTCGGCAAGCGGGATGAACTGCGAGGGCGGGATGTCGCCGTGGCCGGGCAGACGCCAGCGCAGCAGCGCCTCGGCGCCGATGATGCGGCCGGTGGCGAGATCGACCTTGGGCTGGTAGCGGATCACGAGCTCGTCGCGCTCGAGCGCGCGGCGCAGCTTGCTCTTCAGGATCAGCCGCTCCACGGCCGCGGCGTTCATCTCCGGCGAGTAGAAGGCGAAGGTGTTGCCGCCGTTCTGCTTGGAGTAATACATCGCCGCGTCGGCGTTGCGGATGAGGTCGATGACGTTCTCCGCATCGCGCGGGCAGAACGCGATGCCGATGCTGGCGGTGAGAAACACCTCGTGCTGGTTCAGCTGGAAGGCGCGGCTCACCTCGGTGAGCACGGCGCGCGCGAGGTGCGCGATCGGGCCGCGGTTGTCGCCTTCCGCGGGCAGGCCGTCGATACACAGGGCGAATTCATCGCCCGCCAGGCGCCCGAGGAGCGCGCCCTTCGGCAGCGCGCCGGTCAGTCTCTCCGCCAGCACCTCGAGCACGCGGTCGCCGGCCCCGTGCCCGAACGTGTCGTTGACTTCCTTGAAGCGGTCCATGTCGAGGTAAAGGAGCGCCACCGACTGGCCGCTGCGCAGCCCCCTGGCGATGGTCTGCTGCAGCACATGATGGAACTGCATGCGGTTGGGAACTTTGGTGAGCGCGTCGAACCGGGCGAGATAACGGATGCGTCGCTCCGCGCGCTTGCGGTCGGTGATGTTGCGTGCGACGAAGATGTTGCCCTGGAACTGCGGGTCGGCGCTCTCGATCCTCGAGCCGGTGAGCGACACCGGGATGGTCTGCGCCGCCCGGGTGCGCACCACGGTCTCACGCGTCTCCTGGGCGGCCTGCAGCAGGTCGAAGCCCTCGCGCTCACGCTCGTCCAGGATCGCGATGATGCTGCGTCCCAGGATCTCCTCCTCGCTGTAGCCGAGGAGCTTGCAGGCCGCAGAGTTGGCCACCTTGACCACGCCGTCGGGGGAGGTCACGAACACCGCGTCGGTCATGCTGTTGAGGACGCTGTGGAGATAATTCTTGTGGATGGTGGACTGGCGCAGCCGCGAGCGCATGCGCTCCAGGGCCTGCTCCAGCTCCCCGATGATGTCCCTGCGGCGCACCTCTATCTGCCGGGTGTAGTCGCCCTGTCCGACGCGCTCCGCGCTGCGTATGAGTGCCGCGGTCGAGAAATGGATGCCGCGCGCCGCCCGCCAGGCAAGCACCGCCGCGGCGACGCTGCCGAGCACCGCCAGCGCGCTGACTCCCTGGACGGTGAGCAGATCCGGCGGATGCCGCCAGACAAATAGCCCGATCACCGCCGCGGTCGCGAACAGCACGACCGCAAACGCGGCAGTGGCGTACTTCAGCTTGAGGTTCGCAGAGGTCACTGGGCCAAATCGCTCGCTTGGCCCTCGATATTAGCCGCCGGTCAGAAGCCGGACCAGACCTTCTTTATGTAACCTACCATCAGCCCCCGCATGGTGGACATCGGGTCGGAGACGGCGGAAAAGATCGGAGGATTGCGCCGCAGCAGCCGCCAGTTCTCGCTCCGCAGCACCTGGCGCAGGTAATCCACGTTGCGGTCGATGGCCTCCACGTAGGGATTCCGGCCCCCGTAGAGGATCTCGAGGTACCGGTAGGCGGAGCCGAAATCCCCGTCGAGGCGCTTCTCGCGCACCTCCGCCACGAAATCCGGCGTCTGGCGCAGCAGGTCGAGGCCGGAGGCGTACTTGACCTGGCGGCCACCGTTGGCGGCGATCGGCAGCGCGACCCCGCCGAGCACGAATTCCGCGTACAGCCGGTCGCGGCACTTCTCCAGATAGCAGCGGTCGGCCATCTGCGCGATCATGTCGGCGGTCCCGAGAAGGTGACCCACGATGATGTCGTGCGGATCCCGTATCCGCGCCTCGATGTCGGCGAACGGCACCTCGTAGCCGGTGAAATGGATGATCTCGCGCGCCACCGGCACCCAGGAAGCGAGGCCGACCTCCGGCAGGAACTCCTCGAGGAAGTGCGCGCCGCGGGAAACGTGGACCCGGGTGAATTCGGCGCCGTTGCGAGACTCCTGGTCGTCCGCGCGCCGCAGATAGCCGACATCGTGGAACAGGCCGGTGATCAGGCCCACGACCGCCCGCTCCCCGCCCAGCCGCTCGGCGGTCGACGGCCTGACGCTCGTACCCTACCAGCAGCCGCGCCAGCGCCAGCGTGACATCGAGGGTGTGCTGGCGGTCGTGGTAGACCGTATCGACGCCGTGGAATCCGGGAACCTCGCCCGCGAACAGGCGCTCGAAATGCTCGAAGGACCGCTGCAGCGGCTCCATGGGCGCATCCGGCCAGGTCGGCCGGTAGAGCGCCTCGACGGCGCGCAGCACCGCCTCAGGGGAGCTAACCTGGACGGAATTGGTGACATCGAAGTCACTGCGCCGGGCGCTGCTCATTCTGGTGATTTGTAGCACGGCCGTGGGCCGCTCCCCGGGAGCGAGAATCCGATGAGTCTAGGAGCCGCCTCTCCCCTCCACTGCGACCTACCGCACACTTTCACCAGCGTGAGGCACCGCGAAACATGCGGACCAGGATGCCCGGATCCAGCGCTTCAACCAGGGCGGCTATGCCGTGCTGCGCCAGCAGGGGGCGGATATCGGGGCGGCGCCCCCGGAACTCGACGAAGGCTTCCAGGGCATCCCGGCTGCCTCCCCGGGACAGGATGGAGTCCAGAAACCGCTGCGCGGTGGCGCGGTCGAAGACCCCGCTCTCCTCGAAGGCCGAGAACGCGTCCGCGGCGAGGACCTCGGCCCATTTGTAGCTGTAATAGCCGGCCGCGTAGCCGCCGGCGAAAATATGTCCAAAGCTGTTCGGAAAGCGATTCCACTCCGGGGCGGGCACCACCGCCACCCGCCGACGCGCCTCCCGCAGTACCTCGTGCACGCGCGCGCCGCGCTCAGGGGAGTACTCGGCATGCAGCCGGAAGTCGAACAGGGCGAATTCGAGCTGCCGCGCCATCTGCAGGCCGGCGTGGAAGCTGCGCGTGGCGCGCAGCCGATCCTGCGTTTGCGCCGGCAGCGGTGCCCCGGTCCGATAATGGCTGGAGATGCGGCTGAGCACATCCGGATGCCATGCGTAGTTCTCCATGAACTGGCTGGGCAACTCGACGGCGTCCCAGGCCACCCCATTGATGCCGGCGATGCTCGGGTAGTCGACACGGGTGAGCAGATGATGCAGGCCGTGCCCGAACTCGTGGAACAGCGTCAGCGACATCGTCGTGCGTGAGCAGGGCCGGCCGACCTTCACCCGGAGGCAACACGTTGCACACCAGGTAGGCCGTCGGAAGAGCGGAGCCCGTCGCCAGGCGCTTGCGCCCGATGCACTCGTCCATCCATGCGCCGCTGCGCTTGTTGGGCCGGGCGTAGGCATCGAGATAGAAACTGCCGACCGGTCGCCCCGCCCCGCTCTCGATCTCGAAAAAACGCACGTCCGGGTGCCACACCGGAGCGCCGTTGCGCTCCCGGATGCGCACGTCGAAGAGCCTCTCGGCGACCTCGAACAGGCCCGCGAGCACGCGCGGCAGCGGGAAATACGGACGCAGCTCCTCCTGCGAGACGGCGTAGCGCTCGCGTTGCAGCCGCTCCGCGTAAAAGCCGACGTCCCAGGCCTCGAGCTTGCGCCCGGCGAAAGCCTCGAGCTCCTCGAACTCCCGCACGGCCGCGGGGCGTGCCGATCGCGCCAGCTCGTCGAGGAACTGCATGACTTCCGAGGCACTGTGCGCCATCCGCGTGGCGAGCGCATATTCGGCGTAGTTGCCAAAGCCGAGAATCCGCGCTGCCTCGTAACGCTTGCGCAGGATCTGCTCCATGACGCCCGCGTTGTCCCACTTGCCGGCGTTGGGCCCCTGATCAGAGGCGCGTGTGGTCCATGCCTCATAAAACGCGTGACGTAGAACGTCAGACTCAGCGTCGGTCGCGACTGCGACGTAGGTCGGTTGATCGAGTGTCAGGATCCAGCCATCGACCTGCTGATCGTGGGCGCGGCGGCGGGCCTGGTCGACGAGCATCTCGTTGAGGCCACGCAGGAGCGTTTCGTCGCTGACACGGTAATTCCAGCCGTTGGTCGCATCGAGCACGTTCTCCTCGAACCTGGCCTGCAGGCCGGTGAGCTCCAGCATCACGTCCTTGAAGCGCTGCTTGTCGGCGGCGTCGAGTCCGACACCGGCGAGCCGGAAGTCCCGCAGCGCGTGCTCGAGCACTCGGCGTTGCACGGGGTCGAGCGCAGCTCCCTCGCGCTCCTCGATGGCGCGGTAAGCACGGTGGAGCGGCTCGCTCTGGGCGAGATCCGTCTGGTACGCCGAGAGGAGCGGCAGGCACGTGTTGTACGCGGTGCGCAGCGCCTCGGAGTTGAGCACCGCGTTCAGGTGGCTCACCGGCGACCAGATGCGCGCGACCCGGTGCTGCAGCTCTTCCAGCGGCTCCACGACCGTCGCGAAGGTCAGAGTATCGTTTGCCGCGATCTCCTCGATCCTCGTTCGCGCGCGTGACAGCACCTCGCGAACTCCCGGCTCGACATGCTCCGGGCGAATGCGGGGAAAGGGCGGCAGCGGCTCCTGGGCGAGCAGGGGATTGTCCATCAAGCACCTATTTTCGAGCCAGTTGCAATCGCATCGCGCGAGCTCCGAGCGTGGAGCATAGGCACACGGACGTGCCCGGCCGCCGCGGGTGGCCGAGTCTCGGGCAAAAACCACGCTTTTTGCCCGAGACGGCGCTGGGCCGGGCAGGAGCCCGGATCCAGCGCTTCATACTACAATCTGATAATGAGTGAGTTCGACCTGATTGTCATCGGCGGCGGCAGCGGGGGTCTGGCCGCCGCGCAGCGCGCAGCGGAGTACGGGGCGAGGGTTGCCCTGGTGGAGTCGCACCGCCTCGGCGGTACGTGCGTGAACGTGGGCTGCGTGCCCAAGAAGATCATGTGGAACGCCGCCGGACTCGCCGAGGAGGTGCGCGATGCGCCGGACTATGGCTTCGCGCTCTCCGCCGGGGCGCACGACTGGGCCCTGCTCAAGGAGAAGCGCGACGCTTACATCCGGCGCCTGAACGGCATCTACGAGGGCAATCTCGCCAAGCGCGGCGTGACGCTGGTCCGCGGGCGCGCGCACTTCGTGGACGGTCGGACGGTGGCGGCGGCGGGCTCTTCCCTTTCCGCCCCGCACATCATCATTGCCACTGGCGGCCGTCCGCTGCTGCCACCCATCCCGGGCGCCGAGCTCGGCATCACCTCCGACGGATTCTTCGAGCTGCCGCGCCGACCGCAGCGGGTCGCGATCGTCGGCAGCGGCTACATCGCCATCGAGCTGACCGGCATCTTCGCGGCACTCGGTTCCAACGTTACGCTCGTGTTGCGCAGCGAGACGATGCTGAACGACTTCGACTCCATGATCGGGGAGTCGATGTCGAAGATCCTGAGCGACGACGGTGTGAGCATCGTCAGACAGGCGTGGCCTGCGGCACTGGAGCGACGCTCGCGGGCATCTCGCACTGACATTACGTGACGGCAAGCGGCTCGAGCCGTTCGATTGTGTGCTGTGGGCGATCGGCCGCACGCCCAGGGCGGAGGAGTTGGGTGTGGATCGCGCGGGAGTGGAGCTCGACGCGTACGGCTTCATCGCCACCGACAAGTACCAGACCACGAGCGCCGCGGGCGTCTACGCCATCGGCGATGTGACCGGCCGGGCGCCGCTCACGCCGGTGGCGATCGCCGCCGGCCGCCGGCTGAGCGATCGCCTCTTCGGCGGCAAGAGCGACCGGCATCTCGACTATCACAACATCCCGACGGTCATATTCGGGCACCCGCCGATCGGCACCGTCGGGCTCTCCGAGAAGGCCGCCCGCGACGACTACGGCGACGAGGCCGTCACCGTCTTCAGATCGAGCTTCATCCCGATGTACCACGCGCTTACTACTGCGAAGCCGCGCTGTGACATGAAGCTGGTGACGGTCGGCCCGAAACAGCGCGTCGTCGGCGTCCACGTCATCGGTCCGGGTGCCGATGAAATGATGCAGGGTTTCGCCGTCGCCGTGCGGATGGGGGCCACCAAGGCGGACTTCGACGACACGGTGGCGATCCATCCCACCAGCGCCGAAGAGCTGGTCACGATGCGGTAAGCGCCGAGAGCACCGGCCCGGTGAGCGGCCTCACGCCGCGCCAGACGCGGAAGGACTCCGCCGCCTGCTCGACCAGCATTCCCCAGCCAGACGCCGCCGCGCGGCAGCCGAGCTCCACGCACCAACGCACGAAAGCGGTGTCGCCCTTGCCGTACGCCATGTCGTAACAAAATGTATCGGGTCCGATTACGGCCACCGGCACGTCGGGGATCTCACCGGTGAGACTGGCGGACGTGGCGTTGATGACGACGTCGTACGGGCCGCCCGCGATGTAGCGGAAGCCGACGCCCTGCACGCTGCCCATCTGAGCGAATGCGGCTGCGAGTGCCTTGGCCCGGTCCGCCGTGCGGTTGGCGATGACGACGACCTCCGGCGTCAGCGCAAGAAGCGGCGCGAGCACTCCGCGGACGGCGCCGCCCGCGCCGATGATCAAAACCCGCCGGCGCGTCACGACCACGCGCTGATTGACGCAAAGATCCTGGGTCAGTCCGACGCCATCGGTGTTGTCGCCGAGTATCGTGCCGTCCTGGCGCATCGCCAGCGTATTGACGGCGCCCGCGTGCTGGGCCCGGGGGGTCAGCTCGCCGGCGCACGCCACGGCGGCGACTTTGTAGGGCAGCGTGATGTTGAGCCCGCGGCCGCCCGCGGCGAAAAACGCGGCGATCCGCTGCTCGAGCTCCTCCGGCGCGAAGTCGAACAGGCGGTAGCTCATCGACTGCCCCGTCTGGCGCGCGAACATGGCGTGGATGAAGGGCGAGAGGCTGTGGGCCACGGGGTGGCCCACGACCCCGTACTGATCGGGTCCGCTCATTGTCCGAATGATGCTCCCGCGGCGCGCCGCCGTCACGGTCCCGGTTGTGCTGAAGCCCCAGGCACAGGGATGTGCCCCGCCGCCGCAGGTGCGCTTTACTTCAGCTGCCGCACGCTGGCGCCGCCGCCATGCCCCAGATCGAGACAGGCGTGCAGCTGCGGCAGCCAGATCGCCATGCGCTCGGCCAGCTGGTAGGGGGGATTGAGGATGAGCATCCCGGAGCCGTTGAGCGCGACGCGTGAGTCGCGCGGGTAGAGCGAGAGCTCCGCCGCGAGCAGCCCGCAATCGAGCTCCGCGGCAAGCGCCGCATGCCAGGCCGCGGTGTCGCGCTCGTCCTTGATCGGATACCAGACCGCCACCACGCCCGTGTGGAAGCGCCGCAGCGCTTCCGCGGCCGCATGCCGGGTGCGCTCGAAATCCTGGCGGCTCTCCTCGTAGGGCGGATCGATGAACGTCAATCCGCGGCGCTCGCGCGGCGGCAGCCAGGCGCGCAGGCGCTCGAAGCCATCGCCTATTTCAAGCGCTGGATCCGGGCTCCTGCCCGGCCCAGCGCCGTCTCGGTCAACGCCGAAGCGGCTAAGCGTGGTTTTTGCCCGAGACCGGCCACCTGCGGCGGCCGGGCACGTCCCTGTGCCTGAGCCGACAGCGCCCGCTCGAGGGCGCGCGCCTCGGCGGGCAGGCTCTCGATGAATACCGCGCGGTCGACGGCGCGCAGCTCGCTTGCGGCAAGCAAAGGTGAGCCGGGATAGAGCCGCGGCTCGCCGCGCTCGCGGCGCAGCAGCTCGACCCGCGTCAGGTAGTGGCGAATCTCCTCGGCGGCGGACTGCTCTGCGCCCGGCGAGCGATGCTGCGCCTCGAGCCGCCCGATGCCGGAGGCCGACTCGCCGGACGGTCCGGACAGATCGTAGGCGCCGCGGCCGGCGTGCGTCTCGAGATAGAGGAAGCCCTTGTCCTTGCGCCGCAAGGCGGTAAGCAGCGCCAGCAACGTCACGTGCTTGTGGACGTCCGCAAAGTTGCCGGCGTGATACTCGTGGCGGTACTTCAAGTCTGAAGCGCGCTTATCCGCGCGGCCGCGTCGCCGCCGCCGCCTGTTGCGACAGTGACGCCATTGCGGCGTCGGTGGCCTGTTGGAATGCGGCGACGACATCGCCCAGGCGGTTGGCGCTTGCAACAGCCGAGCCGCTCGCCACGAAAGTCGCGATGATGTCGCGACCCTCCTCCTTGCCCAGCGTGCAGTCGAGCGTCACTCGCACGGTGGGAGGGGCACCCGTGTCGTCAGAGTAGTCGGCATCGAAATGGGCTACCGAGATCTGCAACAGATAGTCGGACGGGAAGGGGCTCTCGGCATCCTGGACCGAGCGCCAGTGACCGGACCCGCGCAGAGTCTCCACCGCCAGCGACTCGAGGAGCACCGGCGCGTCGGCCGCCCAGGCGCTGGCGGCGTATACGTTCAAGCGGTGATCGGGCTGCAGCAACACGATCTGCGACGTCCCGAGACCGGCCGCGGCACGCGGGTGCGCGACGCGCAAAGATGTATCCGCCGCGTGGTGGTCGGTGCCATCGGATGAGGCGGACGGGGCTCGCAGTGTGTAGACCTGTACCGGCGGCGCGTTGCTGCGCAGAAGGTTCGAGCATCCGGCAACTGCGAGTCCCAGCAGGACCGGCGCGAGATGTCGCAGAGGGTTGCAGGTTGCCTTCATGGCGGAATCTCCACGCCCGTCGGGGCCGGTTTGTAGATGAGCTGCGACGGATTCTGGCGCAGACTGTCGGATAGCTCACGGATCGACTGCGCGGCCGCCCGGCTCTCGCGCACGAGATTTTCGATTTCCGGCAGGGTGGAGCGCGTGAAGGAGCGGACGTCGCCGCGATTCTCCGCGATCATCTTATCGAGCTGATCCGAGGCGTCGGACAGTTTGTCCGCTACCGTCTGCAGGCGCTGTACGGTCGTGACAACCTGCGGACCGGCCGTGTCCATGAGCTTGCGCGCGCTGTGGGCAGTGGCGCCGAGCTCGACCGTCGCGGAGCGGAGCTGGAGGAGCAGCGCGTTGACGCTACGCACCGTCTCCGGCAGATGGTTGCTTGCATCCGTGAGGTTGTCGAGGGCGCGCGAGACGTCGTCGATATTGCGGTCGCTCAACAGGCGGTCCAGGCGCTGGATCACTCCCCCGGCCGAGGCTGCAAGGCGCGGAAGCTGGCCCATGAAGACGTCGAACTGTGACGGCGCCGCACGGATGACCGGATATTCGAGGCTCGGCACGGCCGGCATTGTCGCCGCCTGCACAGAATGCTGCAGGTCGATGTAGAGCAGCCCGGTCAGGCCCTGCAGGTCGAGCTCCGCGAGCATCGATGTAGAGCAGGCCGGTCAGACCCTGCAGGTCGAGCTCCGCGAGCGTCCGAGAGGAGATCGGCGTCGTGGATTCGATCGCGGCGATCACCTCGACACGCCCGGCATTCCGGGGGTCGATACGCAGGTCGATGACCCGGCCGACCCGTACACCGAGATATCGGACCGGCGCGCCTTGCTCCAGCCCGCTGACGGTACCGTCGAAATAGATCTCGTAGCGATCGTACGTCCGGTGGACGCGAGTGCCGGAATACCAGTAGACGAACAGCGCCGCCGCCAGCGCGACGACCAGCACGAAAGCGCCGACGGCAGCATAGTTCGCTTCACGCTCCATGGGCCACCTTGAGGTGAATGCTGGCGCGCTCGCCGTGAAAGTATTGCCTGTATCCACGGATTGGGATGATCGACGATGCTTTCCAGCGTGTCCGTCTCCATCTTGTGATCCACGATCACACCTACCCGGTTGCAGGTACGAAAGATAGAGTCGAGGTCGTGTGTGATCATGACGACGGTCAGCCGCAATTGCCTCTGCAGATACAGCATCAGCTCGTCGAACTCCGCCGCGCTGATCGGATCGAGGCCGGAGGTCGGCTCGTCCAGGAACAGCAGCCGGGGGTCGAGCGCGAGGGCCCGCGCCAGGGCGGCCCGCTTGATCATGCCCCCCGAGAGCTCAGCAGGATATTTGCGCGCGGCGTCGGCGGGAAGACCCACCAGCCGGATTTTCAGCATGGCGAGCTCGTCGCGGGCGACCGTGGAGAGCTCCTGCAGATACTCGACCATGGGCAGCTGCACGTTCTGCAGCACGGTCAACGCGGAGTACAGCGCTCCCTGCTGGAAGGTCACGCCGTAACGCGCCTTCACCGCGCGCAGCGCCGCGCCGGATAGCTGCGTGATGTCGTGCCCCTCGAGGTGGATCGTGCCGGCCTGCGGTCGCTGCAGACCGAGGACGCTGCGGAGCAGTACTGATTTGCCGGTGCCTGAGCCGCCGACGATGCCGAACACCTCGTCCTCATGGACCTCCATGTCCAGCCCGTCATGGACCACCTGGGAGCCGAAGCGGTTGACGAGACCTCGCACTTCGAGGACCGGGTAAGTCACACGCCGATCTCCAGGAAGAGCACGGCAAAGAGCGCATCGGCCAGTATTACCAGGAAAATGGCCTGGACGACCGCGACGGTCGTGAGCCGGCCGAGCTCGCGCGAGGAGCCGCTCACCTGCATGCCCCTATGGGTGCCGGCCATGGCAATGAGGACGGCGAAAACGGGCGCCTTGATGACGCCGACCCAGAAGGTAGTCGGCGAGATCGCCTGGGCCACGCGGGTGACGTACTGGTCGAGCGGTATGTGCAGCAGGGACGCGCACAGCACTGCGCCGCCGACGAGGCCGACCAGGTCCGCGACTACAGTGAGCAGCGGTAGCGCAATGGCGAGCCCTATCACGCGCGGCACCACCAACGCCTCGAACGGATCCACGCCGGTCGCGAGCAGCGCATCGACCTCCTCGTTGAGCTTCATGGAGCCGATCTCGGCCGCGAAGGCGCTGCCGGAGCGGCCGGCGACGACGATGGAGGTCAGCAGCACGCCGAGCTCGCGCAGGACGCCGATGGTAACGAGGTCCACCACGAAGATTTCGGCGCCGTAGCTGCGGAGCTGTTGCGCGCTCATGTAGGCGACGATGACGCTGATGAGGAAGGCGATCAGCGCCACGATCGGGATGGCGGTGATTCCGGTGTCATACACGTGACGGGCAATGGAGGTCGGGCGTAGCCTGCGCGGCCGTAGCAGCGCACCCAGTCCCGTGGCGCTGACCCTGCCGAGGAAGGCGAGCGCGCCGGACATATCGCTCCAGAGAGTCACCGCACGGCGCCCGATGAAGGTGAGGGTTGCGACCTCGGCTTCGACGGGAAACTCTTCGAGCTCCGTGCGAAGGTCCCTGACGGGACGGGGCGCGACCGCTGCCGCCGCCGCCTCGATCGGCCGCAGGGTCTCGTCCACCAGGCGCATCTGATCCGGCGGGGTGCCGGCGAAAGTGACCTGCGCGCCCATCTTTTGCGCCTGCAGCACGAATTCCCGCAGACGCCAGGCACCTGTCAGATCGAGCGCCGCGAGCCTGGCGGTGGCGATCTCGATATGGCGGGCACGCGCAAGATCCACCGCCGCGAGCGCGGAATCGATCTGCCGGTAGGCGAGCGCCCGCCACTCGCCTGTCAGATCAAGGGCGATGCCCTGCTCCGTAGTGCGCACTTCGAGGACCATGCCTGCCAATCATAAGGTAGAATTTTCCTTCTTTTCCCCTCGTTGAAGCTGAAGCACGCCATGAAGCCAGTCTTGAACGTTGCGATCACCGGCGCCGCCGGGCAGATCGGCTATGCCCTCGCCTTCCGCGTCGCCTCCGGACAGCTCCTCGGGCCGGGCCAGCCGGTCAACCTGCATCTGCTCGAGATCACGCCCGCGCTGCAGGCGCTGCACGGCGTGGTGATGGAGCTGTCCGATTGCGCGTTCCCGGCGCTCAACAAGGTCCTGGCCACGGACGATGCCAAAGTCGCGTTCCGGGACTGCCACGTGGCGCTGCTCGTCGGCGCCCGACCGCGCGGACCGGGCATGGAGCGCAAGGACCTGCTGCTCGCCAACGCGCAGATCTTCTCCGCCCAGGGTAAGGCGCTCAACGAGGCCGCCGACCGCAACGTCAAGGTGCTGGTGGTCGGCAATCCGGCCAACACCAATGCGCTCATCGCCCGCTCCAACGCCAAGGATCTGAACCCAGGCAACTTCACCGCCATGATGCGCCTCGACCACAATCGGGCGCTGTCGCAGCTTGCGGAGAAGACTGGCGCCCACGTGACCGACATCCGCCGCATGACGGTGTGGGGCAATCATTCGGCGACACAGTACCCGGACATCAGCCATGCCTTGGTGAACGGCAAGCCGGCTCGCTCCCTGGTCGATGCCACGTGGGTGGAGCAGACGTTCATCCCGGTGGTACAGCAGCGGGGTGCCGCCATTATCAAGGCGCGCGGAGCCTCCTCGGCGGCGTCGGCGGCGTCGGCAGCCATCGACCATGTCCATACCTGGTTTCACGGCACGGCCGAGGGTGACTGGGTGAGCATGGCGGTGCCTTCCGATGGCAGTTACGGCATCCCGGAAGGGGTGCTGTACTCCTACCCGGTGACCACGAAGAACGGCGAGTACAAGATCGTCCAGGGGCTGGCGATCGACGAATTCAGCCGCAAACGGATGGACGCAACGCTGGCGGAGCTCAAGGAGGAGAGAGAAGGTGTGAAGGGTTTGCTGGGGTGAGGCGGAGTCTCTCAAAGCGCTGGATCCGGGCATCCTGCCCGGCCCAGCGCGGCGGCGGGGCACATCCCTGTGCCTGACATCGCACTGGGGTAAACTCCGGGGGTGATGGGAGTCGTAATCACCCTGGTCTTCGTGGCGGCGGTGCTGTTTCTCGCGTACCGCCGCCTGTCGCTGCTCGCGTTCACCGCGACATTCACCGCTCTCCTCGTCGCCTATACGCTCCTCGGGGCGTCGGGCACGCCGGCCGGCGCGTGGAAGGGATTCCTCTGGCTGCTGCTCGCGGGGCTGTGGCTGCTCAATCTGCGCCCCCTGCGCAAAGCCATCATCACCCGGCCTTTCATGAAGGCCTACCTGAAGCTCCTGCCGCCGATGTCGCAGACGGAGCGGGAAGCGTTGGAGGCCGGCACGGTCTGGTGGGACGGGGAGCTGTTCACGGGCGCGCCGAAGTGGTCGAAGCTGTTGTCGGCCCGCGCGCCGCAACTGACCGCCGTGGAGCAGGCGTTCCTCGACGGGCCGTGCGAGGAGCTCTGCCGGATGCTCGATGACTGGGCCATCACCCATCAATTGGGTGACATGCCGCCGCCGATCTGGGATTTCCTCAAGTCGCGCGGCTTCTTCGCGATGATCATCCCCAAGCGCTATGGCGGCCTCGAATTCTCCGCCTATGCGCATTCCTGCGTGCTCTCGAAGCTGGCCAGCCGCAGTGCCACCTGCGCATCCACCGTCGCGGTGCCCAACTCGCTCGGCCCGGCCGAGTTGCTCAACCACTATGGCACCGATGAGCAGAAGAGCCACTACCTGCCGCGGCTCGCACGCGGCGAGGAAGTGCCGTGCTTCGCTCTCACCGGCCCACGGGCCGGCTCGGACGCGGCCTCGATCCCGGATACCGGCATCGTTTGCCGCGGCACGTGGCAGGGCCGCGAGATCGTCGGCGTTCGGCTCAACTTCACCAAACGCTACATCACGCTGGCGCCCATCGCGACGGTGATCGGCCTCGCGTTCCGCATGTTCGATCCGGACAAACTCCTCGGAGAGCAGGCCGACATCGGCATCACTTGCGCCCTCATTCCGCGCAACACGCCCGGCATCGCCATTGGCCGGCGGCATTTTCCCATCAACGTCCCATTCCAGAACGGCCCCATAGAGGGCCAGGATGTCTTCGTGCCGCTCGACTGCATCATCGGCGGCCCTGCCATGGCAGGCGCCGGCTGGCGCATGCTGGTCGAGCAGCTCTCGGTCGGACGCTGCATCTCTCTTCCCTCGAACGCCACCGGCGGCGCCAAGGGTGCCGTATGGGCAACCGGCGCGTATGCGCGGATCCGCAGGCAATTCAACATGCCGGTCGGGCGCTTTGAAGGCGTCGAAGCCGTGCTCGCGCGAATGGTGGGCCTGACGTATACGATGGACGCAGCCCGCTCCGTTACAGCAGGCGCCATCGATGGTGGGGAAAAGCCGTCGGTGCCTTCGGCGATGCTGAAGTATCACGTGACGGAGATGGGCCGGCAGGTCGCCAACGATGCGATGGATGTGCACGGCGGCAAGGGCATCTGCCTGGGCCCCCACAATTATCTGGCCCGCGGCTACGAGTCGGTGCCGATCACCATCACTGTCGAGGGCGCCAACCTCCTGACGCGCAACCTGATCATATTCGGACAGGGCGCGGTGCGCTGCCATCCGTTCGTGCTGCGCGAGATGACCGCCGCGCGTGATCCGGACCGCGGGCGCGGTGTAAATGAATTCGACCGGGCGCTCTTCGCGCACGTCGGCTTCACCATCTCCAATGCGGTGCGCTCGCTGGTCATGGCGCTCACGCATGCGCGCTTCGCCCGCGCTCCGGTATCGGGCTCCATCGCCCGCTACTACCAACACATCGTGCGCTTCAGCGCCTCGTTCGCCTTCACCGTGGATGTGGCGATGCTGACGCTGGGCGGCTACCTGAAGAAGAAGGAGAGCCTGTCGGCGCGACTCGGTGACGTGCTGTCGGCGATGTATCTCGCCTCGATGGTGCTCAAGCATCATGACAATCAGGACCGGCCCGCGGAAGATCTGCCGATCGTCGAGTGGGCCTGCCGCAATCTCCTCTATCACGCCCAGGAGCAGCTGCACGGCTTCCTGCGGAACTTCCCCAACCGCCTGCTCGCCGGCCTGATGCGTATCATCGTGTTCCCGCGGGGCCGGACCTACTCGGCGCCGTCCGATCGCCTCGGCCGCAGAGTGGCGGAGCTCGTCACCCGCTCCGGCAACTCGCGCGAACGGCTGTGTCAGCACATCTACTGGACGCTCGAGCCCGGCAACCCGCTCGGACTGCTGGAGGAAGCGCTGCGCCTCGCGGAGAGCATGGAGCCCGTCGAGAAGCGCATCCGCGTCGAGGGTGTCAAGACAGGACGCGTAACCGCGCTCGACCTGCCCGGACAGATCATCCAGGCGCAGGCGCTCGGAATCATTTCCGAGGCGGAGGCGGCGGCGCTGCGCGACTACGACCGCAAGGTGATGAGCCTGGTGCGCGTGGACGACTTCGCGCCGCACGAGCTTGGTATGCAGGCGCGCCCCGAACCCGACACCCGGCAGTCGGGGCCGGCACGGGAGGCAGACGCCAGGGCCACCGTCCGGGCCGTGTGAGCGCGGAGTGAGCAGCGCAGCCCGGATCGGTGCCTCACTGCCATGACCCGCGCCATCCTGCACGTCGACATGGACGCCTTCTATGCGTCGGTGGAGCAGCGCGACAATCCGGAGCTCGTTGGCAAGCCGGTCATCGTAGGCTGGCCGGGCGGCCGCGGCGTGGTGGCGGCGGCAAGCTATGCGGTACGCAAATTCGGCGTTCGCTCGGCGATGCCGATGGGGCAGGCCCTGCGGCTCTGCCCGCATGCCATCTGCATTTCACCCCGCATGCAGCGCTATCGCGAGACATCGGAGACGGTCTTCGCCGTGTTCCACGAGATCACGCCGCTCGTACAGGGGCTCTCGCTGGATGAGGCTTACCTGGACGTCACGGAGAGCCAGGCGTTGCTCGGTGAGCCCGCAGCCATCGCCCGGAGGATCAAGGAAAACATCCGGGCGCGCACGGGGCTGACCGCTTCGGTGGGGGTGGCCACCAACAAGCTCGTGGCGAAGATCGCCTCGGATCTCGACAAGCCGGACGGACTCACGGTCGTCCCCGATAGCCGGATCCGCGAAGCGCTGGATCCGCTCTCGGTCCGACGCCTTCCCGGACTGGGGCGCAAGCTCGGCGAGCGGGTCGAGGCCGCGGGTCTGCGCACCCTGGGCGAGCTGCGGGCGGCGACGGATGCCGTCCTCTGGCCGCTCTTCGGTCGCGACACGCCGCGGATGCGCGAGCGAGCGGCCGGGATCGACGACCGTCCCGTGCGACCGGACCTCGAGGAGAAATCGCTGAGCGCCGAGGATACTTTTGCGCAGGACCTGGCCGATCCGCGCACACTCGACGTGCAGCTCTCCCGCCTGGCAGACCTCGCCAGCGAGCGGCTGCGGGCAAGGGGCCTGATGGCAGGGCGGATAGGAGTGAAGATCCGGCGTCATGATTTTGCGACATTCACGCGCCAGCGGGCCATCGCGCCGCCCACCCAGGACGGCCGTACGGTGCGCAACGTCGCCCGGGAGCTGCTTTCCCGCTGGCTCGCAGAGCACGGCGGTGCGAAACTTCGGCTTCTGGGGGTGGTCTTGACCGACTTGAGTCCGGCTTCGCAGCTCGGCCTCTTCGATGCCGGCCAGCCGGCGCGCGCAGCTGGTGACAGAGCCCGCGACCCGCGCCTCGACTCCACACTGGATGAGGTGCGCGCGCGGTTCGGCGCAGTTGCGCTGCGGCGCGGCAATACGATCGAGTAGCTTTCATTCGCCCATGTATCTCGCGTTCTTCGGCCTGAACGAAAAACCGTTCTCCATCACCCCGGATCCGCGCTACCTCTATCTGAGCGAGCGGCACGCCGAGGCAATGGCGCACCTGCTCTATGGCATCAACGAGGCCGGCGGCTTCGTCCAGCTGACGGGCGAGGTCGGCACGGGCAAGACGACGATCGTGCGATCGCTGCTGGCGCAGACGCCGAAGAACGCCGAGATCGCGCTCATCCTCAATCCGAAGATGACCGCGACGGAGTTCCTGCTGACCATCTGCGAGGAGCTCGGGATCGGCGTGCCGGACTCGGCGGCCGAGAGCCGCAAGGATCTGGTGGACATCCTGAGCCAATATCTGCTGCGCGCGCACGCGGCGGGCCGGCGGGTGGTGCTGGTGGTCGACGAGGCGCAGAATCTCGCGCCCGACGTGCTCGAGCAGGTGCGGCTGCTCACCAACCTGGAAACCAACACCCAGAAGCTGCTGCAGATCATCCTGATCGGGCAGGAGGAGCTGCGCGAGCTGCTCGCGCGCAACGAGCTGCGCCAGCTGGCGCAGCGCATCACCGGCCGCTATCACCTGAGCCCGCTGAGCACGGAGGAGACCACGGCCTACGTCCGGCACCGCCTGCGTGTCGCGGGTGCCACGGCCGACATCTTCAATCGCTTCGCGCTGGAGGAGATCTACCGGCTGTCGAGCGGCGTGCCGCGCGTGATCAACGTCATCTGCGATCGCTCGCTCCTCGGCGGCTACTCGCAGGACCGGCACCGGATCACCGGTCCTCTGGTGCGCAACGCCGCCTCGGAAGTCTTCGGGAAGCGCTTCACGCCCCCCTGGCTGCCATGGGCCGGGACGGCGGCGGTTGCGGCGATATTGGCCGTTGGAAGCTTCGCGCTCTGGCGCCTGCAGCCGTGGAGCTGGGTCCACAAGCCCGCGGTGACACCGGTACATCACGCGGCTGCGAAACCGCCGCCGACGACGGCGCCGGCGGCGATCCCTGCGACCGCGCCATCGAGCACCACACATGCGGCGCCGGCGCCGGCGCCACCGGCCGCCGCCGTTGCGCCAGCTGTGGAGCCTCTCGCGACGCTTCTCGCCAAACACCGGGATGAGACAACCACGGATGCAGCCTTCACGAGGCTCTTCGACCTCTGGGGGATCCACTACACCATGGATGGCACCGACCCCTGCACGCAGGCGACCCAACACGGGCTCGCGTGCCTCACCGAGCGCGGCTCCCTCGGACAGCTGCGTCTCTACAACCGCCCGGCCATCCTGATCCTGACGGATGCCGGCGGCAGCAGTCGCGAGGTGGTGTTGACCGGCCTCGACGGTGAGGACGCCAGCATCGATCTCGGCAAGTCGACGCATCAGGTCGGCGCCGGCGAGCTGTCGACCTACTGGATGGGTGACTACGTTATGTTGTGGCGGCCCGAAACCGCCTCGGTGCACACGCTCTCACCCGGCATGAGCGGCAATGGTGTACGCTGGCTGCGGCGCAGTCTGCAGAAGCTGGCAGGCGTGCCCGATCCCGGCTCGCCGAGCAATGTGTACGATGCCAGCCTCGCGAGCCTCGTGCGTCAATTCCAGCGCAACCACCGGCTCACCGTGGACGGTGTCGCCGGCGTCCGCACACAGGTCGCACTGGCCGGCGCGCTGGCGAGCCCCGGCTCTCCACTCCTGACCGCGGCGCACGAGTAACCAACATGTCGTTCATCCTGGATGCACTGAAGAAATCCGAGAGCGACCGGCAGCGGCAGAGCGGGCCATCGCTGTTCGAGGTCAAAGTAGCCCCGCCGCGGCGGTCGCTGCCGATCTGGGCGGTGGCGATCGCGGTGCTCCTCGGGATCAACGTGATCGTGATCTCCTGGATGTTGCTGCGGCGCCCCGCGGCACAGCAGCCGGCGGCGGCTCCCCAGCCCACCGCCCCGGTCGTCCACGACGCCCCAGCTGCCCGCGCGACGATTACCCCGCCGGCCCAGGACCCCGCGGCTTCAGGGCAGGCCGCAGGCGCCGCACCAGCTGCAGCGGCTCCCCTCACCAACAGCGCGCCAAACACGGGTAAGCCATCTCCCGGCGACAATCCCAGCGATAACGCACCGGCGGTCGAGCCGGCCGCGACTCCCGGCTTCGGGACATCCGGTGGCGGCCCCGCCGGAGGAGATATGCCGCTCTACCAGCAGATCGTCACCAGCGACAACCTGCCCCCGCTGCACCTGGACATGCACGTGTTCGCCGATCGCCCGCGGGATCGCTTCGTCCTGATCAACATGCACAGGCTTGGGGAGGGGGATACCCTGCCGGGCGGCGTGCACGTGGATGCCATCCGGCCGGATGGCGTCGTCCTCAGCTACCAGGGCACGCAGTTCCTGCTACCGCGGAATTGAGGCCTTGGGCCCGGGACCGCTCGATTACTTGCTTTCGATCACAAGTCCGTCCAGGCCCGGTGACGGGCTTCACAGAATCGCCCGGAGCCTAGCGACAACCGAGCCCAGGCTGGTCCATCGTTTTCTGCTGAGAGAACGGCCGTTCTCGGGTGGCAGGTGGAAACCAGGCGGACAGGCTCACCAGCGCGCATGCTGGTTGTGGATCGCGATGCGAAGTATCGCGAATGGCTGCGGATGCATCTGGGTATCGTGTGCCCGGACGCCGCCATAGGAGCTATTGACCTCACGGAATTCGAGCCCTGGAGCGCCCTGGTGACGGGCCGCGAGTGCGACGTCCTCCTGCTCGCCGCCAACTTCGGCACCAGCCCCGAGGACCCCGACGCGCACGGTCTCGAGCTGCTGCGCAAGCTCCGGTCGCGCAACATCACATCGGCGGTGATTGCCCTGGCCGACGACGGCAACGAGCTCACCGCGGTGCGGGCGCTGCAGCTTGGCGCCGCGGACTACCTGCCGAAGCGCCTGCTCACTCCGGACCGGCTGAAGACCTCCGTACGCGTGGCGCTGCGCCGCATCGAGCAGCGCGTCGCCCGCCGCCTCGCGGATCTGGCGCATACGGCTCAGTCCGTCGCGCTCGATGTGCCCGCGCAGCCAGAACGCGCGGAGCAGCCGGCCGAAGAGGCCGGCGCGCCGCCGGCGCTGGACAGCGACGCGCCACCGACCATCGCCGGGTACTCCATCGCGAAGAAGATCGGCGAGTCGGAGAAAGCGGTCGTCTACCTGGCCGCAAGCACGGCGCTCGCCACGGACGTCGCCTTGAAAGTCAGCAGGACCTCGCGCGACGCCAACGCCGAGCGTCAGGCGCTGGAGCGCGAATACAAAGCCATTCTCGCCATCCGCCATCCGGCAGTGGTCAGGATTCACGATTACGGTATCGAGAACGGGCTCGAGTACCTCGCCATGGAGTACTTTCCGCGCGGCGACCTCAAGGCCCGCATGTACTTCGGCGTGACGGAGGGGGAAACACTGCGCTACGTGGAGCAGATCGCCGCGGCGCTGAGCGTGGTGCACGGCGCGGGTCTGCTGCATCGCGACCTGAAACCGCCCAATGTCATGCTGCGCGAGAGCGACGAGATCGCGCTCATCGATTTCGGGCTGGCGCGCACGCTGGACGGCGCCTGTCACAGCACCCGCACCGGCGTGCTGCGCGGCTCGCCGTACTACATGAGCCCCGAGCAGGCCCTGGGCGAGGAGCTCGATGCGCGCTCCGACCTCTACAGTCTCGGCGTGATCTACCACGAGATGTTGACCGGCAGGAAGCCTTTCACGGGCGGATCGGCGATGGAGGTGTTGCAACAGCACGTGAACGCGCCGCCGCCGCAACTGCCGTTGTCACTCTCCCGTCACATGCCGGTGATCTCACGGCTGCTGGCGAAGCGGCGCGAGGATCGTTTCAACACGGCCGATGAGGTGATCGAGGCCACGGCCACGCTGCGCCAGGGCGCCACCCTGCAGGCGCAGCCGACGGCGGCCTGACGTCGCGCCCGCGAAACTCCCGTCTGAGGCACCGCGCATCTTGACAATGCCTGCTCCGGACAGGTGCAATGCAGGCACGTAGTTTGACCTGGTAACTTCCGATCTTGAACGACCGCCTGCACCTCGTCGATACCACGCTTTTCTATTCGCCGACGAGCGGCGGCGTCAAACGCTACCTGACCGCGAAGCACGCCTGGTTGACGACTCACAGCCGCTGGGAACACACCCTGGTGGTGCCGGGCGAGCGCGACCGAACGGAGCGCGGCGGAGTATGCACGCTGGCCGGCTACCCCGTACCAGGCAGCTTCAACTACCGCCTGCCGGTCGATCCGCGCCGCTGGGTGCGGCTGCTCGATGCGCTGCAGCCGGACCTGGTCGAGGTGGGTGACGCCTTCCATCCCGCTTGGGCCGCCTGGCGCCTGGCGGGGCGCCGCGGCATCCCGATCGCCGCGTTCTATCACTCCAACCTGCCGCAGATCATCAGCCGCCGCATGGGCGGGCGCGTCACCGGGCGGGTGCTCGAGCGCTATCTGCGCTGGCTCTACCAGCGCTTCGACGTCGTGTTTGCGCCGAGCCGCGTGATGTGCGACGTACTGAATGATCTGGGCGTTGCGAACACGGTGCATCAGCCGCTCGGCGTCGACACGGAAGTGTTCCGTCCGCAGCGGCGCGGCGGCTGGTTGCGGCAGCGACTGGGTCTCGCTCCGGCGGCCCGCGTGCTCGTCTACGCGGGACGGTTCTCGGGCGAAAAGAACCTGCCGCTGCTGTTGCAGGCGTTCGCGCAGTTGGGCTCGCCGTATCACCTGCTGCTGATCGGCGGTGAGCGGCAAGGCCGGCCGGCCGCCAACGTGACGATGCTGCCCTACCGCCGCGACAGCATCGAGTTGGCGGAATGGCTGGCATCGGCGGATGCGCTGGTGCACGCGGGGACGAAGGAGACCTTCGGGCTTGTCATCCTGGAGGCAATGGCCTGCGGGCGGCCGGTGGTGGCGGTGCGCGCCGGCGCGCTCCCGGAGTTCGTGGACGACGGAGTGGGTGTGCTCGCGGAGCCCGGCAGCAGCGCGAAGATGGCGGCGGCGATCGCGGAGCTCTATGAGCGCGATATCGAGGCGCTGGGAGCCAACGCGCGGGCGAAGGTGGAGCGGAAGTTCACCTGGAATCGGGCGTTTCAGGGACAGATGGCAACCTACAAGGCACTGTTGGGCAGGGAGCGCAGCACGGTCCCGGCCACGGAGCTCGCGGAACCGGGCTAGTTGCCCATCACTGGCGGCGAAGAGACGAGAGGACCAGCTTGCCGGTGCGGCTGCCGGCGAGCCAGAGCACTGCCAACCAGAAGAAGCGCTTCGCGAGCGGCACCGGGCGCGGCGGCACCGCGCGGTAGAACGCCCTGCCGACATCGCGATGGATATGGAGGGACGTCGCCTCCACGACCCGCTCCCAAGACCCCGAAGCAATGCGATAACGCTGCTCACCGACGGCAGTCAGGATGACGCCCTTCAGCGAGTCCGGGATGTCGGGAATCGACGAGGAAACGAGCGTCAGGATGAGGCGGTCTTCGGCGGAATCGGCGGCGTAGCCGGTGAGAGTCAGGGCGCCGGCCGTGCGGCTGCAGGTGACCGCGCCGCGGAAGGCGGCCAGCAGCGCTACGGTGGGATCGGTGTCGGTCACGCGCAATCCTCGCTTCAGAACTGGGATTCCAGCTCCCAGACGGTGAGCGGGGCGCCGCGGCGCAGCCAGAACCCGGCGCCGATTTCGCGGAAATTGCGCTGCAGCCGCACCCGGTACCAGCGCGCGGCGCGCAGATTTACGTTGGCATCGGTTCGCACCGGGTCGCAGTTCCACTCCCAGTCGCGGCGCGTCAGGGCGCTGAAGTACAACACACCGCGACAGAGCCGACCGAAGTTGCTCAAGGCGCGCGCGGCAGCGGGGTCGTCGAGGTATTGCAGCACGTCGTAGCAGATCACGAGGTCGAACGCCGATGAGCTGCGGTACTCCTCGATCCGGCCGTGCTCCCAGCCGTAGCGGCTGCAAAGATAGGGGCTCGTCTCCAGACAGACGTAATCGGCCTTCGGCAGCAGGCGCTTGAGCGGGGTGCGCAGCAGGCCGGTGCCGCAACCGGCGTCGAGGAGCCTGCGCACCGGCAGGCCGACGTGCTCGGTGAAAGCCGCGATGAGGCGCGCACGAGCATTCATTTCCCGGCGGGTCGTCACCGCCGTGCGCGGGTCGTAGTAGTAGCGCCGGTAGTACTCGCGATCGAACGGCAGCGGGGAGTTCATGGCTCGGAGTCGAGCCCGGCGAGCCGGGCGCTGACTTCCGCCAACCGCCACCGGGCCTGCGGATCATAGGCCTGGGCGTTTGCCCGGCCCGGGCGCAAGCCGTCGAAGTAGTCGCCCGTATGGCCGTCGAGCCGCTCGGAGACGGCGAGGCGCATCACCGCTGCCGCTCCCTCCTCGACCGTGCTCACGGGCGCGACGCCGGCGGCGCGCACCATCGTCGTGTCCATGTAGGTCGCGGGATGCAGGCAGTTGACGGTTACGCCTTTCTCGCGCAGCTCCGCCGCGAGATCGAATGTCAGCATGACTTGCGCCAGCTTGCTCTGCGCGTACGCGCGCATCCCGCTGTAGGCGCGCGTCAGCATCAGGTTGTCGAAGTCGAGCGGGTACTGGCCCGCCGAGGCGACGTTGACGATGCGCGCCGGCGCGCCGCGCACGAGCGCCGGCAGCAGCAGCCGCGTCAACAGGTAGCCGGCGAGATAATTGACCGCGAATCTCAACTCGTGGCCGTCCGCGCTGGTCCGCCGCGGCGCGGGGCGGCCGTCGTCGCCGGTTCCGATGCCGGCATTGTTGATCAGCAGGTGCAGGCGATCGTGCGCGCCCCGTACGCTGTCGGCCAGCGCGCGCACTTCCGCCAGAGACGAGAAGTCGGCGCGGTGAAAGACGGCAGACCCACCCTGCCCGGAGATCTGCCGCACCAGATCGCTTCCCCGCCGGGCATCGCGGCCATGGATCAATACCTCGAACCCGGAAGCGGCGAGCGCGAGCGCCACGGCGCGGCCCAGACCGTCGGTGGAGCCCGTGACCAAGGCGACTTTCTGCGCTTGCCCCTGCATCATCACAACAGTTTGCCGGATGGCGTTCCGGGCTGCACACTTGATCCGCTCGGCAGGTGGGAGAGGTCTCGTACCATGCAGCGAACAGTGCGGATCAGCAGCGCCCGGCGGAACGTGCCCGCACTCGCGGCGGCGCTCCTCGCGACACCCGCCTTGGCGTTGGCCGGCCCCATGGCGATCACCCCGCCGGCCACGCGTCTGGCCGCCGCGGTCTCACAGCTTGCGCTGCAGAGCACCGATTTCGCGCCTGGCGGAGCCATCACCCTCGGCTGCGTCTATGACGGGTTCGGTTGCCACGGCGGCAACGCCTCCCCTGCGCTCTCCTGGAACCATCCGCCGGCGGGCACGCGCAGCTTCGCGGTGCTGATGTTCGATCCGGACGCGCGGGGAGGTTGGTGGCACTGGGCTGTGTTCGACATCCCCGCGGAGGTGACCTCGCTTCGAGCCGGCGCGGGCGATCCGGCAAGACACCTGCTGCCCATGGGGGCGATCCAGGTGCGCAACGACTGGGGCTCGATGGGCTATGGGGGCCCCTGCCCGCCGCCCGGCCCACCGCACCATTACCGGCTGATGCTCTATGCGCTGAGCGTGACCAAGCTGGGGCTCGGCGCCGGCGCCAGCGCGGCCCAAGTCGCCGCCAAGGTGCAAGCCAGTGCGCTCGCGCAGGCGGAATTGGTGGGGCTCTACGGCCGCTAGGCGGGCGCCGACCCTGTCGCTATTGCGGCCGTGAAGTGCGGCGGGTACTCTTCGCGCCCCCTCATGTCCTCCCGCCCCGCAACCCGGCGCCGCGCCAAGCCGCGCGAGCGCATCCCGAAAGTCGGCTTCGTCAGCCTGGGCTGCCCCAAGGCCTTGGTCGATTCCGAGCGCATTCTGACGACGCTGCGGGCCGAGGGGTACGAGGTAGCCCCGACCTATGAGCAGGCAGACCTCGTGGTCGTCAACACCTGCGGCTTCATAGACGCGGCGATCGACGAATCGCTGCAAACCATCGGCGAGGCTCTGGAGCGGAACGGCAAGGTGATCGTGACCGGCTGCCTGGGCGCGAGGCCGGAGCGCATCCTCGAGCGTCATCCGAGCGTGCTCAAGGTCACGGGGCCGCAGAGCTACGCCGAGGTAATGTCGGCGGTTCACGAGCATCTGCCGCCGCAACACGATCCGTTTCTCGACCTGGTACCGCCGCAGGGCGTACGGCTGACACCGCGGCACTACGCGTATCTCAAGATTTCCGAGGGCTGCAACAACAAGTGCAGCTTCTGCATCATCCCGGCGTTGCGCGGCAAGCTCGTGAGCCGCCGCATCGACGACGTGCTGCGCGAAGCCGAGCGGCTGGCCGCGGCGGGCGTCCGGGAACTGCTGGTCATCTCCCAGGACACCAGCGCCTACGGGGCAGATATCCGCTATGCGCCGGCGGTCTGGCGCGATAACGAGTACCGCACGCGATTCATCGACCTGGCGCGCGGCCTTGGAACCCTGGGCATCTGGGTCCGGCTGCACTACGTCTATCCGTATCCGCACGTCGACGAGGTCATGCCGCTGATGGCGGAGCGACGCGTGCTGCCGTACCTCGACATTCCCTTCCAGCATGGCAGCCCCTCGGTGCTCAAGCGAATGCGGCGGCCTGCCCATTCCGAGGACGTGCTGCGGCGCATCGCGGCCTGGCGCGAGCAGTGCCCCGACCTGACGCTGCGGAGCACATTCATCGTCGGCTTCCCCGGGGAGACCGAGAGCGAGTTTCAGGAATTGCTCGACTGGCTGCAGGAGGCACAGCTCGACCGGGTCGGCTGCTTCAAGTACTCGCCGGTCGAAGGCGCCGCCGCCAACGCCCTCGAAGGGCACGTGCCCGCCGAAGTCCAGGAGGAGCGGTACTCCCGATTCATGGAACGCGCGGCGGCCATCAGCGCGGCACGGCTGGCGCGGCGCGTCGGCACCCGGTTGCGCGTGCTCGTGGATGCCGTCAGCGACGCCGGCGCGATCGCCCGCAGCGAGGCCGATGCGCCGGAGATCGATGGGGTGGTGCGGATCACCGGCGCGCGCGGGCTTCGCCCGGGCGATTGGGCCGATGTCCGGATCACCTCGAGCGACACCTACGATCTGGCGGCCCGGCTGGATGCCGCGGCTGGCAACGCCTGAGCCCCAGCCGCCCACATCCCGTCCAGTACCGCGGCGCAGCCGCAACTGGTTGGACCGGCGGGAAGCAGTGGCGCTACACTGGATTCCCCTCAAAACCAACATGGAGCCGAACGTCATGAGCCTAACGTTCTACTACTCTCCGATGAGCACGGCGGTCATCACCAATCTCGTGTTGGAAGAGCTCGCGGTGCCCTGCGAGCGGGTGACGGTCGATATCAAGAAAGGCGAGACCCACAGCCAGGAATTTCTCCGCGTCAATCCCAACGGCAAGATTCCGGTGTTGGTCCACGACGGCACCGCGATCTGGGAGTCGGCCGCCATCACTCTCTACCTCGGCGAAATCTTCGGCGTCGCCAAGGGCCTGTACCCCGGGCCGGGACCGGAACGGGGCGAGGCGATGAAGTGGGTGGTCTGGTCCAACGTAACTCTGGGAGATGCGTTCGGCCGCTATGTTCGCAACACGTCCGATTGGTTCCCGGCCGAGCAGCACAACGCGAAGGCGGCCGCGGCAGCCGAAGCCGACACGCGCGGCTGCCTGCAGATTCTCGATCGGGCGCTGGCCGACCGGCAGTACCTGCTCGGGGGCTACACGCTGGCGGACGCGCACGTGAATTCCCTCGTCGATTGGCTGCGATTCATGAAGCTGGACTTCAGCGAATACCAGCACTTGAACGCCTGGAGCAAGCGTTGCGCCGCGCGGCCGGCTTACGCTCGAGTGATGGGGAACGGCTGATCCCGCCGGGCGTCAGGTCCCGCGTTTGGGACCTGACGCCGACGGCCAGGGGAGCTTCGGCTCAGGGTTGAAGATCGAATCGGCGTCGGCGCGCTTGGGCGTCCAGGCGCCTCCCTGGATCTCCATCTGCAGCTGGCCCGGATACCAACCCGCATGGCCGATGAAGAGCCGCAGGCCCTGCAGCGGGTTCGGCCGGCCCAGCAGCTTGAGCAACAGCTTGTCATCCGAGCTCACGTATACGCCGTCGCAGACCCGGATTGCGGTCGCAGGCGCCGTTTTGGCGCGAAAGAGATACCACACGGTGCCGAACTCGACGGGGCCGCCGAAGTACATCTTGTCGCGTGCCTGCGCCAGCTGCTTCAGGTTCGGAAAGAAGCGCGCCACGGTGAGTGGCATCGGTCTGTTGATGATGATCCCGACCGGGGCCGGCCCGATATTGTTCATCACAACCACGACCGAGCCCCCGAAATTGGGGTCTGACACGGCGCCCTGAGCCACGATGAGGATCGACGTCAGTGCTTTTGACGGCACCCGCGTGGCTGGGGCAGCGGGTTTCGCCGGCGCACTGGCGGCCGCCACCGGCTGTGACGAAACCGGCAGGAGCAGCACGACGAGCAGCGCTGCCGTCAGGTAACGCTGCGCACGGAATGCCTTTTTCACCCGCAACGTCTGCCTCCACGGTCGTGTCGGAGCCGCCTGCCGGAGATTCTACGCCGTTCATCGCGGGCAGCCGAAGGCTGATGCGGACCCGGCGCAGCCCGGCCGGTAAGATGCCGGGTCACCGCGCCAAGCGGCGACACAGAGTAGAGAGCGACATGAGGACCGAAACCTTTTTGGTCGTGGGGGTCGCGGCGCTCATCGGCTTCGTTCGCTGCGGCACCGGCTGCGCGGCGGGGCGCGATTTCACGCTCCCCGATTTGCGTAACCTCGTATCCCTGAGCGATCCGCAAGTGTCTCCCAATGGCCGCGAGATCGTCGTGGTGGTCTCCACCCCGGATTGGGGTACCGACGAGTCGAGGCACGAAATCGATCTGCTCGATGTCGCGACCGGCGCCCGGCGGCCGCTGACGCGTTACCGCACGGACGTCTCGTCGCCGCGCTGGTCGCCGGATGGAACGCGGCTCGCGTTCATTGCCACGGACACCACACCGGCGGCACCTGCCCCGGCAAATGCCAAGAGCAAAGCCGCGGCAGACGCAACCGAGAAACACGATCAGGTTTTCGTGTTGCCGATGGGCGGGGGAGATGCGCTGCGCGTCACCGGCGCCAGACGCGATGTTGTGTCGTTCTCCTGGAGCCCGGACGGCAAGTCGATCGCCTATATCGCGGCGGATGTACCCGCAAATGAGAAGGCGATCAAGGCGCACGACGATGCCTTCAAGGTCACGGAAAACAACTTCCTGGTCCGGGCGGCACTGACTCCTTCGCACCTCTGGGTCGTGCCGAGCACGGGTGGCCCGGCGGTGCGGCTGACGCGAGGCCAGTTCAGTCTCTACACGGACCAGCAGGATTCGGCGCCGGAGCCGGCGTGGAGCCCGGATGGCGGCACGATCGCCTTCAGCCGCTTCCCGGACCCTTACTGGGCGCTTGCCTACCAGTCGGTCATCGGCGGTATCGCGGCAAAGGGCGGGAATCCGGCGACCCTCGTCAGCGCGGAGGGCGCGACTACATTGAGTTATGCGCCCGCGGGTGATGCCTTCGCGTTCACACGGCCACGTGACGGCGACGAGAACAACGGGTCCGCCGTATACGTGAAGCAAGGCGGCAGGACGTTCGATGCGACCCGAGCGCTCGCTCGAAACATCGACTTTTATGCATGGCTGCCGGACGGCAAGAGCCTGCTGCTGGTAGGCCAGGACGGCACCCGTTCCGTGATATGGGAACAGGCCATGGACGGCCGCCCGAGGATTCTCGATCTCGGCGGCGTAGGGATCACGGATCGACCGAGCGTTTCTTCACATGGAGTGATCGCCTTCGTCGGCGATACGCCGGGCCACGCGGACGAGCTGTACGTAATGGACTCGCCTGACGCAAGACCCCGACGACTGACGGACGTCAACGGATTCCTGGACTCACTGTCGCTCGGCCGTGCGGCGACGATCGATTGGCGGGGGCCTGACGGATTTCACGAGGACGGCGTTCTGACCTATCCACCGCGGTACGAGCAGGGACACAGGTATCCGCTCGTACTGATGATCCACGGCGGCCCGGAAGGCGCCTCCACCATGCGATTCTCGGCGCTCGCACAGCTGCTCGCGGCGGCAGGGTTCCTGGTGTTCGAGCCCAATTATCGCGGCAGTACCAATCTTGGAGACGCCTACCAGCATGCCATCTTCCGCGACACCGGCGCAGGGCCCGGCAGGGACGTGATGGCCGGCCTCGCCGCGGTCGAGAAGCTGGGCAGCGTCGATCCGCGGCGAATCGGCGTGAGCGGCTGGTCCTACGGCGGTTACATGACCGACTGGCTCTCCAGCCGATATCCGCGGGTGTGGAAGGCGGCGGTCTCGGGCGCCGCACTCAACGATTGGGTGATGGATTACACCGTCTCGTTCTATCAGCAGGGCGATGTGTATTTCTTCGGCGGCTCGCCCTGGACCAGCCGCTACTATCAGATCTGGCGGGCGCAGTCACCGATCGCCCATGCGCAGGACGTCAAGGCGCCGACGCTGATCATGGGGGATGTCGGCGATCCCAACGTGCCGCTGGTCAACAGCTACGAGTGGTATCACGCGCTGCGTGACAACGGCGTGGAGGTCGAATTCTATGCCTACCCGGCTGACACTCATTTCCCTGGGGACATCGTGCGGACGACCGACGTGTTTCGCCGGTGGGTCGGCTGGATGAGCACGCACCTGCGCTAAGGGCCGGCGGAGGCGCGGCTCTACAACTGCGTGCGCATGATGGCGGCGGGAGTCAGCTTGGCGCCACGTCGCACCGAGCCGTCGCCGGTGAGCTCGTTCCAGCCGGAGTTCTCGATGAAGTAGAGGGAGCCGGCAACAATGATGCCGTGCGAGGGATCGAGCTCTGGCGTGCCGCTCTCGATGATGTGCTCGGCGGTTATTCGGGTGCGCGCACGATCGAGAGTCAAGCTGACTATGCGCTGCGGCGTGAGGCCATTCTGGATCGCGATCAGCCGGTTTCGGTACCAATAAAGGCCATCGGTCCCCGCCAGCGCGTATTTGTTCTCTGTGGGCAACCACATGACCCGATCGGTGCCAAGATCCAACAGTGCGATCCCGCGCACGTAGTCGGCAACGAACACCTGGTCCGCGCGGATGAATACGGGCGTCATCGGGGACACGAACTCACTGGTGGGCAAGCGCGCGAGCCGGGAGTCGCCAGGCTGGACGACATAGAGTCCGCCATCATTCGAATCGCACACCAGCAGACTTCCCGCCGGCGACAGCGTCATGTCCCCGAGCTGACTGCCGCGCGGCCCCTCGATGCGGCGCAGCAATCGAGCCGTGCGCAAATCGAATTGGAGCACGACGGAACGTCCCCAATCGTGCCGGGGAATACTGCGAAAACCAGTCAATGCCACCTCCGTGGCCCAAACCACGCGGCGTTTGGCATCGATCCTGATCGCCAGCATGGGCCAACCGTCCGGCGCACGAGCAAACGTACTCACCCGGCCACTGCCCGAGATGGTCACGATTCTCGCTTCGCGTACGCTCGTCAGAAGAAGCCCGCCGTCGCTCGAGTCATAAGCCAGGTCCTCCGGCAGGAACCCCGCGTCCGGAATGGCGAATGCTCGACGCGAATGCGATACCGGTTTCGCGTTGACGGCCATCAGCCGGAGGATCTGTTGGAATTTGGGGCGGCTGCGTAAATCGGCCAAATCCGCCAGTGTGCCGAGCTGCGACTGAGAAACGCCCATCCGGGCGATCGTACGGAGCTCGCGCAAGGCGTCGCCGGAATCGCCCGTGCGGGCTTCCGCCTTCGCAAGCTCCAGCAAGGCATCCGGTGATCCGTTCAGGAACCGTACGAGCTCGAGGGAGTCGGATCGGTAGCTCTTCCAATCCGAAGACGAATGCGCGTGATTGATGCGCGTCACGAGGCTTTGGACCGTCTCGGAGGCTCCGGTGGCGTCGGCTTGGGCCTGCGCGGCACCGGACAAAATCGCCGCGAACACGCAGGCAAATGCCCGCAATGAAGTCATCCGAACCACCACGATCCTCCTCGCCCCGTTGCACTCGTGCGGAACTCTGCTCGTGCCACCGGATTCCGTTTCGTATGGCAACAAAGACTTCACGGCGCCGGCCACGTTCCGGCAGCAACCATACCGGCAAAGCCAGGCGCGCGCCTGCCAAAAGGGCTGCCCGATGGTCGCGGCGCGTAATGCAGACCAGCGACGCGCTCGATCTCGAGAGCGGGGTATTCACCAAACGAAGCCCGCGCGCGATCGCGCTTTCGCTCAAGCGCTCCGCCGAGTCGAGCGAGCGGCGCAAGTCCGAGCCGTATCGCTCGGCCATGTCGATGCTGAGCTTCCACATCAATCGCGCCGGGAAGAGCCTCACTCCCGAGCGGCGCCGGGTCCTTGACAAGGCGAAGCAGGAGTTGCGGCTGGTCTTTCGCCGTCGCTAGCGCTACGGCATTGCGGCGATCAGACGGCTCACCCGCGGTACGAAGCGCACCACCCACCGCTCGCTCACGCCGCGCCGCCGGACGGTAGGCCTGTGCTACAGTGGTAGCGGTACCATTGGAGACCCACGAACATGGCACAGTCTCTCGACCGGCGCCGGGTGTTGCAGGCCGGCGCAGCGATGATCGCGGCGCCTTGCCTGTGGCTGCCGGCGCGCGCCCAGGAGCCCTCATGGCCCACCCAGACCGTGGGCCCGTTCATCGAGGTCGAGATCGACAGCGGCCGTATCCGCGGCGGACACAGCCGCGGCGCACTTGCCTTCAAGGGGATTCCATACGCGGGACCCGTGTCCGGCAGAAATCGCTTCAAGGATGCGCCGGAAGTGACGTCGTGGGCAGGGGTGCGCGACGCCACTCGCCTCGGACCACCCGCGATGCAGGGACCCGGCACCACTTACGGCGAGCATGAGCCCGCCTACAGCGAGGACTGCCTGGTGCTCAATGTCTGGACGCCAGCGGTGAATGACAACGGCAAGCGGCCCGTGATGTTCTACTGTCACGGCGGCGGATTCACCACCGGGTCGGGGGGTCAGAACATCCAGGACGGCGCACGTCTCGCGGCGACCTACGACGTCGTGGTGGTGGCGATCAATCACCGGCTGGGTCTATTCGGCTATCTGTATCTCGGCGAGCTGGGCGGCAGCGAATACGCCACGTCTGGCAATCAGGGCATGCTCGACATCATCGCCGCGCTCCGCTGGGTGAGGCGGAACAGCACCACCTTCGGCGGCGATCCGGCCAACGTAATGGTGTTCGGCGAGTCGGGAGGCGGCGGCAAAACCGGCACGCTGATGGCAATGCCGGCAGCGCAGGGTCTCTTGCACAAGGCGGGGATTCAGAGCGGCGCCACGCCGCGCGCCGTGCCAGGAGACATCGCTACGGAGACCGCTCGCCGGCTGCTGGCGGGGGTCGGCCTCGCCCCGCACGAGGTAGGCAAGCTTACCGATGTGCCGGCCGAGAAGCTCATCGCCATCCAGCTGGCGGGCGATCAGCGCCTCGGTCCGCTAGCAATGCCAACCAAGGGCTATCTCGCCAGCCATCCGGTTCTGCCTCCCAGCATCGCGGCGCTCCGAGCGAAGCATCCTGGCGAATGGGGTCCGGTGGTGGATGGGACTTTTCTGCCGCGGGACCCTTTCGAGCCAAACGCGCCGCCACTCGCGGCGGCGGTGCCGCTTCTCATCGGCAACGCGCACGATGAGGCCGTCTTCTTTTACCGGGATGATCCCGGGTACTTTTACGCGAGCGCGGCAGAGTTGACCGCGCGCTTACGCGACAGGGTCGGAGATGTGGCGGGCCGCATCTTCTCCTCCTACGGCAAGTTCATGCCGAACACGTCACCGGTCGAGCGGGCCATCGCGATCGAGACCGCCACGTTCATGGGCAACAATACGGCGCTGCTGGCGGATCGCAAGTCGCTGCAACCCGCGCCGGTCTACCGGTACCGTGACGATTTCCGCTCGAACGTGCCGATCACCGGTACGGATTGGACCCTGCGCGCCTGTCATGCCAGCGATATCTCCATCGTGTTCTACAACTACGAGATGACGGACCTCCAGGGCAACGGTCCAGGACTCCCGGCAGTCTCCAGGGCGATGAGCGGCTATTTCGCCAGCTTCGCCCGCAGTGGTACCCCGACCGCGCGAGGGCAGCCTGCCTGGCCGCGTTACGACACGGCTACACGCGAAGTCATGCTGCTCGACAGCCGGTGTCGAGTGGCGGGGGACCCGGATGGGGAAGAACGCCGGTTCTGGCAGTCGCTTGGGTGGACGTGACCCGCGCCAACGGCTCAGAATAAGCCCGAGCAAGGGCTCGGCACGCCTAATGCTGCATCGCGGACGAGCCCGTGAGCTTCATCGGGAACTCCACCCGTATGTAATGAATTATGTATTGAACTGGTTTCCCCTGAAATCGTCGGCCACGAAGACAAAACAATCGGAGGCTTGGCCCATGTATCGACGTCATCTCGTCTCTTCATTCGCTGTGCTACTGCTTGCCGTATGCGGCACTGCGGGCGCACAGAACGCATATACCGCTAAGCAGATGAACCTACACGCAGGGCCCGACCGGGATTACCCATTGGTCGCGCAGGTGGATGAGGGGACGCCGCTCGAAGTGCATGGTTGCCTGGATGGCTGGAGCTGGTGCGATGTCTCGGTTGAGGGCAACAGAGGCTGGATGTACGGCGGCGGCATTTACTTCGACTACAACGGCGGAACAGTCTGGCTGTACTCCTACGGACCGCAGGTGGGCGTGCCGGTCATCACGTTCTCCGTCGACACCTACTGGGGCCAGTACTACCAGGGTCGCCCGTGGTATGGGCAGCGCGAAACATGGGCCCGTCGCAGGTTCGCCCGACCCGCAAGACTCGCGAGGCCGTCGGGACAGCCGCCGCAGCATGGTGGGCACGGGCCGGCGCCCCGCCAATCTGGTTCACACCAGTCAGCTTCACATCATACTTCTCCACGTCAACCTAGCCCGCATCCGATGACACATTCGCGGTCGCCGGCTACGGCGCACCCCGAAAACCAGACACATGGTGCCGCGACCCACCAGATGCATGGTGCCGCCACCTCTGAAGGACGGGGTCCGCCGAAGGGTGGCCACACCCAGCGGCCAAAGACACCGCCACCGAGCTCTCACGCAAAGGAGCATGGCAGCGCGGACAAGGAGCACAGCGAGACAAAGCCGAACAATCCGCCCTGAGGCAATCGAGCCTGAAGGTCAGCGTCCCGGTAGGTCAGCTCCGAGCGCCTGGCGGATATCGGAAGCCTGCGTACACGAAGGCGCGTGAAATCTGTGCGCAGTCGTGTTCGGTCACGCCTTCGCGCCGCGAAACGGCGTACCACCGTGCGCGTACGCAGGCTTCCATTTCATTGACCACGCGGATGGCCTGCTCGCGCTCGAGGAGAAAACGCGGTGACTGCGAGATGAGGTTGTCGGCATTCGCGTAGCGACCGTAATCACCGATCGCGAGCGCGAGATCGCGCCGCTCGACACTGACCTGTGGGATCGGTGTGAGGTCATAGGCGGGCGAGAGCCGAAAGTCCTGATCGAGGGCAATGACGGCGTGATTACGCGGGTGATCGTCGGCGTTTGAGATCAGAGCATTGAATGTCATGCGCCGAAATAGTTCCGCGGCGTCGGCCTTCGGTTCTCGGCTCACCCGGCGCAGCGACTCGGCGAGCAGTACGTAAGACCAACTCCCGCGGTCCTGATGCGAGTCTCCGGCACGGAGCAGCGTCAACGCAGAGAGCATGCGGGCGCGTCGCTGAGCGCCATCAGCCGCCGGTACCCTGTCGAAGCGCTTCACCAGAAGCACATCGCGGCCCCCGATCTGAATGACGCGACTTTCGGCGCTCGAGATGCCGCATTCTCGTGCAAGCACGAGCATCGCGTGCTCGACCCGCGCCTGGTTGCATGGATCATCCGTGCGGTTGAGCTTTGCCAGCCACAGCTGCCCCTCGTCTTCGATTACGGCCTTGGGCCGCGCACCGCCCATGGAGGTACGCAAAAGCAGGAGGTCTGCCACCTGCTCGATCCCGGGCGCGCTCGAATCGCCAGCAGCTTCGGCCAGGAGCTTGTCGGCTAGCGCTTGCAAATGCTCGAGGTCGATGGTGCGGTTGTACTTGCGCAACGGGGCGGGCGGCTCGCGGCCAATCCCAAAACCGAGTGCACCGGCGCGATCATCGGGGGAATGCAACAGGTAGTCGAGCTCCCCAAGGGTTGTGACGCCCGAGTGTTTTTCGATCACCCGGCGACCCCAATAGTCCGGCCCGGCATCGCGAATTGCACCGAACATCCCCTTGAGATTCATGGTTTCGTAGGTGCGATCGGACAACGGAAGCTCAATGGGGTCGATGGGCACCGCGTCGCTGCGCTCCAGGTAACTGCGTCCGTAGACGAAGCGGCCGTACGGAACACCCGATCTGTCGCTCGCGAGTACGAAGCGACCTGCCGCGACGAACTCGGTCGTCCCGGGAAGCATGAGATGGACGAAGGCCTCAGAAGTCATTATCGAGTGCTCCCTTCCGGGTGGGATAGGAACGCTCCCGCGTTCGCGTGGCCCGCTGTACGAGGGGATCGCGCAGCGGATCAGCCAGCTCTTGGATCTGACCGACGAGCCCGTAAATCCAAAAGAGGGAAAGATAGACACCGACCGCGGTGCCGGGCTTGCCGGCCTCGGCCGTGGCGACGGTCCGATAGCCCACGCCGATCTTGGCGGCAACCTGCTCAATCGAGAGATTGCGCGCCAGGCGAGCAGTGCGCAGATTCGTCCCTAGCGTCTTCAGCGCTTGCTCGACCTCGAACGGAAGAGCCGTTGAAAGGGTGTTTCGCTTCGACATGGCCTATACATTAAAATGCTGAAAAGTTCGGCTTATCACGCTTTTATTGTATCGGAGCTAGCCAAGGATTCAAGTTTATGGGTATTAAAAGGCTTAAAAAGCCCGCTTTCCGGTACTTTAAAGTAGATATTCAATTGGGAGGCAGCTCAATGACCGCAGTAGGGCGAAAGTACTCCGCGCGATCTCTGGCGTTCGCTCTCTTGCTCGCCGCGCTCGCGAGCTCGACGCCCGGACACGCGCAGGCCGCCTCCTCTTCGGATAGCGGACGCCTCGTCGATCGCGTTTTCCAGTCGGTGACCCGCCCTGGCGCTCCCGGTTGCGCCCTGGGGGTCGAGAAAGATGGACGCGTACTCCTGACCCGGGGCTATGGGACCGCCGATCTCGAGCACGACGTACCCATCACTCCCGCAACGGTCTTCGAGGCGGGATCGGTTTCCAAGCAATTCACCGCCACATCGGTCCTGCTACTGGCACAGCAGGGCAAAATTTCCCTCACGGACGACATCAGGAAATACCTTCCTGAATTGCCCAACTACGGGACCCCGATCACCATCAACGAGCTTCTGGGTCACACCAGCGGACTGCGCGATTGGGGCACCGTCGAAGCGATGGCCGGATGGCCTCGGACGACGCGCGTATACACGAATGACGACGTCCTGGACATCGCCGCCGCACAGAGAAAGTTGAACTACGCCCCGGGTACCTTCTATCAGTACATCAACACCGACTACAACCTGCTGGCGATCATCGTAGGCAGAGTCAGCGGCCAATCCCTCGCCGCCTTCAGTCGTGAGCACATATTCACACCGTTGGGCATGACGCATACGCAATGGCGGGACGACTTCCGCAGGGTGGTAAAGAATCGCGCGATCGCCTACGAGCCGGGTGACCACGGCTTTCGTCAGTTGATGCCCTTTGAGGACACTTACGGGCATGGTGCCTTGCTGACGACGGTGGGCGACTTGCTGCGCTGGAATCAAGCGCTCTCCACCGGCGCGCTCGGCCCCTATGTCACACGGGAATTGCAGCGCAGGACGCGGCTCAATGATGGTCAGCCGATCGTCTACGCGCGCGGTTTGTTCGTCGGAGACTATAGAGGAGCCCACATGGTCTTCCACGACGGCCAGACAGCCGGGTACTTGACCTGGCTCGGTCGGTTTCCCTCATCACGCCTGTCGATAGCGTTGCTCTGCAACTCCAAAGGGATAATGCCCGTGCCACTCGCCCACTCCGTGGCCGACATTTTTCTGCCGCGGCCGCGCCCACAACCCGTGCTCACACTTGCACATGACCAAATGGCGGCCCGCGAAGGCCTCTACATCGACGAGCTTCGAGGTCTGCCGGCCCGCCTGACCGTGGCGGGCAATGGCCTCAGCATATCGGGCGGTTCGGCCATTCCCGCCGTATCCAGGGATGAATTCAGATCCGGGTATGACTCGATCCGCTTCACGGACAATGATCATTTTGTCGCGACCAATGGCGGCAGCAGCCCGGTGACATACGCGAGGACTCGGCCATGGAGCCCATCGGTCGACGAGCTACGACGATATATTGGAACCTATTGGAGCCCGGAAGCACTGGCGACATACCGTGTCACGCTGGACGGGAATCACCTTGTCGCAACACCCATGGGCCGTCGTGACGCCGCGCTGCTCCTGACTCCCCTCGTCTCGCAGTCATTCGACGCCAGCGGGGACGACTCTCAATTCGTCGTCCGTTTCGTCACGAATTCCGCGGGCAGAGTAGCCAGCTTCGACATGAGCAGCGGCGGCGTCTTTGCTCTCGCTTTCCGCCGCATTGCGGGCAGCGGCGGGCTATAGGTCCTGCGCGATCTCCAGGCAGAAGTCCACGAAAGCGCGAACCTTCGCGGGAGGATGCTTCCGGGACGGGTGGAAAGCGAACAGCGGGAAGCGCTCTCCGTGCCAGTCCGGAAAGATGTCGACCAGTACGCCATCCGACAGCAACTGCCCAACGCCCCAGCCGATGATCTGAGCGACGCCGGAGCCGGCGACGCATTCCTGCAGCATCGATTTTGGATCGGTGAATGTGAGGGGACCGCTGGTTGCAACCGCGACCGACTTCCTGCCTCGGACGAACTCCCATTCGAACGGCCGGCCTGTGTAGGGGTCGAGAAACTGTAGACAGCGATGGCCGGATAGATCGGAAGGGTGCGCCGGTCTCCCATGGCGTTTGAGATAGCGCGGCGAAGCCACGGTTAGAATCGGCGCCTCGATCAATTTCCGCACGACCAGGCTCCCGAGACGCGGCTGGCCGAAACGGATGGCGAGGTCAATGCCCTCTGACACCAGGTCGCCAATGCGTTCACTGGTAACGAACTCGAGCGAGAGCTCGGGGTAGCGCTCGCAAAAGGCGCCGAGACGGCCAGCCAGCACCAGCGGAAGGAAGAAGGGATCGATATCCACCCTGAGACGGCCGCGTACCGCCGACGTCGCGCCGGAGGCCAGCACGGCTGCATCCTCGATGGCACTGAGATGAGGCCTCACCTCCTCATAAAAGCGCCGCCCCTCATCGGTGAGCGTCATTGAACGCGTCGTCCGATCGAATAAACGCACATTGAGCCGCGACTCGAGGCGGCCGATCGCCCTGCTGACGCCGGAATCGGTGATGCCAATCAATTCGGCCGCTTTGACGAAGCTGCCGCCCTCGACGACTGCCGCCAGCACGCTCACCCCGGACAAAACTCTGCCCTCGAACGGCATCTTCATATTCCTGATATTTCGTCAAGGATGATCTGCCTTATACCTACTTAATTCAAGTGTGACCCGAGCGGACAATCGGCCCCAACCGATTTACCGGCCAAGACGAGGAACTGACCATGAGTACTCACGAAAATCGCCGGACCCTTTTCAAGGGTGGGACCGTCATCACGATGGACCCAAAGGTTCCCAATCTCCCGATCGGCGATGTGCTGGTCGACGGCGGCCGGATCGCCGCGGTCGGTGCCAACATCTCCGCGGATGGAGCCGAGAGTGTCAATGCTGCCGGCTGCATCGTCATGCCGGGCCTGGTCGATGCGCACCACCATATGTGGCTCGGCGCCATGCGTCGGCTCATGCCCGACGTAGACGACCTTTTTGCCTATATCGATATGGTCGCCGAGACATTGGGCGTTCACTATCGCCCACGCGACATCTATCTCAGCACCAGGCTTTCGGCTGTTGCCTCGCTCGACGCCGGCATCACCACCATTATCGATGCCTGCCATTCTTCGCGGAGCCCCGAGCATACCGACGCCGCACTCGATGCGCTCGACGGCAGCGGTATCCGCGCGCTGCACATGGTCGGCGCGGCTATGGACAAGAAGGCGTCAACTGCGCACCTGCCCGGCGACCTGAAGCGCCTGGCTGAAATCTGGAATCGCGGCGACGGCTTGGTACGCGTTGGTCTGTTTGGCCAGCTCAATCTCGACTGGTGGAAGTTCGCGCGCAGCCTCGACATGCGGATCCTGACCGAGTTCATTGGGGACCTGGCCAAACCGGGTCCCGGATTCGGCGAACCTGGCGTGCTCGGCCCGCACAATATCTTCAACCACTGCACGCGCGTTCCGCAGGAGACGTGGAGGCTGTTCGGAGCAGCCGGCGTCAACGTAACCGTCAATCCACGCTCGGATGCGCTGTTCGGCTTCGATGACGAGAGCTTCGCCTATCAGCAGGCGATCGATCACGGCCTGGCGCCGGCGATCGGTATCGACCTCGACACGGCCTTTGGCAGCGACCTGTTCGGTGAAATGCACGCCCTGTTCGGACAGCAGCGCGCGGCGATGCGCTACCGCCGCTTCCGCGGCGAGGCCGGCGTTCCCCGGCCGATTTCGGTGGAGGCGGTGCTCAAAGCGGCAACGGTCAATGGCGCCCGCGCGGCCGGGCTCGCAAGCGAAATCGGCACGCTGACGCCAGGCAAGCAGGCCGACATCATCATGGTTCGCACCGACGACGTCGCCGTCTTCCCGGTCACCAACGCCATCGGCACGATCGTGCAGGCGGTCGAGCGCTCGAACGTTGATACGGTGATGGTGCAGGGCGAGATCCGCAAGCGCGTCGGCAAGCTGGTAGACGTCGACGTCGCCAAACTGCACGCCGAGGTGAACGCCTCGCGACATCATCTGCTCGATGCGAGCGGATATCGGCCGGACCTCTTCGCGACGTCCGCGGCAAAGTCCGCAGCGTGATCCGGAGGCTGTCATGTCAGCCATTACTGCAAAGGATGCTGCGCGATCGGACCCGTCGCCAGCTCATCTCCCCACTCCGGCACTGGACATCATCACCGCATTGTTCTGCGGCTATCTCTGCGTCGGCCTGCCGCTGCCGGTAATCCCGCTGTTCATCCACGACAAGCTGGGTTTCGGGAATCTCGTCGTCGGATTGGTGATCGGCATCCAGTTCCTGGCGACTGTGCTCACCCGTGGTTACGCCGGACGGCTTACCGACCATCATGGCGGCAAACGCTCGGCTCTTCAGGGCGCCATGGTCTGCTCGCTGGGCGGGCTGCTCTATTTCCTGTCCGCCATGCCGGGCCTATCGCCGCTGAGGAGCCTGGTCATCATCGTCCTTGGACGCTTGGCGGCGGGTTTTGGTGAAAGCCAGTTCGTGACCGGCTGTGTGTCCTGGTCGATCGCGTCCGTCGGCCCGCAGCGCGCCGGTATGTCGATGTCCTGGACCGGCATCGCAATGTTTGCGGCGCTCGCCGTCGGCGCGCCGATCGGAATGGTGCTCTACCGGAGCTATGGCCTGCAGGCGGCCATGGTCGCCTGCATCGTCGCGCCGCTCATCGCCGTGGCCGTGGCCTACTTCGAGGTTCCCTATGCCACTCCCGCCGGAGAGCGTCTGCCCTTCTACCGGGTGATCGGCCAAATCTGGCGCGAAGGGCTCGGACTGATGCTGCAGGGTGTCGGGCTGGCCGGCCTCACCGCCTTCGCCTCGCTTTACTTCGGCGCCCGGAACTGGGGCCATGCCGGTCTGGTGATGACGGCTTTCGGCATTGGCTTTATCTTCGTCCGTGTCGTGCTCGGCTCGCTGCCGGATCGGAAGAGCGGCTACAAGGTCGCGTTCTGGTCGCTGATCGTCGAGGCGATCGGCCAGGCGATGATCTGGGGTGCACCTGATGAAATCTTCGCGCTGGCCGGATCGCTGGTCACGGGGCTTGGATGCGCCCTGGTCTTTCCGGCGCTGGGTGTCGAAGCCCTGAAGCGCGTGTTGCCGTCCAACCGCGGCAGCGCGATGGGAGCATTCGTGGCGTTTCTCGACATCGCTTACGGCGTCTCCGGTCCCGTCGCCGGCGTCATCGCCAGCCAGTTTGGCTACGCCGGCGTCTATCTTTTTGGTGGCGCGAGCGCGTTGTTCGGCGCAATGCTCGTGGTCACCACCCCTAGCCGCCAACAGTAACGGTCAACGAAGGAGCCTCATCTTGTCACGCATCTTCATTTCGGGTTCTTCTACCGGCCTTGGTCTGATGGCAGCCGAGCTGCTCCTCAGCAAGGGCTATAGCGTCGTGCTTCACGCCCGCAACGCCGAGCGAGCTGAAGAGGCTCGCAGACAGCTGCCCCGGGCCGAGGCGATTGCGGTCGGTGATATCGAAACCATTGCAGGCGCAAAGGACGTCGCGGCCCGGGTCAATGCGCTTGGCCGCTTCGACGCTGTGATCCACAACGCCGCGGTTGGCTACCGCGAAGGCCATCGCATCACCACTGACGGCCTCCCGCATGTATTTGCAATCAATACACTGTCAGCCTACATCCTGACGGCGCTGATCGACCGGCCGAAGCGGCTCGTCTACCTGAGCTCCGGCATGCACCATCATGCCGACGCCAATCTCGACGACATTCTGTGGAAGAAGCGGCAGTGGAACGGCTCGACGGCGTATGCGGAGAGCAAGCTCCACGACGCGATGCTCGCCTTCGCCATCGCGCGGCGCTGGCCAGAGGTCTTCTCGAATTCGCTGGAGCCCGGCTGGGTGCCGACCAAGATGGGTGGTGCCGGCGCGCCCGATGACATGGATCAGGCTCACCTGACCCAGGTTTGGCTCGCCGCCGGCGACGACCGGAAGGCCGATGTCACGGGTCAATACTTCTATCACCTGAAGCGAATGAAGCCGAACCCGCAGTCCCATGATGCGGCGCTGCAAGACCGCCTCATCGCAATCTGCTCGGATATATCGGGTGTGGCGCTGCCGGGGTGAGCCGCTGGGGAACGGCGCCTTGGGCCCTCCAAATTAATGGGTTATATATGACCCGTAAATGGCAATTACGGGTTCTATACGACCTCTTCTCTTCTCACAGCTCTCGGCATGATATACTGGTCGTATATGATCACTTATCAGCCTTTAAAGTCCCTATATGACCACTAATACTCGGCCACCCACACCTCCCCTGGTGGGTCGCACAATTACCAAGGTCGGCGAGGACGTGTCCAGGGCCCGCCGACGGCGCCGTCTTTCGCGCGCTTCTCTCGCTGAGCGCAGTGGAATCTCAGAGGCAACGCTGAAGCGACTGGAACGGGGGGACGGTGCGGTGGCCCTCGAGAATCTCGCCCGCACACTGTATGTGCTTGGCGAACTCAGTCGGCTGGAACTATTGCTCGACACAGCCACGGACGAGCTCGGGATTCAGCTCGCGGATGAGCAACTGCCGAAGCGCGTGCGCGCGCGGAAAAGGTCCGGGGCAATGTGAACGCGCGCGCTGCGACCCGGCAGGAGGCGAGCGTGTGGGCAGGGCGCGCTGCACTCGAGGTCGGCCAACTCGCGTTCATACGCGACGGCCGTCGCGAGTATTCCGCCTTCGCCTACGGCAGGTCCTGGCTGGCTCGCGCCGAGTGCTTCGAAATCTCGCCGGATCTGCCGCTCCGCGAGGGTTATTTCACGCGCCGTGCGCCGTCCAGCGAGGAATCACCATTTCCCTTTGCCTTGGCCGACACAGAACCCGATACCTGGGGAAAGCGCGTCATACAACGCGCGCACGCCAAACTCCGCCAACGCGACCCATCGCGTGGAGCGCTGACGCGGTTCGATCTCCTCACTGCGGTCGATGACTTCAGCCGTATAGGAGCGCTGCGCCTGCGCGACGCGAAGGGCCAATTCCTCCGATCAGACACTGAATTTCTCACTCCACAATTCATCGAGCTTGAAAAGATCTACGCCTCGACTCGCGCCGTCGAGCAGGGCACCGAGACCGAGGCAGATCTTCGCTTCCTTCAGGGGAAGGCCACCTCCCTGGGTGGCCTTCGGCCGAAGTGCACCGTGCTGGATACGGATGGAGCACTCGCGCTTGGCAAGTTCCCGAGCATCAATGACAGCCGCTCCGTCGTGCGGGGTGAGGTGCTCGCGCTCAAGCTCGCGGCGCTCGCCAAGCTCGATGTTGCCCAGGCACGAGTTGAAGTAGTCGACGGCACACCCGTCGCGATTATCCGTCGGTTTGACCGAACGGCCGAGGGAGCCCGCATCGCGTACCTGTCAGGAGGTTCGCTGCTGCAAGCCCGACGGGATGAAGACCGCGCCTATACAGAGCTCGCGGACGCGCTCCGTCGTGTTAGCGCGCGGCCGTCCGAGGATGTGCGCGAGCTGTGGCGTCGACTCCTGTTCAATTTCCTCATCAACAATGTCGACGATCATCTGTGGAACGTCGGGATCCTCTACGCGGGCAACGGCCAGTGGCGGCTCGCGCCCGCCTTCGATGTCAACCCGTTTCCGGACCGGGAAAGGGAGTCCAAAACCTGGCTGTCAGAGGACACCGGGCCCATTACCTCCTTGAAGCAACTCATCGACGGCAGCGCCTACTTCGGGCTGCAGCCCATCCAGGCTCAGGAAGAGGCAAGCGCGATGGCGGCCGCTGTGGCGAACTGGCGCGAGATCGCGACGTCCAAGGATGTCGGGCTCACCGACGCAGAACTGCAAGTATTCGCCCACGCCTTTCAGCGATGAGAGTAACGGCCGCGTTACTCTACCGTCACGCTCTTGGCGAGATTGCGGGGCTGGTCGACGTCGGTGCCTTTGAGGATGGCGACGTGGTAGGCGAGAAGCTGCAGGGGGACGGTGTAGACGGCGGGGGCCTGGAAGTAAGTCACGTGCTTCGGCATCTCGATGACAGTAACGCCATCGCTCGGCTGGAAGCCTGATTCAGGATCGGCGAAGACGATCAGCTCGCCGCCGCGGGCGCGGACTTCCATCAGGTTCGATTTCAGCTTCTCGAGCAGGTCGTTGTTGGGTGCTACGGCGATGACCGGCATATCGGCATCGACCAGGGCCAGGGGTCCGTGCTTGAGCTCGCCGGCGGGATAAGCCTCGGCATGGATGTAGGAGATCTCCTTGAGCTTCAGCGCCCCCTCCATTGCGATGGGATACAGGGCGCCGCGGCCGAGGAAGAGAGCGTGGCGCTTGTCGGCAAAGCGCTCGGCCAGACGGTGGATGACGGGGTCGAGCGCGAGCGTCTTCTCGATGATCGATGGCAGCTCCACCAGGCGGGTCACGAGCCCGCGCTCGCGCTCCGCATCGGCCCCGTGATGGCGGGCCAACGCGATGACGAGCATGGAGAGCGCCGCGAGCTGCGTGGTAAACGCCTTGGTGGAAGCGACACCGATCTCGGGGCCTGCACGCGTCAGCATGACGAGCTCCGAGTCGCGCACCAGGGAGCTTTCCGGGACGTTGCAGATGGCCAGGGTCGAGAGGTAGCCCGATTCCTTCGCCAGCCGCAGCGCCGCCAGCGTGTCGGCGGTCTCTCCGGATTGGGATATGGTCACGAACAGTGAGTTGGGAGGGACCAGGGGGTTGCGATAGCGGTACTCGCTGGCGATGTCCACGGCGCAGGGGATCCGGCAGATCTGCTCGATGAAGTAGCGGACAGTCGCCGCCGCATGGAAGCTCGTTCCGCATGCCACGATGTGCACGCCCGCCGTGCGCTTGAATACGTCTGCCGCCGCGGGCCCAAACGCCGCTTCAAGCAGACGCCCGTTGGCCACTCGCTCCTGCAGCGTATCGGCGATGGACCGGGGCTGCTCGTGGATCTCCTTCAACATGAAGTGGCGGTACTGTCCCTTCTCGGCCGCATCGGCGTTGAGCTCGCTCTCGCGCACCGGCCGCTCGACGGTGTTGCCGTTGGCGTCGATGATGCGTACCGACTTGCGCCGGACCTCGGCGACGTCGCCTTCTTCCAGGAACATGAATCGGCGAGTCACCGGCAGCAGCGCGGAAACATCCGAGGCGATGAAGTTCTCTTCCACGCCGAGTCCGATGACCACGGGGCAACCCTGCCGGGCGGCCACTACGCGGTCCGGGTCATTCTCGCTGACTACCGCCAGCGCGTACGCGCCTTCCAACTCCGCTACGGTGGCACGCACCGCTTTGAAGAGGTCGCCGAGAGTCTCCAGGTGATGGTGGATCCGATGGGCCACCACTTCCGTGTCGGTTTCCGAGGCGAACTCGTAGCCGCGGCGCTCGAGTTCGGCGCGCAGCTCCTCGTGATTCTCGATGATGCCGTTGTGGACGATCGCCAGGCCGTCGAGGGAGACGTGCGGGTGTGCGTTGCGCTCGCTCGGCACACCGTGGGTTGCCCAACGAGTGTGGGCGATGCCGAGCTTGCCGTTGGCAGGTGAACGCTCCAGCGCCTCCTGGAGCATCCGCACTTTGCCGACCGTGCGCAGCCGGCTGAGCTGCCCGCCGCCGTTGAGGACCGCAATGCCCGCGGAATCGTAGCCACGGTACTCGAGGCGCCGCAGCCCCTCCATCAGAATGGGGACGATATTCCGCTCCGCGATGGCACCGACGATTCCGCACATATTGGCCAGGCCCTGGGTCTGCTAGGACGTCCAGTTTGCCTGAATTCGGCGCTGGGAGGGTCTCCAGGGGACCGACTGAGGCGTAAGCGTGGCCGGGCACGCCGGCTGCTTCAGGAGGCCTAGGCAGTCCGCGCTCGAGACCAGCAATGAGCATCCTTATCTGGTTGATCGTCGGCATCGTGATTGGCTCTCTCGGCAGCCTGATCATGCGGTGCAATTCCGACCGGTGCATCGTTCGGAGCACCCTGGCCGGCATCCTTGGCGCGCTCCTCGCGGGACCGCTCCTCGCACCGCTTTTGGGCGGTACGAGCAGCGAGGGCTTGCTCAACCTGAATGCCCTGCTCGTGTCGCTCCTGGGCGCGGTCGTCCTGGTCGGCCTGGCGAATCTGCTACGGCTGGGCCGGATTCATTAGCGATTCCGCGACCTCTGTATATAGAGTCCGGCGAAGCCGAGGAGACCCGCCAGTAGCAGCGGGAAGGACGCCGGCAGCGGAACCGGTGCGAGGTCGAGCGACCCCGTGTAGCCGCCGGCGAAGCTGCCGTTTACCGCGCCTGAGATCTCGAGCACGTAGGACCCGGCCGGCAGCATGATTTGGCCGATCGTAACCGTGGTCGAGCCGTCGCTGGTGCTGATGACGCCGTTGTAGACCGTGCCGACCGGCTGCCCGAGCACCAGCCCCCCGGGATTGCTTGAAAGGCTATACAGCCGTGCGAAAAGGTCGTCGGACGAGATCGTACTGCCATCCGTGATCGTCGCCGACACGGCATCCGCCTTGGCGGGTGCGATGTCGAAGAAGTAGGCATCGATGAAGCCCGCAGAGTTGCCATTGATGTCGGAACCGGTGATTTGCCCGGTGCCATCCGGGCTGGTGATGGAATCGCCGTAAAGATAGAGACCCGGGACGGAGTACATCGGCGCCGTCGCCGGGCAGGTCGAATCCGTGCCGGGGGCTTGCGCCTGGCAAGTCAGGACCAGGCTGGAGGCTCTCGCCGTGCCCATGAGAGCCAGCAGTGCGCACGCGCCCAGTGCCGCTGTTGAAAGGATTCTTTTTGCAATCATGAGCTTTGACTCCCCGAAAGGATGGCTCCACCCTGGGGCCGCAGCCGCGTCTATTTACCGGACGTAGCGCGAGCTTCGCATTGACTTATTGCATGGACGAGTCACATTTTTGACAAACGCCCACCAGCACCTCCCGTGAAGACGTCCGAGTCCAAGGGTCGCAGGCCTGACTCGGCAGCGAACCCGAGGTGACCGAGGCCAAAGACGTCCTCCACCGTGCGCAGGAGGGAGTAATGGTTATATGGAGTCTTCGAGACGGTTCCGGGCCTGATGAACGGCGAGAGCGCCACCGCCCCGACCCTGCCCCCGCCTGGACCGCGGAGACCCGGCTCGATCGGGTCGACGGACATCGGTAGCTCACCGCAGCACGCCTCATAGTCCTGCGGCCTGCCGCCATAGGATTGGGCAAAGGTGATGATCAGCAGCCCGTCCTTGCTGAACGCCGGAGAGTGAGTAATCAGTGGCACCCACTCCCGCAGGAAGGCGGCGATGACGTTGGCGGCTGGAGCCTGCTGGGTGCCACAGTATCTGTCCCAGCCTTGGTGGCAGATGCTGGAGCTGATGAAGGAATAGTTCGGAGTCGTGGCGACGCGGCGCAGGTCGGTCTTCAACTCCACGAGGCTGACGACATGTGAGTTGCACCTCGATGGCGCATCGATGATTCCATGAAAATAGACGAAGGGATTCTGGATCGCCGCATATGAGTCGTCACCATCCGGTATGCGCGTCAGATCCTGCTTCCCGATCTTGTCCACCGAGCAAGTGACCGGTTGATCCCGCTGGGGGTTGGTGCCGAAATCGTCCATGTACCCTTTCCACGTGAACCCGGCCTTCTCGAGTTGGTCGGGTAGGGTCCTCACCAGCGTCGGGTAGACGCAGCCGAATCCGAGCGCCTGGCCGTGCGAGTCCAGGGTTGGCTGATGCAGCCGGAAGTCGCTCACTTCCATGCAGTCCCGCTGTGTCGCGATATTCGGCCCCTGACCGCTCACCAGGGCAATGTAGTTGTCCAGGCCCCAGTGCCCGATGGCGTAGTAGTTCTCGAGCAGTGCGCCCTGCGCCGGCAGAGTGCTCGCCAGATATGTGTCAGCCGAGCCAGTGCCGAAACCGCTGTCGGTGGCGCTTTCGCCCAGCACGATGACGAACACGTGGTGAATCGGCGGCATGCGCGGCGCCACCGCGAGTGCCGGCCCGGCGGAGGCAACACCGAGAAGCGAGACGAGCAGCGCCAGTACCGGGCGGCGGACACAACGAATCATGCGCGTGGAACCTTTCTCCGTCGGGATCTCAGTTCGAGCGAATCGAGCCGGGCGGTGGCGTGTATTTCTGGTCCTGCGCCCCCTCCCTGCTCTCATCGGCAAAGTTCTCCAGTCTGACTCGCTCGATGCGGGTGAAAGGCTCATCGGATGCGAGGCGCGTCCAGAAGCCCTGTCGCTCGAAGTGGGCCAGCACGGCGTCGTCGAGCTTGTAGAGCGCCTCATTCCGGTCCGAGCAGACCTTCAGGTCCTGCTGCCTCATGGCGAGAGTCTGTTTGGCAGTCGCCGCCTCGATCTCGGTCTTGCGCAAGGTCGCCACCAGCTCGCGGAATTTTGCGATCAGCTGCTCCTCGCCCGCCTGCAACTGCGCGATCTTCTGCTGCTCGCTCGCATCCGCGGCGTTGCTGCGCGCCAGTGCGGCCTGGCTCGACTTGATCCGAATGTCAGTGGCCTGCGTTCCCTTCTTCAGTGCATCACGCTCCGTCTGCGCCGCAGCCAACTGCCGTTTCAATTGCGCGTTCTCCGCCTTCAGCGACGCGCTCTCGGCGCTCAACTGCTGCAGCTCCGCAACCATCTGCGCGCTGACGGCTCCGCCGCCGCCGCGCGACTCCTGCGCGTGAGCAACGTCAGCCGTCAGCAACGCAATGCCGGCCAGGGCGGCAGTCGCGACGACCGCCAATGTAGTCAGCTTTCTCATGAGGCCTCAGGTGTGCGAGACGATGCGCAGCGTGATCGGTTCCGGCATGTCGGCGGGCGGAGGCTGCGACAGACGCCCCAGACGCGCAAGGGCCGACTGGATCGACTGGTCGCGCTGCGGATCGCCGCTCGACTTTGCGATCTCGACGCGTTGCACGGTACCGTCGTCGCCGACCCAGACACTGACGACCACCGTGTAGGAGTCCGAGCGCGCCATGGGCTGCGCGCCGAGTTGATTCACGATCTCATCCTTGAGGAGTCCGGCGTACCAGGTGAAGGCGCTGCCGCCTTCGCCGATGATGTCCTGGCCGCCCGGCCTGCCGACGAGACCGAAGGCATCACTGCCCGCGCCCCCTTTGGCGTCCAATCCCAGATTCTGGGCTGGCGGCGGATGATCGGTGGGCGTCGGTTGCTTCTCGGGCGTCGGAATATGAACCTTCACCTCGGGAGGCGGCGGTGGCGGCGGCGGCAGGTTGGGTGGCGGCGGCGGCGGCCGGATGAGCTGGATCTGCTGCACCACCTGCTGCGGGTGCGGCGATCCGGCGCGCAGGAAACTGCGCAGCAGCGCGTAAGCGCCCGTCCCGATGAGGGCGACCATGAGCCCCAGGGCGAGGACAGGCAGATTACGTTTGAGCCAGGGTTTGCGCTTCATGCCGAGTGGCCAAGGCGGAATGCGCTGGCGGCCGCGCTACTTCACGATCCTCTGCGTGACCAGCCCGAGATGCGTGATATCGAGCCGGCCCAGGAGATCGAGTACGTCCACCACCTTCTGGTACTGGATGTTGGAATCCGCCTTGATGATGACCGGCAGATCGGGTGTCGCCGCTTTGTACTGGCGCAGCAGACTCTCGAGCTGCGACATGGTCACCGGAAAGGTGTCGAGATAGATCGTGCCGTCCGCGGTGATGGTGATGGCCTTGGTCTTGTTCTGCGCCAGGCTGGGCTGTTGGCTCGCCTTCGGCAGGTTCACCTTGATGCCCTGCACTGTGGCCGTCGTCAGGATGATGAAGATGATGAGCAGCACGTAGGCGAGATCGAGCATCGGGGTGACGTTGATCTCGTCGTATACGTCTTTCTCGCCTCCGACCTGTGCAGACATGGGATGTCTCCCCTTTTAAGAGTAAGTCTCGGCGATGCGGGCCACGAGCTCGTCGACGAACACGCGCATGTCCGCCACGATCTCCTTCATCCGCGTATTGAGGTAGTTGTAGCCGAACAGACAGGGAATGGCGACGCCGAGGCCGGCGACGGTGGCAACCAGGGCCGCCGCGGTGCCCGGAGCGATGGCATTGACGTTGACATCGCCCGCGACGGCGATCGCCGCGAAGGTGATCATCACTCCGATCACGGTTCCCAGCAGGCCGAGGAAGGGGCCGCCGGCGATGGCGACGGTCAACCAGACCATCTGGCTGTTCAGCTGCTGCGTCATCCGGGTGAGGGAAGCGTCGAGCGTCGCACGGATCGCCTCGATCGACTGCGGCGACAGCGTCCGTACCCGATCGGCGCCGGCAGGTTGGCCGGCGAGGCGCTTCATGGACTCACGAATACCGTGGTGGTAGAGCCGCCACAGGGTCGAGATGCCGAATCCCGTGCCGTCGCTCTCGATGGCTGACATGAGCTGCGATTCGGTGCCCTCTTCGAAAGCGGATTCCTCTTCGGCGTCGCCGCCATTCTTGGCGCCCAGGCGTTTCTCGAGCGCAGCGGGGTCGTCGCTCATCTTGCGGAACTCGGTGAGGAACCTGGCGTTGGCGCGCGCCACGCGACTGAAGTAAAACGCCTTGCTCCCCATGATTCCGACGGCGGCCAGGAACATCACGCTGAGAATGGCGATGATTACCCAGCCGTCCGCCGTTACGTTGCGCAGCGTCGTTGCAAAGTAAGAGGGGCTGCTGCTACCGCTGTCCTTCTGCTCATCGTTACCGTAGGTAACCAGCGGCGAGACCATCCCCTGGCTGGTGGCGGCCGCTTTGATCCAATCGGCGCTGCGCTCGATGTCGGACACTTCGAGCTCATCCATGTCGCCGGTAAAATACCTGTCTGCGGCCGCGGAGCCGCCGACCGCCAGAGTGCCTGCGATGCCGACCGCCTGCGCCGGGGACTGACCGACCTGGGCACCGTCGACGTAGAGAGTGAGCTGGCCGCCGCCCAACGTCAGGGCGAGGTGGTGCCAGTCACCGGTCGTGAGCTGACCGGTCTGCTGCACGGAAACCGGAGCGCCGGAGCCGCTCGCGTAGCGGGCGACCGCCTGGGTCCCCGAGATTCCGAGTACGAGCTCCTTGTCCCCTCCGGAGAGCTGCACCAGATCCGCCGCGGATTCGGCGGCACTGAACCGCACCCAGGCCGAGACCGTGAGCCCCTGCCCGGCGGCCAGCCGCAACGAGCCGGTAGCGCTCGCCGGAACCGTGATGGTCTGGGAGCCCGAGAAGCTGGCCCCGCCGCCGATCAGAGAGGCGGGATTGACCGTCGCGTTGAACGCGGTCGGCTCACTCTTGTAATGGGTCGAATCCTGAGGGGAGCCCTTGGCCGGCCCGAAGTGATAGACGAGTACCTGATTGCCGTCATAGGTGCCGGCGGGGTCAGAGGCGCTGGTCGCTTTCTGGTTGCCGTAATAGAGATAGAAGCTCGTCTTCCCGCCCCCCGCCACCTTCGGCACGAGCACCCAGATCAGCGCGATCTGCGCCTGCGGATCGAAGTGCTCGATATGGAATTTGAGGGGCGTCGAATCGTCGGCGGCGATCGCCCGCAGATCCGACGCATCCGGCTTCAGGTTGTTGAAATATTGGAAGTTTGCGAGGCTCAACCGGACGAGCACGGGCACGTTTTCGGGCGACCCGGCGAGGTTCGCCCCCGTGGCGCCCGCATCGACGGTGATCTGCTTCCGATACGGCCAGTCCTTGTTCCACCAGGAACTGCTCTGTCCCCAGGCAGGGCCCAGGAAACAGAGGCTCAGAAGCAATAGCGCGCCGGCGCGCCGCAGGACGCTCATCTCGGATCCCCGTACTGGGCCCATTCGAGCCCCCGATTATGTTCACCGGAAGTGACAGTCATGTTGCAGCCTCCGCCCTCTTCAGAAGCGCGCATTGAGGTCCAGCTGCAGGACGTCCACCTGGTAGTGCGGGCCGTCGATCTGGTTGCCGGCGTAGTAGCTGAACCGCGTCCAGACGTTGTGCGCGAGACCCAGGTCAGCGCGCATGAAGTAGCCCTCCGCATTGGTGCCACCCTCGTGGAAGTCCGCGTCTGTCAGCGCGTCCAGCACCGCATCGCCCTGGACGTAGCGGTAGCCCAGTGTGCCGCGCCAGTCCCAGCGTTCGAACACGTCGGGATTGCCAAAGGCCAGCTCCACCTGATAGCCGTTCCGGCGCGTATCGGTCTCATAACCAAAGAGATCGTAGATTTGCCGGCCGTTGAAGCCGACGTTGCGGACACCCTCCGCATTCAGGGTGAGCGCGTACTCGTCTATCGGCAGTACGTAGCCGGCCGCGATCTCGGCGATGCGGAACTGCGAGCAGAGGCCGAAGACCGGGTTGGCGCCGGTCGAATCATTCTCGATGTCGCAATATGAGTTGCCGAAAGTCGCGTACAGCGGCTCGCTGTAGTCGTTGAGGATGCTGTCGAAGGAGTTCATCCTGGCCTGGACGTGATCGAAGTTGTAATAGGCGCCCGCCAGGGTGAACTGCTGCCCCGTGCCGAAACGCAGCGAGGCGCCGAGCTGGCCTCCCACCAGCCATTTGGAGTTCTGGAAGACCAGCGGCACTTCCTGTAGTCGGAAAGCCGCCCAGATTCAGGAAGAGAAAGGATTGCTGTGCGCTGCCGTCGCCGATGCCGAGCTTGCCGTTCACGGCTACGCCGTCGAACTGGACGTACTTGCTGTAGACCAACGTGGTTGGCTCGAAGAAGGGATCGTCGAACTTGCCGCCGACTACCGACAGATAGTTGAAGTCCCGCGCCGTGAGGCCGCGCCACCGGATATAGATCTGGTCGAAACCGACGCCGTAGCGGCCGAACTCGTCGCTGAAAGTCTGGACCTCGGAGTTCGGATTCAGCGCTCCGCTGGCGATACGGATGCCGGCGTCCCACGATGAGCCCAGGTCGACGTCGACACCGAGGCGCGCCCGGGCCTGCATCACCGCATTGTCCTGAGTGACGTTGAGGTAGGCGTTCTCGCCGGCCTGCGTGAAACCGCCGGCCGCGTTGATTGCGGCATAATTTAGAATCGTGCAGTTGCCGTACGGGGTGCCGGCAGGGCAGGCCGCGTTGTTGCCCGCGCCGTAGAGATTGTCCTGCCCGCGGAGCGTGAGGTCGCCGGTGACACGTACCGAGCGTATCCAGTCAGGCAACGCGCCGGGCACGCCCCAGCCCTGGTCTTTGGCGGCCTTGATGACGCTGGCTGTCACGGCCGGCTGAACCTGCGTCGCCACCTGCTTCTCGATCTGCTGCTGGACGATCTTCGGCACATACGGCACCGCGATCGCCCCCTCCTTCTCTTCCTGCTGCCGCTGCGCGCGCGCGCGCGCCTGCTCGGCGGCAAAGTCCGTGTTGGCCTTGTCCTGGGCCTGTTTCACCATCTGCTCAGCCTGCTGCTGCGTGATCACGCCGCGCTGCACCAGCGCCTGCAGAAGGTTGATCACGGTGTCCTGCAACACCTCGACCGACTGCTGTTGTTTCTGGTCGGAAGCCGCGTCGGCGGGCGCCGCGCAAATAGCTGCAACCAACGCTGCACACGCTACCGCCGCAGGACCTACAGGTCCCGATGTTTTTTTATTGGTCATCCCCCGCTCCCGGCGCCCGTCAGTTCGGGACGCTCTTCGATGCTGCCAGGTGATCGGCGCTCGGACCCGCGGCCTGCGCGATCATTCCTTCGAGCTGCGTGGTGGGTACCGCGCCGTCGATACGCTTGCCGTTCTCCAGGAAGATGGTTGGTGTCGAGTGCACGTGTAGTGAGTCTGCGAGTGTATGAATGTTGGCGATTGGATCATTCGCGCAGGAGCCGCCGGCCGGAATCGGCGTGCGATTGAGCATCCAGTTGGTCCAGGCGGAAGCGCGGTCGGGCGAGCACCAGATGGCCGTGGCGTCCGCCATGGCGTGCGGATGAACCTGCTCCAGAGGGAACAGGAAGAGATACACCGTGACGTTGGTGACTGATTGCATGCTCTGCTCGAGCTGCCTGCAAAAGGGGCAGTCGGGATCGGCGAAAAGCGCCACCTTGTGCTCACCGGTGCCCTTGACGATCTTGATCGCCTCGCCGAAGGGAAGCGATTTGAAGTCGATGGTGTAGAAGGCATCCAAGGCCTGCGCCGACATGTCCTGCCGCGTCTTCGTGTCCATCATCCTGCCCACGATCATGTGATCGCCGCTGGCATCGGTGTAGACAACCTGATCGCCCGCGATCACCTGATAGAGGCCCGGGACCGGTGAGACCTGGACCGAGTTGATGCGGATCGTCGGAAAGCGCTTCTGCAACGTCTGCATCAACGTGCTCGTGGCGTCGTCCGTTGCATGCGCAATGGACGCCCCCAGCGCCGCGCAGAGCGCAATAGCGACCGAGCAAGCGTGGACGAACCGTTTTGTCATTGGAATGTCTCTCCCCGGGGGGCGAAAGCCGAGCCGGCAACCCTAACCTCGAAATGTGACAGCATCGTGTAATGCGCCCTCGGATGGCCGGTCGGGCACGGTGAAATGGATGGGAGGCAGGCGATTCTCCGCGCGCTGCCACATCAGGACATAGGCAGCCTCGAGACTCCGGCGGTAACGCTCGGTGTCGAAAAGCGGAGCGGACTCGCGCTGGGCAGCGAGGCGCGCCCGCAGTCCGCCGAGGCGCTCGGGATCGGAGGCCAGGGCGAGCGCAAGCTCCTCATATTCGATGGGAGTCCAGGCAATCAGCTCCGGCAGACCCATGGCGTGCAGCAGGCTCGAGGCGACGCGGCCGGCGAATGTCGTGCCCTGGCAGGTCAGCACCGGCAGACCCGCCCAAAGCGCGTCGCTGGCAGTCGTGTGCGCGTTGATGGGCAGCGTGTCGAGAAAGAGATCCGCCAGCGGCTGGCGGGCGAGGTGCTCGGCCAGCGACACACGGGGCGCGAACACCAGACGCGCCGGATCGACGCCACGGTCGGCGGCCTCCCGGCGCAGATTCCGGGTGGCCGCCTCCGTGTCATCGAGCAGCCAGAAGATGCTGCGCGGCAGGGCTCGCAGCAGCCGCATCCAGATCTCGAAGACCTCGGGAGTGATCTTGTAGCTGCCATTGAAAGAACAGAAGACGAAGGCCTGCTCCGGCAGAGACAGGCCGGCACGCGTCGGGGCCGTCGGGGCCATCACCCGTCCCGAGCCGTTGGGCTGGTAGCAGTGCGGCAGGTGAACCACCTTCTCGCTGTAATGCGGAAAATGCTCCTTCGGTATCACATGCCGGTCGGCAAGCAGGTAGTCCATGTACGCCGCGCCGAGCGTGCCCGGGTAAGCGAGATAGCTCAGCTGCACCGGCGCCGGCCGCTGGGCGAAGATCCCCGCACGGCAGTCGGCGGTATACCCCTGCAGATCGACGGCTATGTCGATCTCGCGATCGCGCATCAATTGTGCGATGTCACGGTCGCCGAGCGCCCCGACCTCGAGAAAATGGTCGAACGAGCGCTGCAGCCGCTGCCGCATCGGGCTGGGATCGTCGGGTCCAAATGAGATGGCCGTCCACTCGAAGCGCTGGCGATCGTGCCGCTCGAAGAGCTCTGCCGTGAGGAATCCCGTAGCGTGGTAGCGCAAGTCTGCCGAGACATACGCCACGCGGATGCGCTCGTGCGCGTAGGTACGCCCTCCCGCGAGCGGCTCTCCGACTGCAAACTTGTCGGCGGCAAAGGTGCGCGCACAGCGTAGCTGTGTCGCGGGAGAGTCGGAGGTGGCGAGAAAGGCGAACGGCACCTGCGCTCGGAGCCCACGCTCGACTGCTTCGGTGACTTGTTTGCGCAGCGTCAGGTAGTCGCTGCCCCAGTCGCAGCTGCGCGTCCGGGCGTTCAACAGGTTACCCAGGGCGTAGGGGCGCGCGGGGGCACTGGCGAACAGAGCCGTGAAACAGCGCCCGGCTTCGTCATAGCGCTGCAGGTCGTGGAAAGCGTTGCCCATGTTCTCGAGCGCGCCTTCGTAACCCGGCCTCAACCGCAGCGCCTGCTCGAAATCGACCAGCGCATCTGGCTGACGCTTGAGCGCGAGAAGTGCCACGCCGCGGTTGTTATAGGCCGCAGCGAAGTCCGGCGCGAGAGAGAGCACCCGGTCGAAGCTCGCGACCGCCTCGTCGTACCGGCGCAGCTCCGTCAACGCGCTGCCGCGGTTGTACCAGGCGTGAGCGAGTCGCGGGTCGATGCTGACGGCACGACTGAAGTCCTCGAGCGCCTCGCCGTAGCGCCCGAGAGCCAGGAGCGTGTTGCCCCGGTTGTAGCACACCAAGGCATCGTCGGGAGCCAGCGCCAGTGCACGATCGAGACTCGCCAGCGCTTCCTCCGCGCGATGCAGCGCGAGCAGGGCGTTGCCGAGATTGCAGTAGGCCAGCGGCGCCGCGGGATCGAGCCGGATTGCCGCCGCGAAACTCTCGAGGGCCGCGCTGTAGCGACTCATGGCGCTCAGCGCGTTCCCCCGCGCCAGGTGCACCATGGCGGACGCCTGCCCCAGGGCCAGCACGCGATCGAAGCACTCGAGAGCCTCCGCCGACCGATCGGCGCGCAACAGCAGGCTGCCGCGGTTGAAGAGCGCCGGAAAGCAGGCCGGATCCAGTGTCAGCGCGCGCTCATAATCGTGCAGGGCCTCGTCGAGGTGGCCCCGCAGCGCGCACTCGTGGCCCGTGTTGCACAGCGTGGCGATCTCTTCCCGGATAAGCGGCACGCTCACAGGATGCTCTCCCGCGTGGCGCAAGGATCAACCCGGAAAGTGGCAGGCGGCTCGCCGTTGCGATCGCGCCGGCACATGTGCCGGTAGGCCTGCTCCAGGTGGCGGCAGAAACGCGGAGTGTCGAACAGCGGCAGCCGCTCGCGCCCGCCGCTCAGACGCGCGCGGATGGCGTTCAGCCGCTCCTCGTCGCGCGCGAGCTCGATGGCGAGCTCCTCGTATTCCGCGAGGGAGCGGGTCACAAGGTCCTCGAGGCCCACGGCGTGCAGGAGGCTACCCGCAACGCGGGCGGGAAATGACCGGCCGGAACAGGTGATGACGGGAACGCTGCTCCACAGCGCGTCACTTGCCGTCGTGTGTGCATTGCAGGGCAGAGTATCGAGGAAAAGATCCGCCAGTTTGTGGCGGGCCAGATGCTCGTCGTTGGCAACACGGCTGGCGAACACCAGCCGGTCCGGGGACACACCGCGCCGAGCGGCCTCACGGCGCAGGTTTTCGGTCGCCCAGCGGTTGTCGGCGAGCAACCAGAGCACGCTGCAGTCAACGGCCGCGAGAATGCGCATCCAAACGTCGAACATGCACGCGGTGATCTTCCAGTTGTTATTGAAGCAGCAGAAGACGACGCCTCGTTCAGGCAGACCCGCCTCAGCTCTCGACGGCGTCACTGCGGCGACGGCCCGCTTGCGATCGTTGACCTGGTAGGAATCCGGCAGGTAGACGATCTTCTCCGAGAAGTACCGCTCGCCTCCCTTCGGGATCAGGAATTCATCGGCGATCAGGTAATCGATGAAGGGAGCGCCGCTGGTTCCGGGCTGGCCGAGATAGTTGACCTGGATCGGCGCCGGGCGCTGCGCGAAGACGCCCGGGCGGGCAAAGCCGGTGTGGCCTTTGAGGTCGATCGCGATATCGACCTCCTGCTCCCGCAGCCAGCGGGCGATCTCCGTGTCGGATTTGCCACCCATCTCGACGAAGCGGTCACAGGTCTGCGTGATTCGCCGGCGAACCGCGCTACCGTCGTCGCCGCTGAACGAGACGGCAAAGATCTCGAACTCATTGCGATCGTGCAGCTCGAAGAGCTCCGCCATCAGGAATGCCGTGGCGTGAGCGTGAAAATCATGAGAGACGTAAGCGATGCGGATGCGGCCATGGTCATACCGGCGTGGCGGCGGACCGGGCGCCCTGCTGACCCTGGCAGCATGAGAGCGGGCCGAGAGGGCTTGCTCGGCCGGATCATCCGAAAACATGAGGACGTTGGAAGGCTCTACGTGTCCGAGTGCGCCGGGAATCTGCCGCAGCCGTTGCACCATCCGCTCGAAAGCCGGCCAATTACACGTCCAGGCGTAGCACAGCAAGGCTTCCGATAGCGCCTGCGGCAGATCGGGCTGCAGCCGCAGCGCCTGCTCGAGGCTCATTGCCGCCTCATCCAGCCGGTTGCACTGCCGCAGCGCCCAACCCCGCATCAGGTGGCCGCGAAACTGAGAGGGTGCAATGGCGATCGCCGCGTCGAAGCTGGCTATGGCGAGGGCGGCCTTGCCTGACAGGCAGAGTACCGTTCCCACACCCAGGTGCGCCTCGGCACAGCGCGGATCGGCCTCCTCTGCACGCCGGAAGGCGTCGAGCGCGTCCGCATGCTGGCCGCGCTGCAACAGCAACTGTCCCCAGAGCACACGGGGCAGAGCGAAGTCGGGCTTGAGCGCCAGCGCCCGCTGCAGATGAATCCAGCCACGCCCGAGATCGCCGGCAAGGATGAGGGAGCGTCCGACGGTGTAGTGCGACTCCGGACTTTCGGCATTGCCCGCCTTGGCGCGCACGGAGTGGCGGGAAATATCGTTGCTACTTGTGTTCATCAGCCGAGCATCCCCAAGGCAGTCCGCGCGCACTGGAAACCTTCGACACTACCAGTCCATCTTTGCAAACATGTGAAAGCGGCGCTTGCGCCAGGGAAGGCAATACAAACGTATGACACGTGTCGACATGGGGATCGATGCGGGTACATCCGGTAGACTGAGAACCATCGCCATGGATTCCTCACCTACACCAGGGCCGGATCGTCATCCCGCGGGACAAGTCCCGATCGGAGTTGCGCTCGCCGCCTATGAGCGCGCGGTGCGCATGTCGCCGCATGACGCCCAGCTCCACCAGGATCGCGCGAAGCTGCTGACCATGGCCGGCAGGCTCAGCGATGCGCTGGAGAGCTATAGGAAGGTTGCGCGGTTGCGGCCGAACGACGCCGGGGTCCATCACATGATCGGGGCCGTGCTCAGCGCCCTCGACCGACCCGCGGCGGCGGTGTGCAGCTACGATGCGGCCCTCCGCCTGCGGCCGGATTACGGCGAGGCGGCAAACGACCGCGGCGTTGCACTGCAGGCGCTGGGCCGCGTGGAGGAAGCCATTGCGAGCTACGACACCGCGATCCGGCTGCGGCCGCACTACGCGGAGGCTCACTACAACCGGGCCAACGCGCTGTGCGAGCTGCGGCGATACGAGGAGGCGGTGACCGGCTACCGGCAAGCGATCGACCGTGGCATGAAACGCCCCGAGGCGTACAACAACCTGGCCGCGACACTGCAGCAGCTCGGCCGCGCGGCCGAGTCTCTCGATAGCATTCAGAGCGCGTTGCGAATCAAGCCGGACTACGCCGACGCCTGGTACAACCTTGGACTCGGCCTGTTTCAACTCGGGCGCTACGCGGAGTCGCTCGTGGGCTACGAGCGCGCCCTTGTCTTACGACCGGGATATGTGGAGGCCCTGGTCTCCCGCGGCACGACGCTCATGACATTGAGGCGCCCGGCCGACGCGTGTCCAAGCTTCGCGCAGGCGCTGGCGATCGACCCGCATTTCCCGTGGGTGCGCGGCGCCTGGCTGACAGCACGACTCTATCTGTGCGAGTGGAGCCGGTGGGAAGAGGAGTTGAGTCGTGTCACGGATGAGGTGAGCGCGGGCCGCAAGCCGGCCATGCCGCTCTCGATGATCTGGCTGCTCGACTCACCGGCGTCGCACTTGCGCGCGGCGCGAACCTGGATGGCGGAGCATCACCGGCAGGCCCTGGAACCAGCCAGAGTCCAACCGGCGCCGCCGCGGTCCCGGATCAGGGTTGGTTACTTCTCTGCCGACTTCCGCGCGCACGCCGTGGCGACGCTGACCGCCGGCATGTTCGAGCAGCACGATCGCGAGCGATTCGAGTTGTTCGCGTTCTCGTTCGGCCCGGACACGAGCGACCCGACGCGACAGCGGCTGCGCGGGGCGTTCGAGCACTTCCTGGATGTCAGGGGCAAGACCGCCGGTGAGATCGCAGAGCTGTCGCGTTCCTTGGGGATAGACATCGCAGTGGATCTGCAGGGACTGACGGAGCTGCACCGGTTCGGCATCTTCGCCCGCCGAGCGGCGCCCGTGCAGGTGCTCTATCTGGGCTTCGCCGGTACCACGGGGTCGAAATGCATCGATTACGTGATCGCGGACCGGGTCGTGATCCCGGAGGAACGACGCGGCGACTATTCCGAGAAGATCGTCTATCTGCCCCGCTCCTTCCTGGTGAGCGATCGGACGCGGCAGATCGCGGAGCGGCGTTTTGCCCGCAGCGAGCTCGGTCTGCCCGAGAGCGCCTTCGTGTTCTGCTGCTTCAACAACACCTACAAGATCCAGCCGCCGGTCTTCGCCTCGTGGATGAGAATTCTGCGGCAGGTGCCCGCCAGTGTGCTCTGGCTGAGCAAGGCAGAGCCGCGGGCGGAGGCCAATCTGCGCGCGGAGGCGGCGCGGCAGGGAGTCGAGCCGGAGCGCCTGGTGATTGCGCCGAAGATGCCGTTGATGGAGGAGCACCTGGCGAGGCACCGGGCGGCGGATCTGTTTCTCGACACCGTGCCCTGCAACGCCCATACGACCGCGAGCGATGCGCTCTGGGCGGGATTGCCGGTGCTCACGATCATGGGACATGCTTTCGCAGGTCGCGTGGCCGCCAGCCTGCTCACCACACTTGGACTTCCTGAGCTCATCGTCGACTCTCACCAGGCGTATGAGGAGCTCGCGGTGGCGCTCGCCAATGACCCGCCCCGTCTTGCGGCGCTCAAATCGCGGCTCCTGGAGGCTCGGCTGCAGACACCCCTGTTCGACACCGTGGGATTCACTCGTCTCATGGAATCAGCCTACCGCACGATGTTGGAGCGTTGCCGGAACGGACTGCCGCCGGACCACCTCGAGATCGGTGTGGAGGGGGAGTCTTGATGTGGATCAAATCCCGCCCCGACGGCCGGCGCGACTGGGCCGCCCTGCTTGCGCGCGCACCGTCCGCGGTGAGCGTGGTGTTGGGTCTGGCAATTGCAGCGCAGGCCGCCAGCCTTACCGGCTCCCTGCTGAGCGAGACGGCCGCTATGTCCAGGGCCGGCGCCGGCGTCGCGGGCTCTGAGCGCGGCAGGCGGCGCGACCCACATACCCTCACCGTCCTGAACGCGATCGGCGCCGCACATCTTTTCGGCGAAGCGGAAGTTTCCATGACCACAGCCCGGGCCGCCGTGAGCCGGGCGCCCCTCGTCCTGACTGGAATCATCGCCACGGAAAACCCTGCGGACGGCTTCGCGATCATCGGCACCGGCGCGACCAGCACCCATTTGTTCCACACAGGCTCACAAGCCGTGCCGGGAGTCCTTCTGCTCGCAGTCTATCCGCAACGAGTGGTGCTGCTGCAGGGCGAGGAGCGAGTGATTCTCATGTTGCCCCATGGTCCGCTCGGCAGTCAGCCCGGCAGCGTGCCATTTGCGGGCGCGAGGAGCGCCCCGGCCGCCGAAACGCTCGCCGACGACGGTGATACCGCGGAGGAGACGGCGGCAACGGACTTCAAGCCGCCACCGATATCCAATGCTGCGACGATCATCCGGGCCTTTGCTTTGCGTCCGGTGTCGATAGGCGGCGAACGAGGTGTGCGGATCATGGGTACCGGGCTCAATTCGAAGACCTTGTCGGCTCTGGGCCTCGCGCCGGGGGACGTCATTCTGACGATCAACGGGGTACCCGTGGGCGGTCCCAACACGCCGGATCTCGACAAGGCGTTGCAGCAAGGCGGCGCGAGCCTGATGGTGGATCGGAACGGCGACCAGACCTCCGTCACCATCGATGCAAGCTCCGCGGCCTATGCCGCACAAGCCTACAATCAGCAGGACGCAGACAACTGAGTCGACCGGCCGGGCGTACGCAGATCACGTACGGCGCCGCATAGATCCGCGACCACCTCGTCCCATCGGCCTGCCGTCCGCTGGCGAAAGAGCCGCATGGTTGGATACCACGGACTGCCGGTGCGGTCGAGGAGCCAACGCCATTCCGATGTCGCGTGCAATGCAACCCAAACCGGGATGCCCAACGCGCCAGCGAGGTGGGCCACGGACGTGTCGGAGCAGACGACGAGGTCGAGATTCATCATGATCGCGGCGGTGTCGACGAAAGCGTCGGGGCCGGCGTCCAGTTCCTCGCCGAAGGAGAGGATGCAAGCTGCGAAATTGACGGAGTCGAGCTGCCGGGCGCCGGGCCCGGTCTGCAGGGAAATGAGTGTCACGCCCGGCTCGCGTGCCAGCGGCTCGAGTGCCGCGAGCGACCAGGAGCGCCCGCGCGCCCAGTTCCGTTCCGCATCCGGATTGCCCTGCCACGCGATGCCGACTCGCAGTGCGGCGCCGCCGGGCAGCCGCTCGGACCAGCGCTTGACCGCCGCTGGATTCGCTTTGAGATAAGGCACGCTGGCCGGAATCGTATCGAGCGTGGTGCCGAACGCGTGCGGCAGGCTGAGAAGCGGACACTGATAATCGAAGGTATCAAACGCTGTACCGAGCGCCTCCGTGCGCACTCCTGGAAATTGGCCGTCGAGCAATGCTCTGAGTCGCGGCTGCACCTCCAATACGACTTCCGCGCCGCGATCCCGCACCAGAGCGGCGTAGCGCGAGAATTGCAACATGTCCCCGAGACCTCTCTCGGCCCAGAGCAGAATGCGCTTACCTTGCAGCGGCTGGCGGCCGGTCCATCGGGGACCTTCGAAACGGCGCGTCGCTCCCTGCCACGTATCCATGGCAAAGCGCTGTTCGTAGAGCGCCCAGCCCTCCGTGAACTCCCCGCGCAGTAGCCTGAGGAGCGCTATGTTCCAGCGTGCTTCGGGATAATCCGGGCGCAGCTCGAGTGCCCGCATAAAGCTCGCCAGCGCGAACTCGTGCTGCCGCTGCGTGCCGTACAGGTTCCCGAGGTCGTAGTGCGCCGCTGCATTCGACGGATCGAGCGCCACCCCGCGCGCGAGATGCACCTCCGCCTCCGCGTACCGCCCGAGCTTCGCCAGCGTCACGCCCCGCCGAAGGTGGACACCCCAATAGTCGGGTGCCAACGCAAGCGCGCGATCGCAACAGTCGAGCGCCTCCGTGAGGCGATCGACTTCGATCAGGGAGGTAGCCCGATTGAGCAGCGTGCCGAAATCATTCGGCTGCAGCCGGAGGGCGCGCGCGGAGCTGGCCAACGCTTCGTCATGGCTGCCGACCATCAGCGCCGCCCGGCAGACAGCACCATGCAGCGCAGCGTTCTCCGGCGCGAGCTCCGCAGCACGTTGGTATGAAGCGAGCGCCTCGGCATGCCGCTGCATCGCGTTCAGCGCGTTGGCGAGATTGAGATGAACCAGGCCATTGTTGGGATATCTCTGCAGCGCACGCTGGATGAGCGGCACGGCCTCCGCGGGGTGACCGGCCTGCGCCAATGCGACTCCCAGCATGTGCAGTGCATCGGGGTTACTCGGGTCGGCGGCAAGGACCTGCCGGTAAGCGGCGATTGCCTGCGGCAGCTTCCCGGATTGGTGCTGCGCAACCGCGTTGCGCAAAAGCGGGGCGCCCGCACCACTCATCACGGTCTCCCTGCGGTGAGACGTATCTGCCGGTAGATCTCTTCGAGATGCCTGCAGAATGCGGGCGCATCGAAGAGCGGCAACGCTTCGGGGTGGGGCGTCAGTTTGACCCGAAGCGATTGGAGCCGCGCAGGGGCGCGCGCCAGGCTCAGTGCGAGCTGCTCGTACTCCTCGAATGACGCCGTAATCAGCTCATCAAGCCCGACGGCTCGCAGCAAGCTTCCGGCCACTCGGGACGCAAACGTCCGACCAGCGCGGGTCACCAGCGGAAGCCCAGCCCAGAGCGCGTCGCTGGCCGTCGTGTGGGCGTTGTACGGGAACGTGTCCAGGAAGAGATCGGCCAGCCGATGCCGCGCCAGGTGAGCATCGTTGCTCGTCCGTCCGCAAAACACCAGCCGCTCGGCCGCAATCCCGCGCGCGCCGGCCTCCCGGCGCAGGTTATCGATCGCCCAGGGATTATCCTCGAGGAGCCACAGCACACTTCCCGGAAGGCTCGCGAGTAACCGCATCCAGACATCGAATACGGGTGCGGTGACCTTCCAGCTGTTGTTGAAGCAGCAGAAGACGAAACCCTCTGTGGGAAGACCCATATCGCTCCGGGTAGGAGTGTCCCGCGAGATCCGACGCCGGCGATCGTTGGCTTGATAGCAGTTCGGAAGGTAGACGATCTTTTCAGTGTAGAAGGGCTGCTCGGCCTCGGGAATGACGAACCGGTCGGCGATGAGATGGTCGATGAAGGGCGCCGCCATGGTTCCCGGGTAACCCAGGTAGCTCACCTGAATGGGTGCGGGACGATGCGCGAAGATGCCAGGTCGGCAATGGGCGGTGTAGCCCTTGAGGTCGACCGCGATGTCGATCTCGTGCTCCCGCAGCCAGGTGGCAACCTCCAGATCGGAGCGATCTCTTGCGTCGAGGCACTGGTCGAACGCGCTCAGCAGCCGTGCGCGCAGGGGGCTTTGGTCGTTCGGGCCGAATGAGACTCCGAAGACCTCGAAGGCAGAGCGATCGTGCAGCTCGAGAAGCTCCGCCAGCAGAAAGGAGGTCGCATGGGTATAGAAGTCCCCAGACACATAGGCGAGCCGGATTCTCTCGTGCTTCCTTGGCCCGGCAGGCGTGAGCGCGATGCGGTCGCCGGCAGCTGTTGCCGCGCGTAAGCGCGCCGCCTGCAGGTGCTCCTCCGGATCGTCGGAAACGGCCATCAGCAGGAAGGGCGGCGTGTGGGATGTACCGGGATCGAGCTCTCGGCTGCGCCTTAGAATGCGCTCCACCTTTCGCCAGTCACACATGTTGAGGCTGCAGTTCAACGCTAAAGCCAGAGCTTCTGCATTATCCGGCGCCTTCGCTGATACTTGCTCCGCGGCCCCGAGAGCATTGGGAAAGCGTCGTAGCACGAGTAACGATGTCGCGAGCAGCAGGCGGGCCTCGGCAAGCGCCGGGTTCAGCGCCAGCGCACGCTGCAGACTGTCGACTGCCGCCGCGGCATCGCCTGAATTTACAAGCACGCGGCCAAGGCCTTGATGCGCCTCCGCAAGAGCAGGATCGAGCTCGATCGCGCGGCGCAGAGAGCGGGCAGCATCCTGCCATCGACCGAGATCGGCGAGCGCGAAGCCAAGGTTGGTCAGCGCGGGCGGGTTATCGGGCGAAAATGCGAGAGCCCGCTCGAGGCTCAGCACGGCTTCAGAAGGCCGACCCTGCAGGCGCAGCACCTTCCCGAGATTGACCAGCGGCCGCACATAGGACGGGTCGAGAGCGAGCGCCCGCTGAAAGCACTGCACCGCCTCCTCGAGCCGCCCCGCCTGATCGAGCGCGGTGCCGAGATTATTGTGAATCTCGGGACTATCCGGACTCAATGCCAGGCACCGCTGGTAACTCTGGATCGCCGCCTCGGTCAGGCCTTCCTTGTACTGCGCCACGGCGAGCGCGTAGAGCTGCTCGACAACCTGCCGGGGCGGTACCGCACGGAGCGGGTTACCCGGCGAGGCAGCCGGCGACTGCGGGCCCGTTTGCCGGGTCATTGGTGCTGCGAATGCTTCTGACGCTTGAGACAATCGATGTCGTTCGCGCTGCAAGTCTCCTCGCCGAAGCCGAGAACGAAGACATCGAGCCACCGGAGCGCGGCGCTCGCTTGCGGCGCCTCCTTCTGCTCCTGCTGATTCGTCTGCTCGACGCTCGACTGCGCCGAGCTCTCCGCCCCTGCCGCGGAGCTTGCGGCTCCCAAGGCCTGGGCGCCGAGGCCGGTGACCTGCACGGGTACGCCGACCACTATGCCGGACGCGGAAATATTGTTGGTGCCCAACACCGCGGTGGCCGCGATGGTGAGATTTCCAGCGACGATACCTGCCTCGTTGGCGTTCACCACGCCGTGAGGCGCGAAGAGCGACACCCCCCCGGGGGTCGACCCTGGGACGTCCGCCAGCGCCTGGATGCCGCTTCCCGAGGTCGGAGGGTAATACGTCACCGTCGCGAAGCCGTTGTCATCGTAACTCACTGTGGGTGAGGCGGCCGACAACGAGGTCTTCGAGCCGCGGCCGGCGTCGATGTTGCCCTCCGTGCTCCAGACCAGAATATTGCCGCCCGCGGCCGAGAATACGCGTGATTCGTTGACCTCGAAGTCCCCGTAGCTGAAGGAATTCACGTCACCCGTACTCTCGGCAACGATGCCGAGGTCCTGCGGCGGCTTGGTGAGCCCGTAGCTGGTCGGAGCCTCTGCGAGACCTGCGTTGACTCCGCCACCAGGTGCCAGCAGCGAAATGCCGCCGCCGGCCTCGGTGTAGATCTGGCTGAAATAAAGCGAGATGTCGCCGCTGTAGGGGTCGGTCTGATTCTTCGCCAGATTCGGGTTGGCACCGGGGAAGAGTTGCTGGATGGCGGCATAAGCCCCGGCGAAATCGGCATTATCGCCCGATTTAGCCGCCTCCGTTCCATAGGTCTCCAACAGAGAGAAGAAGATCTCCTCGACGAACGTCCGCTGCTCCGCGGCTGGCATGGCAGCAAATGCCTGCTTGGCCTCACCGCTCGTCAGACCGTTCTCACCGGTGATCTGTTCGACGTAGCTGATCAGCTGCGGATCGAAATTCGAGCCATTCTCGATGTATTGCTGGATGAATGCAGCGTACTGCGGTGCTTCGTAGCCGACACCGGCCTCGACGCTCACGGCCGCCCCGGCGGAAGGTAAGGCGGGATTCCCGACGGGACCCGCCGCAGTGCTGGTCGTCGTGTTTCCGATTGTTACGATACCGTCCGATGTGCCGAGGTTTACGTTCCGTCCGGCGGACACCTGCAACTCGCCGGGACCAGAGACGACGATACCGATGTCGTCAGGCGCGATACCGCCCAACGGCGTGCGCGACTCCGGGTAGATAACGTCCCGCCCGGCCGTCACAGAAGTGACGTCGCCAGGCGTCAGGTTTTGCGCCACCAGGTTCAAATCCACGACATCCTGTCCGGCGCTGACAATCACCGGCTTGGCCGACCACAACCCGGCAACCGAGCTCTCCGGAAACGTGACGTCGCCATCGACCGCCACGATCGTGACTGGATTCTCATCGAACGATGACACGCCCTCAAAAAGCGGAGTCGGTGAGTGCGGGTTATATTGGAATGGGTCTGCGATGTCCTGCAGCAAGCTCAGACCCGAGCCGGCCAGGCCCGTGCCCGGGCTGCCGCCACTATCCGATTGCGGATCCGTGACCGAAGGCAGAATTGCGGGGTCGACGTCCGGAACGGTTATCGTCGTGTTGTCCTCTCCGGTTGTCGCGTCTCCGCCAACCGTGACATTTTGTCCCGCCACGACCTGCAGGTTTCCTTGAGACGATGGGAATAGCGTAATGGACCGCGATATGTCGACATCACCACTCGCCGCATAGACATCAAGGATGGGCGGCGCTACGAGCAAGGCAACGTCGTTGGACGATGGCGGAGTCACGCTTCCACCCGAGAATGTAGCGCCAAACTGACCTTGAATTGCGTTGCTCTCGTCATCCAACGACACATCACCGCCGATCGACAGCAGTGTCGCCGAAGTGGCGGGGCCATACGTCGAGTAGAACGCTTCCGCCGACTGCGAATCGCCGCTATTGAGGAGCGTCGGATTGACGATGTCCGACAGCTGCAGATTACCGGTCGCCGTAACGCTGAGAGACGCGTCTCCCAACCCGATGAGGGGCGAGGGGTTTGCGTCAGTATCATTCCCTTCCTTGCCTGTGCTGCCTGCGGCCGACAGCGTTGCGCTTCCCAATCCCACATAGTAGCTTCCGCCGAGAATGCTCCCACCCGCCGATACGGCGAGGCGCCCCGCGTCTTCGACATCGACCGTTCCGCCCGTCGACGCGGACACGCCGATGCTGGCAATCGACGCCGAGAAATCGACGATGTCACCGCCTGCATGTACCGTAACGTTACCGCCCCCGAGCGCAGCAACGCCCTGATCGAAGTCGCCGAAATCGACACTCCACGCGACGGGCGTCGATTGAGTACTCGTCTGACCGCCTTGTCTCCAGAGCCAGTAGTTGACGAACTGATCAACGTCCGGCGACCCCTCGACATCGCCACCTACGGCGATGCTGATATTGCCGCCGTCAACTGAATAAGCCGGCAGTGGGTTCTGAGGGCAACGGCCGCCGGTGCACGTCGTCCCCGGCGGGGTGCCGTGGTACTGTCCCGCCGTGTAGAGAACTGAATCGGCATTCGCGAGGACGAAATCCCCGGAAGCGGCGACGCTGATGAATCCAGTTCCGGTGCGAACCGCGACCGGTCCGGACGTCGCGCTACCGATGGTAACGTCCTGCGGATTGGCGGCGACAACGGCCAGCGGATTCGCAGCACCCAGGTCCGCGCCGGCGATGATGCGATACGACCACGACTGAGAGGTCTGGGTGGGCAGCGCGTCGGTCGTGTTCGTGTCCACGAATCCGTCGGAGAGTGAGTCGTTGATATTCACCCCACCCGCGGCTCGCAGTGTCAGTATGCCCGGAAAGCTGGGTGCGGCGCTCGTTGGACTGGTGACTGAGCCATAGAGGTTCCAAGGGGTATCCAGGGTGATGCTGCCGGTCGCATCGATTTCCACACCCGGCTGCACGGTGAGATTCCACGAGGCGGCGGCGGCGGGGCTCACCAGCGCGGCCACTTCCGATGATTCGTTGGACGCGATGGTTTGCGCGTACGCCTGCCAAGCGGGGTCCAACGACGTGATATCCACGTCACCGGCCTGATCGGTTGTCTGGGGGGAGAATGCCTGGTAGACCTCCAGGACTGTGCCGGAGGCCCCCTCAATATTTCCCGAGAGACTGACTCCGTCGAACCCCTGTGCGACGTTCGCGTCGTAAGGCACCCGTAGTAACACAGTACCACCCGACCCGGCGTAGACGGCGCTGGCACCCGGGCCATCCCCGACCTGCCTCGATCCACCGCCGCCCACGTTGATGAGCGAGCCGGCCCCCAGGGTCAATTGCGAGCCGGGGTTCTCGACATCCAGTTCGACCGTTCCCCCGTTACCGCCTGCAGAGGTCGCCTGCGCGTCGATCGTACCGTTCAGGATGATTCCGTCAGCCGCAGCCAGGGTCACGTTGCCGCCGCTGCTACCCGAGGCATTGATGACCCCATTGACCTCAACGTCTCCACTGTCCGCCTCCAGCATGACATTGTCTGCGTTGATGGCCTGTCCGTTGGACACGACCAGATTGCCGTCGCCCGTGGACGGATCGCTCACGCGCAGACGGTAACTCTGCGAGCCGTCGAAACCGCCGGCTTCCACAGCTTGGCTGAGCGCACCGAAGTCGAAGCTCTGCGCGTCGGCGCTGAACGAGGCGCCAGCGCCCGCACCATTCAAGGTTCCTTGCGCCGTGAGCGTGCCCGTTGGAACCGAGATCGACAGCGAGCCCCCATTGCCTCCTGTGTCTGCACTGACGTCGATCGTGCTACCGCCGGCCAGGTTGATGTTTCCGGTGGCTGACAGCGAGACGTTGCCGCCCGGCGTCAGTACTTCAACCGAATCGTCCTGCTGGGTAGTACCCGCAACATCGATCACGCCACCCGAGTCGAGCGAGATTCCGCCGGACTGCGCGCTCAGGGTGACGTTCCCCGACGGGAGGTCAAGGTCGGTACCCACGCCGATGCTCGTGCCCATGACGGTGAGTGAGCCACCGAGTGGAGCGGCAGACTGCAGCGCGGTCGGAGCGGTGGGAGCGGCCAAATCCACCGATCCCTGCGGGGTGAAGGCCCCGTTTGCCCCGGAATATCCTGCCTCTACGATGGCGGTTACGCCGGCCCCAGTCGTGACATGTGATGCGGTAATCGTAAGGTTGGTATCGGTCGACAGGATGATGTCCTGCGTTGCGGTCACGGTATTCTGTGTATTCAAAGCCACCGAGCCGAACCCGTCGATGCCCACCTGTTGCGGAGCCGGAGTGTTCGTGCCCGTCAGGTTGTCGCCCAGCGCGATGGTCGAGCCGCTGAGAAAGAGCGAGCCCGCGCCCCCGCCTGGAGATGGCGCCGGCGATGTGGAGCTTGCATCGATGGCCGCGGCACTCAACGAGTCGCCGAGAGTGAGTGTGCCGGACGCACTCAACGTAGCGCTCTGCCCCACAGTCAGGTAGCCCGCAATTCCCGGCGAATCTATCGTGATATTCTGCGCGCTGACGTTGGTACCCGCGTACACTTGAATCGCCGGAGTCGTACCGGACGTCTGCCCGGTCTGGGGGTCGCTCAGGACGAGCAGAAGATTGGCGAGATTGCCTGAGCTGAAGACATTCTGGCCCAGCGCCGCGCCCGAGAAGCTCGCTGGCGCGTTACCGAGGGCAATCTGCGGTGCCTGCACGGCCAGGCTGCCCCCGGTGGCCTCGATGCTCCCCTGCGTGCCGACGACGCTCGTGGCGTCGAGATAGATCGATCCCTTGCCCGCGCTGAGGGTCGAGCCTGCAGCGAGGTCAAGCGTGCCTTCGTTGCCCAACACGTTGGTCCGTGTGACGGAGATCTGCGAGCCCGCGCTGACACCGAGGAAGGCCCCATCACCATCGGGTCCGCCGCCGCCAGGAAGTGAGCCGGTCAGTGTGAAGGCGCCGGCGGCCGGCGCCGCGCCCCGGGCGGTGATGGTGGCACCGCTCTGCACGGAGATCTCGTTCTGGGCGGTCAACAGGATCTGCGGTCCGGTGAGCGCGGCGCTGCCCATGACCGTGATCGTCTGCGCCGTCGTATCGATGGTGCCATCGTCGTTCTCACCTCCAAGCAGCAGGGTTTGAGCGCCCAGCAGATTGAGACTCGCGGCAGTAACGACCAGTCCACCCGACTGGCCGGCGCTGCCGCCGCCACCGGTGACGACAATGTTTGAATTTGATATATCGACTTCCGCGCCGCGCGCGTTGCTTTGAGCACTCGTCGCCAGCGTACCGTCAAGGGTCAGGGAATTTCCGGCAATGAGATCCAGCACCCCGGCGTCTTCGGGCAGGCGCATGGCGCTAACCGCGGTATTCGCGGCCGCCTCAGTTGCCGCGGTTTCCTGACTGGAGAAGAACTGGTTGGCGCTCGTCAGGTTGTACTGCGCCTGATTCATGAAGACGGAGGCGGAAGTCACCTCGAAACCGTCCCAGCGGGAGCTGGCGAATGACGTTCCCAACGTCGTCAGGTAACCGGCGACGATGGTGCCCCCGTCACCTGCAGCAAAGCTCTGGCCGGGCTGCATATCCTGATAGGTGGTCCCGGACTCCGGCGTAACCAGGTACGCGCCGGGCAGCAACGCGTAGCGCGCTGGCATCAGTATGTATGTCCCGGCCGGCACGCCGGAGCCGCTCGACAGGTAAACGGCCTCCCCGTCCTGCAGCGTGGAACCCGACGACATCAGCGGATCATAGGGCGCGACACTGGTATGCAGGCTCGGAACGATCGCGAAGGAAGTGGTGCTTCCCAGGACATCCTGCTCCCCACCCGGACCCTGGATCCACTCATAGGCCTGCAGGTCGCCGCCGCCTGAGATGTCGATCTTGCCTCCCTGAATATCGACGTTTTCAGCATTCAATACGATGTTCTGAGACGGGGGAGCGACGCCATCCGTGCCGTATACGGTGGTGATGCTGTCTGCCAGAGGGTAAACCCAATCAGTACCGGCCTGCGTTTCGCCGAAGGGAATAGTGAGTCCATCCGCCGACGTGGAAGTGAGGCTGCCGGGGCCGAGAACCAATGTGTTCGCATCGAGGTCGATTGTGCCGAAAGGCGCGCGCAGCACGCCGTCCTGCGTGATGGCAGCCGCGATCAGCGTGAGCGATCCGCCGGCGGACAGCAGATCATCGTCCGCACCCTGAGACCCATTGATAGTGATCGAACCGCTCGTAGGTGTCGACGTAGACTGAGCTACGGCGGAAATCGAGGCATCCGCCGAGATCACGAACTGCGTCAGTGTCGTCGGATATATCTGCTGCGCCGTAAGATTGATCGTGCCGTCGGTGTACAGCGCTCCGGCAATGGCTCCGTTCGGATCGTAGATGGAAGGTCCCTGAAAGCCCCGGACTCTCAGGTCACCGGATGAATCGAAGTTGGCGGTCCCGACACCCACGAGCGACGACGTCCCATAGAGCTCGATGAACCCGCCGGACACGTCGAGCACGCCGCTGCCGGTGGTCGCCTGCGACGAAGTCGCCCAGGGCGTCGACGAGCTGCCGAACTCGACGTATGGCGCTTCGACGTCGGCAGTCGTGCCCGCATCCACACTGTAAGTCTCCGCATCGAGAGAGACCTCGCTGGTCGTGCTGAGCGTTACCCCTCCCGCGAGCTCGATGTTGCCTTCGTAAGACTGCAGGGAGACGAGGTTGAATCCGCCCTGCGTCAACGAATTTGCGGATACGAGCGCTTCTCCCTGCAACCCCAGCGGCACCCCTGAGCCGGGCGCGACCACGGTGGGCGCGAGCGCCGGACTCACAGCCACATTGTAGTCGCTGGGCGTCCCAGATCCGCCTGAGACGTTGGAGAGAGTGGGATTGATGACCAGCGAAAACGCGCCACCACCAGGCTGATTTGCGCCCCCTCCCGCCGCGCCGGCGTCCCCCTCCAGAGAGCCGCCGATTACCGCACCATATGCCGCGGCTATATTTATCGTTCCGCCGGCGGAAGCGATCTGTTCCGCCTGCGACCGGCCGCCCCCAACCGGGCCGACGTCTATGGTGCCCGAGCCGCCGCTCACATCGATCAATGACCCAGGCAACAGCTCGACGTCACCGGCGTCAGCGGTCAAGCTCACCGTCCCGCCGGAAAGGACGGCGCCCGTCAGGATGCCGACGCTATTGGGAAACACCTTGGCGAAGCCGCTTGCGTCGAGCACCGCATCGGGCCCGAGCCAGATGGCCTGCGAGGGGTAATAAGCGGGCGACTCGGTTTCGATCGCGGCTTCACTCAAGGTGAGCGAGATAGTCCCGCCGGGAGCCGTCAGCGTACCCTCCACGTCGAGCTGCGTATCTGACGTCAGAGACAATGAGCCGCCCGCATCGGTGCTGATGACATCCCCCGCGGGAAGGGTGAAACCGGGAATTGACGAGTTATATTCCAGCACGTTGGCCGAAACGCCGCCGGGGCTGATGCTATCGTTGACCGGATACTCGAGCGCCAGGCTCAAATCAACCGGGTTTCGGGCCTGCAACGGCAGCACCGTCGGCGTGGCGAGCCCGACGAGACTGGCTGCATTCGGCAGCTTCATGTAGTCCGACGGAAGGACGAGATTCTCCTGGACGAGCTGCATCACCGTATCCGGTGCGATGGCGAGCCCACCCTGGTCAGCCGTTATGTCATAGCTGCCGAAGCCGCCAGAATTGAAAAATTGAGGCGTCAGCCAGGTGAGCGATGGAGCGCCACCGCTGCAATTACTCGCGGCGACGCAGATTCCCGGTGCGCCTAGAGTCAGCGTTCCGCCCTCATAGAGACCGTAGCCCAAAAGCGTCGCGCCCAGGGACAAGTGCGGCGCGGCAAGGGGTGTTCCCGACAGGGTGACGCCGGACGCGTGCGGCGTCGATGCGTCGATGATGATGGACCCGCCGGCGCCGGCATCGAGCGTGCCAGAGCTCGTGAGCTCAGCGCCGCCCGAGACGTCGATGACGCTTCCCGGGTCGAGCCGCATATCCGCCCCTTGGGCCTGGTAACTCGGATTTCCCGCCACCAACGAGATCGTCCCGCCATCGATGTAGAGGGGCGCCGTATTGCCGTTCGGGTAGAGAGCTTTGCTCTCGTTTACCCAGGCCCCCATCGCGGTCAGCGATGCGCCCGCCCCGAGAGTGAATACCGTGTCAGGGTCGAACTGGTCCGTGTAGGTAGGCTCTGCCGTGAGACTGATCGTACCCGCGGACACGTCGATCCCGCCCTCGATATCGATGTTGGCTGCTTGGGCGCTGAAGCTGCCACCGGAAGCCAGCGACAGTGCGACGTCACTTGGTTCGATGAGCTTGCCGTCGCTATAGATCGAGACGTTCTCGAACTCATCGACAATGCCTGGTTGCAGCGTGGAGGTCGTGAACGTCGCCGGCAGCGGGTCGACCAGTGGGTTGAACGTGCTGCCGTCCGCATTCTGCAAACCGGGCAGCACCTCGCCAGGGATGATCGTGACGTTGTCGACGATCAGATCGGCGCCATTACCGCCCGGCGTGCCGATCTGCAGCGTCGCTCCCTCCGGCACCTGGTCATACGGGCGGTACATGCTTCCCTGAAGCCAGGGTGATGTGCTCCAACCAGCCGCGGTGGCCGGCTCCACCGTCGTGGGTTGAGTTTGATATGGCCCCACCACGGTGCTCGCACTCACGGTGCTGTCGAGCACAAACGCCCGCGCGGAAAGATCGAGGGTTCCCGCGTCCATGCCCTGGACGTAGCCGGGTGAATAGTAGGAGGGCGTCGTCTGGTAGGTCTGCGTCACGCCCCACTTGTCGTCCGTCGTGCTGGCATCGTTGATCACGCCGGCATATGGCAGGTCGGGATTGGCGGCCGCGATCGGCACCGTTTGGCCCCACTGGGTGAGAAGCACCGAGGTGTCGAGATATCCGCCCGTGTACTGAATGTATCCGCCTGAGACGTTGATCTGCGAGCCCGGCGCGAGAATCACATCGCCCTGTGATTGGATGTTGACCGTACCGCCGGTAAGATTGCGCTCCACGACGTTGCGTTCCATCGCGAGTATTTCCCCGGTGACGTCGGCGAGCGGGGTACCCCACCAGGTCGAGCCATCGGCATTCGTGCCATGGGAGCGAATGTCGAAGGAGATGGTTTGCCCCTGCAGCGGTCCGCCCCGCTGCAGCGGGCTGCCGGCAAGCTCTCCGGACTCCAGGTCTGCGGAGATCACGTTGTCGCTGACAGGCAGAGTGATGGTCGCGCCCGAGACATCGAGCACTGCCCCGGGGGCCATGTAGAATCGGCTGCCGTCGTCGGACAGCGTCGTATTCGCAAGGTTTTGCGCCGTCGTCACGTCGATCACGCCGCTGGTCGCCCGGGCCGCGCTTCCCTGAAGCATCTGGACGGTCGCTCCCGACATCTGGATGGTCGACTTCGGCTGCGGCACGGTCGTCTCGGTCGGGTCCGTGGTGTCGAGCGTTACTTCCGTATCGCTGTTCTGCCCCAGCACGAGCGTGCCGCCCGCTTCTGCGGTAGGGAGGTCACCGGCGGACTGAATGGCACCATTCTGCGCCTCGAGATAGATCGAGCCGTTCTCCGTTACGCTGGTGGTGGCATTGAGGCGGCCATATTGGTTGACAGCCAGCGCCGCAAGGCTGATGTTTCCATCCTGCGCGATGATCTGACCGACGAGCTGCTGGGGTGAGCTGGCGCCGCTATTCGACGCCAGGCCGTTCGTCACCATGCCGCTGCCTTGCACCTCAACGTACATGCCACGCAGATTGGTGTTCGAGACCGGGCTCTCCTCCAGATAGACGTCGGTGCCCGCGGCGAGGATCGTCTGGCCCTCCGGAGTTTGAATGGTTCCCAGGTTGGTCACGTTTGTCCCGAACATGTAAATCTGGCCGCCGTCGGCCGCTTGCAGGGCCGCACCCTGCTGGACCGTGATGTTCCCTGATGGCAGCGGATTCCCGTTCGAGTCGGTAAAGGGCTGAAACGCGGCATTGCCCTGGGTGCCCGGGTAGGCGAGCCCATTCGTTACGGCGGTCGGCGCGATATTCAATGTAGAGGCGACGAGTCCACCGACATTCACTTGCGCGCCGGCACCGAACACGATGCCGTTCTGGTTGATCAGAAACACGTGCCCGTTGGCATCGAGGGCACCGAAGATCTGCGTGGGATTCGAATCCCAGATCATGTTGAGCGCAACGGCGCTGGCGTTCGGTTGCACGAACTGCACCGTGTTGCCGGCAGCGATATTGAAGCTCTGCCAGTTGAGCGTGGCGCTCTGTGTCGTCTGATTGATCGTGAGCGCCGAGCTGGTCGTAGCCGCGCTGGCGGCTCCGGCGGTCACGAAGTTGGTCACGCCGTGGCCACAGGAGCCGCCGGCACAGGGTATTGGCAGCGCCCCCGCGGCATGTGCCACGAGCCACGGCGAGCTGGAAAGCAGAGCGATGCGTACCGCCGCGGCGATCTTCGATGTGGTTTTGTGTGGCGTCATGATTTCCTGCTCGCTCAGAAGCCGAATTGCAGCGAGAAATCCACTCTGCCGTGGTGCCTATGAGTATCGATGCCGTTTTTTTCCGGAATGGCGTAGTCGACCGAGCCGACGAGTCCGCCGGGGCCGGCCAGCTGTAGGCCCGCGCCGGTGCTCCAGAGGTCGAGGTGATAGTCCTGCCCCGGCAGGGGATCGAGCAGAGTCGCGATCCCGGCATCCACGAACGTAAACAGGTAGAGCTGCGTCAGTACGGGGTGCAGGTGCGGACCGAAATCGGGGCTGTGCAGCTCCACAGTTCCCGCCGCCCCGGTATCCCCGAGTGTCTCCGCCTCGAGGTAGCCGCGCACTGTATCCACGCCACCCAGGGAGAACTGCTCGTTATTGACCAGCGGGGTATCGGCCCATTGCCCGGTGACGCGGGTGAGCACGGCAAAGTTGGCCGGCAGGCGCTGGATCACGCCGCTGGAGAACCTCAGATAGAGGTAATCCGCCGAGGCGTCGTAGCGGGCGGTATTGAACTCCTGAGCTTTGTTGACGATGTCGTCCAATCCGAAGTTCGCGCCCAGGCTGGTCGTGATGGTCCGAGTCGGAAAGCGCCACGTCGCGGTGTATACATTCGACCAATTCATGTAGTGCACCGGCGCCGTTACCGGTGCGCTCCTTGGCGAGGAAGTGCCGCCATCCGTTGTCGGTGGGACGTCCGGGCGCACATCGGTGTTCACCGATTTGTAATCGGCACCGGCATTCAGGTTCTCGGATAGCACATCCGTGCCGGGGAGCGGCTGCACCCAGTGCAGCCCGTAGATGTCGCCCTTTCCCAGCACGCCGAGTGTGCCGAGCGCCAGCACGTTGCTGTTGGTGTGCGTGTAGGAGATAGCCGCGAAGCCGCTCGCCCCAGGGGCGTGCGCAATGTAAGTCCCTGATTCCACGGAAGCGTTCTTCCGGTTTGCGGGCGCCGTCTGATATAGCAGCGACAGGCTATCGAGGCGCTGCCAGAGATTGTCGTAAGCGAGATTCGCGGTCAGCCGATTGGGGGTAGTTTGGGCCGTATGGCGGTCGTCGTACGAGATCGACGCGTGGAGCGGCAACTTATCTTTGACATCGAGATCGACGTCAACCGTGCCGGGCTGCGAACCAGCTTTAAGAACCGGCGTGATCTGACGATCCAGCGTCTGGGAATTGAGTGCGGACAGTTGCTGCTGGAGTGCCGTCAATAGAGGTGTCTCTCCGGTCGACAGGGCCGGGAGGCCGGCGCGAATCTGCCGATCCGAGAAATAGCGCGCTCCCCGTATGCGCACGTTCTCCAATGTCCCCTCCGTCACCTTCAGGCGCACGATCCCGCCGCTCACCTCTTGTGGCGGTATGTCAACGAAGACCGCGCCATAGCCTGCTTGCTTGTAAGCCTGCTCCAGCGCGGCGGCCGCCCGCTTGACGGTATCGATATCGCGGTCGGGGCCGAGAAATGGGTACACCGTGCCCTCGATCACGGTCTGCGGCAGTACGTGGTTGCCCAGGACGAGGAATTCCCAGACGTCGAACTTGTTGTCCGCGGCGTGCGCGCCGCCGGTTACCGCGGCTATCCCGACGGGAGATGCGAACAGCGCTGCGGCACCGACCATAGCCGCGGCCAGTCGGATAAGGTTCCTGCATCGCCGCCGCTCCGATGGGGTTCTTCTTCTCATGTCCACTCGCCAGACAAACGAAAGGAGCGGGCCGCCGTCCGACGGCCCGCTCGAGGTTCTATCGCGACTCCGGTGCGCCTTCCTGCGCACCGGAGTCCTGCGGTCGATGATCACTCCATGAAGATTTAGTTGTTCACACTACCCGAGCCGTGCAGGTTGCCCTCCGGTGAGGTCTTCTGCGCCAGCCCGCTGTTGATGTTGCCGTAGAGGACCGGTGTATCACAGTTATTGATCGCCCCCGAGGATCCCTTGGTGAAGACGTTGATCGGGTTGGTCTCCACCGCCGAAGTCGACACCGGGAAGCTCGAATACCCGGCGTTCGCGGCAGTGGCGAAGAGCGAGGCCGGCGAAAGATCGCCGCCGCTTCCCCACGGACGTCCCGAGTAGTTCGCATCCGCGTTGTGCGTCGGAGTCGGATGGCCGATGTCACCCTGTATCGCAGAGAACACCGTGAAAGCCGTGGTGCCGACCGATGATCCGGTCTTGCCGGACGGGACGTGGTACCACGAATCCGTCGAGAAGTACGGATAGAATCCGTTCACGACGTTGGCCAGTGTCGGCAGTACGCCATCAACCGCGACGAGCCGAATCGGATCGCCCTTGCCGGAGAGCTGCGAGGACGTGAGTTCCGTGCTGGTGACGCCGATCGCCCACTGGTTGCCGGTCGGCGTGAAGGGGGCGAAGGTCGTGTTGAAGTCGGCGTTGTACGGAGTGATCTCGACACCGCCCTCGCCGAAGGCCTCCATGCACGTCAGGATGTTGCCAGTGCTGGCGGACTCGATCACGAACTGACCGTCCTGGGCGGCCATCGCCTCCGAGGAGCTGCTGCAGCGGGCTCCGAGGAAGTAAGCCTCGAAGGACGCCTCCGTTCCGGAGCCGACGTCGCGACGGCAGATGTAGACGTTGTTGTCGGTGCTGTTCGTAAGGCCGATCTGGTTCCAGGTCAGCAGGTTGCCGTTGTTGTTATTGGCGCCGAGGAGCAGCGACGCGACCTGCGCCTTGCTGAGCGACGGAGCGCACTGAGGCGAGTCAACGCTCGTTGGCGTGGTGGTGGAGTTGCACGCTGCGACTACGGAGCCGTTCTCGAGACCCTGAGCGGTCTGCAGTGCGTAGAACAGGTTCTTCGTGAGGGCAACGCCCCACACCACGTCGAGGCCCGGGGATCCGACGAGGTCGGCGCCGATGTCTGCCGTTGACAGCGTGCCGCCGCCCGGAATCGTGCGCAGGAGGTTCGCCTCCACATCGGCAACGCCGCCGGTCGGGACGATATTCTGCTGGAAATCGGCCGCAGTGCAGCTCGAGCCGCCGGCGGTACCGCCGGAACCGACAGGCGAGCCCGCGGGGAAGCAGTTGGTCGTGCCGACGTCCGGGCCCTCGGGGTTGATGAAGGTGAGGGCGGAGGAGCCGCCCTTCGCCACGGCGATCAAAGGCTGCGCGCCGTTGATCGAGCCGGCGGTGGACTCCTTGAACACGGCGATGAAGTCGCTCGTCGAAACGCCCGAGGAGCTTCCCGCCTGGCAGTAGTACATGTACTCGATGGCGCCGCCGATCGCAGTGCCGCCGGCGTTCAGCACATGGCTGGTGTTCAGGTATTCGGTGACCGTACCCGAACAGATGTTGAGAGTGGAGGTGTTGAGCTCCGACGCGATCGTGTTGTCGACCGCGGTCGAGCCGCTGATGTAGACGTTGACGTTCAGGCCGGCTTGCTGATTGTGCGCGTAGTCGGCGATGATCGCCTGCTGCGCGCTAGCGCCGGTCGCGGCGGCCGCGGCGATCGCGGCAGCGACGGCGTATCGGACCAGAGAATTCGACATGATGGGGCTCCAGAAGGTTGAGTATCGAGGCTGGCGGGAGGCGCCCATCCGGACGCCTCCCGCGATCTACCGGCTCAGACAGCCGCGCCGAGGTTGCCCTGACGGCGGCGGCCGATCAGGCCGAGGCCGATGAGGCCCGAGGCGAACAGCCACACCGCCGGCGGCAGCGGCACGCTGGACACGCTGGACGCGACCAGGTTCCAGGTCAGATCACCGGTGCTGGACAGGAAAAAGAATCCCGCCTGCCCGTTGTAGCTGTACTCGGTGGTGGTGGTCGGACTGCGCGAGCTGGCCTTGGCATAGTTGAAGAATGCCGCGGCGGTTCCAACGTTGACGCCCTGCTGCACGCCGGTGTTTTCCTCACCGTCGCACAGAGTGGCGTCGCACGCTCCCGTCACGACGTTGAAATTCGCCGTGCCGGTCGTATCCGCGAGCGGGCCCGTGGAGGAATTGGAGTTCCAGTTGGTGGACTCACCTTGGATCGCATGATCCTGGTTCACCAGCGCGGCCCCCGTATAGGTGTTCCCGAGCGGCGCGGTCGACACCAGGCCGGTCGCCGTGTTGTTCGCGGCAACCACGGCGTAGAACGTCGTGCTGCTCGGCGTACCGAAGACCGAGGAGAAATTCGACACCGTGCCCAGGTTCAACTGATCGACCGAGGCGAAGCCGTCGAAGTTGCTCACGGACGCCCAACCGTTCGACCCGACGGTCGGAGTGGTCATGACGCTCGTGCCACCGCTGTTGAAGGCCACATCGCTGTACAGTGATGTCAGGCTGACCAGGTCCGTGTGCAGCGAGGTGTTGTCCCAGATGGCCAGGTACAGGCCGTCGTTCGAACCGCCGTCGAACGAGTTGCCGTTGCCCATGGTCGGAATCGTCTGGGCATGGGCGACCGCGGATGCGAGCGCCACGGTCACGGCGACAGCGACCGGTTTGATGGAAAATTTCATAATGCAAAGACTCCTGTGCGAGTTTGCAACGATTTATTGCGATTCCCGCTCCACGCCCTGACGCGGAGTCGGGCATCCACTCCCCTGTAACCGGAAGTCGGATTCCCATCACGGTGCCGCACTCACGAAATGTGATGCGCTTGCGTGACTGCCGCAAGCATCCGGGTATTCGATGACAATTACGTTAAAGGAAGTTGAATTTTGAGCCACTCTGACGGTGGCTCCGCGCGGTGTTGCCTACGATCTGCGCACGAATGTATGACAATCGAATGGCGCTCGAGATGCGCCGCGCGGGCCGCGCGCGTTGGTCAGCCGGCCCCGCTCTGCAGGCTCGCGAGTTTGGTCTTTGCCTCGGTCTCGCCCGGAAAGGCCTGCGAACCCGCGAGCGCCGCTTTGAGATCGGCCTGCGCCTGGGCGCGCTGACCGGACTGAAGCTCCGCCATCGCGACGTGGTAGCGGATGAGGCTGGAGTTGGGATCACGGGCCTCGGCCTGCTTGAGCACCGTGAAGGCGTGCTGCAGGTCTCCGGTCCGGAGCAGCACCCATCCTGCTGCATCGAGCAGTGTGCCGTCATTGGAGGAGTTGAAGGAGGCGCTGAGAACGCGCGCGCGCTCTAGACTCTGCTGATCGGTCCGGTAAGTAGCCAGCAGCAACGCGAGGTTGCTGGCGGCCGCGGTGGAGCCCGGATCGCGCTGGTAGAGCGCGTCGTAGAGCGCAATCGCCTGGTCCGATTGCCCCTGGCGCACATAGAAGGAGGCCAGCTCCGCCACCAGCTCCGACTGATCGGGCGCGGCCGCGATGCCTGCCTGATAGGCCGCGACCGCGCCGGCCGTGTCTCCCGCTGCAGCCTTGGCGATCGCGAGGTTGCGGTAGGCGAGCCAGAGATTGGGGGCGGCCCGCGCGGCGCTGGAGAAATCGTCGATCGCCTGCGGCAACGCTTTGTCGGAGAGATCCACCTCACCCAGCAGCTCCATCGCCAGGCCGTTGTTCGGATTGCTCTTGACCACGGCCTGCAGGCGCTCGCGCGCCTGGCGCCACTCGTGCCGGCTCATCTCGAGGCGGGTGAGATCGAAGAGCGGCGCCATTGCCTGCGGCTGGCGCTGCAGGGCCTCCTCGAAGTCCGCCTCCGCCGGGCCGTAACGCTTCTGTGCGACCGCAATGAGTCCCTCGAGATACGGGCCCGCGCCGGAGTGAGGCAGCGCAGCGGTCATGCTGTTGGCGTCTTTGCCCGCCGATGCGTAGTCTCCTTCCGCGAGGTATGCCCTTACCAGAGCTTCCCGCAGCGGTCCATCGGTCGGCAGCTGCTGCACGCCCTGTTCGAGCACGGCCACGGCACGGTCGTGATCGTGCGCCTGCGCATAGATTTGAGCGAGCTCCAGCCGCGTTGCCTCGTCGCCCGGAACGATCTGGATCGCGGCCTGGAGCTGATCCTCGGCGAGTGCGGTATCGCCGTTTGCAAGCAGTGCGCGGGCGAGCAGACCATGTATCGCGGGCAAGCCAGGCTCATCTCGCAGTACCACGCGGAAATCGGTTACGGCGGCCGTCGGATGGCCCGCCGCAAGCTCCAGGTTGCCGCGCATCATGAGAGCCGCATCGTTTCCCGGGTCCTTGCTCAGCACCTTTGCCACCTCCTGCGCCGCCTCATCGTTTCGGCCTTGCGATATATCGATCGCGGCAACGCGGTCGCGCGCGATGAGCGCGTCCGGCCCATCCTCGTCGCGCCGAACGACCTCTTCATAGGTCTGCGACGCCTGTTGCGCTGCCCCACTGCGCTCGAACAGAGCGCCGAGAGCCAGGCGCAGGCGCGAATCGTCGGGGTCGGCCCCTACGAATGACTGCAGCAGCGACTCTCCCTGGGCGGCCGAGCGACGCGTGGCGGTGAAATCAGCCAGCGCGAGCTTCGCGTCATCGCTCTGCGGCGCCGCCTTCGCGGCTGCTCGGAGCGCCGCATCCGCCTGATCGAGCTTGCCCTCACGCACATAGAGTTGGGCCAACTGGACGCGATATTGCAGGTCCGCCGGCTTGGCCGCGATGAGCAGTTCGAGCTGTGCCTCCGCTCTGGCGTAGTCGCCACCGTCCGCATAGAGGGTGGCCAACACCTCGCGAAGCTGTATGGAGTGAGGCAGCTTCTGCAGACTCCCGTTGACGACCGCGACGGCGTCGGCGTTATCGCCCTCTTGCCTGTACAGCCCCGCCAGAAGACCCACCGCCTGCTCGTTGGTCGGGTCCGCTTGCGCGGCGCGCCTGGCATCTGCGAGCGCGTCGGGATAATCCTTCAACTGCGAGTGTGCCAAACCTCTCACGGTCAACAGGCCGGCGTCGTTGGGGTGCTTGGCCAGGGCCGGCTGCACGAGCTTGATGGCGCGCTCGGGTACGCCGCCGAAATCGAAGATCTGGCCGAGGTCGACGCGAGCCTGGATGTTGTCAGGGTTTGATTCAACTACCGACATGAAGAGTCCCGCCGCGTCGCGGTAGCGTCCCAGGTGGACCGCCGCCTCGCCGGCCAGCACCCGGGCCTGCGGGTCCTTCGGATCGACCTGCATGGCGTTGCGGAATTCCACGCTGGCGCGGGTGTAGTCGCCCTGGGTGGAGTACGCCTGGCCGCGCTCGATATAACTCTGGCGTCGCGCCTCGGCCCCGGTGCAGCCGACGAGGAGCATCGCACCCAGGATCAGGACGGAAAAGGCGGCGGCGCGAACCGTGATCATGGTCCAACCTGTCGGAGCATGGTTTCCAATGGACGAGCGAGACCGCGGGCCGGCGGCGTCACTTCTGATGTCGGGATGCTGTGACACGCAAGGCCGCGACTCGGGCGGAAAATAATGGTAATCGGGTTGTGTGACCAAACTGTGACACTTCGCAGTTGCGGCCGGCTCGTATAGCATGACGATCCCCTGCCCCGGGCGACGCCCGGCCTGACGGAACACACGACCATGAAGCAAATGAACCCGACACGCGCTACCGCCTGTTTCATCGCAGTTGCAGCCGCAGCCCTCGCCGCTGCAACACCCGTATGCAGAGCCGCAGATACCGACTCTGTGGTGGCGCGCGGCGGGCCGATCCAGATCGATGTCAACGAGGTTCGGGCGCTCGTTGCCAGCCTGCCGGACGGCACACGCCAAGCAGTGCTCGCCAAGCCCGGCTCGCTCGAGCAGCTCGTCCGCCAGGACATTCTCCAGCAGTCGCTGCTGAAGGAGGCGCAGTCGGCGAGCTTCGCCACCGATCCCGCCGCCGCCGGCGCTCTGCAGCGTGTCCACGATGAAGCGCTCACGCGGCTCTGGCTCGCCCGCAAGGCAGCCGTTCCGGCAGGCTTCCCCAGCGAGTCGCAGGTGCAGTCGGCGTACGAGCTGCTGCAGAAGAACGCCCCTTACGAGTACCACCTGGAGCAGATATTCATTGCTGCTCCCGACGGTGGCGATCCGCAGACACTCGCGACAGCATTGCGCAAGGCGGTGGACGTGCAGAAACTCATTGCAACCACCAGCTTCGAGCAGGTGGCACGCCAGGACTCCGAGGATACCGACAGCGCCGCGAAGGGCGGCGACCTCGGCTTTCTGCCCGAAGCCCGGCTGATGCCCGCATTCCGCACCGCGGTCGAATCACTGACACCCGGGCAGAGCGTCGGTCCCATCAAGACCTCAGCGGGACTGCACTTCGTCAAGCTGGTCGAGCGCCGGCGCATCGCCATCCCGCCGCTCGCCACCGTGCACGACAAAGTCATCGCGGCGCTTCGCGCCCAGCGCGCTCAGCAGCTCGAGCAGGCCTATCTGCAGCAGGTCGCCGCGCAGCTCGACATCACCGTCGATCAGATCGAGCTCGCCAGGCTGCAGAGCAGCCTCAACTGACTCGGAGGGCACGGGTCCGCAGCACCAGCATCGCGGCCAGCGCGAGCAACAGAGCCGGATCGATCGAGCCGCCACCGCCATGACTGCCGCCACTGCTCGCCGCGGCTGTGACGTCGACCGTCGCGGTGCCGCTGGCCGTGCCGCCGGCTCCCGTGCAGCTCAGTGTGAAAGTGGTGTCCGCGGTCAGTGCCGAGCTCGTCACCGGGCCGCCGCTGCTGCTTGCAGTCTCGTTGCCGGACCACGCGGAATTGCTCGGGCTCGCCGAGGCGGTACAGCTGGTCGCGTTCTGAGCGCTCCATGTCAACGAGACCGTGCCACCCGACGCGACGCTCGTGGGGCTTGCGGTAAGCGTCACGGTGGGTGCCGGGTCGACGCTCATCGCATACGTTCCGGCGGATTCGGGCTCTGAGTTGCTTCCTGCAGCCGGCTGCGCGAGCACGTTGACGGTGTAGGTGGTGTTCGCGGTTGCCTGGAACGGGAAACTACCGGAGCTTCCGGCCGAGGCGATCGTACCGACGAGGGTCGTGCCGCTGGTTACCGCCAGGTTGAGGTTCTCCAGCGCCTGGGGAAACTTGAGATCAGCCACGTTCGCCTGCACGGATTGGGCGGTCGTCGCGCTGAAGGTCGTCGAGCTGAACCCTGTGCCGATCCCCTCGGTCGTATCGAATACGGCCGCGCCGCCTCCAGACGGACTGACATCCACTCCGACCAGCCCCGACGAGCCCGAGACAGACTCCCCGAAAGCAAGCAGTGTGACTGGTCCTGGAGAAAGCGTCGCCGTGAAGTTGCCCGCAGCGTTCAGGCTCTTGACGAGCAAACCGTCCTGCACCGCGGCAAGCGCCAGGCCACCTGACACTATCGCAGACGGGAACTTGTAGTCGGTCAGCGTGACGACGTAGGAACCCGCCGAGGGAGCGCTGGTGTCGAAGCTGAACGCCTGAATGCCGCTGGAAGAGCTCACCGCCTCGGCCTCGAGGAACGGGTAAGCCGTACCCTGCTGCACCGATACGGAATAGCTGCCCCAGTTCGCGGTGGCATCCGGAACGGCGTACGCGTAGACCTGGTAGCTGTCCGTAGTGCTGGTCGGAGTGAAGTTCTGCTGTCCGGTTCCTGTAATCGGCGCCGTAAGCACTGTCTGGCCGGTCGTGGCATCCACGACGGTCGCGCCGACCGACGCGAGCGCCACTGTAGGGAAGGTAAGATCGGCCAGCGACACGGTCGCCTGGGCAGAACCGAGCGAGAAAGAGGACTCGGACGTCCCTGACACGGAGGTCTGCAGCAGCGTCACGGCCCCCACGGAGACCATGGCTGGACCGAAGTCAGCAGGGCCGCTCGGCGGTGTCACCGAAACGGTAAATAAGCCGCCTGGGGCGCCGGACGACTCCTGCGCGAAGGCAAGGATGGTGAGGCTGTCACCGGCATTCACGGCCTGCGTGGTCTGCGTGCTGCCGAAAGCCTGGAGCGTTGCTACGGGCGTACCCGCAGTCGTATCGATGACTATGAGATCCGGATTCTGCAACGCGGACGGGAATTGCAGGTCGGTCATCGTGACCGTGTACGTTCCACTGCTGCTCGCCGTGAAGCTGTTGTCGATAATTCCCACGCCGCTTGGCTGCGATGAGCCGGTCGACAGGGTGTCAATCGAGCTGTATGCCTGATTGCCGCTCGAGTTGGTGACGTCCTCCTCGATAGGTCCGGATCCCAGGGTCGTGCCTGGTATCCCGACGACGTGGATCTCATATTGAGTATTCGCCGAGGCATTGAACGTGATTGCGGTTCCCGCCGCGGTCACCGGCGTGCCGACGATGGTGCTCCCCTGAGTAACGGCCATGGCGACCGAGGCCAGCGGCGCCGGCGTCGGCAGCTTGCTTCCAAGGTCGGTCAGTGTGACCGAATAGCTGCCGGCAGTGGTGACGGTGAAGATGTGCTCCACGGCGGGGGGCTGGCCCTGGGCCACGACGGTATGCGTCGTCCCAACCAGCGCTGCCTGTGCGAGCGCGCCAGTGCTGGCCGCAAGCGCCAGAGCGGCGAGCGGAACGATTCGCGGAGCACGCCAAAAACGTGCGGCTCGATGTGGTCTCATGTTGTATCCCCGGTTGAACTCAGCCCGACCGCCGCGGCAGCTTGAGGCTCGCCAGCATCGAGCGGGCCTCGTCTGCGCCTGTGAAGCTCGCCGAGCCGGCGAGCGCCGCTTCCAGATCCTCTCGGGCGCGCGCCCGCTCGCCCAGAGCGAGCTCGGTCATCCCGAGATGGAAACGGATGATGTTTGATTGCGGCCGCTGCGCGGCAGCGCGCTGCAGCGCCGGCAGGGCTTCTGCATAGTGTGCGGATCTATAGCGGACCCAGCCGTACGTATCGAGCAACGACGCGATCTGCGAGGTTGCGAAGCCGGAAGTCAAATCGCGGGCCCGCGCCAGGCTGGTGCGATCCTTTCGATAGGTGACGAGCAGCATGGCGAGATTATTGGCGGCCAGCTCGCGCGCCAGCGGCGAGGCGGACGCGGACTCATAGAGCGCCTGGTAATGGCCGATCGCCGCGCTGACATCGCCCCGTTTCTCCTCGAAGGCAGTGACCTCCACCGTCAGTTGCGCCTCCGATGGCGCAGCCTTCGAGGCGCCATCATAGGCAGCAAGGGCGCCGCGAAAGTCGCCGCGGCCCGCATCGAGCCGCGCGAGCACGACGAGGGGGCGCGGATCATCCGGAGCCTGCCGCGCCGTCGCCTGGAGGAGGGCGATTGCCTGGTCCGTACGTTGGGTTTGCTCCAGGAGCGCCGCGAGATCCAGACGGGTCAGGATGTCTGTCGGGTGTGCGCCCATCGCGGAACGTAGGGTGGACTCTGCCAGCGCCGTGTCCCCCTTCGTCATGTATGCGCGCGTCAGCAGCCGCTGCAGCGGAAGTGAGTCCGGCTCGTCCCGAAGTACGGCGCGCAGATCCTCGATGGCGGTTGCCGGATCATGCTGGCGAAGCGCGATGGAGGCGCGCAGGATGAGAGCGTCGTCGTCTGTCGGACTCACCGCCAGAACCTGCTCGACAGTGTGCAATGCCAGCGGGTACCGACCCTGCGCCGCCTCGATGGCGGCCATGCGATCGCGGGCCGCAAGCGCCTTGCCGGCGCTGCCATCGCGGCCAATGATCTCCCGATAAGTCACGATCGCGTCGGCCGAATCTCCAGCACGCTCCTGCAGCATGGCGAGGCCGAAGCGCAGGTTGTCGTCGTCAGGCCTCTGCGCCAGGTAGCCGACCAGGACCTGCCGGCCCTCGGCCGGCGACCGGCTCACCGCGACGAAGTCGGCCAGCGCGAGTTTGGCATCGTCATCGTCAGGAAACGCCTTCACTGCGGCGGCCAACGTGACTTGTCCCGCCGCCGGATTTCCCGCTTTCAGGTAGAGGTTGGCGAGCCCGACGCGAAGCGGCAACTCCCGCGGCCGCAGTGCCACGAGCGCACTCATCTGCGCCTCCGCCGGAGTGAATTCACCCGCTGCGAGGTAGAAGCCGGCAAGCAGCCTGCGCAGGTTGACGGAGCTGGGGGACTGTCGGACCGCCTGATTCACCAGTGCCAGCGCCTGGTCGGAGTGCCCGTCCTGCCTCTCGAGCAGTGCCAGCAGCGCGACGGCGTTTTCGTGGGCGGGCGCCAGGCGGACCGCGTGCTCCGCATCGGTCAGCGCGAGGTCGTCCTCTTTCAGGCCATGCTCCGCGGCGGCGCGAACCGTCAGCAGATCTGGATCGTTCGGGTGCCGGGCAAGCGCCGGCAAGATGATCGCGAGCGCTTCGCGCGGAGCACCACCGATGCAGTAGATCGTACCCAGGTCGACCCGCGCCTTGGTATTCGTCGGGTCCACGTCGATGGCCGCTTGGAACAGCCCGGCGGCGCGACGGAAGTCGCCCTGTGACTCTACGACACGACCGAGGTCATACAGCGCCGTGGCGGATTTCGGCTCGATCTGCAGGGCGTTGCGTAGCTCGACGCTGGCGGCGGGAAGGTTACCCTGCGCGAGGAACTGTTCGCCGCGGCTGAGGTAGCCCTGGAAGCGCACCTGTGCGCTGCTGCACCCGCCCAGGGCGAGCGCGGCGACAACGAATCCGACCGGCATCCGCAACCGGAATCCACACCCGCGTGACATGCGCCAGGCTCAAAGTTTGTTATGTATCCCCAGCGGGAAAGAGTGCGACTGTATGCCCCGCAGATGACGTCAGCGTGACACTGCCCTACGGTACCAATGGCATGAGTCCACGCAGCGTCACGGCTGCGAGCAACACGGCGAGAAGCGTCCGCGGTACCAGTCGGCGCGTTTCGGATCCCTCGGTCATCTCGACCACGTAAAGCAGCACGACGGCTTTCAGGATTCCTCCCGGTAGATCCGCCGGCAGGGACACGAATCCCGGCAGGTTGGGCACTACCAGCGCGATGAAGGCGACCAGCACATCGAGGGCCGTCACCGCGAATCGGCGCGTCTCCGAAAGGAGCACTCGGACCAAAGCGCCCGCGGCGATGAGCATGACGGCGCCCCAGGTGAAACTCGTCAGCAGCGGGGTCCGGGCGGCAGCGGTCTGGTCGAGGTACACCAGCATGATTACCCCGACGTAGGCGGCCAGTCGCTCGAGCCAACTCAGAGAGCCGAGAAATCCGGAGTAGCTGAATCCCACGACGAGCAGCAACATGCAGGCACTGAGGACGCTGATGTCGCCCCCGACGTGCCGGCGCGCCACGATCACCATCGCGGCGTAGGCGATGAACCCGCACCCCATGAGCCACCCCGCCCCCTGGGCAACGCGTCGGGCCGCGGCCGGCTGGCGCAACCTGGCCATGAGCGCGCTCGCGATCGGCAGCGCGCTGCCGGTATGGGCGTACCATTTTCGGCTGCCGGCGAGCTGCAACGCTCCCAACACCGCCACCGCAAAGACCCCGAACACCGCCAGAATCCACAGATCGGACTCGAAGCGCAGGAAGTATGCGAGCAGGAAGAGCCCGAGCTGCACGCAGTAGATCAGCACGACGGCCTCATGGTGCGCGAACCCGAGGTCGAGCAGGCGATGGTGCAGATGGCTGCGGTCGCTGACGAAGGGCGAGCGACCGGCCAGCGACCGGCGCAGCATGACGGTCAGAGTATCGATGATCGGCAGCCCAAGAAGGAGCAATGGAAGTGCGGCGCTCAACGCCGTACGGTCGCCCTGCGTGGCGAGGATGGCGAGCGCTCCGATCGAGAAGCCGAGCACCTGGCTGCCGCCGTCGCCCATGAAGACGCGCGCCGGGTGTGTATTGAAACGCAGGAATCCGAGAATCGCGCCCGACTCGATGAGCGCGATCGCCGTCACCGGCCGGTTGCCGCAGATCGCGCCGAAGACCGCTATGGCGCAGAGGCAGAGCAGCGACAGGCCTCCCGCCAGCCCATCGAGGCCGTCGGCCAGATTGATCGCGTTGGTGACCCCCACGAGAAAGCCGAATGTCAGCAGCCAGGAGAGCCCGTCAGGCAGCTGGATCGGACCATCGAGAGTGAGCTCGGCGATGCGCACGTGGCCGATCACGATACAGAGCGTCACCGCGAGAAATTGGCCGAAGAACTTCAGGCGATAGTCGAGGTTTACGCGGTCATCCCAGACCCCGAAGACCAGCAGCACCAGCACGGCCGCGAGAAATCCCACGACGGCCGGCGACAGCGGCACCGCGATGAGTGTTGGGACCAGAATCCCGGCCGCCATCGCGATCCCACCCACCCTGGGCACAGGGACCGAATGCACCTTGCGGGCCTCGGGGCGGTCCGTGAGCCCCACTTTGGCGGCCCAGCGCTGCAACACCGGCATGCAGGCGGTGGTGATGGAGAGTGCGATCAGCGAGGCCAGGAGCAGCGGCATGGCGGCGCCTTCAGACCGGCAGCCCGGCGGCTCGGCGCCGCAATTCCAGCGCCTTGCAGTCGATGAAGTACTCGTACCAGGCGCGCAGCAGGCTGAAGGTCAGGCCGGCGCGCCCCTCGAGCACTCCCCCCTTGATGAAGTACAGCCCCGCGAATACGACCAGCGGCCGCAGCGGCATGCTGTAGAGCCACGCCTTGTGGGCGCGGCGACGGCGCGCCGGATCGCTGGCGAACAGATCCGCCCAGCCGGTGTTGTACTCAGGATTGTCGGCGCGCAGCTTCGCCTCCATGGTCGAGTACCGGTCGTGCTTGGCGATCCAGGCCGCGAAACCCTTGTTGAACGGCAAGTGATCGAGGTGCGCGGCGAGATTTGCGGCCTCGCCGTCGGAGTGGAATTCCTCGTTGTAGGGCCGCTCCACCCACGCGTGGCCGAGGCGCAGCAGCCGCCCGAACCAGGTTGGATAGCCGCTGCTGCGTGGGATCCAGCGTCCGAAGAGATAATCCCGGCGGCGCATGCGGAACATGGCGACCGATTCCTGCGCCCCGCGCACGGCACGCAGCATCTCTTCCCGCAGCTCCGCTGGAACGCGCTCGTCGGCATCCAGCATCAGCACCCAGGGATGCTTGTAACGAACCTCGCGCAATCCGAAGTTGCGCTGTGCGGCATAGTTGTCGAACTGACGTTGATAGAGGCGGACGTTGTCGCGCGAACGCGCAACCTCCGGCGTTGCGTCCTGGCTGAATGAGTCGAGTACCACGACGTCATCCGTCCAGGCCACGGAATCGAGGCACCCTGAAAGATTCACTTCTTCGTCGAGAGTCAGGATGAGCACCGAGATTGACATCGCTACCACTCACCCCGACGCTTTCCGTCGCACTTTGGGACGCGGCCCGATCACACGAGCCGGATGACCACCGACGAGTGTGTTTGACTCCACGTCCTTCACGACGACCGCTCTGGCCGCGACCATGGCTCCCGCGCCGATCGTCACATCCGGGCCGATGAATGCTTCGGTTCCAATCCAGGCGTCATCCTCTATGGTTACCGGTGGCTTGAGGAGCGGAATGGTCGGGTCCGTAAAGTCGTGCGTACCGGCACAGATATGGCTGCGGTAGGACACCGTCGCGCGCGCGCCGATCCGCACTTTGCCCAGGTTGTAGACGAGCACGTCCGGACCGATGGCGGCCCACTCGCCGATCTCGAGATTCCAGGGCATGAAGACATGCGCGGACGCCGCAACACGTGCCTGATGGCCAACCTTGGCGCCGAAAAGCCGCAGCACGCCGCGCCGCCAGCCATGACAGGAGTGCGGGCTGAGGTGGACGAGCCAGCGTCCGAAGGACCAGGCAATGCGCAGAAACTGCTCGCGGCGCGAGTACTTACGCGCCGCGCGATTGGTCGCGATGTCGAGCTTGATCGCCTCGATCGGCGTGCCTGCGGATGAGGACGGGGTGCTCACTGAATTTTGTCGTTATCTCGAGCCGAGCGAACCTTCACATTATTGGGTCAACGTGACAATTCCGTGACGTTGCGACCAGTCAGCGCGTCGCGGCCTTCACCGCCAGGCGCTTGGCGAAGTAGAACGGGCCCGGCAGGTAGGATTCGACGAGCAGCGTCATACGATTCCGCAGCAGCGCCTGGCTCTTCGGGCAGTGCACCTGGATGCCGTCGTGCTCGTGCAGCCGCAGCGGCTTGAAGCGGCTTTGCAGCTGCAGGAACCTGTGCGACTTCGGGATGTAGTGCGCCGTCAGCGACTGCCGGGTCCGCTCCGTCTGCAAGGTGCCCAGCGAGCCGTGAACCGTCTTCGCGGACCAGAATAGAACGTCTCCTGCCTCGAGCGCCGGAGCGCGCATCTCCAGGCCGTTGCGCTTGATGATCTCGACGACCAGCGCCTTGTAGCGCTCGTGATGGAACGCGATGTCGAAGTCACCGCCGTTCTTGCGCACGTCGATCAGATGGCTGCGCGGATAGATGAAAAACCGGCCGGCGCCCGGGTGGATGTCTTCGAGGGCAAACCACGCGGCAACCATGGACCCGATGTGCTCGCTGTCGAGGTAGTACGTATCCTGGTGCGCCCAGGTAGCGGAATTGCCCTCGAAGTACATGGTCTGCACGAGTTTCGGGTCGTCGCAGAACTGGTGGCGCAGGGCGGCGGTGACCGCGGGTGCCGTAAAGGCCTTCAGGCTCCGCTCCCGCAATCGCGAAAAGCGCTCCGGATCCAGGTCCTGCAGATTGAGCAGTGGATTCATCACGTGGCCGAGCGCGTTGAAGCGGTTCCGCTCTGCACGTGCCGTCGTCTGGCGATAAAGGAATCCGCCGTAGCTCTTGACCTCCTGCGCGAATGCTTCCCGGATCGCGGCGCAAACCGCCGGATCGATCAGTTTGCGCAGGACTACGTAGCCCTCCGACGCGAGGTACTCCTTCGCCGCCGAATCGAATGCGGTGAAGTACTCACGATCCTCGCGGACGGACTCCGGGATGTGGACTGCTCCCCCGGTTGGAGCGGGAATGGTGAACATCGGGAGACATTATCCGCGCGCAGTTTTCAGCACGGTGACGGATCCAGGGCGGGTCGCCGCGCCTGCCTGATGTGTCTGACACATGGATGACAAGTTGATGCGAACGGCTATCGTCACGCGGCAGCGAGAGCGAGCGACGCCCGTATACTGCTCGAATGTCATCAGAGTCGCCGTCCGAATCCTGGAAGGCTGTGGCTGCGGCCCGCACGGCGGTGCTGCTCGCCCCGGATTCCCTCGAGAGCCGCAAGAGCCTCGCCGGTCTCCTGCTCCAGGCGGGTGATGTCGCGGGCGCGCTCATGCATTACCAGATCGCGGCCCGGAATGCGCCCCCGGGAGACATTGCGATCATCGCAGGCCTGGCCCAAGCGCTGACTGCTGCGGGTCTGCACGAAGATGCTGCATCGGCGTGCCGGGAGGCCGAGGCGGCAGGATGTGCAACCGCAGCGGATCGAGAGCGTTTGCGTACGGCGCTGGCGCCGAGACCGGCGCCCACGAGCGAGACACTCGCGCTCGCACGCCGGCTGCTCGAGGAGGGCCAACGCCGCGCGACGGCCGGCCAGGCTACCCAGGCGCTGGAGGCATACAGGCTGTGCGCGCAACTGCTTCCCGACATGGCGCCCCTACACTACCGGATCGGCTGCCTGCTGCAGGACCTCGGTGACCCGGAGTCGGCGCAGGCGCACTACGAGCTCGCCGCCCGGTTGCAGCCGACTCAGTTTGGAGCGGCGCACAACGCGGGCAAGATCGCCGCCGGATTCGGACAGACGGAGCGGGCACGGCGTTTTCTCGGCCAGGCCAATCGGTTGCGTCCGCAGGACGGCATCACCATGCGCCTCGAGCTTCTGACCGAGGCGGTCCACGAGTCGACGGCGGCAATCGGCGACGCCCGGCAGCGGTTCGAGCAGGGCCTCGAGCGGCTGATCGAAGCCCCGCCGCACATTGACGATCCGCTGAACAAAGCCGACCTGCCGACGTTCTATCTTGCGTATCACGGCCTCTGCAACCGGGCGCTGCACTCCAGGCTGGCGCAGGCCTTCATGGCCGCTGTACCGGGGCTCGAGTGGCAGGCGGATCATTGCCGCACGGCTGGCCGCCGTCCCGGTCGCATCCGCGTCGGTTTCATTTCCCGCTTCCTGCGCACGCACAGCATCGGCAAGGTCGCTCGCGGCCTCATCGCACAGCTTTCCCGCGAGCACTTCGAAGTCTTCGTGCTCAACATCCCGCCGGTGACCATGGACGAGACCGCTCGCTGGATCCAGGCTCATGCCGAACACTGGCAGGTGATCGACGAATCGCTGCCGACGGCGCGGGCGCAGATCGCGGCCCTGGAGCTAGACATCCTCTTCTATCAGGACATCGGCATGGAACCCTATTCCTATCTGCTCGCCTTCTCGCGCCTGGCTCGTGTGCAATGTGTCTCCTATGGACATCCGGACACGAGCGGCGTCCCGAACATGGACTACTACATCTCGAACGATCTGTACGAGCCGCCGGGAGCCGAGGCGCACTACAGTGAGCGGCTCGTCGAGCTGCACGGGCTTCCGACGCTGGCGTATTACTTCAAACCGACCGCCACAGGGGCCCCGCCGACGCGCAGTGACCTCGGGTTGCCGGCGAACGCCCACCTCTATGTCTGCGCGCAGTCGCTCTTCAAGCTTCACCCTGAGATGGACGATGCGATGCGCCGCATCCTGGAGCAGGACGGCGCCGGCCGGATTGTTCTCTTCGCAGGTGAGTGCGCGGAATGGGGCGTACAGCTGATGCGGCGCTTTCGCCGCACCATGCCGGGTGTCGCCGACCGTATCCAGTTCCTGCCGCGCCAACCGTATCAGCGCTTCCTCCAGCTGCTCAGCGTCGCCGACGTCGTGATCGACACGCCGCACTTCAATGGCATGAATACCTCGATTGACTCGTTTTCAGTCGGAACCCCCGTAGTGACGCTACCGACGAACCTGCAACGCGGCCGATTCACCCAGGCGATGTATCGGACGATGCAAATTGACTGGGGCGTCGCCCGCGATGCGGACGAATACGCGGCTTTGGCCGTAGAGGCGGCGACCGATGCTGACCGACAGCGTACCCTGCGACAACAAATCCTCGATCGTAATCATCTGCTCTTCGAGGACAGACGTGCCGTCGAAGAGTTCGAGCGGTTCTTCCTCGCGGCCCATCACGAAGCCACGGCTCGCTCAGCCTGAAAAACGTGCCGTCGACCTGGAGCAGGCGGCCCTCGCTTTCATCGATGAGCGCGGGTGTGACATTCCACAGCTCAAAGCCCAGCGCCTCGAGGCGGGGAACCATTTCTCTATAAAGGAGCTGACCGCCGTAAAGAGGAACGAAGGAAAGCTCAACGCACAGCCCGATCGCTCTTTGCAGAGTATGGCGAGCGCCCTCCAGCACTTTGTCCTCATAACCCTGCGTGTCGATCTTGAGGAATATCCGCGAGCTGTCGTTGACGTGCGCCTGCACGAGATCATCGAGTCTCTTCAGTGGCACGCGCTCACTCCCCACATATACTGATTCAGGCGCAGCGTCGGAGTGGCGCCGCAGCATTGGCAATACAGAGCTGCTAGCCGAATTTCCAGCGATATTGAGATCGACCTCACCGTCAACCGCGCCCAATGCCGCCCGCTCGGCTATCTTCCACAAGCGATCGCTCCCGACGGCAGTCTTGAGTCCGACTCGAGCCGCGGAGAGAGGCTCGAACGAGACTATGAGGCCCTCATAGCCGCAGCGGCGCAGCTCGCTGCCAAATTGCCCGACGTTCGCGCCCACGTCCAACACGACGTCGATCGAGTGCGCGGACAGCATCCTTATCAATTGCGCGCCGGCTGAACGGCTCGGACGAAAGCTTTGGACCTCATAGCCGGTGGCGTGTATCGCCGCGTGTACCAGTCGCCGGATGCTCATCATAGTTCTCGTTTAGCGCCGCCAATTTGCAGCGCGATGACTCCTTTGTGACGGCTGCTTCGCACGGTCGTATGGGGATTCAGGCCGTGAGCTGCGCGAAATAAGTCGTCGTGCGGGCGAAGCACTCGTAGTCTTCCGTGTAGGCTCTGACCGGTATGAGCCGCCCCGCTGGGGTCGCGCGGAGGATGGCGAAGCCGTTGCTGACGAGCAAGTCGTAGATCTCGCGGAAGAAGACCCGCGAATTCACGTTGGAGGTCCCGAATTCGAACGCCATGGCGCGAATCCTGCGGCTCCTGAGGCATTCGGTCGCACCTTTCAGGGCCTGGTGCTCGGCACCCTCCAGGTCCATTTTCATGAAATCGATCCGCTCGATGCCGCGCGTTTGCACGAGATCATCGAGGCGGATAACTTCGACTTCGAAGCTGTTGTAGGTGAGCCCGCGGACGTTGCTGTCGCGCCGGTCGAAGAGCGAGCCCATGCTGTCCAGTGGTCCGCTGGTGTGGAAAGTGGCCCTTCCCGGATGCTCGCCCAGCGCCAATTCGAGGACTTCGCAGCATTGGAGGTTCAATGAGCGAATCTTGGCTGCCGCTGCCGGCTGCGGCTCCAGCGCATAGATCGTGCCCTTGCGATCCGTTGCATGCTTCTGGAAGAAACGACGTCCAGCCGCCGATGTTTGCTCCGGCGTCGATAACCGTGTAGTCGCGCCCGCGCGCAACCCAGGCCGCGGCATTCTTTGCTTCCAGTTCCAGGCTTGGAGACCACCCTAGTCCGCAGAGCGCGTTCATATAGGCAGCCGCTCCCGAGAGCACCACTTCGGTAGCCGATGTGGCAAACAGCTGCGAACAAGCGCGAATGGACGATTGAGCCAGGCGCTTGCCCGCGGAACCACTTCCAATGGACATGATGCAAAACCCCTCGTCGCAAAGCGACGGCAGGTTCCCGCAGGAAAATTTCAGCAGCGTGACCGTTACGTTACGAAATGCCGGGCCGTCCCAGCCTAGTGGGCGGCTGCCTCTGCTGGCGTTATGATCCTCGCGCGGAACGTGGGGGTGCAGACCAAGTGAACGACATATCGAACGACAAGAAGCCCGCGCTGCGCCTGGTCTGGATGCTGTCGGAGGGCGTTGCCGAGCGGGAGTGGCTCGAGCATTTGCTCAGGGGATTTGAGATCGAGCACGTCGTTCCGGAGACATATCCGATCCCGCTGACTGACCGCACGATCTACGTCGTCAGCACCAACCTAATGAGGCTCTCCGATCTTCCCGACCGCCTCGAGGGCCTTCGGCCGCGGACCGGACCGGCCATGGGTATCGGCCTGATTCATCTCTCGGACGAGTGGTACGGGCAGGATTATGGGTATTACGCGGGCTTCGACTTCGTGCTCAGAAATCACTTTTCAAAAAGCCTGCAGAGGCCCGGCATACTGCAATTCCCGCTCGGGCTTCCCCGCGTTACGCCGGTGCCACTACCGACCATCCCCCAGACGTCCCGGCGTTATGTGTGGTCCTTCTGCGGAAATCGTGTGGCGAGCCGCTTCGAGATGCTGTCCGTCTTCGACGGACTCGGCCCGGCATACGTACTGCCGCAGGGACAGCGGATACCTCGACATGAGTTCCAGGATGTTCTGCAGCAGTCGAAATTCGTGCCCTGCCCCATGGGTAACGTCATGCTGGAGACGTGGCGCGCCTACGAGGCTCTGGAAGCGGGCTGCATTCCGCTGCTTGAGCGGCGAACCACGATGGACTACTACCGGAACCTTTTGGGAGACCATCCGATACCGACATTCTCCAGCTGGAGGGAGGCGCGGCGTTTCGTCTGTCGACAATTGGAAACGCCGGCGGACCTGGATCGGCGGCAACGAGAGCTGCTGCAATGGTGGCACGGAGCCAAGGAAGCGTGGCTGCGGCGCGTGGCCGAATTCGTTGATCGCGGTCTTACCGGGGGTCATCGTAACGACCTGGCGAGCTTCAGTTTTCTCCCGAGCCCGGCGCGGCGACTATGGCAATACTCGGAACTGGCGCGCCATCACACATCCCGGGCGCTTCTGCGCCGGGCCGGCCTCATGCTGAGCAGATCCTTTGCCGGCCGCGCCAGAGGCTTGCGTCGGAGCTAAGGTCCCGCGAGCCGCCGGGCGCTGTCATCGAATTGTCGCAATCCGTTGCTTAGATAGCAGGCTCAATGGGTCTCTCTCCGAAAGCCACGGTGTTCACCACTGAAACGCTCCGCGAGTTCGTGCGGGCGCCCATGCCTGCGACCCGGCGCGTGGCCCCCGGACCGCGGTTCTCCATCATCATGCCGTCCTTCCGGCATGCCCGCTTCATCGAGCGGAGCCTCAACTCGGTGCTCAACCAGGAATACGAGGGGATCGAGCTCATCGTCATGGATGGCGGCTCTGTCGACGGCACGCGCGAGATCCTCGAAAAGTACTCGCAACATGTCGCCGTCTGGCGCAGCGAGCCGGACCAGGGTCAGAGCGATGCCCTCAACAAGGGATTCGCGCACGCGACCGGCGAGATCTACGGCTGGCTCAACAGCGACGATCTATACCTGCCCGGCGCGTTCCATCACGCCGCGAGCGTTTTCGCGGCCCATCCGCACATCGACGTCGTTTACGGAGACTGGCTCATCGCCGACCTCACGGATCGGATCGTCGATCACTTTCCAGCGCTCGCTCCGTCTCGTGGGCGGCTGGTCACGGAGGGCTTTTTCTGCAACGCGCAGTCGATGTTCTGGCGTCGCTCGTTGCACGAGCGCCTCGGGGAGTTCGACCGTCAGCTCCACTACACCATGGACTACGACCTGATGCTCCAGATGATCAGCGTCGCCGGTCCGGCGGCATTCTTTCGCACCGACCGGCCGCTCGGCTGCTTCCGCGTCTACCCGGGCCAGAAGACCGGTAGTCGCAACAGCCCGGTGCCGCAGGAGCACCGCAGGATCGCGCAACAGCGAGGCACCTCGTGGAGATACAAAATCGGCGGTCAGGCGATGCGGATGTTCTATCGCATCACGCGCTGCACCCAGCTTCTGGCGCGCGGCAGGCACGATTACCTGCTGCGTAGGCTGAAAAGCCACTTCCCGTCCACGGGAGCGAACGCGGCCAGCTGAAGTCGTGTACCACACTCACCTGCGCCCGTTCGGCGCAGGAGTCTTGACTATGGCATCGCCAAGCAAAGCCGAAATTGTCAGTCTCGACGTGGTCCGAGGCATTGCCGCAATCTTGGTGATGCTCGTGCACACCAGAGACTCGGCGTTCGTTGACTATGGCGAGCTTCCCACGTCTGAGCATTCTGCAATCATTCGCGGCCTATTTGCCATCACCAGAGTCGGCCACGAGGCGGTCCTCGTGTTCTTCGTCCTGAGCGGATTCCTCGTATTCGGCCAAGTCCTCCAGCGCGCCAGTAACGGAACCTTCGACCTCCGGAGCTATGCCATTGGCAGGCTTACCCGCATTCTAATACCGCTGGTTCCAGCGTGCCTGTTCACGGTTTGCATATCATACGCACTAGGGGGACAGGGCTTCGCCGTCTGGCAGATCGTGGCCAACGTGGTTGGACTCAACGGTGTTATAGCGCCCACTCTCTCCTGGAACGCTCCCCTCTGGTCACTGGCCTTTGAAGTTTGGTTTTACGTGCTTGGCGGCGCACTCGGCTGTCTTATTGTCTCACGTTACAAGTCAAAGGCCGCGATCCTGGTGCTGATGTTGTGCGCGGCGGTGTTTTCCGTGCTCGACGCACGGTATCTCTTGTTTTGGATGATAGCCGGCATGATGGCATTTCAGCTGGACACCCGGCGTCCCGGAATGCAAGCCGCTGTTGGCGCTTCGATCTGCGCGGCCGGCGTCATCCTCTTCGAACTCAGTTCATCGTCGAAATCATTCACCAGTTTTGCAATTGTGCCGCAGGCCGTGGCGGAGCTGCTGATCTGCGCTGGTTTCGCTTCCACGCTGCCGTTTCTCTGCGGTGATGCTCTCAACAGACGGCTTGCGTTTCTCAACAGGCCCGCCAAATGGATCAGTTCGATCTCCTTCACTCTCTACCTGTTCCATTATCCGATCAACGAGGCGCTCAGCGTCATACTCCCTCCACGAGCAACCGTAGACCTGAGGGGGATAGGCCTGTTCGGGTTACGGATAGCGGTATGTATTGGCGGGTGCGCCGTCGCCTACTTGCTGTTCGAGCGTCACACTGACGCCGCGCGGGCTTGGTGCACGAACCTATTGACGAAGGGCGCGAAGGCGTCAGCGGCCGCTTGACAGCCATCTTCCGTATACGGGAACGAATGAGGCGAGCTGAAGCTTGAAGAGCGGCCGGGTCTTTGGAAGCACGGCCACCATCAGCAGCACGGACGCAAACTGCCCCGCGAAGCTCGCAATCGCCGCGCCGATGATGCCCAGCCTGGGGATCAGGGCCATATTGAGGACTATGTTCATCACCGCACCGCCGAGCGTCTGATACATGTTGCAATGGAAGTAGCCCTTGTCGAGGAGCCACTGGTTACCGCAGCAGTTGAGGCTCACCAGCACGTAGATCCACGCGTGGATCGACAGCACGCCAGCAGCCGGCGCATAGATGGGCCCGTACAGCGTCACGATGATGAAGTGGGAAAAGCCCGCAAGGACGGCAGCGATGGCGATCGCCAGCCAAACGAGAATACGCATGACCCGCACCATGTGCCGGTCGTAATCCGCTTGTGATCGCTGATGAGCGCCAGTGAACACAGGCGCTGCGGTGGCGATCGCGGCCGCCGGAATGAAATAGAGCGCTTCGGAGATCTTGACGGCGGCCGAGAATAAACCCACGCCGGTATCGCCCATCATGCTGGCGAGCATGACCTGGTCGATGCGCATGTACACGACCATGGAGAGGCCTGCAATTACGAGCGGCCAGGTGTTGACGACCAGATGGCGCAACTCCTGGCGGGTGGCCGAGCCCAGTCCGACGGTCAGGCCGTCCACGCGCCAGAGGCGCATCATGAGTATCGTGGCGAGCACCTGCTCTCCGGTGATCGCGAACGCGAAGGCTTCGAGCGGCGCATGGAGCGGCACCAGCAACACCCGCAGGAGCGCAAAGGCCACGAAGCCCACGTTGCGCGCGATCACCACGGGCCGCGCGTTGATACGAGCCTGATAATCGTAGTCGACGACATCCCATGCCCGCGGCAAGGCTACAGCGGAGACGATCAGGACGACTTCGAGCGCCCGCCAATCGCCGGGCCGCAGCAGCCAGGTTCCCCCTAACGCGAGCAGTATCGAAGCCGCGCCGGCTACCAGGCGAAGCACGAGAGCACTGCCCACGATGGCTGCCCGTTCCTGCGGCCGCCGGACCAGTTCCCGCACCACCACCGTCTGCATGCCGAATTGCGCGATGGCGGTGACGAGGGTCGCCATGGCGGCCGCGAAGCTGATGAGCCCGAAGCCGGTCGGATGAAGGTAGCGTGCGACGTAGACGCTCACCAGAAGACCGAAGCCCATGCGGAACACGGTGTCGCCCACGCGCCAGACGCCGTTGCCGAGCAGCTGCCGCAGCATCGGGCGGCCGCGAATGAAGCGGCTGGCGGCCCCCGGCGACAGCGCCTGCACGAATCGGTGTGATCGCCAGTCGACGCTCACGTGGGGGTACCGTGAAGCGAGCGGGCGATGGCGTGCGGTGTGCGGAAGGCGCCGGGCATGGTGGGCACAATCTACCACTTGGGACCGGACCACGCTGGCGTCGAGCCGGACGCTCACGCGCTCCTTACACAATTGTGACAGCTCGATGTCCGTTGTGTTTGGGTTCTGTTACATCGCGGTTGCGCTCCAGCCGGCACCTTCCGCGAGGCCGGTTTGGGAGTACACTGCCACGAGCGTATCAATCCTGACGCACCGTCCCGAAGAGACGGCGAGTGTTCCAATGAAGTTCACCATCCTGAGTCATGCAGGGATGTTGGTCGAGCACGCGGGAGTGCGCGTGGTCTGCGACCCGTGGCTCATCGGATCGTGCTACTGGCGCAGTTGGTGGAATTTTCCAGAGCCGGATCCCGAGCTGATCGCGGACCTGCGCGCCGATTTCGTCTACCTCACCCACCTGCACTGGGATCATTTCCACGGCCCGTCCCTGCAGCGGCTGTTCAGCCCGAAGACCCGCGTGTTGATTCCGAAGGTGCCGACGCGCAGGATGATCGAGGACTTGCGTTACCTCGGCTTCGAGGACGTCGTGGAGATCCCTCACGGCGGCTCATTCGCGCTGGCGCCGGATTTCGCGCTGCGCTCCTATCAGTTCGGGCTCGGTGTCGACAGCGCCGCGGTGCTGCACGGCGGTGGCATCGCGCTGTTCAACTGCAACGATGCCAAGCTCTTCGGCCTGCCGCTCAGGCAGATTCTCACCGACTTCCCGCGTATCGACTTCCTGTTGCGCAGTCACTCGAGCGCCGGCCCCATTCCGTACTGCGTGGAGAACTACGAGCGGCTGCCGCGGGAAATGCTGGCGCAGAGCGATTCGGCCGACCAGTTCGTCCGCTGCGCCCTGCATGTGGGAGCGCGGTACGCCATTCCCTTCGCCAGCAACCACTGCTTCCTGCATCGTGAGACCATCGGGTTCAACGGCACTGCGACGACACCGGATGACGTGCGCAGGCATTATCGGGAAGTCGCCGCCGGGGTCGGCAGCCACACGGAGTGCATGGTGATGCCCCCGGGCAGCAGCTGGAGCGATCGGGAAGGATTTCGGATCCAGCCGTTCGACTTCACCGCGCGCACGGCGTACATCGACTCCATGCTCGCCCGCCACGGTGAGAAGCTCGCAGCCTCCTATGCGGATGAGGATCGTGTCGGCGCCGATTTCGAGTCCTTCCGCGCGTACTTCGAGCGGATGATGGCCTCGGTCCCGCGCTTCATCCGCAGGCGTGCTCTGCGCCCGATCGTGTTCGAGGTGCGGGAGGCTTCCTGCCGGCGATTCTGGCGTGTCGATCCGGCATTGCCCGCCGTGGAAGAGCTGCCTGCGCCGCCCGCGGGCAGCTTGGTCATCGAAGTGCACGCCGCGGTGATGCGCGACTGCACCCGCAACAGGATGTTCTCGGTGTGGAGCGCCTCGAAACGTCTCAAGATCAAGCTGCCGGAGGCCGGGGCTCTGGCGGTCGCGACCCGCTGGCTCACCTTCCTCGACCTGTACGAGCTCGACACTTTCCCGCTCGCACTCAACTTCTCGCCGCGCTCGCTCGCCATCCGCCTGCGCCGCTGGCGAGAGCCGGTGGAGCTGGTCGCGTTGTTGCTCCGAAGGGCGCTGCTGCGCCGTCCGCCCACCATCGCCTCTCTCTACCCGGTAAAGGCGGTGTGAGATGGCGGTAGCGAGCCGTACGATGCGCCGGCCCACAGACCTCGTCTCCTGGCGCCTGGCAGTGGCCTTTACGATCGGGGTGGTGGCGCTCGCCGCCTCGCCGGCGGTCGGAGCGGCCGTTCTCGGCTGTTGTGTTGCGGCGGCGCTCATCGGCCCGGTGCAGGCAGTCCAGGCGCTCACCATGGCCACGCTCGTGGCATACGGCAATCCCGACATCATCAAGCCCGCCGCTGGGGAAGGCGTGCTCCTGCGGCTCGTGCTCCTCGCGGCAATCGTCCGGCTCGTGCCGACGATGCGTAGCTCAGACCTGCGTCTGGTGTGGCCGGTATGGCTGTTCTCGCTCGCCGAGGCGTTCTCCTCGATGCAGGACAGTCCGGCGGTGGTCATCTCCCTGATGAAGGTTGCCGAGCTCTTCTGCGGTGTCACGGCGGTGCTCATCGCATACAACCATGTCAAGCCGGCGCAGCTCGCGGGCCTGCACCGCTGGTTGATCACGCTCGGCCTCACGGTGATCGGGCTCTCGGGCCTGACGCTGCTGCGGCCTGGAATCGCCCTGGGCGGAGACGGTGGGCTTCAGGGACTGCTCAACCAGCCGCAGGCGCTCGGCATCTTCATGGCTCCCTTCGCCGCCTGGGCGCTCACGGGAGTGCTGCTGATGAAGCGGCGCTCGACTCGACTCGAGCTGTGGATCGGACTCCTGATCGGCGCTCTCATCATCCTTTCGAAGGCCCGCACTGCGGGTTTCGGAGCCGGAGCCGGCGTCATGGTCGTCATGATGAGCCGGGTCATCGGCGGCCGCCGCCTCGGGCAGGCCAAACTGGGCAAGCCGGTGCTGATCGCCGTCCTGGCGTGCGGCGTGCTCGCGGTGTTGGCGGCGACGACCGGCCAGGTATCGAAGATTTTCACCGATTACGCCTACAAGGGCTCCGCGGGAAAGGCCCAGAACCTGAACGAGGCTTTCTACGAATCGCGCGGCGGCGGGGCGCTAGGCGAGTGGAATGACTTCCTGCAGAAGCCGCTGCTGGGGAATGGCTTCGGCGTCTATCCCGACGGTGAATTCCCCGCCGGGGTGACCTACATCGATGGCATCCCGATCTCGGCCCCGATAGAGAAGGGCTTCCTGCCGACGGCAATCCTGCAGGAAGGCGGGCTGCTCGGCGCGGTACTGCTGACTCTGGTCATTGCCTTGCTCACGCGCCGTGCTTGGCGCAACACGGACCTCAGATGGCGAGCGATGTTCATCGCCTGTCTGGCGATCAACGCGGGCGAGTGTGTGTTCATGTCGCCGGGAGGCATAGGGATGTTCGACTGGCTACTCCTCAGCCTCGCGATGTTCTCCTACCGGACGAACCCGGCGCCTGTGGCGCTCGCCCCCCTGGCGCCGGAAGAGCGGTTGCAGCCACCGACGGCGAGCTCGCCTGAGCCGCGCCTCGAGCGGCCGCCCTTCCTCCATCCGAGCCTGTAGGGTGCGCCATGGCTCCCCCCTTGCGCGTGCTGCATGTGATCTCCTCGGTGAGCCGGTTGCGGGGCGGCCCGAGCGTCACTGTACACAACATGCTGAAGGCTCTCGGCCGCAGGGGAGTGACCGTCGAGGCTGCGGCGACAGATGACGATGGCGGCGCCGAGCGGCTCGATGTTCCGCTCGATCGCTTCGTCGACTTCGAGGGCCAGCGGGTCAGATTCTTTCCGCGCCAGACAGGCAAATATGCCTTCTCTGCTCCCATGCGAAGCTGGCTGCGCAGCAACATCCGCGGCTACGACATCGTCCACACACACGAACTCTTCACTTTCGCGCCGCTCGCTGCCGCGCGCCAAGCCAGGGCGGCGCGCATTCCGTACCTGATGACACCGCATGGTGCGCTCGACACCTGGGGCATGCGCAACAAGAGCCGGCTCGTCAAGGCGACGTCCATCAGGTTGGTGGAAGGCCCGCTGCTCGCCGCCGCTGCGGCGGTCAACTTCATGACAGCGCTCGAGCAGGCCCGCGCGGCAAGACACGGCCTGTCGTTCCGGCCGCTGGTGCTTCCCGTCGGTATCATCGATCCCGACGAGCCGCCGGGCGGCGCGATGGAGCCCATCGATCCGCTGGCGGGAGACCGGCGGCGCATGCTGCTTTTCCTGGCGCGCATTCATCCGATCAAGTGCGCCGACGTTCTGCTCAGAGCATTCGCCGGCCTCGAGGACCGTGAGTGCATTCTGGTCATCGCCGGCGGCGGCGATCCATCGCTGGTCGATTCCCTCCGCAGCCTCGCCGCTGAGCTCCGGATCGACGAGCGTGTCAAATGGGTGGGTTTCGCCGGTGGAGCGGCCAAGCGTTGGCTGCTTGCGCGCGCGACGCTCTTCGCTCTGCCGTCCGCTTCGGAGAATTACGGCATCGCCGCGGCGGAGGCAATGCACGCGGGCCTTCCCGTGATCGTAACAGCCGGTTGCGGACTCGCCGACTTCGTCAGCCGCCACGGAGCCGGCATCGTCACCGACGGCTCGGTCGAGTCACTGCGCTCGACTCTCGCCGCGCTGCTGGCCAACGATGAGCTGGCACGCGGCATGGGAGAAGCCGGGCGGCGCGCGGTGCGCCGGGAGCTGTCCCTCGACATCTTCGGGGAGCGGCTCGAAGCCTCATATCGACAGCTCCTCGACGGCGAGCCGTCGCAGCTCTATGTCGCATCGCACACGGCCTGACCCATGATTGCCTCATACGACGCAAAAGGACCCAAGTCGCCGCTGCGCGTGCTACACGCCATTTCCTCAGTGAGCCGGCTGCGCGGCGGACCCAGCGTGTCCGTACACAACATGCTCAAAGCCTTGCGCCGCAGAGGTATCGCCGTCGACTTGGTGGCGACGGATGATGACGGCGCCCTGGCGCGGCTCGATGTGCCGCTCGATCGTCTCGTGGAATTCGAAGGTCAGAGCGTTAGGTTCTTTCCGCGGCAGACGGTCAAATACGAATTCTCGGCACCGATGCTGCGCTGGCTGCGCGCCCATGTCGGGCAATACGACATCGTACACACTCACGGACTCTTCGGTTGGGCGCCGCTCGCCGCGGCCTGGTGCGCCAGGGCCGCCCGCGTTCCGTACGTCATGCGGCCCGCCGGGGTGTTGGATACCTGGGGCATGAGAAACAAGAGCCGCCTCGTCAAGGCGCTGTCGGTGCAAATGATCGAAGGGCCGCTGTTGCGCTCGGCGGCGGCGGTGCACTTCACGACCCCGCTCGAGCAGGCGCGCGCTGCGGAGCTCGCGCTGCGGATCCGCGGCGTGGTGCTTCCCACCGGTGCAGAGATCGAGCCTCTGCCGAGCGAGGTCTCAGCGCCGGCGGATGCTCCGGCCGTGGGCGACAAACGCGTGATCCTTTATCTTGCCCGCATACATCCGATCAAGCGCATCGATGTGCTTCTTCGGGCTTACGCCGCTCTCGAGAGCAGGCAATCGACGACGCTGGTGATCGCGGGCGACGGCGACGCGGCGCTGCTCGGGCGCCTGAAGCAACTGGCGGCCGAGCTCGGTCTGGGAGGCGACGTCCACTGGCTCGGGTTCGCGCATGGCGCGCTCAAGAGCTGGCTGCTGTCGCGCGCCTCGCTGTTCGTCCTCCCTTCCGACTCGGAGAATTTCGGCATTGCCGTGGTGGAGGCGATGAGCGCGCACTTGCCCGTGGTTGTGACCCGTGGGTGCGGCCTGGCCGACTTCGTGACGCGACACGGCGCCGGAATCGTAACCGATGGCACGGTCGACGCGCTGCGCGCCGCGCTCTGCGAGCTGCTCGCCGACACCGAGCGGCTGCGTGCGATGGGCGCCGCCGGCGCGGAAGCCGCACGGCGGGAACTGTCGCTCGATGCCTTGGGGGCGCGCCTCGAGAATCTCTACAGATCCGTGGTCGTGGGTGGCGCCTCACCCGCGCGGACGATGATTCCGGTGGAGCCGTGAGTACGCTTCCCCGACTGCTCATCTGGACGCGGATCCCGACCCACCATCAATCCGCGTTCTTTGAGGCGCTGCGTTCTCGCGGAGTCGACCTGGTCGTTCATTACCTCCATCATGTTGATGCTAGCCGATCGAGCCTGGGTTGGAACGCTCACCCTGAGTTACCGCCGGGAGAGGTCTACACGGGCATGTCGCTGCGAGCGCTCGAGCGGTGCGCAGACTGGCGACAGCGCATCCACATCATTCCGGGATATAGCCCGCCATTCCTGCTCCAGCTCGCGGGATTCCTATCGAGCCGGCGCGTGCCTTGGATTCATTGGAGCGAGCACTCCTGGCCGCGTCGGCGCGCCCACCTGACCTTCAGCATCAAATGGCTTTACGGACACCTGGCGCGGTACCGCGCCCTCGGTGCCCTGGCGATCGGCGACCTGGCGCGTAAGGAATTCATTCGCTGGGGCATTCCGCCGGGTCGCATTCGCTTCTTGCCTTATGCGGTGCCGCGCGTTGCCGTCCCTGCCGGACCCGAGCCGCCGGAGATTCCCCTCGAAGGCCCGCGGTTCCTGTTCCTCGGCCAACTCTGCCCGCGCAAGGGGATCGACCTGTTGCTACTCGCGATGCGCGATGTAATCGCGGCTCATCCCAACGCGCGTCTCGAGCTGGCAGGCAAGGATCAGCCCGGCGCGCTTTATGAGCACATGGCCGAGCGCCTGGAGATTACTCACGCCGTACGATTCTCCGGGGTCGTGGAAGCGGAGAACATCGGCGGCGTTCTCCAACGCGGCGACGTACTGATCCTGCCGTCGCGCCACGACGGGTGGGGTGTTGTCCTCAACGAAGCGGCCTCTCTCGGCAAGGCGCTCATCGCGAGCGACGCCTGCGGCGCGGCGCACCACCTGGTCGCAACTGAGGTCAACGGCTATCGGTTCCCGACCGGGGACCGTTCCGCGCTGGCGAGCGCCATGCTGGCATACTGCCGCAATCCGAGCCTGGCGCGCCGCCACGGCGCCGAATCGCTGCGGATGTTCGAAGACTTCACCCCGGAGCGCAACGCCGTGCGGCTCGAGGAAGCTCTGCTGTCGCTGCAGTCCGCCCCATCCACGATCAGTCGCGCGAACGTCGCCTGAGACACCTCCGACGTTCAGTTCGGAACGTACTGAGGCAGCACGGTGACGAAGCTGCGGGCAAACGACGTCAACTGCCGGTCTCCCTCGGCCGGGCTCGAAGCCCAGGGGGAGGGGGACGATGAGCCGCACCAGACGCCCCGTCGGTGCGGTCGCGCGTAATCGCATCCCACAGGAGATACCACTTGAGCAGGTAGTCGTTGGTGATATCGCGGCCGCGCTGCGGAAACCAGTAGTACATGAGCTCGCGCTCGTCGCCGTGCACGATCACGGCACGATTCACCGTCAGGTTGCCGCCCGCGACCCCGAGCGTATACGGCGCGAACTCTGGAACTGCCACCCGCCGCCCGGGAGGCAGGAAGCCGGCGAGTGGGTCGAGTCGCCCTTGCGTTGCGAGTCGTAGTAGGCCACCCAGACATTGACGGGCGAATCGGCCCGACGCTGGTAGGTAGCGAAGAGATAATCACTCAGCTTCAACTGGTTGAGGTAAACCGCGCCCATCGCCGAGCGACGCCCCTCCCAGCCCTGGAGCTGCATCGGAAAGTCGACGAAGGCTGTCGTCGCGGGCTGGATTTCGGTCCGCTGGTGAATCTGCGTGGCAAAGACGGCGGCAACCGGTAAGCGCCGTTGCCGCAAGAAACGGTACCGGCGAGCGTGCGCGGCCGGCTGCGCCCCGGAGGTGAGCGACGCTGGAGGCCCCGCAGTCCAACACCAGGCGTCGCGCAAGCCGCATCGGTTGGCGGCCGAACCTGACGAGTACGGCGGCGACGAGCAGCAGCAGGGCCGTGCTGAACATGAACACGACCCATCCCTCGAAAAAGTGCAGCACGCCCTCGGCCATCTTCTGACCCCAGTAAGCGACGCTGACGCCGATAAGCCCGATGCGCAGGCTGTTCATCAGAATCGCGACGGGAACGCTCGCGAGGAAGATGACGCAGTCGCTTCCAGAAGGGCGCCCGAAAGAAGTACGCGACGATGAATGCCAACGTCATCAGCGGGAAGAGATAGCGCAGCCCGCTGCAGGCTTCAGCCACCTGGAGCTTGTAGACCCCGAGATCGATGACGTTCCCGTCGAGGTAAACCGGGATGTTGAAGAGTCGGATGACGTCGACACCGAGAGCCGAGGAGAGCAGCTGCAGGTGCAGAGACAGTGAGTTGTAGAAGAATATCGGCAGCGGAATGGTGAACACGAGGATGAGCATGGCCATCCATAGCCGGCGGAACACCTCCGTCCCGACGAGAGAGAGGACCAGCCCGTAAACGACCACGACGAACGCGTACTGCTCGATCGTCCATATGGTGCTGAGCTCCGCCACCCCCCAGAGGCCAGCACCCACGATGAGGACGCCGACGCCTAGCCAGGAGCCTTTAAAGGGCGTACGTGCCAGGGCCGCGCGCTCGCGCCATACCAGGAATATGGAGATCAGCGGGATGAGGATGCAATGACTGTATTCGGGATCCAGGTCCCAGACGCCGAAGAGCTGGCTCAATACGCGCGCGAACGGCACGGCCGCCACCGCCAGCGCGAACAGCATCAGCGCCCAGTTGAGCACCGAGAAGCGCCAGGAGGCGGGCTCGGCGGAATACTCCGCTCGCGCCGGATACGTCGGGGCATGCATTGTCGTTTTTGCTGCCCGCGGCGGAAACCTGTGACCAGCCCGTAACCTGAACCGGGTATCGTATGGGCCAGATGCGACAATCCGATGACAGATGCGCCGCCGATCCGCGCTGCTGACCGCCACATTGGCGGCGTGCCTGGCAGGGGCGACCGCAAGCATGCACGCCGCGGGACAAACCGCGACCGCCACGGACGGAACGCCGGAGCAGCGCGCCATCGCGGCGATCCTGCGCGATTCGAATCGGCGCATTCCGGGCGCCACGCATCCGCTGCCGCTCGCGGCAAGTTGGAACACGGGACTGAAACCCCTGGGCTTTACGCCGGCGTGGCAGATCGAGCAGATCCGGCGCGGCCGGTACCTGCTGCCCTGGTTCGTGCTCGCGGCGCCACCTCCGGGGCCGGAGCGTGTCGGGTACTCGAGCGTGTTCGATACGCTCTATTACGGATCCGCGATCGGATACCTGGCGCAACATCGCCTTCCCCTGACGTTCGAAGCGGAGCCATGGGAAAGCCTCCTCCCTGCCAAAGGCCGCCGTCTCCCGCTGTCACCGTTCGGTCCCGTCGCGCCGTGGTATGACGCCGGGCGCGCGTGGGCCCGGTCCCCGTCACTGCGAGAGTTGCAACTGCTCTATCCGGACCCGCCGCTGGTGCTCTTCATTTCGGATAACGAAGCGGACCGGGTCGGCGCCGATGCCCTGCACGCACCCTACAGCGTAAACGCTTCCCCGCAGGTCATCGCGCGCCGGCGCGCCATCGGGGATGCCTGGATCGTGCGGTACCGGGCAATGATCCGCGGCTTTCGCGACGGGCTCGACGCGCCGGGCTGGCGAGCGCATGCCCTGTTCCTGGGCTACGACGCATTCGTTACACCCGCTTTGGGGCGATGGCCAGGTTGGGGCTCTTACTCGCTCTACGTTCCGGGCCGAACCGAGCCGTGGCCCTACGCCTGGGATGGCGCCAGCGTGTCCTACTACGTGCACGACTGGGCGCCCGACTCCGACTATACGGTCTGGAGCCCGCAGATCGAGGCGATGAACTACGTCCCGGCGCTCGCCGAGGTGCGCCGCTCGAAGCCCGGCTTCTGGTTCGAGATCTCGACCTGGGATGGACAGCAGCCCGAGCAGGCCAGCGACAAAGTGCTCTTTTACGCCAACCGAGGACAGACCTATACGCCGGACCGATATGGCGGGATGGTGCAGTTTGGAATGTGGCTGCTGCGGCCGCGCGTAGTGCGCGAGTTCCGCAACTGGACGGACGACCGGATCCGCTTCGAGCCATACTTCGACCAAGTCATGGACGCGGTGGGGCGCGTGCACCTCGACCCGGCTCTGCGCCGGTTCTGGCGGGAGGGCCGCCTGGTCGCGAATCCCGTCGGGGGGCATCCGTACGAGGCGTACCTGACCTCAGAGCTCGCATCCCGCGCGCGTTGGTTTCTGCTCGATTCGCCTGCTAATCCGCCGCGACCCTGGCAGCTGACCACACCTCTCCCCGTCTACCCACTGGCGCTCGTCCGCGGCCGGGCACCACACCGCGAGTGGCTGGTGTACGCCTTCTCGCCACTGCAGCGCTCTGCCGTCGTGCCGGTGCAGATACCAGGGGGTCCCGAAGTGAGGGTCCGCGCCACCGATCAGGGTGCGTTTACCCTGATCGAGGAAGGAAACCCGCTCCCGATCCCTCACTGACCTGCGCCCGCAACGGGCGCCTTCCCTCCCTCTCCCATTCCCAGCCTCGAAGCGCCCGGCGCGGCCCTGACGCGCCCATCGCGTGGACGAACTCGCCTCGTTAACCGCACGGATGAGGCACGAACCCCTGTCTCAATGTCATGAAGTAAACATATAACTGCAATACTTCTCACCTACTTTGTCCCTTGAAGCCGCTGGCATTTACACCACGTCGGCGCCACAGGGGAGATTACAAAGTGATCGAAAGCCGCAAACAGGCTGTCAGCATCCGCATGAGCCCCGCCGACCTGCGCAAGGTCAAAGACCTGGCGCGGCGCCTCAGCGCCCGCGATTCCGATGTCATCCGCTTCGCGGTGAAGGCGATGCTCGGTCGCCTGGCCCCGCTCTTCGACCAGCAGTCCCGCGGCCGCGCGTTGGTGCCGGCCCTGGTCGAGGCAGGTGCCGAATTCCTGCGCTTCTTCGAGCTCGACTCCGGCCGGCTCGATGCGCTCATCAATGAGGAGGTCAGCGACCCCGAGAAGCGTGTCTCGCTGGAAGATCTGGCGCTGCTCGCGATGGCGGGGGTGAAGGAGCCCTATGCGGCGCTGAAACTAAGCGAGCTCAATCAGACGGACGAGCGGCTGCTGCGCTCGACGGATCTGGCGAGCTCCATCCGCCAGTACCTGTACGAGAAGTACGTCTACCGCATCAGCGTCGAGCCCGATCAGTCCGGGGCGCCGTTGCGCTTTGCCCTAAGAGGAACCCAGTCATGAGCTCAGTCATGCTTGCGGCGGATAGCACCGCCATCAAAGGCCGTTACCCCCAGACAGCGGCGCAACCGGCGCTGCCTGCAAGAAAAGGCGCATCCCTATGGCGCCGGGTCCAGGGAATCGCTGCGGGAGTCTTCTTCCTGGCGACGCGCATCCCCTTCTATTTCGGGGTGCTGCTCTTTGGTGTGCTGATCTCGCTCGCAGGTGTGGTGCTCTATCTGCTTCGGGCCATTGGCCTGCGGCTCACCCGGCCGGCGGGCACGGTGGCGGCGGCCGTTCTTGCCCTCGTCTCCGTTGCGGGTCCACGGCAAGCCAAGGCCGACACGGTCGGCAACACCGTGCTGCTGGAGCAGACCACGCCAGTCTTCAGCCAACAGACGAATCTCTACACCTTCGACGCACCGGGCGCAGGAACACTGTCGGTCACCTTGAACGACTGGGTATTTCCTGTCGACTTACAACAACTTAGCGCATCGATCCTGTTCCAGGACCAGTCGTGGTCACTGACCCCGGTGCAGGGCTCGCAGAACCCGGAGTGGGTGCTCGACCTACCGATCTCGAGCGGCGGCGTTTTCGGTGCTTTTGTGGCCGCGGAGGCCGGAAGCTCCGCCTATGGCCAGATGGGCGCCTATTCCATGGCCATCGATTTCGAGCCCGCATCGACCGTGCCGCTGCCGCCTGCCATAGACCTCCTGCTCGGCGGGATGGGGCTCCTGGGGGCGGTGACCCTGATTGAGAGGATCTCCCGGCGTCGCAATACAGATGTCATCTCTCTCGCCTAGGATGACATCTGTCGAACGAAAAGAAGCGCGCGGTACGTCGCGCACCCACTAGTCAATCCGTCGGGGATGAAGGCTGCGCATGCGCGCATGGCATCTGTCGCTCCTGTTTGCTCTGTCGGCAGTCACCGCAGGCCTTACCGCTTGCGCGACAGCGGGCACACCTACAGCCGACGGGCATTGTTACGCCCTTAGTCCATGCGATGCTGCCGGCACCGCACCGACCGATGCGCATGTCGCGATGGCGATGACCGGCCGTGCCGCAGCCCAGGTCGATCAGCTCAACTACCACCTTCAGCCAGGAGATACGGTCACTATCTCTGTCTGGAAGGAGAAGGACCTGGAGACGGAAGCCCTGGTCCGGCCGGACGGGGGCCTGTCTTTCCCCCTGGTGGGCGATGTCGAGGCCAAAGGGCACACCCTGCGTGAGGTGCGCGACACCATTGCGGAGCGTCTGAAGCCCTACATCCCCGATCCCGTGGTGACCGTGGCCATCAAGGAGATCGGCGGCAACGAGATCTACGTTCTCGGCAGGGTCAACCGGCCGGGGGGCTTCCCCTTCAGCCAGCCGATAGACGTGATGCAGGCTCTGAGCCTGGCGGGCGGCACGACACCGTTCGCGAAGCTCAATCGGATCGTCATCCTGCATCGCGATGTCAGCGGAGCCGAGCACTCGGAGCGGTTCCACTACGCTGATATCGCGCATGGGAGAGATCTCGCCCAGAACGTGTTGCTTCATAGCGGCGACACCGTCGTAGTCCCCTGACGGTAGTAGCCGTCAGCAGCAATGGGGAGGGCAACCGCCCGGGTGCTCGGACTCGCAGTCGCCGTGGCGGCCGCTGCGACGCCGACGGTGTGGGCCTCGGATTGGACGATAGCGCCTACGTTGACCGTGGGTATAGACAACGATACGAATCGCCTGTTACTCAGCCCGGCGATTCCGAGCAGAGGTCTTTCGATGAGCCTCGATACGCACTTCGAGCGCGATACAGAGCGGTTGCAACTGTCGGTACGGCCATACGGCCAGGCCGAGCGCTACACCGACGACCGCCTCAATCCCACCAGTGAGGCGGGCATCGAGGCGACGGCCACCTGGCTGCAGGTCGAGCGCTCCAAGTTCACGCTCCACACCATGGTGCAGGATGCCAGCACGCTCTATGCCGAGCTGAACAGCACGGGCGTCATTCATATCGGGCAGCGCCGCCGGGATGAGGATGTCGACGGTACGTGGGCATATCAGCAGACGGAACGATGGACGCTTCAGCTCGGGGGTACTTACTCCAGCTCCGATTATCACGGCGCGGGCACCAGCGCACTGTCGAATTATCGGCAGGCATTGGGTACGGCGAGCGAGAGTTTCGCACTGACCGAGCAGGTCGTCCTCACGCTCAACGGATCTGCGGGTGACGCGCACACCGCCGGCGCCGAGCAGGCGACCAGCTTCGAGAGCCTGGGCAGCGGATTTCAGTGGCAGCCGACGGAGCGCGCCAGCGTGCAAGGGAACATCGGCGTCAGCCGGCAGACCACGGGGACTCTCGTCAGCAACACCATCATCGGCTCGTTCTCGGTCTCTTACAACACCGAGCTCAGCACTTTTGCCCTGAACGCGCAGCGCCAGATGCAGCCGTCGGGCTATGGAATCTTCACTCAGGTCGACCAGGCGACTCTCACGGCCAACCGCTCTCTCTCCGAGCGGGTTTCACTCGGCGCGGAAGCCGAGGTATACCGCAACAGCAGCGCGTTCCAGTCGCCTTTCGTCTCCTTCACCTATGCTCAACGTACCTATGCGGAGTCGCACCTACGACTCAACTGGCAGCAGACCCCGACATGGACTCTGGCGCTGCAACTCCAATATGACCGCGCCGACAGCCCCGTAAGCTACCTCATTCCCGCCGGACTGCACGCGCAAGGCTGGCTGGCCAGCCTGCAGTCCGTGTGGGCGCCGCTCGGCGCGAACGTCTCTCGCTAGGAGCACAGCATGTCCACCATCGCCGCAGAGCTCGAGCCCGAAGGCCTGTCGCTGCCGGAGTATGTCGGCATCGGCAAGCGGCGGCTGCGCCCGATGCTCATCGCTTTCGCCGCGGGGCTTGTCCTGACCATGGCGTTCGCGCTGCTCTGGCCGGCATCCTACCGCTCCACCGCGACGATCCTGATCGAGCAACAGGAGCTGCCGCAGGACCTGGTCCGCTCGACCGTGACGTCGTTCGCCGACGAACGAGTGCAGGAGATCAGCCAGCGCGTGATGACGACGGAGACCCTGCTCGGCATCATCCGCAGGTACGATCTCTACCCAAAGCAGAGAAGCCGGGAGACGCGCGATCAGCTGATCAAGCAGATGCGCGATGACATCGACGTCAAGATGATCAGTGCGGACGTCGTGGACCCGCGCAGCGGCGCGCCCACGAAGGCAACGATTGCCTTCACAGTCGCGTTCACCGACTCGTCACCGGATGAAGCGGCAAAGGTCGCCAACGAGCTGACGACCCTCTTCCTGAACGACAACGTCGAGACCCGCACTCAGCTGGCAAACGGCGCGGCCACCTTCCTCCAGGCCCAGGTCACGCAAGTGACCCAGCATCTCGGCGCGGTGGAATCACAGCTCTCCGCCTTCGAGGCGAAGCATTTCGATGCGCTGCCGGATCTCACCCAGCTCAACATGCAGCTCATCAACACCACCCAGCAGGAGCTGCAGGAAAGCGAAGCGCGCGAGAGCTCGCTGGAACAGCAGGAGGTCTTCCTGCAGGCTCAGCTCGTGCAGCTCAAGCCCGATTCCGCGGTGTTCGACGATACCGGTCAGCGCGTCTTCTCGACACCTGATCGCCTGAAGATGTTGCGCTCGGAGCTGGCGGCCGATCGGGCAACCTATGGCGCGGCATACCCCGATATCGAGCGGCTGTCGCGCGAGGTCGCCGGCCTCGAAGCGACCGAGAAAAATCCGACCGACATCAACGACCTGCGGCGCAGTCTCGAGGACGCGCAAACCAAGCTCGCGGCGGTGGAGAAGCGCTACGGACCGGCCTATCCGGACCGGATGCGGCTCGAGCGGGAAGTCAAGTCATACCAGCAGGACCTGGCCAGCGCGGCCAAGGCCGCTGCGCTCAAGAAAACTACGGAGTCCTCCGGGCCCGTGATTCAGGACGCCGACAACCCGGCCTACGTTCAAATCCGCGCCCAGCTCAACGCCACACGCGACGACCTCACCGCCACGCAGGCGCGCGAGGCCAAGCTGCAATCGGACCTCGACCGCTACCAGCGTCGCGTCACCGAGACGCCGCTGATCCAGAAGCAGTACCAGGAGCTGACCCAGGATTACGAAGTCAGCAAGGCGACGTACGAGAACCTGCGCGCGAAGCTCGCGGATGCCGAGATCGGGAAAAACCTCGAGATCGACCGCAAGGGCGAGCGCTTCACCCTCATCGAGCCGCCGCTCATTCCCGAGGAGCCGACGAGCCCCAACCGGCCCATCGTCATGGTTCTCGGCGCGGTGCTGGCAATTCTTCTCGCGGTGGGCGTCGCGGCCATGCTCGAGTCGCTCGACGGAACCGTGCGCGGGCGGCGTGACCTGATATCGCTGGTTGCCGGCGTGCCTCCGCTAGCCATCATCCCCGACATCGTGCTCGAGCAGTCGGTCTCGCAAATCTGGATCCAGCGCGCCATCTGGGCGGGCGTCGGTCTCGCCGTGGTGATCGTCGCTTTGGCGGCGGTGAACTTCTTCTACGAGCCGCTGGATGTCCTGTGGTTCGTCGCTCTGCGCCACCTCGGGTTCGGCTAGGAGATCAGTCGTGGAACGAATTCAACGCGCGCTCGAGCTCGCTCACGTCCGCCGGGCGGTGGATGCGGAACCGCCGCTCGCAGGGCACAGCTCGCCCGAAGAGAGGGCGATGCTGCGATCGGCCGTCCAGGCCGCCGAGGTCGTGGTGCTGCCGAAGCTGGCTGTCGATCGGGCCAAGCTGCGCTCACGGAAAGTCGTTTTCCCCGAGGATTCTTCCGCCGCGGCCCGGGCCTATCGGATGCTCCGCGCGCAGGTGCTGCATCGCGTACGTGCGAGCGGCGTCGGCGCGATCGGTATCGTGAGCAGCGCGAGCGGCGAGGGCAAGACCCTCACGGCGATCAACCTCGCGCTGAGTCTCGCCGCCGATCCGAATCACAACGTCGCGCTCATCGACCTTGATCTGCGCCGGCCCTCGGTGGCGGCCACCCTCGGACTCAACCCGCCGCTCGGCCTCGACAGCTGGCTCACGGCCGAGCAACCGGTAGCGAGTGTGCTCTACGGGCTCGAAGGCATCGACAGGCTCTCGTTGGTCCCAACCGTGGCACCAATGGTGGCGGCGTCGGAGGCGTTGGCGGGCAGCAAGATTCGCGACCTCCTCGAAACGGTCCGCTCTGGAGAGAGCCGCCGCGTACTGGTCGTCGATCTGCCGCCGGCGTTGCTCAGCGATCACGTACTCACCGTCGCCCCGCTCCTCGACGGCTTCGTCCTGGTGGTCACCGAGGGGCAGACGCTTCGCGACGACGTTGAGCGAGTTTTCGAGCTGCTCGGACGTGACCGCATCATCGGCACGGTGCTCAACCGCTCCTCGGACTCCGAGCAGCGAGCATACTGAGGCACGGCCTTGTACGAGAAGTTCTACCGCCTGCTCGGCAATCCGTTCGCGCTGACGCCCGACCCTGCATACTTCTTTCTGGGGCGGCAACATCAGCGCGCGCTGACGTTGCTCGAGTATGCCCTGCACCAAGGCAGCTGCTTTGCGCTGATCTCGGGCGAGATCGGCAGCGGCAAGACGACGGTCGTCAACTATCTGCTGCGGCGCGTGCAACGGGGTCTGCGGGTCGGCCTCATGACCAACACCCATCCCGGCATCGGCAGTCTGCTGCCGTGGGTGATGCAGAGCCTTTCGGTGGCGACGCCACGCGGCGCCAGCACCGCCAGCGATCTCTATGCCGCATTCGCGCAATTCCTCGAGCGTGAGCGGCGGGCGCGGCGGCGGGTGGTGTTGATCATCGATGAGGCGCAGAACCTCACCGCCGATGCGCTCGAGGAACTGCGCGTGCTGTCCAATCTCAATGCCGGCGAGGGTCTCGTGCTGCAGACCGTGCTGGTCGGGCAGCCGGAAATCCGCGAGACCTTGCGCAGTCCCCGCATGCGTCAATTCGCACAACGGATCGCGGTCGACTGCCATATCGCCCCGCTGACGCGCGAGGAGACCCATCATTACATCGGCCACCGGCTGAGCGTGGCCGGAGGAAGCTCGGGCCTCATCGGCTTCGAGGCCTGCGAGCGGGTGCACGACAGCACCGGCGGAGTGCCGAGGCTGATCAACCAGGTCTGCGACACCGCCCTGGTGTACGGCTTCGCCGAGCAGCGCAATCCGATCGATACGGAGATCATCGAGCTGGTGTTGCGCGATCGCGGCGAGGGCGGCCTGTTGCCGCTGGTCGAGTCGCCGGGTACCGGCGCGACGGCGCTGGGCGTTACGTCGACGGAAGCTCTTACGGCCGCAGCGGCCGATTGAGGCATCAAGTGGCGCCGCCGCCGCGGGTGATTTTCGTCAACCGCTTCTATGCTCCGGATGAGTCGGCGACCAGTCAGATGCTCACCGATCTCGCCGAGGCATTGGCCCGGTCGGGAATCGAAGTCGAGGTACTCTGCAGCCGGCAACTGTACGGTGACGCGGCCGCCGATCTTCCCTCCACGGAAGTGCTGCGCGGTGTCCGCGTGCAGCGGCTCGCGACGACGCGCTTCGGACGGGATTCTCTCGTCGGGCGCGCGGTCGACTATGCGACCTTCTACCTCGGCGCCGGCGCTTGCATGCTCGGAAGTCTGCGCCGCGGCGACGTGTTGGTGGTCAAGACCGACCCGCCGCTGCTCTCGCTGGTCGGATGGCTGGCAGCGCGGTGCCGTGGGGCGAGGCTGATCAACTGGTTGCAGGACCTGTATCCCGAGGTGGCCTCGCGGCTGGCTCTCTCGCCGCTCCCCCGCCCGGTGGAGGCTTTGCTGCGCGTCGCACGCGACCGCTCGCTGGCGACGGCCCGGGTCAACGTGGTGCTGGGAACGGGAATGCGCGAGTACCTGATAGAACGGGGCATCGCGGCCGCCCGCATCAGCATCTGTGAAAACTGGGCCGACGAGGATCGGCTGCAGCCGCTGGCTGCCTCGCGCAGCGAGCTGCGCCGCAGGTTGGGACTCGGAGACTGCTTCGTCGCCGCGTACTCGGGCAATCTCGGTCGCGCCCACGATTCGGCCACTATCCTCGAGGCGGCCTGCGCGCTCCAGGGCGATGCCGGCATCGTCTTTCTGATGGTCGGCGGCGGCGCCGGCATGCGCTCGCTCGAGATGCAGGTCCGGGCCCGGGGCCTGACGAATTTCCGCTTTACACCCTATCAGTCGCGCGAGGCACTGTCTGACAGCCTCGCCGCGGGCGACGTGCATCTCGTGTCCCTGCGGCCGGAGCTCGAGGGCCTCGTCGTCCCGAGCAAGCTCTACGGCATCCTCGCGGCCGGCCGGCCCGTGGTATTCGTCGGCGATCCGGCCGGTGAGCTGGCAGGACTCGTTGCGACGACCGAAGTCGGGGTCAGTGTTAGAAGCGGCGATCCCGCGGGCTTGTGCCGCGCGCTGCGGGCGCTGCGGGACGATGAGGGGGGGCGGATGCGCATGGGAGCGCGGGCGCGCAAGGTATTCGAAGAGCGCTACACGCTCGCCGCGGCCGTCGCACGCTGGCGCGACGTGCTGAGCGCGGCTAGCGCGTAATCACTCTCGCTTCTTATCGGCGGCTGCCTGGGCCGCGAGCCGCTGCCGGCAGAACTCGGCGAGCTGATGCACGGCGGCACGGTATTCCTGATCGATCCACGAGAACTCCAGCCAGAACTCGCGCTGTGCCGCCGGCGTCGTGGCGTGCCGGCTGGCGATGAAGAGCCGCAGCGCCTCGTTGCGCTGTGCCGCCAGCTTGCTCACGCTGGCCTGCAGTAAGCCGAGCCGTGTCCGCGCTCGGCGAGACAGCGGAACCATTGCCTGCTCGCGCCCGCACCTCAGCCCGTGCCCGTGCGCAGGTGTTCGAGCGCGGCCGTCGTCTCGTCGAGCTCGGCAATCACCTCGCAGTAATCACGCCAGGCGCTGCGCAGCTCATCGGCCTCTTCCGGCGTTACCTGGTCCAGCCGCCGACGCGCGAGATCGTGCTCCCGTTGCAGCTCGCGATGGCGGCTCTCGAGCCGCTTGATACCGTCCCATAAAGGAGAAGCGAGCCAGTCGGACTGGGGATCTGCGGACGCACTCATAAACCTCACCTAGGCGCGTTCTTCTGATCTGGGTCACGCACAAGCTAACGCATGAGTGCTACGGCTTCGTTGCAAGGAAGGGGCGGGGCCGAGACGCGAAACGGCGCCGCCCGGATGGGCATCAACCGAGGAAATTTCCCGCCGCTACAACGCGTTGACACATGTATGACATTTGCATGCCAGCATCCGGCCTCACGGCACCACTCCTTTGTAGATTCGTCTGACCGAATCGAGCTTTTCTCCTCCATCTCGAAGTACTCTTCGAGGGTGAAGAGCTCGCGCGCCTCGGCAGCGCCGCCGTAGTTCGCCGTTGGTTCTGCAACTCCCAGTTCAGAGTCCAGCTCCCCGGCAAGCCAATCGAGCAGCAGATGCTGCTGATCCCGCGAGAGGTACCTCACTGCCTGCTCGATCTCCGACATGGTATTCATCGCGCACACCTCACCGCCACACCGACACCGCAAATGCCAGTGTAAGCGCAAATCAACGGTGTGAAAGCGCAGTAGTCTGCCGACCGGAGCACAGACGTGTTAGTAAGCGTTTGCTGCCAGCGCAGAGCGCGCGTAGCCCAATATACGTTGGAACAGCCGTCGGATACCGGACGCAGTTCGTCGAGTAGCTACTTCTTCTGCTTCGTCGGCCGCTTCCAGGTCTCGATCGTCGTCTGGCGTGCACGAGCAATGGTGAGCTTGCCCCCGGGCACCTGATTCGCGACCGTCGACCCGGCCGCCACGGTAGCGCCGGCCTCGACCGTGATTGGCGCCACCAGTACGCTGTTGGAGCCTGTGTGGACGTCGTCCTCGATCACCGTGCGGTGTTTGTTGGCGCCGTCGTAGTTGGCAATGATCGTGCCGGCGCCGATATTCACGCGCGCGCCAACCTGCGCGTCACCAACGTAAGACAGGTGATTGGCCTTCGACTCCGCCGCCAGCGTCGAATTCTTGACTTCGACGAAGTTGCCGATGTGCACGCCGCCGGACAGATGCGATGTCGGCCTGAACCGCGAAAACGGCCCGATGTTGCAATTGGGGCCGATGACCGCCCCCTCGATGACGCAGTGCGCAAGAACCTGAGTGTCGTCGCCGATCTCGGCGTCACGAATCACACAGCCCGGCCCGATGCGCACCCGGTTGCCGAGCTTGACCGTACCCTCAAACACGACATTGACGTCGATGGACACGTCTTTGCCGTGGGTCACACGCCCCCGGACATCGATCCTTGCCGGGTCGGCGACCGTCACCCCCGCCAGCATGAGCTCGCGCGCAGCCCGCTGCCGGCACACCGACTCCAACGTCGCGAGCTGCACTTTGTCATTGACACCGAGCGCCTCGATGGCGTCGGCGCATCCGAGCGGGTTGACGGCCACACCGTCCTTCACCGCCATTGCAATGATGTCGGTGAGGTAATACTCGCGTTGCGAATTGTCGGCCTTCAGCCCCTCCAGCCAGCGTTTCAGCAGCTTTGCCGGCGCCGCGAGCACCCCTGTGTTGCACTCCCGGATCAGGCGCTGCTCGGCCGAGGCGTCCTTCTGCTCCACGATCCGCTGCACCCGCCCTGCGCCGTCCCGCACGATTCGCCCATACCCGGTCGGATCATCGACGGTCATGGTGAGCAGCGCGACTTGGCCTGGCCCGGCAAGCGCCACCAGCTGGCCCAGCGTTCGAGCGCCAAGAAGCGGCACGTCACCATATAAGATGAGTGCCATGTGGTCGGCGGGCACCTGGGGAATCGCCTGCAATACCGCGTGGCCCGTACCGAGCTGCTGCGCCTGCAGCGTCCATGCTACAGCTTCCCCCGCAAGCGCCTCGCGCACCCTCTCGCCGCCATGGCCGTACACGACATGAATCGCCGCCGGTCCAAGCAAGCGAGCGGTATCGATGACGTGAGCCAGCAGTGGTCGCCCCGCGAGCGGCTGCAGGACTTTCGGGAGCGCGGACTTCATCCGCTTCCCTTCCCCGGCCGCGAGGATGATGACCGACAGAGGAATTGCGGCCCCGGACTTTGAATTAGCCATGTCGCACCCGTGAGGGGTTTACGACCGCAGCTTGCGCAACCGCTCGATAATCTTCAACTGTGCCGCGGCCCGCGCCAACTCAGCCAGCGCCTCCGCCTGCGTGATATGGCCGCTGCGATCCCGCAGCGCCTCTTCCGCCCGCTGCTTCGCGGCCAGTGCCGCCGCCTCATCGATGTCCTTGGCCCGAAGCGCCGTATCGGCCAGCACGGTTACCTTGGAAGGCTGCACCTCGATCGCCCCCCCGCCCACGAAGAAGTGCAGCTCCTGTCCGTCCGGGGTCTGCACCCGCACCTCGCCCGGCTTGAGCAGCGAAAGGAGCGGTGCATGACGCGGCAGCACGCCGATGTCCCCCTCGGACGCGGGCGCGAACACCATCGTCGCCGGGCCCGAGAACATCTCGCCCTCGGCGCTGACGATATCGACCTGAATGGTGTGCTGCTCGGCCATGGCGGATGATCCTCTTACTGAACCGTCTTCGCCTTCGCGACCGCCTCATCGATGGAGCCGACCATGTAGAAGGCCTGCTCCGGCAGGGAGTCGAACTCCCCGTTGATGATGCCCTTGAAGCCGCGGATCGTCTCGTTGAGCGGCACGATCTTGCCGTCCTGACCGGTGAACACCTTGGCGACGTTGAACGGCTGCGACAGGAAGCGCTGTACCTTGCGCGCGCGATACACCGTCAGCTTGTCGTCCTCCGACAGCTCGTCCATGCCGAGGATCGCGATGATGTCCTGCAGCTCCTTGTAGCGCTGCAGTACCGCCTGCACTCCGCGCGCGGTGTTGTAGTGCTCCTCGCCCACCACCAGCGGATCGAGCTGCCGGCTGGTCGAGTCGAGCGGATCCACCGCCGGATAGATGCCGAGCGAGGCGATCTGCCGGGAAAGCACCACGGTCGCATCCAGATGCGCGAAGGTGGTTGCAGGCGACGGGTCAGTCAGGTCGTCCGCAGGCACGTATACGGCCTGGATGGAGGTGATCGAGCCCGTCTTTGTGGAGGTGATGCGCTCCTGCAGCACACCCATCTCCTCGGCGAGCGTCGGCTGGTAGCCGACCGCGGACGGCATACGGCCAAGCAGCGCCGACACCTCCGTGCCCGCGAGCGTGTAGCGATAGATGTTGTCGACGAAGAACAGCACGTCACGGCCCTTGCCGCCGTCCTCGCGCTTCTCGTCGCGGAAGTACTCCGCCATGGTCAGACCGGTGAGCGCGACGCGCAGGCGGTTGCCCGGCGGCTCGTTCATCTGGCCGTAGACCATCGCCACCTTCGAGTTCGACAGCGTCTTCGGGTCGATGACGCCCGACTCGATCATCTCGTGATAGAAGTCGTTGCCCTCGCGGGTGCGCTCGCCGACCCCCGCAAACACCGACAGGCCGCTGTACTGCTTGGCGATGTTGTTGATGAGCTCCAGCATGTTGACGGTCTTGCCGACGCCGGCGCCGCCGAACAGGCCCACCTTGCCACCCTTGGCAAACGGTACCAGCAGGTCGATGACTTTGATGCCCGTGACCAGCAGGTCCTGGCCCCCCGCCTGGTCTTCGAAGGACGGCGGCGCACGGTGGATCGGCAGGTGCTCCGGCGATTGGACCGGGCCCCGGTTGTCCTGCGGGTGGCCGAGCACGTCCATGATGCGGCCGAGCGTCGCCCTGCCGACCGGGACGGTGATGGGCGCGCCCGTCGCCACAACGGAGAGGCCGCGCCGTAGTCCTTCGGAAGACCCCATCGCGATCGTGCGCACGATGCCGTCCCCGAGCTCCTGCTGCACCTCGAGCGTCAGGTCGACGTCCTTCAGTTTCAGCGCCTCGTAAACCCGCGGGATCGCCTCGCGCGGGAATTCGACGTCGATGACGGCGCCGATGATCTGGGTGATGGTGCCTTCGGCCGTGTTAGCCATGAAATTTCCTCAGAAGAAAAATTAGACCGCGGCAGCTCCGCCGACGATCTCGGCGAGCTCCTTGGTGATCGCGGCCTGGCGGGCCTTGTTGTAGATGAGCTGCAGCTCGCTGATGAGGTCGCTGGCGTTGTCGGACGCGGCCTTCATGGCCACCATGCGCGCCGCCTGCTCGGAGGCGACGTTCTCGACGGCCGCGCGGTAGACCTGCGATTCGATGTAGCGCATCAGCAGCCCATCGAGGATCTTCGCGGCCTCCGGCTCGTAGATGTAGTCCCAGTGCTCCTGCAGTCCCTCGGTGTCGATGGGTTGGACCGGCAGCAGCTGCTCCACCACCGGCTTCTGCGTCATGGTGTTGACGAACTGGGCATTCACCAGGAACAGCCGGTCGATCTTGCCCTCCCGGTAAGCGTCCAGCATCACCTTGACGGTGCCGATCAGATCCTTGATGTGCGGGGCGTCGCCCAGATGCGAGACGTTGGCAAGAATCGGCACGCCGAGGCGGCGGAAGAAGAGGACTCCCTTGGCGCCGATCAGGCAGAGACTGGCCGTCACGCTCTTCCCCTGCCAGTCGCGCATCAGATGCAGCGTCTGTTTGAAGACGTTGGCGTTCAGCGCCCCGGCAAGCCCGCGGTCGCTGGCGACCACGATGATGCCCACGCCCTTGACGTCGTCGCGCGGCTGCAGAAAGGGATGCCGGTAGTCGGGGTTGGCCTCGGTGAGATGCCCGATGACATTGCGCATCTTCTCCGCATAGGGGCGCGCCTGGCGCATGCGCTCCTGCGCGCGGCGCATCTTGCTCGTGGCCACCATCTGCATGGCCTTGGTGATCTTCTGAGTGCTCTTCACACTCGCGATCTTGGAGCGGATTTCCTTGGTGCCTGGCATGACTGCTTACACGGGTCGGTGCGTTAGTAGGTTCCGGTCTTGACGAAGTCCTCGACGCACTTCTTCAGCTCGGCTTCGTTGTCCTTGAGCTTCGGCTCCTTGTTGATGCGATCGAGCATCGGCTGATAGCTCGTTTGCGCGAACGCCTGCAGCGCCGCCTCGAAAGCCACCACTTTCTTCAGCTCCACCTTGTCCATGTAGCCGTTGTTGACGGCGTAGATAGAAAGGGCCATTTCCGCCACCGACATGGGAGCGTATTGCTTCTGCTTCATGACTTCGGTGACGCGCTGGCCGCGCTCGAGCTGGCGCCGGGTCGCCTCGTCGAGATCGGAGGCGAACTGCGAGAACGCGGCCAGCTCGCGATACTGCGCCAGCGCCAGGCGAATGCCGCCGCCCAGCTTCTTGATGATGTCGGTCTGCGCCGCGCCGCCGACGCGCGACACCGAGATACCGGCGTTCATCGCCGGGCGGATGCCGGCGTTGAAGAGGTCGGTCTCCAGGAAGATCTGACCATCGGTGATGGAGATGACGTTGGTCGGCACGAATGCCGTGACGTCGCCGGCCTGCGTCTCGATGATCGGCAGTCCGGTGAGTGAGCCCGTTTTACCCTTCACCGCACCCTTGCTGACCTGCTCGACGTATTCCTCGTTGACGCGGGCACTGCGCTCCAGCAGGCGGGAGTGCAGGTAGAACACGTCGCCAGGAAACGCTTCACGTCCCGGCGGACGGCGCAGCAGCAACGAGATCTGCCGGTAGGCGACCGCCTGCTTCGACAGATCGTCGTACACGATGAGGGCGTCCTCGCCGTTGTCCATGAAAAACTCGCCCATCGTGCAGCCGGAATAGGCTGCGATGTACTGCAGGGCGGCGGCCGTCGAGGCCGAGGCGGCGACGACGATGGTGTGCTTCATCGCATCGTGCTCCTCGAGCTTGCGCACGACGTTGGCGATGGTCGACTGCTTCTGACCGATCGCCACATAGATGCACTTCACCCCGGAGGACTTCTGATTGATGATGGTGTCGATGGCGAGCGCGGTCTTGCCGGTCTGGCGATCGCCGATGATGAGCTCGCGCTGGCCGCGGCCGATCGGCACCATGGAGTCGACCGCCTTGTAGCCGGTCTGTACCGGCTGGCTGACCGATTTGCGGTAGATGACGCCTGGCGCCACGCGCTCGATCGGCGCCGTGCGCGACGCATTGATCGGGCCCTTGCCATCGATCGGCTGCCCGAGCGCATCGACCACGCGGCCGAGGAGCTCCCGGCCCACGGGCACCTCGAGGACGCGGCCGGTGGTCTTGACCTGATCGCCTTCGCGCAGGTGGATGTACTCGCCCAGCACCACTGCGCCGACCGAGTCCTGCTCGAGGTTCAGCGCCAGGCCGAACGTGTTGCCCGGGAACTCCAGCATCTCGCCGTAGCGCGCGTCGGCCAGCCCATGGATGCGCGTGATGCCATCGGTGACCGACACGATCGTGCCGACGTTGCGCGCCTCCGTGACGGACTTGAAGCCTTCGATCCGCTGCTTGATGAGATCGCTGATTTCGCTTGCCTTGATGGCCATGAAAGTGTTTCCCCGGAAAATTACTTAGGCGGTGAGCTCGTAGGCGATGCGCTCGAGCCGGCCGCGGAGCGAGCCGTCGATGACCATATCCCCGGCGCGCAGCACCGCGCCACCGATGAGCGCCGGATCGGTAGCGCAGTGCAGTCGCACCGAGCGTCCAAGCCGTCGCTCGAGAGCCGTCGCGAGATTGCTGCGTTGGGATTCGTCGAGCGGGGCGGCGGAGGTCACCGTCACGTCGACGACGCCTTCGGCCTCGCCCTTGAGCTCATCGAACCGGGCGGAGATCTCCGGCAGCAGAGACAGCCGCCGATTGTCGGCGAGCGTGCGCACGAAGTTGCGGCCTTCCTCATCCAACTGCGGCCCGGCGGTGTCGCTGACGAGCGCTGCCAGCTCTTCGGGCGTGACGCGCGGGTTGCCGAGAAGCGCCTCGACCCTGGAGTCGCTGACGACAGCCGCGGCCGTCTGCAGCGCCTCCGACCAGGGGCCGAGCCGCTTGTGGTCCCGCGCCTCCTGGAAAGCGGCCTTGGCGTAGGGCCGGGCAATGGTGCTTTTGTCAGCCATCCGTCACCGCTCCGTCAGATCTGCGCCGCGAGCTTGTTGATGAGATCCTGGTGCGCGTTCGGATCGATCTCGCGCTCGAGCAGCTTGGATGCCGCCGCGACGACCATGCCGCCGACTTCGCGCCGCAGGCTCTCACGCGCGCGCGTCGCCTCGAGGCCGATCTGCTGCTGCGCCGAAGCCACCAGCCGCTGGCCCTCCTGGTTCGCGCTGACACGCGCCTGCTCCTGAATGTCGTTCGCGCGGTGCTGCGCCTGGTCGATGATCTGCCGGGCGCGGTCGCGCGCCTCGCGCAGGATCTCCTCCGCGCCCTGGCGCGCCTGCTGCAGCTCCTGCTCGCCGCGATCGGCGGCGGCGAGTCCATGCGCGATTTTCTTCTGCCGCTCCTCCACCTGGCGCATGAGCGACGGCCAGATGAAGCTCATCGTGCCCCAGACGAGCAAGCCGAAGACGATCATCTGGATGATGAGCGTCAGGTTGATGTTCACTCTGGTCTCCCGTTGCGAGTGCTGCGAAGCGCGTCAGGCAAGCCCGCCACGCGTGCGCCTCAGGTCAGCCTGGATCCGCGCCGATCAGTGCGCGACCGTGTGCAGGGCCGTGAGGAAGGGATTCGCGAACATGAAAAAGAGCGCGAACCCGATGCCGATCATCGACACCGCGTCGAGCAAGCCCGCGACGATGAACATTCTGACGAGGAGCGCAGGTGCGAGCTCCGGCTGGCGCGCCATGCCTTCGAGGAAGCGTCCCCCGAGGATGCCGAACCCGATGGCCGTGCCCAGCGCGCCCATCCCGAAGATGAGCCCGACGGCGATTGCGGTCATGGCCTGAACTTGTGCGATGCCTTCCACTTTATGAGCCTCCGAATGAAACGTAACTCTCGACGATTGATGCTTCTACCCGCTGGATGACTAATGATGCTCGTACGCCTGCGAGAGATAGACGACGGTCAGCATCATGAAGATGAACGCCTGCAGCAGCCCGATGATGAGATCGAAGATGGTCCAGGCCAGCCCGAGGACGAACTGCAGGATGACGAGAGCCCAGCCGCCAACGCTGGCCAGCGCGTGATAGCCGCTCGTCAGCGTGAGCAGAGCGATGAGCACGAACACCATCTCGCCGGCGTAGAGGTTGCCGTAAAGACGCAACGCGAGCGATATCGGCCGGGCGAAGAACATGACCGACTCGAGCAGCAGGTTGACCGGCACGAACAGCGCCTGCACGAACACGTTGCTGCTGGCGAACGGGTGCAGCGTGAACTCCGCTATGAAGCCCCCCAGGCCCTTCATGCGGATGCTGTAGAAGATGATGAGCGCGAACACGGTGAGCGAGAGGCCGAACACGATGTTGAGATCCGTGGTCGGCACGTCCTTCAGGTGGGCCAGGCCCAGGCTGCCCGCGGCGCCCGGCAGCAGGTCCACCGGCAACAGGTCCATGAAGTTGAACAGGAACACCCAGCAGAAGATGGTGAGCGCGAGCGGCGCGATCAGCCTGCTGGTTCCCTGGAAGGTGTCTCTGACCTGCGAGTTGATCCCCTCGAGGATCATTTCGATGGCGCACTGGAACTTGCCGGGCACGCCGCTGGTGCAGCGTCGCGCCGCGACGAAGAACACGCCAAAGAACAGCAGCGCCAGCGCGATGGAGAAGAACACGCTGTCGTAGTTCACCACCGAGAAATCGATCAACCCCACCGGCTGCCTGTTGGTGAGGAAGGTGATGTGATGGGTGATGTACTCCGTGAGGTTCGGAGTCTCGGCGGCGAAGAGCTGCGGCAGCATCATGATGGTGATGTTCCTCGCGTCGCCGCCAGCGCCGGCAGCGCCATGCGCGCCAGCACGATCCAGTAGACGACGAACGTGGCTATGTAGGCGGCGAACATCGGCAGCGGCGCGGCGCCCGTCAGCTTCAGCACCAGGATGAACGAGACGATCGCGAGCGCCACCTTCACGATTTCACCTGCGTAGAACGTTGCGAGAATCCGGGCGGGCGAGGCGGCCTTGCCGCCGAAGGCCACGAGCGCCATGCCGAGACTCGCAATGGTGCCGATGGCGCCGCCGAGTGCCGCCGACAGCCCGACATGAAACCCGCCGAGCGCATAGCCCAGAAGCGCCGCCGCCGCGGTCACCGCCGCCTGTCCACGCACGACTCCGAAGGCCAGCCGCTTCGCAGCCGGCAGATCGATGACGATTGCCACCCTCTCAACCCCGCCAACTGTTGACGACACGCCTGCGCCCCTGCCCTCACGCTCGAGCGTGTCACTCAGTTACGTGGGGTTCGATCGAGGCGCCCTGTCGCCCCGGAAACTGCAGCACCGATCTGCAGTTTTGCCTTGTCCGACAGGTACTTGCACCCGCTCGAAGGGCAAAGTCGCGGAATTATAGTGATCCGGCCCGGAAAAGGCCATACGCCCTTCGTACCTAGCTTATATGAGCTAGGATCCCGTCGAGCTCGTCCAGGCTGTTGTAGCTCACCACCAGCTTGCCCCTGCCGCCCTGGGAGTGTTGGATCAGCACCTTCGCCCCGAGCTTGTCGGCGAGCTCCTGCTCCAGCCGGCGGACGTCCGGATCGCCCTTGCCGGCGCCATCCGCGGCAGTCTCGGCTTCCTTGCCCCGCTGCTGCATGCGCCGCACCAGCGCCTCGGTGTCCCGCACCGAGAGACTCTTCCTCGCCACGATCAGTGCCACTTCCGCCTGCTGGCGCCGCGCCGGGAGCGCCAGCAGCGCCCGCGCATGGCCCATCTCCAGCTCCCGCCGCTCGAGCAGCGCACCGACTTCCGGGGCGAGCTCCAGCAGGCGCAGCAGATTGCTGACGGCGGCGCGCGAGCGGCCAACGGCCTCCGCCGCCTGCGCATGGGTGAGCTCGAACTCGGTGATCAGGCGCTCGAGCGCGCGCGCCTCTTCCAGCGGATTGAGACTTTCGCGCTGGATGTTCTCGATCAGCGCGACGGCGATCGCCGCCTCGTCGGGAATGCGGCGAATGACCGCGGGAATGACGGCCAGGCCCGCGATCTGCGCGGCGCGCCAGCGGCGCTCGCCGGCGATGATCTCGTAGCGCTGCGACTCGCCGGCGGCAGGCGCGGCGAGCGGGCGCACGACGATCGGCTGCACCACTCCCTGTGCCTTGATCGAGGCGGCGAGCTCTTCGAGCGTCTCCGGCCGCATGTCGATGCGCGGCTGATAGCGCCCGCGCTGCAGCAAATCGAGTGGCAGGTGCGCCAGCTCCTCGGCCGGCGGGGCTGTCGTGGAGCCGGCGGCCTGCGGTTCCCCGGCCGCGGGCAGCGGGCGCGGCGGGCTCATCTGGCCAAGAAGGTCGGCCAGACCGCGGCCGAGAGTCGGCTTCTTCTGGATCATGATGCCTCGCCCCCGGCTGCCACATCTGGCGCCGCGGGCGTGCCGGCGGGCACCCGCCCCTCCTCCTCGCGCCTGATCATCTCGCCGGCAAGGGCGAGGTATGCGAGCGCGCCGCGCGATTCCTTGTCGTGAAACAACACCGGCCGGCCGAACGACGGCGCCTCCGCGAGGCGGATGTTGCGGGGGATCACCGTGCGGAACACCTTGTCGCCGAAGTGCATGAGGAGCTGAGCGCTCACCTCATTGGCGAGGTTGTTCCGCGGGTCGTACATGGTGCGCAGGATACCCTCGATCTCGAGCGGCGGGTTGACGGCCAGGCGGATCTGCTCGACGGTGGCGAGCAGAGCCGTGAGGCCCTCGAGCGCGTAATACTCGCATTGCATCGGAATGAGCACGCTATCCGCCGCGACGAGCGAGTTCACGGTGAGCATGTTGAGAGCCGGCGGGCAGTCGATGAGGATGACGTCGTAGGCGCCGCGTAGCGGCTCGAGCGCCCGGCGCAGCCGCGTCTCACGGCCGACCGTCTGGGTGAGAAGCCGCACTTCCGCGGATGTCAGGTCCTGATTCGCTGGCAGCAGCGCATAGCCACCGTGCTCGACGCTGCAGACCGCCGCGGCCATTTCGGCTTCCCCGAGCAGCACTTCGAGCGTGCCGCGCGCGAGCTGCGACTTGTCGACGCCGCTGCCCATGGTCGCGTTGCCCTGCGGGTCGAGGTCGAGCAGCAGGACCCGGCGGCGGGTGGCCGCCAGCGAGGCGGCCAGGTTGACCGCGGTGGTGGTCTTACCGACGCCGCCTTTCTGATTGGCGACCGCGATGACGCGCTTCATGCGCCAGAGTGTACATCGTCGATCGGTCGCAACCGGATTTTGGGCTAGGCCACCATGCGTCTGGTGCCGGCGGCAAGCCGCTCGCGAGCGAGCTGATCCGCGACAGTGCTGGTAGGTCGGCCTTCGCGGCGGGCGCGCTCGAAAATCTCGGTGAGGCGCACGGGAATCCTCTCGATCTCCGCCTTCACCTGGGCTGCGGTGGCGCCGCCCTGGTACTCGTGAGCGACACTGACGATGCCGCCGGCATTGATGACGTAGTCAGGGGCGTAGAGGATTCCGGCGCGCATCAGCGCCTCTCCATCCTCCTCGCGCGCAAGCTGGTTGTTCGCAGCGCCGGCAATGACGCGGGCGCGCACGGTCGGTATGGAGCGCGAGTCGAACACGGCGCCCAGGGCGCAGGGGGCAAGGACGTCCACGTCCTGCGAGAGAATCGAATCCGCGGGCACTGGCTGCGCCCCCGTTTCCTGGCAGAGGCGCTGCGCGACACCGGGCCTCGAGTCCGCTACCAGAAGCGATGCGCCTTCCGCCACGAGCAGCCGGCAGAGCGGATAGCCGACGCCGCCCAGCCCCTGCACCGCGATTTTCAACCCTGCCACACTCGTGCGGCCGAGGCGAAACCGCACCGCAGCTTTGATGCCGAGGAATACACCGAGCGCCGTCTTCGGCCCCGGGTCTCCACCGACAGCCGTGCCGCCCTCAGACGCCTCCGACTCACGAGGCAGCCCACTGACGAAGGGCGTCACACAGGCAACCTGCCCCATGTCCGTGGTGGTCGTCCCCACGTCCTCGGCGGTTATGTAGCGGCCGCCGAGAGAATCGACGAGCCGGCCGAATGCCTCCATCCGCTGACGGGACTTCTCACGCGGGTCGCCGATGATCACCGCCTTGCCGCCGCCGAAGGGCAGTTCGGCCATGGCGTTCTTGTAGCTCATGCCGCGGGAGAGCCGCAGCGCATCCACGAGCGCGTCCGACGAAGCGGCATACGGCCACATCCGGCAACCGCCGGCGGCCGGGCCCAAGGTAGTGGAATGGATGGCGATGATGGCGCGTAGCCCCGAGGCCGCATCGCAGCCGAACACCACCTGCTCGTGGGCAGCGAAATCCCGCATTTGAAAGAGGTCCATCGCACCGCTCCATCAACCCAGGAAGGTCTCCACCTTACCCGTCGCACCTTGCACGGCGCGTAACAAAGGTTGCCCTTTGGCGCGCCGCGGTGAATGATTCATTGCATCGGATCACCAAGGGTGAGATGGGCGATGCAGGCAGACCTCGACCGCGGTGACGCGCGGATTCTCGAACTGATCCAGGAGCACGGTGACCTCTCCGCCGCCGAGATCGCGGAGCGGCTGGGAATGACGGCCTCGACCTGCTGGCGGCGGGTGAGCCGGCTGCAGGAGCTGGGCGTCATCCGCAAGCGTGTGGCCGTGCTCGATCGGGAGAAGGTGGGGCTCAACGTGCTCGTGTTCTCGCACGTGAAGCTGACCGGCCACGGACGCGATGCGCTGCTGAAGTTCGAGCAGGCCGTGCGCCAGCATCCGGAGATCCTCGAGTGCTACACCCTGATGGGCGAGACCGACTTCCTGCTGCGCATCGTCTGCCGCGACATCAAGGCGTACGAGGCGTTCTTCCTCGATCACCTGTCGCGTTTCCCGGGCGTGCAGTCGGTCCATTCCTCCATCGCGCTGTCGGTGATCAAGGAGACCACCGCGCTTCCGCTCGCCGGCAGGTCCTAGTGAGCCACTCCTGACATGAGGACGATGAGACAACGGTCCGCCGCGAGTCCGGGCACGGTGAGGGTGTGCGAGTCGGCCATGCGCCAACGCGGCGGCAGGGCATCGAGCTCGTCCTGCGGCCATTTGCCCTTCATGGCGAGCACCTGGGTCTCGCTGCCGCAAAGCGGCGCCACGGTCTCCAGCAGCTCGGGCAGAGGGGCGAACGCGCGCGCGACCACCGTATCGAACGGCCGCTCCGGACGCAGTGTCTCCACACGCGTCTGCAGCGGCTCGACATTCATGAGTCCCAGGGTCCGCGCCGCGTGGGAGACGAAGCGGATCTTCTTGCCGTTCGAATCGATGAGGGTGAAGCGGCGCTCCGGGTTCACGAGCGCGAGCGGCAGCCCGGGAAATCCTGCGCCGGTGCCCGCGTCGGCGATGGCGGCGCCGTGCAGATAGCGATGAATGGCGAGGCTGTCGAGCACATGATGACTGACCATGCTCTCGAAGTCGGTGATGCCGGTGAGATTGAACTGGCGGTTCCAGTGCGCCAGCTCCTCGAGGAGCTGGCGCAGCCGGGCGGCGTCGTGCTCCGTCAGCGCCACGCCCAAAGCGGCGGCATCGTGTACGAGACGCTGCAGCATCGCGCGATCATATTCCCTTCCCCATGAGACTGCTGCTGGTAGAAGACGACGCCATGATCGGTGAGGCGATCCGCGAGGGCCTGAGGCGCGACGGCTTCACCGTGGACTGGGTGCACGACGGCGAGTCCGCTTCGCAGGTGCTGCGTACGGAGGCTTTCGACCTGCTGCTGCTCGATCTCGGCCTGCCGCGCAAGGGAGGTCTCGAGGTCCTCACCGCGGCCCGCGCGCATGGGCAGGAACTGCCTGTTCTCATCATCACCGCGCGCGATGCCGTCTCCGACCGCGTGCAGGGCCTGGATGCCGGCGCGGATGACTACCTGGTCAAGCCTTTCGACCTGGATGAGCTGGCGGCGCGCATTCGCGCGCTGCTGCGCCGCAAATCCGGGCGTACGGCACCGGCTATCGAGCATCGCGGCGTGGTACTCAACCCGGCCAAGCACAGCGTCACGCGCGACGGCCGCGAGGTGGCGCTCTCCCCGAAGGAATTTGCGCTCCTGCAGCTGCTCATGGAGCGGCCGGGGACGATCCTATCTCGGGCGCGCATCGAGGAGCGCCTCTACGGCTGGGGCGAGGAAGTCGAGAGCAACGCCGTGGAGGTCCACATCCACGGGCTGCGCCGTAAGCTGGGCGCCGACTACATTCTCAACGTGCGCGGCGTCGGCTATCGGGTGCCGCCCACATGAGGCTGGGCTCGCGACGGGCAAGCCTGCGCACGAGCCTCCTGGTGTGGCTGTTGGGCGGCGTGCTGCTCGTAGGCGTCGCCGGCGGGTTCGTGGTGTACCGCAACGCCCTCGCGGAGGCGGACGGGTTCTTCGACTATCACCTCAAGGAGACGGCGCTCTTCCTGCGCGATCAACCCGTCGAGTATCAGTTTCCGACGCCCATTCCACCCAGCGATATCGCTTATGACTTCGTCGTGCAGATCTGGACGATCGACGGCCGGCGGATCTACATAGGTCCCGAGCAGGCGGTGCTGCCCAACTCCACGGCCCTCGGATACTCCACAGTCAACACCAGCGTCGGGCAATGGAGGGTATACGGCACCGTCTCGCCCACGAAAGTCGTGCAGGTGGCGCAGCCGATGAGTGTGCGCCGCCGCGAGGCGGCGCAGCTCGCCCTGCGCACGCTGGCGCCTTTCGCGCTCCTGGTGCCGCTGTTGGGACTCCTCGTCTGGTTCGCGGTCGGTCATGCGTTGCAGCCGCTGCAACGGCTGGCGAAGGCGGTGAAAGCGCGCCGGGTGACTGAGCTCGAGCCATTGTCGGACGAGAGGCTGCCGGAGGAGGTGCAGCCGCTCGTGGGCTCCCTCAACGATCTGTTGGGGCGCCTTACCGCGGCCCTCGAGCGGGAGCGGGCTTTCATGGCGGACGCGGCCCACGAGCTGCGTACGCCGCTGACGGCGCTGCACCTTCAGCTTGGGACGCTCACGCGTGCGGCAACGGAAGGGGAGCGCACGGCGGCGATGGGCAAGCTGTCGGAAGGGGTGCAGAGGGCGATCCGGCTGGTCGAGCAGATGTTGGCGTTCGCGCGGCAGGAGCCGCGCGCGGAGCCGGTGCGCACGCGGTTTGCGCTCGATGAGCTGGCGCGCGAAGTCGTGGCGGAGTTGGTCCCGCTGGCGGACGCGCGGCGGATCGACCTCGGAATGTCGGAGGCCCAGGCCGTGCTCGTGCAGGGAGAGCGGGAAGCGGTGGCGACGCTGGTCAGGAACCTGGTCGACAACGCCGTGCGCTATACACCCCCTGGAGGACGGGTGGATGTATCAGTCGAGCGATCGCCCACGGTGCCGCCGCAGGCCATCGTCAAGGTAGTGGACAACGGTCCGGGAATCGCACCGGCCGAGCGCGACCGCGTCTTCGACCGCTTCTACCGCAGGGCCGGGACGGCTGCGCCGGGAAGCGGACTCGGAATGGCGATCGTCAAGGCGATCGCCGAAGCGCACGGGGCGGCGGTGGTGTTGGATTCGGGGGAGTCGGGGCGGGGCCTCGCGGTCACGGTATCCTTCCCGGCGGAGAGCTAGCGCTCACTTCGCCAACATCTGGAGAAACTGGGCGGCGGTATCGAGATAGGCCTCCTGGTCGGCCGGAGCCGTGAAGGCATTGCCCGCATCGCTGGCGCTGAGGTACCAGGCCTGATCACCCTCGGAGCGCAGCCGCCAGACGAGCTGCTGCGAGTCGGCGGCGCGCGAGCCGGGCGCGTCCAGACCCTGGACGATGAGCACCGGGTGATGGATCAGGGCGACGTTATCGAGCGGCGAGATGCGGTCGAGGAAAGCGCGCATGTCGGTGTCCTGGATGTCGCCGAACTCGGCGACGCGTTGGGCACGCTCGCTCGCGGGCGAATGGCCGACGAAGTCGACCAGATTGGCGATGCCGGCGACATCGATCGCGCCTTGCAGGTGATCGCCATAGGTCGCCAGCGAAGCCAGGGCGAGAAAGCCGCCATAGCCGCGGCCCATGATCGCCACGCGATGAGAGTCGAGACCGGGCTGCAGGCCCATCCAGACCAGCAGCGCCCCAACATCTCGCACGGCATCGTCACGCAGCCTGCCGCCGTCGAGCGCGCGGAATGCGTTGCCGTAGCCGGATGAGCCGCGCACGTTGGGCGCGATCACGGCGTAGCCGAGATCGTTGACGACGAATTGAATGAACGGCTTCCAGCCTGGTCGGGACTGTGAATGCAGCCCCTCGCTGCCCGGCAGAGCGATCAGCACCGGGCACGGCGACGGTCCGCGCGGCAGGTACACGTAGGCGGAAAGGGTCCGGCGACTCAAGCCCGAGCGGTCCCAGGTCGGATAGTGGATGAGCTGCGGCGTCGCGAGATTGGCGGGATCGATCGGACCGAGCTCGCTCTGCGTCCAGCGCTGCAGGCTGCCCTGGGGAACATCGTAGACATAGACATCCCGCGGCGAGCGGGCGGACTCGTAGGAGAAGGCGAGCTTCTGGCCGCTGTCGTCGAAGCGGACACCGTCGATGCGCCCGTCCTGCAGGCCCGGCGGCTTGAATTCAAGGTTGCGCAGCGTGTCGAGGACCGTCAGGCGGCTCTGACCGTCGTCATTCATTACATACGCGACGTAGTGACCGCCCGCGCTGACGGCGAACTCCTCCACGTCCCACGGCTCGTCGGCGGAAACGCGCCGGGTGACCTTGGTAATGGGGTTGGTGTAGAGAAGCTGCTCGAAGTCGCTCTGCGCGTCCGCAATCAGATAGAACCCAACGCCGTCGGGTGCGAAACTCGCCGCGACGATGTGGGAGTCAGGAATAGCCACCGGCGTGAGGGCGCCCGTCGCGACGTCGGCGACGTAGAGCGCGCTCTTCTGCGGCGACACCGCATTCAACAACAGGAGCTTGCTGTCGTCCTGCGACCAATCGAGCGGCAGCCAGCTGCCTGTTGCGCCCGCGACCACCAGCTGGGGGCGGGTTGCCGAAGCAACGTTGACGACATAGATGTCGTCATTGACGCCGGTCCGATCGGTCCCATAGAACGCAACACGCCTGCCGTCGTGCGCCCAGACAGGGCTGCCGTGCTGGTAGTTGCCTTGCGTGATCTGACGAGGCGCGCCGGGGCCCGGATAGTCGAAGAGCTGCGGGTAGCCCGCGGTCCGCCTGACGAATACGAAGCCGGCGCCGCTCTGCGGCGCCCGCGCCTCGAGCACGGAGCCATCGCCAAAAGTGAGTTGCGCGCGCATGCCGAGAGGCGCGGCGATGCGATGCACCTGCTCGTCCACCCCGAAGTGCGTCGCCACGAGCATGCTGCCGTCGGGCAGCCAGTCCAGGAAGGTAGCCTGCCGCCATTCCTCGTAGCTCTTCACTTGCGACGCGAGGCTGGCATCGAGGGGCGGGATACCGTCGAAAACCAGCGAGCCGTCGACTCGATGAGTGGGGACGGCGAAGGACTGCGCCGGCGCCGGCAGGCAAAAGCCCAGCAGCAACGCGGCCAGCACCGGGACGGCAGCCGCCCGGCGCCAGAATTGCGATTGGATCATGTGCGGAAGCTTGCCTGAATGGGGAAGCGATGGACAATAATCCGGCATGCAAGAAATCACACCTCGACTATTCCGTCACCCGGACGGGATCACGGCAGTCGATACCGAGTACGTGCGTCCGGGACATGCGGCGGCGCACATCGTGCAACATCGCGGACGCGCGGCCTTCGTCGACGTCGGCACGAACCACTCGGTACCCTATCTTTTGGCGGGACTGGAGGCGCTGGGTATCGCGCGCGAGTCGGTCGATTACCTGTTGCTGACGCATGTCCACCTGGATCACGCCGGCGGCGCGGGACGGCTGCTGCGGGAGTTGCCGAATGCCGTCGCCGTACTGCATCCGCGCGGCGCTCCGCACATGATCGATCCTGCGAAGCTGATCGTCGGGTCGCGGGCGGTGTACGGCGATGAGCGCTTCCGGCAGCTATATGGCGACATACTGCCCATTGCCGCGGAACGGGTGCGGGTGACTCGGGACGGCGACACGCTGAGCGTGGCCGGACGCGAGCTCGAGATCCTGCACACACCCGGGCACGCAATGCACCATCAGGTGTTCGTCGACCGGGCGCACGCCTGCATGTTCACCGGCGATACCTTCGGCCTTTCCTATCGGGAGCTGGACTCGCCCCGCGGCGCCTTCATCATCCCGACGACGACGCCCACGCAATTCGATCCGCAGCAGCTCATCGCCTCAGTCGACCGGCTGCTGTCGTACTCGCCCGAAGCGATGTACCTGATGCACTTCAGCCGCGTCACCGACGTGCCACGCCTCGGAGAGTCGCTGAAGGGGCAGATTCGGGAGTTGACCCGCATAGCCGAGCAAAGCGCCGCAGCGCCCGATCGGGCGGCGGCCATCCGCTCCGGCATGAGCGACCTGTGGCGGGAGCTGGCCATACGCCACGGCTGCCGGCTGGCGCCGGAGCGCCTCGCGGCACTCCTCGAAGGGGACCTCGAGCTCAACACCCAGGGAATCATTGCGTGGCTCGACCGGCGCCGCGGCTGAGCCTCGCTCGACCGTTTTCCCTTAAGTCTCATTTAAGTGTCCGGCGCCTATTCTGCGCACCGGTAGACCCGGACAAATCCGTGGGAGCGAGACATGACAGTGAGGACCGCAGTTCGTAATCCATTGATCGCCGGCGCGCTCGGCGTGGTGCTGGGAGCCGCGCCGCTTGCGGCCCTGTATGGCATTGCCACGCCGACCACGGCGCATGCGCAGGGATCGCCGCCACCCGCCGCGGTCACCTCCACGCAGCCGCGAGGCGGCGTGGCCGTGATGCTGCCGGACTTCACCACACTGGTGAGGCGGTACGGCCCGGCGGTGGTCAACATTCGCGTCATCGAGAAAGCGCAGGACCAGGGAGGCGACAATCCGTTCGGGCCGAATAGCCCGTTCGCGCCGTTCTTCCGCGGCCTCCCCTTCCAGGCACCTCCCGAGGAGCCGATCCGCGGCGAGGGCTCGGGCTTCGTCATTCAGTCCGACGGGCTCATCCTCACCAATGCCCACGTGGTCGAGGGCGCGACCCGAGTGACCGTGCAACTCACGGACCGGCGCGAGTACACCGCCAAGGTGATCGGCGTGGACAAGACCTCGGACGTGGCGGTGATCAAGATCCCCGCGACCGGTCTGCAGACCGTCAACCTCGGGGATTCCAACACACTGCAGGTCGGGCAATGGGTGCTGGCCATCGGCGCGCCGTTCGGCTTCGAGAACAGCGCCACGGCGGGCATCGTCAGCGCCAAGGGGCGCACGCTGCCTGATTCCGGCTATGTTCCCTTCATCCAGACCGACGTGCCGATCAATCCGGGCAACTCCGGTGGGCCGCTCTTCGACATGCAGGGTCAGGTGATCGGGATCAACTCGCAGATCTACAGCCGCACCGGCGGTTACATGGGCGTGTCGTTCTCCATCCCGATCAACGTCGCGATGCAGGTGGCGCACCAGATCCTCACCACCGGTCACGTGGCGCGCGGCAAGCTCGGGGTCGTGATCCAGAACGTCGATCAGGGACTCGCCGACTCCTTCGGCCTGCCGCAGCCCGAGGGCGCGCTGGTGTCGAGCGTCGAGGAGGGTGGCGCCGCTGCCCGGGCCGGCGTGCAACCGGGCGACGTCATTCTCGCTCTCAACGGACAGTCCGTGCAGACCTCGAGCCAGCTGCCGGTGCGGATCGCGAGCCTCATGCCCGGCACGACGGTGCGCCTGACGATCTGGCGCAATCACACCCAGCGGGACGTCAGCGTGAAGCTCTCATCGATGGGTGACCAGACCGTGGCCTCCGCCCAGAACCCGCAGCAGCAGGGCGGCAGTCTCGGGCTCGCGGTGCGGCCGCTCACGCACGATGAGCAGCAGCAGGCGCACACTCATGGCGGGCTTCTCGTCGAGGGCGCCAGCGGTCCCTCCGAAGATGCCGGCATCCAGCCGGGAGACGTCGTGCTCGCGGCCAACGGCCTGCGGGTCGCCACGGTCGATGAGCTGCGCGCCGCGGTGGAGAAGTCGCGCGGCCACGTGGCCCTGCTGATCCAGCGGGGCAGCACGCGGATCTTCGTCCCCGTGCAGGTGAAATGAGAATGAGCGGCCCCAACGGGCCGCGCATTCACTTGCTGCCGTGGTCAGTCCAGCTGAAGTACGGGCGGGACTCCGTATGGAGTCCCGGCTTCAGGCTGCTGAAGTAGTTCGCGATGGTGACGATGTCCGCCGGCTTCAGGGAAGCCGCCATGCCGCTCATGATCGGATTCTTGCGATAACCCGTCTGATATTCCTGCAGCGCGCGCTCTATGTAGCTGGCCTGCTGCCCGGCGAGTGACGGATACGTCGGTGCGACACCAATTCCGTCCTGGCCATGGCAGGAGGTACAGACGACCGCCGGCTGCGGAATCTGCGGCGGGCTGGCGCTGCTAGTGGCGGCGACCAGCGGCTTGCCCGCAAGATATGTGGCGACGTCAGTGATGTCCTGATCGGAGAGCGACAGCGCCTGCAAATGCATGGTCGGATACTGCCGCGCATCGCTCCGGTACTCCTTGAGAGCGGCCTGCAGATAGTCGGCGTGCTGACCCGAGAGGCGCGGCACCGCATAATCGGGATAGGCGTTGCGGTAGCCCTCGATGCCGTGGCAGCCGAGGCACGTGGATGCCAGGATTTGGCCGTGCTGCGGACTGGCCGCGGGCTGCGGCTGCTGGGCGAAGGCCGCCGCGGCCGCGAGCGACCCGACGCCAACCGCCATGCCGATCCTGAGGGCTGTCATCGCAACCCGCACGCTGGAACCCACTTGTGAACGCAAACAACGTCCCGCCATCGTGATCTCCGCCCCGGTGCGCAAAACCGCGGCGCATCTTATCGGACACGCCGCATCCGACGCCAGTCAGACGACGCCGGTGGCGCTCCAGGCGGACCACCGCGTGCGCCAATGGGGCAGCATGCCATGATTGGCCTCATCCAACGCGTCTCGCGGGCATGCGTCACCATCGGAGGGCAGCGCGTGGGAGAGATCGGCCGCGGCACGCTGGCATTGATCGGCGTACGGCGGGGCGACGATCGTGCCGCGGCGGACAGACTGCTCGAGGGGCTGCTCAACTATCGCATCTTTCCCGATGCGGACGGCCGGATGAATCTGTCACTGCAGGCGATCGGGGGTGGATTGCTGCTCGTGCCCCAATTCACGCTGGCGGCGGACACTCGCAAGGGCGCCCGCGCCGGGTTCAGCACTGCCGCGGCACCCGAGGCGGCGCGCGGGCTCTTCGGCTATCTGCTCGAGCGGGCGACGAGCGTGCACTCACCGGTGGCGGCGGGTGAGTTCGGCGCGGACATGCAGGTGGAACTGGTCAACGACGGGCCGGTGACCTTCTGGCTGGAAGGGTGAGCGGCAGGCCGGGGTCGACGGGACCGTAACCGCGACTGTAATCCACAGATTTACGAATTTTCCCGGCTGGAAAGAGTCATTTATCTTATGATCCTCCACTTGATTATGTTCTCTCACGCGTAAGCCGCGGAGTCCAAGCTTTATGGAAATGAAGGAGCTGCTGATCATCCTGGTCGTGGTGCTCGTCGTCTTCGGGGCCAAGAAGCTCCGCAGCGTCGGCGAGGACCTGGGCCACGCCGTGCGCGGCTTCAAGAAGGCGATGAACGATGGCGATCAGGAGGAGGCCAACGCCGCATCGCAGCGCCGGCAGATCCGGTCCGACACCCCCGATGCCGAGTTTCCCGAGGCGAAAGTCGCCCCCAAGGCCGAGGCGACTGCAAAGAGCGAGCGGAACGCCTGAGCCTCCCGTGACCGCGGGCACAGGGGCCGACGCGGCCGCGAGGCACGCGAGCGCATTTCTGCGGTTCTGAATTTCCATGTTCGATATCGGATTCTCCGAGATCCTGGTCATCTTCATCCTGGCGCTGATCGTGCTGGGACCGGAGAAGCTGCCGCGCGTCGTGCGCGAGGTCGGCCGCTGGGTGGGTCGGGCGCGCGCCATGGCCCGGCAATTCCAGGAGCAGCTCGAAGACGAGGTCGATGCCGATCGCAACCGGACGGGCCGCCGGCCCGAGCCCGTGCGGCCGGTTGGTGGCACCCCGCCGCCGCTGCCCCCGGACAATACGGAGCCGGTACCCGCCAGCGTCGACCCGTGGCAGACTGCAGCGGCCCCGCCACACGAAGCGGCCGCCCCGGGTGGCGACCAGCCACCCGAGCCCCTGACCCCGGGCACGCATGAGTGAGGAACCCGAGAAGCTCGCCGAAGGCACCCTGATCTCGCACCTGCTGGAGCTGCGCGACCGGCTGATCCGGGCGCTGGTGGTGGTGGGGATCGTGTTCGTGCCGTGCGCGTTCTACGCCAATCCCCTCTTCACGCTCGCCTCGCGGCCGCTCATCGAGAGGCTGCCGAAGGGCACGACGCTGATCGCAACCAGTGTCGCGGCACCTTTCACCACGCCCTTCAAGCTGTCCTTCTTCGTGGCGCTCTTCCTTGCGATGCCCGTTGTGCTCTATCAGATATGGGCTTTCGTCGCGCCGGGACTCTATCGGCACGAGAAGCGCTTCGCGCTGCCGCTGCTCGTCTCGTCGATCCTGCTCTTCTATGCGGGCATCGCCTTCGCCTACTTCTTCGTGTTCCCGGCGATGTTCCATTTCTTCGCCAGCACGACGCCGAAGGGCGTCACCATGATGACCGACATCTCGCAGTACCTGAATTTCGTGCTGCTGATGTTCTTCGGATTCGGGGCCGCGTTCGAGCTGCCCGTGGCCGTGGTACTGTTGGTGCTCACCGGCCTGGTCGAGCTCGACAAGTTGAAGAGTTATCGCGGCTACGTTCTGCTTGGTGTCTTCATCGTTGCGGCGTTCCTGACGCCGCCGGACGCAGTGTCGCAATCGCTGCTGGCCATCCCGATGTATCTGCTGTTCGAAGGTGGCCTCATCATGGCGCGCATCCTGCAGCGCTCGAAGCGGCAGGACGCCGAGCAGCCGCAGGCATCCTGATGCGGCGCGCTCCCGCATGAGCCGTGTCGTCGAGACCGACGCGTCGGAGTCCGCCGGCCCGAGCGCATCCGCAGCAGCTGCCGACGCCGCCCCCGCCCAACCTACCCTGTTTGGTCATCCGCGCGGCCTCGCGACCCTCTTCTTCACGGAGATGTGGGAGCGGTTCACCTACTACGGCATCCAGTCGATCCTGATCCTTTTTCTGGTCACCGCGAGCGGCCGCGGCGGGCTGGCCTTCGACGACCAGACCGCCAGCGCCATCTGGGGCCTGTTCATGGGGGGCACCTACCTGCTCTCGCTCCTGGGCGGCTGGGTGGCGGACCAGCTGACCGGCGGCCGCGTCGCGATAGCCTCTGGCGGCCTGTTGATCACGATCGGCAATGCGTTGCTTACCGCGGGCAGCGAGCGCCTCTTTTTCCTCGGACTGGGCTGCAACGTGCTCGGCGTCGGACTGCTCAAGCCCAACGTGAGCAACACCGTCGGTGCCCTCTATCCCGAGGGCGGCTCGCGCCGCGACGCCGGCTTCTCCATCTTCTACGTCGGCATCAACGTCGGCTCGCTCCTCGGCCCGATGTTCGTGCCCGTAGTGGCCCGCAACTACGGCTGGCATGCCGGCTTCGCTCTGCCCGCGGTCGGCATGCTGTTCGGTGTGGCGCAATTCCTCGCCACCCGCCGCTATCTGGGGTCGGCCGGCGCCGCGCCGGCGAGCACCCGGCCGCGCTCCTGGCTCGCCCTGTGGGTCATCGCGGCAGTGATCGGCGTGCTCGCGGCGCTGCTGTTGAGCGGTGTCGTCAGGGTCAATGCGGTGACCCTCGCCGCCCGTGTCTCGTGGCTGGTGGGCCTGCTGCTCGCGGGATATCTGCTGTACATCGCCTTCCTCGGTGGGCTCACCCGCGCGGAGCGCCACCGTGTGTTCGCCATGATGACACTGTTTGCGGCCTCCACCGTTTTCTGGATGGCCTTCATGCAGATATTCAGCTCCATGGCGTTGTTCGCGCAGCGCTACACCGATCTCGACGTCTTCGGTTGGCAGATGCCGGCGGGGGACCTGCAGACGGTGCCCCCCTTCTACATCATCGTGCTGGCGCCCGCCTTCGCGGCGCTGTGGGTTGCGCTCGGGAAGCGCGACCGGGACCTGTCGTCGCCGGCCAAGTTCGCATGGGGACTGCTGCTGATGGCGGCGGGCATGCTCGTCATGTATCTCGCAGCGTTGCGCGTGCTGCATGGGCACAAGGTCTCGCCGCTGTGGCTGGTAGTCACGTATCTCTTCACCGCCTGCGGCGAGCTGTGCCTGTCGCCCGTGGGCCTCTCCGCCACCACGAAATTGGCGCCCGCACGCTTCGCCGCCCAGACCATGGGGTTGTTTTTTCTGACCCTGGCGCTGGGGAGCTTCCTGGCCGGCCTGCTGTCCGGTGACTACGACGCGCAGCATCTCGCGACGCTGCCGGCGCTCTACCTGAAGCTCTTCTGCTGGACCGGGGCCGGCGGCGCCGTGATGCTGCTGCTGACGCCGCCGGTGAAGCGGCTGATGGCCGGCGTGCGCTGAACAACAGCGACACCGTGCGGAACTACTGCGACGTCAAATGACGCTCGATATCGCCGTGTAGTCTGCGGCGCAGTCCCAGAGAGAATCCCAGCTCCGCCGTGAGAAACAGCGGCGCGACGAGTATCTGCGCGAGATTCGTCAGCAACGCCGGACGGTTGCCTTCCAGCCGGTGACCCAGGAGCTGCAACGCCCAGCCGAGCACGAAGACGCTGCCTGCGACGGCAAGTGCCATTGCAGGGCCCAGCGCGCAGGTTGCCTCCGCGGCTGCGCCCAGCAGCGCAAGCGCCAGTGCCAACGACAACCCGAGCCCCGGGTCGAGCGTGATATAGCCGAGCGCAGCCAGGGCAATGACGATCCTGTCGCGGCGCAGCGGCACGCCCGCGACGGTGTTGACGTGGAGTGCGAGCGGGATCAGCACCGCGTAGATGAGCGCCGGCACGCCGAAATAGTGAGTCAGGCGATTGCGCGGGTCGCGATGGAACCGGCCGTAGGAAGCCAGCATTCCCGTGAGTCGCAACCTTGCCCGCGAGTCGACCATGGCACTCATTGTGCCACGGCTGGTACAACTCCGGCGCTTCTTGCCGCACGCTGCCCGTCACCGTAATATTCCGCAAGATATAGCGCTGACATCGTCAAGGGGAGAGGCGGCGACAATGAACAAACGAACAGGCACGGCGATATCCGCGGCGCCGCTTTTATTCCTGCTGAGCGCCGGCACGGTCGGCGCGCAAACCGCGGCCGACGGTCCGAGTCCCGCGGACGCGGCCAGCCCCGCGACCGCCAACGTGCTCGACGAAGTCATCGTGACCGGCTCGCGCGAGCCCGGCATCACGGCGGCGAACAGCCCGGCGCCGGTGCAGATCATGAGCGCCGCCGCGCTGAAGACAGTCGCCGGCAATCCCGACCTGCTGGCCGCGCTGGCGCAGGTCGTGCCGTCTTTCGTCGCCCAGGCCTTCGGTAACGACATGGCCGGCCAGACTCTGCAGGCGAGATTGCGCGGACTGAGCTGCAACGACGTACTGGTGCTCGTCAACGGCAAGCGGCGGCACGGCACCGCCAACATCGAGGTCGACAGCGGCCCCTTCCAGGGGTGCGCCGGGGTCGACCTCGATTTCATTCCGCTCGATGCGATCGACCACATCGAGGTGCTGACGGACGGCGCCGCGGCGCAGTACGGCAGCGATGCCATCGCGGGTGTCATCAACATCATCCTCAAGAAAAATTCTTCCGGCGGTGCCCTGTCCGGTACTTATGGCGGCTACATGGACGGCGGCGGCGACACCAGCGATGTCTCGGGCAATGCCGGCTTTCAGCCCATCGACAACAGCTATCTCAATGTCACGGCGGAGATCCATGACCATGGCGCCAGCAACCGCAGCGCCATCGACGAGCGCGTCATCAACCCCGCCAACCTCGCCACCTACCCGGACTCCAACATGCCGGACGTGAACGGCTATCCGTATCTCGGCGCGGAGGAAGGCGATGCTCACTACCAGCTCAAGATTTTCGAGCTCAACGCCGGCTTCGATTTCCCGGACGGCACGCAGTTCTATACCTTCGCGACCTACGGCGACAAGGACGCGCAGTCGTTCCAGAAGTACCGGCTGCCGAGCAAAATCCAATACACGGATCCCACGACGGATGTCACCACGTATCCGTTCCCGTTCGGCTTCGACCCTCTCGAGGCGAGCGGCGAGCACGATTACTCCGCTACGGCCGGCCTCAAGGGCCTGATCGCGCAGTGGAGCTGGGACCTCAGCAGCACCTACGGCCGCGATCAGTTCAACGCCTATACGCTCAACTCCGCCAACGCGGGCGTATACAACAGCACCGGCGATGCGACCCCGCTCGATTACTACGATGGTTACATGCAGACGACGCAGTGGACGTCGAACCTCGATGTGAACCGCGATTTCGATGTAGGTATGGCAGGTCCGCTCAACGTGGCGTATGGCCTCGAGTATCGGCGTGACAGCTACGGCATCGGAGCCGGCATCCCGATTTCATACGTCGATGGCGGCGCGCAGTCCTATCCAGGCTTCACCCCGACGGACGCCGGGACGCACTATCGCCATACCGACGCCGTGTACGTCGACCTGGCTGCCCAGCCGATCGAGCCGCTGCGGATCGATGCGGCCGGCCGGTTCGAGCACTACAGCGACTTCGGCAGCGACACCGTCGGCAAGCTCACGGCGCGGTATGACTTCACCCAGCAGCTGGCGCTTCGCGGCACGGTGAGCAGCGGCTTCCGCGCACCCACGCTCGCCGAAGAGTACTACTCCTCCACCAACGTCACGCCGACGAGCGCCTTCGTGCAGTTGCCGCCCAATTCAGCGGGCGGCAGGCTGATCGGTCTCGGCAACGGCCTGCAGCCGGAGCACTCGGTGAACTTCAGCGTCGGCGTCGTATGGCGACCGCTGCCGGGAGTGATCGGTACCCTGGACCTGTACCACATCAACATCAGCAACCGCATCTGGGCGACCGGCAACCTCTATGGGACGCTGAACGGCGTGGTGCAGCCCTCGGCAGCGGCGATCAATGCTGCAATCGCGGCCAACGGCAATCAGCTCGACCCATCGGTGGTTGCAACCGGGACCACCGGCGTCACGCTCTTCGCCAATGGCATCGATACCAGCACGCAAGGTGCCGACCTGGTATTCAATTTCCCGTCCGACTACCGCTTCGGCCATGTCGACTGGTCAGTGGGAGCAACCCTCAACCAGACATCGATCACCAAGGTGCCGGCGACGCCGGCACAACTGGCGGGACTGACTCTGTACGACGCGACCGCGCTCTCGGATCTGTCCACGGCGAGCCCGCGGTTCGTGCTCAATTTCGGCGGCCTGTGGACGGTCAGCAAGCTGGCGATAAACATCGAGGAGCAGATTTACGGCAAGACCTCGGAGTGGGAGAACGACGATGGCGACAATCCGACGAATACGCCCGAGTACTTCCAGTCGACCATTGGCGTCACGCCGATCACCAATCTCGATGTGAGCTACAAATTCTCGCGCCACATCACGCTGAGTGCCGGCGCGCTCAATCTGTTCAACCGCTATCCCGACAAGTACAACTCCACGTTGCTCGCCCACTACAACAGCTTCACGTACGGCGACACGCTGGGCGTGTTCCAGTACCCGATGTTCTCGCCGTTTGGGATCGACGGGGGGTATTACTACGTCAGGGGCACGCTGAGCTTTTGACGCTTGGCGGCCCTCGCGCTGCGACGCGGACCGGCCACGTGCATCACGACCCCGCTCATGTGCTCCGCGGCCAGAGGCGCAATGCGGGCCTCCAGATTCCGATAGGCCTGGATGAGCTCGCGTCCGAATGCCGTGAGCTGCGCGCCGCCGCCGCCGCTGCCGCCGACGGTCGCGCTGATTACCGGGGTATCGAACTCGGCATTCATGCTGTCGATGAGCAGCCAGGCGCGCCGGTAACTCATGCCGATGACACGCGCCGCCTGCGACAGCGAGCCGGTGCGCGCAATGGCCTCCAGCAAAGTTATCTTGCCGATTCCGACGGAGCATTGATCGTCGAAATCGAGTCGGAACCGTATGCAGGGACAGCTGGCCCGCGCTTTGGTGCTCATGGTGCGGCTTCCTCCTCGCAGGGCGCGCGTAGCCGCGCCGACGTGGCGTCTGATTCAGGCCTGAGTCGGCAGCCGGCGCGCGTAGTAGTCGGGATAGTCCGAGCTCAGACCCTTGAAGCGGCGGTGGATCCAGAGGTATTGCTCGGGCACCGCGCGCACCCGCGCCTCGATCAGGCGGTGGAAGCGCTCCGCATCACCGCATGGCGACTCGCTCGGGAAATTCTCGAGCGGAGGATGAATGACCGCACGGTAGCCGCGCGTGCCGGGCAGCCGCTCGACGAAGTACGGCAGCACGGCCGCCCCGGTCATACGCGCGATCCGCGAGGTGAAGGTGTTGGTTGCGGCCGGGATGCCGAACATCGGCACCATTTCCGCTCCCTTCTTGCGATAGCTCTGATCGGGCGCGTACCAGACGGCCTCGTTGTTCTTCAGGGCCGTGATCAGCGCCCGGATGTCATCACGTGGAATCGGGCTGACGCCGAGGTTACAGCGGCAGCGACCGAGCGCGTAGGCGAGTGCTGCGTTCTTCGTCGGACGGTAAAGGACGTTCACGGGCGTGACCGAGGCCAGCATCCTGCCGGCCATTTCCATCGGCGTGAAGTGAGCCGTGAGCAATATGGCTCCACGGCCACGGGCCAGCGCCTGCTTTAAGTGCTCCGCGCCCTCCACGCTGATGATCCGGTCGAGGCGCGGCTGCGGCGTCCACCAGGCCAGCGGGACTTCCAGCAGCGCCATGCCCAGACTCGCAAAGTGCCGGTCGAGCAGGCGCTCGCGCTCCACGGGCCCCAGCTCCGGCAGGCAGAGCTCGATATTGCGGCGCGCGGTGTGCGCCCAGCCCAGCGGCAGCCGGCGCAGGATTGCGCCCAGCATGGCGCCGGCGGCAAGCATCACCGGGAATGGCAGCAACGCCAGGAGCCGCAGCAGCCCCAGGCCGATCCATGTAGGCCAGTAGCGAGGTGCGAGAATGCGTCCCCAGCACTGAGCCCATGCGGCAGTACGCAGCCGCGCAGCTGTAGCTATGTACAAGAAACCCCCAAGGGCCGCCTCTGGCAGGTCCCCGACGGGCGAGCATACCCGACTTTGCGGTAGAAAGTGTGATCGCTAACACAGATATCCGGCGGCGCGCGGCGCGTGGGGAGCCGCGGGCAGCCGGGTACACTTGCGCTCAATGACCAGCCAGCCCCTCGCCGGACGCACCATCGCAGTTCCCGAGAGCCGCGAGATCGCGGTCTTTGCGGCCCTGCTCGAGCGGCGCGGCGCCCGCGTCATCCGCTGCCCGCTGGTGGCGATCCGCGATGCCCCGGACCCCGCCCCGGTACTCGACTGGAGTCGCCGGCTCGCCGCGGGCGCATTCGACGATCTCGTGCTGCTCACGGGCGAGGGACTGAGGCGCATCTTGTCGTGCATCGAGCAGCACGAGGCCGCGCTGCGGGCGCAGTTCATCGCGGAGCTGGGCCGGATGCGCAAGATCACGCGCGGCCCGAAGCCCGCGAAAGTGCTGCGTGAGCTGGGCATGAAATCGGAGCTTGCCGCCGAGCAGCCGACGACCGACGGGGTGATCGCGACTCTGCGCCAGCTGGACCTGCCCGGCCGGCGGATCGGCGTCCAGCTTTATGGCACGGAGCCCAACCGACCGCTCGTCGATTTCCTCGAGAGCGCCGGCGCAGTCGTGGCGACAGTGGCTCCGTACGTCTATGCCGACGACGCCGACGAACAGGCCGTCCACAATCTGGTGAGTGAGTTGAGCGCGGGCAGGGTCGATGCCATCGCCTTCACCAGCTCGGGGCAGATCGAACGCCTGATCGCCGTCGCCTCGGAGGAAGGTGCCGGCAAGGCGCTCGCCAACACCTTGGTGGCGGCAATCGGGCCCGTCGTCGCGGAGACGCTGCGCCGGCACGGGATCGACGCGCGGCTGATGCCCGCGGAGTCCTTCTTCCTCAAGCCTCTGACCACCGCGTTGGAAGAGGCCCTGGGAGAAAACCGTCGGCCGCCATCGCCACCATGAATCTGCGGCCCGCGGTACCCGACGATGCGATGGCGGTGGCGCGAGTTCATGTGCGCGCGTGGCAAGCGGCGTATCGCGGCTTGATGCCTGAGGATTATCTGGCGGGGCTGCGCGCCGAGGAGCGCGCCCAACGTTACGACTTTGCGAACCAGGATCCGGCGCGGCCGCGAACGCTGGTGGCCATCGCGGCGGATACCGTCCTCGGCTTCGCCACGACCTCCCCCGCTCGCGATGAGGACGCCGCCGCCCAGGGAGAGCTTTGCGCGCTCTACGTCGAGCCCGACTGCTGGGGTCGTGGAATCGGCGGCGCGTTGGCAGCCGCGGCCCGCGACGACCTTTACCGGCTCGGCTTCAGGAAGGCGGTGCTGTGGGTAGCGGCGGGCAATGCACGCGCGGAGCGGTTCTACCGGGCAGACGGCTGGACCCGCGACGGCTCGCAGCGGGCGCGGCAGATATGGAACGTCAGCGTGAACACGGTGCGGTACCACCGCGTGCTCGACACCCCGTAGACTATTCCGACGTGTCGTCGTCGACGATCGTCCCCTGGTGAAACACGATCTTCCAACCCGCGGCCGAGCGCCTCCAGACGGTTGCCCGCCGCGTCTTGCGTTGTCCCTGCGCCAGCGTATAAGTCAACAGATAGGTGTTGCTTCCCAGCTCCCTGCAGGCGAAGTCTGTTGCTTCCCAGGTATCCTCCAGCGCGAGATGGCTTGCGACCTGGTGGCGATCCTCCAGCACATGGAGAACGTGGTCACGACTGTAGCGGCGCCCGGATGCGCCGACCTCCCAGAAGCTTGCCTCGGTCATAGCCTCGAAGTCCGCCCGGGTCGTGCCGAATTCCGGGCGATGGAATACCGGCTCGCGGCTGCGCAGCTCCTGCAGGATTTCCCGCAGCTTCGACTCGGTGCTCAACCACGGTTTCACGTTCGTCACCTCGACTGTTCCGTATCCGGTAGCGGCCGGCGCCGTCGCACCAGCCCCAGCGCCATCGGCAGCAGCGACACTACGATGATCAGGATCGTGACCAGCCCGAAATTGCGCTTCACCAGCGGCACATTGCCGAACAGGTAGCCGCCCCAGAGGAATAGCAGCACCCAGCCGAAGCCGCCCAGGATGTTGTAGGCCTGGAAGCGCGCATAGGGCATGCGCCCGATCCCGGCGACGAACGGCATGCAGGTGCGGATGATGGGGACGAAGCGCGACAGAGCGACTGCGCGGCCGCCGTGGCGCCGGAAGAACTCCTCCGTGCGGCGCAGGTACTGCACCTTCAGCAGGCGATAGCGCCCGCTGAAGGCCGGCGGACCAATGAGCCGGCCGACCGCGTAGTTGACGGTGTTGCCGAGCACGGCCGCGAGCCCGAGCACGATGAACAAAACCGGCGCGTTGAGCGTGCCGCTGCTGTCGACCGCGGCCAGGGCGCCGATGCCGAACAACAGCGAGTCGCCTGGCAGAAACGGCGTCACGATGAGACCGGTCTCCGCGAAAATCACCGCAAAGAGGATCGGGTAGATCCAGAGGTCAACGCGGGCCAGCAGCTCGACCAGATGCCGGTCGAGATGCAACACGAGATCGATCAGCCATGACAGCACGAGGATCCGGCCGCAATGCTACGGCAGCATGTCGTCGCCGGTGAGCGCGGCGGGAAGATTCTGCGCCACCGTCCTGACCATGTGACCCGGCGCGCTGCCGCCATGTACCTCGCTCTGCAGCGTGCGCAGAGCCAGTTGCACCTCGGCATCGCGTGATTGCAGGGTAGGCGCGTTCTTCGAAGTCATGACGTCGGCCGGCTGCTGCTCCGGCCCCTTCTCGACGATGTCGGGAAGGATGCCCTTGCCCTGCACCGAGCCGCCCGAGGGCGTGAAATACCGGGAGGTCGTGAGCTTCACTGCCCCGCCGTACTCCAACGGAATGACGGTCTGCACGGTGCCCTTGCCATAGGTCCGGTGCCCGATCAGCAATGCGCGACCGTGGTCCTTGAGTGCCGCCGAGACGATCTCCGCCGCTGAGGCCGTGCCGCTGTTCACCAGCACGACGATGGGCGCGCCGTTCATCAGATCACCCGGTGTAGCGTCCATCTCGAATCGAGCATCGGGCGTCCGACCCTCCGCGGTGAGGATGACTCCACTATTGAGGAAGTCGTCGGCCACCGCCACGCCAGATTCGAGCACTCCACCGGGATTGTCGCGCAGGTCGAGCACAAGGCCGGTCAGACCGCCCCGATTGTCGCGCTGGAGCGTCGATATCGCGGCAGCCACCTCGTCCGGCGTCGTGTCGCTGAAATCTTCGATGCGCACATAACCAATTCCGGGCGCCAGGCTCTGATATGAAACGCTGTGCACCTCGACGTTCGCGCGGCGCAGCGCGAATTTCAGCAGGCCGGCCATGCCCGCACGGTGGATGGTGAGGGTCACCGTGCTTCCGGTGACGCCGCGCATGTGCTCGATCGCACCGTTCACGTCGGATCCGATTTCCTTGCCGTCGATCGCCACGATCTCATCGCCGGCACGCAGGCCCGCGTGATCCGCCGGGGAGCCCTGGATGGCATCGACGACCTTCACCGCGGAGCCATCCGCGGCGACCTCGATGCCGACACCGGGGTAAGAGCCCATGGTGCTGAGGCGAGTCTCCTCGAACTCCTCATTGTTCAGATAGGCCGAGTGGGGGTCCAGCGACGACACCATGCCGCGAATCGCCGCGTCCATCAGCTTGCGGTCACTGACCTGATCGACGTAATCACGCTTGATACGCTCGTAGACCTCGGCGAAGAGGCGGGCCTCCTGCCAGGGAAGGGTGGCGGCATCATTGGAGTCGCCCTGGGCGCCCAGGTCGTCGGCCAGCACGCCGCCCGCCACAGCGGCGGAAAAGCCGAAAATAGCCCCCGCAAGGAGAGCGATCAGCGTCCGCGATCGCATCGACATGTGAAGAATCCCCCCGTGGGATCAAAGGATCCAACGATGCTACGGCCTGCCCTGCCGGTCAATGGGCGCCCGACCGTCGGCGAGCACGTCCTGAACAATTGGCCTAGCCCGCAGCCCCAAGCGCTCCCGCGGAGCCGAGCGCTGCATCCCCGGAGGCGGTGAGCTCCGCCAGCAGATCGTCCAGCGGTACAGGCCTCGCGATGGCGAATCCCTGCCCGTAATCGACGCCGAGAGTGGCGACGCGCGCCAGGATTTCCTTCGTCTCGACGTATTCGGCGACGGTGGCCAGCGACATGGTGCGCGCCAGTTGCGCGATGGCGCGCACCATCGACTCGGCGCGCGGGTCGCGGATCACGTCGCGAACGAAGCTGCCATCGATCTTCAGCATGGTCACCGGCAGCTCGCGCAGGTAGGAGAGCGAGGACAGTCCGGTGCCGAAATCATCGAGCGCGATGCCGCAGCCGAGCGCACGCAGCTTGCGCATCAGCTCGGTCGCGCGCTTGACGCTGGCGACGGCGGTGTTCTCCGTGAGCTCGAAGCAGAAGAGGTCCGGCGGCAGGCCGCTCGAGCCGATCCGCTCCAGCAGGAATTCGCTGAAGCTCTCGTCGTTGAGGGACTGGCCGGAGAAGTTGATGGCGAAAGTGAACGGGCCGTTGGCGAACGTGTCGGCGTAGCTCTTGAGGCGCTCGACCGCAGTGTCGATCACCCAGCGATCGATGCTCTGCATCAGCTGGTAGCGTATCGCCGCCGACATGAAGCTGTCGGGACCCGCGGCGGTGCCGTCTTCATCGATCATGCGGACCAGAAGCTCGTAATGGGACCGGCGGTGCGTGCCGACGCCGAAGGGCAGGATGAGCTGCGCATCGAGGCGCAGCCGCCCGGCGCTGATGGCATCGTGGAGCTGCCCGGCGATGTTGATGTCGGCAAACCGCCGCACCAGGCTCACATCGTTGGCCCGGTAGACCTCGACGCGATTGCGGCCGCGGTCCTTGGCCGCCTTGCAGGCAGTCTCGGCCGCGGCGAGCGAGTGCATGAGCTCACCCTCGCTGGAGTCGAGCGCCGCCACGCCGATGCTGATCGAGACACGCAGCCGCGAGTTGCCCTGCATGTTGCCCAACTGCTCAGCGGCCTCGCGCAGCGCTTCGCCGAAGCGCTCGGCGTCATCGAGGTGACCCGGCAACATCGCCGCGAAGCGATCACCCGAGATCCTCGCCGCGAACGCGCCCGCCGGCAACCGGCCGCGCAGCAGCTCACCGAGCTGGCCGAGGATGCTGTCTCCGACCCGCATGCCGAAGTTGTCGTTGATGACGTGCAGCTGATCGACATTGATGTAGAGCGAGCTCCAGCCCGAAGAGCTCTCGTTGCTCGCCACGGCAAGGCGCATGCGGGTTTCGAACGCCGGGCGGGTATAGAGGCCGGTCAGCGTGTCGAAGCTGCCGACGTCCTCGCCGGAAGTCATTTTCCTCAGCTCAACCACATTCCGCTTCAGCTTGGCGACAGTCACGCGCGCCAGCAGCTCGCGGCGCAGACACTCCAGCACGGGAGCGAGCAGCGCTTGCACGAGCGAATAGCTGCGGACCTCGCCCTCGCCGCTTGGCGCGCAGGCGATCGCGAGGATGGCGAACGGATGCCGCGACTCGTCGCGAATCCAACTGACATACGCCGGCGCCGCGCCCGGCAACATGTGAAGGTCGCCGGGGCTATCGGGTTCGGAGCGAGCAGCGGCGACAGCGTCGGCGGCGATGGGCTTGAGGCCGTCGGCGGCAGCCTGGTCGGTCGACCAGCGCAATCCGCCCCGGGCATCGAAGATCGCGATGGTCTGAGCCCGCGGCAACAGCGCTCGGCAGAGCTGCGCATGGGGCTCGAACCCGCTCCACGCGTCCGCAGGTTTCCCGGGGCCCTCGGACCCGCGAGGGCGAGTCTCTGAGGACTGCTTTATGTCATCCGGGGGTCGGCTCATGCCGAGGCAACCGTGGCTTGCTATGAGAAATGGCCGCCACTGTCGCGCGGAAGGGACGCGCCGGGCCTTGCGCGAGTTGGCGGTTCGCGGATCAGGCCCCGCCTCCGGTCGCAAAACTTGAAGTGCTTCACACCTCAGCGGGCGAGCCATAGCCGGGGGTCGACCGGCTCGCCCTCCCTGCGGATCTCGAAGTAAAGCTCCGGCCGGGCGCTGCCGCCGCTGTCACCGGCCTGCGCAATGATCTGGCCGGCGGCCACTTGCTGCCCGACCGACTCGTACAGGCGGTCATTGTGGCCGTAGAGGCTCATATAGCCATCACCGTGATCGATGATGATGAGAAGCCCGAGCCCGGCCAGCCAGTCCGCGTAGACCACCCGGCCCCGGGATACCGCACGCACCGGTGCGTCACGCTGCGTCGCGAAAAGGTCCCCCTGCCACTTGAGGCCGCCTGCCCTCACCTGGCCGTACCCTTCGATGACCGTACCGGCCACTGGGCGGGGAAGCCTGCCGCGCAGCTTGGCAAAAGGAGAGTGGCCCAGATCCTCGGGAGGCAGGCTTGCGGTCGCCCGGCGCAGCTGCGCCAGCAGTGACTCGAGGTCGCTGCGCTGGTGCCGCAGGCGGCCCAGCCGTGCGGTGCGGTTCTGGGTCTGCGCGGAAATGCTCGCCAGCACCTGCATGCGCTGCGAGCGTGCCTGCCGCAGGGCGGACACCTGGGCCTGCTGCGCCTGCTGCAGGCCGGCGAGCTTCGCATCCTGCGCCTGCAGCTGCCCGTCGAGTTGTCCGAGGTGTTGCAGGTCGGCCTCTATGGCCTGGATTTTGAGGGCGCGGGCACGACCGAAATAGCTGTAGTAGACGAACATCCTGCCAGCCTGGGCCGGATCGCCCTGATTCAGCAGGAGCTTCAACGGCTCCTCGCGCCCGATGAGGTAGGCGGCACGCAGCTGCCCGGCAAGAACGCTGCGGTTGTCGGCCAGGTCGGTCTCGAGCTGGCGCTTCTGCGTCTCGAGCTGCGCCCGTTGGGCGGCACCCGCCTCGCGCTGCTGGCGCAGGCCATCGAGCGCGGCCTGTGCCTTGCCGACCGATTCTTCCGTGGCCCGAAGCTGGCGCGTGAGGCGGTCCCGCTCCGCCTGCCCGCGGCTCACCTGACGGGCGATGCGCGCGATTTGATCGCGCAGCGCCTGGAGCTGCGCCCGCGCCTGGCGGGCATCCGCATGACCGCCGGCCGGGGCGGCATGCGTGCCCGCGGCTTCCGCCGGCGCCGCCAGGACCATGGTGAGCAGGAACGGCGCGAACAGGCCAATGATGCGGAAGCGTCGCATATGAGCGCTATAATGCGCGCCCTTTTTGAGACCGGTACGCCGTTCTGCTGCTTCCCGCATGGACCATCTCGCGCAATACATCCAGCTGAATCCCTGGCTCGTCGCCGCAACGGCGGTGGTGCTCGTGCTCGTCATCGTGTTCGAGATACGGGCGCAGGGCGAAACTCTCACGACCGTCTCGCCGCAGGACGCCATCAGGCTGATGAACCGCGGCGCGGTGGTGATCGACCTGCGTGCCGCCGAGCAGTATGCCGCCGGGCACCTCTCCGGCGCCCGCCGCCTGGATGGCGAGCAGATCCTCAAAGCCGGCGATACGCTGAAGAAGTACAAGCAGAAGCCGCTCATCGTTTATGACGAGTCCGGCTCGCTCGGCACCTCGGCGGCACGACAGCTCAAGCGCCAGGGCTTCGAGCAAGCCTTCAATCTGCGCGGCGGGCTGTCGGCCTGGCGCGCCGACAACCTACCGCTCGAGAAGGGCTCGAAGGCGAGCGGATGAGCCCGAAGGTCGTGATGTACACCACCAGCTGGTGTCCATACTGCGCGCGCGCGCGGGAGCTGCTCGAGGGCAAGGGCGTCGAGGTGGAGGAGATCGATATCGACGCGGCACCGGCAGCCCGGGTGGAGATGATGTCCCGCTGCGGGCGGCACACGGTGCCACAGATCTTCATCGGCGAGACACATGTCGGCGGCTGCGACGATCTGCACGATCTCGATGCCGGCGGTAGTCTCGACAAACTATTACAAACTGGAGTGACAGATGACGAATGAAGCTGCCGGCCTCGCGCCGACGCCCGAAGCCACGACTGGCCCGGTGCTCGCCCTGCAGAGCGTGTACCTCAAAGACTGCTCCTACGAGGCGCCCAACGGCCCGCGGGTGGAGGGCAACTGGAATCCGCAGATCAATCTCGACTTGCACACCGCCGCCACGCCACTGGCCGCCGACGTGCGCGAGATCGTGCTGACGGTGACGGTCTCGGCGAAGCAAAACGACACCACCATCTTCCTGGTCGAGGTGAAGCAGGCCGGCATTTTCGTGCTGCGCAACCTGTCGGATGAGGACATCAAGCGCGCTGTCGGAAGCGTATGCCCCGGCGTACTCTTCCCGTACGCGCGCGCAGCCGTATCGAGCCTCGTCACTCAGGGCGGATTCCCGCAGTTCCTGCTGCCGCCGGTCAACTTCGACGCGCTGTACGCTGCGAACCAGAACCGCCCGCCCGAACAAACAAACTGAACGGACAGCCAGCGTCATGAGCGCCGACACGGGCAGCGCCTCGCCGGTCGCCGTGTTGGGCGCTGGATCCTGGGGGACGGCGCTGGCCGTTCAATTCGCGCGCAGCGGACGGCCGACCCGACTCTGGGGGCGCGATCGCACACGCCTCGCCGCCATGGCGCGGGAGCGGCGGAACGAGCGCTATCTCGCCGCGGGAGCATTCCCACAGTCGCTCATCGTGGAGCCGGAGCTCGCGCAGGCCATGCGCGGCGCATGCGACGTGCTCATCGCTGTACCGAGTCATGCCTTTCGGGCGCTGCTCGAGCAGAGTGCGCCGCTCCTCGCTCCTGAAATGCGGCTGGCCTGGGCCACCAAAGGCTTCGAGCTTCCCTCGGGCCTGCTTCCACACCAGGTTGCTCGCGCGGTGTTGGGTCCCAAGCGAGCAGTCGCGGTGCTGTCGGGACCGACTTTCGCGCGGGAGGTTGGGGCCGGACTCCCAACAGCGATGACGATAGCGTCGTCGGACTCGGCGTTCGCCAAAGCGCTGGCGCAGGACCTTTCTTCTGAGCAGTTCCGCGCCTACACGTCGACGGACATTGCGGGTGTCGAGGTAGGCGGGGCCGTCAAAAACGTATTGGCGGTGGGCGCTGGCCTGTCGGACGGACTGGGCTTCGGAGCCAACACACGCGTGGCGCTCATCACGCGCGGCCTGGCGGAGATGATGCGACTCGGGGTCGCGCTGGGGGCGCAACGTGACACCTTCATGGGGCTCGCCGGCCTCGGGGACGTGGTGCTCACCTGCACCGACGACCAGTCCCGCAACCGCCGGTTCGGCCTGGAGCTGGCGGCCGGAAAGACGCCCGAGCAGGCGCTCGCGGACATCGGGCAGGTCGTGGAGGGATACCCGGCCGCCAAGGCCCTGCATGCCGTCGCCGCCCGGGCGGCGGTGGAAATGCCGCTCTGCGAAGGCGTCTATCGCGTGCTCTACGAGGGCGTCCCCGCGCGGGATGCGGTCCGCGCTCTGATGACGCGGCCGATCAGGTCGGAAACGGAGTAGACGACAACACCTGTCAATGGTGTATCGCGGCTCGGACGGCGCCGACCAGCGCACCGATCACCAGCGCCGCGACCGGAGCCGCCGACAGCCCGTAGCCGAGCGAGCGCTTGCTCGGATCTTTCACGTAAGCGAAATAATAAACGCAGCGTCCGATGAGGTAGAGCACGCCGAGCCCCGCGGCCATCATGGCGTTGGCGTAGAAACCGAACATCCAGATCGCGGGCACGAACATGACGAGTAGCTCCAGCGTGTTCATCTGCACGCGGAAGTAGCGCTCGAACACTTCGTTGCCGGTGGTTGCCGGAGCAGGGACGTTGTATTTCTCCCTCGCCCTGCCGACCGCGGTCGCAAAGGCGAAGAATTGCACCAACGCGAGAGCGACTATCAGGTTGACGAGAGCCATGGGAAACCTCCGCAAACTTGATCATTAGGATAGACGACTGCCGCCGGAACTGCTGGAACTCCGAGCCGGCACGGCCGGCCCGGATTCTGGCTCTTGACTTCGCATTTTTCACTAGGCATTTTCGGTGGCGCGTTGGGGAGCCATCTATCGAACGACCGTAGCCAAACGGTTTGGGGAGCGTTCATGGGTCGATCACGACGAAACGTGCGAGCGGGAAGCCTCTCGATCGCTGCACTCACACTGACCTTCCTGGCGACACCACTCGTATCCCCGGCGCAGGAGCAGCCGCCCGCACCCGCCGATCAGTCGCCAACCCTGCAGACGGTGGTCGTCACCGGATCGCTGATCAAGCGCCCTGACTTCCAGACGCCGAGCCCGGTACAGGTCCTGTCGGCCGACGACCTGAAGAACAGCGGCTATACGACGGTCTCGGACGTACTGCGGCAGCTATCCGCCAATGGACAGGGAAGTCTGACCCAGACGAATCCCGGCGCGTTCGCCGGTGGCGCTTCCGGCGTCGCCCTGCGCGGCCTCACGGTAGGAGCAACGCTGACGCTCATCGATGGCGAGCGCATGGTTCCCTATCCGCTCACGGATGACGGGGAGCGAACTTTCGTCGACGTGAGCTCCATACCTTTCACGGTGGTGGATCACGTCGAGGTCCTGAAGGACGGCGCCTCGGCCGAATACGGCTCCGATGCGATCGCCGGCGTCGTGAATGTCATACTGAAGAAGACCTATACCGGACTGGAAGTCGACGCCGAGGGCGGCGAGACCGAGCGGCACGATGGCGCAACCGAGCACCTGGATGTGATGGGCGGCATCGGTGATCTGGGCTCCGACGGCTACAACGCGTACCTGAGCGTCGAGTGGCGTCATCAGGATCCGATCTACCTGTACTCCCGCTCCGGGCTGTGGAACAACCTCAATTGGACGCCCTGGGGCGGCGTGAACCTGACGCCCGGCGCCGGCAGCGCCTATGCCGCGGGTGCCGTGGCGTATCCTGCATCCCTCACGGGCATTCTCCTCAATCCCAACACAGAGGCCCTCGACGGGTCGGAAATCTATCTGCACAACGCGTGCACCGACGCGCAGATGTACGCGGATCAGTGCACCTTCCTCGAGGGGCGTAACCAGATTCAGCCGCAGACGGGCAATCTCAACGTGCTCGGCCGGTACACCGGGAATTTCGGCGGCGGCTGGCAGGCCGTCGTCACCACCTCCCTGTTCCGCAGCCTGGCGGAGCAGGTCGGGGTCAACTTCAATCTCAACCCCGCCATTACACCCAACGTGACGCTGGAGCCCGGTGGCATACCAACCGTGGTCGACTCGTCGCTGTTCCCGATCACGGTACCGGCCAGCTATCCCGGCAACACCTTCGGTCAGCCGGCGCCGCTCATCTACAGCTTTCCGGAGCTCGGGCAGAACGTCACGCAGTTCGTCACCAATACTTACCGGGTGCTCGCCGATCTGACGGGCAGCATCGCGGGCTGGGACGTGCATGCGAGCGTCGGCGAGATGTACGCTCACCTCGCGGAAACGACCACCGGCAACATCAATTACGTGGATCTGCAGAACGCGCTCAACAATGGCTACATCCTCGGCAGCAAGGACGGCGCCGCGTTGTTTGCGCCCCCCGAGGAAGCCGTGGCGACCACCAACCTGCAGGTCGCCGATCTGCGGGCCACGCGTCCCTTGACCGGCCTTCCCGGTGGACCGCTGTCACTCGGCGTCGGCCTCGACTTCAACCATCTTTATCTCGACGCGCCCACCCCGCCGGCGGTCGCCAACGGGGCGCAATTCGGCTTTCCCGCCTATGCCATCGGCGGCCAGACGGACGATGCGGCCTATGCCGAGCTGGTCGCACCTGTATTCAAGTCCCTCGAGCTCGACGGCGCCGTGCGCGAGGACCACTACAACACTTATGGCGACTCGACGACACCCAAGTTCGGGGTGAAGTACACCCCCTTCAAGCAGCTCGCGCTGCGCGGCACTTATGGCAATGGATTTCGCGCCCCCAATCCGGCGGAGGCCGGTAGCGCCGGCTCGCTGTACAGCGACGGCGTTTATCCGGATCCGATCCTGTGCAAGCAGAATGCGCAGGGCCAGCAGCTGCCCGGCTCCTTCCCCTTCACCTGCAACGAGGTCCCGACCGGCCTGCAGACCACCAACCCGCAGCTGAAGCCCGAGAAATCGACCAACTACACCGGCGGCGTGATCCTCACGCCGGTCCAGTCACTCACCGTCTCGGTGGACTACTGGGACGTCAAGATCAAACAGGACATCGTGTCGGCGAGCGAGCTGGTGGACTTGGGCGTGCCGCTGCAGAGCCTCCAGTTCACCACTTTGCGCGGTGCGCCGGTCCCGCTGCCGGAGGTTCAACCCAACGGCTCGCTCGCCACCGTGACGACCCCCATCGGGCTCATCGTTGCCCAGGAGTTCCCCTATGTGAATGCCACGCAGAGCGAGGTGAACGGCGTCGATCTCGACCTGTCATATCGACTCGGCATCGGCGCGTTCGGCAAATTGAGCACCTCGCTCAACTATTCGCACATGTTCCATTACTACCTGACCGCGCCCACCGGAGTCACCTTCGACCTCGCCGGGACCCACGGCCCCAGCGGCGTCTCCGGGGACACCGGCAATCCGAAGGATCGCGCGGTTCTGTCGGAGTCCTGGGACCGTGGGCCGTGGGACGCGACCCTCAGCGTCAACTACGTCGGGGCCTTCAATCTGACCGACCCGTCGGTCGGCCTGTACACCTGTGGCGACTCGATCCAGAACTCCGGCAAATGGGTCAACGACTATGGCGGACCGGCTTCGTTCTGTCAGGTGGACCGCTTCGTCGACACCGATTTCTATCTGGAGTACGGCGTCAGCGAGCATCTGACCGTGCACGGCACCGTGCTCAACGTGTTCGACAAGCCGCCGCCGCTCGATATGCAGACCTACGGCAGCGCCGGCAACTACTCCAACGCCTTCGCCGACCAGGGCGCCATCGGACGCTCCTTCAATATCGGATTCTCGTATACGCTCTGAGCGGCGCTGCCGGGCGCTCCGGATGGTGGCACAATTGCGTCCTCATGAAGGACAAGACTCGAGGCTACGCCCATCGGATCGACGTCAGTGCCGACGTGCACACAGTCTGGCGGGCGCTGACGGATCCGGCGCTGCTGACCACCTGGTGCTCGCCCAAGGCCGAGATTCGCGCGCGCGCGGGCGGCCTTTTTCGGGCCTGCGTCGATCGCGTGACCGAGCTCGAGGCGCATATCGACGTGTGTGAGCCCGGGCGGCGGCTCCGCCTCATCTATCTGCCTACGGCGACGCTACCGCCTACGGACAGCGCGCTGATCGACGACTTCATCCTGGAGCCGGCCCAGGCCGGGGGGACCATCCTGCGTCTGCTGGGTTCGGGGGTGCCGGGGGCGCCGGAGTGGGACGCGCAGTACTTGCGCCTGCGGACTGGCTGGCGCGCGGCCATGACCCGCCTGAAGGCCTTGATCGAAGGTGCCGTCCGGCGGCAGCAGGACGCCAAGTGACCGGGTTCATACTGCGGGCGCTCGTCAGCGCGATCGGGCTCTGGATCGCCACCCGCTGGGTGTCCGGGATCCGGATCGACAATGCCGGCACGCTGGTGCTCGCGGGGGTCCTCCTGGGTGTCGTCAACGCGATCGTGCGGCCGATACTGATCATCCTCACGCTGCCGATCACCCTGCTCAGCCTCGGGCTGTTCCTGCTGGTCGTCAACACGGCGATGGTGGCGCTGGTCGCCTGGATTCTGCCGGGCTTCCACATCTACGGCGGGTTCTGGTCGGCGTTCGCGACCTGGCTCATCGTCTGGCTCACAGGCTGGCTGGGCTCGTTGCTGATCGGGCCGCGAGGCAAGATAGACGTGCACGTGCGGAGGATTTGATATGGCAAGTGTCCTGCGGCTGAAGTTCTGCGGTCTGGACTTCGCCTCGCCGATCGTGCTGCTCTCGGGCTGCGTCGGCTTCGGCGAGGAATACACCCGGATCGAGGGCTTCTCCAACCGCGATGCGGGCGCGGTGGTGCTGAAGGGCACTACGCTCGCGCCGCGGCTCGGCAATCCGCCGCATCGCGTGTACGAGACACCGGCCGGAATGCTCAACGCCATCGGTCTGCAGAACCCGGGCGCCGAGCACGTCGTGCGCCGCATCCTGCCGGGGCTGGATTTCACCGAGACACGTTTCATCGCCAACGTCTCCGGCTCCACCGTCGAGGAATACGCGGCGGTCACGCGCCTGTTCGACCAGTCGCCCATCGACGCGATCGAGATCAACATCTCCTGTCCCAACGTCAAGGAGGGCGGGGTCGCGTTCGGCAACTATCCCGACATGTCGGCCCAGGTGGTGGAGGCATGCCGCCGGGTCACGAAGAAACCGCTGATCACCAAGCTCTCGCCCAATCAGACCGACATCCGCGAGAACGCGCGGCGGTGCATCGAGGCGGGGACGGATGCGCTGTCGGTCATCAACACGATGATGGGCATGGCCATCGACGCCCGCAGCCGCAGCCCGATCATCGGCAACATCCAGGGCGGCCTGTCGGGACCGGCGATCAAGCCGATCGCCCTGCTCAAGGTGCACCAGGTCTACGAAGTGGCGAAGCCGCACGGCATTCCGATCATCGGACAGGGCGGCATTACCACCGCGACGGATGCCGTGGAGTTCCTGATCGCCGGCGCGACGGCGGTCGGCATCGGGACGGCGCTGTTTTACGACCCCTTCGTCTGCAAGAAGGTGAATGAGGGGATCGCCGAGTATCTGCGGGAGAGTGGTCTCGAGAGTGTCGCGGCGCTCGTCGGCACCCTGCGCACCGGCAAAGAGGTTCAGGACGCCCCGGTATCGGGTTGATCGTCGTCCGACTCCCCGGCGAGCTCGCCTTCGCTCATCCCCAGGTCCTTCAGCTTGCGAGTTAGCGTATTGCGGCCCCAGCCGAGAAGCCGCGCGGCCTCCTGGCGGTGGCCTTGGGTGCGCTTGAGAGCGGCACGGATCAGGATGCGCTCCATTGCGGGCAGCGCCAGTTCCAGCAGCGGCCCCTTGCCGCCGAGGGCGTGGCGGTCGGCCCACGCCGCCAGGGCTTTTTCCCAGTCGGCATCGCCGTCGGTGGCGCCGGCGGAGAGGATCTCGGACGGCAGATCCTCTACATGGATCTCGGTGCCGGGCGCGAGGACCGAGAGGCGACGGCACAGGTTCACCAGTTCGCGAACGTTGCCGGGCCAGCCGTACGCGGACAGCTTCGCTTCCGCCTCTTTGGCGAGCGCTTTGCGCTCCACACCGAGGTCGTGAGCCGCCAGCCTGAGGTAATGGGCCAGCAAGTCCGGAATGTCCTCCGCGCGGGCGCGCAGCGGCGGCAGCTCCAGTCGGATGACGTTCAGGCGGTGGTAGAGGTCCTCGCGGAAGAGGGCGCGAGCCACACGGTCCTGCAAGTTCTGGTGCGTCGCGGCAATGACGCGGACATCGACGCGAATCGGGGTCTGTCCGCCCACTCGATAGAACTCTCCCTCCGCCAAGACGCGTAGCAGACGCGTCTGCAGAGGCGTCGACATGTCGCCGATCTCATCGAGAAACAGCGTGCCGCCGTCGGCCTGCTCGAACCGTCCGCGGCGCTGAGCGTCGGCGCCGGTGAATGAGCCTTTCTCGTGGCCGAAGAGCTCCGACTCCAACAGGTCCGCGGGGATGGCGGAAGTGTTGAGGGCAATGAAAGGCTTGCCGGCGCGCGGGCTGTGATCGTGCAGCGCGCGCGCAACCAGCTCCTTGCCGGTACCGGACTCGCCCGTGATGAGCACCGTGACGCTGGAGCGGGACAGGCGTCCAATGCCGCGGAACACCTGCTGCATGGCGGGCGCGGTGCCCAGGAGCTCCGGGATCCGGGGTGTGACGCCCGCGTCGGTGCCACTTTGACCGACGGCGTTGGCGGCGCGCCGGACCAGTGCGACCGCCTGATCGATATCGAACGGCTTCGGCAGGTACTCGAAGGCGCCGCCCTCATACGCCGACACGGCGCTGCCGAGATCCGAGTGCGCCGTCATGACGATGACGGGAAGCGCGGGCCGGGTGTCGCGAATGCGGCGCAGCAGCGCCAGACCCGATTGGCCGGGCATTCGAATGTCGGTCATCAATACGTCCGGGGCTTCACGCCGCAGCGCCTCCAGCGCGGGCTCCGCGGCTTCGAACGCACGCGGCGTCATGCCGCCATTGCGCAGCGCGCGTTCCAACACCCAGCGGATGGAGGCGTCATCGTCGACGAGCCAGACACGCAGTGGATCGGCGCGAGGCTCCGTCCCTGCGCCTCGCCCTTCGGGCCGGCTATCGCCGCCAAAATCGTCCGATTGGTCATGCAGGCTCCCCCAGCGGCAACAGCAGTGTGAACACGGTACGTCCGGGCTCGCTCTCGAATTCGATCAGGCCCCCGTTGCGGGATACGAGCTCCTGCGCCACCGCCAGGCCGAGGCCGGTGCCATCCGGGCGGCCCGTGACCAGGGGATAGAAGATGCTCGAGCGCAGCTCCTCGGGAACACCAGGGCCGTCGTCCTCCACCTGCACGACGGCCACGAGACGGTGGCGGGCCGAACCTATGCTGACGTTGGAAAGCGCGCGGGTGCGCAGCACGATCCGCCCGCGGGCACCCAGCGCCTGCATGGCGTTGCGGGCCACGTTGAGCAGCGCCTGGATGATCTGATTGCGGTCGAGGGTGGCGTTGGGAAGGCTCGGGTCGTAGTCGCGCTCGATCTGAATCGCGCGTCCTGCCTCCGCCCGCACCAGGTGGAACACGTGCTCGCAGACCTCGTGCACGTTGATCAGCGACTTCTGCGGCACGCGCTTCGGGCCCGCCATGGAATCGACCACCGCGGCCAGGCGGTCCGCCTCGCCGATGATGACCTGCGTGTATTCCTTCAACTCCGCGCCCTGCAGCTCGCGCTCGAGGAGTTGGGCGGCACCGCGCAGGCCGCCGAGCGGGTTTTTGATCTCGTGGGCGAGCTGGCGGATCATCAGGCGGCTGCCGTCGAGGCGCGCGATCAGGTCGTTCTCGCGCGAGATGCGCTGCCGTTGCGTGGTGTCGGCCAGCTCGAGGAGCAAGTGGGTTCCGGTGATCTGACCCTCGAGCGGTGTGATGGTGACGTCGAGCGTGCGGGAATCGCGGGGCATGCCGGCAGGGCGGATGGTGAGCTCGCGGTCGGCGATACTCTCGCCCGCTTCGAGGGCGCGGCGCAGGATGCCGGTCAGGCCATTGCCCTCGAAGAGGAAATCGGAGAATGGGCGGCCGCGTGCCTTGTTGAGGCTGAAGGCCAGGAGATCCTGCGCGGCTACGTTGGCGTAGATGGCGCAGAGTTGGGCATCCAGGACGATGATGCCGGTGGAGAGGGCGTCCAGGAGATCGGCGGGCTCGAAATGCGACAGCGCCGACGGGAGGTTGTACTCAGCGGCCACGGGACCCTCCGCCAGCCCGAAAGCAAGTCATGAAGCGGCCCAGGGCCGCTCCGTGGGCCGCGGGAGCGAAGCAATGATCTAACGAGGATGGACGGGGTTCTGCGGGTTCTGGACCGAGGGTTGGTGCACGAAGAAAGTGACGCTGGCCGTCTCGCACACAATCTGACCGGTGCCGTCCTCGATCACGGCCTGCACCGAGTGTTGGCCCCGGAACACCGGGAACGAGAAGGAGGTGCTCGAGCCCTGGATCTGCTTGCCGTCGACGAACAGGTGAACCTGGTCGCCTGGCCGCAGCGGCGGCGAGGTCTGTACCACCGCCGTCGTGTTGTAGACGTTCATGAGCATCTGCTGATCGGCGGGCTGGGTGATGGAGCAGCTGTCGTAGGCGGGGCCCGACGGCGGCGCCTCGACGGGCGCCGAGGAGGAGCTCTGCGGCACCGGCCCGGACGAGAAAGTCTGGGCGCCACGCACCTCCAGCTTCTGCGCGTTGGGGTGCGGCTGATCGCTGTAGTGGACGACGCCCTGGGCGTCCACCCACTTGTACACGGTCGTGACGCCGTTGTCGGCAAGCGCGCTGGCGCAAAGCAGCCCGAGGCTCGCAACAGCCGCCGCGGTCGCTCCCAGAGCCACCGTCCGGATTAAGGTAAATCGGGTGTGCCGCATAGGGCCCGAGCATAGACCCATGCGGAGCTGGGGACAAAGGAACGCCGTCGCAAGGCATGCCGCCGGACCCCCGGGGGCCGGAGCCTCTCCCGAATAGCAGGGAGGCTCCGGCACCGGATGAGGGGGCGTCTATGTGCACGGGCCGTCCATCGATCAGCAGCTGTAGTAGAGCTCCATCTCCACCGGATGGGTGGCCATGCGAAAACGCGTCATCTCCTGCATTTTCAAGCCGATGTACGCATCGATGACGTCATTGGTGAACACCCCGCCGCGGGTGAGGAACTCGCGGTCCTTGTTCAGATAGTCGATCGCCATGTCGAGCGAGTGGCACACGGTCGGGATGTGCTTGGCTTCCTCCGGCTCCAGGTCATAGAGGTCCTTGTCGGCCGGGTCGCCGGGGTGGATCTTGTTCTGGATGCCGTCGAGCCCGGCCATCATCATGGCGGCGAAGGCGAAGTAGGGATTCGCGCTGGAGTCCGGGAAGCGCACTTCGATGCGGCGGGCCTTCGGGTTCGATACCCACGGAATACGGATCGAGGCCGAGCGGTTGCGCGCGGAGTACGCGAGCATCACGGGTGCCTCGAAGCCCGGCACCAGACGCTTGTAGCTGTTGGTGCCGGCATTGGTGAAGGCATTGAGCGCCCGCGCGTGCTTGATGATGCCGCCGATATAGTAGAGGGCGAGATCCGACAGCCCCCCGTACCTGTCGCCCGCGAAGAGCGCCTTGCCTTCCTTCTGCAGCGACTGATGGACGTGCATGCCGCTGCCGTTGTCGCCGACGAGCGGCTTCGGCATGAAGGTCGCGGTCTTGCCATAGCGGTTGGCCACGTTGAGCACGGCATACTTGAGGAGCTGCACCTGATCCGCTTTCTGCACCAGCGTGCCGGCCCCGATACCGATCTCGCTCTGACCGGCGGTGGCCACCTCGTGATGGTGCACTTCGACCTTCAGGCCGAGCTCCTCGCAGGCGAGACACATCGCCGAGCGGATGTCCTGGAACGCGTCGACCGGCGGGACCGGGAAGTAGCCACCCTTGATGCCGGGCCGGTGGCCGCGATTGCCGTCGGTGTACTCCGTCCCCGAGCTCCATGCGCCCTGCACGGAGTCGATCGCGTAGAAGCAGCCGCGCATGTCGTTGCCATAGCGCACGCTGTCGAAGATGAAGAACTCGTTCTCCGGGCCGAAGAGCGCGTTATCGGCGATGCCCGTCGACTTGAGGTATGCCTCGGCGCGCTTGGCGAGCGAGCGCGGATCGCGCTCGTAGCCTTGCATGGTGGCCGGCTCGATCACATCGCAGCGGATGTTGACCGTCGCATCCTCGAAGAACGGATCGATGACGGCCGTGTTGGCTTCCGGCATCAGGATCATGTCCGACTCGTTGATCCCCTTCCAGCCGGAGATGGAGGAGCCGTCGAACATCTTGCCGTCGCGGAACAGATCCTCGTCGACGAGCCGCGCCGGAATGGTCACGTGCTGCTCTTTGCCGCGCGTATCGGTGAATCGCAGGTCCGCGAATTTGATTTCTTTTTCTTTGATCAGCTTGAGCACATCGGCCGGTGTCATATCTCCTCCGAAAGAAATAAAGGATGGTGCCCGCCGGGCGGATCTGTCTCCCGCGGGCAGGTGGCGGCGCTGTGACAGTGCAGGCGCTGTGCCAGCTCCGACTGCCAAGCGGATCAAAGGGTTAGCGACCCGGAAGCGGTACAGTTGCACTACCGTGGTGCGATTGAGCTCATTTTGGCACCAACCTGGTGCAATACCAAGCAGCCGAGGCTCCGCCACAACCCGCGGACCGCCGGGCCACGCCTCCTTTTAGTGCAGGCGGTCGGGGTGCCGCTGCTCCAGTTTCGGCGGGATATACTCGCCGGCTATTTTGTGCGTTCGATCCCACCCATGAGAATCGGCACGGCGCCCCGCACCTTCCAGGAGCTGATCTTCGCGTTGCAGCGCTACTGGTCGGAGCGCGGCTGCGTGGTCCTGCAGCCCTACGACATGCAGGTTGGGGCCGGAACCTTCCACACGGCTACCTTCCTGCGGTCCATCGGACCCGAGCCGTGGAGCGCCGCGTACGTTCAACCTTCGCGCCGCCCGGCCGACGGTCGCTACGGCGAGAACCCTTTCCGCCTGCAGCACTACTATCAGTTCCAGGTGGTGATCAAGCCCTCGCCGCTCGACATCCTGGAGCAGTATCTCGGCAGCCTGCGCGCACTCGGCTTCGACCCGCTGGTGCATGACATCCGCTTCGTCGAGGACAACTGGGAGTCGCCGACCCTCGGCGCCTGGGGCCTCGGCTGGGAGGTCTGGCTGAACGGCATGGAGATCACCCAGTTCACCTACTTCCAACAGGTCGGCGGCCTCGACTGCCGCCCGGTGACGGGCGAGATCACCTACGGTCTCGAGCGGCTCGCCATGTATCTGCAGGGAGTCGAGAGCATCTATGACATCGTGTGGACCGACGGCCCGCTGGGCAGAGTGAGCTACGGGGACGTATTCCACCAGAACGAAGTCGAACAGTCGCGCTACAACTTCGAGCAGGCCGATGTGGCGACCCTGCTTCGCCACTTCGACGATCACGAGCGCGCCTGCAAGGAGCTGCTCGAGGCGGGGCTGGCGCTGCCCGCGTATGAGCAGGTGCTGCTGGCCTCCCACACGTTCAACCTGTTGGACGCGCGCCGCGCGATCTCGGTGACGGAGCGGCAGCGTTACATCCTGCGTATGCGCGCGCTCGCGAGCGGTGTGGCGCGGGCTTACTACGAGAGCCGACAGGCGCTGGGCTTTCCGCTGCAGAAGGGGCGCGCATGACCTCGGAAAAGCGCGACTTCCTGGTCGAGATCGGGACCGAGGAGCTGCCGCCCAAAGCGCTGCGCGTGCTGGAGCAGGCGTTCGCCGGCCAGCTCGTGACCGGGCTGGCCAAGACGGGGCTGAAACATGGCGAGGTGCGATCCTTCGCCACACCACGGCGGCTGGCCGTTCTCGTTCGACGCCTGGCGGCACATCAACCGGACCAGAAGATCGAGCGGCGCGGTCCACCGGTGAGCGCGGCGTTCGATGCCGAGGGGCTGCCGACGCGAGCCGCACAAGCCTTTGCGGCAAGCTGCAAGGCCTCCATTGAGGAGCTGCAACGCCGCGACGAGGGCAAGGGCACGTTTCTCTATTACGTCGGTATCAAAGCCGGTGCTCCCGCCGTGGAGTTGTTGCCCGGCCTGGTGGGGAGCGCGCTCGATGCATTGCCGATTCCGCGCCGCATGCGCTGGGGTGCCGGAGAGGCGCAGTTCGTCCGACCCGTTCACTGGATCGCAATGCTGTATGGAAAGGAGGTCGTGCCTGCGAACCTCCTCGATACCGGCTCCGGCAACCTCACCCGAGGGCACCGCTTCCACGCGCCGAAACCGCTGCGTCTGTCGAGCCCGAGCGCTTACGAGCGGACACTGCGGGAGCGCGGCTTTGTCGTCGCGGACTTCGCGGCACGGCGGTCACTGATCCGCGAGGGAGTTGCAGCCGTCGCGGCTGGCCTCGGCGGCCGGCCGCTGATGAGCGACGCACTGCTTGACGAGGTCACGGCGCTGGTGGAATGGCCGGTGCCGCTTGCCGGCCGCTTCGAGGAGCGCTTCCTGTCGCTGCCGCGCGAAGTGCTGATCTCGACTCTGGAGGATCACCAGCGTTACTTTCCCGTCGAAGGCGCGGACGGCAGACTGCTATCGCACTTCATCACCGTGGCCAACATCGAGAGCCGCGAGCCCGCGCAGGTCGTCGAAGGCAACCAGCGCGTCGTACGGCCGCGGCTGGCCGACGCGGCATTCTTCTGGGAGCAGGACCGCAAGTCTCCTCTTGCCGCGCGCGCCGGGGGCCTGGCGAAAGTCACCTTCCAGGCGAAGCTCGGCTCGCTCGGCGACAAGACGCGGCGCGTCGAGGCGCTGGCGGCGGAGATTGCGCAGGCGCGCGCCCAATCCGATACTCGCGATCCGGGCCCGGTCATGCGCGCGCGGCGCGCGGCGGAGCTCTGCAAATGCGACCTGCTGACCGCCATGGTCGGCGAGTTCCCGGAGCTTCAGGGCATCATGGGCACGTACTACGCGCTCGCCGATGGCGAAGAGACCGAGGTTGCCACCGCAATCCGGGAGCACTACCAGCCGCGCGGCGCCGGCGACGAGCTGCCGGCCACAGCGACCGGCACGACGCTGGCGATAGCCGACAAGCTGGATACTCTCGCGGCCATTTTCGCCATCGGCGAGAAGCCCACGGGAACGAAGGATCCCTTCGGGCTGCGCCGGGCCGCGATCGGTGTCATCCGCATCCTGATCGAGAAACGGCTCGAGCTCGATGTCGCCCGCCTGTTGGATCGCGCCGTGACTCGCGTGCGCGAGGACATCGAGAAATCGGCGGCTGCCGCGGGCAAGCCGGCGCCAGCGCTCGCGACCACGGGCGTCGCCGCTGAAGTGTACGACTATGTCCTCGAGCGGCTACGAGCCTACTACCTCGAGCGCGCCGATGGCGCCTCACCCATCACCACCGAGATGGTCGACGCCGTGCTCGCGACCCGCCCGGCGTCGCCGCTCGACTTCGATGCGCGACTCGAGGCGCTCAGCGCGTTCCTGAGTCTGCCGGAGGCGGCCAGCCTGACCGCTGCCAACAAACGCGTCGCCAACATCCTGCGCAAGGCCGGCGAGAGCGCGCCACGAGAGGTCGACGAGAGTGCCTTGCAGGCTCCCGCAGAGCGGCAACTGTTCGAGGCCATGCTGGCGCGGCGCGACGGCGTGGCGGCTGCCGCGGCGCGCAAGGACTACGCCGGCTCGCTGGCGCTGCTCGCACAGCTGCGACCGGCGGTGGACGCGTTCTTCGATCAGGTGATGGTCATGGACGAGGACCCGAAGCTGCGTGCCAACCGGCTGGCGCTGCTTGCCCGCATGCGCGAGCTGTTCGCCGGAGTGGCGGACCTGTCGCGACTGCCGGGTTGATCGCCGCGCGGCCATGCAGCTCATCGGCTCGATCATCTTCACGACGTTCTTCTTCGTCTGGACGTTCTGCTACTCCATCTTCTTCGTGCTCGCCTGTCTCCTGCTGCCGTTCAGGCATCGGTTCCTGCTGGCGCGGCTCTGGGGATGGGTGCTGCTCAAGGCGCTCAAATGGACCTGCCGGCTGGATTTCCGGGTCGAGGGCGCCAAGCTGCCCGCGGGCAATCACATCGCGCTATGGAAGCATTCCTCCTCGTGGGAGACGTTCGCGATGACCGTGGTCTTCCCGCGGCAGGTATGGGTGCTGAAGCGCGAGCTGCTCTGGGTTCCCGTGGTTGGATGGGGCATCCGACAGCTCCATGCCATCGCCATCGATCGCAAGTCGGGCCATTCCGCAGTGTCCCAGGTGGTCGCCCAGGGTCGGGAACGCATCGCCGAAGGCGACTGGATCATCGTGTTTCCCGAGGGCACGCGCATGCCGCCGGGTGAGACGCGCCGCTACGGCGTCAGCGGCGCCCTGCTCGCAGCGGAGACCGGCAGGCTCATCGTGCCGGTCGCGCACAACGCCGGTCGCTATTGGCCGCGGCGAGGACTGCTGAAGAAGCCGGGAACGATCCGGGTCGTGATCGGGGAGCCGGTGGTTGCCGGCGGCCGCGATGTTCGCGAGGTGAACCGTGAGATCCAGGAGTGGATCGAGGCCACGGTGGCGAGCTTGCAGGCCTAGAGCCGCTACGTCGCCGGGACCCGCTGCGCTCTGGTGGTGGAAAGCCACGCGTAAGCCGCACCCGACAGCTGCGCGGCGCCTCCGAGGATCATCGCGAAGCGCAGGCCTTCGGGCCCACTCTTGAACACCGCATACACGGCGCCGAGCGCGGCTACTCCGACCGTTGCGCCCACCATCCGCGCGACGTTGATCACCGCGGAGGCGGTGCCGGAGCGGGCGGGACTCACAGCCCCGACGGCCTCGCCCATCAACGGACCAGTTGCCAATCCCATGCCGACTCCGGTGAGAGTGAGGCCGATTTCCGCAAACACGAGCGACCCCTGACCGGCGGTCGCGCCGATCAGGAGCAGCCCGACGCCCACGATGGCGACGCCGCCCGAGGTCATGAAGCGCACGCCGAGCCACTCGCTGAGCTTGCCCGAGAACGGCGACACGATGACGAACACCAACGCCATGGGAATCAGCGCAATGCCCGCAACCGTGGCACTGAGCCCGCGCGTGCTCTGCCAGGTGAGCGGCAGCAGGAAGATGACACCGTACATGCCGAAAGTCATGGCGGTAGTGGCCACCGAGGCCGCGGTGAACGGCTGCGACGAAAACAACTCGAGCGGCACGAGCGCGGACTGCCCGACGCGCCTCTCGGCGGCAATCAACGATACGATGCACGCGATGGCCACGGGGAGTCGAGCCATATGACACGGGTGATGGCGAGAGACGCCGGAATCAGGAGCGCGGCGCCGACCCCCGCCACGGCCCGTGCGCCAATCAATACACCGACCGACGGTGAGAACGCGGCCAGGAGCGAGGCCGCGGTGAAGATCGCGGCTCCGATGATGAAAATCCTGCGGCGGCCGAGCAGATCGGACAGCAGGCCGCCGCTCAGCAGCAGTACCGCATAGGTGAGATTGTAGGCGTCGACCACCCACTGCAGGGCGTCGACACTGGCGTGGAAGTAGGCGCCGATCTGGTGTGTCCCGAGATTGACGACCGCAGTGTCGATCTGCGCGACGAGCACGGCCAGGCACAGCGTGAGCAGTGCCGGAAAATGGCGCAACGCGACGCGCTGGGCTCCCTTTCGCTGCACGGTGGTATCCAAGAGTGCCTCCTCCTCGGTGTCCGGAAGATATAGAGTAACTCCGCAAGGTCGGGACGTTTCGACGGGTGTCGAAGCTTACTGCCCTGGCCGGTGGTACCGTACAACCATGGTGCAACAGGGGCATCCCGAGCTTCCCGGCTTCTCCGGCACGGCATTCCTGCTGGCTGACCCGGCTCGGGCCGTGATGCTCACGGCCCTGCTCGACGGGCGTGCATTGCCCGCGGGTGAGCTGGCATACGCGGCCGGGGTTACGGCGCAGACCGCAAGCTCTCATCTCGCGAAGCTCCTGCGCGGTGGTCTGTTGGCGCTCGAGATCGAGGGCAGGCACCGCTACTACCGGCTGGCCGGCCCGCACGTGGCCCAAGCGCTGGAACATCTGGCAGCGATTCGACCGGAGACGCAGTTCCGCCGCCGGCCGCTCAGTCCCGAGGCGCAGCGTCTGCGCTTCTGCCGCAGCTGCTATGACCATCTGGCCGGTGCGGTCGGCGTGGCGCTGACGCGCGCACTGGAGGAGCGTGAGTATCTGCGGCCCGCGGACAACAGGCGGCTGGAGGTCACGGCCGCCGGATCGGATTGGCTCGGGCGCCTCGGTGTCGACCTGCGCGGCATCAAGCCCTCGCGCGGCGGGCTGGCGCGCCAGTGCCTCGACTGGACGGAACGACAACACCATGTCGCGGGCCCGCTCGGTGCCGAGCTCATGAGCGTGCTCTGCGCGTCCGGCTGGCTGCGGCGCGGACGGGAGAGTCGCGCCGTCGAGGTATTGCCCAGGGGGCGGCGGGAGCTGCGGGCTCAGCTCGGAATCGACGTAGACCGCCTCGGCTGAGCCGGCATGCGATACGGAAGGATGGCGGCGAACGCGCCACCATAGAGCGCCGCGGACGCGAGGGTGAACGTCAGCAGGATCGCGCTCGTGGTTGGCTCGTGTGGTCCGGCCGCGGCGCCGGCGTGCGTGCCGGCCGCAAGAAACAGGCTCAGGAGAAAGCCGCCGACCGCGAATCCCGTCTGCTGCACGAACACGAAAATGCCGAAGATGGCGCCCTCGCGCCGCTCTCCCGTGCGAGCCTGATCGAGGTCCGCGGTATCGGGCGCCATGGCATTCGGCAACAGCCGGGCGCCGGTGTTGGATAGTCCGTAAAGTACCATGAAGACGTACATGAGCCCGGCGTGCCCCGCGGTTATCGCCACAGGCAGCAGGCAACACAGAGCATTGAGAGCGAGCGCCACGCGGCAGACCGGGGTCTTCCCCAGGCGATTGGCGGCGCGCCACCAGAGCGGGGCGACCAGGATGCCGGTGATCGAGCTGACCGGATAGAGGATGCCGATCGCCGCCGGGCTCTCGCCCAGAATCCGTGTCAGGTAGTAGACGAGCGCGCCGCTGAACACGGCATCGCCGACGTTGACCATTAGAAAGCTGGCCGACAGCCAGGCGAGCGGGCGGTTGGCCGCCAGCGTCGCAAGCTGCGCCCGCAGGCCGTGATCGTGACGGAGCGCGGCATCCGGCTCGGGTGCGTCCCTGGTCGAGAAAAAGGCCACGAGCCCGCTGAGGATGATGGCCGCGCCGAAGACTCCACCAATGATGCCGAAGCCCCTGGACTCGGGCGCGTAGCGCCCGAGCAGCCACGGACCGCTCAGCAGCGTCAGCAGAACGGCGGCGCGCGCGACGATTTCGCGATAGCCGGCGAGGCGCGTTCTGACGGTTTGGTCGCGCGATATCTCCGCCAGCATCGTCGCGTAGGGCACCTGGTAGAGGGACAGGCCCGTGTTGTTGAGGAGAAAGACGGCGCCGAACCAGAGAATATCGGCCGCCGATGCCTGCCCCGGCCGCAGGTTGAACAGCACCGCGAAGCAGAGCCCCCAGAATAGCGCGCCCCCGAGAAGATACGGCCGCCGGCGGCCGTAGCGCGTGCGCGTCCTGTCTGAAAAGACACCGACTATGGGGTCGGCAACCACGTTCCAGACGCGCGGGACCAGCAGCGCGAGGCCGGCCAACACCGGTGGGAAGCGCAGCACATGCGTCGCGAAGTAGAGCAGGTAGATGGTGGAGATGGCGGCGTAACACGCCAGTCCAACCTCACCCGCCGCCCAGCCGAATCCCGACCACTCCGGGCGCCGCCAGGTCTTGATGCCGGCCGCCGCGCGCATCACTTCGTGAGCGCAGCCACGAAGCGGTCGATCTCCGCCTCCGTGTTGTAGAAGTGCGGCGAGGCGCGCACGATCGCGTCCCGATCCTCGACGAAAATCGACTGCCGCGCCAGGCGCTCCACCACTGCTCCCGCATCGTCACGACGGATGGAGACGATTCCAGCGGCCGCCGCGCGCGGCGTCAACACCTCGAACCCGTGGCGGAGCAGCTGCTCCGCGAGCCGGCGCGAGAGCTGCGCCACCTGCCGGAATATCGGCTCCCAGCCAAGCGAGCCGAGGAAGGCAAGCGACGCGCCGAGCGCGTAGATGCCCGGGTAATCCAGATGTCCGTATTGCGGATCGCGGCTCGGCCACTCGTTGGCATAGCCGCGAAAGGGTGGTGTCCACTCCCGCGCCAGCCGCTCGCTCAGGGTCATGAATCCCAGGCCGAAGCCGCAGAGCAGCCACTTGAACGAGGAGCCGCAGTAAGCATCGGCCAGTCCGGCGCGTACGGGAATGGCGCCGACGGCCTGCACGCCATCCACGATCAGCCACGCGCCGCTCGCGCGGCACGCTGCGGCGATCTGCTCGAGGTCGACCGTCGTGCCGGTACGCCAATGGACGTGCGACACGGCCACTGCCTGCGCGGCGGCAGCCGCCTGCGCAATCGCGGCGCTGCGGCCGGTCTCGGTGGGGATGTCGACCGGCGTGATGTCGACTCCCAATTTGCGCAGCGCGAGACAGGCCTGCCAGACGGAGGGAAATTCATCGGCGGCAATGGCAATCCGGCTGCCCGGCGGTAGCGGCAGCCCCAGGCACGCCAGGTTCAGCGCTTCCGTCGCGCTGCCGGTGAAGGATACGGCGTCCTCCTGAACGCCCAACAGCGCCGCGAGACTCGCACGCGCACGCGCGGCGGTTGCAACCCAATCGCTGCGACCGCAGATACCGCGCAGCTTGGCGTCGTAGAAGGCCGCCGACGCCTGGCCGAGTCCCTTCCATGCCAGCCCGGCAGTGGCGGTGTTGAGATACACCGCCTCGTTGACGAATGGGAAGGAGTCCCGGGCCGCTGCGATAGCCGACACGGGCTCGGAAGCCAGCATCATCTGCCCTCCGCCAGAAACGCGCGAATGGCTGTCATCACCTCGGGTTTCGGCTCGAGCATGTGGCCGCCGTCGAAGTAGGCGATCTCGAGCCGCGCGCGCGGAATGTCCGTCTGATCCAGGACGTAGCGTGTGTCGGCTACCTGGGTCTGGGTGTCGTATCGACCCTGTACCACGAGCAGCCAGCAGGTGCGGATCGTCGCGCATCTCCTGGGCGAGAGTGACTTCGAGAGACGGGGCCCCGCTGGTACGGAAGTCCCAGGACTCGAACACCTGCATGTCGTTGGGAGTGAGGATCTCGTAGCTGCCCAGCCCATGCACCCGTAATTCGTCGCTGACATATCGGGTGATGCCCTTGGAGTAGGCAACATAGCCGTCCTGGGGGCGCTTGGCGCCGACACGGTATGTCCAGAGCCCATTGTTGCCGTCCAGAACCAGCCCCTGATCGTGCAGCAAAGCGGTGGCGAAATCTCCCGTTTCGATGGTGTCGTGCGCGACGAACCAGCTCGCCGGAATACCGCTCAGCGCGGGCAGGCGCGCGACGATTCGCCGGCGAGTGGCCGCATCGAGCTGCTCTCCCAGCATCAGCGCGCCCACATACTGCGTGCGCGCGAATACGTCGGCCTTGGTCGACGGCCTGCTCCCAGGTTTGATGCTTGTTGTCGATCTTGCCGTAGTGCCAGGCCATGGATGCCGCGGTCGGGAGGCGCAGAGCGTCCCAGATCGGGTCCGGAGTGCCGTTACCGCGGCCGAACGTGATCGCGAAGCCCCCCAGCATCAGGCCGGTCACGACGACCTTGGGGTTGCTGCGAGCGAGATCGCGCACCACCGCGACCCCGCGCATGCTGCCGTAGCTCTCGCCGTAGACGTACACCGGCGAGCCCAGGCGGCCATGTTTGCGCAGCCACCATACGATCAGCGCCGTCACCTCGTCGGAATCACCGTCGACCGAGTGAAACTGCCCGGGCGAGACGCCGGGCAGCGTATGGCTCCAACCGGTATCCGTCGGATCGATGAACACCAGGTCGGCCACACCGAGCGGGCTCGCGGGGTTGTCGACGAGCGGTGTTGCCGGGTTCGCGGTGCCGGCGGGAGTGCAATCGCGAAGGACCCGCGGTCCCAGCGAGCAGAGGTGCAGAAACACCGAAGAGGCGCCCGGGCCGCCATTGAAGATGAACATGACGGGCCGCGCCGCCGTATTGCCGGTCTCCTCGGCGACATAGCTGAAGGAGTACAGGTCGGCTGCGGGCACCGCGCCGGGATCTTCGACCACTGTCTCCGCAACCATGGCCCGGTAGCGGATGCGATGGCCGCTGAAGACGCCGCTGTGCTCGGTGCTGAAAACATGCGCTCCAGTCCACCGCAGTCATGACGAGCGGTGCCAATGGTGGCGGCGGGAACAGTTGTCCGGCGGTCTCCGCTCCGGCCGGCGCAAATGTGCCCGCCAGCAACGCGAGCACCAAGGTCATCCATCGAGACATCTAGCGCGCCTCCTCGACCAGCTTCATCACATCACGGCTCAGCTCGATGCGTATCGCATCGCTGCCCAGATACATCGCGTGTCCGCCGGCGTAGCATTTGAAGTGGATGGCGCGATGCAGATCGGGCGGTAACGCATCCTCGGTCGCCTGGCCGCGCGCGCACTGCTGGTATGGGTCATAAATCCCCACCGCCACCAGCGCCTCGAGATGTGGGTTGAGCGCGATCGCCTGCCGCGTGCCGGGCAACGGGGGTCCGAGCTGCGGCGGTCCGGCACCCGAGGCGACCGCCGCCGCGATCGCGGCCTTCACCTGCCCGGCAGTCATCGGCGCGGTGGCATAGTTCCACTGCTCGCCGACACTTTTCGGGTATGTACCCGACGGAGCAAAGCCCTGAGTCAGGTCCTCGAGGTCGAGGTAGGGCAGATCGGTGCGATAGCCCAGAGTCTGCCGCAGGTACTGCAGCATCTGCGGCGTGCCGGCATCGCTCGGCGGACTCGTGCGGCGGCCATCGAGCAGATAGAGCACCTTGCCTTCACTCTCGAGCAGCTCCGTTCGGAACTGGTGCGGTGTGACCACGAGCGTGCGCCGATCGATGGCAGCAGGCGCAATGCCGGTGAAGCGCGCGAGCTGCCGGGCGATCCGATTCCGCTCCGCGGTCGACAGCTCTCCGAGATGAGCGAGAGCCGGTGCGTAAGTCGCGCGCACCCAGGCTTCGGCCGCGCGGCGCACCGCGGCCGGATCCTTGCCCAGATCGGGCGCGCTGCGGTGCCAGTAGAGCGCCGTGCTCGCCATGTCGACGACACCGAGCGCCTGCAGCAGAGACGGTGAGCCGTAGCGCTGATCGAGCCCGAAGCCACCGGAGATCAATATGATGCCGTTGACGTTGATGCCTCGCTTCTCGAGCGCGTACGCGACGCTCGCGGCCCGGCCGGCACCCCAGCTCTCGCCCGCGAGAAACACAGGAGCGCCGACGGCGTCGTGCAGTATGAGCCAGCAGCGCACGAACTCCGTAACGGACGCGACATCACCGACGGTGCCGTAGAACTCCTGCTCGTAGGCCGAGCTGGTCGGACGGCTGAAGCCCGTGCCGATCGGATCGACCAGAACCAGGTCGGACGCGGCAAGCCATGTCTCGGAGTTGTCGACCAACTGCGTGCCGCGCAAGAGCTTCGGGCCCGCGATGTCGAAATGCAGCCAGGCGGAGGGGGCCCCCGGACCACCGTCCCATACGAACATCACCGGCCGCTTGGCATCGGCGTTGGCTCTGTACGCCGTATAGAACATGTACCCGTGCGGCTCACCGGTCTCGACATCGCGGATGGCGATGCGCCCGGCCTCCGCCGAATACGCCAACTCCGCGACCGCCAATCCGCACTTCATGGCGGGTAATGACCGGGGCGCCATCGGCAGGATTGGCCGGCGCGAGCGCAGGCACCACCGCGAGCAGGACCAACGCCGCCGGAGCCAGCCAGGATGCGTGGCGGCCCGGGGTACTACGGCGATATGGAAGAGTCATCGGTTACCCCGGCCCGTGAATGATCCCGACGCCGTTCACGATCTGAATCCGTGTCCCGTAGGGAGCCGACATGGCTTGGAGCCGCAAGAGGATCTGTCGCGCCTCCTCCGGACCGGCAGGCCGGGGACGGCCGTCGGTCGGCGCGTGACTGGATTCGATGCTCATGGGATATAACCTGATCTCGCTCACCGCACCCCGCCGGTAAGTCACGACCGGCACGGCCGTCTGAAACCACGCATCCGAGAAACGCAGCAGCATGCCGCCCGGAACCTTATAGCTGCGCGTGCCGCCGAACTCGAAGAAGAAGCTCCCGAGACTGTAGAAGATGGGCTTGCCCTTGTAGATCTCGATGCCGCCGAGCACGTGCGGGCCATTTCGTATGACGGCATCGGCGCCGGCATCGATGGCGGCGTGAGCGAGGATCGGCTCGAAGCTCGCCGGACGCGCCGTGGCGTTGTCATCTCCCTGCGAAGGATCCCTCGTAGGGCGTGATCTCGTGAGCGTGGATGGAGAACAGCACGAAGTTGGCATGTTGCCTGGCCTCGCGGACGCTGGCGATCACCGCGTGAAAATCGTCCGGATCCATCTCCCACGTGAGCCCGCGCGACGACGCGCCGCGAAAGACGGTGTCGCCAACGAACAGATCCCCTTTGCCCTGTCCCGCCAGCACGCTGTCGAGCTCACCCGACCACGACTGGGCCGGCGATGTGACCCTGAGCCCGCTGACGAGAGTGCGCAGCTCATCGAACCGGGCATAAGGCAGCAGGTGGACCGCGCGCACGTGCAGCGCGCTGATGCCGGGGCAACCACGCGCGGCGGGGCCGTAGCGCGCGTTGGGTGGCGGACAGGCCACCGACATGGGGGTAAATGTCGAAGCGGTGTCCACCAAAGCGGCCACGCCTCGGCGCGTGTCGAGGTACACAGGCGCCCGAGCCCGCGCCAGCGTCATGCCGGCGCCCGCTTCGGCCACACCCGCGGCGCGAAGGGACGCGAGCGTCGCCACCAGTCCCTCTGCGCCCCAATCCGTGGCGTGGTTGTTGGCCTTGGAGACCACGGTGATCCCGAGAGACCTCAGGTCTCTGGCCACCGCGGCCGGCGCGATCTGATAGCCGCCGCCGGTCTCCGGCGCCTGCCAGCCCTTGAAGCCGGCGAGATCGAACAGCGAGCCCTCCACGTTGGCGAAGCCCAGGTCGGCATCGCGAAAGTGTCGGCCCACGGCCTGCAACCTGGCATCCGCAGCACCCGCGAGGCTGTTGTTCGGCCCGATGAGGTCGCCGCCGGCCGCAAAGGTGAACCCGTTCTCGACCTGGCGTGCGGGCTGAGTCGCCAGCACCTGCGTGGCCAGCGAAGCGGCGACAAGACCAGCCGCCGCCGCGCGCGCCAGGCGACGACCGGAGCTCACTGCCTGCGCTCCCCCGGCGTGACGAAATTCCGCAGGGCGGTGGTGAAGATCGGCAGGGTGTCGGGTGTCGTATAGGCGCTGTGGGGGCCGGGCAGGAGGACCGCCGTCAGCCGGGCAGCCGGTATCCCGTCCTGATCGATGGTGTAGCGCGCGAGATCGGCGGGGCACGTCAGATCATAGAGTCCCTGAACCCACATCAGGCGTAGACCGGGCTGTGCCTTCATCGCGGCGCTCACGGCGGCTACCGGGTCGAAGTCATGATCGTAGGTCCACTGCGAGTTGGCGATGAAATTGATGCTGTAGTACTGCTCCGTGGTCCGAAAGTGCAACTCCTTCTCGAGGTAGGCGCCGACCTTCGGGTTTTTGAGGATGCCCATGCTGGCAGCCGTCAGATGCTTCGAGCCGAGCAGCTTCTTGGGAAGCGCTCCGAGCGCGGGGTCATCGATGGCGCCCTGGCCGTTGGCGAGCAGGGGACCGGTGACACGCACGTCGAGCAGCCCGGTGCGCAGGCGCTGGTCCTTCAGAAGGTTGAACATGTAGTCGTTCTTCTCGATGCGCAGATCGTGAGCCGCGATCAGGCCGGCCGGCAGTCCGATGAGCTCGGACATGCGTTGCGCGATCTGCGTGCGCTCGGTCGCAGGCAGGCTGCTGCCGCGATAGAGCGCTGTCAGATAGTCGGTGCGCGCAAACTGTGCGGCCGCATCGAACACCTGCTCGACGGTGCGGCCGTCGCGGGCGATCCTGTTGTGATACCAGGCTCCGGCCGCCATGGTCGGGAGCGAGGTCACGTAGGGGATGAGACGGTCGTCTGCCGGAACGGCGAGCGCGATCAGCACCACGCCCTCGAAGCGCAGGCTCTTGTCGTTCGCGAGCATCGTCCCGGCCCGATCGGTGCCATAGCTCTCGCCGATCAGGTATCGCGGCGAGGCCCAGCGATGGTGCACGGTCAGCCAGTGCTCGATGGCCTGCGTCACCGAAGCGGCATCCGTGGCGTCGGAATACCACTGCTTCGGATTCTCACCCGCGAAGGCACGGCTGAATCCCGTGCTCACCGGATCGATGAATACGAGGTCGGCCGCATCGAGCAGACTGTCGGGATTGTCCTGGTAAAGCCCCGACTCCGGCAGGCCCGGCCGGACCCCGGGGACGCTGCGCGAGCTGCCGACGAGACGCACCGGTCCGATGCCGCTGAGGTTGAGCATCGACCCCGCCGCCCCCGGGCCGCCGTTGAAGGCGAAGAGCACCGGGCGCCGCTGCGGATCGGCGACGTCGTCACGGGTATAGGCCACGGTGATGATGGAGGCACCGGGCTTGCCGTGCGAGTCGTTGACGAAGTTGTCCTCGACCCAGGCGGTGTACTTCACTCGGGCGCCGTCGAATTCCCCGACGTGACGCGTGACAGCAGACCTCGGTGTCGGCACATCAGCGCCCCACGATGCGGCCGGGATCATCGCGAGCGCCAGCAGCGCCATTATCGATGGTCGCATATCAGAAGCTCGCCGTCAGGGAGAGGCCGATGGTGCGCGGCGTGATGATCGTTCCCTGCAGATCGCCGTTGCCGCCGCCGCCCTCCGCCTGCAGGCTGTTGATGCCGCGCGCGTTGCTGAGATTGCGCAGGAAGAGATTCACGGAATAACGTCCATCACCGATGCCGGCGAGGAAGTCGACCGTGTTGTAGTGAGGAATGAAGACCTGCGGCTCCTGCGGTGCCGGCGGCACGATCGAGTTGAACGGGCCGTAGCGATCGCCGAAGAAGTCGTAGATCACCTGCGCCGAGCCCTGCCAGCGCGGCGTGATCGGGAAGCGCTTCTCGAGGCTGAAAGTGCCGCTCCACTTGTTCGCATAGGGCAGCGCCGCACCGGCCACGGCCCCGGAGCTCGGCGGCCCTGCCTGGATCATGGCGGCGTCCGTGTACGTGAGGGAGAGTTGCGCCGACAAGCCGTAGCCGAGCAGGTACTGGCCGCTGAACTGTGCGCCCTGGCTCCTCGCCCTGTTGCCGTTGACCGTGAAGCCCTCGTCGTATTCGTTGAGCGCGGTCAGCTGGATGTTGGTCCAATCGATGTAGAACAAGGCCGTCTCGAGCTCGAGGCGCCGGTCGAGGTAGGCCCCCTTGTACCCGAGCTCGTAGTTGACCGTCTTGTCCGGGCCGTAGGTGGGCGGCACGCCGGGCAGCACACCGTTGCTGCCGCCGGGACGGAAGCCCGAAGCCACGCGCAGATAAGCCATCTGGTCGGGCGAGAAGTGGTAGCGGGCGGCAGCCAGGAAGGTCGTCGCGTCGTCCTTCTCGCTGCTCGCCGGCGTTGGCGCACCGGCGATGAGCCCGGTTGCGCTCGTATAGGGGACGTCGGTGGTCTCACTGGTATAGCGTCCGCCCGCCTCGAGGTCGAACTTGGGACTGAAGTGGTAAGTCAGCGTCACATAGCCGGCATAATCGTGGAAGGCCGTGGGCGGATTTACCAGCGGCGCCGACAGCACGCCGGTCGGGAATCCCGCGAACGGCTGGCCCGTCGTGGTATCGATGTCCGTGAGGGTTTGAGCAAAAGTGGTCTGCTCGCGGGTGTAGTAAAGCCCGCCGATCCACTCGAGAGGCTGATTCGAGGGCGATGTCAGCCGGATCTCCTGGCTGAACTTGTTGGTGCGGTCGTCCTGCGCCAGCGGGTAGAGCACGAAGGGCGGCGTCCCGAAGATCGGACCGAAGACATTGGTCAGATCCAGGTTGGCCACGTAGTACGTGGTGTTGTAACCGGACAGTGACAGCAGATGAGCCCAGCCGAGATCGATGTCCAGCGTGGCCGTGTAGAAGCGGTATTTGCTTTGGTAGCCGTTGAAACCGCCGCGGCCGGTGCTCTTCAGGTCGCCGTTGACCGACTGATAGTCAGGATTCAGGATCTCCTCGGCGTCGCCGTTGGCATTGCCGTCCTGCGCGAGCGCGTTCAAGCGCAGCGAAGCATTGCTTGCGATCTGCCACAGCATGTCGATGCGTCCGCCTTTGGCGGCATCGTCGTTGACGTTCTTCTGTCCCGACTCGACGTCGTCGATGAAGCCCGGATCGTGTCGCAGGAAGCCGGTGATGCGCACCCCGAGCGTGCCGTCGATGATCGGCAGATTGACCATCGCGCGCTGCGCGCTGCCCACACCGCCACCCTGCACCGTCGAGGTGTCGGCCTCGACGCGGCCGGAGAAGCGCTCGAGGTCGGGCTTCACGGTCGTGTACTCGATCAAGCCGCCCATCGCGTCATCGCCGTAGAGCGTGCCCTGCGGGCCATACAGCACCTGAATGTTCGCCATGTCGTTCGGGTCGATGTCGGGCTTGAGCGCCGCGTCGCCCGCCGCATTGCTGGAGCCGATCGGCACGCCGTCGACCTCGACTCCGACCGTCGGCGCGAGGTTGGGCGAGGAGCCGATTCCGCGGATGGAGAAGTCGACCTGGCCGTAGCCGTTGTCCTGCACGGAGATTCCCGGAATCTGCGCCAGATAGTCTGCCAGCTTGACCTCGTGCCGTTGCTCGAGCGTCTGGCCGGAGACGACCGTCACCGACACAGGAGCCTCGAGCAGCGGCTGCCGGCGCTTCTCCGCGGTCACGATGACCTCCTGGAGCTGCATCGGGGCCGCGTTCGCCTGCTGCGACGCGGCAGTCTGAGCACTCTGCGCACCGGCCGCGGCTGAGGCGCCCAGCAACAGCAAGGCGACCGCCGGAGGCGAGCCGCCGCGCAACAGCAATCGCACGATCGATCGTACGTTCATCTCGAGCTCCCCCGGAGGCTGCCTGTAATAGATTAATCTGTGATCACACTAGCACTGTGGCGCCGCACCGCAAATGGACGAAGCAGAGCAGGCGCTTGGACTTTTCGACTCGCCGCGTCCGGCTCTCAGAGACCGCAGACGGCGTCCCCGATATCGGGCCGGCGCCGCCATTGGTACGCCGGCACCGTCTCGCCGCGGGGCAGGTATGTGATCGGGAACGTTCTGCCGTTGCGCTCGATGAGCAAGGTCAGCGTTGCGGCCTGATCCGCCTGAATGGAGTCCTGAGGCACCGGCTTCACGATCCGATCGCCGTTGCGCAGGCCGGCACGCGCGGCGGCGGAGCCCGGAATGAGACCGCGCACGATTCGCGCCGGCTCCATCAGCACCTCACTGTCGAAGCCGAGCTGATAGCGCCGCAGGGGCGCGGTCGTGCGCTCGAAACAGGGCCCGAACGCATCCGATGGTGGAACGACGAGCTTGCCGCTCATCATGGCGCGAAACTCCGCAACTCCACGGCTGCCGAGCGCCTGGCGCACGAGCGCGACCCAGGCGGCCTCATCGACCACCTGGCCCTGGCGGTGTCTCGCGATCATCTTCCGCAACAGGTCATCGAGCGAGCGCCTGCCGTGAGTACTGCGGCGCATCTCGGCATTCACCTGAGCGAAATACAGCGAGCCGCGATCGTACGGCAGCACCCGAACCCGGGTGTCGGCCCAGAAGCGCGCGGGGATCTGGCTGTTCGGGGTGTCGTTCAGCAGGTCGGTGTAATAGCGCGCGGCGGTCTTGTTGAGATCGGCGAGGAAGTCCGCCGTGGAGATCTGGTGCGCGCGCCACGGCAGGACGCGCTCGTAATTGACCGCGAGTCCTTCCGCGTACCAGGATGAGAGCAGCCCTTCAGGGGCATCCAGGGGGGGCGCGAAGGTGTGCACCATCTCGTGCGCGAGTGTCAGCTTGAAATCCTGCTCCTGCGTCTGCCGATCGAAAGTGCCGACGAACGAGCCGCCGACTTCGACTCCGCCCCCCGCGTTGACGAGATTGCGGCGCAGGAAGACTTCGTACGGGCGTCGCGGCGGTGCCCGAAAGAAGCGCAGATAGCTGCCATACAGCGACCGCGTCCAGCGCATCAGCGCGGCAGCGTCGAATGGCGGACTTCCCTGCCAGGCGGACATGAACCCATACGCGGGCAGGGGCGACGGATAGACGTGCACCCGCCCACCCATCAGGTAGAGCCCGCTGTCGTAGAGCGCGTTCAGCGCGCGCTGCGTGCTCTGATCGGCAGGCGCGTCGCCGGCACCCAGCGTCGATAGTCCCACGGCCTTCGGCCCCAGCGCCGCAAACTTCCATCGGATCGCGATGCGGTACGTGTTGCCGGAGTCGGGCAGCACCACGAAGGTACTGGCGTCAGCCGAGAAACCGCCATCTTCCGTGCGCAGCTCGAGAGGTGGCGCGGCGCCTCCCGGATTGAGGGCATTCGTGATCGGCGCGCGATAGCGGATGGTGAGAGTTCCGGCCGCCGCCCGAGCGGCATACCAGTGCCGGAAGAACATGAGACCCGACGGCTGATCGTCGCGTGTCGTGAGCGACAATGCGCCTCCCGAATCAGTCACGCGCAGGCCCTCGAGGCTGTTCGCTACGGTAGTCACGTTGCTGGAGACGAGCGGCAGGCGCAACAGTGGCTTGCCAGCCGGCACGTGCATGTCAGGCGCGACGACCTGCACATCGACGTAAGGAATGTTGCCGTCCCGACCGGCCGCCGCGGGCGTCAGCGTTATCGTGAGTTGCGGTACCGGCGTCGCGCGTGCCGCGCGCGGAACCAGAGAGGCAGTCGCAAACAGGACCACGGCTGCGGCCGTGCACACATTCTCGAGTCTCATCATAACTGCTTGTCGAAGTAATCCTTCGTCGCCTCGAAGACTCTGTTCCAGGAGCTGTCTTTGAGGAGGAAGTGGACCTCATCGGGAATCACGAGCACGTCCACGGGAATCTTCCTGCTGCGCAGGGCGGCGGCCAGCGCGGTCGTCTGCCCGATGTTGACGATGGGGTCGGCGTCACCCAGCATCAGGAGCACTGGTGCGCGCCATTTATCCATGTGCGCGACCGGGCCGGAGTCATAAGCGAGTCTCACGGCCGCTTCGTTGCCGGCCTGCGCACCATTCACGTCGAATTCCGGCATCGTCACCCAGTCGTAAATGCCGGAGTAACTCGCGCCGGCCGCGAAGTATTGCGGCGCCTCCGCCAGCGCGAGCAAGGTCATGCGTCCGCCGTAGCTGCCACCCCACACTCCTAGACGCTTCGGAGCGACGTCGGGCCGTGCCTGCATGTATTTCGCCGCCGCGACGATGTCATCGAGCTCCGATGCCCCGCCCGCGCCGAACCGCGACGGCTCGCGGTACTCGAAACCATAGCCGGCACCGCCACGGTAGTTGACCGACAGAACCACGTACCCGTGATTGGCCAGGTATTGGCTCGAGTCGTAGAGGTGGCTGTGCGTCTCGAACGGGTCCCAGGCAGCGAACATCTGCCGGTCCGTGGGGCCGCCGTGGAAGAAGATCAGCGCCGGTCCGGGAGCCGTGCGTCCCTTGGGAATGAAGAGCTGACCGTGAATCGCGGTGCCGTCGGCGGCCTCGAAAGTGACCAGCTGCGGCACGACCAGATCATTCGAGGGAAAATCCTTCGGCATGGCGCCCGGCGCCACATCGATCATGCCGTCGTCCCTGATCTGAACGGGCCGCAAGGGTACGCGCGGCTCGCCACGCAGAGCGAAGATGAGGTTGTCGACCGTGATGACGGGCATATCCTCCACTCCATCGCCGCGAGTCACCTGGCGAGGGTGCCCGTGCGCAACCGACAGCTCCCAGATGTGCCGCCGGTCGAGATCGCCCTGGTTGGACGAGTAGACCAGACGCGAGCGGTCCTTGCTGAGCTGGGCGCCGAACACCTCCGACTCTCCCGGTGTCAGCAACAGCGGCTCGCCACCCGCCGCCGGAATCGAGTAGAGCCGCACCCAGCCGGTGACCTCCCAGGGAAACACCAGACGGTCGCCGGTGCCCCAGAAGATGCTGTCGCGGCTGTTGAAGAGAAGGCGGAAGCGGCTGCCGACGCCCTCGGTGGCGCGCCAGATCCTGCCGCCCTGCCCCGTCGCGGCATCGGCGACCCAGATCTCCCAAGGCGTGCCTTCGCGGTTGGACGTGAAAGGGACGACCGGATCGGACGGAGTGCGAACGAATGCGATGCGCTTACCGTCCGGCGACCATATGGGATCGATGTCGTAGTCGATCCCAGGGGCGATCCACTGAATCGATTTCGTCGCGAGGTCGTAGACACCGACGATGCTGTGCGCCGGCCGGTTGCTCACGAAAGCGAGGCGAGTGCCATCTGGCGACCAGGTGAGAGAGTCCACGCGGCCCCGATCGACGAAGAGCGGCGCTGGCTCCGCGGCTCCATGGCTCGAGGTCAGCCATGGCTGACCGCTGTGAAGGAAGACTACGACATCGCCCTTGGGCGCCGGCGCCGGCATCGTGCCCTCCCCAATCCGGCGCGGGGCGCCGCCGTTGAGAGAGACCGCCCAGACGGCCCCGGCTCGGGGGCCGCTCGGAAGGCTCAGCGGGTTGACCGGAATCTCTGCATTCCATGACACGCCGCCGCGCGTATAAAGGAGCGTTTTGCCGTCACCGCTCCAGACGAGGTTCGAGATGACCTCGCCATCATCGGCCGTGTAGGGAGTGAGCCTTCTCGCGGCATAGCCGCCATGCGGCCCGCGTTGCGCGACCCAGACGTTGCGCGCGCCACGCTCGTTGTAGACCCACGCTACGGCGCCGTCGATCGGGGAAGCGGCGAGATCGTAGGGGAAGGGTGCGCTCGCGATCTGCGCGATGCTGAGCGGGCGCGCCACATGATTCGAAGCCGCCATCGCGCCCGCCGAGGCCACGACCGAAAGCGCACTCATGGCAATCGGCTGCATCATTTTCACGCGTGCCCCCCTCTGGCTTTTGGCGACCCCGACGGGTAGCATTTCGTAATAGCAGTGGTTGTGATCACAATAACGCTTTGGCCCGTCGCGCCCAATGGACGATTCGGAGCAGTGACTTGGACTTTTCGCTGACGGCGAGCATTGCCGCGCTCATCCGCGAGCTGCGGCTGGCGACGGCCGCCCGGCAGGGTGGCGTGGAAGCCCGCGTCCAGATCCTGCTCACGGAGGCGCTGAGTCTCCTGAATCAGGAGTTCGCGCACGCCGGCGACCGGGGTGCGACCAGCGGCGATCGTCCGGCACAGCTCGTCGCGCAATTCGTGGGGTTGGCGCAAGCACACTGCCGCGACCGTTGGCGCCTGACCGACTACGCCCGGGCCCTGCATGTGTCCCCGGGACATCTCCGTGCGATGTGCGTCCGGGTCACCGGCGCGCCGCCGGTGCGGCTCATCCACGAATGTCTCATCCGCGAGGCCAAGCGCCGCCTCTCCGGCTCCTCGTCATCGATCGGCGCCATCGCACTCGACCTCGGGTTCGAGGATGCGGCCTATTTCTCGCGGCTCTTCCATGCCAAGAGCGGCATGTCGCCGCAACAGTATCGATTGTCTTTCAGGCAGAATGCCTCAAGCTGAGGAGACCATGGAGAAGCCCCATACCCACTCGCTGACGCCGATCGCGCGTGACACGCTGCAGGAGCGTGTGTACCTGCGGATCCGCCAGGCACTGATTCACTCGGAGTTCAAGCCGGGGCAGGTGCTGACCATCCGCGAGCTGGCGCAGAAGCTCGGCACCAGCATCATGCCGGTGCGTGAGGCGCTGCAGAAGCTGACGGTGGAGCGGGTTCTGGAGCTGCTGCCGACGCGCTCGGTGCGGGTGCCGGTGCTGTCAGCGGAGGAGTTCGCCGAAATCTGTGAGGCGCGGATGCTGCTCGAGGGGCACATGGCGCGTCTCGCCGCCGAGCGTGCCGACAGAGCGGAGCTCGCCAGGATCGAGGAGGCGAGCCGCGCGTTCCTGTCCGCCAAAGTGCCGAGCGCGCCGACCGTCATCCAACAGCGGAACCGTGAATTTCATTTCGCCATCTACGAGGCGGCGCATCAGCCGACGATGTTGGAGCTGATCGAGCCGCTGTGGGTCCGTTGCGGGCCCTGCACCGTGGCGCTGTTCGTGGACCTGGGAGTGGAGAAGATCAAGCGCGGCGCCACCACCCACCATCAGCAGGCGCTCGAGGCGATTCGCGCGCGCCGTCCCGCCGCCGCGGAGGAAGCGATCGTGGCCGACATCCGCGCCACCAGCGAGAGATACCAGAAGTACCGGCGTGAGCACGCCGAGTTCTTCGCCGACGGCCGCACGGCGGGGGCCGCCGCCGAGCGCTAGCTCCTCAGCGCGTCATCCACTTGCGTGACCGCACCGTGGCCACGGCGTACGGCATGATCCAGAAGAGCGCGATCGCCGAATAGTACGTATACAACACGCCGTACAGAAAGCTCATCGAGCGCTCCGTGCGCAGGAAGTAGAGCACGCTGAAGAGCGACATCGCCCCCATCGTGGCCACTATCGGCATCGCGACCGTCGGGTCCTGCATCATCAGCATCGGCAGCAGCCCGAGACTGGAATAGGATGCGGGGTAGCGGAAGTTGGTCACCGCGCGGTCGAACATCGCCATGATGCGCGTGGGCCACGGCCGCTTCCATACGATGCCCATGAAGCGGATCTCTTCGCGCACGTAAGAGCGATCCCAGCGCAGCAGCATCTTGCAGAGCTTCACGTAGGAGATCGGCACCAGGGTACGCACGACCGCGGTGCGCTGATACACCGTGTCGTAGCCGCTGTCGAGCAGATAGTTCGTCATGGCGCGGTCCTCGCCGAAGGTGCAGCGGGAACCGAGGAATTGCTGATTCTTCCAGCGCTCCAGCACCCGGCGGACGCCCGCGGCCCGCAGGCCGGTGAGGGCGCCGGGACAGCAGTAGACATTGCGATACACGGACTCCACGGCGCGCAGCATGTCGAACGAGAGCATGTAGCGGACGTGCAGCATGCGCGGAATGATGCCGTGGGCGCGGTTGTACACCTCCACCCTGCCCGCCACCGCGCCGATCTTGGGATCGCGGAACGGCCCGGCGAGGGCCAGCAGAGCATCCCGCTCGATGACGCTGTCGGAATCGATCGTCACCAGGACCTCGCCGCGGGCGCGGCTGAAGCCCAGGGCGAGCGCCTCGCGCTTGCCGCGGTTGCGCTCGTGGCGGAGCGCGGTGACGAGGCTGGGATATTTCTGCGCGGCCTGTGCGATATAACTGTAGGTATCGTCCTTGCTGCCGTCGTCGACCACGAGGATTTCCAACCGATCGTGGGGATAGTCGGCTTTGGCCACCGACTCGATCGACTGCAGCACCATCGCCCCTTCGTTGTAGGCGGGGATGATCACCGTGAGGCTGGGCGCGCTCTCCCTCGTGGCCGCGGCAGCCGGACGGTACACGATCCAGAAAGCCGTCCGGATCACGACCAGCACGAATCCGAGACCGAGCCAGAAGAGGCCGAGGTAGGCGACTGCGCGCATCCCGTGTTGCTTCTCCGCGATCCGCAGGATGCGCAGCACGATGATGTGGAACTGGTAGTAGCCGACGATGACGCAGGCTAGCGCGATCAGGCTGTACACCGCATAGTTCCACAGCTCCCCCGGCTCCCGGGAGGTCCCTGCGGTCATGTGCGGCGGCGGGACGACGGCCAAGGCGCCGGCCGCGGAGCCCGAGATGGTTTGTTGGTTCTGGAACGTTCGCATGAGGGGCTTTTGCATCACTTCCATTACTCTTCCGTCATCTCTCGGGTTCAACGGCCTTGTCGATCCGCCGATGACGGGAGCGGCGACAGAGGCAGCGATTTTACGCGAAGGGGCCAGTACCTGAGCCCCGCCGCTGTGTGAAGAATCCTGAAGATCCCTCATGGTGAGCGAAGCTTTTGCATTTGTGTGGCATGCCGACGACATGGCTGCACATGCTATGCGCCACCGATTGAACTGGTCATGAACCGGGAGGCAGGCTCCGAGCGGCACCGCTGCCGGACTGCCTATCGCCGCCCCGGCGCGACAATCAAACGTGGATGCCGGGATCAGAGGCCAGTGATGGCGGCCACCTTCGTGCCATCCGGGCTGCCGAGGCCGGTGCAGGCATCCCAGCCGGATGAGGCGGCGAAGCCGCCGTTGTTGCCCTGCGTGATGTCGTGCAGGGCCGCGGGTTGTCCATAGAGGGCGGGATTCATGAAGCCGACGGAGTGTCCGGCCGTGGCGTTGATGCGCGCGATGAGACCGGCCCAGAGAGGGGCCACGGCGCTCGTGCCGCCGAACACGGCAGTCGTCCCATCGACCAGAATGTTGTAACCGGTCTGCGGATCCGCGTCCGCAGATACGTCAGGAACACCGCGCATCGACAACGGGCTGCGCGTCCCTTCCGCATCGGTGGTGTCGAGGCCTTGCTGCCATGACGGCAGCGCAAAGAAAGTACTGACACCCCCGCCGCTCGCACCGCTGGCGGGATTGCCGTCGTTCCAAACAACCTCACTGACGATTGTAGTTCCGTTGGCCTGCAGGCTGGTGCCCCCGCACGCAAGCGCGTAGGAGCTGGAAGCGGGGAAGTCCACATGGTTGCTTCCATCGCTCACGCCATCGGTCGATCCACTGTCGCCCGCGGCAACACACACCGTCATTCCCATGGCAGCGGCCGCTTGAAATGCCTGGTCCATCGTGGTCATCGCCTGTTGAGTCCAGGTCGATTCGGCGCCACCCCAGCTGATCGAGACGACCGACGGCTTGCGGACCTCGTCATGAATTGCCGTCGTCACCGCATCGAGAAATCCGGCGTCCGTATTCGGCGCAAAGTACACGGCAATGGCCGCGCCCGGAGCAATCGCGCCGGCAACCTCAATATCCAACATCACCTCGCCGTCCGGCCCGTCGGGACTGCCGGTTGGCTGATTCGTCGCCTGGTCGACAGAGACTGCCGTGACGGTCGGGAGAGAAACACCGAGACCGCTGAAATAGGTCTGCAGATCCTGCGGCCGATAGCCGCCGCCGAGCTCGATGAGGGCGATGCATTCGCCCGCGCCGTCGCCCTTCGGGAAGTCATAGATCGCGGTGAGCTGCACGGGAGTGAACGAAGCCGCGCCCGCGCGCGCCGGGCGGGAGCGCTGTCCGGCCTGGCTCGTCTTCATGCGAAAGTGCGCCTCGGCCTGCGGCCGGTTGTCGAGGCCGAGGACCGCCTCGATGAGGCTGCTCAACTCGGCGGGGACGTGAACGGGACCTGTCCGCCCACGATAGGTGCCTCCAGGATGCGAGCAGTGTTGCAGCTCGACGGCGAATGCATCGTTGAATTGCGCGACCGTGCCGGCCAACACCAAGGTCCTGCGCCCGGCGTGCTCCTGCACGACCGCCAGGCCGTGCGCCTCGGCAAATTCCCGGACCGCGTCCAGATCCGCCCGGCTGGCGCCGTGGCGCCGGGCATAGTCGGCGCGGGACAGGTGATTCCCGGAGCCCCGGCGCTTGGCGATTTCCTGGAGGCGAGCCTGCAGGCCCTGGGGATCGGTCGCCCGAACGACCACAGTGACTTCCAGGCGCTCCGTCGGGTCCGCCGGTCCCAATACGCGCGAATTCGGAAGCGGGTTTCGCTCGCTTCCCTTGAGTGGACGTTTGGCCATGGCGCTTCCTCCTAGGGCTGCGGGTGCAGGGTCGGCCGATACCTTAGCTCCGGCGCGGCCGGCCGGCCAGAGCTGTCTCAGAGCGCAGACAGCTAAACGACTGAGTCCGCGATCAGCTCCGCAATCGCCAGCGCCGCTGTCATGCCGGGAGACTCGATGCCATAGAGGTTGATCAGGCCGCGCACGCCGTGTGCTTCCGGTCCCTGGATCAGGAAGTCCGCAGCGGCAGCGCCGGGCCCGCTCAGCTTGGGACGAATCCCCGCATAGCCGGGATGCAGCGCGCCGTCGGGCAGTCCGGGCCAGTAGCGGCGGATGACGGGGTAGAAACGCTCCGCCCGACCGGGGTCGACGCTGAAATCCAACTTTTCCACCCATTCGACGTCGGGTCCGAACTTCGCCTGTCCGGCGAGGTCGAGCGTGAGGTGTACGCCCAGGCCGCCTGGCTCCGGAACCGGATAGATGGGATGGTGGAACGGTGCCTTCCCGTGCAGCAGGTAGTAGTTGTCTTTGGCGTAAAATGATGGAGGAATGCTCGGCTTCGGGATGCCTTCGATCCGGCGCGCGAGATCCTGAGCCTGAAGGCCCGCGCGACCGCGAGGCCGACAACGCCCGCGCCGATGACCACACAGTCTACTTTCTCCATCGGTTTCGCCGCTTTACGCCGCGAAGGATACGCCGCGTCGCTCCGGCCCCAACAGCGAGAGCAACACCAACGCCACGGCAACGACTCCACAGACCAGAGTGAGCGCAAACGCGTAGTCTGCGTGCCCGGCGGGTCCGTGCGCCGCGGCTATGCCCGCCTGCAGCGTTGCGTTGTAGGAAGCGAGCAGATTCCCAAGTTGATAGACGACGCCGGGAAACGTCCCCCTGATGCCTTGCGGCGACAGCTCGTTGAGATGCACGGGCACGACGCCCCACGCCCCCTGCACCATGAATTGCATCGCGAAAGCGGCAATGGCCAGCGTCACGGGTGTGGACGAATACGCCCAGAAGGGCAGCGCGACCAGGGAGAGCGCCGCGGCGAGCGCGATGCTCCGGCGCCGGCCCATGCGGGTCGATAAAGTGCCGAACAGAAGGCCGCCGCAAATGGCGCCGATGTTGTACACGATGGCAATATTCGCGACCGTCCCCGTCGAAAAGCCGCGCTGCGCCTCGAGCATGAGCGGATACAGGTCCTGGGTGCCGTGACTGAAGAAGTTGAAGCAGGCCATGAGCAGGATCGCATAGCCCGCCAGCAACCAATGGCCCCGCAGCCCCGCCAGCAGCCCGCGCCGCGCCGGCTCCCTGCGGCCCGCGGTCCAGGTCTCGGACTCGGGCACCTTGCTGAAGATGAACGCCACCAGCAGCGCCGGTGCCGCCCCGATCACGAACATCCCGCGCCAACCGATGTGGTCGAACAACTGCCCGAAGACCACGGCCGCCAGCAGATATCCGCAGGGATACCCGGCCTGAAGGAGGCCGGAAACAAGCCCCCGCGAGCGGATGGGCACGGACTCGAAGGCCAGCGAGGCGCCCACGCCCCACTCCCCGCCCATTGCAATTCCATAGAGGGCGCGGAGCACGATGAATACCGTCAATGACGAGGCGAACGCCGTCGCCAGCTCCATGGCGGAGTACAGCAGTACGCTCGCCATCAGCGCCGGCCGCCGGCCGTAGTGGTCGGCAAGACGGCCGAAAAGAAACGCGCCCACGGGCCGCAGAGCGAGAGTGGCGGTGATTCCGACCGTCACCGCCTTGACGTCCGTGCCGAAATCGCTCGCCAGGTGCTTGAGCACGAACACGACGAGGAAGAAGTCGAAGGCGTCGAGCATCCATCCCAGAAAGCTCGCCACGACGACATTGCGATGCACCGCGGTCCAAGCCTCGTTCGACGTCATGCCGGGCCCTTTATGAAATGAGGCGCCATCATGCTGGCACGTCAGGCCGTGAGCAAGGGTCGAAGTCGGCGCATGTTATCGAGCTTCTCCAGCTCGTGGAGCCGGTGGAGCAGCTCGTCCGTCCTTGCAGCGCCGAGTACCGGTGCCATGAGATCCCGCGCCTTGACGTCGAGCGCCTCGGTCGAGAGCGGATTCTCCGGGGTTCCGGGGGGAAACTTCGTGTGGTGCTGAACGTGGCGTCCATCGGTCAACGTCACCTCGACGATGGACCCGCGCGGCGCGGCCGGGTCCATCAGCGCCGCATCAGCGACGACTTGCACCTTGCGGCGTACCGCCAACACTTCGGGTCGGGTCATCGACGGTGCATCGTGACTATCGGCAAAGGAGACCGCGCCCTTGAGCAAGGCCAGCGCGACGAGGTACGGACAGTTGACATCAGGCATCGCGCTGTTGCCGACGATCCCCACGGCATCGCTCGGAAGCCGGACGATGATCGAGCGGACGTTTTCCGGCGCGAGGTGATACTGCCGCCGCAGGGCGAGCAGCGCGTCCAGCGCCGCCTGGCAGGGGTATCCGACCGAATACGGCTTGATGGCGGTCTCGGTCACGTAGAAGCGGGTTCCGAGCCCTTCCAGGATCGCTTCGGGCTTCGGTCGTGTCGACTCCGCGATGAACAGGTTGTGCGCGCCATCGAGCACGTTGGGCGTTCCGGTCATTCCGGCCTCAACCATGGTCACCGCCTGCACACCGTTGCGCGCTCCCATGCCGGCGAAGTCGAACGCCTTCTCTATGTGCTGCTCGTCATTCACCCAGCTCCAGAGGCCGGAGACCTGCTGCGCGGCGTAAGAGATCGCGAAGCGCATGCGCTGCTCATCGAGCCGCGCCAACGGCGCGGCCGCACCGAGCGCACAGAACGTGGAGCTCATGCCTTCGGCGCTGCGATTCGTCTTGCGCACCAGGTTGGGGCCGAGCGCCATCAACAGACGGCAGCCGAGATCGTAGCCGAGCGTCACCGCACGTATGAAAACTTCGCCCGAGGCACCGTTTTTCTCCGCCATGGCCAGCGCGGCAGGGACCGATGAGCAGCCCGGATGCGCTTTCGTCACCGGCTCGAAGTCATCCGTCTCGTCAGCGTGGGCGCACATTCCATTGGCGAGTGCGGCATCGATTGCATTGGTGCGCAGCCTCGAACCGATTACGGTCGCCGGCCCGGTGCCGCCCAACTGCCGCACGTACGCGGTGGCCAGGATTCCCGGTTTCAAGCGCGCGCCCGAAATCATCGCCGCGAAGGTATCGATGATGCGAGCCTTGCATGCGGCGACCACTGGTTCCGGCAGCGCGCGGTCGCGCGCCGTCGCCATGTAGCGCGCGAGCTGACCGGTGATGTCGACTCCTCTCCCGGCAATCGCATCGCCGGTCGCGGAAGGCTCGCCGCCCGTGGCCCGCTGGGATGCGAGAGGGGCGGACAGCCGGGCGGCGAGCGCGGTTACACTGGTGGCCGTGAGAAACCGGCGACGATCCATGCGGGACTCCTGACCGGGGAGATATCGCGGTTGGACGTGCGAATATCGCGCTAGTGTCGCGCTCCACGCGATCGATCGATCGTCACGTGAACTCCGAATGGGACCCCGGCTTTGGGCTCCGGGACCACGAGCTGGATGAAACTCATGACCGATGAGCCGCCATTCTGATCGTGGTGCACGATGCCAGAAGGTATGACCACCAGCGTGTTGGCATGCAGCTGATAGGTCTTCAGCCCATAGAAGAACGTCATCGTGCCGGCCCGGACGAAATAGAGCTGATCGAACGGGTGTATGTGCGACGGCTCGGACTTGCTGCCCGGCAGCACTTCCCCCATGCGCTCGAGGACGTATTCGGATCCCGTCGCGCGGCTCGCCAGCACACGCTCGTTCAATGCGGCGTGGCCGGCACCACCTTTGAGCTTGCCGAGCGGCGGCGGAACGTGCACGTATTGCGCGGCGTTCGCGATCTTTCGTGCCGCCGCGGGCTGCATCATGGAGACCAGGCTTCGCGACGGCGCAGGCGTCACCACCTCGAAATCCGCTTCGGGCTCGGAGCCGGCATTCCATGCCTGGTGCGGAACGCCCGGAGGCACGAGGACGAGCGTGTCCGGGTTGGCCACGAACCGGTCGGTCCCGATCTGCACGTTGAGCTTGCCCTTCAGCACCACGTAGGTCTGCTCGACGGGCAGCGTATAAAGACCCACGGAACGCGCACCTGGCGCCATGCGCGTATACACGATGAAGGCACTGTCCAGCCCGTTCGCGGGCCCGGTGAGAATCTCGCTCGAGACAGGTCCTTTGAACGCTGACAGATCGACGTGACGGACGGGCCCGCGGTCGTCGTTGAGATGGAATTCCGCTGCCAGCGATCTTTGAAATCGCTGCGCGGCGGTCTGCGCGTTGGCGGCGGGACCGGCAAGACCCGCCGCGGCCACCAGGAGGAGGCAAGGCGCGGCGAGGCGCTTCATAGGGGTGCTCAGGGTGGCTGTCATGTTGGCTTTCATCATGGCTTGCTAGCTCGCCGCGTGGCGCATCGAATGCGGAACGGCGCAGGTGAAACTGCTCGCATCGCGGGTATTGCCGCTGCCATTCCAGCGCGGTTCCTCGGGATACGGGCAAATCGGACGCTTCATATCGACCTTGTGCGTGCTGGAATTCAAGCGCGCGGCGACGAACTGCCGCGGCGCGATCCCCTGCTCGACCCAGCGGTCGAGCGCAGTCAGTGGGCCATGCCCGGCGACCCGGCCGGGCGGACGAGGTCCGGGCCCCGGCTGGCCGAACTCGGCGGGACCGGCGCCGCCACCGCAATGGCCCATGCCGGGCACCATGAAGAGGCGATAGAAGCGCAGCGTCGCGCGCCGGGCCTCAGCGGCCGTCAGGCGATGACGCCGCGCCTGGTCGGCGACGATGCTGTTGAAGAATTCAACGGCGGAAAGGGCCGGTATGTTGGGGTCGTCCCAACCGTGATACTGGATCACCTTGCCGCCGGCGCGCTCGAAGGCATCGAGGTCGCGGTTGCGCTCATCGAAGACCGACTCGACGGTTTCATCCGCGATGGTCTTCTCCAGGATGGCTTGGTAATCGCTGCCGAAGTTGAACGACAGATACTTCTCCCGGCTCAGATACCCGGGATCGGAATAGATCATGTCCGCCAGCATCCCCGACCACGGCCGGTCGGCCGGCACGGGGTTCTTCTTGCCGGTGAAGTACCGCGGCCAGAGCAGCTCGCTGCCGACCGTGACGCCTGGGGCGATCGACTGATGAGTGAGCGGATCGACCGGTCCCTGGTAGATTTTCTCGAATATCGCCACCGCGGCGGGCGCGAGACAGGCGGAAGCGTCCTGCCCGGGCTTGCACTCGAGCTGCGCAACCTCAAAGTCGCAGGCCGGAGGGTCCGTGAGGAAGGTGTCGGTGGGCGCCCCGCCATCCTTGCCCAGGCACTGCCGCAGAACCGCCTTGTGGACCAGAGCAAGCTCCGGTGGCGTGAGCGCATGCCCGGGATCGGCAAGTGAGGCCGCGAGTGTATTCCACATCGCCTCCATCTCCTGGCCGACATGATCGGGCGTGGCATCGCCAATGATGTAGCCGTCGTAATCCTTTGGATAACGCAGCAGCTCCACGATCCCCTCGATGCCTCCTGCAGAGCAGCCGGCGTAGTAGGAATGGGCGGGTTCGGCGCGGTAGTACGCCTCGATGAGCCGCTTGGCGGTCTGCGTCGCCAGGTGCTCTGCCCGATAGGCGAAATCGATGATCTTCTGCGGATGGCCCAGCGCCCAGGCCGCATATTCAGCCTGGTGAGGCGGATTGACGTGCCCGAGATCCGTGGTCATGGTGGCGTAGCCGAGATCGAAGCCCGGCACCATCGCCCCATACATGAGCGCCCCCAGATAGCCGCCGTTGCCAACCGCCTCCAGCTTGTGGTTCCACGCCGCTCGCGGCGGCAGCCAGACCTCGAACGCGATGTGCGAGTCGCGGGTCGGGGCGATGAAGCCTTTGACGCGGCAGAGCGGCGTGGCCAGCCGCGCGTGCGCCAGGGTTGCTGAGATCGACGACAGATTCTGCACGGTGGCCGCCGTCGTAACCGTGACATTCGGTGCGTGGAGGCCGACAAGAGCCGCGCAAGCGGTCGCCGCCAGCACCTGTCTCGCACCGAGCGTTGCAATGGCGATCCCGGCGCACAGGGTTAGGACAGCTCGAGGGCCCGGGAGAGTGTATCTATGCGACATCAGAAACTGCCCCGCGTGCCGGTGGCTGTCTCTTCCTGGATCCGCAGGTCCGCAGGCGATCGGAATTGGACACGAACGACCATATTCGCCTGATCGCACGGCACCCAAAGCTCGCCGCGGACCTTGTCGAAGAAGACGTGGCGCGAACTGCATCCCCGGCTCGGAAGCTGGTATACGGTCCACTTCTGCGTCGCCGGATCGAATTCCACCCCCGTATCGGATACCTGGCCGTCGGCCCAGACGCGGTGATGGTTGTCGACCGTCGTCTTGTAGGGATGCTCGTAGAATGGCATCCGGTGGTAGGTCACTTTGTGGGTGTGGATATTGATCTCGGCGAGATACGTACTGGCCCACATGGGCACCCAGACCGTGTCACCGGTCTTGTCCGCCGACATGCGCCGCGGCATCTCCGAGTACGGCAGCGGCTCGGCGGAGTTGTCAGCCCAGGTTTCCGCGCCGATATTGTCGAAGAAGGCCAGATCCTCCGGTGTCGAGAGCGATTTGCGCGCTGCGTATTCAGGGTCGCGCATCGGAAACTCGTACACTTTACCGGTCTTCATGTCGCGCATGGCGACGATGTCGGAATAGCTCTCCGACCACCATGGATTGTTGTCGGAATCGGTCGCATCGCCGTAGGTGACGCCGTTTCCCGGGCTGTCCTGCTGCCAGAGGTGCCAGCCGGGGTAGGGCACACCGGCCGCGTGCGTCGCGGCGGGATCGAACTCCACGACTCCATGCGGGGCGTTTACGAACACCTGCCCTTTGGCGTTGATGGTGGTCGAGTTGAACATCGTTCCCATCACCTTCGGCAGCCGGAACATCGTGAAGTCTTCGGTCGCCGGGTCCAGCCGGACGAGCCATTTGCCGTTGCTGTGGAGCCAGATGATGCCCTGCTCGCTCTCGTTGATCTGCTCGAACAGCACGATCTGTCCGTCGGGGTCGGTGAGCCTGTAGTTGCTCATGGCGCCGGTCTGTGGATCGAGCCTCACCAGCGTGCGATTGGTCTCGAAATCGGTGCGGCTCTGTGTGATCCAGGCGACTCCCAGGTGGTCGATCACGACGTCGTGCACCCCGACGGCCCCATGCATGCCCGTGGACGGCCCAAGCATCCAGTCCTGCCCGTAGTACCAGGTGGCCTCATTGCGCCGCACCTGGCTCGGCAAAAAGTACTCCGTAAACACCGCGCGCGCGGCCGCGCCGGTCGGCGCGGACATCGGCCTCGGCGCGATCGCCGGGGAGTCCGGGCCGCGCACCTCGGCCAGGTACCTGGCGAGCTCCGGTTGGAAGTAGCGGATCAGCTGCCCTTCCCATCGCAATTGCTCGCGCGTCTTCAGATCGCCGAGATAGCCGTTATAGAAGGTGTTGGACATGAGGTGGATGATCTTGTTCCACCCGGCCTCCGAGAAGCGGTTCTGCAGCACGACATCGAGGCCATGACAGCCCGTGCAGGTGACGAACATTGCCTGCTTGAGGCGCCGCTGATTGCGGGTCGTCGCCGGCAGGGAATTGAACCAATCGTAGCCGGTGAGCTCCTCGTCGTAATTCTGGAGCGGCTTCAGCGCCAGATCGCGCCTGACAGCATGCGAGCCCGCGACGGTCAATTCCGAGCGCGCGGTGACATGGCCGATGTCCTGGGCCCAGAGCCTGTAGCGTCCAGTTGTGAGATGAGGCAGGACGTAGCGGCCGTCCTGATCGGTGTACACCGAAGTGCTGAACATCTGGTCCGTGGCTTGCGCCGATACCGCTGCGCCGGCCAGCGGCTTGCCGCCGCTGTCGTGGATCGTACCGACAACCGAAGGAGTCCCTGAGGGCACCGGGCCCTGGGCGAGGGCGATCGGGGCGGCCACAGACAAGACAGCGGATGTCAGGCCACTAAGAAAGACGGTGTGGGTTCTGTTCACTGCGGCTCCTGCCAATCAGGCGCCGCCATGGCCGGCGCCGGGTTTGATCGAGAGCTCCGCGGGCGTCGGCTTCCAGGTCACGGTCTCGAGGAACGCGAGCAGATCATTCACCTGCTGCGCATCCAGGTCATAGCGGAATTCCGGCATCCGCGCCGTGCCGGCCGCGATGATCGCGCGCACGGCAGCCGCACCGAGACTCTTGACGGTGTCGGCGTCGAGCCAGGGTCCCATCGTGTGATAGCTGGGTTGTCCGACCCCGTCGTGACAGAGGGCGCAGCGCTGGATCCAGAGCACCCGGCCGCGAAACACATCATCGGGCACCTGCAGCTGTTTGACCAAATCCGGGATGTCATAGGCGCTCTTGGTGACCGCCGGCTTGACCGGCGTCTGACCCGGATCGGCGTGGACCCGATCCTGCGCCGAGGCAACGAAGCGTCCACTCGAGCCGAGAGCCAACCCGAGAGCCAACGCGAGAGCCAACTTGAGAGCAAGGGCGGGGACAGGCAAAGCCCTTCGCATGAGGCGTCCGAGGACCATGTGAGCGCCTCAGATCCTGAAGAGGCGCCGCGCGTTGCCGAAGAGGACCAGGTCGCGCTCCTCCGCCGGCAGATTCAGCTGGTCGACCAGGGTGTTGGGTGGCAACATCTGATTGAAGTCGGTGAACATGTTGTCCGTGGCCACCACGATGCGATCGACACCGACCAGATCGATGAGGAAGCGCAGCGCGATCGGATAGTAGGTGAGATCGTCGTAGTAGAAGCGGCGCAGATATTGCTTGAACGGGTGCTTGAGATGACTCGCGCCCCAGGTACGCCCCTCCACTCTTCCCGCCACATACGGGAAGGCTCCGCCCGCATGGTAGATCAGGGGGGTGAGGTTGGGGTACCGGTCGAGCGTCCCGGTGACGATCAGCTTGGCCATGGTGGTGGCCTGCCAGAAGGTCTCGCCCAGGGAGTTGGTGAGGCCCGGAAAAAGGGATGCCGGCCCTTTCGGATTGGGATTGGTGCCCGAGTATTGATCGGCGAGCAGGTCGCCCGCGAACCAGTTTTGCTTGCCGTCCAAAGGGTGTACCAGTAGCGGCAGACCCAACTCCTCGACCCGCCTCAGCACCGGGGCGAAGGCGGGCTCGAACAGGTACTCCAGGCGGTCTGGCAGAGTGTTCGGCACGTGCACTCCCACCATTCCGGGCTTGCCGCCCACACGGCTCAATTCCTGCAAACAGCCTTCGGGGTAGCCGACCGGGATCTCGATGCCGGCGAGGAAGCGATCGGGATGAGCAGCGTGTGCCTCAATGGCGGCATCGTTGACGAGGCGCGCGATCCGCAGCCCCTGCTCGGGGGTCGTCCATCCCCAGGGCATGAAGCCGCCCAGTGTCAGTATGATCGTCTGCACACCGAGCTCGTCCATCCACTTGATGCGATGGTCCATGTCGTAGTTCATCGGATTCAGGAAATCCGGATGGCCGAGCTGCGCTTTCACCTTGAGGTAAGCCTCGGGCGCCCAATGGGTATGGGTGTCCACCGTCACCGGCCGGCTCACCTTGCGCTGCGGAATCAGCCACGGCTTCTCCGGACCCGACTCGGCGTAACTCAACCCGCCCAGGCCCCGCGCATCCCCGGCACCCTCTGTACCCCGCGCGAGCGCTTGCCGTGTTCCCGCGCCAACGACGCCTGCCACCGCCGCCAGCGCGCCGGTCGTGATGAAATTCCGCCTACCAAGCTTGCTCACAGCCCCTCCAGTCCAGTCTTGACATTCGGTCTCGCGACGCCGGGACGCTCACTAAAGCCGATACCTCACCCCCAGGGTGAAGTACCGACCGAGGTTGTCGTCAATCGCGGAATACCCGCCGAGCGCTCCGATCTGGCCGTTTCCGCCCGCGCTCGCCCAGGGCTGCGGCTGCTTGTTGAACAAGTCCCGGATATTGAGGAACACGTCCAGATCCCCGCTGCCCACACTCGGGTTGTAGCTGAGTGTCAAGTCAGTGTAGTACTGCGGCCGCAGGCCATCGTCGAGGTAGTAGAGCAGTGCCGACCCGTTCGGCTTCAGGCCGTTGCGGTACCTCTCCTGCACCATGAGGGAAACGTTGTGGATGACTTCATAATCGAGCGCCAACGTGCCCTTCACGCTCGGAACCGCGGCCAGGCCACCGACACCGTCCGCCGAGTCGCCGACATCAAGAGTCACTCCCGGACCCTGGTTGTAGATGAGGTGCGGCTGATAGTTCATCAGCAACTGCGCCGTGAAGTTGTGGCCGGCTATCTCATGCCGGTAATCGAACTCCCCGTCCGCACCGTACGTCTCGAGGAAAGCGGTGTTCAGCTCCTCGCTGAGGGCCAACGTGGGGAAATTGTTAGCCGATGCATCGCTGAACGGATAGGGCCGGACGAACAGCGCGCAGATCGGCGATGTCCCGCCGCTGGCGTCGCACGCGGCCTCGTCCGCGGGCTGCGTGGGAGTAATGGTCACCAGCGCGTCGCCGATGTAGATGTGGTAGAAATCCAGCGACAGCTGGCCGCCGTCGAAGGCCCGCGGCGTCCAGACGAAGCCGGCTGTCCAGGTCTTCGCCTTCTCCGGCTTGAGGTTGGGATTGCCCTGCGCGATGGTCGTGACGACACCGGAAGCGCCCGTATGCAGATCAAGCAGAGGAAAGGTCCCGTATGTCGCAGGTTCGTACAGGTCCTGCAGGCCGGGTGCTCGAATGTCGTACGAGCGAGCCACGCGTATCCGGAAGGTGTCGGTCAGCTGCCAAACCGAGCCAAGCTTCCAGGTCCACACGCTGCCGCTCTGCGTGTAGTGGGTAAACCGTGCCGCACCGTTCAGCGCCAGGCTGTGCACCAGAGGCAAATCCTGCAACAGCGGAACCTCAGTCTCGTACCCCAGCTCGCTCACCGCTTCCGAGTGCTTCGGGAAAGCGGCCGTGGCACCGTAGTTATACGCCGCGGTGCTGCTGGTGCAGTTGAACTGAATGCCGGTGCAGTTGACCGGGGTCGTGGGAAGCGCGCTGCTCGTGACCTCGTAACTCAGCTCGCGCCAGTCCGCCGACCAGGCCATGTCGACCGGGCCCGCCCAGTCTCTGAACGGCGAGCCTTCGAGGCTGGCGGTCACGTTGTCCATGTCATATGTCGTCCAGTTCTCGGCTGAGGTCTCGATGTAGTTGAACGCCGCCTGGCTCGACGCGGATGGACCGAACACGTCCAGAGGGACGCAGCCACCGTAGACAGCGGGGTTGACCAGCGCGGCATTGCAGGCGACCTGGCCTGTTGTCGGATCCACGACGGAATTGAGCGCGGCGTACATGCGCCCGTTGTTGACGGTGTTGACCTCGTTCTCGCCGGTGACGGAGCGCTGCCATTCGTAGCCGAACGTCCACTTGTATTGACCCAACAGGCCATTCAGGCCGGCGATCACCATATCCTGCGCCTCGTGCGTGATATTGTCAGGCGCCGGGAAGTCATCCCCGGGCGTGGTGATCTTGCCGAAATTGAACGAGCCCAGCGGATCGGCCGCGAGCTGGTCGGCGATGGTGGCGCCGTATTGCGGCTGGTTCGCGGCGACCCCCGCCAGGTAGCCGTTGTTGTATCCGATCTTTACGTTGTTGAGAAAGACATTCTCGTCGCCATGCAGATTCGAGCCGTTGTACGTGGCGTCGCCGACGGCGAGCTCCACGAACGCTTTCGTGTTATCCGTCACGTCGTAGTCGAAGCGCCCGAAACCCTGGCCGACGTGCACGCCGGACCAGGCCCATTCGTCCGTGTAGTAGTCGCCATCGCCGCCGATCTGAACGGTCGAGCTCCCCGTGGGTGCGCCCTTGACGAACGGGCTCAGCACACCGTTCTGGCCGAACTGCAGCCCGGCCAAGGGCCCTGAGTTGATGAGGCCGCCGAAGCTCGATCCCGAAAACCGACCGTTGCCGACGAGCATATAGGGGTTGGCCGCGGTTCCGGGCGTCGACGTGGAGCCCGCCACGCTGCCCACCGTGGCCCAGTCGCCTCGACCCCAGGAGAACGCATCCCGGTCGGGAACACCCGGATCATTGAAGAACTGAACGCTGGCCTCGACGTGACCGCGGCCTGCGAAGAGTGGGGTACCCGCGGCGATGCCGGCGTTCCACGTCCTGTCGGTCGAATTGGTGTCTTGACCCCCCTGGCCCGTGACTTCGAGGCCGTTGAAGTCGTGATTGATGACGTAGTTGACGACACCGCTCACTGCATCGGAGCCGTAGACGGCCGAAGCGCCGCCGGTCACGACTTCGACCCGCTGTACCAGCATCTGCGGGATGAGGTTCGTATCGACCGCCTCCGCGGTGGTGGTATCCGCCACCCGGAAGCCGTCAAACAGAATCAGGTTGCGATCAACGCCGAGGCCGCGCACATCGAATGTGGCCTGAGGCCCCCCGCCATTGCCCGCCAAATCCTGGCTCGGCGTCGACTGCAGGGACGGCAGCGTGGCCAGCCCCGCACTGGCGAGTCCCGGATTCAGCTGCTGCAGCCGCCCGAGGTTCACGCTGGTGACAGGCGTCGGGCTGGCAGCGCTGCTCGTGATGATGCGCGAGCCTGTCACGGTGACCACTTGAAGCTGCACCGGGCTCGCCGAGGCGCTCGCGTTCCCTTGCGCGCCGGACTGTGTCGGGTCGATGGCAGCCTGCTGCGCCCGAGCGTGATTGGGTTGCAACGACGCAGTGCCGCATACCGCGATGAGACACAGGAACCGCGACCAAAAGCTCCGGCGTTTGGGCTTGTCTGACTGGCTGTTCACCCTCTGATCCCCCTTATTGTTGACATTGCCGGCCACTTTCGTGCCGATGTCAGCCAGCGAGGGGGTGACGGCCTGCGCCTGCGGCGCTCCGAGCACCTTGGCCGCCGGGTTGGTCTCACGCATGATCGCCACGGTGTGGTCGTTCACGAATCGATACGTGAGGCCCGTGCCATGCAAAAGCAGCCGCAGCGCTTCGTCGCGCGAGAAGCGTCCTGACAGCGGGCCCACCACGATCTGCGCCGGCCCCACGTCGGAGAACCTTGCGATCGCCACACCCGTCTGCCGGGCCAATTGCATCAGCGCATCATTGAGCGGCATCCGCCCGATGGCGATCTGCCATTCGAGCTGCTGCATCGGCGCCGCAAGCGCCGGTGGCCCGTCAATCGAGGTCACTCCCAACCCCGCGACAACGCCCGCCATCAGGTATCCCCTCGCCAGCAGTCGTAACAGTCGTGCCGGCTGTTGATAGACCGGGCGAGGTGGGAAGTTGGCCCCTCTAATGTGCGGGGCTCTGCGTGCCGTTACCCTGAGGGCCCAGCAGTATGTGTGTCGAATCGCGTTGCGATACCTGAACATCGGCCGCGACCTGGAGGAAAGCGACGAAGGACTGTGGATCGTCCGTAGGGAAGATCCCGCTGATGCGCCGCGCTGCCAGCGACGGGTCCGAAATCTCGATCTGCGTCCGATTGCGGCTGTTGAATAGTCGGGCGACTTCGCCGACCGTCTCATTGTCGAAGGTCAGGCGGTTGGCGCTCGCCCTGTTCACGGCGTTGACGTTGGTCCAGTGGACAGGAGACATGATGCCGCTGATGTTGATCGAGACCTGCTCATTGGCGGCGAGGCTCAGCAGGGGCAGCGGACGAGCCGGTCCCAGGCCCCGATGCCAGGTCCGGGGCTCCTGGCTTACGGCGACCACTCCCTCGACCACGGAGACGCATACGCGCCGGACCGTGCGCTGCACCCTGAAGATCGTTCCCACGGCGCGGACCCTGGTCTGGGCGGCCTCCACGATGAATGGTCGCGAGCGATTTTTGGCGACGTGGAAAACGGCCTCGCCCTGCTCGAGAGTGAGCAGACGCTCGTGTGTCCGGTATCGGACTGCCACATCGGTGGCCGGCGATAAATCCATCACACTGCCGTCGGCGAGCGTGATCTCGCGTTTCTCTCCGGCCTGGGTGCTGAATTCCTGGTGGCCCAGCCGGGCGAGACCCAGCCACGCCGCGATACAGAGGAATACCGCACCGGCGGCCAGAGCCGCGGCCCGTCCCCAATGACGGCCGGCGAGGGAGGGAGCAACGGTCCGCTTGGGGACGAGCCGCATGATCTTCGGCAGTGCCGTCCGGCTCAGGGGGGCGATCTGACGCCACTTCCCGAAGCGCGACAGATCCCGCTGCAGCTCGCAGATCCGGAACAGTGCCGCGACATGCTGCGGAGACTCGCACAGCCATTCGACCAGCTCGGCGCGTTGCTGCGGCGTCAGCTCGTCGGACTGCAGCGTCAACAGCCAGTCGGCCGCCTGCTCGGCAATCCGGCGATGGGCATCGGTTTCGGACGCCGCCGTCATGGCTCCGTACCCGCGTGCCGGCCTTCGACCGGCCCGCCCAGATCGAAATCGAGCAGCGTTCTCAGCTCAGCGTAAGCGCGCGCCATGTCGCGCTTGACTACCTTGCGCGTCACGCCCAGCGCGGCCGCGACTTCCGGGTGGGTCAGGCCTTCGCCGAAATGCAGTCGCAGGATCTCCCTGGCGCGCGGCGGCAGAGCCTCCAGCGCCGCTCGTGTGCGCTCATCCCTATCCTCACGCTCGACCTCCGTGTCAGGAGAGAGGGCGTCGACGAGCTCCGTCAGCCATGCCGAGTCATGCGGCAGACGGTGGCTCGAGCGCACGGCCCACTCCGCCGATACGTTGGCGGCAATCTTGAAGAGATATGCCTTCGGATGGTCGACCAGGTCGGCCCGGTCGTACTGGATGAGACGCACGAATACTTCCTGCGCGATGTCTTCGATATCCGCAGACGTCCCGACGCGCCGACGCGCAAGGAACCGGCGCAGCGGCAGCTGCCAGTCGCGAAACCAATCCCCCAGCCGCCCAGCCGAGCCGCCAGCGTTTGGCAATGCTCCCCCTCTGTTCGATCGACCATGGGCCCAGGGAGTATGACCGGGCGATAGGGCTAATTGGCCCCTGGGCCCAATATCTTATGACTGGAGACCAAAACCAATGGCTGGGAGCCGCAAGAGCGCCGCGAAGCCGGCGGAAATCAGGACGATCAGGGCCATCAGCGCGAGACCACTGTCGAATGAGCCGGTGAGGTCCTTCAGCCAGCCCATCAGGAATGGGCCGAAGAATCCGCCCAGAGTGCCGACGGAATTGATGAACGCCAGGCCGCCGGCGGCGGCGGCGCCGACCAGGAAGCGGGGCGGTATCGCCCAGAAGATCGCTCTTGCGGAAGTGGCGCCGATAAGAGCTATCGACAATGCCACGAGCCGCGGCGTGAGCCCGGATGACACGGCGGCGCCGATCAGGCCTGCCGCGGCCAGCGAGCAGCTCACCGTCAGATGCAGAATGCGGGCGTCATTGCGATCCGCGATGCGGGCCCACAGCAACATCGCAATGCTGGCAGCAAGGTAGGGCGGCACCGAAAGCAGCCCGATCCGCAGGTTCGTCAGATGGTGTTGCTTCAGTATCAGCGGCAGCCAGATGCCGATGCCGTAGGTGCCGAGCGTGAAGCCAAATTGGATCACCGTCAGGATGAGAACGCGCGCGTCCTTCAGCGCGGCCACGAAGTCGTGCTGCACGCGGGCCCTGCGCTCGTCGGCCAGGGCCTCCAGGAGCGCGTGACGCTCGTCCGCCGTCAGCCATCTGGCGTCCCGCGGATCATCGACCAGCAGAAACCAGGTCAGTACCCCCAGCACGAGAGCCGGGGCGCCCTCCGCGATGTATATCCATTGCCAACCCGCGAGATGCAGCTGGCCGTTCATGCCGAGAAGAAGGCCAGCGGCAGGCCCCCCGACGACGGAAGAGAGCGGTATGCCGAGCAGAAACCATGCGAACACGCGCGTTCGATAGCGGGAGGGAAACCAGGTGGACAGGTACAGCAACACGCCGGGGAAGAATCCGGCTTCAGCGGCGCCGAGAACCAGCCTCGAGAGCGACAGACTGTAGGGCCCGATCACCAGCGCCCCGCCGGCCGCCGCGAGTCCCCAGGTGATCATGATGCGGCTCAGCCAGAGGCGCGCACCGACTTTCTGCATGAAGAGGTTGCTCGGGACCTCCAGCAGAGAATAGCTGGCGATCGCAAGTCCGGCGGCCAGGCCGAACTGCCGCGCGCTGAGCCCCAGGGCCCTGTTCATGGTCAGGGCCGCGAAGGCGATGCTGTTGCGGTCGAGGTAGTTGACGACGTAGGCAATTACCAGGATGACGACCAGCCGCCAGGCATTCTTGCGATATGCGCTTGCGAGCAATCCCTCCTGGATCATGTTGCCGGCTTGGATGCGTATCGGCCGACGATCTTGCCGCCGCGGTAGGCGACGAGCTTCTCGAGCAGCCCGCGGTAGCGGGCGACCATCGTTTCCTCGGTTACATAGCCGATGTGCGGTGTCATCACGACGTTGGGCAGCTCCTTGAGGGGATGGCGGGCCGGAAGCGGCTCGTGCCAGAACACGTCCAGCCCGGCCATTGCGATCTTGCGGGTCCGCAGCGCATCCAGGAACGGCTGCTCCTCGATGATTGCCGCGCGCGCGGTGTTGATCAGTATGACACCATCCCTCATCTGCGCGATCTGCTTCGCCCCGATCATGCCACGCGTCGAGGCATTGAGCGGCAGGTGCACGCTGATGACATCGGACGCCTGCAGCAGGGTATCGAGATCGGTACGCGTCACTTTCTCGGCGGTGGCCGTTTCCTCGGTGAGGCTGCGCGAGTACACCAGAATCCGCATGCCCAGTGCCGCGCCCGTGCGCGCGACCGGCCGCCCGACGCTGCCGAAGCCCAGGATCCCGAGCGCCTTGCCGCGCAGCGGCACCCCGGGCGGGGCCGCCCAGCCGCCCTGGCGGATCAGGGTGGTAAGGGACCCGGTCTGCCAGGTGCAGCTCAGCAGCAGGGCGATCGCGAGCTCGGAGGGAGATTTGCCGCCCGGCTCATCGGCCAGCACATCGAACTTGGGATTCGAGTTGCAGACGACGACACCGCGCTCGGCCGCAGCTTTGTCATCGAGGGTTTCGTTCTTTCTGCCGCTGAAAACGACGACCTTCAGGCGCGTCAGCTGCTCGATGATCTCGCGTGTCAGCGGGATGCGCTCGTGCATCAGCGTGACCGCATCGAATTCGCGCAGCGCCAGGACCGTCTCACGCGCGGAAGCGAAGGGCTCAGTGAACGCCACGACCTCGGCGTCGTCACCCAGCATGCTCCACGGCGCGACTTTCAGCGCGAGCCCCTCGAAGTCGCCCGTCACGGCGACGCGAAACCTGGTTTTATCGGTCATGCTATGGCGTTCCTCTCGGCCATATGGAGATGTGCAGCGGATATTCGCCGGTTGGAACTTCGGCGACTTCCTTCATGGTCGCGACGTCGATCACTGAGAGCAGGTCCCGCCCGGGCCTGATCGCATAGACCGTCCTGCCGTCCGGAGAGATCGTGAGCCACGAGCCCTCGATGATGGGCCTGTAGGCGAGACCGGCCCGGTCGTCCAGGGCCAGCTGTACTTCTCCCATGAACTTCAGGCCGGGAAGCGTGAATTCGCGAACCCAACTTCCCTGCATCACCCAATACGTCCTGCCGTCGGGACTGATCTCGCCGCCGTGAAAGCCGAGGTCCTTGCCATTGCCGCTCGCCGGAGCCAACCCCTTGTAGGGACCTGATGTCGGCACCGGATAGGGAACGCGCTCCAGCTCCCTGCCGGTCCTGGCCGAAATGACGACGATGCCCGGATAGCCGGCGTAGGAAAAGAATATCCGCGAGGTCGAGCCGTCGGGCGCGGCTTCCATGTTCATGGTGCCGATCTCGGCTTCATGGCAGCAGATCCAGAGCAGGCGATCGTTGCGGGTGTCGAAGAGATCCATGAAGCGGCCTTCCGGTGACATCGCCAGGAGCTCCTTCCCGTCCGGCGACATCCACGGGTCGTGAATTCCGCCTTGCACCCTGATCGTCCTGAAGACCTGCAATTTCGCGGTATCGATCACCTGAACGTAACCGCGCCTGTTCTCCGCGCCGTCGAGCGGCCAGATACCCGCGTATACCTTGCTGCCGTCGCGGGAGATCACCGACATATTCGGGCGGGCAATGAGCGGGATCTTCGCCCTGATGGCTCCGGTCCGCGTGTCGATCACGGTGAGGTCGTGCTCGACCCGATCGGGTACGTATGCCGTGTTCCCGTCGGGCGCGAACTCGACACGATCGGGCGAGCTCATGCACCTGATCTGGCTCACGACCCTGAAGCTGGTCGGATCCACGATGTCGATGCTGCCGCCCATCATGTTGGAAACCCAGATGTTGTACGACCCTCTCCAGTCGCGGCGAAAATCACTGGAGCCTTTGGGCCACTCGCTGCGCGTGCACGCTCTTTGCGCGACGTGTGTTTCGCCGAGCTGCTGCGCCTTGCGATTGGGGGGCGAATCGGGTCCGAAGTACTTCGCGAGATAGTCGACTACGACCGGGATCTCGGCATCAGTAACCGGCGATCCGCGCCGGCGCATCGCCTCGACCACGCCGTGCCACTGCTCTTTCGGGCGGACGAACGCCACGATCCGCTGCGGGTCGTGACAAAGCGTGCACTTCTCCTCGACGATCCCGCGTCCCTTCCCCTGCGGCCAGAACTGCCCCCAGTAAGACGCCGGTGGACGGGGTCGCGCAACTTCGAATGCCGGTGATTGGACGATGGGTGGATGGGGTATCGGCTTGCCGGCCGCGGCGCCAACGGCATTCGAAGCCTCGGGCGCAACCGGAGCCTGCGTGGAGAAGTACGCGGCCAGATCGCGCGCGTCCTGCGGCGAAAGCCGCTGCGCCATTGGAGACATCAGCGAGCTCTTGCGTCCGCCCTCCTTGAATACCCGTATCTGCCCGAGAAGATATGCGTATTTCTGCCCGGCCAGATTCGGCCAGGCGACGGCGCGGGCCGAGGTGGGGCTCATGCCGGTCAATCCATGACAGGCCGTGCACTGCGAGCTGATGCTGAAGCCCCGGTCGACGCTGGCATTGGCGATGTGAGCCGATTGGACGGGCGCCGCTCCTTGCAATGCCGAGAAATAGGCCGCGAGATCTCCCACATCCTTCGCGGAGAGCTGCCGCGCGACCGGCGTCATCACCGGATTCCTGCGGGTGCCATCCTGAAACGCCCGCAGCTGCTCCACCAGATAGGCGTACTTCTGACCGGCGAGGTTGGGCCACTCCGCATTGGTACTCGCACCCGTAAGACCGTGGCAGCCCGCGCACTGCGCTGCCTTGCCCCGGCCCGCCGCCGCGTCGCCTTTTGCGATGACGCCGGTTTTTGCGTAGGCGCCTCCCGCCGCCAGCACCATCATTGCGAGCAGAGCGACCGCAGCTTTTTTCACAGCTTCCTCCAGGATGTGGCCGTCCCCGGCTCGTCGATGGCTATCAGAAGTTCTTCATCAGCGTCACCCCATAAGTGCGCGGGGCGGAGTAAGTACCGTACCAGCCATTGGAGCTCGAGATCAGGTTGGCTATGTAATACGAGTTCGTGAGATTCCTGCCCCACAGTCGCACGCCAAACGGCTCGTCGGCATTCGACCACCATTCCACCGATGTGTTGAGCAGGAAGTACTCTGGGGCCACGGGTTCCTGGGTGGGACTCACGACATACGCGTCCTGGTAGGAGACACTCACCGCGCTCTTGAACTCGCCGACGCGCGTCGGCATGTCGTAATTCCCAGCGAGGGACCCTGAGAATCGCGGTGAGTACGGCAGCTCCTTGCCAGCGGCGTTGGCGAGCAGTATCGCCTTCCCGAGTGCGGTGAAGCCCTCGGCATCCGGGTAGCTCACGTAGTAAGCCTTGAGGTAGCTCGCGCTCGCGGAGAACGTCAGATGATCGGTAGCCGCGAAATCGAGATCGCCATCCAGGCCATAGTTGCGCGCGGAGGCGGCATTCGTGTCGATCTGAGCGCCGCCGCCCGGCACGATCGTGACCTGAAGGTCCTTGAAGTCGTAGTAAAAGGTCTCCACGTTCAAGCGCAGCCGGTGTTGCAGGAATTCCGACTTCAGTCCGGCCTGGTACGCGTCCAGCTGCTCGGGAAAGAACGGCGCCGCCGAGGGAGCCGACAGATTGAAGCCGCCGCCCTTGAAGCCATGGTCGTAGGAGACGTAGCCGAGGAGGTTCGAGGTGAACTGGTGATCGAGGGCCGCACGGTACGTCCACGGCTTGGAGATGATCTTGCCGTAGAACGGGCCGGAATAGATCGCTCCCAGTGCGTTGGAGCTCAAGCTATATCCCTTCAAAGTCTCGTCGGTGTAGCGTAAACCCAACGTCAGGTGCGTATTGGCGGTGATCTCCCCGGTTGCCTGACCGAAGAGGGAAGTCGATCGCGTCGTCTGGTTGCCGAAGGCCGCCTCGTAGCCGTTCTGCGCGACCTTGGTGCCTTCCGTCGCCTGCGGGTCCAGGTGCGAATTGGCGCCGAAGAAGAACGCGCCAACCTGCCACCGGATACGGCCCGGATGAGCGTTCCGCAGCCGGAACTCCTGAGTCACATAGTCCGCATCGTTCCTATTGGCGGATATGTTGTAGAACTGCGGCACGTTGGCGCTGTCGCTCGACCATTGGCCGCTCACGTTGCGATACGAGCTGATGCTGACACCCTGCAACGCGCCGAGCTGCTGGTCGATCGTCAACGCACCGCCATACTGCTGCACATCACCCACGTTCGGTATGCAGAGACAGTTGTATTTCCCGGGGAAAGTGACGGTTTTGTCGAGCGGGGCGAACGAGCCCGGCAGCAGCTGGTTGTTGGCGCCGTCGGACGTGAAATTGCTGTAGTCGACCGCGGTGGTGATCTTGGTCGTCTCCGAGGGCCGATACAGCCACTTCGACCGGGTGGCTATGTCGTGCTGCCAGTCGATCCGCCTGTCGAAGGGCGGATCGTAACCCCAGCCTTCACCCTGGATGTTGTATATCACGCCCAGGTCGGCGGCGAGGTCATGGGTGATCCCGCCGGTCACGTACGACTTGGCTTCCACGGTGTCGTAGTTGGCGTATCCCAGGCTTGCGTGGCCGCCGAACTCCTGCTGCGGGTCGTCGGTGGTGATCTGAATGACGCCGCCGGTGGTATTGCGGCCGAAGAGCGTGCCCTGAGGACCCTTTAGCACCGCGATTTGGCTGACGTCGGTGAACGCCATGCCCGCCAATGCATAAGATGACGGCTCATAGACGTCATCGATATACGTAGCGACCGCAGGCTCGACGTTTGGCGATGAGGAGTCAGTACCGACGCCACGGATGTATGAGTTCGCCCAAAACGTGCCCGGCGTCGTGATGGACGGCACGGCATCGGAGAGCGTCTTGAACGAAACCGCGCCGCTCACCTGCATCTGGGCCGGCGTGACGGTGGTGATCGGAATGGGCACGTTCTGCGAATTCTCGACGACGTGCTGCGCGGTGACCGTGACCACCGACAGCATCGGCGCCGAGACTTCCGAGCTCTGCTGCGTCGGATCGGAGCCGGCCATCTGCGAGTCGGCCAGCGCGCGCGCCGCGGCCAGTGCCATCAGCACCGCACCGGACACCGCCCCCAGCAGCCGAACACAGTTGACGGCCTTCTTGCACTCAGTATGAGCTTTCATTCACGCACGCCCCCCTCATGAACTCTGCGTCACGTACTGCGGGCATTATCGGGGCCCGTCGTTGGCGGGCGCCAATTGGAATTCGGGCCTCGCCATAAGCTGTTGCTATAGCGATTTGACCTCGCGGGAGTTGGATCGGCCTACTGCGTCTTGATGATGATGGCCCGCAGCACCCGGCCCTTCGCCACCAGCACCTGCAGCCAGTGATTGGCCGGCACGAACAGGATGTCTCCCTGCCTGACCCGGTAGCGGGTGCCTCCGATCAGCTTCTCGCCCCGTTCCTCGTCCGGCGCGACCGTCTTCACTCCGGTCGCGCTGCCGCCCACTTCGATCTCCGCCTCACCGCCCAGGATTACGAAGAAGTCGTTCAGCTTCGCATGCAGCTCCGGGACCCCCGATGCCGCGCGGCGCAGCACCAGGGCGCCGTAAGTCTGCCCCATGAGGATCCGTGTGTAAGGGACTCCGCTTTTGCCGAGCGTTGCAGTCAGCGACTCGATATTGCCTCGGCTCCACATTCTGGCGCCGGTCGGTTGCGTCGGATCGGCCGTGGCCCACCGGCACGCCAGCGCCATCGCCGCGATCGCCAGCGTCGCCGACGTCACGCGAATGGCGCATCGTGAGATCACTGCGGGCCGAAGAGTCTGGTCGCTTCCGCCATCACCGCGGCATTGATCTGCTTGATGGCGCCGCGGGTACCGACGGCGGCGCTGCCGAATCCGCCCACGATTCTGCCGTGCTTTACCAACGGCAATCCGCCAGGGGAGGTCGTCATGTCCTGAAACGTACCGCCGGCATAAGAGGTGTTCGACTTGTTGTCGACCGCATTCAGGAAGGTCTCCGTGGGGCGGCGCCAAAGGGCGGAGGTCTTCGCCTTCCTGATTGCGAGATCAGGCCCATCGGCGAGGACGCCGTCGATGATCTCGAAGTAGACGAGCGAGCCGGCGTCATCGACCACTGCGAAAGCGCCGCTGCAATCGCCGGCCGGTGGCTGACAGGCCGCTTTCTTGGCCGCGGCGACGATCTGTTTTGCGAGCGCGACGGTCATCGGCCTCACCTGACCCAGAGGCAAGCCATGCGTATGCGCCGCCGTCTGCGGCCGAGGCGGCGCCTGCTGCGCCGGCGCAGTCGAGGAGATGCAGGCCAGCGCTGCCGCCGCCATAAGTAAATTCCGGATACTCTTCATGCCGACTCTCCGCATGTTGACTCACGTGGCGCTCGCAGAATGATACGCACAAGACGCCCGTCGCAGCGTCTCGTGACGAACTTCGCCAGCGATATTATCGGCGCCGCGCTTGCGCCAGCGCCAATTGAAATTCACGTCTCGCCATAAGAAACTGCTATAGTGCTTTTCGCCGCCCGATCAACGGCGCCGCTCCGCGGGGCAGCGATGAAACTCAATCTCAGGCATCTGCACGCATTTCGTGAGGTGGCGCAGCTCGGCAGCATCAGCGCCGCGGCGCGCTCGGTACACCTGACACAGCCCGCGGTCACCCAGGCGATCGCGCAGATCGAGGATCATTTCGGCGCGCGCCTGTTCACTCGCAGCAGCACCGGGATGCAATTGACCGCCGCGGGAGAGATCTGCAACGAGCGGATCGGGCGCGCTCTGCGAGCGCTGCACGATGGCATCGTGGAGCTGCGCGGCAACAGCCGCGACCCGGACAGCCTGATACGCATCGTGCATGGCATGCGAACCGCGCAACTTCGCGCCTTGACCGCAATCGCCCAGCATCGCAACTTTACTCTGGCGGCGCGCTCCAGCGACATGGCGCAGCCGACGATTCATCGTGCCGCGCGCGAGCTCGAGCGCCTGCTGGAAGTAGCGCTGTTCGAGAAGACCAGCTACGGCATCGTGCCGACGAGCGGCGCCGAATATCTCGCGCGCCGCGCCGGCGTCGCGTTCGTGGAGCTCGAGCAGGCGCGCGCGGAGATCGCTGCCCTGAACGGCACCGAGCAGGGGCGCACGGTCGCCGGCGCCTGCTCCATGGCGCAGCACCCGTTTCTCATACCGGGGGCCTTCATCGAGTTCACGCTCACGTGCCCGGACCACGGCATCTCCATTCTCAACGGCACCTACGAGCACCTGGTCAGATCGCTACGGATCGGCGAGACGGATTTCCTGCTCAGCCCCTTGCGCAGCTCCGACCTGCCGCACGATGTCGTACAGGAGCATTTGTTCGACGATCCTCTGGCGATCATCGTGCGGGCCGAACACCCGCTCGCACGGCGCAAGCGCCTGAGCGCCGCCGACCTGTTGCGCTATCCATGGATTGCGCCGCGCAAGGGAGCGCCGTTGCGGACCGATTTCGAGACGCTGTTCCGGCTTGCCGGAGTCCCAGTACCGCAGCGCCCTCTGGAGTGCAACTCTTTGAGCTCGGCCCGCGCTTTCCTGCTGGCAACCAACCGCATGATGTTGGTATCGCCGCATCATTTCCGCGATGAGCTGCAGGTCGGAGCGTTCACGCTGATCGCCCATCCCGCCGGTCCGGTCGTGCGGCCGATGGGCCTGATCTCGCGCCGTGACTGGCGGCCGACGAGCGCCCAGGCCGGGCTGCTGGAAGTGATTCGCCACAGATCGCGCACGGCGCAGGAATGGGCGGTGGGCGCGGCGCGGCTGCCCGACAGCCTCTCCCGCGGCACCTTGCCGGCGGCTTTCACTCAGCCCTTTTCCTCATCCTCCCAGGGCCTGACCGGATAGCCCAGGATCTCGCCGAGACTTTGCGGCTTCGGCCGGTATGCCACACCGTTGTACCTGCCCATCTGGGCGCGGTAGCTCATCTGCGGGCCGGGGTAGCCCAGCAACTGCCAGCCGATGAGACCGGCATTGCCGCCGTGCATGGGGTCGCAGAACATCCCCTCGATCGTGTGCTGCCGCAGCAGTTGGAAAAAATACGTCTTCTCGATGGCCTCGAGCCGCTCATCCTGCTTCGCCTCATCCAGCACAACGAAGTCCGCCCCCAGTTGGGGAATTCCCGCCCGATAAGTCTGTCGCGGGTTCTCCCTGCCCTGGTAGCCATGCCCGGGCAACGACTTCACGAACGGCGGTTTCGTATAGCGATATTTGTCCGTCCCGTAAGGACCCGCGAGCTGCCGGTCGATGTACACCATTGCACCGGCCTGTGTCGCGCCCGGGCCGCGCGAATCGGCGGGAAAAATGCGCTCGCACGCGGCAACGATCACCTTCGCCTCGGGTTCGGTGAAGAACCGCAGCGGCACCTTCACCTTGCCTTCCTGCGCGCTCACCACGAGCGGCGCGCCTGTCAGGCTGTAGATCAGCAGGCCGCCCAGGCTGTTCGCCGACAGCTCGATGAATCGTCTGCGTTTCATGCCAGCGGCCCCGGGTGTTTCACATAACGGTCCACGAATGCGTCCGCGGCACGATAGGCGAGCGCTACGACGGTCAGGGTCAGATGCTCGTTCCCCTGCGGCAACGCCGAACCGCCCACGACCCAGAGATTCGGCATCGCCCAGTGCTGCAGGTAGACATTCACCGCGCTCGTTTCGGGCGAAGTCCCCATGATGACGCCACCGTGGCTGTGCTGATCCACCTGCAGCGGCGGGCGGCCGCTGGCCGCGTTGGGATGGGGATCGATGGCGAGAGCACCCATGGCCTTCGCGATCCCAACCTGCTTCTCGAGAATGAAAGCCGCCTGCTTGCGCTCCGCATCCGTCCAGCCCATGGTCACCCGGAGCAATGGGTCACCCCACTTGTCCTGGTACGTCGGATCGAGGTCGAGATAGTTCTGGCGATAGGCGAAATGGTTGCCCGTATTCAGAAATGTGCCGTAGCGGTCGTTCCACTTCAGGGCCGCCTGCTTCCACTGTGAGCCCCAGTTCCGCGGCGTCTCTCCCTTTGGGATCTTGCCGAATGCGGTGATGACAGGCGGATCACCCTGTTGATACGCGAAGATGAGGCCGCCCTGGAACGCGCCCCGCGCGGCACCCTCGTCGCCGAGATCGCCGCCGAAATCACCTATCCCCATCGCGAGACCGCCGCTGCCCATGAAATCGTTCTGCGGCTTGTCGAGAAAATAATCCAGGCCGACGTGCACGGAATACGTGGGGTTCCTGCCCAGCGTGCCCTTGCAGGTCGCCGGGTCATACTGCTCGCCGATTCCTGACAGCATCAGCAGCCGCGCGTTGTTGAAGACCCAGGCCGCCAGAACGACCGTCGCCGCCGGCTGCATGAATTCCTGGCCGGAATCGTCGACGTAGGTGACGCCCATGGCGCGGCCGTCCCGATGCACGATCCGCCTTACCTGACAATGGGTACGCGCGGTGAAGTTTTTTCTCGCCTCGGCCAGGGGCAGCAGAGTGAAGTTTGGACTGGCCTTGGCCCCCACCATGCAGCCGAAGCCCGAGCAGTGGCCGCAGTACTGGCAGCCGACGCGGCCGATCCCGTCCGGGTTCACGTAGCTGCGGCTCAACGTCGAGGAAGGCATCGGGAACGGGTGGTAGCCCAGGTCCCTCGCTGCCCTGGCGAACAACAGCGGCCCATACGGCATGGCGTGCGGAGGGTTGGGAAATTCGCGTGAACGGGATCCCTCGAAGATGTTGCCGCCTGCGATCTTCTTGCCGTTGAGATTGCCCGCCTTGCCGCTCGTCCCCATCATTTCCTCGGCGCGGGTGTAATAGGGCTCGATTTCCTCCCAGCTGACCCCGAGATCCTGGATGGCGATATCCGCGGGCAGCCGCGAGGCCCCGTACCGCTCCCGCAAATGACTTGCGAGGCGCAACGCCTCGGGCATCAGCCGCGGCGACGTCGCTCCCCAGTGATCGCCGGAGCCACCCATGCCGGTGCCCATCCACGGCAGCTCGCCGTACTGGCGCAGGGGGTTGGCGCGGTTCGCGCGGGTGGCGCGGGTCGTGTAGGTTTCATCCGCCAGGTTTTCCGCATGACGCTTGCGGATGTAGGTATCGACTTCGTCCATCTCCTGCGCGTAGGAGCCCGGCCCGCGGAACGGTCCGCCTCGCTCCAGCACCAGCACCGACAGCGGCGTGCGGCTGGCGATCTGCTGCGCCATCACCATGCCGCTCCAACCACCCCCCACGATGACGACATCGACCGCCGCAAGTGTCTTCACGCAGTCTCCTCACTCAATACGATGGCGCGTCGCGCCCGATTATCTGCCGCATTCCGCGGCGAGGCCAATTGCAAAACGGTCGCGGGTATAAGGAGATTTTCGTGGCGTGGCGGAGCTTGCATTCTCGCTTTTCGACCGATATTTTGCCTCGCAGTGCTCCACTTGCAAGGAATTCCGTCATGACGCGCCTGCTTGCGCTGGCTTCGATCGTCTGCCTGCTCGTCGCCGGTGTTGGTTTGCCGCAGGCGAGCGCCGCCGGCACGCAGGCGGCCTGCGCCGGCAAGGCGCTGTGCCAACAGCGCTTCGTCAGGCTCGGCGGCATCGAGCAGTGGATCAGCATAGCCGGTGACAATCCCGCCAACCCCGTGCTCCTGATGGTACACGGGGGTCCGGGCATACCGCAGTGGCCCGACGCCGCGCGCTTCAATCCCTGGGAAAAATACTTCACGATAGTGTTGTGGGATCAGCGCGGAGCGGGGCATACGTTCGGGCGGTACGGCGCGGGCACCCCGGACGTCACGCTGCAGCAGATCGCCAATGATGGCGTGGATCTCTCCCGGTATCTCTGCCGCACTCTCGGCAAGAAGAAAATCGTCCTGCTCGGCCACTCGTGGGGGTCGCTGGTCGGCGTCCACATGGTGCAGCAAGCGCCGCAGCTGTTTGCCGCCTACGTGGGCACGGGCCAGATGGCCGACTTCCACGCCGACGCCCTCATCCAGTACCGGTTGATTCTGGCCAAGGCGCGCCGCGACCACGCTGTCGCGGAACTGAAAGCACTGCAGGCGCTGGGGCCGGCCGATCCCAGTAACGACCAGCAGTACTCCGCGTACAGGAAATATCTTCCGAGCGTGATGGCGCCCTCGGACCTCGCGTACCTCAAGGCGCAGCAGTCGAATGCCCCGGCGCTCGCGGCCGCCTACCCGAAGGAAGGCCCCGATGTGGGCGCGGGTGCGAAATTCAGCAGGCCCCTATTGTGGCCCTATGTAGTCAAAGCGGATCTTCCCAAGACCGCCGGCACGATCGATACTGCCTTCTTCGAGGTCCAGGGACAGGATGACGTCCTGGCCGCCACGCGGCAGGCCGTCGATTACTTCCGTAGCGTGCAGGCGCCTTACAAGCACCTCACGATCGTGCCGCGCGCAGGGCATTTTGCGCTCATGACGGCGCCGAATGCCTTCCTCGATGTGTTGGTAAAACGGGTGCGCCCGGTCGCGATCGCTCGAGGCGGGTGATCACCGCCGGCGAGGTATCGATCGGGGGGCTGCCGGAGAATGCAATGCATCGTGCGCTGCCTTGGATGATTTCCATTGGGTTCATCTGTGCGGCGGCAGCTACCGAGCCCGCCGGCAGCATTCCGAATCGCCTACAGTCGCCGCCAGCAGATGAGTTGCCACTTGCTATCGCAATCGAGTGGGCGCAGACCGCGCTCGCCACATGCAAGTCATTCGGCTATCCGGTGACCGCGCTGTACATGAATTCCCATGGTGAGATCAAGGTCGTTCTGCGTGCGGATGGGGCGCGCGGAAGCACGGCAGAGACGGGACGGCGCAAAGCGTATACGGTGATCGTCACCGGTATGAGCTCGGCGGACTACGGAACCTCCGTGGGCTATCCGCCCGGCAAGCCAACACCCCGCCTTCCGGGGAAACCTATCGGGCTGCCTCCGGGCGCGACCGACCAAAGCCTCATCGTCGTCGAGGGCGGCTTGCCCGTGAAAAATGCGGCCGGCAAGATCATCGGCGCCGTCAGCGTGTCCGGTGCGCTCGAGAGGCAAGACCACGTCTGCGCGCAAGCCGGGCTCGACAAAATTGCCTCGTTCTTGAAATAGCGCCTCAGGCCGCGGTGGCCCCTTCGATGCCGTGCCTGGCCAGCGACTCTCGAACGTAGCCGGACGATCTCAGATCGGCAACGAAGGCGCGCAGATAGTTGGCGGCCGTCTCGCCGCGCGCCCGGGCGATACCCATCGCCTGCTGGATGACCATGAAAGGTTTCTCGAGCAACCGCAGGCCTGGCTGGCGCGCCGCATCCGCCTGAAGCTGCTGTTTGACACCGGCCGCCACCTCGAGTCCCTGCTCGATGAATGCGTCGACGACGGCCGGAGAGGTGGGGACTCGGACGATGTTCGCGTGCTTGAGCTCCCGGGTCAGGAAGAGATCATAGGCACTTCCGGCGCCGACCACCACGCGTGTTCCTGAGCTGTCCACCTGAGTGTTCTCCGTGATCGGTGCGCTCTGGCGGACGAGGAAGCAACCTTCGATGAGCACGTACGGATCGGTGAACGCGATTCCGGCGCCACGCACCGGATCGATCGCGAAGAAGCCGACGTCCGCCTGCCCGCTCGCAACGGCTTCCACGGCTTTGGCTGCGGCATCCACCACGACGAGTTTCGCGGCCACGCCGAGGCGTCTGGCGAGCTCGTTCGCGATGTCGACAGAGACGCCGCGGGCACCGCCGGCATCGCGGCTTGCGAGAATTGGGTTGCCGAGATTGATCGTCGCGCGCAGATGGCCGCAGGGCGCGAGCGACCCGAGAATCGTGTCGGTCATGACTGCATGGATCCCTCGGAGCGCCGGGCCAACAGGCGCGGCGCGGTCTCGCGCAGGAACAGGCAGACGATGATGCCGATGGCGAGTCCGATGAGCGCCATCGTCAGGGTATGCTGGATGCCGAAGTGCTGCGCCACGGCGCCGGCGATGACGGGGGCAATGCCGCCGCCGAATATCTCGCCGGAGGCGACGATGATGCCGGTCGTGGAGGAGACGAGCCCTCGCGGGGCGGCCTCCGCCGCGATTGCGCCGGTAAGGAGGCCCAGGAGGCCGAAACAAAAGAAACATGCCACGAATAGCAATGCGAACAGCGCAGGCACCGTGCTGGCCTGTGCGAATGCGTAGACCAGCCCCGTCGCGAAGACGAAGCCGCCCAGTGCGACTGGCTTGCGGCCGATCACATCGGAGAGGGCCGGAAGCGCAAGCTGCCCCAGGAATCCGCCGAACCCGATCGCGGAGGTGACGAATCCCATCTGGGCAGTGGTGAGTTTCAGGTAGTCGACGAGGTAGCTCGGCACCATCGCGCCCAGGCTGAATATCCCGCTCATCGCGCAAAGGAGCGCCAGCATCCCAAGGGGCACGTTGCGATGCTTGAACAGTTCCGCGGCCGGGGCGCGATGCTCGTGCCCGTGCGCGCCGACGCTCGGCGGCTCGCGGACGATGCGCGCCAGAAACGCGGCCACGATCAGTCCCGGCACTCCGACCAGCACGAAGGCCCAGCGCCAGCTCGTGACCTGCAGCAGTTGGGTCGCGATGATGGGGCCGAGCGCGAGACCGAAAAGCGGGAATGCGCTCTGGGTAATGCCGAGATTCATCCCACGGCGCGTCGGCCGCGATGCCTCGCTGACGGCGGCAAAGCTCACCGGACAAAAGGCGCCTTCGTTGACCCCCATGATGATGCGGATGGTGAGCAGGCTCGTGAGCCCCACCGCCAGGCCGCTGACCCCGGACAGCAGCGAGAAGCCGACGATCGCCGGCACCAACACCCGCCGCCGGCCGAAGCGGTCGCTCAGGCTGCCCCCGATGATGGAGAACAGGCCCCAGGCGATCCCGAGCGAGCCCACGAGGATCCCGAGCTCCTGGTAGTTGAGGCTGAGATCCCGCGCCATGGCGGGAAAGAGCGCCGAGATCACCCAACGGTCCAGACCGACGAGGCCGAATCCAATCGTGAGCAGGGTGACGATTCGCCACTCGTAGGCCGGGTCATCCCCCGGCAACCGTGACGCCGGGCTCGCGGCCGCCGGGGTCATCGCGGCCGGGACCGCTTTTGCTGCCTCTGGTGCCACGTTGCTGTCAGCCTTCTGAGTTGAGTTGACGCTCGAGGTCCGCCAGCACCCGGTAGCAGGGCAGGACCTGGTGGACGCCGGCATTGGGCTCGCGTCCCTCGCGGATCGCCGCGAAGAACTCGCGATCCTGCAGCTCGATGCCGTTCATCGACACGTCGACTTTGGACACGTCGATCTTCTGTTCCTTGCCGTCGATGAGGTCGTCGTAGCGCGCGATGTAGGTACCGTTGTCGCAGATGTAGCGGAAGAAGGTGCCCAGTGGGCCGTCGTTGTTGAAGGATAAGGACAGCGTGCAGATCGCGCCTGTCGCCGCCTTCATCTGGATCGACATATCCATCGCGATGCCGAGCCTCGGGTGGATCGGGCCCTGGATGGCGTGCGCTATGGTGACCGGCGCTCCGACCTGATAGGTGAAGAGGTCCACGGTGTGCGCCGAGTGATGCCAGAGAAGGTGGTCGGTCCAGGAGCGCGGTTGCCCCAAGGCGTTCGTGTTCGTGCGACGGAAGAAATAGGTCTGCACGTCCATCTGCTGGATGTTGAGCTCGCCCGCGGCGATGCGCCGATGGATCCACTGATGCGAGGGATTGAACCGACGGGTATGCCCCACCATGCAGACCAGGCCGGTCTCGCGCTGCACGCGTGCCACCGCCCCGGCGTCGGTCCAACTGTCGGCAAGGGGAATCTCGACCTGCACGTGCTTGCCCGCCTTCAGGCATTCGATCGTTTGTGCTGCGTGCAGTTGCGTGGGGGTCGCCAGGATGGCCGCGGTCACGCCGGGCCGGGCGAGCGCTTCGGTCAGGGAGGTCGTGGTGTGGGCTATGCCGTATTTCTTCGCGACTTCGCGCGTTGCTGCGAGGTCGCGCCCGACGAGAGAGTCGACCTCGATGCCGCCGATCGCCTTGATGGCATCCAGGTGCTTCTGGCCGAAAGCGCCGGCGCCGGCGAGGATGATCTTCAAGTAGCGTTCTCCAGAATGACGTGTCCAACGGCCGTGTTGGAAGCCGGCACGTGATAGAAGCGGTGTACGGCGCGCACCTTGGGATGGAGGGCACCGCGCATGATGAGCCACATGACCAGCTCCACCCCTTCGGAACCGGCCTCGCGCAGGTACTCGATATGCGGGATGCGCGCGACCTCTTCGGGATCGTCGATCAGCCGGTCCAGCCAGCGGTTGTCCCACTCCTTATTAATGAGTCCGGCCCGCGGCCCCTGCAGCTGGTGGCTCATGCCGCCGGTGCCCCAGACCTGAACATCGAGATCGGCATCGAATGTCTCGGTAGCCCTGCGGATGGCCTTGCCGAGCTCGAAGCAACGCCTTCCGGACGGCGGCGGAAAGAGCACGACGTTGACGGCCAGCGGAATGACGCGGACCGGCCAGCGCTCGGGCTGGCCGAACAACAGCGACATCGGCACGGTGAGGCCGTGGTCGACGTCCATCCTGTTGATGATCGTGAGATCGAAATCCTGCTGGATGACGCTCTGCGCGATGTGGGAAGCCAGCTCCGGATGACCCTCCACCACGGGGACTGGCCTCGGCCCCCACCCCTCGTCGGCCGGTTGAAACGAAGCGGCGCAACCGATCGCGAACGTCGGCACGATGTCGAGGCTGAAAGCCGAGGCATGATCGTTGTAGACGAGCACGACCACGTCCGGCTTCCGGCGCGCGATCCACTGCTTGGAGAATTCGTAGCCGGCGAACAGCGGCTTCCAGTACGACTCCGTCGCACGTCCATTGTCGAGAGCCGCGCCGATTGCGGGGACGTGCGAAGTGGCGACGCCGGCCGTGATTCGAGCCACTATTTTCCCTCCTCGTCGGGACCTTCGCGGGCCGGGGTCTCGCCCACGCGGCGATTGCCGTCGGGCGACCTGCCCCCCTGCAACATCATGGCCGCGTAGGCCTCCTGCGTCATACCGGTCATCGTGGCTGCGGTGTGCTGGAAGCTTTTGCCATCCGTGGAGAAAATCTTGGCGAGAAAGTAGATGTTGCCGCCGAGCGCAATCATCCGATTGAAGTCGCGCGCGAGCACGGCCTGCTTCTGCTCCTCCGACATCGGCCACTCGTCGACGTACACGCGCTCATCGCGCTTGAATCGCGCGCGGTTCTCCGCCCTCATCAGAGACATGCAGAACTGGTTCAGGTGGTAGCCCTTGCGCGCCTGATCGGCATCGAAGATCACGGTGCCGGGGATGTCCGAATAGGGCTTATCAAGTGCCATGCGACTGTGCCCTCAGCGATCGAAGTAGAGCCGGCCGGGATTCTCGACCATCAGCTTCTGCTGCAGCGCTCGTGTCGCCGCGATCCGCGGCACGTAGTCGAGCAACTTGCCATCGTCCGGCATATGGCCCTTGAGGTTGGGGTGTGGCCAGTCAGTGCCCCAGAGGACCCGGTCCGGAAAGGTTTCGACGAGCCTGCGCGCGAAGGGCACGACATCCTCGTAACCAGGCGGCCCGACCTTTGACAGCCGCTCCGCACCGCCCACTTTCGACCACACATTCGGCTGCTCCCGCATCAGACGCACAAACAACTCGAACTCCGGCCCGTCGACCGGTTTCGCGACATCGGGCCGACCCATGTGATCGACGACGACGGTCGTCGGGAACGCCGCGATGAAGTCATAGAGCTGCGGCAACTCCGCGGCCTCGAAGTAGATGACCACGTGCCAGCCCAGCGGAGCCACCCGACGGGCAATCTCCTCCAGTACCTCGCGAGGCGTCGTGTCGACCAGGCGCTTGACGAAATTGAAGCGGACTCCGCGAACGCCCGCGGCATCGAGCTCTCGCAACTCCGCAGTCGGTGACGCTGCGGGCAACTGTCGCGACTCCGCGCGCGCGGCCTCCGGAAGCACGCAGGGCATCGACGAGCGCGCGATTGTCACTGCCGTGACAGGTCGCCTGGACGACGACATTACGCTCCAGCCCGAGGAAGTCGCGCAGCGCAAAGAGGTGCTCCTTCGAGGCATCGCAAGGAGTGTATTTGCGCTCCGGCGCGTAAGGGAATTCCGCGCCGGGACCGAACACGTGGCAATGGGCGTCGACGGCGCCCGGCGGGGCGGCGTAATTCGGCTTCGACGGACGCGGATGATAGGGAAGCCAGTCGGGGTCCATCGTGAATCCACCCGAGGCCCCGGTAGCGACCCATCCCGGCTCGCCGGGTACGATAGCTGCGCTCATCGATGTTGCACCTTCAGGAGCGCGTCGAGCCGCGGAAAGACGCGGCGCGCATTCTTCTCGAAGATCCGGCTCTTGTCGGCCTGCGGAATGGGGAGAGCATCGATGTAGCGCCTGGTGTCGTCGAAGTGGAATCCCGTCTCCGGATCGATCCCGCGGACGGCCCCCACCATCTCGGAACCGAACAGAATGTTGTCGAGATCGATCACGCGGCAGAGGAGATCGATGCCCGGCTGGTGATAGACGCAGGTGTCGAAGAAGACATTCTTCATCACATGCTCGGCTGGCGGCGGGCGCTGCAGCATGTCGGCAAGGCCGCGATACCGGCCCCAGTGATACGGCACCGCGCCGCCGCCGTGTGGAATGATGAGCTTGAGCGTCGGAAAGTCGTGAAACAGGTCCCCCTCGATGAACTGCATGAACGCCGACGTGTCGGCATTGATGTAGTGCGCCCCGGTCGCATGGAAGCACGGATTGCAGGACGCCGAGACATGGACCATCGCGGGGACTTCGAGCTCGACCATCTTCTCGTAGAAGGGATACCAGTACCGGTCGGTGAGTGGCGGCGACTTCCAGTGCCCGCCCGAGGGATCGGGGTTCAGGTTGCAGCCGACGAAGCCCAGCTCCCGCACGGAGCGCTCGAGCTCGTGCACGGAATTCGCGATCGGAACTCCGGGCGACTGCGGCAGCTGACCGACGCCGGCGAAGTTTTCCGGGTACAGGTCGACGACACGCTTGATGAGATCGTTGTTGGCGCGTGTCCAGGCGGCCGACACCTCCTCGTCGCCGATGTGATGCCCCATCGCCGAGGCGCGGGGGGAGAACAGCGTCAGATCGCTGCCGCGCTGCCTCTGAAGCTTGAGCTGATTCGTCTCGACGGTCTCGCGGATCTCATCGTCGGAAATGCGCGCCGGCGCGGCGGACGGGGTACTCGCGTCCTTGAAGTGCGCGATCTGTGCCTCGCGGAAACGCTGATGTGCCGCCGGCGCCGTCGTGTAATGCCCGTGGCAATCGATGATCATGCAATCTCCCGATTCTGCGGCCGGCCCTCGGTGCGGATGGAGGTGAGGAAGGCATCGAGGCGCTCTGCCAGGCCGCCAGCCTCGTGCCCGGATTGATGGGCCGCGGCCCAATCCTGCCGATTGGCACAAGCGAGGCTCATCAGCGGCTCTATGCCCGCTTCGTTGACGGCCAGCGCGGCTTCGCGCATCTCTTCCGCCCGCCGACGGCCGTGCTGTTGGGAGCGGCCGATCATGTAGTTGGCGATGTGGTGCCAGTCCGCGGCGGGCAACAGGTCGCGAAGGGACTCCAGCACCGTGTCCTCGACGCCATGGTGGCGGGCGGCGAGCAGCCCCTCCAGGAGCAGCGCCTCCAGCCCTTTGATCATCACGCTGCGGCACATCTTCGCGGCGGAGGCACGTCCCACGTGCGCATCGAATACTCGCAGACCCGTGAATCCCAGGTCGCGCGCAATCGGCTCGAAAGTGCGGGCGTGAGCGCCGCCGATCAGCATGGACGAGGCGATTCGCTTCGGTCCGATCGGAGACATCACGGCTGCCTCAATGTATCGCCCGCCGGCTGCCTCGATGGCGGCGGCCGCGGCGCGCTTCGTTGCCGGCGCGACCGAGTTGAGATCGAAATAGTACGCACCTGGCGGGATGCTCGCAGCCGCTTCACGGGCGGCGGGAATACAGTTGGCCGCCGTGACCGCCGAGATGATGACGCTACGCTGGATCAACGCGTCGGCCATCGACGGCGTCACCCGCACATGCGTGGAGGCGCGGGCCGCGCAGCTCGGCGCGCTCGTTGGGAGAGGAAAGAGACAGTCCCAGGCCGAGATATCCCGCATGCCGGCGGTGTCGAGATCGGCCGCAAGAGTCTGACCGACCTCGCCATAACCGATCACTGCGATGCGCTCTCGGGCTGCGCTCACGCGGCTCCCCAGGCCGCGGCCGGCACGTAGACCTCGCCGCGCATCAGCTTGCGAGCGGTTCGTAGCAAAGCGGAGCGGTTCACCCGCAGATCGCTACCACTGCCCCCCACATCCATCTCTACGGTGAAAAAGCCGGTCGGGTGCTCGATCTCGAGACGCCATGGGCCCGCAGCAGCGCTCCGACCAGCGATGCGTTCCGCGACGGTACCGGATACGACGCAGGCAGTCGCGACGCTGACGGCCCCCAGCACCCCGATCGCTTCGTGCACCCGGTGAGGAATGAACGTGCGGGTGCTCAACTGGCCGCCGTGGCGGGCCGGTGAGATCAGCGACATCTTCGGAACGGTCTTCTGCGCGACATCGCCGAGATTCATGCGCGGGCCGAGCTCGAGGCGGATCTTCTCCACCCTCTGTCTGAGCGGGGCATTGGCCTCGAGCGCTTCCGGGGATTCGTCTCCGCTCAGCCCGAAGTCCGCTGCGTCGAGAATGACGACGGGCATGCCGTTGTCGATGCACGTGACCTCGATGCCATCGACACGATCTGACATCTTCCCGGTTGGAAAGAGCGCGCCGCAGGATGAGCCGGCGACATCCAGAAAATCTATGCTGATGCCGGCGGCAGCGCCCGGGACACCGTCGATCCGCGCGTCGCCCTCGTATTCGACCATGCCATTTGGCGTGGGCACATGCGCCACGGCGACACTCGCGGTGTTGACCATGTGAATCCGCACGGGAGTGGTTGCGCCCGCCGGGCCGATCAGGCCGTTCTCGATCGCCCATGGCCCGACACCCGCGAGGATGTTGCCGCAGTTCTGCGAGTCGCTGACCTCTGCCTTGTCTACGACCACCTGCAGGAACAGGTAATCGACGTCGGCATCCGGCCGCGTGGCGGGACCGATTACCGCCACTTTGCTGGTCAACGGGTGCGCCCCGCCCACGCCATCGATCTGGCGGGTGTCGGGCGATCCCATTGCGGCCAGCAGTATGCGATCGCGTGCGCTGCGCTCGGCAGGCAGATCGCGCACGTTGAAGTAGAGGCCCTTCGAGGTCCCGCCGCGCATCAGGGTCGCCGGAATGGCACGCAGCACGCGCTTACTCCTCGGCGGGGTCGTCGCGGTAGACGAGCCCGAGGCTCGCGAGCTTGTCCCGCATCCGGTAGATGTCGAGCCCCAGCTCGCCCGCCTTCAGGCGCTCACGCGTCTTCGCTTCCTTGGCTTCCCGGGCGGCGCTCGCAGCCGCGACCTCGGCTGCCTTCAGTCGCGGAACAATGCACACTCCGTCATCGTCGGCTACGACGACATCGCCAGGCTGTACGAGAGTGCCTGCGCAGACGACCGGAACGTTCACGCTGCCGAGAGTCTCCTTCACCGTACCTTGGGCGGAGATGACCTTTGACCAGACCGGGAAGCCCATGGCGGTGAGGTCGCGCACATCCCGCACACCCGCATCGATTACCAGTCCCCTGACCCCTCGAGCCTGCAGAGAGCAGCCGAGAAGCTCGCCGAAATAACCTGCTTCGGAATAGGAGGTCGGTGCGACGACGAGCACGTCGCCTTCGCGACACTGCTCAGCCGCGACGTGAATCATCCAGTTGTCGCAGGGCGGCAGGCTGACGGTAACCGCCGTTCCGGCGATATGGGCGCCGGCATAGATCGGACGGATGCCGGGTGCGAGAAGACCGGTCCGCCCCTGCGCCTCGTGCACTGTCGCGACGCCGAATTTCGCGAGGCGGTCGACCGCCCCGCGATCCGCTCTGGGCGTGTTGGTGCGTACGATGTTCATGGTCTATCCGGAGGGACACCCCTGCGGCAATTGTCGGCCGGGCGCGGCGGCGGCGCCAATTGCAATTGCGAGCGCGGTATAAGAAATTACATACACGTGAGCCCGATTCCCAATCTGCGCCATCTGTCGGTCTTCTGCGGGGTCGCCCGCCTGGGTAGCGTGAGCGCGGCGGCGCGCGCGGCGCATCTCAGCCAGCCAGCGGTCACGCAGGCGATCGGCTCCCTGGAAAAGGACTTCGGCAGCACCCTTTTTGCGCGGACGGCGCGTGGCATGGAGGTGACCGAGGCGGGAAAGCTTTGCGCCCGACGAGTGGCGAGCGCACTGCAGCGGCTCGAAGAGGCTATCGCCGCCGCGGCACCGCAGCCCCAGGCGCGCAGCGCCGGAGAGGCGCTACACGGTATAACCGCCAGGCAACTGCAGGCGCTCGTCGCCGCGGTCGAGGCGGGCGGCTTCGGGCCCGCGGCGCGCCAGATCGGCATGACGCGCGCGACCATTCACCGCGCGGCCCGAGAGCTCGAGCAGCGCATCGGAGTCGCGCTCTTCGAGACCACCAGCCATGGCCTGCGCCCCACACGCGAAGCGCTGCGGCTCGGACTGCAGGTGCAGCTCGCGATGGCCGAGCTGTCCCAGGCCAGGGCGGAAGTTGGCGCAGCGGCCGGCGCGGAGAGCGGCCACACGGTGATCGGCGCGATGCCGCTCGGGCGCAGCTTCATGGTGCCGGAGGCTGTGCTCCGCTTCGCCGCGCTGCGACCGCAGCACCGGGTCTCGATCCTCGACGGGCCCTACGAGAACTTGCTCGATGCCCTGCGGCGGGGCCGGGCGGACGTGCTCGTGGGAGCGCTGCGCGAGCAGACCCCGCCGGATGTGGTGCAGGAGCCGTTGTTCGAGGATCCGCTGGCCATCATCGTGCGCCGGGGCCATCCACTCGAGAAGATGAGCGGCGGCGGCAAGCGCGCACCGCCCGCGGAGGCGCTGGTCAAATTCCCCTGGATCGCGCCTCGGGCAGGCTCACCGCTGCACCGACACTTCGAGCGGCTGTTCAGCGGTGTGAGCGCTGCGCCGCCGGCGGTGGCCATCGAATGCAACTCGCTGATCGCCGCCCGCGCGCTGCTGCTCGGCAGCGACCGGGCCATGCTGCTGTCGGAGCAGCAGGCGCGTCATGAGCTCGCGGCCGGCGAGCTGGTCGCGTTGCCGCATCCCGCGGGCCGGGTCGTGCGCGCCATCGGCCTCACTCTGCGGCGCGACTGGCAGCCCACCGCGGCGCAATCGGAACTGTTGGATGCTCTACGTGACGCGGCACGCCGTTGCTGCGCGCCTGACCGATAGGTGCTCCGGCAGCGACTCGATGCAAATCGCTTACCCGATGGGACGCATGCCGGCGAGTCATGGCTCGTCGAGGGGCCAAAGAGCTGCTAGATTCGGTCTAGGTAGGGCTGGCGGCGATTTTCAGCCGCTCGCGACGTAACAGTACGCTCGGGAGATTTCTCTTGCCTCTGGACGGACGAAGGCGGGTGCTCGATCAGCTCGTGGCGGCCTGTTGCGAGCTGGTCCAGCGTAGACGGAAGAGCCGCCGCGAGGACGCAGAGGACGTTGTACAGGAAGCCTGCGTACACGTGCTGCGGCTTGCCACACCGCGGACAGTGCGGGAGCCGGCGCGGTTTCTGGCGCGAATCAGTCGCAACCTGTGGATCGATCGCAGCCGGCGCCGCAAACGGGAAGCTGCTCTGTTCGACCCGTCGGCGGATCCCGATCTCGCAACGGGCTACGGCCTCGACCCGGAGCGCATCGCCTCGAGTGAAGAAACTCTCCTGCGGGCTCTTACCGCAATCGACGCGCTGCCGCCGCGTTGTCGCAAGGCCTTCGAGCTGCATCGATTCGAAGGGCTCAGTTACGTCGGCATCGCCCATCGCATGGGCATCAGCGTCAGCATGGTGGAGAAGCATATCGCCGAAGCGATGCTGCGCCTGAGTCGGGCATTGACGACGGGCGAGGATGACACCGACGTCGACCCGCAGCGGGGACAGAGACAGGGACGGGGATAGATAGATCCGTGCGCGCGCGCTAAAATCAGGTCAGCGCTGGTATTTCCATGATTTCGCGACGTCGGACTTCCTCATGAGCGTGCGAGAAGAGGCTGCTCGCTGGTTCACGATTCTTCATCGGGGAGTGATGACTCTCGAGGAGCGCGCCGTCTACGAGCGCTGGCTCGCTGAGGAGCCGCATCAGCGGGCTTTGGCCGAGATGCAGCAGGTGTGGGACATGTGCGAAGCATCCGGGCGCGTGCGCGACCCAGCTCAACCGGCCCGCAAGGTCATGATCGCCTGCATGTGCGCAGTCTCCCTCGGCATTCTGGCGCTTTCCTATGCCCACACGTCATTCTGGATGTCGCTGGATTGGGTGACTCGCTGACAACGGCACTACTGATCCTGCACAGTCTGGTGGCAGTGGCTCTGTTGGGAGCAATCACTCATCAGGCGATTGCCGTCAGAGGCGGAACGGATAACGGCAAAAAGACCTTCGGCTCCCGCTACAGGGCCGTCGATGCGGCCGCCTATGCGGGCGCGATCGTGGTGCTCTTCGCCACTGCGAGCCTGATCGGCGCGGTGCTTTATCCATCCTATCGAATGATCGTGCGCCCGGTTCTGGAGCTGAACGATCTGCGGGTGGCGAATGGGACCTTCGAGCTCAAGGAGCACTTCGCCGCGGTAGGGCTGCTGATGCTGCCGGCCTACTGGGCAGTATGGCGCAAGCCGCTCGCTCCCGAACACGCCGTGGCGCGCATGAGCCTGACCTGGGTACTCGCGGCAATCGTCTGGTGGAGCTTCATCGTGGGCGACGTGCTCAACAACATCAAAGGGCTCTCTCATTGATCGAGCGGGGCCGCCTATTGCTGTTCTCGCTCGCCGCTTCGGCCGGCTATACCCTGGCCTATTATTTCAATTGGCCGCTCATCATCTATTATCCGGTCGTCAACGAGCTGCACTTCGTCCGCCAAGCGCGCGCAGACGGCTTCCCTATCCTCTATTACGGCTGGCTGGCCACGGCGGTGGTGATCGGCGTCGTCGCGGCATCGGTGACGCCGCGCCGCTGGGCACAGCGGCTGCCTTTCGATCTCGGGTGGATCGTCCCCATCGTGATGATCATCGCTGCGCTCACTTACGAGAAACGGTGGTTCTGATGTGAGCGCGACCTGAGGAAAACCTGCGCGCCGTCGTCAATTGGCTGAGAAGCCAATGACGGAGACGAACGGTGGTATTTCCCCGCGCAATGCGATCGACTATCGGGCAGTGGCTGCTGGCCGCTTGCCTACTCGCCCTGGGCCAGGCGCGAGTGACCCTCGCGCAGCAGGCGCCCGCGAGCAGCCTGTCGCAGGTGGTGGTACAGGCCACCCGGATCCTCAGCCCGCAGATATCGCCGGGAGTCAGCAACGACTACCAGCTCACGAGTGAGAACATCGCCGACCTTCCTGCAGGCGACGACACCGTTCTCACCGATGTCCTCGCGCAGATGCCCGGAGTCGGGATCGACCAGAATCAGCAGGTCCACATCCGCAACACCGAGGGCTCGGGCTTCCAGTATGCGATCAACGGCGCGCTGGTCCCGCTCGACATCACCACCAATCCGCCCTTCATGGCGATGTTCAATCCGCTCTTCATCAAGCGCCTGGACCTGCTCGACGGCATTCTGCCGGCGCAATACAGCTACTCGATGGGCGGGGTCATCTCGATCGAGACCAAGAACGGCTGCGAGCAGCCGGGCGGAAGCGCCACGGTCTACGCCGGGCAGCGCGACATGTTACAGCCGAGCTTCCAGTACGGCGGGTGCGACGGTGCGTTCAGCTACTATGGCAGCGCGCTCTATACCCAGAACAACCTCGCCTTCAGCTCCGCGACTCCGGGTCCCACGCCGATCCACGACTGGACTCATCAGGTGCAGGCGCTCGGAGTCCTGACCTATGCGGTCAGCAGCGCCACGAGCCTGAGCCTGATTTTCTCGGCAGCGCCGAGCACCAATCAGCTCCCCAACGTACCCGGCCTCGCACCGGACTTCGCCCTGGCGAACGCGCCCGTCGTTCCGTCGGCCGACATCGACTCCTATCTCAACTTCAAGGACTATCTCGCCATCCTGTCGCTGAGCAGCGCGCCATCGCCGCAACTGTCTTATCAGGTGTCGTACACGGCACATGACATAGAGGAGCTCTACCTGCCCGATGACGTCGGAGAACTTGAATACCAGGGCGTCGCGACACAGGCATCGCACAAGGACATGGACAACACTCTACAGGGCGACGTGAAGTACCTGGCAGGGGCCCACACGCTCTCGGCGGGATTCTATCTCGGCGCCTATCACGTTACGGCCGATGGAAGCTCGCTGGTATTTCCGGCCGACGACTCGGGCGCGCAGAGCAGTGACGTGCCGCTGACGGTGATCAATGATCTGCACCAGATGAATATCCTGACCGGGCTCTACGTCGATGACCTGTGGACCATCGACCCCGAGCTTCGCCTCAACTCCGGTCTGCGATGGGATACGCTCTCGGGCATCTCGCACGGCAATCAGGTCAGCCCGACTGTAAACCTGTCGTATGTGCCCGTACGCGGCACCACCTTCCATCTCGGAGCGGCCCGCTATTTCCAGGTGCCCAGCTTCGAAGGTATCTCACCGGACGCGCCTGCCGCCTTCGCCAACACGACCGGCGCCGGGCCAGTTGGCGTGACCACGCCCCTGCCCGAGAGCGATTGGGAATACGACATCGGAGTCGTGCAGGCGCTGACGACACATATGACGGTTTCTGAAGACAATTTCTACGAGAAGACGCGACATTATCTCGACGCGGGGCAATTCGGCGCCGTGCCGGTGTTCGCGCCATTCAATTACCAGCATGGCTACATCTGGGGCTCGGAGGTCGCGCTGGACTATTCCGTTGGCCATCTTTCGGCCTACGGCAACTTCACACTGGGGCGGAACCTGGAAACGGGCGTTGCGACCGGCCAGTTCAACTTCGCCGATCCCGCGGAGCTGGCCTACATCGACTCCCACTACATCGTGCTGGATCACCAGCCGATCACGACCCTCAACGCCGGCGCCGCCTACGACTGGCATCGGTTCAAGCTCAGCGTAGACGGGGAATACGACACCGGACTGCGCACCGGCTTCGCCAATCAGCTGAAGCTTCCCCATGTCTTCCAGGTCAATCTGGGTCTGCAGCGCACGTTCGAAGTCGCCGGGCACCCGCTCAGCAACCAGCTGACGCTGCTCAACCTGTTCGATCGCGTCAATCTGATCAGGCCCTCAGGCGGCCTCGGTGTGTTCCAATCGGCCTACGGGCCGAGATTCACGATTTTCGATGCGCTGACCTTGTACTTCTAAGGATCAGCGGCTCGCGGGACGCTCCCATGGGGATAGAGCCCCGGGCGGCTCGAGATGCTCCAGCAGGTGCATGCCCTGAAGCTTGCCGTCGAAGATGCGATACATCTCGACCGTGGTGTTCGAGGCCGCCATGCCCCGCAGCGCAGGCAAGCTGAACTGGCCCGAGCCGCGCTGGTGGTCGAGCATCCGCATGTAGGGGTTCAGGAGCGAGAGCGGAATGAACGCCGAGACTGTCGGGTCCGTGATCAGGTAAGGCTGAACCAGTCCTTGCACGCTTGCAATGCTGACGACGATGCCCTGCGCGGTATCCACCACGACGGTGCGCGCCGTCGGGTCGGCGGGACGATCCGCCGGTGAGCCACAGGGGATCGGCACGCTTCCATCGGCATTGACATGCAAGCCCTGGCCGCTCGGATCCACCCACTTCAGCACCCTGGGGCTTTCCGCCACCAGCCGGCCGTTCTCCATGAGGCGGCAGGCGGGGGCGATGGGCGGCCCGGCGATGGCCGGATCGAACATACTGCGGCCGGCTTCGACGAGGTCGGATCGTGAGGGCAGGCGCCTCGCGGCAATCGCCTCGGTCCAGGCCCGCGGCAGATGCGCAGGGCCATTCCCGTCGAACATGAAGCCACCGTCGCCTCTGGAGCGGTCGATATACAACTCGATCTCCGCGAACTTGCCGCCCTCGGCCTTGAACCGCCCGTAGAGCAGCGCATCCGTCGCGCCTTCCCTGACGCTGACCATGAAGAACGCCTGCTCATACACCGGATCGAGCACGTAGAGCCTGCCGCCAACGCCACTCGCCATCCGCCAGGCGGACATCATCGGCAATGCCGCGGGCACGCCGTTCTCGCTCGCCGCATAAGTCGCGGCGAGCGGCAGTCTGGCCGGATCGTGCCTCGCCATGGAGGCGATCAGCTCATCGGCCATCCTGCCAAGGCATGCTCTCGAGCATCCGGACGGCTCCGCGGCTCGCGCCACGGCTGCGGCCATGGCGACGAGGCAGATCACGGCGAAAACTACAGACGGCGCGCGGCGCGCGCTGCCGATTTTGGATGTTTGCATCATGAGTGGGTCGCTCAAAACTTGAGCATGACGTTGCCGCCGTAGGTGCGCGGGGAATTGATGATGTTCCGGTTGAGCGGAAAGTCGCCGAACTGAAGCTGCGCGTGATTCTCGATGTTCTTGACCCAGAGGGACACGCTCCAGGAGCCGCCCGAGTCATAGAGGAGCGACGCGTCACTGCGAGTGTAGGCGCTCTGAAACGAGAGCGGCCTCGATCCGCGGTTGTTGACCGAGCTCCAATATGAGGAAGAGAGCCTGCTGTCAGCCTGCAGGGTCAGCAGGCCCGTTCCCAAGGGGAACGAATGCGAGTAGCTCGGCGTGGCCGACCAGCGCGGCGTCGCCGCCATCGTCTCGCCACTCAAGCCGGCGAGATTCGGATCGGAGAACCTGCCGTAGTAGGCGTCCGTGTATGCCACCGCCAGATCCAGCTCGTCGTAGCGGGTAAGTCGATATTTCGTCTCGAGCTCGCCGCCTTTGTTGACCGCGGCGCCGCCGTTGACGACGTACTGCTGGAAATAGCTGTAGCCCGCACCGGTGGGAATGTAGGCGGCGGGGAGCGGCAGCGGCGGCGATTCCGCGGGATTGTATTGAACCTGGATGTCCTGATAGTGGTAGAGATAGAAGCTGGCATTCACCTGCAGCGAGTCGTCGAGGAAGCGGTTTTTCGACCCGACCTCGAAGTCGATCACCGTCTCCGGGCTGTAGGACTTCGGGGGCACCGCCGTGGTGTCGTACCCGCCCGCCTTGTAGCCATCGGCGATCTCTCCATAGAGCATCGATTCCGCGGCGAGATCGAACTCGGCCTCGGCCTTGTAGGTCCAGGCGCTCCAGCGCGAGGTGGCGACGATCTTGCCGCTGTCGTACCCGGGGATGTAGTCGCTCACCACCTCCACGGCCTGGGATTTCTCGTCCGTCGTATAGCGCAGGCCGCCGATCAGGCGGAACCGGTCGGTGAGCGAGTACGTCAACTGTCCGTAACCCGCCACCGACGTAGTGGGCGGAGCTCCAGCGGTGTAGGAGTTGAAGAGGTTCACGTTCGAACCGTCCGCCAGCGTGGCGGGTTGATTCGTCGCCACCCCCGGCAGCTCGGAGTCATTGGTCCAGAGGTAATAGAAGCCTCCCACCCACCGCAGCCGGCTCGACGAGTCCGGGGAGCTCAACCGTGCGTCGAGCGTATATTGATCCTCCTCGTAGTCGTAGACCGTCAATGGCCCGAGGTCGTCGCCGGTCACCAGGTTGCTCAGGAAGTAGCGGGTGTTGTGCGAGTAGGTCGGGTTCAGCGTGAGCGTCGCCCACGGCATGGCGTAATCCAGCTCCAGGGCGCTGGTGAGGAATTTGAAATCCGTCGTGTCCGCCGGATGGTAGGGGTCCACGTACCAGGGATTACCGGCCTGCGTCGGCCAGCCCCCGGCCGGAAAGGGCGGCGACGGCAGAGCCCCGGCAACAGGCACGGTGGTGGCAAGCGGACCGTACTGATGCGAATAGTCGAGCAGCGCCTTCAGCGTCAGGCTGGAGCTCGGCTCGTAGAGCCCCTTCAGCCGCAAGCCGCGCACGTGCGACGAATAGCCGCCGTTCGAGAAGTAGCCGGTGCGGTCCTCGATCACGCCGGCGATGCGAAAGGCGAGTTGCTCATCGACCGGAAGATTCAGATAACCGTCCGCGTGCTTCAGGTCGAAGTTCCCATACTCCATGTTCACGCCTGCGTGGAAGCCGTCGAAGGTCGGATCGTTGCTGATGATGTTGACGGTGCCGCCGTCGGAGTTACGTCCGTAAAGGGTACCCTGCGGGCCGCGCAACACTTCGATGCGCCCGATGTCATACAGCGGCGCCGCGAGCCTCTCGGAGCGCGCCGTATACACCCCGTCCATGCTGAGGGCGACGGAGGGATCGATGAAGTTCGAGTCGCCGTTGGCGCCCACTCCGCGGATGTAGATTTCGCCGCCCTGCGGCGTACCCTGAATCTGGAGGGATGGCACGTTGCGCAGCGCCGAGCCGAGCTGCGTCTCGCCGCTCGCTTCGAGCTCGGGACCCGAGAGGGTCGTGATCGAGACTGGTGTCTTCTGCGCGACGGTGGCGCGCTTCTCCGCCGTGATGATCACCTCCTGAAGCCGCTGCTTGGGGCCGTCTGCCGCTGCTTCGGCGGTTGCTGCGGGGTCCTCCGCGCCCGCAGCCACGGCCATCGTGGCCGCCAGGCTCGTGGCGACGAGGCACCAGACTGACACCGTGATTGTCGTTCGCATGAATCCCCCCGTGGCGGCGCGTCGCAGGAGCGCCGTTTGATCGACCGCGCTTTCAGCCCGGCCAGCATATCCTCCCGGCGTCCGCCCAGTAATTGAATATGCCGATGTATTAAATTGACAGTATCGATATGAAGGGATGCACCGCGGCGGTCGCTGCCCGGCGTCGTGGCGCGCGGAAACACCAGGCTCGGCGGGTCAGACGGGCTCGAGCTGCCGCTGGGCTTCTTGGACGAGTGTGTTGACGAGCCAGGCAAGGCCGCTGTCGGTTGCCTTGCGGGAGTGCCACTGCAGCACCTGGCGCACCCTCGGTATTCTGATCGGGCAGGGAAACAACTTCAGCGGCAAGGAGCGGGCGCACAGCAGCGCGTGACGGAGGTGCATGGTCGCAATCCGCTCCGTCCCCACGACCAGATGCGGTACCGAGCTGAAATTGGGCGCGATGACGGCGGCGCGGCGCTGCGGTAGACGCTGAAACGCGAGCTCCTCCCACGGTGCCCCACGACGTCCTCCCAGGAACCGCACCACGACGTGGGTTGCGGCTAGAAACTGCTGCCTGCTGAGACGGGGACCCAGCCGCCGGTTTTCCGACCAGGCCACGATCACATACCGATCGTCGAAGAGCGTTCGGCGAGGGTGCTGCGCGGAGGCGTAGGGCTCCTGGATCAAGAGCAGATCGGCCGAGCCGCGCTCGAGGAGCTCGAGCGGCTCACCGGCGGGAAGCAGCAGCTCGACTCCGATGCGCGGCGCGAGCCGCTCCAACGAGCGCAACGCCGGCGCGAGAAACGAGTCGATGAGATCGTCGGAGGCCACGATCGAGAAGAACCGCTGCGAAGTGCGCGGCTCGAATCCCGCTTCGGGCGCACTCAGGATGGTCGTTTCGATTTGCCGAAGCGCCGCGCGTACCGGCTCGACGAGCGCTTCGGCGCGTGGCGTGAGGACCATCTGACGCCCGGCGTTGACGAGCAATTCGTCCTTGAAGTATCGGCGCAAGCGGCTCAAGGCGCTGCTCATGGCCGACTGCTTCAGATGGACCCGTCGGCCCGCCAGGGAGACGCTCCTTTCCGTCAACAGCGCATCGAGGGCGGTGAGCAGATTCAGATCGAGATCGCGGAATCGCACTGGCTGGCATCTGCCGCAGGCAGGTGGGGCGGTGTTGGCGTAGTCCTCGCACGATACCCCATGGAGGGCTCCGCGACCAATGCGATGGCCCCGCGATCGGTTACTGCGGTTTCATCACCGCCGCGCCCGCCCTGGCGCAGGCCTCATCCTGCGAGCTTGCCGAGCCGCTCACCGCGATCGCCCCGACGAGCCGTCCCTCCCGCCAGAGAGGTACTGCGCCGGCCCAGGGCACCATGTCCGCGGTGATTCGTGCCGCCGGGATCTTCCCGGTCTGCAACTGCGCCGACACCTGCGACGTCGGCTCTTGGAAGGCGAGCGCCGCCAGTCCCTTGCGCACGGCGGTGTAGATGTTGCCGCCGAGTGCCCCGTCGGCGGCGAGCGCAACGCGAGGCTGACCGCTGGAACCGATCACCGTAACGGCGACTTTCTGTCCCCGAGCCGCACAGGCGTCGAGCGCCGCCCTGGCGACCGCGAGCGACTGAGCAAGGGTCGGCCCCGGCGCCTTGTTGTGCATATCGGGCGCCGGGTGGCCGGGACTCGGGATGGGCGGCGGCTGCAACAGCATTACTCTCGGCGGCGGGTTGTCGCCGGGAAGGCGTCCGGGAATTCCGGCACGCGTCCGCGCCGCAGTTGCCGTTGAATCGGCATGCACCGGCGCCGTGCCGGTGGCTATCAGCGCGGCGATGATGGCGCCGGCGCAGAGCGTCGAGCGTCCGAGCCAGAAGGTGAGGCGATTCACCGCCATCAGCATTGCGCCAGGATCTGCGGGCCGCGTGGCATTCAGCGTGCCTCGGTCAGAATCTCGCCGAGAAAGTCACACCGTAATACCGCTGCGCATCGCGCGCCGGCTCGCCGATGACCGAAGGCCCGTTCCACGGTCCCGACCAGAAGTCCTCGACGTCGACGTAGTAGTGACGGTTGGTCACATTGTCCATGAATGTGGTCACCGAATACTCGCCGCTCGGGCTCACGGCCCCGAGGTGCAGGTTGAGAATGCCGAAGGCCCCCTGCACGGCCCATGGGTTCTGGTCGAGCAGCATCTGGGCGGAGGAACGGTAGCTGTAATCGCCGCCCAGATTCAGCTGCCAGCCCTGCGGCCGCAGCGGCAACCTCTGATCGAGGGACAGCACGGCCTTGAATTTGGGTGAGTTGGGCATCGTCTTGCCGTCGAGATTCTGTACGCCCTGCGTGACCGTGACACCCGTCTGCGGATTGGTGATGGTCTCGGAGTAGCAACCCTGCGCCGCGGACTGCGCGATGCCACCGGGCTCGCCCCAGCAGGGCCCGTTGGGGTAATCCTTGAAGGTCGCGTCGATGTACGCGGCGTCGAGCCCCACCCGGGTGGTGTCCGTCGCGGCCCAGCGAGCACCGAGCTCCAGCCCCCGGGTCTGCGCCTTGCCGACCGACTCCAGGTTGAGCGGCGGCGTCAGCACACCGGCGACGGCCGAGTAGGTCTGGATCTGGTAGTCCTTGTAGATCGTATAGAAGGCGTCGAGGTTGACCCGCAGGCGGTCATCGAAGTACGTCCCCTTGGTGCCGATCTCGAAGTTGTCGATGTGCTCCTGGCCGACGGGCTGGAGCGGTACGGCCTGGGCGGGATCCGACGGCCTCGGATACAGCACCGCCGAAGTGTTGTAGACCTCGGGCGAATAACCCCGCGAATACGTGAGGTAGGCCATCGAGTCAGCGCCGATCTGCTGCTGCAGGCTGACATCGCCGACCAATGCGTTGGATGAGCTGCTACCGGTGCTGTAGAGCGGCCCGTATACCTGGGTCGGGAAGCTCACGACATTGGTCGTCTCGGTGTAGTGGTAGCTGAGCTCGTCGTGATTGTATCGCAGGCCCGCCACGAGCGAGGTACGCGGCGCGAACTTCCAGGTCGTACGGCCGTACAGATCGTACGTCGCCGTGTCCGGAATCGGGCGGACGACGTATTGTGCGGGCGGCAGCCCGCGATCATAAAACTCGTCGACCTTGGTGTCGGAGTAGAAAGCGCCCGCCAGATAGCTCAGCGGCAGGTCCGCGGGCGAGACGAGTTTCAGCTCCTCGCTCGTCTGCGTGACCGTTTCATTCTGGCTCTGCGTGTTGTAGAAGTCCCCGCCGAACGGTGGCCCGACCGGCGTCAGGATGTTCCAGTAGTACACGGCGACGGCGAAGATATCCTGCACCTGCAGCTGCCGCTCCCTCTGGTAAGCCGTGGTGGAGCTCAGCACGTCTCCGTTCGCCAGGCGGTCGGACACCGTCACCGAAGCGTCGTCGTCGACGTGCACGGACCCCGCCGTGGTCACCGGGCTGTTGTAGTCCAGATTGTGCCAGCTCGGCGTGATGCCGGGCAGGGCCGCCGCCTGGCTCGCGCCGATGAGACTGGCGCCGGGCGGCACGTAGAGATAGACGAAATTGAAGCCCTGGGTGCTGTCCTCGGCCTGGTGCGCCATCACATCGATGCTGAGATCGTCGTTGACGTCGAACCGGAGCTTGGCCCGATAGCCGAAAATGTCCTGCGAGGTCTTGCGCCCGTAGGCGATGTCGGTGATCGGGTAATCGATGGTCGCCTTGTATGCCGCCAGGCTCCCTTCCACCCTATCCGAGAGAGGGCCGGAGATGAAGCTGTCGAGCCGATACTCGCCGTCGTCGGTAGCAGTGACATCGACGCCGCCTTCAGGAGTGCTCGTCGGCCCGCGGGTGACGAAGTTGATGAGGCCAGTCGCCGCTGAGCGGCCGCCCAGGGTTCCCTGCGGCCCCTTCAGTATCTCCACGCGATCCACGTCCATGACGTCGTTGCCGTCGTACGAATCCGACGGCACGGGCACTCCGTCCACCTCGACCGCGACTCCCGAGGAGATGCCGACGGTACCTTCGTTGGACACGCTCGAGACTCCACGGATGCCCATGGGTACGCGGCCGTTTATCGTGCCGTTGAGCTCGACGGAGGGATCGAGCTTGTTGAGATCGGAGATGTCGCTGACGTTGTTGGCGGCGAGCTCGTCGGAGGAGACGACGCTGGCTGCCACCGGCACGTTCTCGAGATTCTCGGTCCGCTTCTCGGCGGTGATCGTGACCTCCTGGAGCTGCGCGGAATTGGCGGATGTCTGAGCCGCGGCGGCCGCGTCTGTCGAACTCTGTTGCGCGAGAGCCGCGCCTGCGCATACCGCCAGTGACGCCATGACGGCCAGCCGTATAGTGACTCGCCTCATCGACTTCCCCCTCATCTGATGGTGGGGCGAAGCTAGCGCAGTCGCGCGGCGACGCAGAAATCGTTTGTGCAGCTTCCGTCCATCGACCGCGATGATGCGTGGTGGAAACGCCTCATCAATGGCGGGAATGACCGGCGCGAATTGCAGGTCGATGCAAAGTCGCTGCCGTCTACGCGACCGAGGCGGGGGCGCTGTTGACCGCTCGGAAGGCATAGCTGCCGTTGATGAACCGGATCGTCACAAATCATTGGCGGGCTGCCGCGGGCCGGCCGTATCTTCGCGCGCATGTGCCCGCCGCCAGCCTACAGCGGCGGAAAGGAAAGCGATGACCATCAGACTCGGAACCTTGTGCGCCGCGGGCTGCCCACCATTCCCCGGCATCGTGATCGATGACCGTGCCGTAGCGCTGCGTGCCGTGTCGGACCTCCTTGCCGGCTCGGGCCGCCCGCTCCACGGGGCCGACTCGATGCTCTCGCTCCTGGCGAGCTGGGATCACGACTGGCCGCTTCTCGAGGAAGTCGCCGCGGCGATGGCGCACGGACGTGCGCCGGAGCTTGCGGCGCTCGCCGTTCCACTCGATTCGCTATCGGCGCGCGCCCCGCTGCCGGCCCCGCGCCATATCTACTGCTCGGGCGCCAATTACAAGAAGCACGTCGTGCAGCTGATCGTCGCGCAGGCAAGCGACGAGACCCGGGGGATGAGCGTGGAGGAGCGCCGCGCCTTCGGCGAGCGAAAGATGGATGAGCGGGCGAAGAACGGCACGCCGTACTTCTTCCTCAAGGCCCAGTCAGCCGTCACAGGGCCCTTCGATCCGATCCTCCTCCCGGCGGATGCCACGCAGCCGGACTGGGAGCTCGAGCTGGCGGTCGTCATCGGGCGTACCGCGCGGCACGTCCGCCGCGAGAAGGCTCTCGAGCATGTGGCGGGATACACCATTGCCAATGACATCACGCGGCGCGAGCTCGTCAGCCGAAGACCCGGCGACGTGCCGGAGATGGGCATGAACTGGATACTCGCCAAATCCGCGCCGACCTTCCTGCCGCTCGGCCCGTGGCTGGTGCCCGCGGCGTACGTCGGCGATCCGCAGGCGCTGCACCTGCAACTGAAGCTCAATGGCGAGGTGATGCAGGACGAAAGCACGTCCGACATGATCTTCGGAGTCGCAAGACTGATCGAGCATCTGTCGGCTGCCGTCGCGCTGCAGCCGGGAGACGTGATCTGCACCGGCTCGCCCGCCGGCAATGGGGCGCATTACCGGCGATTTCTCCGGCCGGGCGATGTGTTGGAAGGCTCGATCTCGGGTCTCGGGAGCCAGCGAAACCCCTGCATCGAGGAGCGCCGCTGATGACAGCCGAGATACGGCGCGCCCTGGTGGTGGGCGGCGGCATCGGGGGCATGTGCAGCGCTCTGCGTCTGCGGGCGCTCGGCAGCGAGGTCGACCTCATCGACAAGGACCCGGGCTGGCGGGTATACGGCGCGGGCATCACCATCACCGGGCCGACGCTTCGGGCCTTGAAACAGCTCGGTGTACTCGATGAGGTCAAGACGCGCGGCTTCTGCTCTGGAGATGCGAAGGTATTCACGCCGGAGGGCGAGCCGGTGGGCACGGTGCATACGCCCCAGATCGCTCCCGACACGCCCGCCACCGGCGGCATCATGCGGCCGGTGCTGCACCGGATCCTTGCCGAGAGAACGCGGTCGGCGGGCGTACGGGTGCGTCTCGGCGTCACCGTAACGAGCCTGGACGATGAGCCGCCCGGCCCGGCGCGAGTTGAATTCAGCGACCGGAGCTCGGGTGAGTACGATCTGCTGGTCGGGGCCGACGGCGTCTATTCCCAGCTTCGAGCTCTCCTCTTCCCCGACTCACCCCGGCCGCGCTTCACGGGCCAGGGATCCTGGCGCGTGGTCGCACCGCGGCCCGCAGAGGTCGTGAGCGCGGAGTTCTACCTTGGCGGCCCGCACAAAGTGGGGCTCAATCCCTGCTCCCAGTCCCAGCTGTATATGTTTCTGCTGAATCACGTCCGCGGCGACCCTTACGTGGCTCCCGAGGATCAGCTGGCCACGCTGCGGGAGCTGCTGGCCGGCTATGGCGGCCGCATCGCTGCGATCCGCGCCGGGCTGGGGTCGAATTCCTCGATCGTCTACCGGCCTCTCGAGACGCTGCTCCTCCCACCACCGTGGTTTCGCGGCCGCACTGTGCTCGTGGGAGATGCGGTGCACGCGACGACGCCTCACCTCGCCTCCGGCGCGGGAATGGCCGTGGAGGACGCCCTGGTGTTGGGAGAGGCGCTCGCAGCGTCGAGCTCGGTGGCCTCGGCTCTCGCGCGCTACATGGAACGCCGCTGGAACCGCTGCCGCACCGTCGTCGAAAGCTCCGTGCGGATCGGCGAGCTCGAGATGGCCAACGCCGATCCCGCCGAGCAGCGGCGCCTGCTCGCCGAAGCCTCGGCGACCCTGGCCGGCCCGATCTGAAGGTCAGCGCACCGCGTCTGCGTCGTTCGGCACGACCCCGTTGGCGACTTCCTTCAACACACCGCAGAGCCAGGCACGGCCGGGGTCTTTGTCGAAGTACTTGTGCCACTGCACCGATTCCTCGATCACCGGCAGCTCGAAGGGACAGGGCAGAATGCGCAGCGGCAGGTGCCGGCAGTAGTACTCCGCCAGGCGGCGATGGATGGTGGCGACGCGCTGAGTGCCGATGACATACTGCGGCACGGAGTTGAAATTCATGACGATCGCCTCGACCCGGCGGTTGATGCCGAGCCGGCTGAGGAACCACTCGTCGATCACCGGCGAGCGCCCCCTCGCGAGCTGCACGCAGACATGACCGTGGCGCAGGTAATCTTCGGGCGTGAGGCTTTCAGCGACGCGGGTGTTGCCCTTCCAGACGAGACAGCTGTATCCATCGGTGAACAGGTGCTCGTGCGGATGCCCCTTGGCGAGATAATCCTGCGGCATGATGAGCAGGTCGATGTCGCCGCGCTCCAGCGCTTCTCCGGGCGTCGGCTGATCGTTGGACACGATCTCGAACTTCACGTGCGGCGCGATGCCTTCCACCCGCTGCAACACCTCGCTCATGAGCACGGTCGAGACATAATCCGACATCATGAGCGAGAAGCGGCGCGCGGAGGTCGCGGGATCGAATTTGGGCCGCGCCTCGACGGCCGCCTTGATCTGCAGCAGGATCGACTGGACGGGCTCGGCGAGGGACTCGGCGAGCGGTGTGGGCACCATCTTGCGGCCGATCTGCACCAGAAGCTCGTCCTCGAAGTACTCGCGCAGACGCGCCAGCGACCCGCTCATCGCGGACTGGGTGACGTGCAGCGTCCTGCCGGCCTCGGTGATGTTGCGCTCCGTGAGCAGCGCATCGAGCGCCACCAGGAGATTGAGGTCGAGGTGTCGAAAATGCATGAGCCATCCCCTCGAAGCCGCGCTGACCCGGCGGCACGGCCCGCCGAGAATAGCCGATCGGCCGAGCGCCGCGCGGCTCAGCGCGGCCGATCGTACCAGTGGGCGAGCGGAAGGCCGGCGACCGGGGATCGGAAGTAGGGAATGGTAGTCCCCATGAGACTTCCGAGGTAGACGGTGCGCAGGTCCGCGCCGCCAAACGTGACGCTGGCCATCCAGGGAGCCAGTGTGCCGCCCTTCATCTTCACCATGACTTCCTGGCCGAGCGTCCGCGCCTGGTAATGCCGGTCGAGCGCGGCAACCTCGGCCGGATCGCCGTCGTCGAGAAGCTGGAGCAGATCGCCTTGCGGCGTGATCGCCACCAGGCGGTCGTAGGTCACCAGAGTCACCCACAGGTTGCCGAGCGCATCGAAGGCGAATCCGTCGGGTGAGCCGCCCACGTCGCGCGGACCGTAGATCTCGCGGTCCGCGAGCGAGCCGTCCGGCCGGACGCGCAGGCGGGAGATCCGCCGCGCGTTGGTTTCCACGACGTACAGCCATTCCTCGCGCGCGTCCAGGCGGACTTCGTTGGTGCCCACGAAGCCGTCGGCGACGATGCGTATTCCCCGCTCATCGATCAGGGCGATGTAGCCATCGGCGGTCCTTTCGCTGACGCACCGAGTCCACGGCTCGAGCCGCGTGGTCACGGTGAGCCAGAACCGGCCCTTGGAATCGCGCAGAATGAAGTTGGTTTTACCGAGCGGCCGGCCGTCGATCTCGGTATAGAGGCTGGATGATCGCCCCGAGCGGGTCATCCGCTCGACCGCGTTGGTTCCGAAGTTGGCGATCAGAATGTCGCCGTTGCGATCGAAGGCGAGGCCGTTCGGCAGCGTGCCGTGCAGGATATGGCCCTCGATGCCTTCCGGCTGAGTGCGCTCCGCGGCCACCTGCTGTGCGACCAGACGCTGACCGCCGTCGGGATCGAGGCGCATCACCCCGCCCCTGGCGTCCGCGCTCCAGAGGGTGCCGTCAGGCTCGGCGAGGATGCATTCGGGGCGGCGCAGATCCCGGCCGATGGTGCGGATGGCATTGCGATCGAGCTGCCAGTCTTTGAGGGGATTCGGTGGCATCGGTTTCCTCGGAGAGAGCGGCTGATCCTATGAAGGTGCCGCCCGCGCGGGGAAACCGATTTTGTCGATGACGGACATCGGCCGCCGCGATGGCTGGATCGGCCGTGGCTCACGGTTCTGGCGGACCGTGCGGTCCGCCGGGATGGGCGGCAGCGATCCTGGACATCCGGGAGATCCATGCACCGGCCTGCGCGCGGGGCGTAGAGTCAGCGCTTCGCGCAGTCAGAGCTTGTTTCAAATCCGCAGGAGCAAACCCGCGATGCCGTCCCCCACTCGACTCATGCTCGCCGTCAGCCTGCTCGCGTCCGCCGCCGCCGGCGCGCAACAGCCCCCGCCCGGACCGCCGCCGCAGATGGCGCCTGCTTACGGCGCGCCGATCAGTCTCGCCCAGGCAAAGAAGGTCGCCCATGCCGCTGAGGCGGCGGCACGTCGCGCGGGAGCCAAAGGGGACGTCATCGCGATCGTGCAGCCGGACGGCTCGCTCGTCTATTTCGAGAAGCTCGACGGTGCGACCTATGCGTCGATCGAGTTCGCGCAGGCAAAAGCACGGACCGCGGCCGTGCTGCGCATGCCCTCGGGCCCTGGTCCCAACAACGGACCGCTGCCGCTGCCAGACCTGATCGGTCTGCCCGGCGGACTGCCCATCGTCATCGGCGGCAAAACCATCGGTGCGATAGGTGTCAGCGGGACGGAGGGTGCCGCACCCGGCGTGAATGACGTCGTGATTGCCAAGGCCGGACTCGCGGCCGTCGAATAGCCGCCGTCTCCCGCGCTCAGCGGACGGCCAGGGACTCGAGACCGAGCAGCCTCACGGCGTTGCCGCCGAGGATCGCGGCCCGATCTTCGGCGCTCAGCGACTCGACCGACTCGATCAGTGCGTGCACATCATACGAGCCCATGTCGAAGGGGTAGTCGGTGCCCACGACGATCTGGCTCGCGCCCACCTGGGCCACCAGATTGCGCAGACTCGCGGCCGAATACACCAGGCTGTCGAAGAAGATCCGCCGCAGATACTCGCTTGGCGCGCGCTCCATGACATGGGCGTCGGGGCGAACGCCATAGGCGTGATCGGATCGACCCGTATAGAACGGCAGGTAGCCGCCGCCGTGCGCCGCGAGGATCTTCAGGCCGGGATGGCGGTCGAGCACACCGCCGAAGATCAGATGCGAGAGCGCGATCGTGGTCTCGATCGGCTGTCCGATGACGTTCTGCAGGTAGAAGCGGTTGACCCGCTCGCCGAGCGAAGTGCCGAACGGGTGGATGAACACCAGGCAGCCGAGCTCCTCGGCCTTGGCCCAGAACCGCGCGAAAGCGGGATCGTCGAGCTCGCGGCCGTTCACCGCCGTCGAGACCTCGACGCCCCGCATCCCGAGCGCACGCGAACAATGCTCCAGCTGCTCGATGGAGAGCTCCGCATGCTGCAGCGCCACGTTGCCCAGCGCGACCAGTCTGTCTGGGTGTTTGGCGCACTCCTCAGCGATCTTCTCGTTCGTCGTGCGCACGATGTCACGCGCGAGATCCGGATCTGCCCAGTAGTAGTGCTGGACCGACGTCGGGCTCACCACCTGAATGTCGACGCCCATCGCATCCATGTCGCGCAGACGCTCGTCGACCGAGGTCAGCTTGGGAAACGCCGCGGGAAGCATGGTGGTCGCGTTGTATTCGGCGGACACGGTTCCCATCGCGCGGCGCTGAATCTCGGGCTCGGCCCGCTTTTCCGGGCGGTCCTTGACCAACGCCTCAACCTCGGGAACGATCACATGACAGTGAACGTCGACCGTCAACGACCGGCCGCGCTTGCGCACCACTGCACCAGCGCCGCCCGGACGCCGGAGTTGCGATTCAGGGGCGCGCGGAGCAGAGCATCGGTGAACGTACATGACTCAATATCCTGGCGTAGCGGACGGCGTCACTGCGCAGTGTAGCCGCCGTCAATGAGCAGACTTGTGCCGGTGACCAGGCTCGCCGCCGATGAGGCCAGGAACGCCACGCCGGCGGCGACCTCTTCAATGCTGCCCGTGCGGCCCAGCGGAATGCGGCGCAACACGTCCTCGCGGAACGAGGCATTTTCGAAGAACGGCCGCGTCATCGACGTCTCGATGTAGGTCGGCGCCACCGAATTCACGCGGATGCCGAGCGGAGCCAGCTCGACGGCCATGGACTTGGTCAAACCCTCGATCGCGTGCTTCGTCATGCAGTAAACGGTCCGCCCGGCGGCGCCGACGTGCCCCATCTGCGACGACATGTTGATAATGACGCCGCAGCGCACCCGGGCCATGAGGCGCGCGGCCGCCTGGGCCGTGACGAACATGGAGCGCACGTTGAGTGCGAGCATCGCATCGAGAGTCAGCGCATCGACTTCGAGAAACGGCTGGGGCCGATTCATCCCGGCATTGTTGATGAGGACGTCACAGTGCCCGAGGCTCGCAAACGCCTGCTGCACGTGCTCATCGCGCGTGACATCACATTCGATCACGCGAGCGCTGCCGCCGCGGGCTCTGACCTCCTCGGCGACGGATTCCAGCTCCGCTGCGCTGCGCGCGATGAGCGCCACCTCGGTACGCTGCCCGGCAAGTGCCAACGCGCAGCCTCTTCCCAGACCGCGGCTCGCGCCGGTGACGACGACCACCCGATCTGCGTCAGGGGCCATCCACGGCTCTCTGCACCAGCGCCTGGAGCGTTCCGTCATGCCGGAATCCCGCCTCGAGCGAGGCCTGACACTGCAGGGGAGGCAGGCTGGCGAACTGGGCTTGCAGCTGTGTGTTCGGCTGATACGTCACCCGGGACAGCACTTCCTGCCCGTGGATCTTGGCGATAGCGCGGACAACATCCGCCATTGAGGCATGGAGTACGGGCAGCAGATACACGCGCCGGCGTTGCGCCTGCTCGGGGCTCAGAGCCGCCGCATGCAGGAGGTTCTCCACTACGCAGCTGCGCGACATCCACCACGCCATGCCATCCGGCGATACCGGGCAGGTGAAGTTGCTTCCGGCGGAGAGCGCGCGAATCAGGTCGCTCATGAAGGCGGATAACATGCCGGACGCCTGCGGCGGCCGTGCCACGATGCCCGGCAGCCGCAGAGCGCGGCCGTCGATGCAGCCGCGGCGGCTGTAATCCGACAGCAGAATTTCGCCGATCAGCTTGTGCGCGCCATAGCTCATCGTGGGCGCGCTCGGGGTGTATTCGTCGATGAGCGGCGGCAGCGGGACACCATAGACTCCGATGGTGCTTGCAAACACGACCCTGGGCGCCGGTCCCTCCTGGCGCAGCTGCTCGAGCAGACCGAGAGTGGCCTCGAGATTCACCCGCATTCCGAGCTCGAAGCCCGACTCCGCCGCGCCGCCCGGCACACTCGCCAGATGGAATACGCAATCCACTCCGTCCGCGAGGGCGTCGCGCAGCACGCCGCGATCACTGATGTCGCCGCTGACGAGCCGCACCCTCGTGTCGGCCACCGGCCCCGAGAAGCGCTGGTCGAGCAAGGTGACACGCCGGCGGGCGTCACCGAGACCTGGAAGCACGTCACTCGAGAGAAGCCGTGCGACCAGCGCACGGCCGATGAAGCCATCGGCTCCGGTGACGACAATGTTCACGGCCGCGGCGCCTCGACGATCCGCTGATCGATCGCGCCGAAGATCGAGTGTCCCTGCGCGTCGAGCATCTCGATCCGTACGGCGTCGCCAAACTTCATGTACGGTGTTGCCGCCTTTCCCTGATCGACCGTCTCGATGCCACGGCGCTCGGCGATGCACGCCGAGCCGACGGTGCGGTACTCGTCATTCGAGATCGTGCCTGAGCCGATGATGGTGCCCGCGTGAAGATTGCGCGTGCGAGCGGCGTGGGCGACAAGCTCGTGGAATCCGAAGCCCATCCTTCCTGCGTCGGGATGGCCGAACTCCCGGCCGTTCCAGGTGACCCGCACGGGCACAAGGACCCGTCCCTCTCGCCAGGCGCCGGCCAGCTCATCGGGAGTGACGGCGACAGGAGCAAAGCTCGTCGCGGGCTTCGACTGCAGGAACCCGAACCCCGTCTTGATCTCCCGCCCGGCGAGCACCCGCAGGCTGGCATCGTTGAGCAGCACCAGAAGCTTGACATGCGCCAGCGCCTGCGAGGCCGCGGTGGCCATCGGAACGAAGTCGACGATCACACCGACCTCCGCCTCGAAGTCGATCCCGTCCGCTTCGCTGGGCAGCGGCATGTCATCGCGCGGGCCGAGAAAGTCATCGGATGCGCCCTGGTACATCAGCGGGATTTCGCGCTTGCCTTCGATGGGGGGAATGCCGAAGACCTTGTCCATCAGATCGCCATGGCTGTGAAACGCGGAAGCGTCGAGCCACTGCGGTGCGCGCGGCAGCGGCGCGGCAAGCGAAGATGAGGCGAGGTCGAACGCCCCGGGGGCGCGGCCGGCGTTGAGCTCCTCGTACAGCGACCGCATGCCGGGAGCGCTTTCGCTCCAACGCCCGAGCGCTTCCGCCAGGGTCGCCACGCCGGGCACGCGAACGGCGCGCCGCAGGTCCGTGGACACGACGAGGAGCCTGCCGTCACGCGTGCCGTCTTTCAATGTCGCAAGCTTCACGATCGTCGTCCCCGCCAGGTTCCCTGACGAAGATACTTCGCAATCGCGCAGGCGCGAAAACCGTTTGTGGCGATCGTACGCATCGACAGTAGCCATGCCACACTGCCGCCGCGCAGAGTACAGTGATCCCCATCATCGCGCGCAGGCTCGAGAGGGGGCCAGAATGCCGGCTGCTTCGACCGTCCCAACGCGCACACCCGGTGCGCTGCAAGGGATCACGCTGTTGTTGCCGATCACGCTCGCGGTGATGGGCATTGCGGTGCTGGTTCCGGACGTGCCGCAGCTCGCGGCAGCGTTCAAGAGCGTGCCGCACTACCAGTATCTCATCCAGGGCGGCATCCTCACGATGCCGGCGCTCTGCGTGGCGCTGCTCTCGCCGCTCGCCGGTTGGATTGCGGACCGGATCGGCCGCCGCTCGCTGCTCATCGGGTCGATGGTGGTTTATGCGGCGGTGGGCATCGCGCCCGCCGTGCTGCACGGTCTGACCGCGATCATCATCTCGCGCGTCTGCGTCGGAATCTGCGAAGCGATCGTGATGACGGTCAGCACCACACTGATCAGCGACTATTTCACGGGACATGCGCGCGAGAGCTGGCTCGCAGGCCAGACGGCGGTGGCGTCGCTCTCCGCGCTCGCGCTGATCCCGCTCGGGGGCCTGCTCGGCAGGATGTATGGCTGGCGAGGGCCGTTCGGCGTTTACCTCTTCAGCCTGCTGCTGGCGGCGGCCATCTGGCTCTTCACCTGGGAGCCGGGAACGGAGCGCGCACCGGCCGCCGACCTGACATCGGGAGCCGGGGAGCCGACGCCCTCCGATGAGGCGCCCTTTCCGTGGGCGAGACTCGCCGGAATCTGCGCCATCACCCTGTTTGCCTCCGTGATGTTCTATACCGTCGAGACGCAAAGCGGCCTGGCGCTTGCCGCTCTAGGCGTCACGGATCCGGCGAGGCTCGGCCTGCTCACCATGGTGGCCAGTCTCGGTGTGCCGGCGGGCACCTTCGTGTTCCGTGCCGCGGCCCGACTGCCGATCGGGGCGCTGCTCGCGACCGAATTCCTCATCATCGGGACCGGATTCATAGCGATGGGCAAGGCCGCGACGCCGTGGCCCTTCGTCGCGGCCGCCGCGCTCAACCAACTGGGGGCCGGCATGATCCTGCCCACCCTGCTCACCTGGGCAAGCCGAGGTCTCGCCTACAGTGTCCGGGGACGCGGCACCGGAATGTGGCAATCGACCTTCGCCGTCGGTCAGTTTTTGAGCGGTCTCGTCGTCACCTGGATCGCGGCGGAGTTGGGTGGACTTCTGTCCGCCTTCATCGTCCTCGGAGTCGCGTGTCTGGTCGCCGCGGTACTTTCGTTCGCCGGACAGCTCCGGGCGCGCAGCCGGCTTGCTCCCTCGTCCGGCGCGGCCTGACGGGGCCGAGCCTTCACCAGGCCGTGGCGCCCCCGTCTATGGGGAAATCCGCGCCGGTGACCCAGGCGGCTTCCTCCGACGCGAGGTACACCGCGGCCCAGGCGATATCCTCCGGCTGCCCGAAGCGGCCCAGCATCATTTTGCGGCGCGCCGCCTCGCGAATCGCCGGGTCGCCCTCGATGATCGGCCGCGTGGCACCCGTGACGACCAGCGCGGGACTGATGGTGTTGGCCCGGATGTTGTGCTTCGCCCCCTCCATGGCGAGCTGTCGCGTCATCGACAGTACGCCACCTTTGCCGGCGCAGTGTGCGAGCGCCGGCGAGCCCTCCAGCGCCACGAAGGCGTTGGCGGAGGCGAAGTTGATGATCGATGCCGCACCGCTTGACTTCAGGTGGGGCCATGCCGCCTGGCAGACCAGGAACACCGAGTCGAGCTCCGCGGCGAGCGTCCTGCGCCAGTGCCGCTGGTAGTCCATTCCCTCGATCCATTCGAATGCGCCCCAGGCGCCGGCGTTGATGAGGACATCGAGTCGGCCGAACCGCTCTACGGCGCGGGCGACCATCCGCTCGACGTCGGCGGGTACGGTCAGGTCGATCGGATGCACGCTCGCCAGAGTCAGGCCTTCCCTTGCGGCAAGAGCCACCGTCTCCTCGGCTGCCGGCGCATTGAGGTCGGATCCCATGACCTGCGCGCCGTGACCCAGGCACATGATGGCGCAGCCACGGCCGATTCCGCTGCCACTGCCGGTGACGAGCGCCACCTTGCCGGACAGCCTGTCCGACCGCATGCTTGCCTTGCCTGGAGTCGGTGCCGCCATCACGCGCTCGCCCAAAGATCCGGCTGCAGAACGAGCTCGATCAGGTTGCCCGCGTTGTCGCGCAGAAAGATGTTGGATCCGAAGTCGAAGCGGCCGACGAACACGATGTCAGCCCCGCGGCGGCGCAGCTCCCGCTCGGCGGCGTCGAGGTCATTGATGGCGAACGCCAAATGCTTATTGCCGTGCGTCCTGACATCGAGGTTCGGCTGCCGCCGGTCCTCGGGCAGCGGGTTGGCGCCGGGCACTTCGAAGAGCTCCACCCGCAGCTCGCCGCGCCGCAGCATCGCGACCCGGGCGGGAATGGCCGGGATGTCGAATCGCTCCTCGACGCTGAAGTCGAGGATGTCGCCGTACCAGCGGATGGACGCATCGAGGTCCGGCACGCTGATGCCGCCGTGATGGTGTTTCAATTCCAGCTGCATGGGTCGTCGGGCTCCGGACCGGTTGACCAGTGCGGCCTCAGGCCACCTTGCGCCCATAGCGGCGCACGCGCAAGTCCGCCTGCTCCTTGTGCCCCTGAAAACCTTCGAGCTCGCAGAGCCGCGAGCAATACTCGCCGACGAGGGCGGAGGCCTCGTTCGTGAGCACGCGCTGGTAGGTGCATGTCTTGATGAATTTTCCAACCCAGAGGCCGCCCGTATATCGCGCCGCCTTCATGGTCGGCAGGGTGTGATTCGTGCCGATCACCTTGTCTCCGTAGGCGACGTTGGTGCGCGACCCGAGGAAGAGCGCGCCGTAGTTGGTGAGATGGCTCAGGAAGTAATCAGGCTCGCGGGTGATCACCTGTACGTGCTCGGAGGCGATGCGATCGGCTTCCTGCACCATCTCATCGACGTTGTCACAGAGGATGATCTCACCGCAATTCTGCCAGGCGACGCGGGCCACATCCGCCGTCGGCAGCCACCCGAGGAGCTTCTCGATCGCCGCCGGAACGGCCGCGGCGAGCGTCGCCGACGTCGTCAGCAAGACGGCGGGACTGCCCGGGCCGTGCTCCGCCTGGCCGATGAGATCGACCGCCGCCATCTCCGGGTCACAGGAATCGTCAGCGATGATGAGCGTCTCCGTCGGGCCCGCCAAGAGGTCGATGCCGACTCGCCCGAAGAGCTGCCGCTTGGCCTCCGCCACATAGGCGTTGCCCGGCCCGACGATCATGTCGACCGCCTGGAGGCTCTCCGTTCCGACGGCCATCGCGGCCACCGCCTGCACGCCACCCAGGGCGTAGATCTCATCGGCGCCCCCGAGATGCATGGCCGCCACGATCGCCGGGTGCGGTTTGCCGCCGAATGGCGGCGCCGCCGCCACGATTCTTTTCACGCCGGCCGCCTTCGCCGTCACGACGCTCATGTGCGCCGAGGCCACCATGGGGTACCGCCCCCCCGGCACGTAACATCCGACGCTGTTGACGGGGATGTTCTTATGACCCAGGACGACGCCCGGGAGCGTTTGTACTTCGATGTCCTCGAGCGCAGCCCGCTGTGCGAGCGCGAAGTTGCGAATCTGCGTCTGCGCGAACTCGATATCCGCGATCACCTGCTTCGGCAGAGATCGCAGGCACTCTTCGATCTCACCGACGGTGAGCCGGAAGGCCGGCGGCGACCACTGGTCGAACTTCTCGGAGTACTCGCGCACCGCGCGCTCGCCGCGGGCGGAGATGTCGGCGAGGATCGACTCGACGGTGCCGCGGACCTTCTGGCTGTTCTCCGCCTTGACGGCCGCCGGCTGTCCGGCCTTGATCTGACGAATCATGTGGATCCTCGACGCGGTATCGGCGGAAGGAGCGGCCGCCATGGTAGGGGCGGGCAGCGACGCTGAAAAAGCGTTTCGGACGATCCGAGCCATCGGGGAATGCCATACCTCTTCGGGGTCATCGCTCCCGCGGGCGCTGACCGCGGCACATCGTTGCCGCCGATGCCGTCCATGGCCGTTGGGAATTAGACATCCGGGTCGACGCCCGTTAGCCTCGCGGGGCATGAGCTCGTCATACGACATCGTAGCCCTCGGCGCCGGGCACAACGGCCTGGTTGCCGCCGCTTACCTCGCCAAGGCCGGCAAGAAGGTGTTGGTTCTCGAGCGCAAGGCCTGGCCCGGCGGCGGGGTCGTCACGCGGGAAATCAACACGCCGGGATACTGGCACGACGAGCATTCGAGCGTGCACATCATGATCCAGGGGAATCCCATGATCCGCGAGGACGAACTCGGGCTCATCGGCAGGTTCGGGCTGAAATACCGTTACGGCACGCCCTACGCCATGATCTTCCCGGATCAGAGCACGCTGGTCGCCTACAAAGATCTCGATAAGACCTGCGAGGGAATCGCCCGCATCTCCCCGCGGGACGCCGAGACCTACCGCGGCTTCGCCAGGAGGGCGATGGACATGCTGCCGATGTTCACCGCGGGCCTTTACGCGCCGCCGCCGCCCATGGGCGCGTTCTTCGCCATGATGGATCAAAGCGATGAAGGCCGCGAGATTCTGGACGCCATGCAGCGCAGCTCGCTCGAGATGGCGAAGCAATACTTCGAGAGCGAGCAGGTCAGAGTCTGGCTGCTGCGCCTGGTGAGCGAGAACCTGCAGTTGCCCGACGAGCTCGGGACCGGTTTCGGCATGTTCCTGATGCCCGGCCTCATGCACGGCTTCGGAGTGTCCGAGCCCGTCGGCGGCAGCGGCAAGCTCACCGAGGCCCTGGTCCGCTGCATCGAGCACCACGGCGGGGAAGTGCGCTGCAACGCCGAGGTACGCAAGGTACTGACTTCGGGCGGCAGGGCGGTGGGACTCGAGCTGGCAACGGGAGAGCAGCTCCGGGCGAAGGATGGAGTGATTGCCGCACTGCACCCGCACGTGCTGCGCAAGTTCGTCGACGGCGTGCCCGAGCCGGTACTGAGGCGCGCCGAGCGCACGACTCTCGCAGCCTTCAGCATCATGGTCAGTCATTACGACCTGAAGGAGCGCATCCAGTTCCACGCGGGCGGTGAAGTTGAGGATGCGATCATGCTGGAGTTCATGGCGAGCGAGCGCCTTGGCGACATGCTGGACGACTTCGACGCGCTGCGGCGCGGCCGCATCTCGCAGCGAGTACTCGGGGCGGGCGGCGATGAAAGCATCGGCGACCCGAGCCGCGTGCCGGCCGGTCGCGGGATGTTCCACGGCATCACGTTCGCGCCTTACGATCTCGAGGACGGCGGACCGGGGCGGTGGGACGAGATCCGCGAGGAGATGGGAGACCGCAGCCTGCGTCACTACCAGAAGTTCGTGAAGAACCTGACCACCGAAAACATCGTCAAGCGCACCATCGTCACGCCACTCGATCATGCGCGCAACATGCCGACCAGCATGCCCGGCGGCGACGTGCATGGGGTGGCGCCCTACTTCTATCAAACATCCGGCCATCGCCCCACGCCCGACCTGGCGCAGTACGCGGTACCGGGCGTGGAGCGGCTTTACCTCGTCGGGCCGTTCATGCACCCCGGGGGCGGTGTCTACGGCGCCGGCCGCGCGACGGCCATGCGGATGTTCGAGGACCTCAAGCTGAATTTCGACAAGGTGGCGGCCGCACGCCCATGAAGATCTACGGCGCCGATGGCAAGGAGATGATGACCGTCACATCCATCGAGCGGGTCGATTCCGATCTGGTCATCAAGGGCAAGCTCTTCGGCACGATGCCCCTCACCGCGAGACTGAAGCCCGCGGAGGCCCGCAAGGCGTTGCGCCTGCTGCGGCTGCGCACCTTTTTCTTCCTCCTGAGCCTGCCCTTCAGGCGCGGTTGAACCGCCCTCGCTCAGGCGTGCCTGCCTGCGCGGCGCTGCTCCTCCAGCGAGGCGCCCTCGGGATCGAGCTTCATGTCCCAGGGAATATCGTCACCCTGAAAGATCGTGGGCACACGCGTCGCCCAGAGCAACGAGCCGAATTTGAAGTCCCACGACCGCGGCACCCAGTTGTCATCGAGATAATCCGTGTCCGCGTGATACTCGGCCTCACCGCCCGCGGGACAGTCGACATAATAGTAGAGGGCCGAGGAGATCCGGTGGCGAGACAGGCCGCCCGAGGAGTTGTGCGACGTGTTCTTCCAACCCCGGCGCTCCATGATGTTGGCCCCCAGCATCAGCTCGTCGATGTCGTCCACACCGAAAGCCATGTGCATGAAGCCCGGCCTGTTGCCTGGCGACACCGGCAGTTTGCAGTTCACCCAGAAGATGCTGTGATGCTCGTGCGTGCCGTTGGCCCGCGCGAATACCCCGACGCCGCGCGAGTGATCGGTATAGCGGAATCCCAGGCGAGCGCGGAAAAAATCCAAGGAGGCGACGTAGTCTTCGGAGAAGAACACCACGTGATTGATGGTCTTTGGCCGCGCGCGCGTGCGCCACTGCCGATGCTGATTGAGACGCTCGATCCGCCCCGGGGAGTTCACTCGGTCGGGGACCGAGGTGACCGGACGCTTGTTGAATACCCTGAGGGCGAGCGGCATGCCGTCGTCTGCGTAGAAATGAGCCGTGCCGTCCGGACCGCGCTGCACCTGCCGATCCCGCGAGAGATCGGCGATCAGCGTCTCGAGCGCTTCGGCGGTATCGACTCCCCAGACGGTCTCGCGGATACCGGGGCCGTCGAACCAGTTGGGCCGGAGCTTCGGCAGTCGCGGATCATCCCGGCGGCGGCAGATCACCTTCGAGCCCGAGGCCACCTCGAATACGCTTTCCGCCTGTGTGCGTGCCACCGGCACGAGCCCGAAGTCCTCCCAGAACCGCGTGCAAAGGTCGAGGTCGTCGACTGCAAACACCACACTCTCGACGCCGACGATGGCCATGACCGAAGCTCCTCGCGTTGCGACTCACCCTCGCCTCGAAGTCTAGGTTGGGGTGGGATTGCGCGGAAATCGTTTCCCTCGATGGAGCGCATCCCCGCGGGTCATGGTTGCACTCGCCGGAGCTACGGCCGCTCCAGAGTCGTCCGGGCATCGTGGTGGCGGAACGCGCGTGGAGACATCCCCATGCGGCGCGTGAAGAAGCGGCTGAAATATGCAGGGTCCTCGAAGCCGAGGTAGTACGCGACCTGGGTCACTGACATGGAGGTGTAGCGAAGCTGCCGCTCGGCCTCGAGGAGCAACCGAAGATGCACGAGGTCGACGGGAGACTGCCCGGCCGCGGCGAGACAGGCGCGGCGAAGCCGACTCGCGGAAGTTTGCAGCAGAGCGGCATACTCGCTGAGCGCGGGGTGCCGGCGAAAGCGCTGCTCCACCTGCTCGCGAAAGCGCGCGACGAGCTCCCGATCGCGCGCGCTGACCGTTGCGGCGGCACCCGAGGCATCGGGCAAAAGCCGCTGCAGGTTCGCGAGCAGCGCGGCGAGCGCTCCACGCATCGCCAGGCGCCGGCCCGGCGCGGAGCGGCCGAATTCGCGCAGCAGCATTCCGGCGAGGACGCGCAGGTCCGTCTGGTGCAGCGCGGCGCGATCCAACGCGATGGCGGCGCACCGCTCGAGCTGCTCCGACAGGCCGGGACTGGCTGCGCGCAGCTCGCTCGCCAGCGTCGAAGCGAAGGAGACTACGACCCCGACAGTCTCGGGTTGGAAGCGGAATGAGTGCACGGCTCCGGGCGCGACCAGGATCGCGGCGGGCGCGCGCAACAGCGCGGTGCGCGCGTCCAGCGTGGCCTCTACCCGCCCGCGCTCGATGAGCAGCACCTGATGCAGGTCACGGTGGCGGTGTGGCCGAATGATCCAATCGTGCAGCCGACTGCGAGCCGCAATGGTCTCGATGTGGATCAGCCGCTCGTCGGGCGGCTGCAGCGATACGCCATACAGGTGGAACGCCGGGACGGACGCCGGACGGAATGAGGCCATGACGGAAAAGTACAAGTTCCGGGAGGCGGCGTCCATTCCCCACGATCGGGGCCTGCCGCACACTGCAAACCATATGCGGCACCGCTCGAGCGGGAATCATGCGCAAGACTCAGGTGGTGATCATTGGCGCCGGGCCGTCCGGGCTGCTGCTCTCGCAACTCCTGGAGCGCGCCGGGGTGGCATGCATCGTCCTAGAGCGCCATTCGCGCGATCACGTGGAGCAGCGCATACGCGCGGGACTGCTGGAGTGGACTACCGTGGAGCTCCTGAAGGAGGCCGGTATCGGCGATAGGATGATGCGGGAAGGGCTGGTGCACGACGGCTTCCTGCTGGCGTTCGAGGGACGGACGCATCGGATCGATCTCCAGGGGCTTTCGGGTCGGCACGTAGTGGTCTACGGGCAGACGGAGATCCAACGCGACCTGGGCGCGGCGGCCGCCAGCCGTGTCGTTTGGGAAGCGCAAGATGTCAGCCTCTCCGGCTTCGACAGCCCTCATCCCCGTGTCGCGTACGATCATGGCGGCGTCCGACACACTGTCGAATGTGACTTCATAGCCGGGTGCGATGGGTATCACGGCGTGTGTCGAGCGTCAGTTCCCGCCGGCAAGATCACTCAATACGAGCGTGTCTACCCATTCGGGTGGCTGGGCATTCTTGCCGACGTCGCTCCCCTGGGCGACGAGCTGATCTACGTCAACCATGCGCGCGGCTTCGCTCTCTGCAGCATGCGCTCGCGGACTCGCAGCCGGTATTACGTGCAATGTCCTGCGGAAGATGAGGTGGAGGACTGGCCGGATGAGCGTGTTTGGAGCGAGCTCGCGGCGCGCCTGCCAGAGGAATTTGCCGCTCGTCTGGTCACCGGTCCCTCGATCGAGAAGAGCATTGCGCCCCTGCGCAGCTTCGTCGCGGAGCCGATGCGCTTCGGGCGTCTATTCCTGGCGGGAGATGCCGCGCATATCGTGCCACCCACGGGCGCCAAGGGATTGAATCTCGCCGCGGCGGATGTCCGCATCCTGTTCGAGGCGCTGGTGGAGTACTACCGCTGCGGCAGCGAGACGTTGCTCGAGGAGTATTCGTCGCGCGCCCTTGCACGCGTTTGGAAGGCTACCCGGTTCTCCTGGTGGTTCACCGTGCTCATGCATAGATTCTCGGACGATCGGCTCGCCCGCAAACTGCAGCTCGCGGAGCTCGAATATCTGTCGGAGTCCGAAGCCGCGTGCCGAGTGATGGCGGAGAACTACGCGGGGTTGCCCGTTGCCTGAAGATCATGGCCATGGTGGCAGCATCGGCTCCGGCAGCGGCTCGATGCGGCCGAGGAGAAATACGAACGAGGCGACACCCGCAATCAACACCAGGCCGGCGACCAGGAAGGCGCCGACGAAGGAGTGGGTGCTTTCCACGACGAAGCCGGTGACGATCGGCGCCACGACGCCCATCATGTTGTTGGAGAAATTCATGATGCCGCCCACGGCGCCGACGCCTCCCTTCGGAGCAATCAGCGAAGTCAGTGACCAGGCGACCGGCGCGGCTGCCGAGAGCCCGGCCAGGGCGATGGAAATCCACACCAGCGCGATGCCGGGGTTGGGCGTAGCCGTCGCGCCGAGCACCGCGATGCCGGCACACATCCCGATCACCAGTACCGCCTTGCGGACGCGCGTCTCGTCGCGCCCCCTACTGATCAGGAAGTCGATCAGCCACCCACCCACCAGCAAGTCCGCGACCGAGCCACAGGCCCAGGGGATGGCTGCGAAGCCGGCGGACGTCAGAATATCGCGGTGCATCGTCCGGACGAGATAGTCGGGCAGCCAGGTCAGAAAGAGATTGAAGCTGTAGCCGTAGGCCCCGAATCCGATCACGAGCCCCCAGACCTTCCGCGTGCTCAGCAGGTAGGCAAGCATGCCCGCGATGGGTGCTGACGGCTGCCCTTCGGGCTCCGCCCCGCCGGCGGCGAGGTACTCTCCCTCCACCGATGTCAGTTTTGGGTGTTGGCTGGGATCGCGATACATCCGGTAGAACACCAGGAAATAGACAAAGCTCAGCGCCGCCACCACACCGAAGCCCCAGCGCCAGCCCAGGCGCACCACGGCCAGCGCAACCAGCGGCACGCCGATGACATTCGAGAACTTTGCCCCCAGGTCGTAGAGCGCCGTCGCCAGGGCCCGCTCGGCGCGCGGGAACCAATAGCCGGTGGCCTTCGAGCTGGCGGGAAAGCTCGGGGCCTCGGCGATACCGAGGAGGAGGCGGGCGGCAAAAATGCCGGCGAAGCCACCCGCGCAGGCGGTGAGCACCTGCGCAGCGCCCCACAGGAACGCGCTCCACCGGCCCACCCGGGTGACCCCGAGGCGATCCAGTACCAGACCGACGGGAATCTGCAGCAGGGCGTAACTCCAGAAGAAGGCGCTGAAGAGCACGCCGAGCTTGGCTGGCGTCAGGTGAAAGGACTGCTGGAGCTGCGGGCCGGCGACCGAGAGGCTGATGCGATCGAAGTAATTTATCAGCACTCCGATGGCGATCAGCCCGGTGATGCGCCAGCGAAGCCGGGGAACGTGCCGGACGCCCCCGGGGGTCAAGCGGATGGCTGCCGCGCGGAGGCCGTGGCGATAGCGGCCACCTGCCGGGCCGAGGCGGCGTCGAGCCGCAGCCCGAACGTCGACACGAGCGCATCGGCGAGCTCGGACTCGCCCAGGAAGCGCCGCTCCATGGCACCTTGGGCATGACGCACCGTCAGGCGGTTGTCCGCGAGAGTCGTGCGCCGCTGCGGGGTCGTCAGCGCGACGCGCAGCTCGCGGCGGAATCCGGATTCCGGGTGTGTCGATGTGAACCAGTTGGCCGCAATGTAATCGCTGTCGAGCGCTGGCTCGGGCGAGAGCGCGTAAACGGTATGCCAGCCGTCGGGGAGTTGCGCCTCGAGCAGGGTCCATGTGCCCTGCGAGGTCAGGCGAAACTTTTCGTGCCGTGCCGGCTGCTCGGCGCCGAGGTAATCCAGGCGCAGCGGGGCACCGGCGACGCAACTGCCGAAACCCACATCCGCCAGCCACCGCTCACCGCCGATCGTGACGCGGAGCGCCATGTGAGTGAGCGGCAGGGGCGGCTCCTCCGGGGGACGCATCCACGACACGCGGGCCAGCAGCCCGTCCACGGTGAATCCCAGAGCGGCGAGTACGCGCTTGAGGAGGCCGTTGTGCTCGAAGCAGTAGCCGCCGCGGCCGCCATCGATGAGTTTTGCCTGGATCGCCGCCGGGCTGAGATCGACCGGCCGCCCCAGGAGCACGTCGATGGCTTCGAAAGGAATTGCCGCCGGGTGCAGCTCTGTCAGGGCGCACAAGGTATGGAAATCCGCCCGCGGCGTGCCCCGGTAGCCGATCCGGGCAAGATAGCGGTCGAGATCGATCGCATCCTTGCCGGAAGGTCCCGCGGATTCTGCCATGACGATGTTGGCCGTCTGCGGCGAGGTGACGCAGTCTAGCGGCTGTACCTCGTGACGGTAAAGGAGGCGGGTGCTAAGGTGAGCCTCCTTCGGCTCGCCTCGATCAACCGGAAAGGATATGGCGCGACGATACCTGCTGCCTGTGTTTGCAGCCGCTGTTGTGTTCGGAGTCATGCCAGTCGCGTTTGCCTGGCATGTCGGAACCGCGTCCGCAGCCGATTATCACCTGACGCGCGGCATACGGCTGGGCGCTCCCGATCGCTGGGATTACATCGTTTATGACAGCCCGTCGCACCGCGTATATGTCGCCCACGGTGACCGCGTGACCGTCGTCGATGGCGGGAGCGGCAGGATCATCGGGGAGGTCAAGGGCATGCCGGGTGGCACGCACGGCATTGCCATCTCCCATGCCGCGGGACTCGGCTACACCGATGATGGGCGCGCGGGAGAGGCCGTGGCGTTCAGTCTGAAGACGCTGCAGATCGTAAAGCACCTCGAGGCGGCGCCAGACTCCGACGCCGTGACGATCGACCCGACGAGTGGGCATGTCTTCGTGGTCGACGGCGATCCCGGCCTGCTGACTGTGATCGATCCGGCGAGTGATCGCGTGGTCGCGACAGTGCACATCGGCAGCAAACTCGAATTCCCCGTTGCCGGCCACAACGGCAAGGTATATGTGAACGGCGTCGAGAAGCAGGAGATTTTCCGCATCGACACGGCCACGAATCAGGTCGATGCCAGCTGGCCGATGCCGCAGTGCAAAGCCCCGCACGGACTCGCCATCGACACTGCGACACACCGGCTCTTCTCGAGCTGTGAGAACGGGCGGCTCATGGTCGTCAATGCCGACACCGGCGGCACAGTCGCAACGTTGCCGATCGGTCAGGGCACCGACGCTGCAGCGTTTGACCCGACGCGCAAGCTGATCTTCAGCTCCAACGGCATGGACGGCACGCTGTCGGTCATGCGGGAGGTCGACGCCAACACCTTCGTGCCGGTCGCTACGATCAGGACCGCTCTGTCGGCACGCACGATGAGCGTGGATCCGATCAGCGGCCGGGTCTTCCTGGCGGCGGCCGCGACGAACGCCAAAGCGATGGCCGCGTTCCGTGCGGCCCGGCAAGCGGGAAGACACGGCCCTTCGCCGTTCGTCCCCGGCTCACTCGAGCTCCTCTTTTTCGACCCGGGAAGATAGCCCTGGCGGCGGATCACGGGCCGGCCGATGATTGTCGGGGGTTGCCTCTCATGAACAGACGTTCGTTTTTGCACGCCGCCATCGGCTCCGTGGCGGCTACCTCGGCGTTGGCGCGATCGCAATCCGATCCGCCCGGGACGTTGCCGCCGCCGCGGGACTGGAGCGATCCCGCCTCGGTCACCTACCCGGATCCAGCCATCGAGGCATTCGATCCGCGTTTCAAGAAATACATTGTCGGCACGACCGAAGTCCGCCGGCTCTGGACCGGGGCGGAGTGGACCGAGGGGCCGGTCTACTTCGGCGACATGCACAGCGTGATCTTCAGTGATGTGCCGAACAACCGCCTGATGCGCTACGACGAGGTCAGCGGGCAGACTACGGTGTTCCGCTACCCGTCGAACGAGGCGAACGGCAACACACGCGACCGGCAGGGAAGGCTGGTGACTTGCGAGCAACGCACCCGGCGGGTTACGCGCACCGAGTACGATGGCAGCATCACGGTCCTCGCGGATCGCTATCGGGGCAAGAGGCTGAACTCCCCGAACGGAGTCGTCGTGAAATCCGACGGTACCGTGTGGTTCACCGATCCGACCTACGGCATTCAGGGCGACCATGAGGGCTGGCGCGCCGCATCCGAGCTTCCGGGCAGCGTCTATCGCTTCGACCCGCGAAGCGGCCAACTGACGGCGGTGGCGGACGACTACAAGCAGCCGAATGCCATCTGCTTCTCCCCGGACGAGAAGAAGCTATACGTTTCCGAAACCAGCGCGCCGCCTTCGTACATCTGCGTGTACGACGTCCGCGATGATGGCAGACTCGCCCACGCGCACGTGCTCCATGATTTGGCGGACACGCATGGCGGCATCGCCGACGACATCCGGGTCGATGAGGACGGCAACCTGTGGTGCGCGGGCGGCTGGTCGCCCGACAAAAGTTTCAACGGGGTCAGCGTATTCGCGCCCGACGGCAGCCCGATCGGCCGGCTCGTTCTTCCGGAAGTGGCGGCCAATCTCTGCTTCGGCGGCTACGAGCACAATCGCAGCCGGCTTTACATCTGTGCCAGCACCTCGCTGTATGCGGTCTACTTGGGCGTCCGCGGCCTGGGAGTTTGATCGGAACATGAAAATTCCCGGTTCGCTGCTCCTCGTTGCGATCTCCTCTGCGGTTGCCGGAGCGGCCGCCGCCCTGTCCGGGGACCTCACGACATATATCGAGACTGGCGCGCTAATGCGACAATATCGACTCAAACGTCGAGATTTGTCACAGAAAGTGCGTTCTTCTCGATGAACTCACGGCGCGGCTCGACTTGATCACCCATGAGGGTAGTGAAGATGTCGTCGGCTGTGACGGCGTCCTCGATCTTCACCTGCAACAGGCGACGGGTCTGGGGATTGATGGTCGTCTCCCAGAGCTGCTCCGGGTTCATCTCACCCAGGCCTTTGTAGCGTTGGATCGTCTGTCCCTTGCGGGCCTGGTCGAAGAGCCACTTCATGGCTTCCTTGAAAGAGCCGACGTCCTGGCGCTCCTCCGCGCGGCTGACAAAGGCGCCTTCGCCGATGAGCCCTGCCAGAGTGCGGGCGAGATCCGCGATCCGCTGGTATTCCGCTGAGTCGAAGAATTCCCGCGGCAGGTACTTGTGGCTCGCCGTGCCGTGCTCGGTCTTGTGAATCATGATGCGGGTCGCATGCTCGCCGGATGCGCCGTGCAGCTCCACGCGATAAGCGCGCGTTGCATCGTCGAGGGAGTTGAGCCGCTGGTGCAGCTCCTGCGACCACCGGCGCAGCCAATCGAGCCGGTCGAAGTCGGCCGCCTTCACCTCCGGCATGTAGATCAGCTGCTCGAGCAGCCGATCGTCGTAGCGGCGCGACCAGCGTTTGATGATGGCCTGCACTTCCATGTACTTGCGCGACAACGCTTCCAGACCCGGACCCTGAAGCGGCGGTGCCGAGGCATTCACATGCAGTGCGGCAGTCTCCAGAGCGGTGTTGAGGAGCGCGGCATCGAGCTCCGGCTCATCCCTGACATACAACTCCTGTTTGCCTCGTTTCACCTTGAAGAGCGGCGGTTGCGCGATGTAGATGTGCCCGTGCGCAATGAGTTCCGGAAGCTGACGATAGAAGAACGTCAGAAGCAGAGTTCGTATGTGGCTACCGTCAACATCAGCGTCGGTCAGCAGGACCACGCGGTGGTAGCGCAGCTTGGTAAGATCGAAGTCGTCCTTGCCGATGCCGCATCCCAGCGCAGTGATCAGCGTGCCGACTTCCACCGATGACAGCATTTTGTCGAAGCGCGCCTTCTCCACGTTCAGGATTTTGCCTTTGAGCGGCAGAATCGCCTGAGTTCGCCGGTCGCGGCCCTGTTTGGCCGAGCCGCCTGCGGAATCGCCCTCGACGATGAAGATCTCCGAAAGCGCCGGATCCTTCTCCTGGCAATCCGCCAGCTTCCCCGGCAGTCCCGCGACATCCAGCGCGCCTTTGCGGCGCGTCATCTCGCGCGCACGACGCGCGGCCTCGCGGGCGCGGGCGGCATCGATGATCTTCGCGACGATGGCCTTGGCTTCCTGCGGGTGCTCGAGCAGGAATTCCTGCAGTTTGCCGGCGACCACCGCCTCCACGACACCCTTGATCTCGGAAGAGACCAGCTTGTCCTTGGTCTGCGAGGAGAACTTGGGATCGGGCAGCTTCACCGACAGGATCGCGGTGAGCCCCTCGCGGGCATCGTCACCGGTGGTCGGCAACTTGTCCTTCTTTGCGGACAACTCCTTCTCGATGTAATCGTTGAGCGTGCGGGTGAGCGCGCTGCGGAAACCCGCCAGGTGCGTGCCACCGTCCTTCTGCGGGATGTTGTTGGTGTAGCAGAACATGCTTTCCTGGTAGGAGTCGTTCCACTGCATGGCGACTTCGACCGATACGGCTCCCTCCTGACCCCTGAACCAGAACACCGACTCATGGACCGGCACGCGCGTGCGGTTGAGGTACTTCACGAAGGCCTTGAGCCCGCCCTCGTGCTGGAAGACATCGGACTTGTTCTCGCGCTCGTCGACGAGCTCGATGCGCACGCCCGAATTGAGAAACGAGAGCTCGCGCAGGCGCTTGGCCAGGATCTCGTAGTTGAACTGGATATTGGTGAAGATCTGCGCGCTCGGCCTGAAGCGCACCACCGTGCCTCGCTCGGACGTCTCGCCGACCACGGCCAACGGTGCGACCGGATCGCCGAGGTGATACTCCTGGCGATGCACCTTTCCGTCCCGATACACGGTCAGAAACAGGGAGTCGGACAGGGCGTTCACCACCGACACACCGACGCCGTGAAGGCCGCCCGAGACCTTGTACGAGCTGTCGTCGAACTTCCCGCCCGCATGCAGCACGGTCATGATGACCTCCGCCGCGGAGCGGCCCTCCTCCGGGTGAATATCCACCGGGATCCCGCGGCCGTTGTCGAAAACGGTCACCGATTCGTCCGCATGGATCGTGACTACGATCTTGTCGCAGTGCCCGGCCAGCGCCTCATCGATCGCGTTGTCCACGACCTCGAAGACCATGTGGTGCAAACCGGTACCGTCATCGGTGTCACCGATGTACATCCCCGGGCGCTTCCGCACCGCGTCGAGGCCCTTTAGTACTTTGATTTTGCTGGAATCGTAGACGTCGTCTTCAGCCATGCCAAGGTCCGATCTCAGGATGGGACATTATACCGGCCTACCCTCCCCTGTTCCACGTGAAACACCCTGTCCGGGGTGCCAAAAGCCGGTGTTTCTGGATGCAATGAGGTGATTACCAACTGACAGCCAAGTGGCGCGATCTGGCGGACAAAATGGCGCAAATGCTCTGCATCGAGCTCGGCCGCAGGATCATCCAAAAGCAGGGTCGGCGTCGTCCCCGACACCTCCTTCAGCAGCCGCAGTTGCGCCAGGGTTAGCGCTACTGCCATGAGCTTCTGCTGTCCCCGCGACAGCACCTCCCGGGCCGGCCTCCCGCCGATCCGAATGAGCACGTCCGCCCGATGCGGCCCGGCGTGCGTAAGCCCTCGGAGCTCATCGCGGGCTCGCGATGCTTCGAGCGCCTCAGCCAGTGAATGGTGCGCTCCCCACCCGCGGAAGTACTGCAGCTCCCCGACAGGGCAGTCCAGCCCGGCGACAACCTCCCGCCAGTAGGGCTGCATCTGCTCCACCACCGCGCGGCGAGCCTCAGAGATCCTCTCGCCCAGCGCCGCCACTTCCACATCCCACGGCTTCGTCCTTCCGCCCCTCTCCCGCAGCGCCGCGTTCCTCTGGCGAACCGCCCGGCCATACCGAACCCACCAGTCCGCGAACTGAGGTTCCACGTGGAACACTGCCCAATCGAGCCAGCGCCTCCTTCGCCTTCCCCCTTCCTCGATCAGCTTGTGAATCTCAGGGTCGATCACCTGTACCGGAAACACCCGCGACAGATCCGCCAGCGACCCGACGGCCGCAGCGTCGATACGAGCCCTCGTACCTTCCCTTCGATCGACCTCCACACCAACGGCATGGACGAACCCACTGGCGTCAGGCCCCGAGTTCTCAGTTCGCCCAAAGACCACCAGGCGCTCCTGCCCGTGGCGAACCAGGCGCTCTGAATTACGGGTGCGAAACGAACGTCCTCGACCTAAGAGGAAGATCCCCTCGAGCAGCGAAGTTTTTCCTGAGCCGTTTCCTCCCCAGACAAGATTGCGGCCGGGGTGCAGGGAGAGCTCGGCTTGCTGGATGCAGCGGAGATCGCGAAGGGTTAGCTCGCCGAGGATCATGCGGCCATTGTGACATTCGGAGGCCGGGGTCTCACTTGCAAAGGGTCTGGCGGGTGCGCGGCCCCGCCGCGTGACGAGGAGACGGATCTCCTGAGCTCGAAGCGGCCCGTTTTGCTCCGATTGTCGTAAGGAGCGAGGTGCGCAATGAGCCCTGGACAGACGCTGATCGCCAGGACGGCGATCGGCGAGCCTACATGGACGTACTTGCGGCGTTCTGGCCAGGGCTCATTGCGTAGCTCGCTCCATGCCCAACGGGCATCAAATTTCCCGTTCTTCCACAGCCCGAGCTCACAGCCTCATAGGCATCACCACATACCGGGTTTGCGTCAACCCAGGTGCGTGGATCAAACAGCTGCTATTGGAATCAGTAAGCCCGATCTCAACCTTATCTCCCTCGATCGCGCTCAAAGCATCCAGTAAATAGTTGACATTGAACCCGATCTCAACCTCATCCCCCGCATAAACCACCTCGACCTGATCCTCCGCCTCCTCCTGCTCCGGATTGTGCGCCTGGATCACCAGAAGGTCCGTGCGCACAGCCAGCCGAATCCCCCGGTACTTCTCATTCGAAAGGATGGCCGTCCGCTGCAGCGCCTGCCGCAAAAGCTCCCGATCCGCCTGCACCAGCTTCCCCGGGCTGCTCGGGATAACCCGCCCGTACTCCGGGAATCTCCCATCGATCAGCTTCGAAGTGAAGCGAATGTCGCCGATCTGGGCGCGAACGTGATTTGTACCGATGGCCAGCTCCACCGTCCCCTCAGTACCCAGAATCCGCTGCAGCTCCAGCACACCCTTGCGCGGCACGATGACCTGTCCCGTCTTGCCCGGCGAAGGAAGCGCCATCTCACACAGCGCCAGCCGATGCCCGTCCGTCGCGACGGCCCGCAGTACGCTTTCCTGCGTCTCCAGGAGGAGCCCGTTCAGGTAGTAGCGCACATCCTGCTGCGCCATGGAGAAATGCGTCTTGTCGATGAGCCGCCGGAACTCCCCCTGCGGCAGCGACAGAGTCTGCGCGGCGTTGATCTCCTCGATGACCGGAAACTCCGCCGCCGGCAAAGTCGACAGCGTGAATCGGCTGCGGCCCGCCCGCACGATCGCCCGCTCTCCCTCCGTGCTCAGCGTGACGCTCACCCCATCCGGCAGCGCACGAAAAATGTCGACCAGCTTGCGCCCCGGCACAGTGATATCGCCCGGCTGTTCGAGTCCCACTTTGGTGGCGGCAACGAGCTCGACCTCGAGATCCGTGCCCGTGATCGACAGCCGATTGTCTCGTGCCGACAGCAGCACGTTCGCGAGCACGGGCATCGTCTGCCGCCGCTCGACCACGCCGATCACGCTTTGCAGGGGAGCGAGAAGATCCTCGCGCTTCGCTGTCAGCTTCATAATCTATTCTTTCTTGAGAATCTTAAATTCAGATTGTAGTTACTATTGAGCCTGGGAGTAACGGGGACAACTTTTTTCGCTCCACAGGATCAATGGCTTGGCCGGTCCACGACGTGCCAGGTTTTGCGGCACGACCTGCGCGGGGACTGTGGGCGGCTTGTGCGTAACTTTATCCCCTCGGGCGCTCACAGCAAATCCACAGGCCTGCCCCCATCAACCCGTCAGGGTTCTCAACAGGTTTGAGTAGTCCTCGCTCATGCGAACCTCGGAAGTGCGCAGCTCCTTGATGCGCTTGCAGGCATGCAGCACCGTCGTGTGGTCGCGGCCGCCGAAGGCATCGCCGATCTCCGGCAGGCTGTGGCTGGTGAGCTCCTTGGCGAGTGCCATGGCGACCTGCCGGGGTCGCGCGACCGAGCGGCTGCGGCGCTTGGACAGCAGATCCGCCATCCGGACCTTGTAGTAATCGGCGACGGTCTTCTGGATGTTCTCGATGGTGACGAGCTTCGCCTGCAGGGACAGCAGATCCTTCAACGCCTCGCGGGTGAAATCCAGCGTGATCGCATGGCCGGTGAAGCGCGAGTTGGCAATGACCCGCCGCAGGGCGCCTTCGAGCTCGCGCACGTTGGAGCGGATGCGTTTCGCTATGAAAAACGCGACTTCTTCAGGCAGATGAGCGGCAGCCGCATGCGCCTTCGACATGAGGATGGCGACGCAAGTCTCGAGCTCCGGCGGCTCGATGGCGACCGTCAATCCCCAGCCAAAGCGCGATTTGAGGCGCTCTTCCAGCCCCTCGACTTCCTTCGGGTAACGGTCGCAGCTCAGGATGACCTGGTGCTGGCCCTCGAGCAGCTCGTTGAAAGTGTGGAAGAACTCTTCCTGCGAGCGCTCCTTGCCGGCAAAGAACTGGATGTCGTCGATGAGCAGCGCATCGAGCGAGCGGTATGCGGTCTTGAACTCGTTCATGCTGTTGTGCTGCAACGCACGCACCATGTCACCGACGAAGCGCTCCGAGTGCACATAGGCGATTCGCGCCTCGCCGTCACGCTGCTTGATGTGGTGGGCGACGGCGTGCATGAGGTGAGTCTTGCCGAGACCTACGCCGCCGTAGAGGAACAACGGGTTATAGGCGCGGCCAGGATTCTCCGCGACTTGCTGCGAGGCGGCTTTGGCAAGCTGGTTGCTCTTGCCCTCGACGAAAGTGCCGAAGGTGAAATCCGCATTGATGCGCGCGCCGACGACCAGGCCCTCTGCCCGTCGCGGCCGCTGAGCCGACGGCGAGGCGTTACCCGCCGGCACTGCCGGCGCCACCGCGGCGCGCATGGGCGTGCTGCGCGAGCCGACCTCCACGGTGACGATGGGCGCATCGCCCGTGCTCTCGTCGCGCAGCAGCTCGCCGATGCGCGGCAGGAGATGCTCGGTGATCCATTCGACAGCGAAGCGGTTGGGTGCGAGCAGCTTGAGCGCGCCGGCGCCTTCGAGCGCCTGCAGGGGCCGTACCCAGGTATTGAACTGCTGCTCCGGGAGCTCGGCCTCCAACGCAGATTTACACCGAGCCCAAAGCGACGCATCCACGCGCGTTGCCTCCGCGACCACTTCAGAAGCCCCGCCGATCGATCAGCTGATCGACGAGCGCCGTAGCGAGGGCGTTGCACAGCATCATCGAGCAGCCTGGTTCTTGGGGGAAAGGGCTGCGGAGTCTATACCCTTGAGCGCCGTCGCTGAAGGTCTTGCGATGCCTAAAGATATTGACACCTTGGCGCTCAACGGCTTAGCCTTGCCGCCCCTTTTTGGAACCCCCACGGATCCTCTGGAGCGCCCTGTATGAAGCGTACCTATCAGCCTAGCAAAGTGCGCCGCAAGCGCACGCACGGGTTCCGGGCACGCATGGCGACCCAGAACGGCCGCAAGGTGCTGGCCCGTCGCCGCGCCAAGGGCCGGCGCAAGCTGATCCCTTAGGGCGCCCCGAAGAGGCTCCGACTTTCAAGGTTGCCACTCCTGGCCGTACGCTTCGGGGCACGGCCGGCGGAGATCTGCTGGAACCGCACACCGGCCGGCTTTCAGCACATAGACTATGCACCGGCTCACTTTCCCGGCGCACAAGCGTCTGCGGCGCAAGTCGGAGTTCGACGCCGCGTATGCGCGCGGCCGGCGCTTTGGCAACGGATTCTTCGCGGTGACAGTAAGTAGCAACGACAAGCACGGTGCGCGCCTCGGCATGGCAGTTGCCGTACGCACGGCCGGCAATGCCGTGGAGCGCAATCGGCTCCGCCGCATCGTCCGGGAATCATTCCGGTTGCACCAGCATGCCCTGCCGGCTGTCGATGTCGTCGTCAACGCTCGGCCCAAGGCCCGCGGCGCATCGGGTGCGGAGCTGCGCGCCAGCCTGGCGGAGCTGTGGAAGATGGTCATGGAGCACCCGCAGGGCGGAGGCACAGGATGAGCCGGGCGCTTCGCTTCCTCGCGATCGGCCTCATCCGCTGTTATCAGTGGACGATCAGCCCTTTCCTCGGCCCCTGCTGCCGGTTCCATCCCTCCTGCTCGCATTATGCCCTCGAGGCCATCAGCCGGTTCGGCCTGCTGCGCGGCGGCTGGCTCGGCATGCGGCGCATTGCCCGCTGTCATCCCTGGCATCCCGGCGGCCTAGACCCGGTGCCCGCCGGCGATGTCCTGACCTCTCACCGCGACACTCATGAATAACAATCCGCGCCTATATCTCTGGATCGCGCTGCTCTTCGTCCTGTACCTGAACTACTCGACGTGGCAACGCGACTTCCCACCGCTGCCGGCGGCGACGGCGGCGCAGAGTCAGAACGCGCCCTCCAAACAGCAGAGCTCGCTCGCCAACAGCATTCCCCAGGTGCAACAGTCGCAGGCCGGCGGCGCAACTAACGCGACGACGGCACCAGCACCGCCGCCCCCTGCTGCGGCCGCGGCCGGTATTCCTGCCGTGACGCCTGCGGCATCCGCAAACGCACCGCTCGTACACGTGCATACGGACGTTTACGACATCGACATCAGCACCCTCGGCGGCACGCTGCAGCAGGTGCACCTCCTCAAGTACGCGGAAATCAAGGGTCAGGCGGCTCGCGTGCAGCTCGAGAACGACGCCAGCCCGGAGACGGTGTATCTGTTGCAGAGCGGGCTCACGGGATCGGGAGGCTCTGCGTACCCGAATCACGCCGCACTCTTCACGGCGTCGCGGCAGAGCTATGACATGGATGGCTCTGGGCAGCTGCGGGTACCGCTCACCTGGAGCAGTGGTGGGATCACGGTGACCAAGACGTTCGTCTTCACCAAGGGTTCTTACGGCATCGGCCTGGAGTACACCATCCACAACCAGGGCTCGGCGCCGTGGCAGGCGGAGCCCTACGCGCAGATCTACCGTGACGATCCTCGTACCAAGAGCAGTTACTTCAATCCCAACAGCTACGCCTATCACGGGCCCGCCGTCTGGGCCGGCAAGTACGAAAAGCTCGATCCCTCCAAGGCCGACAACCAGCATTTCTCGGCGACGGTGACCAACGGCTGGATCGCCGCCACCCAGAACGATTTCGTGAGCGTGGTCGTGCTGCCGCCGAAAGCACAGTACCGCTTCACCTTGGATGTGTCGGGTCCCGAGTACCTCCTGGCGGCAATGGGGCCGGAGCAGACGGTCGCTCCCGGCGCGACCGCAACGATTCAGCAGACGCTGTTCGTCGGTCCGATGCTGCACGCGCAGCTCGAGAAGATCGATCCGAGCCTGCTGTACGTCGTCGGCTATGGATATCTGATCATCCTCGCGGGCCCGCTCTTCTGGCTCCTGAGCAAGGTGCATGCGCTCACCGGCAATTGGGGCGTCGCGATCGTCGTCGTGACGTTCCTGCTGAAGCTCGCGCTCTATCCGCTGTCGGAGGCGAGCGGCCGCTCGATGGCCAAGATGAAAGTGCTGGGCCCGCGCATCAAGAACATCCAGGAGACCTACAAGGACGACAAGGAGAAGCTCGGGCGCGCCATGATGGAGATCTACAAGCGCGAGAAAGTGAACCCGGTGTCGGGCTGCCTGCCCATGGTCATACAGCTGCCGGTGTTCATCGCTTTCTACTGGGTGCTGCTCTACAGCGCGGAGATGCGCCAGGCGCCGTTCGTGTTCTGGATCCAGGACCTGTCGGCGCGCGATCCATACTTCATCCTGCCCGCCATCATGGCGATCGCCATGTTCGTGCAGTACAAGGTCAATCCCACCTCGCCGGACCCCACGCAGGCGAAGGTCATGATGGTCATGCCGATCGCGATGTCGGCCATGTTCGCGTTCTTCCCCGCCGGACTGGTGCTCTACTACGCCACGAACACCATTCTCGGTCTCGCGCAGCAATGGAACATCAATCGCCGGCTGGGCGTCACTACCACCGCATCGGCCTCGTGACGCGCCTGCTCCACCGGCGGAACGGTTGAGCGGTTTGCGGCATAGTCGTTGGAAGCTGCGGCAAGTGGCTCTTCAACCGGCGCCGTAGCGGCGGTAGCCTCGTCGGAATGAGCCGCACCGATACCATCGTGGCGGCGGCGACGCCGCCGGGAAGAGGCGGCATCGGAATCGTACGCGTTTCGGGTCCGCGGGTACCCGAGATCGCCGCTGTGCTGCTCGGCGAGCTGCCACTGCCGCGTCGGGCCGGATTCGCGCGCTTCCTCGATGCCGCGCAGGAGCCGATCGATGCCGGTCTGGCACTCTTCTTCCCGGGCCCGCACTCCTACACCGGCGAGCACGTCCTCGAGTTGCACGGCCACGGCGGCCCGCTGGTACTCGAGGCACTGGTGGCGCGGGTGGTGGAGCTCGGGGCGCGGCGTGCGCTGCCCGGAGAGTTCACCCAGCGTGCCTTTCTCAACAACAAGCTGGATCTCGCCCAGGCCGAAGCGATCGCGGACCTGATCGACGCCGGTTCGCGCGAGGCGGCCCGCGCGGCCATGCGATCGCTGCAGGGAGAGTTCTCCGCCATGGTGCGCGGGCTCACCGAGGCTGTCGTGGACCTGCGTACCTACGTCGAGGCAGCCATCGACTTCCCCGAGGAGGAGATCGACTTCCTGGCCGACCGGGAGCTCGAGGAGCGCTTCCACGCTGTGCAGGCACACTTCGAGGGGGTCCAGCAGAGCGCACGGCAGGGCCGGCTGCTGCGCGAGGGCATGACGGTCGTGATCGCGGGCCGACCCAATGCGGGCAAGTCGAGTCTGCTCAATCGGCTGGCGGGGTACGACGCGGCCATCGTCACCGCCATTCCGGGAACCACCCGCGACATCGTCCGTGAGCGCATCGATATCGATGGCATGCCGCTGCATGTGCTCGATACCGCGGGTCTCCGTGAAGATGCGGATGTAGTAGAAGCGGAAGGCATCCGACGGGCGCACGCCGAGATGCGGCGCGCCGACCGGGTGCTCTTCGTGATCGACGCCGCCGCCGATCCTGGGGCGACGGCCTACGGCGAGGAAAAGAGCCGATTGCCGGTCGACGTTCCTGTAACGCTCGTGCTCAACAAATGCGACCTGGCGACAGGCATCCCCGTCGCCGATACCGTGACGGGACCGCCGCGGGTCGCACTGTCCGCCCTCACCGGCCAAGGGCTGGACATGCTGCGGGCGCATCTGAAGATCTGCATGGGCTTCCAGACGCTGGAGGCCGGCACTGTCTCCGCCCGGCAGCGGCATATCGATGCGCTCGACCGCGCCCGCCGGCGGGTCGCTGAGGCGGAGCGTCAGCTGCGGGACAGCCGCGCCGGCGAGCTGGTCGCCGAGGAGCTGCGCGGGGCACAGGAGGCCCTGAACGAGATCACGGGTGAGTTCACCAGCGAGGACCTGCTGGGCCGGATCTTCGGCGGCTTCTGCATCGGCAAGTGACCGCGGTATCCTCGCCTTTTTCCCCCGTCTCGCCGCGCGCAGACTGCAGGGAAGCGTCGCCCACGGATCCAAGAAAAAGGTACCCCGGTGTATCAGCGAATTCTCCTGGCCTACGACGGCTCCATCGAGGGCCGCACCGCGCTGCGCGAGGGCGCGCTCCTGGCGCGCCGATTCGGCGCGCAAGTGTTCGTGCTCTCGGTCATCTGGGAAGCGGCCGGCACCAAGCTGGGCGAAGGAGTCGGCGGCGGCGGCGTGGCGCAGCAGCAGGTGGAGTACGAGCGCGTCCTGCAAGAGGGCATGGCGCGACTGGCGGCGCTCGGATTCCAGGCCACGGGCAAGCTCGTCATCGGTGAGCCGGCGCGGGAGATCGGTGCCTATGCCGAGCAGGTGAGAGCCGATCTGGTCGTCGTCGGGCATCGGCGCCAGACCGCGATCGGGCGCTGGTGGTCGGGACCGAGCGGGGCCTATCTCAGCGATCACATCCCCTGCAGTCTGTTGGTCTGCAAGAACGTCATCGACGAGCAGCAGTTCGCGGCCTTGCTCGCGCAGAACGAGCTCGGACCGGCGGCGGCCGCGGTCTTTGGGCAGGCTGCCGCAGAGCCGGCCGCGGCCCCGGCGGGTCCCATGGTGCACGCGCCGTCCGCCTCGCCCGCGCCGGCGCACCCGGCGCCGTCGGCCACGCGTCGCCGCCTGCGTGTCGTGTTGTTTCTGCTGCTGCCGCTGGCACTGATCATTGCCTGGATTGTCTACGCTACGGGCGGCACCACCATGTCGACCGACGATGCGTATGTGGAAGCGAACACCGTTGGCGTCTCGACTGATGTGTCGGGCATAGTCGCGCAGGTTTACGTCAAGGAAAACCAGCACGTGACACGCGGCCAGATCCTGTACAGGCTGGGGCCGCGGCATTACCGCTACGCGCTGGATCGTGCCGCTGCGGAGCTCGGCGCCGTGCGCGACAACCTGCTCGCCCAGCAGGCGAACTATCGCGACATGCAGGCGAAGATCGCACAGGCGCGGTATGACCTCGGGTTGAGTCAGGTGTTATTCCAGCGCGCGCAGAACCTCGCCCACGTGCATATCGTCTCGAGCACCGGGTACGACACCGCGCATCGCAATCTCCAGAGCTCGCAGCAGGTGTTGGCATCTCTCAACGCGCAGCTGGCCGGCATGGGCGCCAGCCTCAACGGCCACCCGACGGGACCGGTGGAGCAGTACCCGCAATACCTGAGTGCCCTCGCTGCCCGCAATGAGGCAGCCCGTGAGTTCGACCACACCGTCGTGCGGGCGCCCTTCGCTGGCATCGTGACCAGCGTGCCTTCCATCCAGCCGGGACGTTATCTTGCGGAGTCCGTCACCGCGTTCTACCTGGTGGACACCGATCACGTCTGGGTGCATGCAGACCCGAAGGAGACCGAGCTGACGTATGTGCATCCGGGGCAGTCGGTCACGGTGAAGGTCGATACCTATCCCGGCGAGATGTGGCAGGGCACGGTCGCGAGCATCAGCCCCGCGGCGGCGCAGCAGTTCGCGTTGCTGCCGGCGCAGAACACGAGCGGCAACTGGGTGAAGGTCGTGCAGCGAATCCCGGTTCGCATCGCGGTCGACACTAGCGACCGCAAGCTGCCGCCGCTGCGCGCAGGGATGAGCGTCGAAGTCGGCGTGCACACCGGCCACGAGCGCGGCTGGTCGATTCTCTGATCGGGGAGAGACGGTGGCCGAGGAACTGCACCCCACTACGCCGCATCGCGGCGCCATCACGGTCTGCGTGATGCTGGCGACCCTCATGCAGTCGCTCGACACGACGATCGCCAACGTGGCGCTGCCACATATGCAGGGGAGCCTTTCCGCGAGCCAGGACCAGATCAACTGGGTGCTGACTTCCTACATCGTGGCCGCGGCGATCGCGACGCCGCTCACCGGATTTCTCACGGCGCGGATGGGCCTGAAGCGCCTCTTCATCGTCTCCGTGGTCGGCTTCACCATTGCCTCCATGTTGTGCGGCATGGCGCAATCGGTCGCCGAGATCGTGATCTTCCGCTGGCTGCAGGGCCTGTTCGGCGCCGCCCTGGTGCCGCTTTCCCAGACCGTGCTCCTCAACATCAATCCGACAGAGCGCCACGGGTCGGCGATGGCGGCCTGGGGCATGGCGGTCATGGCGGCGCCCATCCTCGGGCCCGTGCTCGGCGGCTGGCTGACCGAGGACTACACCTGGCGGTGGGTGTTCTACATCAACCTGCCGATCGGGGTGGTCACCTTCATCGGCATGGTCCTCTTCCTGCCCGCGCCGCGACGCCGTACCAACGCGCGGCTCGATTGGACCGGCTTCATGAGCCTGAGTATTGCGATCGCGGCCCTGCAGGTGATGCTGGATCGCGGCCAGGAGCTCGACTGGCTCGCCTCCAAGGAGATCGTGGGCGAAGCCGTCGTCGCCGGGTCGGCGTTCTACGTCTTCCTGGTGCACATCTTCACCGCGCGCGAGCCGTTTCTCAGGCCGGCGCTGTTCCGCGATCGCAACTTCACCGCGGGCGTGATCTTCGTTGCGATCGTCGGCCTGACCTTCTATGCCTCGCTCGCCCTGCAACCGCCCTATCTGCAGGAGCTCATGAACTACCCCGTCATCACCGCCGGGTTCGTCATGGGGCCGCGCGGGATCGGCACGATGGGCGCCATGATGATCGTCGGCAAGCTGATGGGGCGCGCCGACACCCGCCTGCTGCTTGCGTTCGGACTCGGACTCTCGGCGTGGTCTTTCTATGTCATGACGGGGTGGACCCCGGATGTCTCGAGCTGGACGGTCATCTGGGTAGGCGTGGTCCAAGGGGTGGGGCTGGGGTTCCTGTTCACGCCGCTCAGCGTCGTGTCGCTGGCGACGCTCCCGCCCGCAGTCCGCCCGGAAGGCGCCGGCTTTTACAACCTGGCGCGCAACGTCGGCTCGAGCATCGGCATCTCCATAGTCGGTGCGCTGCTCACGCGCACCACTCAGGTCAACCACGCCGACATCACGCAGTACGTCACCGCGGTCAACAGGCAGTTCGGCAATCCGATCGTCGCGCAGACCCTGAATCCTCTGACTGCCTCCGGTCGCGCCGCGCTCGATGCGCTGATCACTCAGCAGGCGCAGGTCATCGCATACAACAATGACTACAAGCTCCTCATGATCGCCACCTTGGCCGTGATTCCATTGCTGGTCGTGTTCGGGGGGCGGCCCGGCGCGCCCAGCGATGGCCATTCCACCGTAGCGGAGATCTGACTGTGGCGAACCAACTTGGAAAGATTCAGCACATCGTGCAGGTCATGCTGGAGAACCGCTCCCTCGATCATATGCTCGGATATCTCTACGCGGATAGCGGCAACGTTTCACCCGCCGGCCAGCCGTTCGACGGCCTGACGGGCGACGAATCCAACCCCGACGCCACCGGCCGCAGCGTCGCCGTCTACGCCATCCAGGCCGATGACCCGCACCCCTACCTCATGCCCGGCGCCGACCCGGGCGAGGGATTCCTGAACACCAACTCCCAGCTCTTCTCGACGGACGACCCCGCGCCCGGCGCGGCGCCCACCAACCAGGGATTCGTCGCGAACTTCAAGGCCGCGATCGCGTCCGACCTCGCCAAACATTACAGCGACACGATACCGGGCACGCAGCCGTCACAGATCATGGGCATGTACACGCCGGAGCTGCTGCCCATCCTCTCCGGCCTGGCGAGCGGCTACGCCGTTTGCGATCGCTGGTTCGCATCCGTGCCCACGCTGACCATGCCCAACCGCGCTTTTGCGGCCGCGGCTACGTCGCAGGGGCATCTGGACGATACTCCCAACACGTATACCTGCCCGACCATCTTCGGCAGGCTCTCGGACAAGAGCCTCGACTGGGCGATCTACGGCTACGACAGCGATCCCCTGACGCGACAGACTTTTCCGGACACCAAGGCCGCCGACGACAGCCATTTCGGCCAGTTCAGCGATTTCCAGCAGCGCGCCGCGGCCGGGAAGCTTCCGGTCTACACGTTCCTCGAGCCGAGCTTTGATGCGTCGGGAAACAGCCAGCACCCAAACTACGATGTTTCCAAGGGTGAGCAGTTCCTCCACGACATCTACGTCGCGTTGCGGAGCAACGCCGCGGCGTGGAAATCCACTCTGCTCATCATCACTTACGACGAGCACGGCGGGAACTACGATCACGTCGCGCCGCCCGCGAACGCGACACCGCCAGGCGATGGAACCGTGGGCGAGTACGGCTTCGATTTCACGCGCTTCGGCCTGCGCGTACCGGCGGTGTTGGTCTCACCGCTGATCGCCGCGGGCACGGTCTTCAGGGGCTCCGGGCCCATCGACCATACTTCGGTGCTGAGTACGATTGCGCAGCGTTGGGGCACCGAGCCTCTGACCAATCGCGACCGCAACGCAGCCCCGCTGGGTGACGTGCTCACCCTTGCAACGCCGCGGACGGACGACCCGCTGAGCGGAGTCCTTCCACCTGTCTCATCGACGGCGCCGCCTAACCCTTCCAAGCCGACTAAGCTCGACAGGATGCACGCAGCGCTCGTAGCGGCGCTGCCGGTCCGCAATGCCCATGGGCATTACCCTGAGGATGTGCCTGCTCCGACGTTCGCGTCGGCGTCCGATCTCGGTGACTTCGTTCGTGACCGCACCGCGGCGTGGAAGGAGCAGGTCCGGCGCAGGAAGCAGCAGCGCTCGCGCCGCAGATGACGCGGCGAGCCCCGGTTACCGGGTCCGGCCGCCGCCGCGGCCCCCGCCACCGCTCCCGTCGCCCGCCCCGCCACCGCTGTGCCCGCCGCCACTGCTGCGCCCACCACCTCGGGCAGCTCCGCCGCCGCGAAATCCCCGGCCGCTGAAGCTGGCGCGGCCTGGTGCCGCGAAACTCCTCGTGCCGCCGGCACGGGCGAACCTACCGTAGCCGCCCGAGCGCATGCCGCCCTCTCTTCGGGCGACAGGGTATCCCCGCGCCCCTCTGAAGTTGCCCCCGTAGGGATCGGGCGCGGCGCTGAAGCGGCCGGCGGTACCCAGATGAAACTCCCCGGCCATGGCGGGGCCGCGATAGAAGTTGCTCCGGTTGACGAACGTGAAGCTGCGGGACACGTACGGTGCGTGATTGAACGCTACGTAGTGAGTGCGCCAATCGCATCGCCAATGATGCCAGCCCCAGGCGTAACCCCTGGAGAAGCCGATCGGGCTGCCTATCCCGAACGCGAGGTACGGGCCGCCGTACCAGACGCCAGGGTAGTCGTACCAATCCGGCCAGGCATCGATGGCAATCCCGTAGACGGCCCAGGGATCGTACTCAGGAACGTAGACGACGTCGGGATCCGTGGGCTCGATGTCGATATCCGACCCCTCAGTGGTGACGTCCTGCTCCGGCGAGCCCTGCAGGGTGCCGGCTGCCTCAGCGCTCCGGCGCAGGTCCTGCACCGCTGCCATCACGTCCTGCGGCTGGTTGTAGTAGGCCTGCCCCAGCGCGGACGTCCACGAGAGATTCTGGTCCATGTTTCCGAGAACCGCCGGAAACGCCGTCAGTGCCTTGACGCTTGCATCCCAGGGCTGCTGGTTGGCAGACCGGGCGAGATCGTCGGCCGCGAGTCCTGGATTCGCCTGCAGCCAGCGGTCGGCCTCGACGATCTGCTCCGGAAAGGTGGCGGCAGGGAGGATCGCCGCGACCAGCGAATCCGGATACAGCGCAATCGGCGCCACCAGCTGCTGCAGCTGCGCGGGCGATTGCGGCGTGTAGCTGGATGCGGGCTGGCCCTGGTCCGCGGGAGGAGCCTGCGCGAAGAGAGCGCCCGGCGCCGCCGCGAAAAGCAGAGCCGCCGAGAAGAAACAGGCCCCTAGCCGGCAAAGGCGGGCTGGGCGCTTCGAGTTGACCATAATGTCGAGACTCCTTCGATGGGAGACGACAGGCCGGACCCCATTATGGGACGGGACCGCGGCGACGCCAAGCCTCACTTCGTCAGGCCCAGGTCCTTGCTGTAAGTGACGTTCATGATGTCACTGTACCACCCTGTAACGCGCGGCTTGACGAGGTGTTTACTGACGTAGAAATAGATCGGGATCACCGGCTGATCCTGCAGCATGACCTGCTCTGCCTGCTGGAGAAATCCGCGCCGCTTCGCCGGATCGATCTCGGCCGCGGCGCGCTGCAGCAGGTCGTCGTATGCGGGGTTGTCGTAGTGAGTGAGGTTGACGCCGAAGTCGCTCTTGAAGTACTGGGCGAAGGTGTAGGCATCGTTGTAATCGCCGATCCAGCTCGAGCGGAACAGCTGCACATCGCCGCGATCGATGTCCTGCATCAGTGAGCGGAACTCCTCCGCCCTCAGGGTCACCTGCGCGCCCAGCGCCTGTTGCCACATGGAGGCAATGGCGATCGCGAGCTCCGTGTGTATCTCCTCCGTGTTGTAGCGCAGCTCGAACCGCAGCGGCCTCGCGGCGGAGTAACCGGCCTCGGCGTACAGCTTGCGGGCTTCGATGAGGCGCTGCGCCATCGGCAGCGCCCGATAGTCCGGCGACTGCGGCGTGTAGTCGGCAACGCCTGGCGGTATCCAGCCATAGGCAGGCAACTCACCGGAACGAAGCACGAGCTGCGCGAGCTTCTCGCGGTCGATCGACATGGCGAGGGCGCGGCGCAACCTGACGTCACCCGCGAAAGGCGCGCGCCTCGAGATTGAAACCGTAGAAGTAGACGCCCAGCTCCGCGGCGACGTGAAGCTGATCCCCGAGATGCGAGCGGATCCAGTCGTACTGACTACGGGGAATGATGTCGGTGACATCGAGCTGATCCGCACGATAGAGCGTCAGCTCGCCGTTATCATCGGGGATGATCAGATACTTCACTGCGTCCAGACGGGTCGCGGCGTTGTTCCAGTAGTCGCGGTTGCGAGTGAGATAGATGTACGAGCCGTGAACCCATTGCGACAGGACGAACGGTCCGTCCGACGGCAGATTGCCCGGGCGAGCGTAGGAATCCTTGTCGTTGACGAGGGCGACGGGCTCCACGGGACAGGTGCTCGGATGCGACAGCAATGTCGGCAGATACGGCGCAGGATTGCCCAGCTTCACGATGACCGTGTAGGGATCGGGAGCGGAGACGCCGAGACTCTCCGGAGGCTTGCGGCCGTCGACGATATCGCCGGCGTAGACGATGACATCGACGACCTCCGCGTATTGCGATGCGGTGTCGGGATCGACCAGGCGGCGCAGCCCGCCCACGAAGTCGGCGGCCACCACAGGCTGGCCGTTCGACCATCGGGCGTCATGCCGCAGATAAAAAGTGTAGGTCTTGCCGTCGGTGCTGACCTGCCATCTGGCGGCGATACCCGGAGCCACGCCGCCCGATTTGTCGAGTGTAGTCAGTCCCTCGCAGATGTCCCTCAGTACCCGCTGGGCTTCGTCCGTCCGCGCCTTCTGCGGGTCGAGGGAATCAGGCTCCGCGCCGAGGCCGCGCAGAAGGATCGCCGGCCCGTGCGCCTTGCCGCCTGCCGAGCTGCCGGTGTGAGAGCGCGAGCAGGCGCAGAGCGCCGCGAGCGCGAGCAACGGGATGACCAGCGCGCGGGCGGCGCTGCGCATCAAGTCCGCCGCAGGCGGTGGCCATTGATCTGATCCCGCAGTGCCAGGGTCGCGGCCCTGGCCGCGGAGGCGAAGTCATCTCCGGAGGAGGCATAGAGAATTCCCCGCGCGGAGCTGACGATGAGCCCGGTTCCGGCGGCAGTCTGTCCGTTGCGCACCACCTGGGCGACATCGCCCCCCTGTGCGCCGACGCCGGGTACCAGCAGCGGCATGTCAGCCACGAGCCGCCGGATCTCGGCCAGCTCCTGGGGATAGGTGGCGCCGACGACCAACAGACAGTTGCCGCGCGTGTTCCAGCGTGTTGCGGCAAGCTCCGCCACCACGTGGTAGAGCCGCCGGCCGCCCGCGCCGACCTCGAGATCCTGCAGGTCGCGCGCTCCCGGATTGGACGTGCGGCAGAGCACCACGATGCCGCGGTCCTCGTGCCGCAGGAAAGGCTCCAGCGAGTCGCCGCCCAGGTAGGGGTTCACCGTGACCGCGTCGGCTCCGTAGCGCTCGAAGGCCTCGATCGCATAGCGCTCCGCGGTGTTGCCGATGTCGGCCCGCTTGGAATCGAGAATGACCGGTACGCCGGGGTAGGTGCGGTGGATGTAGTCAATGGTGCGCTCGAGCTGATCTTCCGCTTCGTAGGCCGCGTAATGGGCGAATTGCGGCTTGTAGGCGCAGACCAGGTCCGCCGTGGCGTCGATGATGGCTTTGTTGAACTGAAAGATCGGTGAGGGCTGCGCGGCGACCTGCTGCGGGAAACGCTCGATCTCCGGATCGAGCCCGACGCAGACCAGCGAGTCGCTGCGCTCCCAGCACGCAGCAAGTCGTGTGAGGAAATTGGTCATGCGACCCGCGCGCGCTGCGCCGCGAGGCTGCGCTTCTTCAGATGGACCAGCAGCAGCGTAACGGCGGATGGTGTGACGCCCGGCACCCGCCCAGCCTGCCCTACCGTGGCCGGCCGATACTCCGACAGGCGGCTGCGCACCTCGTGCGAGAGCCCCGCCACCTGGCCGTAGTCGATGTCGTCCGGCAATTTCGTCTCCTCGTTGCGGCGCTGGCGTTCGATTTCCTCGCTCTGCCGCTCGATGTAACCGGCGTACTTGGCTCGCGCCTCGACCTGAACGCGCACCTGGGGCGGCACGCGGTCATCGAGTGAGGCGGTGAGCCAGTCCGGACTTCCTACAACGTCGAGCAGGGCGTCGTAGCTGACCTCCGGCCGGCGAAGCAGCTCGAATGCCGTTACGTCCCGACCCAGCGGGCCGGAGAGGACTCGCCGCGACCATTCCTCTGGCACCTCGTCGGGATGGATGCGCGTGTTCTGCAGCCGTGCAGTCTCCTCTTCGGAGAGGCGCAGCTTCGCCTCGAAGAGCCGCCAGCGGTCATCGTCCACCAGGCCGAGCTCACGTCCCAGTGGCGTCAAACGCAAGTCGGCATTGTCCTCGCGCAGCAGCAGGCGGTGCTCGGCGCGGCTGGTGAACATGCGGTACGGCTCCCGCGTGCCTCTGGTCACCAGGTCATCGATGAGTACGCCGAGATAGGCCTCGCTCCGCTTCGGTACCCAGGCGTCGCGCTGGCGGCAGGCGAGCGCCGCATTGATGCCGGCGACGATGCCCTGCGCCGCGGCCTCCTCGTACCCCGTCGTGCCGTTGATCTGGCCGGCGAAGAAGAGACCATGCAGTACTCGCGTCTCGAGCGACGGACGAAGATCCCGCGGGTCGAAGTAGTCGTACTCGATGGCGTAGCCCGGCCTGGTCAGGTGTGCATGCTCGAAGCCAGGGATGCTGCGCACGAGCTCGTACTGCACGTCGAACGGCAAGCTGGTGGAGATGCCGTTGGGGTAGATCTCGTGCGTATCGAGGCCCTCCGGCTCGACAAAGATCTGATGCGAGGTTTTGTCAGCGAAGCGGAAGACCTTGTCCTCGACGGAGGGACAGTACCGCGGACCTATACCCTCGATGACGCCGGTGAACATCGGGGACCGGTCGAGGGCACCCCGAATGATCTCGTGCGTGCGCTCATTCGTATGCGTAATGAAACAATCTATCTGTTTCGGATGCTCTTCGGCTCGCCCCAGAAACGAAAACACCGGCAACGGATGATCGCTGGCCTGCCGAGTCATAGCTCCGAAGTCGAGCGTCCGGCCGTCCAGCCTGGGCGGCGTCCCGGTCTTCAGCCGACCCACCCGAAGCGGCAGCTCTCGCAGCCGGGCCGCCAGCCGGTTCGACGGCGGGTCGCCTGCCCGTCCGCCCTGGTAGTTATCGAGTCCCACATGGATGCGACCGCCGAGGAACGTCCCTACCGTGAGGACCACGGCCGGCGCCTCGAAAGTGATCCCAGTCAGCGTGACGACACCCGTTACCGTCTCGCCCGTGACCAGAAGATCCGCGGCCTCCTGCTGAAATATCGACAGGCGCGGCTCGCTCTCGAGCATGGAGCGGATGGCCTTCTTGTAGAGCTGGCGATCCGCCTGGGCGCGGGTGGCCCGCACCGCGGGTCCCTTGCTGCCATTGAGCGTCCGAAACTGAATGCCCGCCCGGTCGGTCGCGCGTGCCATGGCGCCGCCCAGCGCATCGATCTCCCGCACCAGGTGGCCCTTGCCGATGCCGCCCACCGCGGGATTGCAGCTCATCTGACCCAGCGTCTCGATGCTCTGAGTCAGCAGCAACGTGCGCGCACCCATGCGCGCGGCCGCCAAGGCGGCTTCGGTGCCGGCGTGGCCGCCGCCGATGACGATGACATCAAAGCTCTGGGCAGATCGCATATTCAATATTGTAGAGGGGTGCCGCGCGTGAACAAGGGCAGCGTCTGCAGCTGGCCGGATACTTTATTCTTCAGCCCCAATGAGCCTGCGCACCACACCGCCGCTTCTCTGTCTGGCTGCCGCCCTGCTGGCGGGAGCTTTGTTCGGTCCCGGGGCATGCCAGGCCGCACCGGCCGATCATCTGGCGCTGTCCCCGTGCCAGTTGCATCAGGCCCTCGACCTGACGCTGGTTCAGGCCGAGTGCGGTCGACTGGCCGTGCCGGAGAATCCCGCGGCTCCCCGCGGGCGCCAGATCGCGTTGCGGGTCGCGGTGGTGCCGGCCATCAGCACGCGCAAGCGTCCCGATCCGCTCTTCGTTCTTGCTGGCGGCCCGGGCATGGGCGCCGCTTCCTTCTACACCAGCGTCGAGCCGGTCTTCGCACTCATCAATCGTGACCGCGACATCGTCCTCCTCGATCAGCGCGGCACCGGCGATTCCAACGCTCTGGATTGCGCGTCCGACGCGGACGATCTCTCGCAGAATACGACCGCGGAGATCGTTGCCGGCACCGAGCGTTGTCTCAAAACGCTGAGCGCACACGCCGACGTTCGGTTCTACACCACCAGCATCGCCGTTCAGGACCTCGACCGGCTGCGCGCGGCATTGGGCTATGACCGGATCAATCTCTATGGCTCGTCTTACGGCACGATAGTCGCGCAGCAGTACCTGCGCCGCTTTCCTGACAGAGTCCGCAGTGTCATCCTCGATGGTGTCGTACCGCCCCAACTGGCGCTCGGGGCCACGAGCGCGCTCGATGCGCAAGGCGCGCTGGCGAGCATCTTTTCCCGCTGCGCGCGGCAGCCAGCCTGTCATGCACGTTTCGGCGACCCGGCGGCAGCCTACCAACAGGTTCGCGCTGAGCTATCCGGCCACCCCGTCGGGGTCGATCTGACCGATCCCACCAGCGGTCAGCCCTATCGGTTGCCGTTTTCTGCTTACGACTTGGCGATGGTGCTGCGCCTCGCGAGCTACACGCCGGAGCTCGCGGCGCTCCTGCCCCTCGACCTGCACGAGGCCAGTGCAGCCAGCAACTTCGCGCCGCTCGCGGGACAGTTTCTTCTCATCAACCGCGTGTATGGCGACGCCATCGCGGAAGGCATGAACGATACGGTCGTCTGCGCCGAGGACGTACCATTCTATCACGTCAGCGCGGCAGAGCGCGCCGCTCTCGCCAACACCTTCCTCGGGACTTCGCAACTCGATGGGCTGCAGGCGATCTGCGGCGTCTGGCCGCGAGGTCCGATGGATGCAGACTTCCACCAGCCGCTGCATTCCGAAGTTCCGGCGCTGCTCCTCTCGGGAGGCGACGACCCGATCACGCCGCCGCGATATGCCGCGCAGGCCGCTCGCGGCTTCAGCCACAGCCTCAGCCTGATAGTGCCCGGTTTCGGACACGGCCAGCTCACCGATCCCTGCATGGCCGGCGTCATGGCGCAGTTCGTACGTCGTGCGAGCGTTGCCGGCCTCGATACGACATGCACGCGGCATCTGTCGCCGATGCCGTTTTTTCTGACGCGGAACGGACCGACGCCTTGATCGAAGCCGAGGGACTCAACAAGCGATTCGGGACGGTCGCGGCGGTGAGCGGCGTGAGTTTGCGCGCGCCCGATGGGCGCATCACCGGGCTGCTTGGGCCGAACGGCGCGGGCAAGTCGACCACCTTACGCATTCTGTACACGGTCCTGCCACCGGATTCTGGTGACGCCAAGATCGATGGCGTCAGTGTTGTCGGTGACCCATTGGCTGCCCGGCGCCGCATGGGCGTCCTCCCTCATGGTGCAGGCCTGTACCCCAATCTGACCGCACGTGAGAACGTCCTCTATTTCGGCGCGCTGTATGGACTTTCGTCCGCCGAGAGGCGCAGCCGCACGGCGGAGCTGATCCGACAGCTCGAGATGGAAGAGTTCGCGGATCGGCCCGCACGGGGCTTCTCGCAGGGACAGCGGATCAAGACCGCGCTGGCGCGCGCGCTGGTTCACAGGCCGCGCAATGTTCTGCTCGATGAGCCGACCAACGGCCTCGATGTCATGGCGGTGCGGACGCTGCGCGGACTGCTGCAACAGTTGCGCGGCGAGGGCCATTGCATCCTCTTCTCCAGCCACGTGATGCAGGAGATCGCAGCGCTATGCGATGAGGTGGTCGTCATCGCGCATGGCCGCGTGGTTGCGCAGGGGACGCCTGCGGCGCTGCTGGTCCGCGCGGGCACGGAATCGCTGGAAGAGGCTTTCGTCCGGCTGGTCGGGGCGGGCGGCGCCGCCCTGGGACCTGAGGAAGCCGACCGATGAGGGCGATCTGGCGCGTCTTCCTCAAAGAGGTCCGTGAGAATCTGCGCGACCGGCGCACAGTGATTTCGGCTTTGATCTTCGGACCCCTGTTTGGTCCCCTTCTGGTCTCGAGCGCGCTGTCACTCAGCTTTCGCGACGCGGGCACACAGGACAGTCGGCCGGTGCACCTGACGGTGTCGCATGCGGAGCGCGCGCCGGCGTTGATGGCGTATTTGCGCCAATACAATGTCAGGATCAGGACGGTCGAGGATGACCAGGCGGATGCCCGGCGCGACGTCGCGGCGCACCACGGCGTGGAGGTCCTGCTGGTGCCGCCCGACTTCGGCCCACGCATCGAGGCCGGACAGCCCGCGCCGCTGCTGCTGTTCGCCGACGAGTCCGACACGAAAAGCGCAACGAGCGTCGAGCGGATCGCCGGCATTGTCAACCAGTACGGCACGACGATCGCCCGCCTGCGCCTGGTTGCGCGCGGGCTGGATCCGCTGCTCACGGTGCCCATTGTGTTGCATCCCATCGATATCTCGACGCCTGCCGCGCGCTCGGCGCTGGCGCTGGGAACCTTGAGCTATCTGGTGCTGCTCACGATGCTGATGGGCGGCATGTATCTGGCGATCGATGCCACCGCCGGAGAGCGGGAGCGGGGCTCGCTGGAGCCGCTGCTCACGGTGCCCGTGCGTCGCGAGTACCTCATCTACGGCAAGATCCTGGCGGCCTGCGCGTACATGACACTGTCGCTCACACTGACGGTGACCGCCTTCTCGATCGCGCTGCGGTTCGTCGGGCTCGAGCGCTTCGGGATGAGCGCGGACTTCGGGCCGCGGGTCGCGGTGGAGATCGTGCTGGCCTGCCTGCCGCTCGTGCCGCTGGGGGCGGCTCTCATGACGCTGGTGGCCGCGTTCACGCGCAGCTACCGCGAAGCGCAAACGTATGTCGGGCTGGTGCTTCTCATTCCGACACTGCCGCTGATCTTCGCATCGATCCTCGGACTGCAGCCGCGGGCGGAGCTGATGGCGATACCGTCTCTGGGGCAGCACTTCATCATCCTGAGTCTGATCAGGATGCAGCCGCTGCCGGCCGCGTATGTGGCGCTCTCGGTGTGCTCGACGCTGATATTGGCCGCGCTGTTTGTCTTCGCCGCCGGCCGTCTTTACCGCCGCGAGTCGTTGCTGGGGTGAGCCGCGCGCAGAGTGGGTAGATGTCTATCCGCAAAATCGCGCGCCTCGACTTCGAAGCGGTTGTTGTAGTAGCCGCTGCGCAGCCACTCCAGGCAGTAGCGCGCGATGGTCAGATCGCGCGTCTCCCATTGCTTCAGCACGTGATAGTACTCGTGCAACAGCAGCCAGGGATCGTCGAAAAAGTCCGCCGCGCCGTCGCGTAAATAGATGCGCTGGCGGCGGGTAGTGGCGATGGTGTGGGGATGCATGCGCGCGTACAGCGAATTCTCGGTGATGCGCACATGCGACACCGGCACGCCGAACACGCCCTCGAGCGCGGTGCGGAGGGAACCCGGAAGAGCTACCTTGCGTCCAATCTTCACGATCCTGGCGTGTAGAATGATTGTATGAGACTGCTCCTTGCCATTGTGGCCACTGCCGCCTGCTCCTGGGCGGTTGCCCAGCCGTACCCTGGCGCGCCTCCGGCACGACCGCCGCGGCCTGCCACCATCCAAGTCACGGGTCAGGCGAAGGTATCGGAGATCCCGGACCGAGTTTACATCGACATTGGGGTGACGACCCAGGCGCAGAAGTCTGAAACCGCTGCCGCGCAGAACGCGACGCGCCTTTCGGCAGTGATCACGGCCGTGAAACGGGCCGCGGGGCCTGGCGCGCAGCTCACTACGACTGAGTATTCCATCAACCCAAACTACAACTACCCCCGCAACGGCGGCACCCCCACCGTTGTGGGGTACACCGTGAGCAACGTGGTTGAGGTACGGCTGGATGATCTCCGCAGAATCAGTCAGGTGATCGACGCCGCGACGCAGGCGGGGTCTAACGAGGTCCAGGGCATTCGCTTCGCGCTGCGCGACGAGCAGGCACCGCAAAGCGAAGCTTTGCGGGAAGCCGCCCTGAGCGCTCGCCGGGATGCCGATGCCTTGGCCGGCGCCCTCGGCCTAAGGGTCGTGCGGGTGGTGTTCGTGGGCGAAGAGAGCCCGGCGGTGATGCCCGTCTACCCACGCGGTAGGGTATTTGCGCAGGCTCGAGCCGTAGCGGCCCCCACCCCGGTTGAAACGGGCACGATCGATGTCAGCGCCAGCGTTACCCTGACAGTGGAAGTCGCGCCCGCCAAGCGCTAGGCTGTCTTCCGACTGCCTATGGCGTATGCGCCGCGATGTCGGAGGTAGACCATGATCACCGTGCGTCACCTGCTCGACGGTAAGGGTCGAGCCCTCTTCAGCATCGAGCCGGAGGATCCCGTGCTCGAGGCGATCCGGATGATGGCTGAGCGCCACGTGGGCGCACTCCTCGTGATGCGAGGCACCGAGCTCGCCGGCATCCTCTCGGAGCGGGACTACGCCCGCAAAGTCGTCCTGCTCGGCCGCTCCTCGGCGGAGACGCCTGTCTGGCAGATCATGACATCGCCGGTCATCACGGTCTCACCAGACAACTCCGTGCAGGACTGCATGCGTCTGATGACCGACCGCCGCATCCGTCACCTTCCGGTGGTGGAAGGCGGCAAAGTCGTCGGCATGATCTCGATCGGCGACCTGGTGAAGGCGGTCATCGAGGAGCAACAGCAGACGATCGCCCAGCTGGAAACGTACATCCACAGTTGAGATCAGCCAGTCCGCCGGCGCGGCAGTCGGTTACTTCCTCCAGTACGTCCTCGTAAACAACACGATCACGCTGAAGATCTCCAGGCGCCCGAGGAGCATCGCCGCCGTGCAGATCCACGTCTGCAGCGGCGTCAGTGCGTGCAAGTTCCAGATGCCCTGGCCGGGCAGGCCGAAGGCGGTGTTGTTGATGGACGCGACCACGACACGGAAAGCCCAATCGAAGCTCATTCCGGTGAGAAGCATCGCGAAAGTGAGCAGCGACACCGTCATGAAGTAAAGGAAGATGAATGCCAGTACCGCATCGGCCGCGCGCTCCGTGACCTGCCGCCCGCCGACGCGCACCGGCGCCATGGCGCTCGGGTGCACGAGGAGCTTGAGCTCCCGCCCGGCCTGGCGCGCCAGCACCAGCGTGCGGAACATCTTGATGCCACCGCCGGTTGAGCCCGTATTGCAGACGATGCCGGACAGGAAGAGCATCCAGATGGGCGCGAACACCGGCCAGGTCGTGAAGCCCGTCGGCCCCACCGTCGCCCACCCGGTCGTGGTTGCCAGCGATACGACGTTGAACGCCGAGTAACGCAGCGCGATGCCGAACGTCGGATAGACGCCATGCCAGGTGAGCAGCCCGGCGATGAAGACGACGCTGGCCGCGACGAGAATGGCGGCCGTCCTGAGCTCCGGATCGTGGCGGTAGGGTTTCAGTGACAGCCGCCGCAAGGCCGCGAAGTGGCGCGCGAAGTTCAGCGCCGAGATCAGCATGATGACGATCAGCACGAACTCGACGGCCACCGAGTGAAAGTACGCGATGCTGGCATCATGGGTCGAAAACCCGCCGAGGGCGACGGCTGAGAACGCGTGGCAGATCGCATCGAACCACGTCATACCGCACAGCCGCAGTGCCAGAGCGCCGCTCAACGTGAGCAAGGCGTAGACCAGCCAGAGCGAGCGTGCCGTTTCCGTGATGCGCGGCGCCAGCCTTTCCTCCTTCACCGGCCCGGGCGCCTCGGCCTTGGAGAGTTGCATGCCGCCCACCCCGAGGAGCGGCATGACTCCGACCGCCACCACAATCACCGCCAGGCCGCCCAGCCAGATCAGCGAGTGGCGCCAGAAGTTGATCGAGGGCGCGAGCGAATCGAGCCCGTCGAGCACGGTCGAGCCGGTGGTCGTGAGCCCCGACATCGTCTCGAAGAACGCGCGGGTGAAGCTCAGTCCCGGCAGCGTGAGGAGGAGCGGCAGCGTGGCGGAAGCCGCCAGCAGGATCCAGCCGAGTGTCACCAGGAGGAAGCCGTCGCGGGCCTTGAGCTCGCGGCGATAGCGGAAAGTGGCTGCCGCGAGCACACCGCCGGCGACGGCTGTGATGGCTGCCGCGAGCAGGAACCGCGTCCAGAGTCCATCGCCGGTGGCGAGCGAGCAGCCTATCGGCAGGATGTAGGCAAGCCCGAAAGTGGCGAGGATGAGCCCAAGGAGGTGCGCGATGCCGAGCATTTAGTTAGAAGCGCACGTCCGTGTGCCTTGTGTTGGAGCGCTCGCGCCGCCCCGTGATTTGGGGGCTCATTGATTTGCTGCACGCATGAACAGGCGCTCGACCGCGTCGATGTGGCGGCGGTCGGAGAGGAAAAGAATCACGTGATCGCCCGAGCGCACGAAAGTATCGTGGTGCGCCATGATGACCTGCTCGCCGCGCACCACTGCCCCGATGGATGAGCCTTCCGGCAGCGGGATGTCGTCTACGGTCCTGCCGACGACACGCGAAGTATGCTCATCGCCGTGCGCGATTGCCTCGATTGCCTCGGCCGCCCCACGACGCAGGGAGTGCACGCGTACCACCTCGCCCCGGCGCACGTGCGCGAGCAGCGAGCCAATGGTGATGCTCTGGGGCGAGATGGCTACATCGATGCTGCCGCTCTCGATGAGGTCGGCATAGGAGGGCTTGTTGATGAGAGCCATCACCTTGTGCGCGCCAAGCCGCTTGGCCAGCATGGCGGACAGGATGTTGGCCTCTTCGGAGTTGGTGAGCGCCACGAAGACGTCGGTGCTGTCGATGTTCTCCTCGATCAGCAGCTCCTCGTCCGCGGCATCGCCCGCCAGCACGATGGTGTTCTCGAGTTGCTCCGACACGCGGCGCGCACGGCGGACGTCGCGCTCGATCAGCTTTACCTGGCTCGTCTTCTCCAGCGACCGCGCCAGGCGAAAGCCGATGTTGCCACCCCCTGCGATGATCACCCGGCGCACGCGGGTGTCCTCCTTGCGCAGCTCTCCGATCATGCGGCGGATGTCGGCGCTGGCCGCGAGGAAGAACACCTCGTCGCCTTCCTCGATGACCGTGGCTCCATCCGGGGGAACGCTGCGGCCGCGGCGGTAGATGGCGACCACCCGTGCCTCCATGCGGGCGAGATGCTCCGGCAGCTCGCGCAGGCAATGGCCGACGAGCAAGCCCCCGCTCACGGCGCGCACACCGACCAGGCGCACCTTGCCGGCGGCGAAGTCGAGCACCTGCAGCGCGCCGGGATGGCGGATGAGCCGCTCGACGTATTCGGTGACGAGCTGCTCCGGGCTGATGAATACATCGACCCCGATCGACTGCTCGCTGAACAGCTCCGGCCGCTGGGTGTACTCGGCGGAGCGGATGCGCGCGATCTTGGTCGGCGTTCGGAAGAGTGTGAACGCCACCTGGCAGGCCATCATGTTGACTTCGTCGCTGTTGGTCAGGGCGACGATGATCTCCGCCTCCGCCGCACCCGCCGCTTCGAGAACCGTCGGGTAGGCGGCGTTGCCGACGACAGTATGAACGTCGAGGCGGTCCTGGAGGTCGCGCAGGACGTCCTCGTTGGCATCGACGACGGTAACTTCGTTCGCCTCCTCCCGCGAGAGGTGCCTCGCGACGGTGCGGCCGACCTGCCCAGCGCCGAGAATGAGGATCTTCATTCTTTTCGTTCAGACCGGCTCGAGGTTGGCATATTGCATCATGAGCCACTTCGTGCCCTGATGCTCGAAATTCACCTGCACCCGCGCATGCGGGCCGCTGCCCTCGACATTCAACACCACACCCTCGCCGAACTTGCCGTGCCGTACGCGTGCACCGAGGCGCATGCCCGGTGGTGGCGGCGGCTCAGTCCGGAATCTGATGGCGGGCGCCGCCGGTTGCTCCCGCCGCGTGTGTGCCGTCATGGAGCGGCTGATGTGCACCCGTGGCCTGACCTCTGCGACGATGTCCTCCGGCACCTCCTTGATGAAGCGCGAAGGCGCGGGATGAGTGTCCATGCCGTGCAGGCGGCGTTGTTCGGCGTACGTGAGATAGAGATGCTTCATCGCGCGCGTCATGCCGACGTAGCAGAGGCGGCGCTCTTCCTCCAGGGCGTCGAGATCCGATATGCAGCGGTTGTGGGGGAAGAGCCCTTCCTCCATGCCACACAGGAACACGAACATGAATTCGAGGCCCTTCGCCATGTGCAGCGTCATCATCTGTACGCTGTCGGCTCCCGCGTCGGACCCTCTCTCGCCGGACTCGAGAGCCGCGTGGGCGAGAAAGGCCTCGAGCGGCGGTAGCTCGACATCGGTGCTCTCGGCGCCGAAGGTGCGGGCGGCGCTCACGAGCTCCGCGAGGTTCTCGAGCCGGGCCTCGCTGCGCGCCAGCTCGCCACGCCCCGAATCCTGGCTCGGCTTGTCCCGGCCGTGATGCTCGACGAGCCGGCTCTCGTTGAGCACATGGTCGATCTGCTCGTGCAGCGCGAGACCCTCGGTCTCCCGCGCCAGCCGCTCGATGAGCTCGTGGAAGCCGCGCAGCGCGCTCGCGGTCCTGGCGCCCTGCTGTGCCTCGCTGCGCGCGACGGCTGCTTTCCATAGCGAAACACCGGCGGCTCGCGCTTCCTCGCGCAGGCTCTCGACGGTCCGGTCGCCGATGCCGCGCGTCGGCAGATTCACGACCCGCTCGTAGGCGGCATCGTCGTCGCGATTCAACAGCAGCCGCAGATAGGCAAGCGCGTCCTTGATCTCCGCACGCTCGAAGAACCGGAGGCCGCCGTAGACCTTGTACGGGATGCGTGCGCCGATGAATGCTTCCTCGAACGCTCGCGATTGGGCGTTGGACCGGTACAGTACCGCGATGTCGCTGCGCCGGTGTCCGGATGCCACGTAATCGGCGATCCGACGCGCGACGAACTCCGCCTCGTCGCGCTCGTTGAATGCCGCATAGAGTTGGATTGGCAGGCCGGGCTCACCGTTCGTCCACAGCGTTTTGCCGAGGCGGCCGGAGTTGTGTGCAATGAGTCCGTTGGCGGCCGCCAGGATGGCAGCTGTGGAGCGGTAGTTCTGCTCCAGCCGGAAGAGCTTCGAGCGGTCGTAGTCGCGGCGGAATTGCTGCAGGTTCTCGACGCGCGCGCCGCGCCAGCGGTAGATCGACTGGTCGTCATCGCCCACCGCGAAGGGGTGGCCGTCCGGGCCCGCGATGAGGCGCAGCCACGCGTACTGGATGGAGTTGGTGTCCTGGAACTCGTCCACCAGCACGTGCCGGAAGCGCTGGCGGTAATGCGCGAGGAGCTCGGGACGGTCGCGCCACAGCTCGTAGGCGCGCAACAGCAGCTCCGCGAAGTCGACCACGCCTGCGCGCGCGCACGCCTCCTCGTAGAGGCCGTAGAGCCGGATCATCTGCGCGCGGGTCGGATCGTTGCCCGCCTTCAGATCCTTCGGCCGGCGGCCTTCGTCCTTGTTCGAGTTGATGAACCACTGCACCTCGCGCGGCTCCCAGCGGGACTCGTCGAGGTCATTGGCCTTGATGATGCGCTTCACCAGCCGCTGCTGGTCGTCCGAATCGAGGATCTGAAAGCCCTGCGTGAGCCCTGCCTCGCGCCAGTGCAGCCGCAGCAGGCGGTGCGCGATGCCATGGAAGGTGCCGATCCAAAGGACCCCGGGCGGGGTGCCGAGGATCTGCTCGACGCGGCCGCGCATCTCCCCCGCAGCCTTGTTCGTGAAGGTGACCGCCAGAATGGAATACGGCGAGGCGCGCTCCACCTGGATCAGCCAGGCGATGCGGTGCGTGAGCACCCGGGTCTTGCCGCTGCCCGCGCCCGCCAGCACCAGCACCGGAATGAGCGGCGCCGAGACCGCGGCGCGCTGTGCCTCGTTCAGCGGATTGAGGATGGGATCGAGATCCATGGGGGCCGCATTTTACGGTATGGCGGCGCCCCGCACCTCGGTCATGAACCTGACCAGCGCCACCACGAAGCTGAGCAACACCGGGCCGATGATGAGTCCCAGCACGCCGAAGGCCGAAACCCCGCCCACGGCGCCCATGAATACCGCCAGCGTCGAGACGTGGGCCCGATGCGCAGTGAGAAGCGGACGCGCCACGTTCTCCACCACCACCAGCAGGCCCGTCCAGAAGGCCAGGAAGGCCGCGGCGCCCCAATGGCCGCTCACTCCAAGATAGAGTATCGCCGGCACCAGTACGACCGACGCCCCGGCGGGCAGCAGGGCCGCGATCGTCGCCAGTACGCCGAACACGACCGGCGATGGCAAGCCTGCGAGTGCAAAGCCCGCCCCGACGAAGATGCCTTGTATGAGCGCGGTCGCGGCCGATCCGAATACGACCGCGCGGGTCACCCGCCCCAGGTAATCGAGCAGCCGCTCGCGGCGCGCCGCCTCGAGCGGCAGCAGCCGCTTCAGATGGTCGAGAATCGCGCGCCCGTCCCGCAGCAGGAAGAAAAGCAGGAAGAGCATCATGAAGAACCCGACCACCGTGCCAAAGAGGCCGAGCGCGAGACCGCCGCCGACGGTCGCGGCGGACTTCAACACGGACTGCATCTCGCCCGTGATCCATCCCTGTAGCTGGCTGGCGGTGGCCGGGAAGTTGGCGCTCCACCAGCGCAGCAGGTTGCCGATCAGCGGATAGCTCTGCAGCCGCGCCAGCAGCTGCGGATAGGCGAAGCTGTGTCCGCGCAGATATCCCATCAGCTCGGCAACCTGGCCGGCGAACACCACGCCGAGAACCGACAGCGGCGCGAGCACGAGGAAAGGGGTGAGCCCCGTGATGATGCCCGCGGAGAGCACGCTGCGGCCCTTGAGGCGCCGCGACAGCCGCTCGTGCAACGGATGCAGCAGGAACGCCAGCACGACCGCCCAGCCGAGCGCGCCCTTGAGCGGTGCCAGCACGGCAAGCAACAGGTAGGCCAGGATCGCGACGGTCGCGACCAGAAAGCAGCGGCGGTAAAAACCGGAGTAGACCATTCGTGCCGTCAGGATTGCAGATCGCGCAGCAACCCGCACACCAAATCGGCCATCTCGGCCACTTTGGCGGGCTTCTGGATCACCGTACGCACGCCGGCGGCCGCGGCACGCTGAACCTCGGACGGATCGATGGCACCGCTGGCGATGACGACCGCCGCGTCAGGACGAATGGCGAGCACAGCCTGTGCCAGCTCGAGGCCGCTCATGCTTCCGGGCATGGTGAAGTCCGTCAGGACGAGGGTGAAGGCCTGCGGTTCATGCTTGAACGCCGCCAGCGCCTCGTCCGCGCTGGCGAACCCTTGGGAGGCGATGCCGAGCTTCTCGAGCGCGCGGGTGATCAGAAAAACGAGCGTCGGCTCGTCGTCGACATAGAGGACGCGTTGAGCCGGCGCGGTTACCACTTGTTCCTCAGTTCCCGCAACCGCAGGAACACGGTGCGCGCATCGGGTTGCCCGCCGATGTCGGGGAAGGCCTCACGCAACCGCGCGATAACCGTCGGGCTCTGCAGGCGGAAGAACGTGTTGATTCGCTTCTCCTCCCCCAGTGTCGTGATCTTCATCGACTCCGGCGCCTGCTCCTGCGCGGTATCGAGGAGAGTCCGCGCCTGCGCGTTGTCGGGCTCGCGGTCGAGCGTGAACTCGAGATTGCGCGCCAGGTACTCGTGTCCGGCGAAGACCCGCGTCTCCTCCGGCAGGCGCGCGAGCTGGGTCACGAAGGTTTCGTAGAGCTGCTGCGGATGGCCGCCGTTGTGGCAGTTGCCGGCCCCGGCATTGAAAAGCGTGTCGCCGCAGAAGAGCGCCGGTTGTTCGCCCCTGGCAAGCAGACAAATGTGCGCCATCGTGTGTCCCGGAGTGTCCAGACACTCGAGCTCCACGGTGCGGCCGACCCGCACGACATCGCCCTTGCCGAGACCGCGGTCGACGTCCCCGATCCGGCTTGCGGCTGCAGCATGCGCCAGCACCTTGGCTCCGGTGGCGCCGACCAGAGCCGCATTACCGCCCGTGTGGTCCAGATGCTCATGGGTGTTCAGGATCTGGGTGATCTGCCACCCCTTGGCGCGGGCCGCATCGAGGCACAGGCGCCATTCCAGTGGATCGATCGCCAGGGCCTCTCCGGTCTCGGGGCAGGCGAGGAGGTAGTGGAAATTGCGGTACCGGTTGGCGGACCAGATACGCTCGATCAGCATCAGGCGAGCATACCAGACCGCGGCTCGGCCACCCGCAGGGTGCAGAGCCCGCCAATCAGCATGCTGGCCCCCCCCAGCACCAGACCAAAGGCCGGCCGGTCGCCAAAGAGCGCATGCACCAGCCCGCCGAGCACGCTGGCTGCCAGCATCTGCGGAATGACGATGAAGAAGTTGAAGATGCCCATGTAGACGCCCATCTTCTCGGGCGGCAGGTTGTCCGAAAGGAGCGTATAGGGCAGCGATTGGATCGAGGCGGAGGCGAAGCCGACCCCGACCATCGATAGCAGGAGCCAGTCGGGGCTGCGGACCCAAGCGAACGAGGCGAGACCCAGGCCGCCGGCCGCCAGATTCACGAGATGGCTCCAGCGCTGCCCCAGCAGTCGGACCATGAACGGAATGACCACCGCACCCGCGACGAGGAAGCAGTTGCCGGCGGCGAAGAGCACCCCGACCCAGTTGGCGCCCGTGTTGTAGGCGAGCGACTGGGGATCGGCGCTGCCGAACTGGACCGAGGTCACCGTCGGCGTGGTGTAGATCCACATGGCGAAGAGCGCGAACCAGGAGAAGAACTGCACCCAGGCCAGGCGGCGCATCGGACCGGGCATACCGTACAGATCACTCATCACATGGCGCGCCATCCCGCGGCCGGCGGTCGCGCTGAGCCATGCGAAGAGCGCTCCGAATACGATCACGCCGCCCGCCAGAAGATAGAGCTCGTCCGCCAGCGAGAACCGCCGGATTGCGACGACCCCCAGTCCTCCGGCCACCAACATGACGAGACCGGGCCGCCACGCTCTGGAGACGTCCGTGACCGGAAGGGACGGACTCTTTCGCGCGAAGCCCAGCAGGCGCTCGGGCGGGTACTCGCGAGTGGTCACCACCGTCCACAGCACCGCGCAGAAAAGCACCGCGGCACCGACATAGAACGCGATCCGCACAGTGGCGGGAATCTGGCCGGCCGGTGCAACGTTCGCAACGCCGATCCTGGCCAACGCCCACGGTAGTATCGAGGCAAGCACAGCGCCGACGCCGATGAAGAAGCTCTGCAGCGCAAATCCCAGCGGCCGCTGCGACTCGGGCAACTGGTCGCCGACGAACGCCCGGAAGGGTTCCATGGAGACGTTGATGGCGGCGTCCATCAGCCACAACATGACAGCAGCCACCCACAGCGTCGATGAGTTGGGCATCGAGGCGAGCGCCAGTGTCGTGAGCAGCGCGCCGCCGAGAAAATAGGGTCGCCGCCGCCCGAGCCGCGTCCACGTATGATCGGAGGCGTAACCGATGATGGGCTGCACGATGAGCCCGGAGAGCGGCGCCGCCACCCACAGGATCGGGATTTCCCGCAGGTCCGCGCCGAGTGTCTGGAAAATCCGGCTGACGTCGGCGTTCTGCAGCGCGAACGCAAACTGAATGCCTAGAAAGCCTACACACATGTTCCAGACCTGTCGGAACGACAGCGCCGGTTTCGCGGTCATGGGGCTTCCTTCTCTCCCGCAAGAGGTGCGATGCGCAGTGCGCCTATCCGAGCGCTATTGAGCGGACCGGTGGCGCCACCACTGGCGACCAGGCGCGCATGCGCGGATGGGGCGGGCGCGCCGGTGTAGTGAGCGAACTGCGCGAGGTCACTCATGTTGAACCCCTGCAGCAGAGAGAATGAGCAGGATGCGCCGGCACCTGCCTCGAAGCGAGCCGAGGTGGAGGCCTGCCAGCCCTCGCTGTGGGGCATCACCACGGGCAGCACCTCGGGCGGATTGCCGGCGCAGCGAACTTCGAGTCGCTTGACCGCTGCCGTTATACCTGTGTTGATCGGGCCATGGGGATTGGAATAATCGAGCCAGACGAGGTAGCCACCGCCGCGTGACGCAGTCCAGCGTCTGGGCCATAACCCAACTACGCGGGCTCCAGGGTCGCTGCCGTAAGCGGCGAGCCGCGGTGCATGTGACGTAGCGACAAGATACATCGGCGCGCTCATGGGAGGTGGCGCAGCTCCGGCTGGGGCAGACACGAGCTGCACCTCCGTCGTATTACCCCGGCGCCGGATTTGCCCGGCAATCAACAGCGGCCCATCTGCACCGATCGGACGGTCGAGTATGATCTCGCGCCCATCGAGATCGAGGCGGATGCGGCCTGCGGTGCCGAACAGCGTCGGCACCAGCGATACTGGCAGCTCCGGCGCAATGCTGCCGTCGTCCTCCAGCCCGAATACACCGCGCACCACCATGTCGAGATAGCCCGCGACGGACCAGAGCTGCCGTGGCGAATCCACGACGGGGCCGCCGAGAATGCCGGGCACATGCGTCGACTGCGACAGCAGCGAATAATTCTCCATGTTGGATGCATCGAGCGCCGCCCCTCGCATCAGGGAGCGCACCTCGAGCGCGATCAGGGAGGGATCGCCGATCCGCCGCGCCGCACGCAGCGTGTATTCGCTGACGAATGGCCAGATCGCCCGGTTGTGGTAGATGGGTTCGTCGCGCCTCTCCGGCCAGATCACGGGGCTTCCCGCGGGCCACGCGGGATAGTGCTCGAGTGACTCAGCCGCCCGGCGGGAATCCGCCACGCCGCTCGTGATCGCCAGATCCACCCCGAGGAGGTCGTAGGCATCGAACGGCTGGGGATCGACCGGTCCGCCGATGTAGCTCATATAGAGGCCGCGGTCAGGCCTCCAGAACCGGGCGTTGATCGTATCCTTCAGCGACTCTGCCTGCCGTCGGTAGCGCGCCGCGACATCGAACCAACGACGCTGCCGCGCCATCGCGGCAGCAAGCCGCAAAGCCTCGTAGTGCAGGACGTTGGTCGAGAGCGCGAATGATTGCGCGATGAATACGACGTTGTGCGCTGTCCAGCCAGGGTACGTCTGCTCGCGCCAGTCGAGGAACGACGTCTCCCCACGATACAGCCCGATCCGTGGATCGAAGACGTAGCGCCGGTCCTGAGCGAGAGTGTCGGTAAGCGCCCGATAGACCGTATCGGCAAAGGCGTGATCGTCGAGCAGGTGACGCGCGCCGAGGAACCAAACGACGCGGTCGGTGCTCACCGGCCAGCTGCCGCCCGAGCCCGTGTCCTGCATCACATAGAGCCCGGATGGGGCCGGACCCGCACGCGGCGGCGAGATCTTGAAGAGAAGAGATGTGCGCGCACGTGCGGGGTCGAGGCGCCACAGGCCCAAGTCGATGGAGTAGGACACGTCACGGGTCCACACGAAGGGCCACTTCTTGCCGGCAATGTAACACCGGCAGGGGATGGGTCGGCCATGGTCGAAGGCTGCGTCGGTGATGGCGTTGACGGAATCCCTGGCCAGATCTTCCTGCGCCATAGCGAAGAGCGCATCGAAAAGCGGGCTCGCCGTCTGCACCCGCCAGCGCTGTGCAGCAATCACTCGCTCGCCCGCGGGCGAATGCAGCACGTATTTTCCGTCGAGCCCGACTGTCACCCGGGCATCCTGTCCCCGCCACGAGAGGCTATCGTGCCACGTGAATGCGCTCGGACGGACCTGTGCGGCCGGAGCCGGGTAGGCATGCGCGCCGTGTGTCGCCGCGCGCAACAGTGCGCCAAGCACGATCGCCCCCATCTTGGTTCCGCGGTGGCCGCCCCGGCGAACTTCGGCGTTTCTCACTCCACTAACCATAGCATATGCAGGGCGCCCCCACGGATGGTCATCCGAAAACGAAGCCGCCCCGATCGTCAGACCGGGGCGGCCATGCCGGCTGGTGCCGGTCTACTCTCCGTTATTGTTCGAGAATCGCGCCGTAGTGTCCCTCGACGGTCACTGTGAGATTGCCGCTGGTGACCTGATAGGTGTTGCTCGTGAGCAGATCCGTCACCCACGATCCATTGGTCATGCTCAATTGCCACGCCGGGATCGTCACGGTTTCGGTGCTGGAAGTGTTATTGAGCACCACCGCGATGCGGTGATTGGCATCCCACCGTCCGAATGCGTAGATGTGGTTGGTGGTGTCGACCAACAGAGTGATGTATGAACCCGTGCGTAGCTGGGGATAGTCGTTACGGATCGTGATCAGCTGCGCGGTGAGCGCCACGGCGGAATTGCTCAGGGTCGCCTGCGTCCAGTCGAACGTACGCCGGTTGTCCGGGTCGTTGCCGCCCTGCTCGCCGTACTCGTCTCCATAATATATGGTCGGCGTGCCGATATAGGTGAACTGGAAGATGAGTCCGAGATAAGTCTTCCAGATGTCGCCACCGCAGCGCGACGCGAACCGCTCCGTGTCGTGCGAGCCGAGCTCGAGGGTCGAGGTCTCCTGCGCGTTGATCGGAATGTCGGCGCGGGTGCCGAGCAGCCAGCTGTCGAGCGAGCTCTCGTCGATCGAAGCGCTGTTGCCGTGATAGTCCACGCCGCAGATCCACTCCGACACCGGCTGGGTGAAGCCGTTGTAGTTCATGTACCCGTCCCATTGCGTGCCGTCATCGAGCCAGGGCGAGGGATCACCCCAGTATTCGCCGAGGATCTCGGCATTGGAGTTGACGGATTTGACCGCCGTGCGCAACTCCTGCGTGATCTGCGTGTTGGTGGCATCGCTGCCGCCGTTGCCACCCGAGTCGAGCGCCTGCGGAAAGTCCAGCCGCCAGCCGTCTATGTTGTAGGGAGAGGAGAGATACGTCTGCACCACCGAAGAGGACGAGCCGTAGATCTGGTCGCGCACCGCGGAGCCGGTCGACCCGTAATCGAGCTTTGGCATGCCGCCGAAGCCGAAGAAGTCGGAGTAGTCCGTGGGCCACGATTGGAACGTGTAGTAACCGTAATAAGGGCTCGACTGTGACTGGTAGGCGCCCTGGTAGCCACAGGTGATCCCGTCGTAGAGCTGCGCCTGGAACCAGCAGTTGCTGTCGCCGCTGTGGTTGAAAACGCCGTCGAGGATGATGTAGCCCTGCGGACCGTTGGCGCTGCTGTGGATGTCGGAGATCAGCGTCTCCAGGTCAGAGCTGGTGCCGAAGGCGGGGTCGATCTCGTAGTAGTTCTGCGTGTCGTACTTGTGGACGGTGGGGGAGTTGAAGATGGGATTGAGATAAATGATGTTCGCGCCCAACGTTTGCTTGATGTAGCTCAGCTTCGAGTCGATACCGGCCAGATCACCGCCGAAGAACACCTCGCTGTTGCAGTTGGTGGGGTCTGCGGTCGAGAGGACGCTCGAGCCCCATGTGTGCTGCTCGGTTGCGCAGCCCCCGTACGTGTACTCCCCGCTGGTGACGTCATTGGACGAGTCGCCATCGTAGAAGCGATCGGGAAAGATCTGGTATACGACTCCGTTCTTCATCCAATCCGGCGTCTTGAAGCCCGGGATGACGAAGAAGTCGCCCGAGGACGGCTCGCTCGAGTAGATGCCGCCGGCGTTGAGCCACGCGGTGGCCGAGCCGTCGTTTATCTGGAAGCGATAGTACTTCTCGGAGCCGCTGGCGGGGATCGTCCCCGACCAGTAGTCGAACGTGCCCGTCGGATCGTTGGACACCCAGACCATCGATACCCAATGGTAGGAGCTGTCGGCGGTATCGTAATACTTGACGTTGGCGCTGGTGATGTCTCCCTTGCACGTACGCAGCGTGACAGTCACCGAATCCGTTGCCGTAGGCTCGGGATTGCTGTCGAACATCGGGCCCTGATCGGAGAACAGGTAATCCCATTCCACGTTGTTGTCGTTTGAGCATGCCCGCGCGCGGCCGGCGCCGCACAAGAGCGCCGCGCCAAGCAGGATGCAAATGAGTAAAGGTGTTTGCCGCAGCCACCGGCTGCGTTGATGCTGACGTTGACGGACCATCGCTAAACTCCTCGATGTTCGCCGTCCTTCGGCTCTCCCGCCCCTTCGTCATGGTTGGGCACAGGCCGCTCTACGTCCGGCGGCTCATCTCCGGTCGGTCCGGATGTCTCCCTGGCGTGCATGCCCGGCCCGGGCCCCCGGGTCGACCGCATGCGACGCTGTATTCGTTGCTGCGGCTGCGAAGGCTACGCTCCTCCAGCATGTCGATGTGATTCCAACATGGTTGGCTCGCTCGTTCGGCCCTGACAGGCTGCACGGAGAGAATGCGACGCGATCCGTGGTCTTTGCAACAGCCCGCATACGTATTCAGGACCCAACCAAAGACGGGTTGGCGCGCGCTGTTACAGTTTTATTGCTCGAGAATCGCGCCGGAGCGCCCGGCGACCCGTACCGTGAGGCGGCCATTGCCGACCTGATAGGTCCGGCCTGTCAGCAGATCCGTAACCCGGGAGCCATTGGTCATGCCAAGCTGATAGGCAGGGACGGTGACCGTCCGCGTGTCGTTGCTGTCGTTGAGAGCCACCGCGAGCCGGTGGTGCGCATCGAAGCGGCCGAATGCGTAGATGCCGTGGGCATCGTCCGTCAGGAGAGTCATGAAGGAGCCCGAGCGAAGCGCCGGATAGCGATTGCGGATCGAGACGAGCAGGTGCGTGAGCGCGACCGTGGGGTTCCCGGTATTGGCCTGCGACCAGTCGAAAGTGCGGCGGTCATCCGGGTCGGCGCCGCCCTGCATGCCGTACTCGTCACCATAGTAAATCCCGGGCGTACCGATGTACGTGAACTCCAGGATCAACCCCAGTCGGGTCTTGCGGATGTCGCCGGCGCAGCGCGTCGCGAAACGCATCGTGTCGTGCGTCCCGAGCTCGTTCGTCATCGTCTCTTGCACGCCGACCGGCAGGCCGGCGCGGCTGGCATGCAGCAGGCCGTCGAGCGTGCTCCCGTTGATGGAGACGCGCTTGCCGTTCTCGTCCTCCCCGCAGAGCCACTCCGAAACCGGCCGGGTGAAGCCGTTGTAGTTCATGGCTCCGTCCCATTCCTTGCCGTCGTCGAGCCACGGTGAAGGATCGCCCCAGTACTCGCCGAGGATCTCGGCCTTCGGGTTGACCGATGCCACGGCGGCGTGGAGCTCCCGCATGATCTCGTGATTGGTGGCGTCACTCCCATTTTTACCGCCCGCGTCGAGAGACTGCGCGACATCGAGCCGCCATCCGTCTATGTGATACGGCGCTCGCAGGTAAGTCTGTATGACGGAAGTCTTGGCGCCGTAGATCTGCTCGCGCACCGCCGAGCCGCTCGCGCCGTAGTCCAGCTTCGGCATGCTCGGGACGCTCATCGCGAACGTGGAATACGAGCTCGGCCACGATTGGAAGGTGTAGTAACCGTAATAAGGGCTCGATCGCGATTGGTAGGCTCCCGGCCGCGAGCATGAGATCGAGCCGTAAGCCTGTTTGCCGAACCAGCAGTTGCTGTCGCCGCTGTGATTGAACACGCCGTCGAGAATGATGTAGCCCGGCGGCCCGTTGGAGCTGCCGTGGATGGCGGCGATGAGCTGCTGCAGGGTGGCGGCGGTGCCGAAGGCCGGATCCACCTGGTAGTAGTTCTGGGTGTCGTACTTGTGATTGGTGGGGGACATGAAGATGGGATTCAGATAGACGATGTCGGCACCCAGCGTGCGCTTGATGTAGCCGAGCTTCCGCTCGACGCCCGCCAGGTCACCGCCGAAGAACACTTCGCTGTTGCAGCCGCTGGCTCTCGCGAAGACGCTTTCGCCCCACGCGTGGCGCTCGGTCGCGCAGCCTCCGTAGGTGTACTGGCCATTGGTCACGTCGTTCGAGGTGTCACCGTCATAGAAGCGGTCCGGGAAGATCTGGTACATCACCCCGTCCTTCATCCAATCCGGCGTCCTGAAACCCGGGATGATGAAGAAGTCCCCAGAGGCAGGCTCGCTCGAGGTGATCCCGGCCGCGTTGAGCCACGCAGTGGCTGAGCCGTCGTCGATCCGGAAGCGGTAGTGCTTCTCCGAGCCGCTGGCCGGAACCGTGCCCCGCCAGTAGTCGAATCTGCCGGTCGGATCGCGCGAAACCCAGTGCATCGGAACCCAGTGAAACGAGTTGTCGGCGGTGTCGTAGTACTTGATCCGGGCGCCGGTGATGTCTCCCTTGCATGTTCGGAGCAGCAGGCTTGCCGGAGTCATCGCAGTGGGCTCCGGATGGCTGTCGTACATGGTTCCCTGATCGGAGAACAGATAGCTCCGTTCCACGTTGTTGTCGTGCGTGCAGGCTCCGGCGCGGCCGGCATTGAACAACAGCGCTCCGGTCAGGAGGATGCACACTGATAATGGAATCCGGCGCATGCGCTTCTCACTGCATCTGTACGCGAGCGGCGAGGGCCGCCGGCAGCTTGATGTAAGTCACGCCGCCGTAGCGATCGCCGCCGATGGTCCAGCAGGCATTGGCGCAACGCCGCAGCGCAGCGAGATCGGCGACGCGAGTGAGCGGTTCACCATCCTTCGTGACCTGCGTCGCCACTGACCGATGCACGGCCAGGACATAGTGGGTGAGAGCTGGCCGATAGGTGCCGCTCGATGCAGCTGCAGTCAGGCTGACCGCGCCTGCAGTGGCTTGCACGCTCAAGCGCTGCAGAAAATAAGCCCCGCGCTCGTAGGCATAGCTCTTACCGTCATCATCGTAGTAGTCGAAGTCGGTACGGGTGGAATCCGGAAAGACCTCAACCCGCACCGTCGTGACCGGACGCTCACCGACGTAGTCCTCGACGGGCTCGGTCGGGATGATCGCACCCTGCCGGATGAAGAGCGGAATATCGCGCCACGTTTTGCTGTCGATTGGAAGAGAGATGGTCCGGGAGCCGAGATAGACCTTACCGCTCGACCAGTCGGTCCAGATGCCGTCGGGGAGGTAGAGCCGTTTCTCGGTCTGACCCTGCACCACCACCGGTGAGACGAGTAGATACTGCCCAAAGAGCCAGGCGCTGGAGTCGTTTCGCACCTTTCGGTCCCGCGGCCAGCCGAAGGTGAGGGGCCTTACGAGCCCCACGCCCGCCACGTGATCGTGCCAGGCATAGGAGTACATGTAGGGCAGCAGCTGGTACCGCAGCCTGATGGCGCGAGCCGCGGCCCGCTCGGCGATCGGCCCATAGCGCCATGGCTGGCGCTTTTCCCCGTACGTCCCATGCACGCGGAAGATCGGAGTGAAGGCCCCGAACTCCAGCCAGCGCGCGTAGTTCTCATCCGAAGGGTGGCCGTGGAAGCCGCCGCCGTCCATGCTCCACCACATCTCTCCTACGTCGATGGCGCTCAGCATGCGCGATCGCTGCCTGGCCATGGTGGCGAATCCCGTCTGGATGTCTCCGGACCAGAGGCCGTAGGCATAGCGCTGGGCGCCCAGCCAGAAATTGCGATTGAGCGAGAAAACGCGCGTATCGGAGTGCGCCCGCTGGCCCTCATAGAGCGCGCGCTCCATATTGAGGAACTGCGTGTCACCGCCGGCCTCGTCGGCCTCATCGTTCCACCAGCCGACGATACCGGTGTCGAAGCTGTGCTCCAGGGCGGGATTGAAGAACCAGTCGCGGGTGGCGGCATTGTCGAAGTCCAGATCCTTCACCGGCTCGTGCGAGAAGTAATCGGGGCTCGCTTTCTCACCGCGTATCCAAAGTCCATGCGTCGTGGCGTAGCGGCCCTCTTCCGTATTGACGTGGATGCGCGGCTTCATGATGCCAATGACGTGAACACCCGCAGCATCGAGCCGTCGCGCGAGCTCACCGCTCGGGCCGTCGGGGAATTTCTGCGGGTTCCATCGAAATTCCCCGTACCCGTCCTGTCCCCAGGCCTTCCAGTCGAAGTCGAGCTCGAAGGCATCGAGGGGGATGTGTTTTGTGCGGTACGTCTTTACGACCTGCGACAGCTCCGTTTCATCGATTCCCCACTGGCTGTTGATGAAACCGAGCGACCACTTGGGGAAGAGCGGCGCATGGCCGCTCAAGTCCGCGACGGCTGCGAAGATCGTCTTCGGATCGCCCGCGATCAGGTAGAAGTCGGGATCGGGCCGCGAGAGCCTGGAGACCCGGAGACTCCCCGCCGTAAAATCGAATGTGGCCCCCTTGCTGTCCGCCACCACCGCAAAACCTGCGGTGCTCCACACGAGCGGTGCGCCGGCATCGCCTTGTGTGCCCGCGGTGGCGAGAATCCTGCCCCGATGCAGCAGGAGTACCGCGGGTTTTTGATCGAAGGCATTGGTACCGCGCACCCCGTATAGCGTCGCTCCCTCGTCGAAGCGCAGCAGTATCGTGCCGCGGGCCAGGCTGCCGATACGCGATAGCCGCAACAGCCGGCGGCGCGCGCCGGCGGTGAAGATCATGACCGTGCCGGAACGCTCATCGAGCGCAACGCGAAGCTGCCCTTGCCGAAGCAGCTGCTCTCCGCCCTGCCGACTTGGGACCACGGTCGCCTCGAGGGCGGGACTGGTGGACTGAGGCACCCTCACCAGTGTCGGCGGAGTTGTTCCTGTCGCGGGAATGAAGTGCACGTGCAGCACGTTGCCGCCCATGAGGTGCAGCGATAGTGTACCGCCTGCCAGACGGACTTCGGCCGCGCTTTCTCGCGGCCGTACGCTCTCCTGTGAGCCTGCTGTCAGGACCGCAGTGGAATACGCAGGCATCGTCAGAATGCGGTCGCGGAGGCGGATGCCGGGGAGAGTACGCCGGATGACCGCGCGGAAGCTCGCGTCCGGCAGGCTGACTCCGCGGCGAGTACCGGAGAGATTGTGGATCACCAGCAGCCGCTGCGTGTCATCGGCGCGGGTGTAGGCGCTGATTGCGCCACCATCGACCGGATACGATGCGATGGCGCCGTCACGCAAGGCCGGCAGATCGATGCGCCAATGGATCAGGCGGCGATAGAAGTTCAGCAGCGACTTGGGATCGGCCCGCTCGGCAGCGACGGATAGATCGGGCGAGGCATTGTCGGAGGCGGACTCCCACCAGGTTTCGCCGGCTTGGCGTGGGTTGCGGTCCCAGCGCATGGGCTCGCGAATGCGCTGGTCCGGTTTGACGCCATGCATCCCGATTTCCTCGCCGTAGTAGACGAACGGATCTCCTGGCATCGTCAGCAACATCGCCGCGGCCATCCGCATGTGGCTCATATTGCCGCGAAACTGGTCGAGCACGCGGTCCCGATCGTGGTTGCCGATGAACGGCGAGTCGACGATCGGTCCCGGGGCGTTCTGCCGGAAACTGCGCCAGGACTTCCGGACATAGTCCCCGAGATTCGGGCTGGTCTCGCTGGCGGCCGTGGCGACGAGCATCTTCGCCAGCGGGAAATCAAACACTGAATTCAGCCCTGCATAGTAAGGTGCCGCCTGCGCTTCGGTATCGGCGGGGACTTCTCCGAGCAGGAACACGCTCGGGTCGGTCGCGCGCAATGCATCGTGGTACTGCCGCCACCATGCGACGTTCTTGCGGACCGCGCGCGGGCTGCCGATGTCGGACTTGAAGTCGATATAGATCTGGGTCGTGGCGTCGAGTCTGAACCCGTCGACCCCCTGCGCCAGCCAGAACCGACCGACCTCGATCATTTCGTGACGTACGGCGGGACTGTCATAGTTGAGATCGGGCATGTCGTCGCTGAAGTCTCCCAGGTAGTAGCGGCCGTCGCGGCTGTGCCAGGCCGGGCTGTTCAGCGAGCTCAACGCACCGATGGCGGTTCCCTTGCCGGCCCAGGTGTACCAGTCGTGGTAGTGACTCTTGGGATCGAGAGCCCGCCGGAACCACGGATTGCGGTCGCTGGTGTGATTGAGGACCATGTCGATCAGCACCTTGATGCCGCGCGCATGAGCCTCCCGTAACAGGCGTTTGAAATCCGCCATCGTGCCGAACCGGGGGTCGATGGCGAAGTAGTTGGTGACGTCGTAGCCGTGATAGCTGGGCGAGGGATAGATCGGTGTCAGCCAGAGACCGCTCACGCCCAGCCACTTGAGGTAGTCCAGTCTCGCGGTGATGCCGTTCAAGTCGCCGATGCCATCTCCATTGGAATCGGCGAATGAGCGGACGAAGATCTCGTAGTAGACGCCGGATCCGGGCTGCCGCGCGCGAGTCGCGGCACTGGCCGGCGCGGTTGCGAGAAGGGTGAAGACCGCGCCGGCCAGTGCCGCAGAGAGCCAGCAATGGCGCCCGGCGTTCCGGAGAAAAGGGATCATCGACCGAAGAATGAGGCGCGCGGGCATGGATTTGCAACGGATCGCATACGTATTCAGCGGCAGCACCTGTGCTTCGAACGACGACGGGGCCAACGGCGTCAGCTGGTGCAAGCTCATTTTGCAGACAGAATGTGACGTATGGGAACTACGTAGTCGATAACGTCGAATTTCTCGGCGAATTGCCTAGAAATACCATCTTCCACGCAGGCTGTTGGCGGGATAGGCTGGCTCGCGGATTACAACTGTGGTGACGAAAATGAGCACGATCACTGAGCTCAAGCAAGCGCTAGGCAACCTTTCGGCGGCGGAGCTCGAGAGTATCGCCGACTGGCTCGACTGGGAGGTGGAGCAATCGCGTTACAGAGCTTTCCATGTGCGCGAGGCGCAACCGGATTACCTGTCCGAGGAAGAGCCGCTCTTCATGACGTGGGATGAGTACCTCGCCTTCGAGGAGCAGAGTCCGAGCCGCCACGAATACGTCAATGGCACAGTCTACGCGATGAGTGGTGCGAGCCTGGCGCACAACCGCATAGCGCAGGAACTCGTCGTCGCCTTCCGATCGCATTTGCGCGGCGGCCCCTGCGAGCCGTTCTTCCTGGAGGCGAAGCTCGAGATCGCGGCGGGCCGCGACAAGATCATGTACTACCCCGACGCGATGGTGTCCTGTCGCCCTGAAGACCGGACCGACAAAGTGATCCGCAATCCGAAGCTCGTCGTCGAGATTCTCTCGAAATCGACGCAACACATCGATCGGCGCGAGAAGGCCATGACCTATCAGCGTGTCGAGGCAATCGAGGAATACGTGCTGATCGCGCAGAATCAGCCCAGGGTCATCGTCCACCGCAGGACGGAGGCTTGGCGCCCCGTGCTGTACTCTGCGATGGAAGGACGAGTCGAGTTCCGCTCGATAGGGCTGCACATGGCTCTGGCGCAGATTTATGAGGGCACTCTTTGATGCGGGGCGGCGCAGTGCTCGGCAATGAAGCGTTCATGAGTGCTCATCTGCTCGACGGCCCCGCGAATCAGCGTGCGGATACTGCCGAGGAATTCCTCGAGCTTCTCTCGCGGCAGATTGTCGGCGAGAGGGTGATGACGCAGAGGGAGGATTCCCTGCCCCAGCATCACCTGCAGCCAGGACTGCTCGGTGAAGAGCTCTTCCGCTTCACGGAAAATCTGCCCGGTGGCACTGAAGATTTCAAGCTTCCGCCGCAGCTCTTCCGGCGGCGATAGCGCCGCGCAGCGCCGCCAGAAAGGCGTATCGCGCCGCTCGGTGGTGCGGTAGTGCAGCACCAGGAAGTCGCGCACCTGCTCGTATTCCCGGCGTGTGTTGCGGTTGTACTCATCGATGATCGCCCGATCGAAGCCGCGATCCGGAAAGAGCGACAGCAGCCGGCTGATGCCCGACTGGATCAGGTGGATCGCCGTCGATTCCAGCGGCTCGAGAAAACCGGCCGACAGGCCGATGGCTACGCAATTGCGCGACCAGATCTGCCGGCGCACACCCGCGGTGAAGCGCAGCGGCCGCGGATCTCCGAGCGGCTTACCGTCGAGTGAGCCGAGGAGAATCGCGGTGGCCTCATCGTCGCTCATGAATTCGCTGCAGTACACGTGGCCGTTGCCGGTGCGATGCTGCAGAGGTATCCGCCATTGCCAGCCGGCCGGTCGCGCGTTGGCCTGCGTGTAGGGCCGCAGCGGTGAGGCGGAGGCGCTGCCAACTGCGAGCGCGCGATCGCAGGGCAACCACTGCCGCCAATCCTCGAATCCGCTCTCGAGCGCCCCCTCGATCAGAAGGCCGCGAAAGCCGGAGCAGTCGATGAAGAGGTCTCCGGCGATGCGCTCGCCACTCTCGAGTAGGATGGCCTCGATGAAGCCGTCCTCGCCTCGCAGCCGCACATCGACGATCCTGCCCTCTGTTCTCTTCACACCCCGCTGCTCGGCATAAGTGCGCAGCATGCGCCCGTAGAGGCCGGCGTCGAACTGGAACGCGTACTTGATGCCGGCCATGGGGCTGCCGCCGATTTTCTCGATCCGCGCCATCCGGCAGGACTTCGCGGCGGTGGCGTTGAGCGAATACGTCGCCAGATCCTCGGCTCCGGCTTCCGCCCGCCGGCGCAGCCAGTAGTGCTGAAACGGCAGAGGCCCCAGCGGCAGGCCGACATCGCCGAAGGCGTGGAGGTAATTGTGTCCCGCCCGCACCCAATCGTTGAATTGGATGGCCAGCTTGAACGTTCCACTGGTGGCCCGGAGCATCGCATCCTCATCGATGCCGAGAAAGTGATTGACGTTGCGGATCTGAGGGATCGTCGATTCACCGACACCGACGGTGCCGATGGCGTCGGATTCCACCACGTGGACATCCAGGCTTTCGCCCATCGCGCGGCTGAAAACAGCCGCGGCCATCCATCCGGCGGTGCCGCCGCCGACAATCACCACGCGCCTGATCCGCAGGTCGCTCATGCCTGCACCGTATCACACCGCTAAAAAAAATGAGCCCCGCCGGTGTCAGGCGGCGGGGCCGAGGGGGATCGTGGTTTGAGGTTTATTGGAAGCTGTACGAGAACCCGATCGTATAGAGGCGATCGTACTCCTCCCAGGTGAGCACCTGGCGGGGATCGCCGTTCTCGTAAGTCTGCATTCCCTGGTTGGTCAGGTTCGAGCCGGTGGCGATCAGGGTCAGCCCATTCAGCATGCCGCGCGTGAACATGTAGCTCAGTTGCGCATCCACGGTGGCGGTGCCCTTGAACACCTGCTCCACGCGGGTCGAGCTGATGCCGAACACCTCGCCGAGGAAGCTCGAGCGGATGTCATCGTTGACGCTCGCCTGGAAGCCTCCCCGCTGATAGTACAGCGTGATGTTCTCGACCCACTTCGAGAGTCCCGGGATGGTGACCTGCCCGGTCTCGCCCGCATACAGGACCGAGCTCAGCGTCCGGTCCACGCTCCCGTTCACGCCGAAGCCGTCCAGCCAGTGCGTGAAATCGCCGAACGGCAGGTTGGCCGCGAACTGCTCGCCCTCGATGTGGCCCGCGCCGTTGTTCTGCGGAACGTTCAGGATCCCGTACGGCGTTCCAAGCTGTGCCTGCTGCGCCGCGGTGAGATATCCGGCCTCGAAGGCGGAGAAGTTGTAGAGCGAGAGGGCGCTCGGATTGATGAAGTCGGTGAGTTTCAGGTAATACCCCGAGAGCTGCACGTATCCTTCGCCCCCCGAGCTGCAGAGCTGCGACGATTTCGATTGCGAGCCGGTGCAGGCGAAGCCGTTCGATGGCCCTTTGAAGTAGTGCTCGACGCTCAGGTTGACGTTGGTCGACATGGTCGGCAGCAGCTTCGGGTTACCGCCGGAGCCGCTGAAATACGACAACAGGGGATTCTTGATCGTCAATGCGGTGATGTTGCCGCCGATGTCGAGGCTCGAGCTCATGTAATCCATGCGCGGCCGTGCCATCGTTCTTGCGACGCTGAAGCGCGCGTCGTTGTCATCCGGCAGCGAGAACACGAGGTTCAAGCTCGGTAGATACCGGGTGTAGCTCGTACCCCCGGACACCGGCAGCAGCACGGTGGCCGCGGAGCCGCCGATGGTCGAGCCGGGCGCCACGCGCTGGCCGTCGGAGCTCTGAGTCGTATGCGTCGCCTGCAGGCCGACGTTGCCGCGCAGGCCGACCTCGGCACTAAGATCGGTGTGGATATCGAGCTGCACGTACGGAGTCGTGTCGCTCTCTAACACCACCCAGTCCGGCGGCACGGAAATCGAGGACAGCGCGGTCGGATACTCGACCAGAGTGCCGCTCTGGATCAGGGCGAACGGGTTGTACAGCGGCTCGGGGCCGATCCCCATGAAGGCGAGCGGGTCGCCGGTCCCCTCGAGCGCGCTGGCCGGAATGGGCGCAGTCTGGGTCGCACCGCCGTTGAGCAGCAGCGAGGGTCCGCCGCCGAGCACCAGGAAATCCTGGCTGATGAGGTAGTCCTTGCGCCGATGCTCATAGTCGGCGCCGAACTCGAGGGCGGAGAACGGGCCGCTCTCGAAGTAACGCGTCGCGCTCAGCTTGACGCGGCCGATGTGGTCCTCCGTGTGCGGCTCGTTGATGAAGCCCGCCTGCACGAGATTCGAGCCCGACCCCCAGCCCTGGGGATCGGTCAGCATGATGTTGCTGCCGTCGAGGCCTTGCGAGGGATAGAGCAGCAGCTCGCCGTTGCCGCTCTCGCGGAAGCCGACGTTGGTCCCGGGAATCGTCGACTCATTCGCCGGGCCATCGTAGCCGTAACCGGAGTAGGCCTCGAGGAAGTAGTCGTCGCGCTCCGCGCGGCTGTAGGCGCCGGTGAGATTAGCGGTCCAGTTGTCACCGAGCTTGAAGTCGTTGTTCCAGATGATGTTGTAGAGACGCGCCTGATATTTGTTGTAGTCATTGCGGATGACCGGATAGACGTCGTCGAACGTTCCGGTCTCATCGAAGCCGTTGAGCGTGGTGCCCGGCAGCTCGGTCTCGTTGCTGCCGTAGCCGAGCGGGAACTCGGCGCCCTTGGCCTGCTGAGTCTCGTTCGAGTCTTCTTCCATCAGGGTGAGCGTGCTGTCCAGGGCGCTCGAGGGCTTGAACTCGATCCCACCGATATAACCTTCCCGGTTCAGCAGATCCGAAATGTTGTAATTCTTCGAGCCGCCGATGATCAGGTTGCCGTTCGCGTCGGTGGCGTAGCCCCAGGGTGCCTGATGAAGGATGTGGTATGGGTTGGCCTCGATATCGACGCCGAAGTAGACGCCGAGAGTGTGATCGAGGAATTCGTCGCCTACGATGCCATCCAGGTCGTGGCCATTGGCGCTGACGCCGGGCCCCGGCATCACCTCGTGTGGCTCGATCGTCTGATAGTTCGCGTTGAGGGTCAACACCGGCCCCTTCTGATCGAGCGGCTTCATTGTGAGCATGTCGATGGTGCCGGCGATGCCCTGGTTGACGATATTGGCGCTCGGAGTCAGTGCCACCTGCACCGTGCTGAACCAGCTTTGCGGGTACTGGTCGAGCTCGACGTCGCGGTTGTTCGATGTGCTCGGCTGGATGCTGCCGTCGACGTTGGTGATGTCGAAGTCGGCGCTCAGGCCGTGGATGCTGATCTGCTGAGGACGGCCGTTGAAGTACTGCGCGCTGACACCCGGCAGGCGGCCGAGGGCGTCCGCGATGCTGGTGCCGGGCAGCTGACCGATCTCCTGCGCGGAAATCGCCTCGACGATGGAGTCCGAATTCTTCTGGATGACGATCGAATTCTGCAGGCTGCTGACGAAGCCGCTGATCACCACGGGCTGCAGCAGGTCTTCGTTGGCCACCTGCGCCTTTTTGCTCTTGTCCTGATCCTGGTCGGAGGTCGCGGGCGTCGCCTGGCTGCCGTTGTCACTTGCGGCCTGTGCGTGCGATACGGGCACGGCACCGGCCGCACAGGCGCCGAAGACCGCCGTTGCGACCGCCATCTCGAGGATGTTGCGCTTGCGTCTGATCACTTGATGCCCCCCCGGGATTTTGTAGGCTGAGAAACGGACGTCAAATCATTCGAGGGGCGTGGCGTGAAAGCAAGGAATCGCATACGTATTCGGACTCGCATACGTATGCGGCGCTGCGACCCGCGGCGACTCCGTGTGTCAAAGTAGTTTGGAGCAGCGGCGGAACCTCGAGAGCATGAGCGCATTTCCCTGGTGGCGCGGTGCGGTGATCTACCAGATCTATCCGCGCAGCTTCCTGGATACCAATGGCGACGGCGTCGGCGACCTCAAGGGCATCGTCGAGCGGCTGGATTATGTCGCGGGCCTCGGCGTCGATGCGATCTGGGTGTCGCCGTTCTTCAAGTCACCGATGACGGACTTCGGCTACGACATCGCCGACTTCCGCGCCGTCGATCCGCTCTTCGGCGACCTCGCGGATTTCGACCGGCTGGTCGCGCAGGCGCACGCGTGCGGCCTCAAGGTCATGATCGACCAGGTGCTCAGCCACACCTCATCGCAACATCCCTGGTTCCTCGAGAGCCGCTCGAGCCGCGACAACCCCAAAGCCGACTGGTACGTCTGGGCGGACCCGGCCGGCGACGGCAGCCCGCCCAACAACTGGCAGTCGATCTTCGGCGGGCCGGCCTGGCGCTGGGAACCGCGCCGCCGGCAGTACTACCTGCACAACTTCCTCGACTCGCAGCCCGACCTCAATTTCCACAACCCGCGGGTGCCGGCGGCGATGCTGCAGAATCTGGAGTTCTGGCTCGAGCGCGGCGTCGACGGCCTGCGGCTCGATGCGATCAATTTCTGCTACCACGACCGGCAGCTGCGCAACAACCCGCCGAAGCCCGCGGAGCTTCGCAACGGCCGCGGTTTCACCGCGGACAATCCGTACGCGTATCAATATCACTGGTACAACAACACCCAGCCGGAGAATCTCGGCTTCCTGACCGAGTTGCGCCGGCTCCTCGACCGCTATCCCGGCGCCGTGGGGCTCGGCGAGATCTCCGCGGAGGACTCGCTCGCGACGATGGCGGAATACATCGGCGAGACACGGCTGCACATGGCGTACAGCTTCGAGCTGCTGACCGAAGAATACCGGGCCGCCCATATTCGCGGCACGGTCGAGAGCCTCGAGCGCCAGATGCCGCACGGCTGGCCCTGTTGGACGATCTCCAACCATGACGTTGCCCGGGTCATGACCCGCTGGGGCGGGGCCGCCGCGTCACCCGGGATGTCGAGCATGCTGAGCGCCATGGTCTGCTCGCTGCGCGGATCGGTCTGCGTTTATCAGGGCGAGGAGCTCGGTTTGCCGGAGGCGGGTCTGCCGTTCGAGGCCCTCCGCGACCCCTACGGCATCAACTTCTGGCCCAACTTCAAGGGACGGGACGGCTGCCGCACGCCCATGCCCTGGCGCGACACGCCGGCGGCAGGCTTCACCACGGGTACCCCATGGCTGCCTGTGCCGCCGGAGCACTTGCCACTGGCGGTGTCCCGGCAAGAGGCGGACCCTGCTTCGCCGCTCAATGCGTTTCGCCGCTTTTTGCGCTGGCGTAGCCGTCAACCCGCTCTCTGCCAGGGCGACATCGATTGCATCGAGCTGCCGGAGCCGCTGCTTGCATTCACTCGCACGCTCGATTCCCAATCCGTTCTGGCGGTCTTCAACCTGTCGGATCGACACCAGACCGCTACCCTGCCGGCGCTCGGGCCCGTCATCCCCCTCGATGACCACGGCCTGAGCGCCGGATCGGTGTCCGGCCGCACACTGGACGTGCCGGCACACGGGGTCTTCTTCGGTCTGTTGCAGGTGAACAACGGGCGGGACTTGGGTTAGGCACGCGCCATGGCGTAGACTAGGAGAAGCCACACGTATACAGAGATCGAGGGGGTGGCTCCGGTCATGCGTGACCAGCGACGCAGACCCAATTCATTGGACATCGCGCATCTGGCCGGTGTCTCGCAGTCGACCGTGTCGCGCGCTCTGCGCGCCGACCCGATGGTCAGCGCCTGCACCCGTGAGCGGGTGCTCGAAGTGGCGCGCCAACTCAACTATCACGTCGACAAGAACGCGTCCAACCTGCGGCTGCGTCATTCCGGGACGCTGGCGTTGCTTTTCTTCGAGGACCCGACCGCCGACGATTCGGCGATCAACCCGTTCTTTCACTCGATGCTGGGCTCGATCATCCGCACCTGCTCGCGGCAAGGTTATGACCTCCTGGTCTCGTTCCAGGACCTGCTGCGCGATTGGCATGCCGACTACGAGGACAGCCACAAGGCCGACGGCATCATTCTCCTGGGCTACGGCGACTACGTTGTTCATCGCAGCCGCCTGCAGCCCCTGATCGAGCGGGGTGCCCACCTCGTTCGCTGGGGTCCCGTGCTTGCAGACCAGCCGGGGGTGTCCATTGGGTGTGACAACGTGTTCGGCGGACGGCTGGCGACCGAGCATCTGCTGCGCCTCGGGCACCGGCGGATCGCGTTCCTGGGAGAGGTCGCACCGTCCTCACCCGAAATGCTCGAGCGATACCAGGGTTATCGCGCAACTCTGGCGCTCGCCGGCGTGAACGCCGATCCCCGGCTGCAGGTCGGCTCCATCTCGACGGAGGCCGCTGGCTACGAAGCCATGCAGGCGTTGCTCGAGCGCAAGGTCCCTTTCGATGCGGTGTTCGGCGCCAGCGACCTGATCGCCATCGGCGCCATGACCGCACTGGCTTCAGCCGGGCGCCGGATACCCGAGGACGTCGCGGTGGTGGGTTTCGATGGCATCCCGATGGGAGCCTTCACCCGGCCCGCCCTGACCACCGTGGCGCAGGACACCAAGCGGGCTGGCGATTTGCTGGTACAAACCCTGATTCGCCTGATCGGGGGGCAGCCGGCGCAATGCGTGACCCTGCCGCCCCGCCTGATCGTCCGCGGCTCTTGCGAGGCCTTCCCGGCCGGGAGCTGACCCTAAGGCCCTGTCCCGGTCGTTGCTGCGGTACAACATGCGCCCACGCTCCGGCCGAGAGATAATGGCACCGTCAAGTCCACGGCGCGGGAAGTCCATCGATGTCCCACACCTATCTTTTCCAGCCGGCTCTCTGGACGGGCAGCGGGACGTTCTGGTGCGCAGATGGTCAGCCGCTGCCGGCGGAATGCCGCACGGAAGTGGCGCACCGCACCGACTGCTGGCTGCTCTCCGGTACCCTGAAGGTGCTGGGCTCGCCGCCGGTGGAGTTCGTGAATGCCTACTGGATCCAGCTTCCGCGCCGGGACGGGGCGGCAATCAAGTGGAGCTCGGAGAATGCGACCCTCGGCAAGCTCCAGGGTACGTTCTCGGTCATCGGCAGCTCGATTCTCTCGGTCTATCGCTCGGAGTCGGCCGGCTACCAGGGCGCGGACCATCTCCGCCGCCTCGACGACGACAACTACGAATCGACAGGGATGCTGCTGCTCGAGGACCGGCGCCTGTCGTCCTGGCAGGTCATGCTCCGTCGTCACGTCGAAAGCAAGTAATTGAGCGGCCCAGGGCCGCCAATTAAAAATACAGGTAGTGGTCGATCAGCAGGGCGGCGAAGAGCCACATCAGGTACTTGACGGAGTAGTGGAATACCCGCATCGGCAATTCCTGTCGTCCGGTCAGCTTCAGCGCCAGCGCGAAGTACAGGAAGCGCGCGTTCAGCGCCAGCGCGGCGACCAGATAGATGATGCCGCTCATCCGGGTCAGAAACGGCATCACTGTTATGACGGTGAGGAGTACCGTGTAGAGGAGGACCTGCAGCCTCGTGTGCTCCACGCCGTGAGTGACGGGCAGCATCGGGATGCCGGCGCGCGCATATTCATCCTTGCGCGCGATCGCCAGCGCCCAGAAATGCGGCGGCGTCCACACGAAGATGATGAGGAATAGCAGCAGCGCGTTGGGATCGACGTGGTTGGTGACCGCGACCCAGCCGAGAATCGGCGGCGCCGCACCCGCAGCCCCGCCTATCACGATGTTCTGCGATGTGGCGTGCTTCAGCCATACGGTGTAGATCACCGCGTAACCGATCAGCGATACGAAAGTCAGCGCCGCCGTCAGCAGATTGACGAGGAACGCGAGGATGGTCATCGCGACGATGCCCAGCACTGCCGCGAAGATCAACGCCCGCCGCTCCGTGAGCTGACGGGTTGGCAGCGGGCGCGACTGTGTGCGCCCCATCTGCTCATCGTAGCGGCGGTCGAGGACGTGATTGATGGCCGCGGCGCATCCCGCAGCCAGCGCGATACCGAGTGTCCCCCAGACGAGCGCCCGCAGCGGTGGCCAGCCAGGGCTTGCGAGCAGGGTGCCGACGACCGCGGTGAAGGTGATGAGCGCCACCACCCGCGGCTTGGTCAGCTCGAAATACCGTCGCCAGACCGGCGGGGTGATTGCTGCGTATTCCGAAGTTGTGGCCACCGCGAGCTCTCGTCCGTCAGGCGGTGCGCACTGCGCGCAGGACCAGCAACTTCGCCGTCAGCGCGAGGATTGCCATGAGGAGCAGCGCCGCGCCGGCCGTATGAGCGGTAGTCAGCCAGAGCGGAAATGTCCATAGCACCATGGAGATACCGATCACGAGCTGCAGGCCGAGCGCAGCCAGCACGAGGTAGGCGCGCGGCCGCGCCGGGGCGAGCGAGGGCTGGCCGATGACAAAGAATGATGCGGCCAGGAACATGAGCGTCACCGTCAGCGCGCCGAGCCTATGCACCAAGTGAATGGCGATACGCGCCGGGTTCGCTAGAACGCCACCCTCATAATTGATCCAGAGACCGCGCCACAGCACGAACGCATGGCGGAAGTCGGCGTGCGGCCACCACGCGCCCTGACAGGTCGGAAAGTCGGGGCACGCAACGGCGGCATAGTTGGCGCTGGTCCAGCCACCGAGGAAGAATTGGACCGCCAGCAGGACGACGCCGACGACCGCGAGCCAGTATGCGATTCGAGCTGCCGATGCAGCGCTGGCCCATCGCGTGGCGCCGTGCTCCGGCACGATATGCAGCTGAACCGCCCCGCGGGGAAGCTGCTGCAGTCTGAGCCACAGCCACCACAGGAGGCCGAGTGTGGTCATGCCGAAGATCAGATGCAGTGTCACGATGAGGGGCTTCAAAAGCCAAGTCACGGTCAGCATGCCCAGGATGGCCTGTACGATCACCGTGGCGAATAGCAGCAGCGCGAATCCCGCCCCCACGGCCTTGGGTCCGCGGGCGGCGATCGCAAGGGCCGCGATCACGGTGATGACGCCGGCGAGCGTGCCTGCCGCATAGCGGTGACTCATCTCGTGCCACGCCTTTCCGGCCTGCAGGGGTCTGCCCGGAAACTGCGCCTGGCTGCCGGGGCTGTCTTCCGCACCCAACGGACTGACGTGACCGTAGCATCCCGGCCAGTCCGGGCAGCCCAGTCCGGCGTCCGTCAGCCGCACGTAGGCGCCGAGCACGACGACGCCGAAGCACAGCAGCACCCCGAAGAGCGCGAGGCCGCGCAGCCAGCGGTCGATGGGCATCTGGGACAAGCAATCTCCTGATCGATCGGCGCGGGTCCGGGGCCACCTCAGCCGATCTGAGACAGCTCGAGCAATCTCTTCAGATCCACCAGCAGGCCACGTGGGTCGCGCCGGACATCGTAGCGCATCATCAGATTACCGAGGGGGTCGACGACGAAGAGCGTATGAGCCTCGTCCCCCGCGGGAAACACGCTGAGCAGCGGCGCGGCTGCGGCGCCAGTTGCATCGAGGACCGTCATTCCGGCGTGCTCGCGCGCCAGATAGTCCTTGGCGCAGCACCTCGCGGTGACCAGGAAGACCCGCGCGAGGCGCGTCTGGTCCGTGCCGAGCGCGAGCCGAGTCTGCCGCATGACATAGAGCGTCCCGCGGCAGGAGGCATCGCAGCTTCCGTCCCCGATGTAGACCAGCGACCACTCGCCGCGGAAAAGAGCCGGATCGATTCCCGGGAGCTCACTCGCCGTGTCCCCGCCGACCGCGATGCGCGGCAGGTCTGCACGCGGCAGTGGGCGCGGCGGCTGGACGAGCTCGCCGTGATTTATCCGCCCCGATGGCCGCCAGCCCATGCCGTAGTAGAGCCAGAACGAGGCGAGAAGCGGCATGAAGAAGAGGGCTGCCAGCGCGGCCAGCATCCGCAGGTTGCGATACCGAAGCTCGCGCACGCTGGAGCTCAAGCGCTTGCCTCAGGCTTCCGGGTGCTGAGGACCACCCACATCACCAGGGCCGCGATCGCGAAGCACCACCACTCGAAGGCATAGGCGAAGTTCTGCATTGCCGGGATGCCGGGCGGACGCCAGTCGCGCACGTAACCCTCGGGATCCTGCGGATCGAGCAGGATGACACGCGGCTCGAGCGGCCGACCGAGGACGGCGCTCAGCTGCGCCATGGACGGCCAGCTCGTCACCCTGGGCCACGGGCCGCTGTCGGGCGGAGGCGCGCGGCCGATCGCCAATCCGGCGACGGGCAAGTTGCCGACGCGCCCACTGACGGTGACAGATCCGCTGCTCTTGATGGCGATGTCCGGTAGGACGGCGCGGCTGCCGAGGAACGGCACCCAGCCACGGTTGACCAGCACCGTCGTGCCGCCCGGGCGCTCGAGCGGGGTCAACACCTGATAGCCGTCGACGTCGTTATAGCTCATGTTGTCGATGAGGAACTGGTGCGCCGAATCATAGGTGCCGGTGACGCTTACGCGCTGGTCACTGGGCACTTGCGCCAGCGGCCTCGGGCCCAGCGCGAGCACCTGGCGCGCGCCGCGCTCGAAGCTCGCATGCTCCGCGGCGTGCAGGTTTCCGCGCCGCCACTGCCAGCGTCCGAGTGCGATGAACAGCACGCACAACACGAACAGCAGGATCGTGAGACCGGGCGATGGTGAGAAGCGGCGGCCGCCGAAGCTCAGGCGCATGGGTACGGGGGTTGCTTTGCGGGTAAACTGGACGGTGCCATGCCGGAGCTGTTTCGAATCGTCGTGCTCATTGTGCTCGCCGCCATCGTGGCGAGCCTGGGCTCGGCGTTGTATCACCTCTCCCGCGGCACCGAGAAGGATTCCGCCAAACTGGCGCGCGCGCTGACGGTCCGCATCGCGCTGTCACTGGCGCTCTTCGCGCTGATCATGATCGCCTGGTACGCGGGCCTGATCACGCCCCACGGCGTCATACCTTATCATCGTTGAGCGCTGGATCCGGGCTCCTGCCCGGCCCAGCGCCTACAGCCAGTAGACGAAGATGAAGAGGCCCAGCCACACCACGTCGACGAAGTGCCAGTACCAGGACACCGCCTCGAACGCGAAGTGCTGTCGCGGCGTGAAGTGACCGCGCAACACCCGTAGCCAGACCACCACCAGCATGATGGCGCCGATGGTCACGTGCAGGCCGTGGAAGCCGGTGAGCATGAAGAAGGTGGAGCCGTAGATGCCCGTCGTGAGGCGCAGGTTCATCTTCGTGTAGGCATCGTAGTACTCGTGTCCCTGGAGGGCCACGAAGCAGAAGCCGAGGATGAAAGTCAGCGCCAGGAAGAGCTTGAGCCGGCCGCGATTGCCCGAGCGTAGCGCGTGGTGGGCGATAGTGACGGTGAGGCCGCTGGTCAACAGGATCAGCGTGTTGATGGCCGCTATACCGTAGGCGCTCTCCGCCTCGAAGTTCGCACCACCTATCTGACCCGGACCGTTGGTCGGCCACGAGGCCTCATAGCTCGGCCAGAGGACGAGGTTGGTCATGGCTCTGTAGCCGGCACCGCCAAGCCACGGCACCGCGAGAACGCGCGCGTAGAAGAGCGCGCCGAAGAAGGCGCCGAAGAACATCACCTCGGATAAAATGAACCACATCATCCCCATGCGGAAGGAGCGGTCCACCTGGGTGTTGTAGATGCCGAGCTGATTCTCGCCGATGACGGTATGGAACCAGCCGGCGAACATGAACAGCAGCAACAGCGGTCCCGGTAGGAACACCCACGCGCCAGTCCAGTTGTCCAGGAAGGCGACGGCACCCCACATCATGGTGAAAAGCGCGACCGCGGCGACGATCGGCCAGGGGCTACCGTGCGGAATGTAGTAGTGCTGGCTGTCGGGGGCGTGTGCGTCTGATGCCATGTCGTAACCTTAGTGTGAAGCCGTGTGCCTTCGTGTCGGGCGTTCGTTCATCTGGTGGCGCGGTACAGCATCATGGCGATGAAGCCGAAGTAGAAGGCGAGCACGACCAGCGTCACCACGAGAGTGGTGCGTCGAACCCGCTTGCGCCGCTGGGCGTCGTCCTGCCACATCGGGATCGCCTGCTCCGATGAAGTACTCATCTGCATTCGTGTGCGATATCGCTCAATGCGCTGCGCCGCGGGCGATCATCGCCTCCGTGGGCGGAGTCGTCCAGGAGTGATACGGCGCCGGCGAGGGCAGCTCCCATTCGAGGCCGCGCGCGCCTTCCCACGCCCTGGTGCCCTCCACGGGCTTGCCGGAGCGTACGCACTTCCAGATGAGATACGGGAAGAGGAGCTGCGACAGGCCGAAAGCGAAGCCGCCGATCGAGGACACCATGTTCCAGTCGGCGAACTGCACCGCGTAGTCCGGGATGCGCCGCGGCATGCCGGCGAGGCCGAGGAAATGCTGCGGGAAGAAGAGCACGTTGAAGAAGATCGCGGACAGCCAGAAGTGCCACTTGCCGAGGTTCATGTCATACATGCGCCCTACCCACTTGGGCAGCCAGTAATAGACGCCGGCCATGATCGCGAAGGCGGCGCCGGAGACCAGCACGTAGTGGAAGTGCGCCACCACGAAGTAGGTGTCCTGGTATTGGAAGTCGGCCGGCACGATGGCGAGCATCAGGCCGGAGAAGCCGCCGATGGTGAAGAGGAAGAGGAAGGCGAGGGCGAACAACATGGGCGGCTCGAAGGAGAGCGAGCCGCGCCACATGGTGGCGGTCCAGTTGAAGACCTTCACGCCCGTCGGCACCGCGATCAGCATGGTGGCGAACATGAAGAAGAGCAGCGCCGAGGTCGGCAGGCCCACGGTGAACATGTGGTGCGCCCAGACGATGAACGACAGGAACGCGATCGAGGCCGTGGCGTACACCATCGCCTCATAGCCGAAGAGGGGCTTGCGCGAGAAGGCCGGGATCACCTCCGAGACCACGCCGAAGCCCGGCAGGATCATGATGTAGACCTCGGGATGGCCGAAGAACCAGAAAATGTGCTGGAACATCACCGGGTCGCCGCCCCCCGCGGCGTTGAAGAAGCTGGTACCGAAGAAATGATCGGTGAGCATCATCGTCACAGCGCCCGCCAGCACGGGCATCACCGCCACCAGCAGGAACGAGGTGATGAGCCAGGTCCAGACGAAAAGTGGCATGCGCAGCAGCGTCATGCCGGGGGCGCGCAGGTTCATGATCGTGACGATCACGTTGAGGGCCCCCAGGATCGAGGAGATGCCCATCATGTGGATCGCGAAGATCAGCATCGGGAACGAGGCGCCGAACTGCAGCGTGAGCGGCGGGTACATGGTCCAGCCGCCGGCCGGCGCGCTGCCGGGCACGAGCCAGGAGGAGAGGAGCAGCACAAAGGCGAACGGCAGGATCCAGAAGCTCAGGTTGTTGAGGCGCGGCAGCGCCATGTCGGGTGCGCCGATCTGAATCGGGATCATCCAATTGGCGAGTCCCACCCATGCCGGCATGATGGCGCCGAAGATCATCACCAGGCCATGCATGGTCGTCAGGGAGTTGAACACCCCCGCGTCGACGACCTGCAGCCCGGGCTTGAAGAGCTCCGCGCGGATGACCATCGCGAAGGCGCCACCGGTGAAGAACATGAGGCACGAAAAGACGAGGTACATCGTGCCGATGTCCTTGTGATTCGTCGCGAACACCCAGCGGCGCCAGCCGTGCGGCTTGTGATCGTGGTCGTGATCATGATCGTGATCAGCGTGCGCGTGGACTTCGGTGTGCGGCGTCTCAGCCATGGGTTCTACCCTCTCGAAAACTTTTAGGTCCGGTCTGAAAGGTCAGGCGCGATTGATTCCGTCTTCTCAGCTCGAAGACGCGCTGGCGGCGGCGGCTTTCTCGGCCGCTGCCTCGCGCTTCACCCAAGCGTCAAAATCCGCTTTGGAGACGGCGTCGACCACGATCGGCATGTAGCCGTGGCCGCGGCCGCAGAGCTCCGCGCACTGGCCGCGGTAGACGCCCGGCTTGTCGGCGTCGACCTCGAACCAGGATTGGTTGATATAGCCGGGAATCGCGTCCTTCTTGATGCCGAAGTCCGGGACCCACCAGGCATGGATCACGTCCACCGCGGTGATCAGCAGGCGGACCTTGGTGCCCACGGGTACCACGAGCGCATGATCGACGTTACGCAGGTAGTGCGGCACGCTGTACGGGCTGATGCCGGAGTCGAGGTCGCTCGCGGCCATGCTCTGCTCATCGAGCTTGGAGACGAAGCTCACGCCCTTGCCGGGATAGGTGTACTGCCAGCCCCACTGGAAACCCGTGACCTTGATTTCCAGCTGCGGGTTGGCGTCGTCCCCGATCAGCACGATGCCGCGAGCCGAGGGGATCGCCATTCCGACCAGGATGAGCACGGGGACCGCGGTCCAGATGATCTCGACCTTGGTGTTGTGGACCAAGGTCACATCGGCTACCGCTCCTTGCGACTTGCGATGAAAGATGATCGACCAGATCATCACCCCGAAGACGAGGATGCCGATCACGACGCAGACCCAGAAGGCCATCATGTGGAGGCCGTAGACATCCCGGCTGATGCTGGTGACTCCCACGGGCAGGTTGAGAAGTCCCCAGCCGCTCGAAGCGGGCGGATCATCCGCCCAGGCGGGCGAAGCCGTCCAGGCCGCGGCGAGCAGCGCCGCGAGGCTGAGCCATGTCCCGGGCCTTATTCCGAGTCTTGCGCGATGCATCGTTGTCGTGCCTTTCTCGCGCGGTCCCCTTGCAGTGAAGGCCCCCCCGCGCGATTCGCTAATCGAACCAAAAACCGCCTGCGCCCCGAGGCGTTTCCGCCAACGGAGGCCTGCCTCCCGAAGCGTCCCCGCGTAGGGAGGGCGACTCGTTGATGCGGCCGATCAGGCGCTGCAATCTCATCGCCAGACCATACCGCTCCTCATCCGTGAGGAAGCTGCCCAGCTCGCATCGCCGGCCGTGTGATTCTATGGTCAGCCGGCTCGGATGCAGTCGCGAGGCAGGACGGCGCAGTTTAACCTGAGCCCAGTGCCTCTGGAACACGGTAAGGTGGCAGCGGGCCCGATCGCGCGACTCGACGCTCACATCCGAGTCCGTGAGTGTAATGATTTCGGAACGGTAGCGCCGTGCGAGGCTCGCGTGCAGCGCCCAGCCGAGAAGCAGCATTTCCAGCCCGGAGAAGGGCAGGATGGGCCACATACCTTTGAGAGCGAGCACGCCTGCCAGCGTGAAGCAGAAGAGGCACAAGCCGCCGAAAAATAGCAATGCGGCCCTCAGGCTGAGCGAACAGTTCGGGCAGATGACGATGCGCACGGGCTGCCGGGTCTGGCGCGGGGCCTCCATGATTCGCCGGTCGTGCGGCAATCGAGGCCGCTCGAGCCGCCTCCTATGAATGATGGATCGATGGTAGAGCGGCCGGATGGACCGTTCAAGTGCACAACTTCCTCGCGGCTGCGCCCAGATCCGGCGGCCCGTGGCCGCGGTCGAGGAAGGGCACGCTGGCGAGAGGTGGCGCGCCGAGGCGCAGGGTGAGAGTGGCGAGATTCTCTTCGGCGCGCTCGAAATTCGGGTCGACGGCATTGGCGATCCAGCCCGCGAAGGGCGTGCCCCGGCTGGCGAGGGATTCGCGGGTGAGGAGCGCGTGGTTGAGACAGCCAAGACGCAGGCCGACGACCAGGAGAACGGGTACCGCGAGCGCGGCGGCGAGGTCGGCCATGGACGTGGTATCGCTGATAGGAGCGAGCCAGCCGCCCGCGCCCTCGACGATCACGCAGTCGGATGCGCCAGCCAGGGAGTCGAGGCGCGAGCGCAGGAGAGCGAGATCGATCTCAACTTGGGCTGCGCGGGCCGCTATATGAGGGGAAACGGCAGGCAGGAAGCAGTAGGGGTTTACGACCTCATAGGGGGCTGTCACGTTGGCGGCGGCCATCAGGGAGACGGCGTCCGAATTTCTGAGGCCTTCGGGTGTTGGGTCCGAACCGGAGGCTATGGGCTTCATGACGGCCACCCGCAGGCCGCGGGCCACCAGTGCGCGTGTCAGGGCGGCGGCGACGATGGTTTTGCCGACCCCGGTGTCCGTGCCCGTGACAAAGAATGCCTTGTGTCTCATGAACCCTCACTTCCTCCGTCGAATGTCGGAGGGAGAGATCCTGACCTCGCCGGCGTGCGCGGCTGCCGCGGGTCTTCCGGCGGTGCCCCAGGCGGCGCCGTAGACGACCTCATATGTGGCGGGGAGTCTGCCGTCGCTGCGGAAGGCCTCGTAGGCGGTAAAGACGCGCTGCAGGTGGCCGCGTCCGAGGAGCGTACGCGGGCGGCCCGCGGTTTCATTGCGAGCGCCTATGGACTTCAAATCGCGCATGAGCGTCACGACGTCGTCGTAGGTGAAGAGATGGCGGTCAACATCCAACACGGGCTCGAGGAGTCCAGCCCGCACCAGTGCGTCGCCAACGTCGTGCACGTCGAGGAAGCGGTTCACGTGGCTGTGACTGTCGGCTTCGGCCCAGGCGCTACGTAGTTCCTTCAGAGTGTCGGGACCGAAGGTGCTGAAGACGAAGTGCCCCTGAGGCTGCAGTACTCGCCGCACTTCCGCAAGAGCGTCATCGAGCGGATCGCACCATTGCAGCATCAGGTTGCTGAACACGATGTCGACGCCCGCGGACGCGATGGGGAGGCGGGCGGCATCGCCGCAAACACGCTCGAAGCGGCGGAAAATACGCTGATGGCGCGCGGCTTCGCGCAACATGCCGGGCGCGAGGTCGAGGGCGATGACCATGGCGCCGCGGTAGCGGCGCTTGAGCTCCGCGGCGACGCGGCCGGTGCCGGCCCCGAGGTCCAGAATGACCTTGGGACTGAAGTCGAAGGGCTCGAGGCGACTCAGGAGCTCATCGGCCACTCGCGCTTGCAGCACGGCCGCAGCCTCGTAGCTCGAGCTCGCGCGATCGAAGGCGGCGCGCACGCCGGCCTTGTCGAGTTGAAAGAAATCAGGTGGCTTGCCGGCGGTCATTTTTGCAGCAGGAAGTCGCAGAGCAGCGTGTTGAGCTCGGGCAGATGCGACAGGAATGGCGCATGCGCGGCGCGGCGGATTTCCACGTAACGGGCATTGGCAAGTGCGTCCGCGAGTGCGTGGGAGGCGGCCGGCAGGGTCACGCGATCGTACTGGCCTGCGATGACGAGAGTCGGCAGCGTGATGTTGGCGAGCAGCGGACGCAGGTCGGTTTCGCGCAGCAGCTCGAGGCCGCGGGCGAGTGCCGCTATCCCGGGATATCCGTGGGCGAAGAGAGCCGCGCGCAGCTGCTCCAGCGCTGCGGCACTGCCCGCGCTGCCGCGGACCTGCAGTTCCAGGAAATCGCTCACCGTGCGCCGGTAATCCGTCTCCAGGCCCTGTGCCTGTGCCGCGAGACGCTCAGGCGGTGCGCCGTGCGGCCAATCGGGGCCGGCGGTGAGTCGCGGCGTGGTCGCGATCAACACCAGGCGGTCCACCGCGTGGTCCGGTGTGGCGGCAAGTTGCAACGCGATCTGTCCGCCGAGCGACCAGCCGAGGAGTGAATACTCTGCGGTGATCGCACCGACCGTCTCCGCGACCTGCGCGGCCTGCTCTGCCAGCGATGACCGTTCGGGCACCCAAGCGCTGCGGCCATGCCCGGGCAGGTCGACCGCGATGATTCGAAAACGGTCGCAGAGTGCGGCGGTGAGCCCGTCCCAGACACGCACATTGAGTCCCCAGCCATGGAGGAGTACGAGTGCCGGCCCGCTGCCGCGGACCTCGGTGTAGAGGCGGCTCACGGGCCAGGCTTCGCCGCGCAGATGCGGCTCAGAGCCTCGACGAGGGCGTCGACCTGACTTTCCTCGTGACCGGCGGTGAGTGTGATGCGCAGCCGCTCCGCGCCCGCAGGCACGGTCGGCGAACGGATGGCGACGACCCAGAAGCCGGCCTCGCGCAATGCATGTTGTGCAGCGAGCGCCGCCTGCGAGCTGCCCAGGGGAATCGGCTGAATGGGGGTCGCCGAGTCGGCGAGCGGCACGCCCGCCTGCCGTGCGGCCGCACGAAAACGCGCGGTGAGGGCCAACACGCGCTGCCGCCGCCAGCTCTCTTCACGCGCGACCCGCAGAGCTGCGCGCGTCGCTGCCGCGACGGGCTGCGGCAAAGCGGTGGTGTAGACATATGAGCGCGCGCGCTGGATGAGAAGCTCGATCAGATCCTCCGCGCCCGCGACGAAGGCGCCAAAGGAGCCGAACGCCTTGCCGAGGGTGCCGACCAGAACGGGCACTTGTTCGCAATTCAGGCCTGCGATCTCCACCGCGCCGCGGCCATTCGCGCCCAATACACCGATACCGTGTGCATCGTCCACGACCAGCCAAGCATCATGCGCCCGCGCGGCCTCTGACAGCGCGGCGAGCGGTGCGATATCGCCGTCCATGCTGAATACACCATCAGTAGCGACCACCGTCGTTTGCGGCGTGCTCTCGGCCAGCAGCCGGCGCGCGGCGGCGGCATCACAGTGCGGATAGCGCCGGAAACGCGCACCGGACAACAGGCCGGCGTCGATCAGCGAGGCATGGCTGAGGCGGTCGAGCAGCACGGACTCGCCGCGACCCGCGAGCGCGGTCACGACACCGAGATTGGCCATGTAGCCGGTCGAGAAGAGGAGCGCGCGCGGGCGGCCGACGAAGGCTGCGAGCTCTTCCTCCAGAGCGGCGTGCTCCCGCCCGTGACCGCTGATGAGATGCGAGGCGCCGCTGCCGGCGCCGCAACGCGGCGCGCACTCCGCCATTGCCGCGGCGAGCGCAGGATGCGCCGCGAGTCCGAGGTAATCGTTGCTGCTGAAGTCGACGAGCCTGCGGCCGTCGACGATCACTTGCGTGTGACTGCTCTTTTCCGGATAGGCGTCTACGGTCGCGCGACGACGCCACAGATGCTGCCGCTCGATCTCCTCGAGCGCCGGCTCAAGCGGCTGTCTCTTCATGAGCGGTGGCGCGGGCGGGCGCTTCGGGCCTGATCCCCAGCCGCGCGAGCAGCTCCCGATCCCGCTCGACGTCCGGATTGCCGGTGGTGAGCAGCTTCTCGCCATAGAAAATCGAGTTGGCGCCGGCAAGGAAGCAGAGTGCCTGCAGCTCATCGCTCATTCCCTGCCGTCCCGCCGAAAGGCGCACGTGCGCGCGCGGCATCATCAGGCGCGCCGCGGCGATCACGCGCACGAAATCGAGCGGATCGACGGGCGCAGTGCCGTCGAGCGGCGTGCCCGGCACCTGTACGAGCTGATTGACGGGCACGCTCTCCGGGTGTTGCGGGAGGTTGGCGAGCGTCATCAGGAGCCTGGCGCGATCGTCGGTCGACTCGCCCATGCCGAGGATGCCACCGCAGCAGACTTTGATGTCCGCGGCCCGGACCGCTTCCAGCGTGTCGAGGCGGTCCTGGTAGGTGCGGGTCGTGATGATCTGTCCGTAGAACTCCGGCGAGGTGTCGAGATTGTGGTTGTAGTAATCGAGGCCCGCGTCCTTCAGCTCCCGCGCCTGCTCCGGCGTCAGCATGCCGAGCGTAGCGCAGGTCTCGAGTCCGAGTGCGCTGACCTCGCGCACCATCTGCGCAATGAGCCGCAGCTCCTTCGCCTTGGGCGAGCGGTAGGCCGCGCCCATGCAGAACCGCGTCGCCCCGGCCTCCCTGGCGCGCTGCGCCCGCTCGCGCACGGCGGCGACCTCCATCAGCTCCTCGCGCTCGAGCCCGGTGTCGTAACGCACGCTTTGCGGGCAATAGGCGCAGTCCTCGGGGCAGGCGCCGGTCTTGATCGACAGCAGCGTGCTCATCTGTACCGTGTTGGGCTCGTGATGCTGCCGGTGCACGCGCTGCGCGTGGAACAGCAGGTCCATCAGCGGGAGGCCCAGGAGGCTCGTGACCTCCGGCAGCGTCCAGTCGTGGCGAACGATTCCGAGGGCGGTCGGGGGCATACGCAGGTCCAGTGGGCGGGACGGTCGGATGTTCGCGGGTCAGGCGGCTGATGTCAACGAGAGGCCCGCTGCTGAGTATACATTAGATCAATTTATGATCACCGGTGCTCAGCGCGGGTACGAGTAAACGTATTGCAACAGGATGCCGATGAAGATGACCATGCCGACGTAATTGTTGTTGAGAAACGCGCGCAGGCATGCGGCGGGCTCGCGCGCACGGATCAGCCACTGTTGGTAGAGGAAGAGCAGGCCCGCGGCCACGAGCCCCGCGTGGTACCAGTTGCCGAAGCCCATGTCGCGCCCGGCGAGCACCAACGCGAACAGCATCAGCACCTGCATGACGCCGATCAGGAAGCGGTCCATGTCAGCGAACAGGATGGCGCTCGATCTGATGCCGATCGTGATGTCATCTTCCCGGTCGACCATGGCGTAAATCGTGTCGTACAACACGGCCCAGACGACCGCGGCGATGTAGAGCACCCAGGCGATGCGCGGCAGTGAATCGCGCTGCGCGGCAAAGGCCATCGGCACGCTCCAGCCGCCGAAGGAAATGCCGAGATAGAGCTGCGGCAGCGGGAAGAACCGCTTCACGAAGGGATACGACACGGTGAGCGCGGCGCCGATGACGGCGAGCTTGATGGTGAAGACGTTGAGTCGGCTGACCAGCATCAGCGCGACGGCGGCGAGCACGACGAAGAGCACGAGCGCCTCTGTCGGGGACACGCGGCGCGCGGCGAGCGGCCGCTCGCGAGTGCGCTTGACGTGCGGATCGATGTCACGGTCGGCGAAGTCATTGATGACGCAGCCGGCGGCGCGCATGACCACCACGCCCAGCACGAAGACGATCAATACTTTTTGATCCGGCCTGCCCCCGCTCGCCACCCATAGCGCCCACAGAGCCGGCCACAGCAGCAGCCAGGTGCCGATGGGGCGATCGAAGCGCGCGAGCCGCCCGTACTCCTCTATGCGCCGCGCGAGGCGGTAGTAGAAAGGAGCTTCTCTGGGCTTGGCGGCGAGGCCGAGGTCGCCTGCGGTTGCGGTGCTATCCATTTGCTCTCACTCAGACCCTTGCGTACTGCTCGGCCGTACCGATCCACCGGGCGGCGAGCGCGGCAATATTATCCGGGTACTGCGAGATCAGCAGCTCTGCGGCTTCCTGTACGCGCGGCAGCAGGTCCGCATCGCGCGTCAGATCTGCCACGCGAAGTTGCGCCAGCCCGGTCTGCCGGGTGCCGAGAAGCTCGCCGGGGCCCCGCAGCTCGAGATCGCGGCGCGCGATCTCGAAGCCGTCATTGGTGTCGCGGATCACCTTCAGGCGCTGGCGCGCCAGCGGCGAGAGCGGCGCGCGGTAGAGCAGCACGCAAGTGCTCGCCTCCGACCCGCGACCCACCCTGCCCCGCAGCTGGTGCAGCTGCGCCAGCCCCATGCGCTCGGCATTCTCGATGACCATGAGCGTGGCGTTGGGAACGTCGACCCCGACCTCGATCACCGTAGTGGCGACCAGCAGTTGGATACGTCCCGCCTTGAAGGTATGCATTGCTGCGTCCTTCTTCGCGGGCGGCATTCGGCCGTGAACGAGCCCCACCCGTACCTCGGGCAACGCCTCCGCGAGAGCGGCAGCGGTCTCTTCCGCGGCCTGCGAGCGTAACTCGTCCGACTCCTCGATGAGCGGACAGACCCAATAGACCTGGCGGCCGGCGCGGCAAGCGGCCACGATGCGGGCCACCACCTCCGCGCGGCGTTCCTCCGGCACCACGACCGTTCGCACCGGCGTGCGGCCGGGCGGCAACTCGTCGATCACGGAGATGTCGAGGTCGGCGTAGGCAGTCATGGCCAGTGTCCGCGGAATCGGCGTCGCGGTCATGATGAGCTGATGCGGAAAGCGCCCGAGCTTGCTGCCCTTCTCCCGCAGGCGCAGCCGCTGCTGGACACCGAAGCGATGCTGCTCGTCGACGATGATGAGCCCGAGACGCGAGAACTCGATGCCCTCCTGGAAGAGGGCGTGTGTCCCGACCACGACGCGGATATCGCCGTTGGCGACTCCCTCCAGCGCGGTGCGGCGCGTCCGCGCGGGCTGTGAGCCCGTGATCAGCGCGACGTCGAGACCGAGAGGCCTGAACCACTGATCGAGATTTCGCCAGTGCTGTTCCGCGAGGAGCTCGGTAGGCGCCATGAGCGCAGCCTGGAAATACTCATCGGGCGCGTGAGGCAGAGCGCTGCCCACGGCACGCGCGGCTGCAGCGGCTGCCACGACGGTCTTACCGCATCCGACGTCACCCTGGATGAGGCGCACCATCGGCACGCTGGAGCGCAGGTCTGCTTCGACCTCGGACAGTGCGCGGGCCTGCGCCCGCGTCAGCGCGAAGGGCAAAGCGGCCGTGAGCCGCGCAGCCATCGCTTTCGGGTCATCGAGTGGCCACGCCGGGTCGGTCGTGGCGGCGCGCTTCATCAGCCGCAGGCTCGCCTGGTGGGCGAGCAGCTCCTCGAACGCCAGCCGCCGCTGCGCCGGATGGCGACCTGCCGCGAGCTCGCCGAGCTGTGCCTCTCGCGGTGGCCGATGTACATACTGCAGCGCTTCCCGCAGGGACGGCAGGTCAAGGGACTCCAATACCTGCGCCGGGACCCAGTCGCGCACCGCCGCGGTATCGAGCTCATGCAGCGCCTGCGCGATGAGCGCGCGGAGCCGTCCCTGGGGTACGCCCTCCGTCAGCGGGTAGACGGGTGTCAGTGTTTCCTCCGGCGGTGCTTCCGCGCCGCTCACGCGGCGATACTCCGGATGGACTATCTCCAACCCCTGCGGGCCGCGGCGGATCTCGCCGAAGCAGCGCAGCCGCGTGCCGCGGGCCAGACCCTGCTGCTGCGAACCCGAGAAATGAAAGAAGCGCAGTGTCAGGAATCCCGTGCCGTCCGACAGGCTGCACTGCAGCTGCCGCCGCCGGCGGTAGACGACCTGCGCCAGCTGGATCTCGCCTTCCACCACCGCGCGCGTCCCGGGAAGCAGGGACCCGATCCTGACGACGGTCGTGCGATCCTCGTACCGCAGCGGCAGCACGAAGAGCAGATCCTGAACCTGTGCGACGCCGAGGCGGCCCAGGCGCTCCGCCAATGCGTCGCCGACGCCGCGCAACGCGGTGATTGGTCGCTGTTCTGGTGAGGATGCGCTGGATCCGGGCATCCTGCCCGGCCCAGCGCCGTCTCGGCCAGCGCCGAAGCGGCTAAGCGTGGTTTTTGCCCGAGACTCGGCCACCTTCGGCGGCCGGGCACATCCCTGTGCCGGAGTCGCGGTGTTGCGTTGCTTCAATCGGCACCGTCAGCCAAGGTAGAGGACGCAGTCGGCCTCGACGCGCGCGCCGCGGGGCAGCTGCGCGACGCCGACGGCTGCCCGCGCCGGATAGGGCTGCGGAAAATACAGCGCCATGATTTCGTTGACCTTGGCGAAGTGCGTCATGTCGGTCAGATAGATGTTGACCTTCACGGCCTGCGCGAGGCTGCCGCCCGCGGCGTCGGCCAGCGCTTTCAGGTTCTCGAATACGCGGCGGATCTCTGCTTCGATGTCGCCGCTGACCAGCTCCTTCGTGGCCGGCTCCAACGGGATCTGGCCGGAGAGGTAGACGGTATCGCCGGCGCGCACCCCCTGGGAGTAGGTGCCGATCGCCTGCGGCGCCCGCTCGGTATGAATCACTCTACGGCTCATTTGCTCACTCACTCGCTGTCTGGATTGGGATCCTGATCGTCGCTCTCATCGACGCCTGCTATATGCCCGTCCGCCGGATCTGTGCGCGCGTGGGCGGCAATCGTCCGGCTGACACGCGTCACGTCCGGCATGCGCCGGATGACGCGCATTACGCGCGCCAGATGTTTGCGATCGCGCACTTTCAGCTCGAAGGTCAGGATCGAGGCGTCGCCCTCCTGCTCCTCGATCGAGACGTGATGGATGTTGGTCTCCGTGCTGGCGATGGCCGCGGCGACCGCCGCGAGCACGCCGGTGCGGTTGACCACATAGATGCGGATCTCGGAGTTGAAGAGCCGCTCCGGCGCGGATCGCCAGCTCACCGGCAGCCATTTCTCGGGGTGCTTGCGGTAGTCCTCGACATTGACACAACGCTCGCGGTGGATGATCACGCCGCGGCCCGCGGAGAGGAATGCGAACACCGGGTCGTTCGGGAGGGGAAAGCAGCAGCGTGCGTAGGAGACGAGCAGTCCTTCCGTACCGGCGATCGCCAGCGGCGCCGGTGCGCGCGGATCGCCGCCCAGTGCCGGCTGCGCCGGCACCAGTCGCTGCGCGACGAGGGGCGCCAGACGCTCGCCCAGGCCGATCTTCTCGTAGAGATCGTCGAGATCCTTCATGCCGAACTCCCCGAGCACGGCTTGCAGCACCTCGGGGCTGATTTCCTCCAGTGTCAGGCGGAACTCCCCGAGCGCCTGGTTGAGCAGCCGCTGGCCGAGCGCGATGGCCTCGGTGCGCCGCAGGCTCTTCAGGTAATGGCGGATGGCGTTGCGCGCTTTGGCGGTGACGACGAAGTTGACCCAGGAGGGATTCGGCATCGCGCCCTTGGCGGTGATGATCTCAGCCGTCTGGCCGTTGCGCAGCACCGTGCGCAACGGCGTCAGCCGCCGGTCGACCTTGGCCGCGACACAGCGGTTGCCGATGTCGGTGTGCACGGCATAGGCGAAGTCCACCACGGTCGCGCCGCTCGGCAGGCGCAGGATCGTCCCTTTCGGCGTGAAGACATACACCTTGTCGGGAAACAGGTCGACCTTGACGCTCTCGAGGAATTCCTCCGAGTTGCCATCCTCCTGCAGCTCGACCAGGCCGGACAGCCACTCCCGTGTCCGCTGCTGCTGGATGGAGTCGGCGTCGCCACCGCTCTTGTACTTCCAGTGGGCCGCGATGCCGGACTCCGCCACACGGTGCATGTCCTCGGTGCGGATCTGCGCCTCGATGGGCACGCCGTTGGGGCCGAACAGCGTCGTGTGGAGCGACTGGTAGCCGTTGACCCGCGGGATGGCGATGTAGTCCTTGAAGCGCCCGGGCATGGGCTTGAACACCGCATGGACGACGCCGAGCGCGCGATAGCAGGTATCGGGCTTGTCGGCGATGATGCGCATACCGTAGACATCCACGATTTCGGCAAGCGAGGCGCGCTTGCGCAGCATCTTCTTGTAGATGCTGTAGAGGTGCTTCTCGCGGGTCTCCACCCGCGCGTGGATCTCGTTCTTGGCCAGCGCGCCGGTGAGCTGCTGGTCGATCTTCTTCATGAACTCCTTCTGGTTGCCGCGCGCCTTGCGCAGCGCCCGCTCGAGCACCACATAGCGGTGGGGATAGAGCGCCTCGAAGCCGAGGTCCTCGAGCTCGAGTTTCATGTTGTAGAGACCGAGACGTTCCGCGATCGGCGCGTAGATCTCGAGCGTCTCGCGCGCCACGGCCCGCCGTCGCGGCAGCGGCATGGCCTGGATGGTGCGCATGTTGTGGGTGCGATCGGCAAGCTTGACCAGGATGACCCTGAGGTCGCGCACCATTGCGAGGAGCATCTTGCGGAAGGATTCCGCCTGCGCCTCCTCGCGGCTCTTGAACTGGATCGCATCGAGCTTCGTCACGCCGTCGACGAGCTCCGCGACATCGGCGCCGAAGCGCGCCGCCAGCTGATCCTTCGGCGTCGGGGTGTCCTCGATGACGTCGTGCAGGATCGCCGCTATCAACGTATCGGCATCGAGGTGCAGGTCGGCAAGGATGGCGGCCGCCGCCACCGGATGGGCGATGTAGGGCTCGCCGGAGAGGCGTTTCTGTCCCTTGTGAGCTGAGGCGCCGAACTCAGCCGCTTCCTCGATGCGCGTCACCTGCTCCTGGGTCAGGTATTTGCCGACTGCGGCCAGGAGCTCCTTGAGTCCCGGGGTGCGCCTTCCGCCGGGGAGCAGTCCCAGGAGCGAAGACGCGTAGTCCATAGGAGCTGCCGGGAGGGGTTTAGTCCCCCAGCCCGAACTGCGGCGCGCGGAAGGTCGATTGCGCGTCGAGCTCCGGAATCGCGGGCTCGGCCGGAGGCTCGGGCTCGCGGAGCATTTCGAGCGTCACGTTGCCCGCGGCAATCTCGCGTAGCGCTACCACCGTTGGCTTGTCGTTCTCCCAGCCGACCGTGGGCTCGGCGCCGTTGGCCAGCCGGCGGGCGCGCTGCGCCGCCAGTATGACGAGCTGAAAGAGGTTATCGACGTTCTGCAGGCAGTCTTCGACGGTAATACGGGCCATGGTAGGGGTACGTAAGTAAGAAAATAAGGAGCGCCGGGTGGCGCCGGGGGTTGCCTACTATAAACCCTATCGCGCGCTCAGGCCAGCAGGCGCGCCAGGAGCGGAGCCAGCTCGGCGCGGCCGGCGGCCAGTCGCCCCGCCCCGCCCAGGACCCTCCGCTCCGGGCCGCCGCCACCACGGGCAGTGACCCGTTCTCCGTGTGCTGACACGATGGCCACCAGGTCCGCCACCGCTTTCTCGAAGTCATCGTTCACCACGACGTAGTCGAACTCCCGCCAGTGCGACATGTCGCTCACGCCATCGCGCAGACGTCGGGCGATCACTTCGGGCGAGTCGGTCGCGCGGCTGCGAAGGCGCTTCTCGAGCGCCTCGCGGGACGGCGGCAGGATGAAGATCGTGACGCAGTCGGGCATGGCCGAGCGCACCTGCCGGGCGCCCTGCCAGTCGATCTCCAGTACGATGTCGCCGCCCTTCGCGAGGCGTGTTTCGACTGGCGCGCGTGCCGTGCCGTAGAGATTATCGAAGACGCGGGCGTGCTCCAGGAATTGGCCGTCGGCCACTGACCGCTCGAACTCAGGCACCGTGACGAAGTAATACTCCCGTCCGTGCTCCTCGGTAGGCCGCCGCGGCCGCGTGGTGTGGGAAACTGACATCTGCAGACCCGGCATGCGCTCCAGCAGCGCCTTCACCAGCGATGTCTTGCCGGCCCCGGAGGGTGCGGCCAGCACGAAGAGCGTGCCGCGAGTGGCGGGCGTCGTCCGTGTCGTTTCGGGGTCGAGTTCTTCGCGCGCAGAGGCGGCCCACGCGCGCAACGCCTGGGCGCGATGGCTGACGTCGTTCTTCACGGCCGGATCGAGCTCCGCCGCGGTGCCGTTGGCATCCGCGGGCAGAAATATCGGGTCGTAACCGAATCCGCCCGAACCCCGGGGCTCGAGCGCGATGCGGCCCTCCCAGGTGCCGTGCGCGACGATCGGTTGGTTGTCGTCGTGCCGGCGCACGAAGGCGATCACACAGTGATAGCGCGCCTGGCGAAACTCCGCCGGCACATCGTGCAGCTCCGCGAGCAGCTTGTGGAGATTGTCGGCATCGCTCGCTCCCTCGCCTGCGAACCGCGCCGAGCGAACGCCCGGGCGGCCGTCGAGCGCGTCGACTTCGATGCCGGAGTCATCTGCCAGCGCGGGCAGGCCCGAGGCTCGCGCCGCGTGACGTGCCTTGATCAGCGCGTTCTCCAGGAAGGTGGTGCCCGTCTCGGGCGGTGACTCGATACCGAGCGCGCGCTGTGCGACCAGCTCGAGGCCCAGCGGCGCGAGGATCGCCGTGAGCTCCTTCAGCTTGCCGGCATTGCCGCTCGCCAGAACCGTCTTCTTCATGCGCTCCGGTCCGCGAGCGCCTGGGTCTGCAAGGAGAACAAGCGCTCGATGCCGCCGGCTGCGAGAGCGAGCATGGCATCGAGCTCGTGCCGGCGGAAGGGGTGTCCCTCCGCTGTGCCCTGGAGCTCGACGAAGCCGCCGCCGCTTCGCATCACCACGTTCATGTCGGTCTCCGCCTGCGAGTCCTCGCGGTAGTCGAGATCCAACACGGGGGCGCCGCCGACGATGCCCACGGAGACGGCAGCGACCTGTCCGTGCAGGGGCGATGCGGCGATCGTGCGCTGCGCGACGAGCTTGCCGCAGGCCTTCGCGAGCGCAATGTAACCGCCTGTGATCGAGGCAGTGCGCGTGCCGCCGTCGGCCTGGAGCACATCGCAGTCGATGGTGATGGTGCGAGGCCCCAGCGCTTTGAGATCGATCACCGCGCGCAGCGACCGGCCGATGAGGCGTTGGATTTCCTGCGTGCGCCCGCTTTGTTTGCCGCGCGCGGCCTCGCGCGCCGAGCGTGTGTGGGTGGATCGCGGCAGCATGCCGTATTCCGCGGTCACCCATCCCTGGTCCTTGCCGCGCAGGAAGGGAGGCACGCTGTCCTCGATACTGGCGGTACACAACACCTGGGTGTCGCCGACCTCGATCAGGACCGCGCCCTCGGCATGCTTGGCGAACCGGTGCGTAAAGGTGACCGCGCGCATCTCATCGGGCGCGCGCCCGCTGGGGCGTGTCATGACAGCCAGCGGAGTACGGCCGCGGAAGTGTTGTCGCTGCCCGCGCCGTTGCGGGACACCGCTCTCTGGCCCAGCTCGAGCAGTTTCTCGCGCAGCGGCACGCCCGAGGTCCCGCCTGAGGTTCCGGGCGCAGACAATTCCGCGGCGATCTCCTCGTCCTTCAGGCCGCTCCACAGACCATCGCTGCACAGCAGCAACACGTCTCCAGCCTGCAGCGGGCGCCGCCGCGTAATGGCCATGTCAGGGAGGATGGGGTCGCCGCCGAGACAGCATTCGACGTAGTTGCGGTGAGGATGGGTCAGGGCTTGCTCCGCGGTGATCAGACCTTCGCGCAGCAGTACTTCGACGTGGCTGTGGTCGCGGCTGCGGCCGACGAGCGCGCCGGCCCGCAGGTGATAGATGCGGCTGTCGCCGACGTGCGCCCACCAGGAGGCGCCCTGCTGCACCAGGCAAAGCGCGCAGGTGGCGCGCGGCCGCTGCTCGAGCGGCAGCGACGCGCCGAGCCTGACGACTTCATCATGTGCGCGGCCCAGCACCAGGTGGAGGAATCCGAGCGGATCGAAGAGCGGCTGCGGGCTATGCCCGAAGGCATCGAGCACGATCTCGCGGGTGATCTCCGCGGCGCGTGCACCGTTGGCGTGGCCGCCCATGCCGTCTACGACGACGAGCAACGCCGCATGATCGGCGACGGCGGCGGCTACCCGATCCTGGTTCTCCTCGCGCCCGCCCAGGAGGCTGACGTCGGCGTACTCAACTCGCAAGAATAAGTCCGTGCATCTGTTAGACTTTCGATTCGTCTTTATAGCACCACGGGACGCCAGGAGCTAAGCGTTTACTCATGATCGCCAGCATGACCGGCTTCGCGCGCCGGGAAATCTCCGGCTCCTGGGGGACGCTCGTATGCGAGCTGCGCAGTGTCAACCACCGTTTTCTGGAAGCCGGCTTCCGTCTTCCGGACGAGCTGCGCTCCGCCGAGGGTGAGCTGCGCCAGCACCTCGCGCGCGAGGTACGTCGCGGCAAGGTCGACTGCTCGATCAGCTACCGCCGCGCGCAAGTCTCCGAGGCCGGGCTGGAGGTCGACGCGCAAGCGCTCGAGCGGGTGGTCGCGCGGCTGAAGGACATCGGCCGCTCCTTCCCGGCGCATACGGTCAATCTCGTGGACGTGCTGCGCTGGCCTGGCGTGCTCAAGGAGGACAGCGCCGCGGGCGAGGAGCTGATGGTCGCCACCAAGGCGCTCTTCGGCAGCACTCTCGAGGATCTGGTCGGGGCACGGGCGCGCGAGGGGTTGCGGCTCAAGGAGCTCCTCGAGGTGCGCTGCACGAGCCTGGAGGACCACGTGCGACAGGTGCGCGAGCGGCTGCCCGAAGTGCAGACCCGGTTGCGTGCGCGGCTCGATGAGCGGCTGCGGGAGCTGACCGCGAACGTGGATCAGGACCGGCTGGAACAGGAGCTGGCGCTGCTGCTGCAGCGGCTCGATGTCGACGAGGAGCTCGACCGGCTTGCCGGCCACATCCAGGAGATCCGCCGCGTCATCGCCGCCAACGAGCCCGCCGGCCGGCGGCTCGATTTCCTCATGCAGGAGCTCAACCGCGAGGCGAACACGCTGTCATCGAAGTCTCAGGACCTCGAGACCACGCGCAGCGCGGTCGACATGAAAGTCATCATCGAGCAGATGCGGGAGCAGGTGCAGAACGCCGAATAGGATCTAGAGGCGTCGAGGCGCATCCATCGCCGTCCAGAATACCCTTCATTTCTAGTGATTTTGGCCATAAATGGCCACTTCCATCCAACCCTATATCGGCTATCCTGTAGCTAGCACCGTAGCTGACTTGTAGCTAGGTCCGTGGCTGCTATTCGACGATCAGGGCGGCTTGCGAGGTTGCCGAAACACTTCGCAAACCACCCAGGTCGAGAGCCACCGGATCGAATCCTTGCGGATGGAGGGGCCGGATGGAGCGCGCGAAACTCACTACGCTCGCCGTTGAGCGGGCGCACCGATCGGGCGAGCGGATGCTGCTCAGCGACGGCGACGGGCTGTATCTGCGCAAGCAGACTCGCGATGGCGCCTCGTGGACGTTGCGCTATCACTTCGCCGGCCGCGCGCACTGGCTGACCCTCGGCCACTACCCCGCCATGTCGCTCGCACAGGCCCGCATCGAGGCGAGGGAGGCCCGTGTGCTGCTCGACAAGCAGCAGGACCCCTTGAGCGTGCGCCGCGCCACTCGAGCCGCGCAGCGCCAGCGCGGCTCGTTTCGAGAGTTGTGCGAAGAGTGGTACCGGAACGAGATCATCGGCCAGGGGATCAAGCATCCGAGCGTTCCGCGCCGACATCTCGACAAATACCTGCTGCCCAAGCTCGGCCGCACGGTGGCGGCGGACGTCACCGCCACAGACATCGCCCGCGTGATTGACGATGTCAAGGGACGAGCACCGACGGTGGCAAACGACCTGCTGCGCTTCGCCCACCGCATCTTTGCATTCGGCGTGCGTCGGCGCATGGTCCCTGCCAACCCGGCCTCCGGTTTCTCACCGCGCCTCGATGGAGGCGGCACCGAGAGGCCCCGCAGCCGCGCCCTGAGCCTTGATGAGCTGGCGCCGCGAGCCCCACGTCGTTGATGACCGGCTCGCCCCGGCGTGTCAGACGGCCGTTACGGTGCAGGAACTCGACGAAAAGGAAGGAGCCGATGCGCTTGTTGCCGTCGGAGAAGGGATGATTCTTGATCACGAAATATAGGAGGTGAGCGGCCTTCGATTCGACCGTCGGATAGGCTGGCTGCCCGAATACGGTCTGATCGAGGTTGCCGAGCAAGGCGGCAAGCCCGTCTTCGCGCTCACGGCCAAAGAGATCGGTCGCCTCGTGACGCGCCGTCAAGTCGGCCCTGAGCTCACCAATCGCGCGGCGCGCTTCCGCCACGCGGGGCAACGTGCCACCCGGAATCCCTTGCGGCTCAACTAGCAGCCCGCTGTCGTAGCGCTGCAGCAGCAGGAATGTCTGCGTGTACCGCGCGATGATGTCCACCAGACCGCGGCCCTGGTCGCTGGTCAGCGCGTCGCCGGAGGCCGCCCTGCGCACGAGAGCCAGCGCAGATTCCAGCTCGCGGGCGTTCTGTTCGAGGCGCTGACGATTGAGGGTGTAGCCGCGCACCAAGTGCTCGCGCAGGGTGCTGGTCGCCCACTGGCGGAAGCGTATCCCGCGATGGGAATTGACGCGGTATCCGACGGAAATTATGGCGTCCAAATTGTAGTGCTTGATGTTCCGGCGTACCTTGCGCTTGCCCTCGGTCTGAACTACTAAGAAATCCTTAGCAGTTGCTGCCTCATCGAGCTCCACATCGGTGAAGACGTTTTTCAAGTGCATGACCACGTTCTCGGGCGTGGTCTCAAAGAGATCAGACATCTGCCGCTGCGTCAGCCATACCGTATCTTGCTCCAGCCGCACTTCCACGCGCACGGAGCCGTCCGCGGCTTCATAGACCAGAACCTCGCCGCCGGCGATCTTGTTTGGTGTGCTCATGTCCCGATTGAAGTCCCTCGAGCGCTATGCCGTCGTCGCCGAGGAGCAGTTTACTCTTTGCCTTGAACGCTACTGCAATGACCCCGGTGCCAGGATGAGCTTGCGGCGCGCGACCGGCCCTTGCGGCTTACTCAAGTCGTTGAGCAAAAATACTCAACGATATGAGCTCCGCAACGCACTGCGAAGCCATCGGCGCCGCAGTAACTTCAAAGGGTCGCAGGGGGCACAGAAAGAGCTGTAGCTAGACTCGTAGCTGATCAGCCGGATGGCCGATTTACCGGCTTTCAAATCAAAGAGATAGCTGCGCGCGCCGCGAGCAGGTGCAGAACGCCGAGTGAGGACCGCGGCGCTGTGAGCGGCGCGCCCGTCGAGGCGTCAGGTGCGCTTGCCGATCTCGAGGTAGTCCCGCTGCGTCGGCCCGGTGTAGAGCTGGCGCGGGCGGCCGATGCGCATCGAAGGGTCTGAGATCATCTCCTGCCAGTGGGCAACCCAGCCAACCGTGCGCGCGATGGCGAACATCACCGTGAACATCGAGCGCGGGATGCCGATCGCGCTGTAGATGACGCCGGAATAGAAATCGACGTTAGGGTAGAGCTTGCGCTCCATGAAGTAGTCGTCCTTGAGCGCGATCTCCTCCAGACGCAACGCCAGCTCGAACAGCGGGCTGTCGGAGCGGCCGAGCCGTGCCAGCACCTTGTGGCACATCTCGCGGATGATCTTGGCGCGCGGATCGAAGTTCTTGTAGACGCGATGGCCGAAGCCCATGAGGCGAAAATGGCTCGACTTGTCTTTGGCGAGACCCAGGAACTTCGGGATGTTCTCCGCACTGCCGATCTGCTCCAGCATCGCGAGCACCGCCTCGTTGGCCCCGCCATGCGCCGGGCCCCAGAGCGCGGAAACACCCGCCGAGATCGCGGCGTACGGGTTGGCGCCGGTACTGCCCGCGAGGCGCACCGTCGAAGTGCTGGCGTTCTGCTCGTGATCGGCATGAAGGATGAAGAGCAGGTCCAGGGCCTGCGCCGCAATGGGGTCGACGTGGTACGGCTCGCACGGAACGGCGTAGAGCATGTGCAGCAGGTTGCTGCAGTAGTCGAGGTCGTTGCGCGGATAGACGTAGGGCTGTCCGAGCGCGTGTTTGTGGGCGGCCGCGGCGATGGTCGGAATCTTGGCGATGATGCGGTGAGCGAAGATCTCCCGCTGCCGCGGGTTATAGATGTCCATCGTGTCGTGATAGAACGCGGACATCGACGCCACCACCGCGGACACCATCGCCATCGGATGCGCGTCGTAATGGAAGCCGTGGAAGAAGCGCAGCAGCGACTCGTTGATCATCGTGTGATGACGGATGCTGCCCTCGAACTCCTCGAGCTGCTTGCGGCTCGGGAGATTGCCGTGCAGCAGCAGGTATGAGACCTCCATGAACGAGCTCTTCTCCGCCAGCTGCTCCACCGGATAACCGCGATAGAGCAGCACCCCGGCATCGCCGTCGATGTAAGTGATCCGGCTTTCGCACGCAGCGGTGACGCCGAATCCGGGATCGTACGTGAAGACCCCGAGCTCCTTGTTGAGCGCTGCAATGTCGACGACGGAGGGGCCGATGGTGCCCGGACGGACCGGCATGGCGACCTTGCGGTCGGAGGCTCGATCGGAGAGCTCGAATGTCTTCTCGGTCATTCGGTGGACGCTTTGCGTTTAAGGGCCGTCGGCGCCAGCGGGGGGAGAAAGGGAAGGTTTACACGGTCCGCGCTCCGAATCAAGACGCAATTGCGCCACACCGCCCTACCGACGGGTAATATTAACGAGCCTTAATTTTCACGCGTTCGGAGCCGTGCTCGAAACCCCACCGCTAGCGCTCTACGTGCACTTCCCCTGGTGTGTCCGCAAGTGCCCGTACTGCGATTTCAACTCGCACACTCTTCACGGGGAGCTCGAGGAGCCGAGCTACGTCGCCGCGCTGCAGCGCGATCTCGCGGCGCAGGCGCCGGAGCTGGCCGGCCGCGAGGTCAGCAGCATTTTTTTTGGCGGCGGCACGCCGAGCCTGTTTTCACCGCGCGCCATCGGGCAGCTCGTGGAGTCAGCACGACGGCAGCTGACGCTGGCAGCTGACCTCGAAGTGACCTTGGAGGCGAATCCCGGAACCATCGAGCGCGGCCGGTTTGCCGAGTACCGCGCCGCGGGCGTCAATCGGGTCTCGCTCGGCGCGCAGTCGTTCGATGACGCGCGCCTGGCAGCGCTGGGGCGCATTCACTGCGCGGACGAGACACGGCGCGCCGCAGCCGAGCTGCACGCCGCAGGCGTGGTCAATTTCAACATCGATCTCATGTATGGCCTGCCCGGCCAGGACGTTGACGCAGCGCTGCGCGACGTCGAGGAAGCCCTGGCGCTTCGCCCCAGCCATCTCTCCCATTACCAGCTCACGATCGAGGCCGGTACGGTCTTCGCCGGCCGTCCGCCCATCCTGCCCGATGACGATGCAGCGGACGCCATGCTGGATGCCTGCCGCGAACGGCTCGAACAGACGGGGTTTGCTCAATACGAGGTCTCGGCCTATGCCGCCGCCGAGCGGCGCTGTCGCCACAATCTCAACTACTGGTCCTATGGCGACTATCTCGGGATCGGCGCCGGCGCGCACGGGAAGCTGACCCTGGCGGACCAGGGACAAGTGGTGCGCACCACTCAGGTGCGCGAGCCCCGCCGGTACCTGTCATCGGCGGGGCGGGGGACGTTCACGCGCGCGCCCGTTCCAGCGCATGAGCTGCCGTTCGAATTCATGCTGAATGCGCTGCGACTGGTGGAGGGTTTCGAGGTGCGAACCTTTACGGGCAGAACGGGTCTGCCCTGGGCAAGCGTAGCCGCTACGATGGCGGAGCTGGCCGGCGAGGGCTTGATCGTCACCGCGGGAACGTGGTACCGGGCGAGCCCGCACGGCCTGCGCTTCCTCAACGATGTCCTGTTACGTTTTGTGACGAAAATCCCAAGAGCCGCCGGTCAATCGGAATTGTCAACCGCCCAGCAGCCTGCGGCTGCGCTTGCCAAACGGGCTTTATTCACAGGCACGGCGGGCGGTAACGTAAAATGAGCAAATTAGCCATCAAACCGACCATGTAGGTCAATGATGTGGTCGCAAGCCATTGATAAAACAGGTCAAAAATAGCTGGTTATTTTTTAGCCATTGCAATAAATATGCAATATAGCCGGGAAATTTTACCCTTGCGGCTGCGCTCACTCACAGAGTTATCCACAGCTTCTGTGGATAAGGGAGCCTCGGGCTGAGCCGTAAATCCGGTCGGCCTGGGCCGGCCCAGGCGGTGGCTGCGGAAACGCTTGTCGCCGCCTGGATCGACGGCTAAACTCGCCGACCCTTTGAATCGAACGCGCCCGGCCCCATCTACGGACGGAACGCCACACAGCCTGAAGCCCGCCATGAAAGCCGACATCCATCCTGCATACAAAGAGATTACGGTCACCTGCACCTGCGGTAACTCGTTCAAGACGAGCTCCACGCTCGGACATGACCTGCAGGTGGAAGTGTGCTCGAGCTGCCACCCGTTCTACACGGGCAAGCAGAAGATCGTCGACACCGCGGGCCGGGTCGACAAGTTCCGCAAGAAGTACGCGGCCGCCGCCGGCAAGTAGAGGCTGCCCCGCTACTGCTCGAGTAGCTGCTCGACCTCGAGCGCGTTGGCCCGCTTCATCGGCCGGCCGTCGACGGGGCTCACCGGTGCCTGACGGATTCCGTCCGTCGGGAACACGGTGACCTCGATCGCCTGATCCTCGACCTCGAAGCGCAGTCCGGGGTAGGCAAGCACCCGCTCCGCGCTCATGCGCACCCGCCGTTCCGTCACTTCGTGAGCGATGCCGTGGTCGATCAGCTTGAGCGCGACCGATTCGGCGCGCTCGGCGAACAGGTGGAGCTGTACCTCCGAGTGCTCCGTCGCAGTACCGCTCAGCACCGGGCCGACCAGGCGCGGCTCGAACTCCCGCAGCTGCTGCATGGCCGTGAGGGCCGCGCGCCGTTGCGCCTGCAGCGACTCCTCATGCGATTCGCGGCCGAAGAGGCGCTGGTACTCCGCGAGCGCCGTCTCGATCTCGGTGTTCTTCGGCAGCGCCGCGACGCCGTCCTGGACGCCAAGCCGTTCCGCCGCCTTGCGCTTGGCGACGAAGAAGTCGCGGATCCCATGCTCCGCCATGATGCGGGCCGCTTCCTGCGCCAGCGCCCGCCGCAGGTTGTCGCCGCGAGGTGTCGGGTGTCTTCGCGCCATGTCGGTCAGAATATCGATTCGGCGCCGGATTGGGCCGGCGTGCCTTGCGCCGTCGAGCCTGGTCCGGGCCCCGCTGTCGGCAGGTGGTTGGCCATGAACACCTCAGGGATGCCCTCGGGATTCTCATCGCTCACCAACGTGCCTGTCTGAGGCGAGACGCGCAACGTGACGATACCTGTCGGCATGGGACGCTGCCACTGCGGAACGCCCTGCAGGGCGTAACGCATGAAGTGGATCCAGATGGGCAGCGCCGTGTGTGCGCCCTCATCGCCCGCGCCCAGTGGCCTGTCATCGTCATACCCGACCCAAACAGTGGCCTCGAGCTCCGGCGTGTAGCCGTTGAACCACGCATCACGGTAGTCGTTGCTCGTGCCGGTCTTGCCGGCGATGTCGTCGCGATTCAGCGAGAGCGCCTTGACGGCGGTGCCGTACCTGATGACGTCCTTCATCATGGAGGTCATGAGGTAGTCGTTCTGCGGGCTTATGACTCGAGGCGCGGCCATGGCCGGCGGCAGCGGGCCGACACTGCCCCGGAGCACATCCTCCTGGGCGAGTAGCGCCGCCGCGCTCGCCGCGGGCTTCGGATCATTGGGCGCGGCCGGATTGGCGCACAGCGCACAGGCGATCTTCGGGGGTGCCTGCCACACGGCCTTGCCCGAGGCATCCTCCACCTTGTCGATGTAGTACGGCTCGATCCGGAAGCCGCCGTTGGCGAAGGTCGAGTACGCCGATGCCATCTGCAGAGGCGTCGCCCGCAGCGTGCCGAGAGCCAGAGTCAGGTTCTGCGGTATGGTCCTCGGGTCGAAGCCGAAGCGGCTGACATACTGGGTAACGAACGGCAGGCCGACGTCGCGCAGCAGTCGGATGGAGACGAGGTTGAGAGAATGCGCGAGCGCCACGCGCAGGCGCACCGGCCCGCTGAACGAGCGAGTGTCATTCTCCGGCCGCCAGGTTGCCTCCAGGCCCTCCCCTCCAACCACGACCGGCGCATTGAGAAGCGTGCTCGCCGGCGTGTAGCCGTCCTCGAGCGCCGCCGAGTAGAAGAACGGCTTGAATCCCGAGCCCGGGAGCCTCTCCGCCTGGGTCGCGCGATCGAACTTGTTGGAGAAGTAATCGAAACCGCCGACCAGCGCCGCGATCGCGCCGTCGTTGGGATCCATCGCGACGAATGCGCTCTGCGCCTGAGGCACCTGCGCAAGCTGTGCATGGCCTTCTTTGTCCGCGACCACGTACACCACATCACCGGGCGCTACAACATCCGCGGCGGTCTTTGGCGAGGCACTCAGTGCATCCTCGCCCAACGCCTTGCGAGCCCAGGAGAGACCGCTCCAGTCGATGTCGGCGAAACCGCGTGATCTTATGTAGACCCCGGCATCCTGGGTCCCCACCTTCACCACGACGGCGGGCATGAGCATGCCGATCGGCGTGTACTCGTCGACCAGCTGCTCGAGCTGCGCCGGAGTGGCTCCGGCGGCGAGCACCGTGCGGCCGATCGGGCCGCGCCAGCCCTGTTGCCGGTCATACTGGATCAGCCCGAGCTGCACCGCGCGGTTGGCAAGCGCCTGCAGCCGGCCGTCGATGGTCGTATACACGCGGTAGCCGGCGGTCTCGGCCGCGGGCCCGTACGACTGCTCCATCTGTTGCCGCACCAACTCCGCCACGTAGGGTGCGTCGACATCGACGTGCGGCGCGTGCAGGCTGGCGTCCATCGGCGCGTGGTTGGCGGTCTGCGCGGTAGCGGCGTCGATGTAGCCGAGATCGAGCATTCTCTGCAGCACATACGAGCGGCGCGCGACGGCCAGGTGTGGATGGATGATCGGGTTGTAAAGCGAGGGCGCCTGCGGAATGCCCGCCAGCGTGGCGGCCTCTGCCACGGTCAGCTGATCCAGGCCCTTGCCGAAGTAAGTCTGCGCCGCGGCCGCGACGCCGTAGGAGCGCTGGCCGAAGAAGATCTTGTTGAGATAGAGCTGGAAGATCTCTTCCTTGGTGAACTCATGATCCATCTCGTAGGTGACGAAGGTTTCCTGCAGCTTCCTGCGGAAAGTCTTGTCGAGCGTCAGGAACATGTTGCGGGCGGCCTGCATGGTGATCGTGCTGCCGCCCTGGACCTTCTTGCCCGCGATCAGATCGACCATGGCCGCGCGCGCGATGCTCAGGAAGCTGATGCCGCTTTCCTGGAAAAAGCGATGATCCTCGGCGGCGAGAAATGCATTGCGCAGCAGCGGCGGGATCTGGTCGTAGCGGACCGGCGTGCGCTGCTGGGCGCCGATCTGGGCGATGAGATCGCCCGTTGAGGTGTAGATGCGCAGCGGGACTTTCAGCTCCACGTTGCGCATCTGCGCGCTGGTCGGGAGGGACGGCTGCAGATACACGTAGCTGCAGGCGTAGACGTACAGCCCGAGAAGTGTGATCAACATCACACCGCCGAGGGCGGTGGCCGGAAATCGAACCTGTTTCCATTTCACAGAAAACGACTCTCTCTGCTTGCGCTCGCCGCGGGGGCTATGCATAGTAGCGCCCGTTTCAGGGCAAACTCACCGAAAGGTGGGGACGCAAAGCCTCCGGTCTACGGGACACATGTGCCTATGACAGCGGGGTTGCCGGTCTGGTTTCCGGACCGTTCCTCGCTTCGCGCGTGGCCGTCCGACCGAAGGCGCGTCTCCAGAATGTTTGGCTACGGCACAGGCACCTCATAGCGTTCTCCTCTGCCTCAAGGCCGCCGGCGGCGGCTTGCGGGAGACCCTACACACTTGGCTCGGACAAGGGCGGGCGGCCTTTGTCCAGTGTGACGCCGCAGGCACTTTGCGTGCCTGGCTCCGGCCCTTCCGGGGAGCGATCGCCCGGTTCCGTGAGCCCGCTCACGTTCAATTTAACTTTGCGCTGATATATAGTGCGTCGGGTATTCACACGGGGCGGTCGTTTTCAGGCGTAAGTACCTGAAAAGGAAATAAAAATGTTCCTCCTTCAGCGCAAGCACCGGCCCCTCCTGGGACTTGACATAACCACATCCTCGGTCAAGCTGATCGAGATTACCATGTCCGGGGGGCAATACCGGGTCGAGGCCTATGCCGCCGAGCCCACCCCCCAGAATGCAATTAACGAGAAAGCCATCGTGGACGCCGAGGCCGTGGGGGAAGCGGTCCGCCGGGCGGTCAAGCGCTCCGGGGCCAAGAGCACAGAAGCAGCCGTGGCGATCAGCGGCGATGCCGCGATCACCAAGGTCATCCAGATGCCGCGGGCCCTCCGCGCCAACGACCTCGAGGCGCAGGTCGAAATGCAGGCCGACCAGTACATCCCCTTCCCGATGGATGAGGTCAGCTACGATTTCGAGGTGCTCGGCCCCTCTGAGAAGGACCCCGACACCAACGACGTCCTGCTCGTGGCCACGCGCACGGAGAACGTCGAGCAGCGCCAGGCGGCGGTCAGAGCGGCCGGGCTGTCGGCGAAGATAGTGGATGTCGAGGCGTTCGCGCTGGAGAACGCCTGCAAACTGATGACCCACCAGATGCCGGACGGGGGGATCGACCGCACCATCGCGGTGGTCGACTTCGGCGCGAGCAGCACCACCTTCAGCGTGCTCCGCAATCTCAAGGTGGTGTACACGCGCGATTTCGCCTTCGGCGGCCAGCAGCTCACGGAAGAGATCATGCGCACCTACGGGCTCTCCATGGAGGAAGCCGGACGGGCGAAGAAAGAAGGCGGCCTGCCCGGCAACTACCAGTCCGAGGTGCTCGACCCCTTCATCGACGACATGACTCAACAGGTCAGCCGCTCGCTGCAGTTCTATCTCGCCTCCGGCTCCGGCCGCGAACAGCCGGAGAAGATCCTGGTATGTGGCGGCTGCGCCAACGTGCCGGGCGTCGCGGAGGTGATTTCGAGCCGCGTCGGTATCGCCGCCGAGAAGGGCGAGCCGCTCGGACAAATGAAGTTATCCTCTCGCGCCAAAGCGCAAGCGGTGCAGCGAGATGCGACCGCCCTGCTGACGGCGTGCGGACTGGCCTTGAGGAGCTTCGACTGATATGCCGCGCATCAACCTACTCCCCCACAGAGAGGCGAAGCGCAAGGAGCGCAAGCTCAACTTTTTGGTCGCGCTGGGCGGCGGCGCCGTGTGCGCCTGCGTAGTGACGGTGGCGGTCTACCTGCTCTACAAGACCATGATCGATGAGCAGGACTCGCGCAACCAGATGCTGACACAGCAGATCAAGATCCTCGACCGGCAGATCGAGGAGATCAATGACCTGGAGCAGACCAAGAAACAGTTCATCGCGCGCATGCAGATCATCGAGAAGCTGCAGCGCTCGCGACCCGCGATCGTGCATCTCTTCGACCAGATCGTGAGGACGCTGCCGGACGGCGTCTATCTCACTGGCGTCACGCAAACGGGCGATCACCTCAAGTTCAGCGGTGTGGCCCAGTCGAGCACGCGGGTGTCGGCGTTCATGCGCAACATCGATTCGTCGCAGTGGATGAAGAATCCTACCCTCGAGGTGATCCAGTCCACCCCGGGCGCATTCGGTTCGAGCTTCACGCTCGATGCCGAGCAGACCGCAGGCGATGCCCCCGGCGCCAATGACCCGGGCGTCGTGGCAAATGCGGGGGAGCAGTAGATGAATCTGAACCTGAACTTTCTCGAGGAGTTGCGCGATCTCGATCCGCGCGATCCCGGGCGCTGGCCGCTGCCCGTCCTGGCGGGAGCGGTGGGCGCGACGTTCATCCTGCTGACGCTGTTCCTGATCTATTTCTTCGTCTGGAACGACGTGCGGCCGGAACTGCAGCAGAAGGAGGGCCAGGAGCAGTCGCTGCGGCAGGAGTACCAGCAGAAGCACTCGCAGGCGGTCAACCTCGCCGTCTACAAGCAACAGCTCAAGGACCTGCAGCGCTCCTTCGGGGCGCTGCTGCGCCAGCTCCCGGGCAGGACCGAGGTTCCTAACCTCCTGGTCGATATTTCCCAGACGGCGCTTGCCGCGGGCCTGCAGCAGAAGCTTTTTCAGCCCGAGTCCGAGCAGGCGCAGGACTTCTACGCGGAGCTGCCCATCAAGATGGTGCTCACCGGCAGCTATCACCAGTTCGGTGAGTTCGTGAGCGGCATTGCCGCCCTGCCGCGCATCGTGACGCTGCACGACATCGACATCAAGCCGACCGAAAGCGGCGGCAACTACGACGATCTGACGCTGACCCTCACCGCGAAGACGTACCGCTACCTCGATGAGGACGAGATGACGCAGCAGCACGGCACGACGAAGTTTGCCCGTCCGCCGGGCCACTGAGGAGCGAAGCGGGGTGGTCACTCACATGCAACAGCACATTACCCGGCCCATCGTGGCATTCGCCGCCGTCCTCGCCATCGCCGGCGGCGTGGCCGGCTGCTCGAGCGCCGACAGCGACCTGCAGCAGTTCATCCAGCAGACTCAGGCTCAGCCCGGCGGCCACGTCGACCCGCTGCCGGAGGTCAAGCCCTACGAGACCTTCGTCTACGACGATCAGGGCCTGCGCTCGCCATTCGTCCCCAGTCAGGCGACCGGATTCAACTCGGTGCGGCGCGACGCCAAACGGCCGCGTGAGTTCCTGGAGCAGTTCTCGCTGGATACGCTGACGATGGTGGGCACCCTCCGGATCGAGGGGACGATGTATGCCCTGGTGCAGACCAAGGACGGCATCGTCCACCGGGTGACGGTCGGCAACTACCTGGGCCAGAACGACGGCCGCATCACCGACATCTCACCTTCCAAGATCGACCTCGCCGAGATCGTCCCCGACGGCCTCGGCGGCTACATGAAACGGCCGGCGGCGCTGAGCCTCAGCCAGTAGGGAGTCTCGAACAATGAAATCCCTTTCCCCGATGTGTCGGATCCTGAGCGCGACTGCCTGGCTGGTGGTCCTGGCCGCGTTTGCGACGCTGCCGAGCCGCACCGCTTGGTCCGCGGACGGAGCCGTGCTGCAGTCGATCGACGTGACACCGCTCACCAACGAGCGCGTGCAACTCACGCTGCACCTGTCGGGACCGGCGCCGCAGCCGCTTTCCTTCACCATCGACAATCCGGCGCGTATCGCGATCGATCTGCCCAACACCACGCTCGCGCTGCCCTCGCGCCGCATCGACGTGCAGTCGGGTGGCCTCGACTCGATTCTCGCGGCAGAGTCCAAGGACCGCTCGCGCCTCGTCCTCAGCCTCGATCACCTGGTGCCCTACGATATCCAGCGTCAAGGCAATGACATTATCGTCACTGTGGGCGCGAACGCGGCGGCGAGCACGGAACCGGAGGCGCAAGGTGCGGGCGAGGCCGCGAGCGCCGCGGCAGCGCCGACGGAGTCCACCGCAGGCGGCGGCTACGCCCAGCCGTGGGAGATCCGCAGCATCGATTTCCGGCGCGGAGCCGACGGCTCCGGGCGCGTGATCGTTCGCCTCTCCGACCCGCACATTCCGATCAACCTGCAGCAGGTCGGCAACCAGATCGTGGTGGATTTCGCCAACGCGACGGTGCCGTCTGACCTGGTCCGACGCTACGACGCGAGCGATTTCGGCACGCCGGTCACCGATTTCGATGTCACCAACAGCAGCCACGGCTCGCGCATCGCGATCGACGCCGGCGGCGAGTACGATCAGCTGGCCTATCAGTCCAACGACGAGTACGTCGTCGAGCTGCAGCCGCTGAAGAAGGGCGAAGCGGAGTCGCTGCGGCCGAAGTACACCGGCGAGCGCCTGACGCTGAACTTCCAGGACATTTCCGTGCGCGCGGTGCTGCAGCTGCTCATGGACGCCAGCGGCAAGAACATCGTGGTCAGCGACACGGTCACCGGCAATGTCACGCTGCGCCTGCAGAACGTGCCGTGGGATCAGGCCCTGGCCATCATTCTGCAGACCAAGGGGCTCGGCAAGGTCGAGGAAGGCAACGTGATTCTCGTCGAGCCGCAGGCGGAGCTCGCTGCGCGCGAGAAGGCGGACCTGGCGGCGCAGGACTCGGTGCAGCAGCTCGAGCCGCTGCGCTCGGAATACCTGCAGGTCAACTACGCCAAGGCGGCCGATCTCGCCGCTCTCATCAAGGGACAGAGCAACTCGCTGCTCTCCAAGCGCGGTAACGTCGCCGTCGACGACCGCACCAACACCCTGTTGCTGCAGGACACCCCGGATAACCTGGAGCAGGTCAACCGGCTGGTGGCCCGGCTGGATGTCCCCGTGCGTCAGGTCGAGATCGAGGCGCGTGTGGTGCTGGTCAACGACGACTTCAATCGCCAGCTCGGCGCGACCCTGGGTCTCACCGATGTGCAGAGGAACGGACAGACCGGTCTGGTAACGACCACGGGCAGTGCCGCCGGCACGGACTCGATCGTCAGCTCCGCGCTGACCAACGATCAGTCCAACGGCCAGCCCTTCCCGGTCTCCATTCCGACGGGATCGAGCGCGTCCAACCGCTACAACGTCAACCTGCCGGTGGGCACACCCGATGGCTCGATCGCCGTCGGCATTCTCTCCGCTTCGAGCCTGGTCGACCTCGAGCTCTCGGCCGCCGAGGCCGAGACCGAGGCCAAGGACATCTCTTCGCCGCGGGTGATCACCGCCAACCAGAAACAGGCGACGATCATGCAGGGCGTGGAAATCCCGTACCAGCAGTCGGCCTCGAGCGGCGCCACGTCGATCTCGTTCAAGAACGCGGTGCTGCAGCTGCAGGTCACTCCGCAGATCACCCCCGACAACCGCATCATCCTCGACCTCGACGTTCGCGATGACGAGGTCGGGCAGGTGGTCGTGGAGTCCGGCGGTGTGAACGTGCCGGCGATCGACACACGCGAAGTAACCACGCAGGTGCTGGTCAACGATGGGCAGACCGTCGTCCTCGGCGGCATCCTCACGACCCAGTCCAGCAACATCGTGAACCAGGTCCCGTTCCTCGGCTCGATTCCGATCCTGGGAAATTTCTTCAAGAATACGAATCGCACCAACAATAAGGATGAGCTCTTGATCTTCGTCACACCGAAGATCATTCGCCAGGGCGTAAATGTCTACTGAGATGAGGGCAGCGCCGTCACGTGCGGTATTCAGGGTGGATAGGTAACATGAGAAAGCTCGTATCAAGCATGGTAATCGCCGCTGCGACACTCGCGCTCGCGAGTTGCGGGGGCGGCAGCGGCGGATCGCTGACTGGCGACCAGGGTAGCGGTGGCACCGGGACTGGGACCGGCACCGGAACTGGGACCGCCGCGACCTACTCGATGGGCAATGGCAGCGGCAGCGGCTTCCAGTCGGGAATGATCGGTATTTCGAGCGGCACCGTTTCCGCAGGCGGCACGACGAGCTTGCAGGTATCCATCGTGGATCAGACGGGAACGCTCTACACGACCGCGCCTGTAACGATTACGTTCAGTTCGACGTGTATTTCGCAGGGGCTTGCTTCCGTCGCCGCCTCCGGTAGCACTTCAGCAGGCTCGACTGCCAACACGGTCGAGACGACGACCGGAACCGCGGATGCGACGTACACTGCCAAAGGATGCAGCGGTTCCGATGTCATCACGGCGAGCGCTACGATTGGAAGCACCAACCTTACAGCCACCGGGACCGTCACGGTAGCCTCGGCTGCGACAGGATCCCTTGAGTTCGTATCGGCCATGCCCGGCATTATCGGCCTGAAAGGCACCGGGCAGCCGTCCACTTCGACGGTCATTTTCAAGGTGCTGGATTCTACCGGTGCGCCGAAGGCCGGCGTCACGGTCACTTTCTCTCTGAATACTACCGTGGGTGGCCTCAGCTTCTCACCGGTTTCCGCCACGTCGGCTGCTGATGGCACTGTGCAGACCGTAGTGAGCTCCGGCACTGTACACACGCCCGTGACCGTGACCGCCACCATCGCCTCGCCGGCGCTGAGCACGCAATCCAGCTCGCTGACTGTGTCGACGGGCATCCCCGCTTCCAACACGTTCACCGTCGCGGTTGGACCCGCCGTGTATCCGGGCCAAACCACCACTCCACCGGCCTGCCCCAATGTAGAGGCATGGGATCTCGAGGGCGTCAACGTTCCGATCACGGTGAGCCTGGCCGATCGGTACAACAACCCGGTGCTCGACGGGACGGCGGTGAGCTTCTACACCGACGGCGGTAAGATCACAGGCAGCTGCACGACTGCGAACGGAACGGGCACCTGCCAAGGCACGAACGACACGGTCGACTGGACTAGCGAGAATCCGCAACCGACTCCGGATACGGCGTTGCCTTCGAAGTCGAGCGAACCCGGCCGCGTGGTGCTTCTCGCGACGGCGATCGGCGAGGAGTCCTTCGACGACGCCAACGGCAGCGGGTTCTACCAGTCCGGCGATACGTTCACCAATCTCGGGGACCCGTACGACAACTCGCAGGAGCTTTCTGCTCCCCAGCTATATAGCAATTCCGCATACGTACTGGGGGATTACTTCCTCGATTACAAACAAACCGGGCAGTATGCCCCGCCGCCGACTCCGCCCGTGTTCGTGGGCATCACCTGCAATGGGACGACGGCAAGCTCAACATGCACCGAAAATGCGTTGGCGATCAGCCAGTCGGCGCTCATCATCATGTCCACGGGGGGCGCACAGGTGGTAGCCACCGGCGCCACGGGTGCATTCGCACTCAACGGCTCCGGGCAGATTGTGACCGGGACAGGTAGTTCGGGAACGATCACTTTCACCATCTCAAGCTACTACGGCGACTACTCGCCCCCCACCGCTGCCAACCCGATCTCCGCAGGCTCGACAGTTGCAGTTACGGCGACCGGCGTGGGTACCCTGAGCGCGACGTCCGGCTCTTTCACGGAGGGCTGCAGCACGAATCCGGCAGGCGACCAATACACGATCTACCTCACCTCAGTACCGTCTCCCCCGTCGGGATACGTCACCTTTCAGGTGACTTCGGCAGGAACGAAGACGCTCACGACAGTCGACATTCCAGTGAATTAGAAGGAATCAGCTCGAGCCTAAAGCGGCCGCCTTCGGGCGGCCGCTTCGTTTTGATGCCCTTACCGGGCGGCTTGCTATGCTTCCCGGCCGTATGCGCGGCACCTCCAATATGTTCCTCATTGGCCCGATGGGCTCCGGCAAGACCGCGGTCGGCCGCAGTCTCGCCCGGCATCTGGGCGCGCCTTTCTACGACAGCGACACGGAAATCGTGCGCCGCACGGGGGTGGATATCCCGTATATCTTCGAGAAAGAGGGCGAGGCAGGCTTCCGGGAGCGCGAGCATGAAGCCATAAGGGCTCTGGTGGCGCTGCAGGGAATCGTACTGGCGACGGGCGGCGGCGCGGTCATGCTGCCGGAAAACCGGCGGCTGCTCGCAGCGGGAGGCTGCGTGGTCTATCTCGAGACCTCGATCGAGCAGCAGGTCGAGCGGGTGCAGCACGGTCGGCACCGCCCGCTCCTCAGTAACGTGGACCCTGCGATCCGTCTCGAGGAGTTGATGGCGATCAGGGATCCGCTCTACCGCTCGATCGCCGACATCACCGTGAGGACCGACGGGCGGCGGGTGAAATCCGTTGCCGAGGACATCGTACGGCTGATTCGCTAGATTGCAGGCCATGGAAACTCTCCGCGTCGAGCTCGGCAGCCGCAGCTACCCGATCCTGATCGGGCAGGGGCTCCTCGCCGAGCGCGGCCCTTTCGAGCAGCATCTGTCGGCGCGCGACCTTCTGGTCGTCAGCAATACCGTCGTGTCTCCGCTCTATTTGGGTGCACTGGAGGCCAGCCTCAGGCCCCGGCGCGTGGTCGCGGTCATCCTTCCGGACGGTGAGTCTCACAAGACGCTGGCCAACGTCGCCCGCATTCTGGATGTGCTGGTAGCCAACCGCTTCGGGCGCGACTGCGCCGTGATCGCCCTGGGTGGCGGCGTGGTAGGCGATATGGCCGGATTCGCGGCGGCAACCTATCAGCGCGGTGTCGCGTTCGTGCAAGTGCCGACGACCCTGCTCGCCCAGGTGGACTCGTCCGTAGGCGGGAAGACCGGGGTCAACCATCCCGGCGGCAAGAATCTGATTGGCGCGTTCCACCAGCCGGTCGCGGTAGTGGCGGACACAGGTACGTTGGCCACCGTACCGCCGCGCGAGCTGCGGGCCGGTTTGGCGGAAGTCATCAAGTACGGCCTGATCTGCGACGCGGACTTCTTCGCCTGGCTGGAGGCGCACATCGACGCGCTGCTGGCAGGCGATGCGGCGGCCCTGGCGCATGTGGTCCGCCGGTCGTGCGAGATCAAGGCGGGGATCGTGGGGCGGGACGAGCGGGAGCAAGGAGACCGGGCGCTGCTCAACCTCGGTCATACCTTCGGCCATGCGGTAGAGTCGGCTACGAGCTATAAAGAATGGCTCCATGGGGAGGCAATCGGGGCGGGATTGGTGATGGCGGCGTGCATGTCACGGGAGTCCGGGTACCTGACTGCGGACGAGCTGGATCGGGTGACGCGCCTCGTGGCGCGGACGGGCCTGCCGACTCACGTTTCCAACGTAAAGCCGGACGCTGCTCTGGAACTCATGCGAATCGATAAGAAGGTGAAGGCAGGCAGGATCCGGCTGGTGCTGCTGCGCGGGATCGGCGGCGCTTTCGTAAGTGCGGATTACGGCGAGCCCGCCCTGCGCCATACCCTCGCGACGCATCTGGGGTAGGTCGTGAGCGAACCGGTTCCTGGCGGAGAGATGCTGGCGCCCTATGCGGCACGGGATGATGACTCCCGCGGCCGGCGCTACCCGGAGCCCAAGCCGGAGTACCGTACGGAGTACCAGAGGGACCGCGATCGGATCATCCACTCCAATGCTTTCCGGCGGCTGGTCTACAAGACGCAGGTGTTCGTGAATCATGAGGGTGACCTCTATCGGACCCGGGTCACCCATTCGATCGAAGTTGCGCAGATCGCGCGCTCTGTGGCGCGAGCGCTGGGCGTCAATGAGGCGCTGACGGAAGCCATCTGCCTGGCGCACGATCTGGGTCATACGCCGTTTGGCCACGCCGGGCAGGACGCGCTGAACGAGTGCATGCGGCCCTACGGCGGGTTCGAGCACAACCTGCAGTCCATCCGAGTGGTGGATGAGCTGGAGGAGCGCTACGCCGAATTCCCCGGCCTCAACCTGACGTTCGAGTGCCGCGAGGGGATCCTCAAGCATTGCTCCGCGCGGGCGGCGCGGGAGCTCGGCGACCTGGGCGAACGCTTTCTCAAGCGCACCCAGCCGAGCCTCGAGGCACAGATTGCCAATGTGGCCGATGAGATCGCCTACAACAACCACGACGTCGACGACGGCATCCGGGCGCAGCTAGTGAGCCTAGATGAGGTGCGCGAGACCCGCCTCTTCCGGCGCCAACTCGACGTCGTGACAGCCAAATACCCCGAGCTCGGCGAACGGCGGCTGGTTCACGAGGTGATCCGCCGGATGATCAATCACATCGTCGTCGACCTGATCCGCACCAGCCAGGCGCGGCTGGAGGCGGCGCACCCGGCCTCCATAGAGGAGGTCCGCAGCCAGCCGAACCCCCTGATCGGCCTCAGCGATACCGCCCGTGAGGAGCATGACGAGCTGATGCAGTTCCTGCGCGAGCGGGTCTACCGGCACTACAAAGTGCTGCGCATGACCGCGAAGGCCCGCCGCGTACTGAAAGAGCTCTTCGAGGCCTTCCTGAGCGACATCCAGCTGATGCCCCCCGAGCACCGCGAGGCGGCCGCCCGCGGCGAGACCGCGCAAGGAGGCGGCGGCCGCGCGCGCGCAGTGGCAGACTACATCGCGGGGATGACCGACCGGTACGCCATACTCGAGCACCGACGCCTTTTCGACCCCGCCGAGCGGACCTGACCAAGGGACACAAGGGACCATCTCATCCAGCGACGCCCGCAAGCACTTTCTATATGCGCTGCGGCAGGTCCTGCGGCCCATCGTCCGAATCCTCATTCGCGCCGGCATCCGCTTCGACGAATTGTCCGAGCTACCTCGGGGCGTCTACATCGAAAGCGCCATCCGCGACGGCCTCGATCGCGGGGGCACCCCTACCCGGGAGCGGATCGCTTTCGCCACCGGGGCTACCAGGCACCAGGTGGACCATTACATTGAGAATCAGGGGGAGCTGCCGGTGGCGGAGCCGACCCTCGCACGAATAGCCATGGAGGTGTTGCACAGGTGGCACACAGATTCGCAGTACCTTGGACCTTACGGCATCCCCGCTTGAGCTCGAATTCGAAGACCTCAGTGGTCGCAACTTCCGCAACTTGGTTTCAAGCGTTGACCCAAGTGTCAGCGCGGGGTTGGGTCCTGGGCGAGCTGCTGCGCGTAGGCTCGGTTGTTTACTGGGACGACACGCATTTTCGTACGATTTCACGCGCATTCGTGGCGTCGGGGCCCATGTCACGAGAACAAATCGAATATTTTCGCGATTCGCTCACTCGACTGGCCAAGACACTCGAGCACAACTTGAATCCTGGCAATGCTGCAAAGCGATTGGAGCGCTTTGTTGTGGCCGCTCGGGGGCTTCCGGAGGAACTGCTCCCAAATTCGAGTCCTTCGCGCGACATCGAGCCGAGCTGTTTCTCTCCGACTTGGGTAACTGGCTTACACCCCACTCTGGTGCCGAAGTTAACGACCTGCGGCCAAGGATCGGTGCTGGCGTGAACGTATTCCTTTATGTGGGATCGCCGCGTGACCAGCGGCCCCTGTCTACCCTCATTCAACCGCCGCGGAAGCAGAGGGTCCGGCAGGCCACCGTCATGGAAGGCGGGGGTGCTGGCGTTTGCGTGCTAGCCATTTCTATTAGTTTCAAAGAGTTACGAATCTAGAAGGCGCCTTGGACCGGCGCATCACCACGAAGGTGATGGGCCAGCCGCCGCCTTGTGAAGCAGCCCTACCACACGACGCTGCCGCTTTACATAAGTACAAAAACGCGTGCATGCGTCACACTTTTCAATTGACATAACCAGCTGGCCAGCCTAGAGTTTTCACAGAAACAGGTCATTTATACGAATGAAGAAACCGAGCAAGGAAAAGGAGGCAGTGCTCAACGTATTTGCGGCTCTGATCAGACCGCTCATGCGAGTTGCCTTTGAGTACGGAATATCGGCAAGTGAGATCGCGGGGACGGTTAGGCGGACATACGTGCAAGCACTCGAAGCAAAGCTAGTCGAGCAGAACCGACCGCCTACTGATGCGCGTCTTGCGGCTGTTTCCGGGCTGCCCAAGTCCGACGTTACCGCTTTGCGCGATGCCCTTCGATCTGGTTCGCCGCACAGCATGCGGACGAGTGTCAGCTTGGATCAACTGACAACTTTGCTGACGGCATGGCACACCCTTCCGAATTTCTCTGGGGCGTATGGACTCGCTATGGATCTTGATGTGGTGTTCGTGCCCGGTTCACCGCGGCACCATTTCAAGGAGCTTGTCGACGCCGCGTGCCCCGGTGCAGACGCGGAAGCTTTGTTAGACGAATTGATTGCTGCGCACTGCGTTGAGATCGTTGATGGTAGTACCGCTCGATGTTTGTCGCGCACGTACGTGCCGTCGGGCGAGGATGTAACGCGGATAGCTAGAATGGGCCGCTTCCTCGGCGCAGTGTCGACCAGCTTGTCATATAACCTGATGCGCTCTGAGGCTGAACCGGCTTACTTCGAGCGCACCGTAGTTTCTGACGATGCCCTCTCTGGTTCGGGTCGCGACAAGTTTCTTGCCGTAGCTTCGGAAAGGGGCATGGAGCTACTCACAGAACTGGATACGTTTCTCACGCAGATTTCAACGCCGGACAAAAGCGATGCCGGCAAAAGGTACGGGGTAGGCATATATTTCTTTGAGGACGAATCGACGGGTCAAGTTGACCGGGAGTCCAGAAGGCTCGGTGGTCAACCAGGGGCCCAAAGCGGTCGGCCGACTGAAGAGACTGAAGAGATAGACGTTCTCGCGGCTAGGCCCGGGAAAGAATAAGCGGAAGTTTTCGGGGAGTGAAATGAACAAGTTAGTCTTGGCCGCGGTGACCGCGGCAGTAGCGGCCGCCACCACGGCTTACGGCGCCGGAATTAGCGGTAGCGGTAGCACGAGCTCGGTGCAACAGGGGCAGTTGCTCCTCATTGGGCCGGTCGAAGCCGTTAGCGCGCAAGCTGGTCTCGTTACCATCCTGGGTCAGAAGCTCACCTATGGCGAGGCTGGAAGGCTTGTCGTCGGTGATACGGCGGCCGTCTTCGGTGTTACGAAGGCCAATGGAAGCCTTGTAGCAACGTCAATCGTTGACCAGGGGCGGTACGTTCCTGGTGCGACCATGATATTCCTGACCGGTAAAGTTCAGAAGTCAGATAGTGCTGTGGGCCGCGTGACGGTGGATGGTCTGACGATTGATCTTACCGGCACAATGTCAAACGGAGTTGTTGCGCCTGCTGTTGGAGCAAAACTCCAGATAACCGGCACTCAACCGACTGCCGGTGGTTTGGTCGTCGCTAGTGGTATTAGCGGTAGTGGCGACGACGCAAGCCTCGGAATCAGCGGATCCGGTGCTTCACTGGGGATCAGTGGATCTGGCGCTTCGCTGGGAATCAGCGGGTCGGGTGCTTCGCTCGGAATCAGCGGAAGCGGAACGAGCAAGAGCCTCGGCATTAGCGGATCCGGTGCTTCACTGGGGATCAGTGGATCTGGCGCTTCGCTGGGAATCAGCGGGTCGGGTGCTTCGCTCGGAATCAGCGGAAGCGGAACGAGCAAGAGCCTCGGGATTAGCGGATCCGGTGCTTCACTGGGGATCAGTGGATCTGGCGCTTCGCTGGGAATCAGCGGGTCGGGTGCTTCGCTCGGAATCAGCGGAAGCGGAACGAGCAAGAGCCTCGGGATTAGCGGATCCGGTGCTTCACTGGGGATCAGCGGATCTGGTGCCTCGCTGGGAATCAGCGGGTCGGGTGCTTCGCTCGGAATCAGCGGAAGCGGAACGAGCAAGAGCCTCGGAATCAGCGGGTCCGGTGCTTCACTGGGGATCAGCGGATCTGGCGCTTCACTGGGAATTAGCGGATCTGGCGCTTCACTGGGAATTAGCGGATCTGGGGCTTCACTCGGGATCAGCGGATCTGGCGCCTCACTTGGGATTAGCGGATCTGGGGCTTCACTCGGGATTAGCGGATCTGGCGCCTCACTTGGGATTAGCGGATCTGGTGCCTCACTTGGGATTAGCGGATCTGGTGCCTCACTTGGGATTAGCGGATCTGGTGCCTCACTAGGAATCAGCGGGTCGGGCGCGTCGCTCGGAATCAGCGGAAGCGGAACGAGCAAGAGCCTCGGAATCAGCGGGTCCGGTGCTTCACTGGGGATCAGCGGATCTGGCGCCTCACTGGGAATTAGCGGCAGCGGCAGCGCAGACCTCGGGATTAGCGGGTCGGGCTAACTCGACCCTCGACAGCAGCGCCCTCAAGAAAATCGGACGAAGCAAAAAAGAAGCGCCCGGTACTAGCGGCGGCTGCAAGTCATAACATGGTCGACTAGCTGGGGGCATCCCGGCGCCGTGCCGCTTCTGGGCTGGTGGCACGCCCGACGGCGCCATTGAGCATCGTCATTTGTGTGCGCCGATCTCCCATAGCTTGTCAATACTGCATATCTCGGTGAATGCATCACAAACGCCGGATTTACCTCTCCCGCTAATAGGTTGATGATCCGCTCACCAGCGGAGCGTGCTGTGTTGAGCGAGCTCTGAAATTACACCACCAAACCCGATTACCGAGACAGCCTCGCGCCTCTGACAGGGACCGTCGTGACTCTCGTCTTGGGCGCCAAGGAGGCGTGGCGACGCTAAAAGACAGCGGAAACGCTGAGCTGCAGCAGCTTCTCTTTGAGCTCGCGTTGGTTCTTCTTCCGTGCGGCGTCACACCCACCAGTTTCTCCAGACGCGCACGAGAAGCGTTCATTCGTGCCGCCGCCGGTCATGCGCGGTTGAGAAATGGGAAGCTCAATCATTCAAAGATTGCCGCCCTAACGGGCTTGCCACGAAAGGAAATAAGGCGAATACTCAAACATCCACGAGACTGTTTGGAGCCGGACTCGACAACCCGCACACCTTCCGAGCGGGTGGTGCGAGGTTGGCTAACTGATCGACGATTTTTGACCCAACAGAGCCGACCCAAATCGCTAGGTGTCAGTGGCGGAACACTTTCGTTCGAGCGGTTGGTAAAGGAATATGGCGGAGATGTGTCTCCGAGAGCGGTGTTGGAAGAGCTTGTGCGCTCAAGAACAGTGCGTCGCGCCGGGCAGCGGTTGGAGCTGCGCGCGGCTAGGTTGCAAAACCCTAGGAGTGGCCTTGGGCCGCTGGCTCGAGTCATTCCGACTCTTGTGGATGGCCTCAGAATCGCCTCCCGTCAGCCATCAACTGCGATCGGCTCTGTGCTCTATCGTCTTAGGCTTCACGCAACTACCGAGGCTGAACTCGCGCTCATCCGCCAACGCTGTTCGTCAGCTGTCCAGTCTCTTTTACACGGCTTGAAAGAGTCTCTGGAGCACGAGTTCACGAGACCGGTTCGAAAGCGACCCTCGACGCATGTCCTTACCGTAACTGTCCTGTTGGCAGGTGGCGCAAGGGAATCCTGAGCGAGATAGCTCAAAGCCCGCTGATCGTGCGCACTCACACCTCATACTGCGGCATGCAAGGACCTATATGAAGGTAATTCCGCTCAAGCAGACCCGCCGCGACTACGAGCGCGTACTCACAGCCGTATTCGGTCTGCTCATTCAGTGCGGCGTTGGTGAAAGAGTCGTCTCTGCGATAGCAACTCGCTCTCTCAAAGTTGCGATAAGAAAGGCGATCTCGCTAGGCCAATCCAGCGGGGGCGAACTAGCAACTGTCAGCCTGGTGCTGGACGCGTGGCACCGCGATAGACGATATCTAACGTCCAGAGGTAAACCTAGGGCCGTGCCGCTGTTTGGACGGGCGCCGAGCGTCGAGGCATTAATTAGATCTGAAGGCCCAATGTTCGATCCGATCGGCTTGGCCCACCGAATTCAATCCCTTGGCCTCATTACACCAGGCTCGGGAAATCGTTACAGGCCGATCGGTGATATGGCGCTGGTTTCAATCTATGGTCCGACTGTCTTACAGCACGTAGCCCGATGCTTGATGTCTCTGCTTGAGACTGTCGAAGACAATCTGACGGGAGCGCCCACATCAGCACATCTATTGGAGCGATTTGCGGAAGTACCGGACCTTCCAGCTGAGTGTGTGGACGAATTCCGGCAGTTTTCACGACTTCAAGGTGCCATGTTCGCTAGGACTATTAACGACTGGCTGGAGAGTAGGCGTGCGAGGGACCAGACTAGTGTTAATCACGAGAATGTAGAAACGGTACGAGCGGGTGTGCACGTTCATGCGTATGTTGCGCCAACCAGGGCGAGGATGCGAAGCTCTGCGACCAGACGGTCACTCGTTTAGCGCTGCTCTCTGAGCTCCTTCCTCAATATCTTCCCCACATTGCTCTTAGGCAAATCCTTGCGAAAGTAGACGTGCTTGGGGACCTTGTAGCCCGCGAGGGATTTGCGGCAGTACTCGATGACGTCGTGCTCGGTGAGGTTTGGGTCTTTACGCACGACGTAAAGGGCGACCACCTCACCGGAGTGCTCGTCCGTCTGCGCGATGGCTGCACATTCGAGGATGCCCGGGTGGCTGGCGGCGACCTCTTCCACTTCGTTCGGGTAGACGTTGAAGCCTGAAACAAGGATCAGGTCTTTCTTGCGATCCTGAAGGAACACATAACCGCGGTCATCCATGTAGCCGACGTCACCCGTGCGCAGCCAGCTGCCGGGGAGCAGGACTTTGGCGGTCTCGTCGGGGCGGTTCCAGTACCCGCGCATCACATTCGGGCCGCGGACGCAGATCTCGCCGGTCTCGCCGAGGGGAAGGTCCTCGCCCTGGTCGTTCTTGATGGCGACGTCGCAGGAGGGGATGGGCAGACCGATCGAGCCGTTGAATTCCTCGCCCGTGGGATTGATGGTCGCCGCGGGAGAGGTTTCCGTGAGGCCCCAGGCCTGAGTGAGGACCTTGCCTGTGACCTCCTTCCAGCGTTTCGCCACCGATTCCTGCACGGCCATGCCGCCACCCAGCGTGATCTGGAGGTGGCTGAAATCGATGGAGGCAAATCCGGGCGTATGCAGCAGCGCGTTGAAGAGCGTGTTGACGCCGCTGAAGTAGCCGAACGGCTGCTTCCTCATTTCCTTCACGAGCGCCGGGAAGTCGCGCGCATTGATGATGAGCACGTTCTTCCAGCCCAGGTGCGCGAAGAGTAGACAGTTCGCAGTGAGCGCGAACACGTGGTAGAGCGGAATCGCAGTGATCAGCACCCCGGTGCCACGGGAGAAACGATCGGCGATCCATGCCTCTGCCTGCAGAACGTTGGAGCTGACGTTGCCATGAGTCAGCATGGCGCCCTTGGCCACCCCGGTCGTCCCGCCGGTGTACTGCAGGAAGGCGATGTCATCCGGCCCCACGTCGACCGGATTGAGCGGAAGCTTGCGTCCGGCCTCGACGGCCTCGCGAAAGTCCACCGCGCCTGGGATCTGCCACGTCGGCACCTGCTTGCGGCGATGCCGCACGACGTAGTTGACGATCCAGGATTTCGGGAAGCCGAGGAAGTCTCCTGCCGCGGTTACCAGCACTTTCTTCAAGCGAGTGTGCGGCGCCACTTCCTGCACCACGTGGGCAAAGTTCTCCAGCACCACGATGGCTGTCGCGCCGGAGTCCTCGAGCTGGTGCTGCAGTTCCCGGGAGGTGTAGAGGGGGTTGGTGTTGACGACAACGAGGCCGGCCCGCAGCGCGCCGAATAGCGCGATGGGGTATTGCAGGGTGTTGGGCAGCATGATGGCGATCCGGTCGCCCTTTACCATGCCGGCTGCCTGCAGCCAGGCCCCGAAGTCGCGGGTCAGGTCATCGAGCTGCGCGAACGTCATGGTGCGGCCCATTTGCTCGTACGCCGGCCCGTCCCTGTAGCTGGCGCATGCCTGGCGCAGCAACTCCTCGAGGGACTTCAGTCGCGAGGGGTCGATGTCCGCCGGGACGCCCGGCGGATAAGACTTCAGCCAGAATCGATTCATTGGCACTGCCCCCTCATCTGCTCTTTTTCAACATCGGCCGCAGATACGGCCACAGGGTATCCAATACCAGCGGCTCCCCGCGCGCATTCGGATGCAGGCCATCCTGCTGCATCAGCTGCGGATTGAGAGCTACCCCCTTCAGCAGGAAGGGTACCAGCCCCGTGTGGAATTGTTGCGCGAGGGCCGGATACATGTCCGCGAACTGCTTGGTATACCGCGGCCCGTAATTCGGCGGGATGAGCAGGCCAACCAGCAGTACCCGCGCCCCGGCGGTCTTGGCCAGCCGGATCATCTGAGCCAGGCGCTGGCGCGCGAGGTCGAGCGGCAGGCCCTGCAGGGCATCGTTCGCACCCAGCTCCAGGATGAGGACGCCGGGCTGGGCGAGGTGCAGCTCGCGAGGCAGGCGGGCGAGGCCGCCAGTGGTGGTCTCGCCGCTCACACTGGCGTTGATCACCTCGTACCCGTACCCTTGGGCTCTCAGGCGCTCAACGAGCAGCGCCACCCAACCCTGCTCCGGCCTGAGGCCGTGGGCGGCGCTCAAGCTGTCGCCGAACACGAGAATGGTATGGTCGGACGCCACCGCGTTCTGGAGCGCGATGAACATCAACCCGATGCCGAGCGCCCAGGCGCAAGCGGTCCGCAGCAGCGTTCTCAAGGCTGAGCACCTCACCAAGCAGGTCCAAAGTCCCGAAGGGCTGTTGACTATTGTGCACGACGTCTCGCTCGACATCGCAGCGGGTGAGTCGGTCGCGGTCGTTGGGCCCTCCGGGGCGGGCAAGTCCACCCTGCTCGCGCTCCTCGCCGGGCTCGACCTGCCGAGCGCGGGGCACGTACTCCTCGAAGGCCGGGATCTCACCCGCCTCGATGAGGACGGCCGGGCGCTGGTACGCGCGCAGCGGGTTGGGTTCGTCTTCCAGTCGTTCCATCTCATCCCGTCGCTCACCGCGCTGGAGAATGTGATGCTGCCACTGGAGCTCGCCGGCCACGCGCGCGCCCGCGACGCAGCACTCGAGACGCTGCGCCAGGTGGGTCTGAAAGAGCGTGCGCGCCATTACCCGCGCCAGCTCTCGGGCGGCGAGCAGCAGCGAGTCGCGCTTGCGCGAGCGTTCGTGACGCAGCCGGCGGTGCTGTTCGCGGACGAGCCGACAGGTAATCTCGATGCGGCGACGGGCGCCAGGATCGGACAATTGCTCTTCGAGATGAACGCGCACTCCCGCACGACCCTGGTGCTGGTGACCCACGACAGCGATCTCGCCACCCGCTGCGAGCGGATCGTGCATATGGAAGCCGGCGGACTGAGATAGCCGGCATGCGCGTAGTCAGGCTCGCGATGCGCATGCTGTCCCGGGAATGGCGCTCCGGGGAGCTCGGCGTGCTGCTGCTCGCGCTCACCATCGCAGTAGCCTCGCTCACAGGCGTCGGCTTCCTGGTGAGCCGGATCAGCGCCGCGGTAGCGATGCAGGCGAGCCAGGTGCTGGCGGCCGACATTCGACTGGAGTCATCGCAGCCCATCGAGGAAGCGGATGTGGCGGCGGCCCGCCAGCTGGGCCTGGGGGTTGCGGGCACCACAGGTCTGCTCAGCGTGGTGTTTCAGGGTGATGCGAGTCAGCTCACGGACATCAATGCCGTGACCGACGGTTACCCGCTGCGCGGCACTGTGATGGTCGCGAATCAGCCGTTCGCCAAGGGGCTGCCGGCTGCGGCGATTCCGCCGCAGGGGGAAGTGTGGCCGGACTCGAGGCTGCTGGCGGCGCTCGGCGGTCACGTCGGCTCCCGACTCACCATCGGCGCAGCGGACTTCCGTGTCGGCCGCGTGCTCATCTCCCGGCCCGACGAGGGCGGCACGTTCACCGGACTAGTCCCGAACCTCCTCATGAACGCCGCCGACCTGTCGCGGACGCAGCTCATCCAACCGGGTAGTCGGGCGACTTATGCCGCCCTCTTCGCCGGCACGCCCGAGCGCCTCACGGCGTTCAAACACTGGCTCCGGCTCCACAAGCGTCCCGGGGAGCGGCTGCGTGATATCTCCAGCGCCAGCCCGCAGATCAAGAGCGCCGTCGACCGCGCCGGGCGCTTCCTCAGTCTTGCGAGCCTCGTTGCGGTGCTCCTCTGTGCCACCGCGGTGGGCATGTCCGCGCGACGCTATGTTCGCCGGCACCTCGATTCGGTCGCGCTGCTCAAGACATTGGGCGCGACCAGAGGATTCACCGTCTGGCTGACCACGCTGCAGCTTTTCGCGGTCGCGCTGGTCAGCGCCGTGATCGGGTCCGCGGTCGGCTACCTGGCACAGGCCTGGCTGGTGTACGCATTGCGCGGGCTTCTTGCCGGCGGTAGGACGCCGCCTCCCGCGAGCCTCGTGCCGGTGGGGATGGGTCTGCTGACGGCCGTTGCTCTCCTCGCGGGCTTCGCGCTGCCCCCCGTGCTGCAGCTATCGCGCGTGCCGGCGATCCGGGTGCTGCGACGCGACATCGGGCCGCCGCAGCCCCTGGTGCTGCTCGCCTTTGGCCCCGCAGTCGCGGTCGTCGCGCTGCTCATCTACTGGGTCTTGCTCGACTGGAAGCTCTTCCTCGGCTTCAGCGCGGGGCTCGCGGCTTTCATCGTGCTGCTGGTCCTCACCGGCGCGCTGCTCGTCATGGCCGCGGGCCGCCTCCGGGCCGGCGCCGGGGTCGCGTGGCGCTATGGTGTTGCCAGTCTCAGCCGGCGCAGGGCCGACAGCATCCTGCAGATCGTCGCTTTCGGCACCGGCATCATGGCGCTGCTCCTTCTCGGGATCATACGCAACGATCTCGATGGCGATTGGCGCAGGAGCCTGCCGGCCGACCTGCCCAACTACTTCTTCATCAACATCCCGGCCGCGAGCCGCGACACCTTCACCGCGTACCTGCGCGCGCGCGGCGCGAGGACTTCCCGCGTGCTGCCGATGATCCGAGGCAGGCTGACGGCGATCGATGGCCGGCCGGTGCAGAACATGCACTTTGCCGGTCATCGTGGCGAGGAGTTTGCGAACCGCGAGCAGAATCTCACCTGGTCCGCGGCGCTCGGCGCCGATAACCGCGTGGTGGCGGGCCACTGGTGGACGCCGGCCGACTACGGTCAACCGCTCGTGTCCGTCTCCACGGAGTTCGAGCAGTGGCTCGGCCTGCACCTCGGCGATCGCCTCACCTTCGATATCGCGGGCGAGTCGTTCACGGTACGCGTGGCCAGCGTCCGCAAGGTCAAATGGGACAGCTTCAGGCCCAACTTCTTCATCGTGTTCGCCCCGGGTCTGCTCGACAAGGTCGCCGGTACCTACCTGACGAGCGCCTATATCGCGCCGGCCGCCGCCCAATCCCTGGCCGCCCTGGCCCATCAGTTTCCGAGCGTTTCCATATTCGACATCGATGATCTGCTGGCGGACGTGCGGTCCGTGCTCGACAAGGCGGTGTTGGCCGTGCAAAGCGTATTCGCATTCACGCTGCTCGCAGGATTGACGGTGCTGCTCGCCGCCGTGCAGTCGAGCCGCGACGAGCGTCGCTACGAAAGTGCGATGCTGCGCACTCTTGGGGCGAGTCGCCGCACGGTGCTGAAAAGCGTGCTGGCCGAGTTTGCCGCGCTCGGCGTCCTTTCGGGACTCATCGCGGCGGCCGGCGCCTCGATTGCGGCCTATTTTCTCACGACGCGGGTGCTCGACCTGCGGTACGTCTTCAGTCCCTGGGCCTGCGTGGTCGGACTCCTGGGCGGAGCGCTCGTGGTCGTGGTGAGTGGCTGGCTGGCCACGCGCTCCGTCGTGCGACAGCCGCCGCTCGCGACTTTGCGCGCTCAAGTTTGAGCGGACCAATGTGCGACAACTCACAGCGCCGGCACAGGGTCCGCCGGTATGCTCCCGGCGCATTCCGGCTTCGGCCCGAATGGATTACGTTAAGCGGGGAGCCGGGGAACAAACTTGGGAAAAGTACCGCAGCAGGACGACGCCACAGACGAGCTGATGGCTGATGATCCGACGGTCGAGCTCGAAATGCTGGAGCAGACGATCTCGATCGAGGGCCCCCGGGAGCTGCGCCACGACGCACACGGGTTCGTCTCCGCGCCCATCCCGCGAGCCTGGATTCGCGAGGGCAATCCCGTCGCGCGCGACCAGCGCCTCGCCGGCAGCAGCGACCGGCTGCCCAGCACGATCATGTGGGACTGCACGGCGGGCCGGTTCGACTGGTATTACGAACACGAGGAAGTTGCCCACGTGTTGGAAGGCTGCGTCCTCATCGAGGACGCTGCAGGCGCACGGCAAATACTGCAGGCCGGCGATACGTTCCTGTTTCCGGCGGGCTCGCGCTATGAGTGGACGGTGCCGAATTACATTCGCAAGATCGCCTTCTCATATTCGCCGCTGTCATGGCAAATGCGGATCGTCAACGCAATCTTCCAGTCCCTGACCGCCCCGTTCCGGCGCAAGCCGGCCTGGGCGACTGCCCGGAACGGCTGATCGGCTATACCGTGCCTCGGCGGCGGAGTAGTCTGCGCGTGTGACCCGCGCAGGACTGTCCCCGGCAATCACGGCGGCACTCGCCGCGGCGCTGCTCTTTGGCGCCAGCACTCCGCTCGCCAAGCAACTTCTGCAGCAAACCTCGCCGATGCTGCTTGCCGGGCTGCTTTATCTGGGCAGCGGCATCGGCTTGAGCGTGGGCCGCCTCGTCCGCGATCGCGGCTGGCGCGCACCGGGGCTGCGGCGCGCGGAGTGGGCCTGGCTGTTGCTCGCGATCGGTTTCGGGGGAGTGCTCGCTCCGCTGCTCCTCATGTTGGGGCTGGCGCGCACGCCGGCGGCATCCGCGTCGTTGTTGTTGAATCTCGAGGCCGTGTTGACGGCACTCATGGCCTGGATCGTCTTCCGCGAGAACACCGACCGGCGCGTGGTGCTCGGCATGGCGCTGATCGTGGCGGGTGCCGCGGTGCTCGCCGGGCGAGGCCCGTCCTACGTGCCGGGGACCGGGGGCGGCGCGCTGCTCATCGCACTCGCCTGCCTCTGCTGGGCACTCGACAACAATCTCACGCGCAAGGTGTCGGCTTCCGACGCGGCATTTCTCGCGGGCCTCAAAGGGTTGGCGGCGGGCGTGGTCAATACAGGCGTGGCTTTGCTTCTCGGCGCACGAGTCCCGGGCCCGGCAGGAATCGCGGAGGCGATGACGATCGGACTTCTCGGCTACGGCGTCAGCCTCGTGCTGTTCGTGCTCGCGCTGCGCGGGCTGGGTGCGGCGCGCACGGGCGCCTACTTCTCCACCGCGCCGTTCATGGGTGCGGCCATCGCGGTCCTTGCCTTCGGCGAACGGCCCTCGCCCACGCTCTGGCTGGCGGCCGTCCTGATGGGGGCCGGAGTGTGGTTACATCTGCGGGAACGGCATGAGCACGCGCATACGCATCTGCCGGTCAAGCACACGCATCGCCACGTCCACGACGAGCACCACCGACATTCCCACGATTTCGATTGGGACGGCGGCGAAGCGCACACGCACGAGCATACGCACGCGCTGCTGAGCCACAGCCATCCGCATTACCCCGACACCCATCATCAGCATCGACACGAAGAATAGGCGCCGTGGCGCGCATCACGCGACGGCACCGGCAGGCCGCGCCAGCCTCTCAGGCGGCGGCCAGTAGCGTCCGCGACTGCTCGGCCCAGAAAAGCGAATCAACGTACGCGGCTCGGACCAGGTGAGGTGCCAGGTCCGCATACACCGCATGGTCCCAAACGCCGCGCTCATAAGCGCGAGTGCACTGCAGTGCCGCGCCGAGCGGGCCCTCGCCCGCAACCAACGCGCTCACTATTGCCGGCGACAGCGGCAGATCCTCCACCACTTTGCGGGTTGGGAGGCCCAGCAGCGCGTTGAGGAGAGAGAAGAGCCCGGTGATGAAGAACGGGCCGGCATCGCGCGCGCCTCCGAGCTTGCCGAGCTGCTCGCACATGCGGCCGCGGGTCATGGCCTGCACGATCAGGCCGGGCGGCCGATCGTCCATGCCTTGCAGGCAGAGAAGCCCGGAGAGCTGGCGCAGCGTGTCGACGCCCAGAATCACGACCGCCTGACGGATGGAGTCGATCTTGCGCGGCAGGTTGTAGTAGCTCGAGTTGATGCAGCGCAGCACCCTGTAGGAGAGCGACACGTCCTGGCTGAGGAGGCGCTCGACCTCATCGAGCGAGTAGTCCTCGCTTTGCAGGGCCGCTGCGAGGCGCAGCGCGCCGATACGGCTCACGGGCACCCGGCGCGCGCGGAAGGTCTCCGGTTGCTGCAGGAAGTTGCCCTGAAAGCCGGAGAATCCGAGCGCGATGCAGCGCTCGAAGTCTTCCCGACTCTCGACGTTTTCCGCGATCAGCTGGAAGCGCGCGGCCCGGAGCTCCCGCGACAGTCGGGCAAGCTCGTCCGGCGGCGGGTGGGTGACTTCCAGTTTGACGATATCCGCCACTTCCAGCAGACGAGGGTCGCTGGTTTGGGGTGAGTAGTCGTCGAGCGCGATCCGATGGCCGCGCGCTCGGAGTCCGTTGATACCCTGGAGAACCTGAGGGTTGGCGCGCACATCCCCCAGCACCTCGACGACGACCCGTTGCCCTTGCAGCGGCAGGTCGGGCAGCCTCACCAACAGTTCCTCCGGGAAGTTGATGTGCACCGGCAGGCCACCCGCCAGACGATCGAGGCCGATCTCCAATGCGGCGACCGCAACGACGTCGAGGGTCGCGCTGCCGGCGTCGCCGAATTGCGCGCTTCGGGCTACGGGAGAGGCGCGATAAAGGAGCTCGTAACCTATGACGGTCATGGATGCGTCGTAGATCGGCTGCCGTGCGACGAAGACTTCGGGGCGTACGGAACTCACTGTGTGGCCTGGACGCCTATGGTTACCCAGGAGTCAGGCAACGGCTGCCCCTGCCAGTTCAAAGCCTCGATAGTGAGCTGGTAATTGCCCGGGCCGAGCGCGCTGCTGTTGAGGGCAATCCTGAGGTTGCCGTCGGAATCCTTGGCGATATGGTCGATCACACCCACGCGCCCCTGATTGATGCGGTCGATGGTGATGCGGAAGAGGCGATAAGCTGAGCGCGATTCGTCGATCCGGAAGTCGGCAAGCTCCGCGTCGCTGCCGCCGCCGATGAAGATGGCGGGCGAGTCCGAGGCGCCGTCGCGGCTGGGTAGCAGGTGGATGTCGCGGGTACTGGTGGCCGGATCGAGCGCCCGCTCGGTTGCTTCCTGCTGCAGAGCCGCGATGCGGCGGGTTTTCTGCGAGCTGCCGCTGGCGACCACCGCGAGCGTGATGGCCAGGATCAGCGTGGCCGCGAGCAGGCCGAGAACGATCTCGAGCTTCTGCCAGAAGGGTTTGCGTGGCTCCGCCCAGGGCTCGGGCTTGCCGCTCGCCTCCAGCAGGCGCAGCGCGGCGTTCACCCGCTCCGGAATCCCAAGCTCGTCGAGGAGCTCGGGATGCTCGCGGCAGAAGCTCTCGAAATCGGTCGCGCCCTTGATGGGCAGCCGCCCGGAGAGATAGCGCTCGACGACCTGATTGCGGGCGATGAAGTCCCGGTCCATGAGCTCGGGAGCCCGAGGTGCCGCGCTTTCGGCCGCTGGCGATGCGGTCGGCGCTGTGTTCGCAGCCGCTGTTGCGGCGATCGGCGGCGTGGCGGCCCGAGGTGCGGCGACGGGCGGCGTGAGTATCGGCGGTGCAACGACGGGTGCCGCTGCGATAGGTGGTGTGGGCGCGGGCGCGGCCACTGGTCGCGCCACAAGGAGTGGCACCGCGGCGGCTGGTGACGCGACAGGCGGTGTCGCAACGGGCAGCGGTGCTGCGAGCGGTGCTGGTGCTGCGACCGGTGCTGGTGCAACGGGTCGTGTTGCGATAGGTGGGGCGAACGATCGCGAGTCGAGACGCGGTACGATTGGGGACGGCGCCACAGCCGGCTTTGCCGTTCTCGTCTTCGCGGCAATAGGTTTCGCACTGCTCGAAGCCGCCACGCTGGGCGTCTCAGTCGACGTCGCACTGACGGCGGATGGCGCAGATTGCGATGACTTCGGCGCGGGTCCCGACGTAGGCGCCGGACGCAGCGGGCTTCGTGCAAGTGCCTTCGTGCTCTCGCTCTTGCGATCGCCGGTCTCAGAGGGGGCGCTCGTGGCGACGGGCTTGAGCGGCTGCGGCGGCTCGCTCGCGAGCAGGAGCAGCTCCGGATCGATGAGATCCTCGGTGATGTCGTCGGCCGGTGCTGCCCCCGACGCTGGCTTCGACGCCGGTGCCGCCGCGGCAGGAGGCGCACCAACGCTGTCGCCCGTCTGTGGCTCGCTCAACGCCAATGCATCGAGGGGCATTTCGACAGGCAGATCGGGCAGCGGGTCGGGAAGCGGACGAGATCTCGGGTCCATCATGTACGGCAGCGAGCTCCGGCAATCCAGACGCGGATCCTGCAACGGACGCGCGGGCAAGCCAACCTGCCGGCTCACATATCGGGGACTACCCGTCCTCGAATCGTGACTCCGATCGCACTTCGGCCGCGGGCAGGAGAGATTCGGCACCGGTACTGCGTCACATTCCGCCCGTGCCGCCTACGCTAAATTGCCCGCGCGATGCACCTCCCAGAGCAGCTCGAGTACGAGAGCTTTCCCGATTCCGCGTACGCGCAGGAACTGCGCGGTGGTTTCCGGGATCTGCGCTTTGCTCCCGATCTCGAGCGGCTGTTCCAGGCATTTCACTTGAAGCGCGCGCGCACGCGCGTGCGGTTCTTCCAACTTGCAATGGGGCTGCTCGCGATCGCGGCCGCGGTCCAATTGACAGTGTTGGGGGCGGTGCCGCTGCGCGACGTGGCGCTCGGCTGGCTCGGGCTGGTGATTCCCGCGTGTCTGGCGTTGGCGCTCGCTTCCTGGAGCCGCGCCCGCTACGAGCGGCTGTATCTGCCCGCGGCGCGGCTGCTGCTTCCGGTCATCGCCACCGTAGCCGCTTTCGGTGTCGCGGATCGGGGCCTTGGCGGACAGCCCGAGTCCTTCAGCTTCCTCACGACCTTCAGCATCGCGATCTTCTTTCTCGGCGGGCAGCTGTTTCGCGAGGCGCTGCTCGTCAACACCTTCATGGTCGGCGCGCTCGGACTCGCGTTGGCGCACGCCGGTTGGCCGGCCGCCGACGTCGTCTACTACACGACGGAGTTGGTGATCACGAGCACTGTGGGCGCCTTCGTCTATCACGGCGTCGAGCGGCAGCTGCGTCGGTCGTTTCTCGAGCGCGGACTGCTGGGCGAGATGGTGGCGCGCGACGGGCTCACCGGACTCAAGAACCGCGGCGCGTTCGATGACGACTACGCGCGCCTCTGGCAACAGGCGATCCGCGACCGCCGCGCGCTGGCGCTGCTTCTCATCGACGTGGATCACTTCAAGGCCTACAACGACAGCCACGGGCACCAGGCTGGAGACGAGGCGTTGCGGCGCGTGGCGCAGGTGGTGCAGCGCTTCGCGCGCCGGCCGCTCGACATCGCTGCCCGTTACGGCGGCGAGGAGTTTCTGCTGGCGCTCTACGATCTCGGCGCCGAGCACGTGCGTGAGATCGCCGAGCAGCTGCGCGAAACCGTGCAGGGACTGGGGATCCGGCATGACGATTCGCCGGCTGGAGTCGTGACCGCGAGCATCGGTGTTGCAATCGTCAGCCCCCGGGTGGGTCGCAGCCCCGATGGCGCCGTACAGCTCGCGGACGAGGCGCTCTACGCTGCCAAGCGCGGTGGCCGCAACGGCATCCGGGTGGTGGATTGCTACGGCGTCAACTACTCGACTGGTGCATTCCGCCGCAGCGCGTGACGCTCGAGGAAGTGCTCGACCTTGTCGCGGTAGGTGCGTGAGAGCTTGAGCTCCTGGCCGGCTTCCAGGGTGAGGAAGTATTCCCCGTTCATGTGCGCGCGCAGGCTCTTGACGAATCGCAGGTTGACGATCGTCGAGCGGTGCACCCGCTGGAAGAGGCGCGGATCGAGGATTTCCTCCAGCTCCTTCATCGTGCCTCGGAGGATGTGGGTGTCGCCCTCGGCGTGCACGCACATGTAATCGCCTGCGGCATCGATCCACTGGATCGCCGGGATCGGGACCCGCACGGTCTTGCGGCCCTGGCGGATCGGCAGCACCTGCGGCTGGTGGACACCGAGCGCAGCCGTGCCGCGCTCGAGCAGCTCCTCCAGCCCGATCTCGCCGGAGCCGGTGACTTCAGCCACGATCTCCAGCAGCCGGTCGCGCTGATCGACCGCACTGCGTGCGAGGGCGCTCTGCCGTACCCGCTCCAGCGTTGTATCGAACCTGCGGTCGTCGATGGGTTTCAGGACGTAATCAACCGCGCGCGCCTCGAACGCACGCACCGCGTACTGATCGTAGGCGGTGATGAAGACAACGAGCGGCAGCATGTCTCGCGGAAGATGCGCCAGCACGTCGAAGCCGGAAAGGCCCGGCATCTGGATGTCGAGGAAGACGAGGTCCGGCCGCTCCCGCTGCAGCGTGCCCACGGCCTCGCGGCCGTTGCTGCACTCCGCCACGACCTCGAATTCCGGAGCTTCGTGCAGCCGCAGCGCGATCCCACGCCGCGAGAGCAGCTCGTCGTCGACGATCGCCGTGCGGATCCTCACGCGCTCGCGCTCTGCGGCAGACGCACCGGACGTGGATAGCGCGACTCCGTAGCTCGCGGCGCCGCCTCCTCGCGAGTAGTCGTCTCGAAGGGCAGAGCCATCTCGACCCTGACACCCGGATGGCTGTCGAGCACGGCGAAGCGATAGTTATCACCGTAGAGAACCGCCAGGCGCTCCAGCGTGTTGCGCAATCCGACGCCACCCCGCCGCTCCGTCGGGCGCGAAGAGTCGTCGAGTCCCGGGCCATCGTCGGTAACGCTGAGCTCCAACATCGCGCCGCGCACGCGGCCCTCGATGCGCACCATGCCTCCCAGCTCACGCGGCGAGACGGCGTACTTCAGTGCGTTCTCCAGGAGCGGCTGCAGCAGCAGGCTCGGCACCAGAGCATCGAGCGCCGTGCCCTCGATCGCATACTCCAGCCGCAGGCGCTCGCCGAAGCGCAGCCGCTCCGTGCCGAGGTAGAGATCGAGCGCCTCGATCTCCTGGCGCAGCGTCACCCGCTTCATCGGATCCTGATCCAGCGTATAGCGCAGGAATTCCGAGAGGCGCATGACGGCGCGGTTGGCCGTGCGGTTCTGGTTGTCGAGGATGAGCGTGGAAATGGCGTTGAGTGTGTTGAAGAGGAAGTGCGGGTTGAGCTGGTAGCGCAGCATCTTGAGCTGCGCCTCCTGCGCCAGGGTGACGGCCCGCAGTACCGCTTCCTGCTGCTGCTGCTTCGATTCGTAGTACTTGATGCCGAGGTAGAGCGCGCTCCAGCAAAGCAGCAGGTACGTCGACATGAGCGCGCCCTCGAAGAGGTCGAAGGGCGAAGTAAAGGGCTTTGGATCCAGGAAGCGCTGGCAACCGAGGTTTATGACGATGCGCAGCGCGAGTGCCGTGAGATAGGACGTCGCGAGCACCACGGGAATCACCCAGCGCTCGCCGCGGCCCCAGATGGCGCGGTAGACGTAGCGCATCGGGACGGAGAGCACGAATCCCCCCGCCGCCGCGATGGCGATCGCCGGCCCGAGGCCGGCAGGCCGCTTATAGAAGAGAAAGCCGAAATAGAGAGCCAGCCCGTAGGCCAGCCAGCCGGCGGCGTGCAAGGACCAGAAGCGGACGTTGCGACTGGAGCGCAGTTGCGAGAGCGTGAGCATGATTAGCCTGTTCCCCCGCGGCCCATCATACAGGAAGAATTCCGCGGGAAAATCAGCGTGGAAATCCGTGGCGCCGGGCGGCGCCGAGAGCCCTCAGGAAGCGGCCCCGAGAAGCGTTTCCAGCGGCTGCTGGCGCGCCACCATCGGACCCTGGGCGAAGTCGCACCCGACCGCGCTCAGCCACTGCAGCGCCGCCTGCGAGTCGACCTGCTGCGCAGCGCAGTGCATGCCCAGCACCTTCACCGCCTGCACCACCGCCACCACCAGCGCCTGCGACAGCTTGTCGCGCAGGGCGCCAGCGGTCAGCCGGCTATCGATCTTCACCAGCCGCAGCGCCCTTGACCGCAGGAGCGGAACCACGGTGGAGTCGAACGAGAAATCATCGATGACAACGAAGCAGCCGAGCTTCTCGCACCCGGCCATGAAGCGCTCCACCTGGGCGCGCCGCTGCGTGCAGAGCGGCTCGGAGATCTCGAAACCCACCGTATCCGGCGCGATGCCGTTGCTCTGCAGCCCCGCCGCCACCTGCTTCAGAAAGCCTTCGTCCTCGAGTGTGGCGATGGAGAGGCTGAGCGTGAAGCTGGCAGGCTCGACCGTCCAGGCGGCCCGGTGAGCGCCGAGCCACGTCAGCAGGCGCTGCATCGCCAGAGAATCGAGCACGGCCGGGTCGCGCAGCTCACGCGCCGTGCTGGGCAGCACTTCGAAGCGCCTGATGCGGCCGCCGGAGCGAAGCTTCACGAAGGGCAGCATCTCGAGCGTGACCAGGGCAGGATCGAGCGAGAGCGCGCGCGCAGAACCGGTCGTCGTCGGGGCTCGCGACTTTCCTGGAGCTGGTGGTATCGATCGCGGGTGACGGTTGCTTGACCAGCGGCGCGCTCGCTGTATCGGCGGCACTGGGAAGAGTCGGCGCTCGCAAGCTGCCACTCTCCGCCGTTGGCGCATGGCCATTCAGTGCTGCAGCCGGGAGAGACAAAGCGGGCACGCTCTGCGTTTCTCCCGCAGCCTGATGCCCGGGGACGAGCAGCGGCGTGTCGGTCAGCTCGAATTCCAATATGTCGTTTACCGCCCGCGCGGTGAGCTCGTCTTCCGCCTTGCGCGCAGCGGCGCTCTTGGGCGCAGCTGCAACCTGTGCCGGCACCGAGGCCGTCGTGGCGATCGGCTCCGTAGCTGTGACGGGCGCGGCGGCTGTTGCAAGCGAGAGGACCACGCTCGTAGAGCCGGCGGGCCGCAGGAGTACGGCGAGCTTCTGCAGAATCGTGCGCGTGGGTGCCGACATAATGCGGTCGATCAGGCCTTCGCCGCTGGACTTGAAGTCGGCGAGGACCATGGCGAGTCCCACCAGATGGCCCTGCGGCGCGCGCACCGCCAGAAACGCTGCGATGCGGCCGTCCTCGAGCCCGTTCTCGCAACATCCCTTGCCGTTATCGCCGTTGAGCGTCTCCAAGGCGTCGAGGACGAGCGCATGCTCGTCGGGACCGAGCGCGCCCTCGCTCAGCCACAGGACATTGCCCTGGCTGTCATAAATCGAGACGGAGTGCAGCCGTATCGGCGGCAGCGCCGCACGCAGTTGCCGGCCCAGTGCCTCCGCGGTCGCCGGCTCTGCGCCAGCTGCGGGGCTGCCGGTGGAAGGGCGTGCCGGGACTGCATTCTGTGGCTGCAAGACCTTCCCCATCGAGGATTGTTTTCCGCTGTCGGTGTGCGTTTAGGGTGCCAGCATACTCGCGGGGCCGCCGTGAAGTGTGTCTCTTCGCGCGCGGCGCGCGCAGCTTCGGGACTCGCCGCCGCGGCGAGCCCCGAACATAAGGTGGCGCTTCGCGGCGCCGAAATAAAAGCGACGATCAGGCGCTTTTACTAAATCCGGGACCGCTGCCGACGAGGAAATCGGTCTTGCCGATCTCGACACCGCTCTGACGCAGGATCGCGTAAGCGGTCGTGACGTGAAAGAGCGCGTTGGGAATGACCCAGCGCACCAGGTAGTCCAGGCCTTTGAACTCCAGCGTGCGGTCGCGCGCCGGCACCTTGATGATGCGGTCCTCCGAGCCCTCGAGTGAGCTCGCGGGCACGCCTTTGATGAAATCGATCGTGCGTGCGAGACGCGCGCGCAACTCCTCGAACGTCTGCTCCGTGTCCTCGAACTTCGGCGCCTCCACGCCTGCCAGACGCGCCACGCCGAATTTGCTTCCATCCGAAGCGATCTGCACCTGGCGCGTCAGGGGAAGCATGTCGGGCGCAAGGCGCGCGGCGAGGAGCAGGGCGGGGTCGTACTTGCGGGCAACGGCGTGCGCGTGGCCCTTATCGAGCAGGTGCGAGAGATTCGACAGACTGTTGGCGAGCAGATCGACGGAGACGGCGTGAACGGAGATTTTCATGGTTTCCCCCAAGAGGTGCGTGGATTGCGGAACTCCCCATGATAATCATCCGAAACGCTGGCGCGCGTGCCCCTCGGGTGAAACAATAAGCTCCCACTTCCGAGGGATTGCACCCGGCGTGAGTCACCTCTGGGCACCCGCACAGCTGGCCGTTCTGGCCAAAGTCGTGGATTTGAACGGCTTTTCATCCGCGGCGCGCGCACTCGGGGTGCCCAAGGCGGCAGTGAGCCGGGCCGTCGCGGACCTCGAGCAGGCGCTTGGCACGCGCCTCCTCGAGCGTACGACGCGACGATTGTCGCTGACCCCGGCCGGACGGCTGCTTTATCCGCACGCCAGGCGCGTGAGCGAGGAATGCGACGCGGCGCGCGCGGCGATAGCGAAGCTGCACGCGCCTGCGAGCGGACCGCTTCGTATCGTGTCCGATCCGGTTTACGGCCGCCTGCTGTTGACTCCCCTGGTGCCGCGCTTTCTCGAGAGCTTCCCGGATATTCCGCTGGAGGTGGCGCTCGATGGTGTTGGCGCGGAAGGTGGCTGGGATGTGGCGCTCTGCGCGCGTCCCTCGGACGACCCGGCAATTGCCCATCGCACTCTCGGCACCCCGCCGGCCGTGCTGTGCGCGACGCCTGCTTACCTCGAGCGCCGCGGTACGCCCGTGAAGCCCGAGGACCTGCGCGGTCACGACCTGCTGACACCGGACCCGGCCGAGCTGCCGGAATTCAGGTTGCTGCTGAGCCGGGGCGCGCAGCGGGCCGAGATTGCGGTATCGCCCAAGCTCGCGGTAGGCGATCCGGCGGTGCTGCACGCGGCGGCGGCCGCGGGACTGGGTATCGGCCTCCTGCCCCGATTTCTCTGTCGCCAGGGGCTGGCCACCGGCCGCCTGAAAGCCGTGTTGCCGGACTGGACCGCGCCGCCCGCTACCGCTCTCCACGCCCTTTATCCTGCGGCCTTGGAGGCCGATACGCGGGTACGGCGCTTCATTGACTTCCTCGCCGCGAGTGTCGTACCGGCGCTGGCGGAACCCTGAAATCCTACCCGCCGGCAGACAGGTTACCGGCCAGTAGGATTGCGGCGCCGCGGCGGCTACACTAGCCCGCTATCGGGCCGGCTCGCGGCCCCTCACCGCCTCCGGGAGACGACTCATGTACCGCGCGCCGCTCGAGGAACTGCGTTTCGTGCTCGAGGAGCTCCTCGGGACCGCACAGCTCGCCTCTTACCCCGCCTTCGCCGACTACAACGACGATGTCGGCGCGTCGATCCTGCAGGAAGCTGCTCGCTTCGCTGAGACCGTACTGGATCCCCTCAACCGTCCCGGCGATCGCGAGGGTGCGCACTGGACGCCGGAGGGTGTGTCGACGCCGAAGGGTTTCAAGGAAGCGTATGCGCAGTTCGTGAGCGACGGTTGGCAGCAGCTCGGCACCGATCCGCGCTTCGGTGGCCAGCGCGTACCGCAGTCCCTGAACTGCGCCGTGCAGGAGCTTTGGGGCGCCTCGAACCTCTCCTTCGAGCTCTGCCCCATGCTGACTCACGGCGCGGTGCACGCACTCGAGCTCTGCGGCTCGGAGGTGCAGCAGCAACTCTTCCTGCCCAAGATGGCCAGCGGCGAGTGGACCGGCACCATGGTGCTGACGGAGCCGCACGCCGGCTCCGACCTCGGGCAGGTGCGTACGCGCGGTGTGCCGGAGGGCGATCATTACCGGCTCTTCGGGCAGAAGATCTTCATCACCTGGGGAGAGCACGACTACACCGACAACATCATCCATATGGTCCTGGGACGCGTCGAGGGTGCGCCGGCGGGAGTGCGGGGCATCTCTCTCTTCATCGTGCCGAAGGTGTTGGTCAACGCCGACGGCTCGCTCGGCGAGCGCAACGAGGTCCGCTGCATGTCGATCGAGCACAAGCTCGGCATCCACGCCAGCCCGACCTGCGTCATGCAGTTCGGCCAGGATCGGGGCGCGATCGCCTACCTGGTGGGGGAACCCAATCGCGGCCTCGAGTACATGTTCATCATGATGAACACGGCGCGACTCGGCGTGGGCGTCCAGAGCTATGCCGTCGGCGACCGTGCCTTCCAACAGGCCGCGGAGTACGCGCGCGCGCGCCTGCAGGGCCGGCCTGGCCGCGCAACCGACGGTGAGCGCCTGCCCATCATCCATCACCCGGACGTGCGGCGCATGCTGTTGACCATGAAATCGTGCACGGAGGCATCGCGAGCCCTTGCCTTCTATGCCGGGCAGCAGCTCGACCTCGCTGCCCACCATCCCGATGCCGCGGCGCGTGCCGCTGCCCAGGCCCGCGCCGATCTCCTGATTCCGATCGTCAAGGGCTGGAACACAGAGACTGCCAACGAAATCACCGCCATCGGCGTGCAGGTTCACGGCGGCATGGGCTTCATCGAGGAGACGGGCGCGGCGCAGTACATGCGCGACGTGCGCATCTCGACCATCTATGAGGGAACGACCGGTATCCAGGCGAACGACCTCATCGGCCGCAAGATCGGGCGCGACCGCGGCGCCGCGCTGGGCGCGCTGATCGCCGACATGCGCCGCGAGCTCGAGGCGCTGGAGCCCCGCGGCGAGATGCCGGGGGAGACCCGCGATGCGGCACTGCAGGCGGTCGGCCTCCTGGAAGCGGCGAGCCGCTCGCTCGTCAACAACGCGACTGCCGCGCCGGAGCGGGCGCTGGCCGTATCGGTGCCCTATCTCAAGCTCTGTGGCCTGGTGGCCGGGGCGTGGCTGCTCGCCAAGTCGGCGGCGATTGCCGCCGCGGGCCGCGGCGCAGCCGGGAAGGATTTCTATGAGTCGAAAATCCGCACCGCACGCTTCTACGCCAAGCAGGTGTTGCCACAGGCGATCGGCCTGGCGAAGGTCGTAGAGGAAGGGGCGGCCAGCGTGTTGGAGGCCGAGCCGGAGCGGGTCTAGGCGCCCGCGGCTTCACCAAGGCCATGTCGGAAGGGCAGCAAGATCTCGGGAACCTGCAGGGACGGCGTCGGCTCTCCGCGGGAGTAGTCGTTCTGCGGCGCCCCCCGATTGGCTGGCGGTTCCTCATGTTGCGCGCGTATCGAAACTGGGATTTCCCCAAGGGCATGGTCGAACCTGGCGAAGAGCCGCTCGCGGCCGCGCTGCGTGAGGTTCGCGAAGAGACGCTCATCGAGGACTTGGAATTCAATTGGGGTGAGGTCTATCAGGAGACGGGACCGTACGGCAATCGGAAGATCGCCAGGTACTACGTGGCGGCGACGCGTACCGAGAAGATTACTTTGCCTGTCAGCCCCGAGCTCGGCAGGCCGGAGCATGACGAGTGGCGCTGGGTCGATCGCGACACGGCGCTCTCGCTGGTCGCCACGAGGCTGCAGCCCATAGTGCGTTGGGCTGCAGAGGCGGTGGGCCTGGAATGAGGCGGTTGAATCGACTGCGGCGCTCGGCGATCCCATTCGTTTTGTTTGCGCTGAGCTGCGCATCCATTGTTGACGCTGCGCCTAACGCACACATTACCGTTACGGATGATTTCCAACACAATGTGACGGTCCGCGCTCCACCCCTGCGAATCGTGACTCTGGCTCCCGGTGCGACCGCAATGCTGTTTGCCGCCGGCGCGGGCAGCCAACTCGTGGGGACGATCGAATACTCCGGGCAGCCGGCCTCCGAAGCGAAACTGCCCAAGATCGGAAGTGCCGATGCCATCGACATGGAGCGGCTGATCGCCTTGAGACCGGACGTGGTGGTCGTCTGGCCCGACGGCAACAACCCGGCCCAGATCGCCACCATCGAGCGCCTAGGTATATCTGTCTATAGGCAGGAGGCGATTACCCTGGATAGCATTCCCCGGTCCCTGCGCCGGTTGGGAAGGCTGACCGGGACGAGCGGGGTGGCAGAGCGGCAGGCGGGTGCGCTGGAGGCCAAGCTGGCGGGGCTCAGGAAGGATTATGCAAACTCGAGCCATTCGCCTACGGTCCTTCTGGAGGTGTGGGATAGGCCCTTGTACACCGTGGGCCGCGGGGAGCTGATGAGCGATGCGCTGGGCGTGTGCGGGGCCCGGAATGTGTTCGCGGACCTGCCGGCGCGTGCTCCCGCCATTGGCATTGAAGCGGTACTTGCCCGAGACCCGGACATCATCATCGCGGCTGCTCCCCCGGGAAAGGGCGCCGCCTGGCTCGAGGAGTGGCGACGCTTCCCGTCCTTGAGGGCCGTGAGAACCGGACACCTGCTGGCCATCGAGGATCAGCGGCTGATCGGATTGGGGCCGGGTGTCATCGACGCAACGGCCGCAATGTGCGGGAAAATCGCCGCCCTGGCGGGACGGACCGGGCCCAAATAGGCCCATCTGCCCCAGCTGCGGCACGGCCGCGCCGGGGTCATCCAGCCTGACTCGAGCTCACCCGCCCCGTCCAAGCGGCGGTGTTGATTGGTATCGCGCCGCCAAGGGCTCTGGTAGAGTTCGGATAGGGATGGAGTGCCATCTATTACAATGACTTAGGGGCTGGATCAACAGGGCGGCAGCACGTCGGAAGATGGTCAGGATCACCACCCTAGTTGTACGTGGACTGCTGTATCTGTCTTATACGGCGTCCCTCTCGCTGTTGGTCATGGCGGACGCGCGGGCCGACGACCCGATCGCGCGCTTCAACGTGCCCGCGGAGCTCCTGCCGCAGGCACTCATGGACTTCTATCATCAGTCCGGCGTTCAGCCCGGATTCGCCGCGACCGAGCAGATGGCCAAGGCAAAGAGCAATCCCGTTGCCGGGATGATGGCGAGCTCCAAAGCGCTCGACGCGATGCTGAAAGGGACCGGTTACACCTACAGATTCGACACCGATAACTCGGTCGACATCGTACCCGCCGATGAGCAGAGCGGCGGTCAAACACCCGCGGCTACAGTCACGCGCGAATCCGTGCCGGCGCCGCAACAGCCGACGGCTGATCAATATGGAGGGCGGCTCGAGCAGGTCAACGTCACGGGGAGCCTGATCCGCGGCGTGCAGGACACCGTCGCGCCGCTCATATACTTGAAGCAGCAGCAGCTGGCCATGGCGGCTTACGAGACGGTCCAGGACTCTCTGTACAGCCAGCCCATCATGTCGCTCAACGGGCCGCGCGAGGACCTGGGCATCGACGCCAACTATCAGTACGGCGCCGGGCTCGATCTCAGGGGCTTGGGTGTCGGTGCCACGCTGGTGCTGGTGAACGGACAACGGCAACCGTTATCGGGCCTGAACGGCGATTTCGTCGACGTATCCACGATCCCGTTGAGCGCAGTGGAGCGCATCGAAGTGTTGCCCGACGGCGCTTCAGCGCTCTACGGATCCGACGCCATCGCCGGCGTCGTCAACATCATAATGCGGAATAACTTCGACGGAGCACAGTCACAGCTGAGATACGGGACCGCGATCGGAGGACGGCGCGAGATGGTGGCCTCGCAGCTCGTGGGCACGCACTGGAGTGGTGGCCACGCGATGCTGGCGTACGAGTACTCCGATGAGACCCCGCTTGCCGCAGCAGAGCGGCCGTACGCCGCCAACGCCGATAAGACGCCCTACGGCGGCAGCAATTACGATAGCTACTACACCTATCCCGGAAACATCCTGAACCCGCTGACCGATCTGCCCGTATTCGGTCTTCCGGCGGCGCAGAGCGGGCAAGCGCCGATGATGACGGCGCTGTCGCCCAGCATCAATCTGCAGAATCAATTCGCAGACATGCAGATCTTTCCGGAGGTGACGGCAAACGAGCTGTATGCAACGCTTGCGCAGGATCTGAGCGACGGACTGCAGCTGTTCTTCCAGGGACGCTTCGCCGAACGCGACGCGCTGGAAAAGGATCTGCCCGACGAGACGGTACTGTACGTTCCGCCATCCAACCCCTATTACGTGAATCCGTTCGGCGGCTCGGGTTACGTCCCGGTGGCGTACAGTTTCGCGCACGACTACGGGCCTACCATTTTCTCGGCCGACAGCCAGGTCTACATGACTACGCTGGGAGCCAAGCTGCAGGTGGGCCAAACCTGGCAGGCGACACTGAGCGAGTCGTACGGCCGCCAGTCTTTGGAGAGCAATGAATATGACACGGCGGACGCGGATACCCTGGCGGCCTACGTGGCCGATTCAAACCCGGCGACCGCCTTCAACCCGTTCGGTCCCACGAATCCGCAGACGCTGGGCGCGATCGAGCGCGGTTTCCCGCTGCACGCCGTATCGACCGTCGAGTACACCAATCTGGTCGCGGACGGCTCGGTGTTCAGCATGCCGGCCGGCGATGCCAAACTCGCCGTAGGAGTCGAGCGGCGGGAGGAGGGACTGTTTCACAGCATAGCTGATCCATCGGATCCCACGGAGGCGACGATTCCGCAGAGCTATTCCCGCCACATCGAATCGCTCTATTCCCAGCTCGTGCTGCCTCTGGTGGGCGATGCGGCCAATCCACGCGCCGCACCGCGGTTGGAGCTGAACGTGGCAGGCCGGTACGAGCACTACAGCGATTTCGGCGGCACATTCAACCCGACATTCCGCATTCAATGGATCCCGATTCAACCCGTGAAGCTGCGGGCAAGCTGGGGACGATCCTTCCGTGCCCCGACGCTCGACAATCTGTATGACACCTCGGCGAACGTGGCGGCTTCGGTCGTGCTGACGGACCCGCAATCGCCAACGGGTCGCTCGCTGGTGCTGGTGCAGCAGGGATCCAATCCGAACCTGCACGAGGAGACGGCCAAAACATGGACGGCGGGCCTCGATCTGGCGCCTCCGTTCCTCGCGGGCTCCACGTTTTCGCTGACCTATTACTCGATCGACTACGATAACCGCATTGCACAGCCGGGCGCGGACGATCCGTTCGGGATCCTGATCGATGAGGCCGAATGGGCCGCGGCGATCACCCGCAATCCGACGCGGGCACAGATAGCGGCCATCTGCGACAGCCCTTACTACGAGGGCTCGGTAGCCTCGTGTCTCGCCAGCTCGCCGGCTGCGATCATTGACGGCCAGCTGGCAAACCTGTCGTCGACCAAAACGACGGGCGTGGATGTGGAAGCACACGATTCTCTGAGCGGCGCCTTGGGAACCCTCAGCGTCGACTTCAACGGCAATTATGTCTTCGATTTCGATCAGACCGTGACCGATACGTCGCCCGCAGTCGACATCGTGAACACGGTGGCGAATCCGCTGGCCCTGCGACTGCGTGGCACGATCGGCTGGAGCCGCGAAGGCCCACAGCTACCCGGGCCCGCGGCCACCCTGGCGGTGAACTACACGGGCGGGTACAAGAATCCCGGCAGCCTTCTCGTGCCGGACGTGTCCCCGTGGACGACGATCGACCTGCGACTTGTCTATCGAACCGAGCGCGGCCCCGGTTGGCTCAACGGGATGCAATTCTCACTGAACGCAACGAACCTGCTGAACCATGATCCGCCGTTCGTCGACAACCAGGGAGGCTACGACGATTACAACGTCCAGGCCCTCGGGCGCGTCGTGAGCGTTGAGATCAGCAAGCGCTGGTGAACCAGGGACGGGCCGCTTCAGTAGTAGGTAAACCCGGCGCCTACGTCCAGCTTCGCGCCAGTCCAGCCGCCTTGCGTATCGGATACCTTGCCAAGCTCAACGAGCGTGGCATCCGAGACCGGCTCCGCGTCCTGGCGAACGGATTCGACCTGATCCTGCTCTCTGCTCGACCGAGTGTCCGATGGGGTGTTCATGACTTACTCCACGCCAGCACGATGAAGTGCAGAAGAATTATAGGCGTTGTTGCGTTGGGAAGTAGAAGACTGCGCCGACCGTATGAATGTTACAACAAAACAGCATCACGGGCGATATGTCCCGTGGACGGGGCCGGTGATGCTTTCTTGTGTAGCCTGCTCCGCGCACCGTCATCTTACGACAAAAAACAGTCCCGCGGACGATACGCCCGCCCGCGGGACTGACGATGGCCGCTTGTGTCGCCCAGGACTCCCGTCTAGGCCGCCGCTTGCGTCTCGCCGACAGCTCCCCAGCCGACGTTATCCAGTACTCGAGCCACGGCATGCACTGTCGCCGCGATGCGGACGGCGCTCTGTACCGCCTCGCGCGGCAGGCCGTGCTGGCGAACCTGACGCTCGTGAGAGGCCACGCACGTGCCGCAGCCGTTGATGGCCGATACCGCGAGCGAGATGAGCTCGAAATCGACCTTGTCCATTCCCGGATTACCGATGACGTTCATCCGTAAGCGCGCCGGCATGCGACCGTACTCCGGGTCCTCCACCAGGTGCAGGAAGCGGTAATAGACGTTGTTCATTCCCATGATGGCCGCCGCGGCGCGGGCGCCGGTCTGGTAGGCGGCATCGAGGTGTGCCGCTGCCAGCTCGCCGATCGCTGCGGCGAAGGCCGGGTTCCGGGAAGCCTCGGCCGCACCCAGAGCCACCGCCCAGATCTGCCGCTCGGTCAGCCCCGGTGCCCCGGTTGGGGAGAGGACCGAGCCAAGGTTGAGCTTGAGGTCGCGCGCATATTCCGGCAGCGCATCGCGAATGGAATCCAAAGTCGTCATGGTAGCCCTCATACGGTTGTGGCCGGGCTGAGGGCGGCTTACGCCGCCTTCAGCGTTTCCTCGCCCTGCTTCCAGTTGCAGGGACAGAGCTCGTCTGTCTGCAGGGCGTCGAGCACGCGCAGTACTTCCTCGGGGTTACGGCCGACGTTGAGGTCGGTGACGTAGACGAAGCGGATCACGCCCTGGGGGTCCACGATGTAGGTGGCGCGCTGCGCAACCCCTGCCTCCGGATCCAGGATGCCGAGGCTGCTCGAGAGCTCGCGCTTGATGTCGGAGAGCATCGGGAAGGGCAGGTTCCGCAGCTCTTCCTTGTCCCGGCGCCAGGCCAGGTGGACGTAGTCGCTGTCCGTGCTGACGCCGAGCACCTGCGCGTCGCGGGCCCGGAACTCCTTGTCCAGCCTGCCGAAGGCGGCGATCTCCGTTGGGCAGACGAAAGTGAAGTCCTTCGGCCAGAAGAACACGATCTTCCACTTGCCGCTGAAACTGTCCTGGGTGAGCGGCTGGAAGGCGGCGTTGACGTCGCTGGAGACTACGCCGGTGAGGGAGAAATCCGGAAAACGCTGACCAATGCCTAACATGTCGTGAGCTCCTGGGTAATCGTCTGATCTTCAGTTCCCATGTGGGACCGAAGCATCATGGGTATCCCGGACTCATTTATCCAATGGATTGACTTTATAATCTCGATAGATGCTATATATCGCACCCATGGCCGACATCAAGCTGAAAGATCTCCGTTACCTGGTCGCCGTCGCGGACGCGCTGCACTTCGGGCGGGCGGCGCAGCGCTGCTTCGTCAGCCAGCCGACGCTCTCGGCGCAGCTCAAGAAGCTGGAGCAGTACCTCGGAGTGCAGCTCATCGAGCGGCAGCCGAACAACGTCTCGCTCACCGCCGCCGGTGAGCAGATCGTCGCCCGGGCGCGGCGGATCCTCGAGGCCAGCGATGAGGTGGTGACGCTGGCGCGCGCTCATCGCGATCCCCTGGCCGGGCGGCTACGGGTGGCATTGCTGCCGACGATCGGGCCCTATCTGCTGCCGCGGGTGTCGCAGCCGATTCATCGCGCGCTGCCGCGGCTCGAGCTGCGCCTCTACGAATATCAGACGGCGCCGATGCTGGAGAAACTGCGGTGCGGGGAGCTCGATCTGGGCGTGCTGGCGCTGCCGGTGGAACTCGAGGGCCTGGAGGCGCGGGAGCTCTTTGCGGAGCCGTTCATGGTAGCCGTCCCGGACCGGCACCGCCTCGCCAAGCGTGAGCGCGTCCAGGTGGCCGATCTCGAGGACGAGACCCTGCTCCTTCTCGAGGAAGGGCACTGTCTGCGAGACCAGGCCCTGGAGGTCTGCAGCCGGGTCGGCGCGGGGGAGAGCCAGGACTTCCGCGCCACCAGTCTCGAAACGCTGCGGCAGATGGTCGCGACCGGCGCCGGGGTCACCCTGCTGCCGGAGCTCGCCACCAAGGGCGCCTATGGCGATGCGCGCGGCGTTGCGGTGTTGCCATTTGCGAAACCGGCACCGGTGCGGCGCGTGGGAGCCGTGTGGCGCAGGACCACCGCCCGGCGGCCGGCGATCGACGCAGTATGCAAGCTGATCAGCGAGCGGGCGGGCTGAGAGCCCTGCTCTGGCATAATCGCCCGGAGTGAGCCGCCCGGGAACAACCACACAGCACATCACGCCGTACGACCGCTTCGCCTGGAGCGACGTCGAGGTCGAACGGATGTTGGTTTCCGGCGAGCAGCGGCAGGAGCTCGCTGCGTATTTCGGGCAGAGCGAGTACGTGGATCTGGTGCGGCTCGCGCGCAAAGCGGAGCGCGTCGGTGTGAACGACACCAGCCCGCACGTCGTGGTGGTGCCTGGCATCCTCGGCTCGCAGCTCGGAATCGCGCGCCAGCGCCCGCTCCCCAATGACGTGCTGTGGCTCGATCCCATCGATATCCAAGTGGGAAGATTGCGGCTCCTCGCGCTGGATGCGGCCGCCCCGATCATCCCGCTCGGCGTGGTGCTCTACTCCCACCTGAAGTTGCGGCTCCGGCTGCGCGCGGCGGGTTTCGCCGTCACGTTCCACGATTATGACTGGCGGCTCGGCATCGAAGAATCGGGGGCCTCCTTCGCTGCATGGCTGCGCGACCAAAGGTCCCGGCGCCTGGCGATCGTCGCGCACAGCATGGGCGGGCTGCTCAGCCGTACCGCGCTCGCCCTGCCGGGAACGCAACACATCGAGCGTGTGGTGCTGCTCGGCACACCGAACCAGGGATCGTTCGCCCCCGTCCAGGTCTTGCGGGGAACCTATGCGCTCGTCAGAAAGATCGCACGGCTGGATGCCGCAACGACCGCCGAGCGCCTGACCGAGGAGGTGTTCAACGGCTTTCCGAGCCTGTACCAGATGGTCCCGGTGGCAGCAGGCCGCAAAGGCGCAGCCGACCTGCTCGATCCGCGCGCGTGGCCGGAATCCGGTCCCCGCTTGCGGCTACCGCTCCTCGAGCGCGGGCGCCGCTTCCGTGAAGGGCTGCCGCCCGTCGACGAGCGTTTCGTCGCAATCGCCGGCGTAGGGCAGGAGACGGTGACTGCGGTCGCCAAGGTACGAGACGGCTTCGCCTACACCGTTACGCGGCACGGAGACGGCACCGTGCCCGCAACCAGTGCCGCGCTGGATGGTGCGAACACGTACTTCGCGAAGACAGCCCACAGCGACTTGACCCGCGATGCGCATGTTGCTGCGGCGATAGTCGACATCCTGCGCAAGGGTTCGACCAGGCGTCTACCCACGCGCTGGAGCAGCACGAGCCGCGCGCAAGCGCGTATCACAGACCGCGACTTGCGTCGCGAGCACGCCGGCAAAGTCGACTGGGCCAGCCTGACACCGGTGGAGCGGCGCGACTTCCTGGAGAGTCTCAGCGAGCCGCTGAAGCTGCGGTTGCGCGTGCGCAATCCACGCTAGAGACCGACGCCAGCGACAGCTCCTGGCCGTCCCGGTCGCGATAATCAAATCGGATGACCGCGCCGCTGCGAAGCAAAGGCTGCAGGGCCGGTCCGCTACAGACTGTCTGACGCACGTCTGCCGACAGCCGCCGCCGGAGCGTGTCGAGCGATGCCGGCGACAGCAACGCCGCACTCATGTTGGTCAGGGTGTAGTCGTAGGTGAAGAGCGTCCCCGGTCCCGCCTGTGCACCGTCGAGCCTGGTTATGTCGTCTATCATCCGCGGGGTGCTGGCGTTCACGCCATTCGCCGCGTGTGTCAGTTCCTGCTGCAGGTTGGAGGTCGGCGTGCGTGCGACAGTGCCCCGCGCGTGGCCATGCTGCCCGTACAGTCGCAGAGTGAGCAGCGCCGTCACCGCGGCGAGCAATATCGCAACCGTCACCCAACAGAGTGGTCGGATGCCGGCTCGCGGCACTGCCGGCGTCTGGGCGGCCCTGGGTCCAAGTACGCCCGGAAGTGCTCCGGCAGCCGTCCAATCCGGCAGTCCTTCACGCCAAAGAGGCGTGTCGGAAGTGACTTGTCCCGTGCCGACCAGGGCGCGCAGGGCATCCTCCCCCAGCGGTCCTATCTCATGCTCGCCGCGGCGGACATACCAGGTCATGACTCAATGCCCTGGCTCACCTTGCAGCACCCGTACGAAGGCTGCGCCGGAGTTCGGACTGGAGGCGACCGCCGTGTCGTACATGACCAGCAGGCGATCGCAAGCGAGCTTCGGGTTGAGATCGGGCGCATCCTGCAGGGCGTCGTGGTCGGACTGCGCAGCGCCCGCCGGTCTTGCCGGAGCATCGAGAAGTCCTACGAGCGCGGGACTGATGGCCGCGAGTGCCGCGGCGGAGCGAACCGGAGCGGCTGCCGATTGTGGGCTGAGTATCGCGACGCACTGCGCCGGATCCGACGACTGGAAGCGCCGCGCCGCGGCGCGCAGCTCCACAAGCAGTCGCAGCGCGCTGCCGTCGTCGACATCGCTCAGTCGCGCGTGCTCGAGATCGCTTGCGGTGTGCGCAACGAAACCGTTGAGCTCGGTGGTCGGTGCGCTGCGGCGAAACCCGAGCCGCACGGTCTGGTCCAGCCGATCGAACCGCGACGGCTCGACTCGCCGCAGTTCGGTGAGGAACGGATAGCGCTCTTCGAACGCCGACGCCCGCGATGAATGAGCGCCCGCCGATTCGCCGGCCGGCGCGTGGCTGGGGAGGCGCGTGCTGACCGCGGTTACGAGCAGCAGGAGCGCCGCGAGCCCGGCAGGGAGGCGGCTACCCCATCTCGCAGCCCTCCGGCCCGTTGCAGCCGGTGAGGAGAACGTTCGTGACAAAGCCGGCGCGCGCATGAGTGGCGCGAGATCGGCAAGATCGGTTGCCCGGGACCAACTCGCCAGCCCCATGCGCCAAACACGGTCATCCGCCCCGAGCGCCCCGGCCTGCGCCAGCTCGACGAGCACCGTCCAGGCGAACGGTCCCGCCCGGCGGCCTGACACGTCGAGATACCAACACCGACTTGCGGCGCTGATCTCGGCCCCCCTGGAATTTGCGGACATGCTCTGCTCAGAACACGAACGGGATCAGCATCTTCGTACGGCGGCGATAAGCCGGATAGGCATTGGGAAACTGCGCCAGCATGGTTTTCTCCTCGCTGCGCGCACTGAAGAGGAAGTAGGCGAAATAGAGCGGCAGGATCAGCAGCAGGACCAGCCCTATGGTGACGGCGGAGCCGATCAGCGCGAGCATCAGGCCGGAGTAGATCGGGTGCCGCACGTAGGAATACGGGCCCGATGTCACGAGCTCGTGCCCCTCCCGCAGGGACATGGGCATGCCCCAATTCCGGCCAATGTGCACGCGCGCCCAGACGGCGAAGCCGAATCCCGCCAGACACAACCCAACTCCCACCCATTGCAGCGCGATACTCGAATGCAGCAGCGCGTGGTTGACGGCGAGGGCAAAGCTCGCCACGGCGTGCCGGCGAAATCGCACCAGGAGGATGACCGCGACGAGGATGGCCAACCGCAGGCGCCAGGCCGCCCAGCGCGGTGTTCCCCTGCTCGCCTTCTTGTTGAACTGCGCGAGGACGAGCCAGCAAACAACGAATGCCAGCCACAGCAGACGCACGAGCAGACGGGGCTGCAGCATCCGCGCCGCCTCAATCGCGGAAGTTGTTGAACTGCAGCGGCAGGTCGACCTTCTGGCCGCGCAGCAGCCTGATGGCGTCCTGCAGGTCGTCCCGTTGCTTGCCGGTGACGCGGACTTTCTCGCCCTGGATGCTCGCCTGTACCTTGAGCTTCGAGTCCTTGACGAGGCGCGTGATCTTCCTGCCGGTGTCGGCATCGATCCCGTGCTTGAGGAGGACCTGCTGGCGGGCGGCGGCGAGGTTGACCTCCGGCTCCTTGACCTCGAGGCAGGCCAGGTCGATGCCGCGCTTGCCGAGGCGCCCCTTCAGGATGTCGAGCATCTGCTTCAGTTGAAAATCCACCTGCGCGTGCAGGGTCACCGTCAGCTCCTCGAGCTCGAAGCGCGCCCCGGTGTCCTTGAAGTCGAAGCGCTGGGTGAGCTCGCGGTTCGCCTGGTCGACGGCGTTCGCCACTTCGTGGGAGTTCACCTCGGAAACTACGTCGAAAGACGGCACGGATCTCTCCATTTTAGGGCGCTATTGTAGCCCAGTGCCCGGCGGTGATACGCTCCGGCCCATGTCCCGGCAGCATATTCGTCCGCGGTGGTGGTGGCGCACTCCAAAATCGGAGTGGGCCCCCGGACGCAGCTGCTAGTTTCTCGACACCCTACTAAACGCGCAACGTCACCAGGACCCGCCCCGGAGCACTCCGGAGTGGGTTTTTTGTTGTCATGAATACGCTTTTCGACATCCCTGGAGATCTCGACACGCCGGTCTCGGCGTTCATCAAGCTGGCGGCGTTCGCGCCGCGCTTCCTGCTCGAGAGCGTGGAGGGTGGCGAGCGTCTGGCGCGCTACTCCTTCATCGGCTTCGGCGAAGGACTGGAGGTGCGGCTCGACCGGGACGGCTTCCACGCCGGCGGCCAGCGGCGACCCGTGCCAGGGACGCCGGCGGAGCTGTTGGCGGCGCTGCGGGATGCGCTCGGCCGCGCGCCCAAGCCGGGCCCGCAGATCGCCGGGGTTCCACTCGCCGGCGGCCTGGTGGGCTACGCGGCCTACGACGTGGTGCGGTTCTTCGAGAAACTCCCCCTGGCACCGGGACGGGACAGCGGCGTGCCCGCCCTCCATTATGTGGCGCCCCGGTCCCTGCTGGTGTTCGATCACCTCACTCGCGGTATTGCGCTGCTCCACGACGGGTCGGAGGAGGACCGGCGAAGCCTGCGCAAGGAGGTGGTTCGCGCGTTGCGAGGTGGCCTGCCGAATGGAAGCCGCCCCGGCCGCTACGCACGTCCGCAGCCGGCTTTCAGCCGCAACGACTATCTCGCAGGCGTGAAGCGCACGCAGGAATACATCGCCGCCGGCGATGTCTATCAGCTCGTGCTGTCGACGCGATTTCAGGGTCGCCACGAGCTGGACCCGTTCCAGGCATACCGGGCACTGCGTCTGATCAACCCCTCTCCCTACATGTACTACTGCGCGCTCGGCGACGTAACAGTCGTCGGTTCCTCACCCGAGGCTCTGGTGCGACTCAAGGAGGGCCACGCGCAGCTTCGGCCCATCGCCGGCACGCGGCCGCGCGCGCCCGACCCCGCGGTCGACCTGGCGCGCGAAGCGGAGCTGCGCGCCGATCCCAAGGAGAACGCCGAGCACGTCATGTTGGTCGACCTGGCGCGCAACGACCTCGGGCGCGTAGCCCTTGCGGGCAGTATCGGCGTGGAGCCTTATCGGGCGATCGAGCGCTACAGCCATGTCATGCACATGGTGAGCGGGGTCAGCGGACGGCTGGCGCCCGGGCGTGACGCGTTCGATCTGTTTGCGGCCACCTTCCCGGCCGGCACCCTGGTCGGCGCGCCAAAAGTGCGCGCCATGCAGATCATCGATGAGCTGGAGCCGGTGAGCCGCGGCCTCTATGGCGGCACGGTGGGATACTTCGGCGCCCGCGGCGACATGGATCATGCGATCACCATCCGCACCCTGGTCTTCCGGGGTGACGAGTACAGCTATCAGGCCGGCGCCGGAATCGTCGCCGACAGCGTGCCGGCCACGGAGCACGACGAAGTTCTCGCCAAGAGCGGCGCCATGGCGCGCGCGCTCGAGCTGGCGGAGGAGGGGCTTTGAGGTTGCTCCTGATCGACAACTACGATTCCTTCACCTACAACCTGGTGCAGGCATTCCTGGTGTTGGGTGCCGAGGTGCTGGTGTACCGCAACGATGCCATCACGGTGGCGGAGGCCGGTGCCCTGGCCCCCACGCACCTCTGCATCTCTCCCGGCCCCGGCACACCGTATGATGCGGGGATCTCCATGGAGATGATCCGCGCCTTCGCCGGGCGCGTTCCGGTACTGGGCGTGTGCCTCGGGCACCAGTCGATCGTGGAGGTGTTCGGTGGCAAGGTGGTGCGCGCGGGACGCCTGATGCATGGCAAAACCTCGCCGGTTCATCACGACGGGCTCGGCCTTTTCACGGACATGCCGCAACCGTGCGAGGTCGGACGTTACCATTCACTGATTGCCGCCCCGGAAACGTTGCCCCCGGAGTTGACCGTCAGCGCCAGGACGCCGGAAGGCGAGATCATGGGCGTACGCCACAGGCACCTCGCGGTGGAGGGAGTGCAGTTCCATCCGGAGAGCATCCTGACGCCGCAGGGACCGCGCCTGCTCGGTAATTTCCTGAGAAACGGAGCCGGCGATGGCCGCGGCGCGTGATCTCCTCGACCGCTTGCTCGAGCGGCGCAACCTGACCCAACCCGAAGCCGAGGAGCTGCTCGGAGTTCTGGCGGACCCGGCGACTTCTCCCGCCTTTACCGGCGCCGTCCTCGCCGCCTTGCGCTCCAAGGGCGCCGTCGCCGACGAAGTGCGCGGCTTTGCTCAGGCGATGCGGCGCCTGGCGCGCCGACCGTCGATTCCCACCGGGCTGCCCGCGGTCGATGTCGTCGGTACCGGGGGCGACTGCTCCGGCAGTCTCAACATCTCCACCGGTACCGCGCTCCTCACAGCCGCTTGCGGCGTGCCGGTGGTGAAGCACGGCAACCGGTCCATCTCCAGCCGGGCAGGCAGCGCCGATGTGTTGGAAGCGCTGGGACTGGCGTTGCCGCTCGATGAGGACATGGCCGGGAAGTGCCTGGCGGCCTGCAACTTCACCTTCCTGTTCGCGCCCTATTACCACCCCGCGACCAAGGCTGTGGCGGCGGTGCGGGCGGCGCTGGGCGTGCGCACCATATTCAACATCCTGGGGCCGCTGACCAATCCCGCGGAACCGCCATTTCACGTGATCGGCGCCTTCAGCCTAGAGGTCGCCGAGCTCATAGCGCATACGCTCGCCGGCATGCCGCTGCAGCGGGCGTTCGTCCTGCACGGCGCGGAGGGGTGGGATGAGCCGACCCCGGTCGGACCCTTCACGGTGTTCGATGTGCGCCCTGGGCACACCCAGCAGCACACGCGGACGCCGGAGGAGTATGGGCTGCGGCGCTGCGAGCCGGCGCGGCTTGCCGGCGGCGACGCCCAACACAACGCGCGCGCCTTGCGGGCCGTCCTTCAGGGCGAGGATCGCGGACCGCACCGCGACTGTCTGCTGTTGGGGGCGGCCCTGGCGCTGGAAGTGACCGGGAAGGCCTCGCAGCCTCGCGAGGCGATCGGGCTCGCCGCGGCGGCCATCGACAGCGGCGCCGCGGCGCGCGTGCTCGAGGGGCTGGCTTCGCCTCGGCTGGAGCCGGCATGACAACATCGTGTGGAGACTTCCTGCAGCAGATGGCCGCCGCCAGCCGGGAGCGGGTCGGCGCCGCGCGGGCAGCCTGCCCGCAGGCGGAGCTGTTGGCGCGGGCCATGGCCACCCCGAAGCCGCCGCCGCTTCGCCTGCAGGCCGGTGGGTTCGATCTCATTGCGGAGCTGAAGCTCCGCTCGCCGGCGGCCGGGCGGCTCAGGGGACAGGACGAGGACGTGGTCACGCGCGTGACGACCTACGCGCGTGCGGGCGCCGCGGCAGTATCCGTCCTCACAGAACCCACGCGGTTCGACGGCAGCCTGGATCATCTGCGCATCGCAGCCCAGGCGTTGCTGCCGCTCGCGGTGCCCGCGATGCGCAAAGACTTCCTCGTGGATCCCTACCAGGTCATCGAGGCTCGCGCCGCCGGGGCCGGCGGGGTGCTCGCGATCCTCAGGATGTTGTCTTCGTCCGAGCTCGAGGCACTGGTGCAACAGGCACGCGCGCTGGAGCTTTTCGTACTGCTCGAGGCGTTCGATGAGCCAGACCTGGAGCGGCTGGACGGGCTGCTTCGCCGGCTGGGCGGCGAGGGCCTGCTGGCTGGCGTCAACTCGCGCGATCTGCAGACGTTGCAGGTGGTTCCCAGCCGGCTCGAGCAGCTCGCGGGCCGGCTGCCGCGGGGGATTCCGCGGGTGGCGGAAAGCGGTGTCGGGTCAGCCGAGGATGCGCGCCGGGTGGCCGCAGCCGGTTATGATCTGGCCCTCGTCGGCAGCGCGCTCATGTACGACAACGACCCTGCGGCGTTGGCGGGCGCCATGCTCAGCGCCGCGCGGATCGCCCGGGCCGACGCGACCAGCAGGTAAACGACATCATGTGGATCAAGATCTGTGGCATTACGACCGCGGAGGCCGTCGAGGCGGCGCTGGCGGCCCGTGTCGATGCGATTGGTTTCGTCTTTGCGGACTCGCCGCGGCAGCTGACTCTGGAGGACGCATTGGCGCTGGCGGCGCCCGCCCGCGGCCGGGTGCGCTGCGTCGCCGTGACACGCCACCCCAGCCAGCGCCACCTCGATGACGTTCTTGCCGTTTTCAATCCCGACATGCTCCAGACCGACACGGAAGACCTGCGGGCATTGCGCTTGCCGAAGCAGCTCGAGCTGCTGCCGGTCTTCCGCGGCTGGGATCCGCAGCACGGCAGGCTGCCCGCGCGCCTGCTCTTCGAGGGGCTGACCAGCGGCAGCGGCACTCCGTGCGACTGGACCATCGCGCAGCGGGTGGCGCGGAGGACTCAGGTCGTACTGGCCGGCGGCCTCGATGCCGACAACGTGGCGACGGCGATCGGCGCGGTTCAGCCCTTCGGCGTCGATGTCTCGAGCGGAGTGGAGGAGCGGCCGGGCGTGAAGAGTCCGTCCGAGGTGGCGCGGTTCGCGGCTGCGGCCCGCAACGCCTTCGCGATGATCCAACAGGAGCAGCAATCGGCGTGAACGCCTCCAACGATCCGATCGCGGACCTGATCTCGGGCCGCTTCCCCGACGCCCGTGGGCGCTTTGGGCCGTTCGGCGGCCGTTATGTCCCCGAGACGCTGATTCCCGCGCTCGATCGCCTGGAGCAGGGAGTGCGGCAGCACCTGCATGGCGCGGCCTTCCAACAGGAGCTGGCCCAGGAGCTCACGAGCTGGGTGGGGCGCCCGACCGCATTGACGTTCGCCGGCCGGCTGTCGCAGCGCTGGGGCGCGCGCGTCTGGCTGAAGCGCGAGGATCTCGCCCACACCGGCGCGCACAAGATCAACAACGCCATCGGGCAGGCGCTCCTCGCCCGGCGCCTCGGCGCGCGGCGCATCGTCGCGGAGACCGGCGCCGGTCAGCACGGTGTCGCCAGCGCGGCGGCCTGCGCCCGGCTGGGGTTGCCGTGCACCGTCTACATGGGCGCCATCGACATGGAGCGGCAGGCACCGAACGTCGACCGCATGCGCCTGCTCGGCGCGACGGTCGTGGCGGTGACGAGCGGCGACCGCACGCTGCGCGCCGCGATCGATGAGGCGTTGCGCGATTGGGTGTCGGATCCGCTCGAAACCTACTATCTCCTGGGCTCGGCGCTCGGGCCACATCCTTATCCCTACCTGGTGCGTGAGCTGCAGTCGGTCATCGGGCGGGAAGCGCGGGCGCAGATTCTGGAGAAAAGCGGCGCCCTGCCGGATGCGGTGATCGCGTGCGTCGGCGGGGGTTCCAACTCCATCGGCGCGTTCCACCCCTTCGTGGCGGACCGCACGGTGGAGCTGATCGGCATCGAAGCGGGCGGGCGCGGCCCCGGCCTGGGCGACAACTCCGCGACGCTGTCTTTCGGCCGACCAGGAGTGTTGCACGGCACTTACTCCGTGCTGCTGCAGGATGAGAACGGCCAGATCCAGGAAACCCACTCGGTCTCGGCGGGACTCGACTATCCCGGTGTCGGTCCGGAGCACGCGTTGCTGGCGTCCTGCGGTCGCGCGCGCTATGAGACCGCAAGCGATGCCGAGGCGCTGGAGGCGGTGCGCGCGCTCTGCGAGTGTGAGGGCATCCTGCCGGCGCTCGAGAGTGCGCATGCCCTCGTCGGCGCGCAGCGCTGGGCGGCGAGCCACGCCGGCCGCACCGTGCTCGTGTGCCTCTCCGGCCGCGGCGACAAGGACATGCCGACATTGCAACAGACATTGCTGTCGGGGAAGCGATGAGCCGCGGCCACGAAAGGATCAGTGCCGCGATCCACGCGGCCAAGGCGCGCGGCGAGCCCGCGCTGGTTGCTTATCTCACGGCCGGTTTCCCCAGCCGCGACAGCTTCAAGCAGCATGTACAGGCGATCTCCGAGGCCGCGGATGTGGTCGAGATCGGGGTGCCCTTCACCGATCCCATGGCCGATGGCGTCACCATTCAGCGCGCCAGTCATGCCGCCCTGGCTCAGGGCGTGAGCCTGCGCTGGATCCTGGCGCAGTTGGAATCGATGCCGCGGGGGAAGGCGCCCCTGCTCCTCATGAGTTATCTCAACCCGCTGCTCGCGGTAGGACCGGAGGCCCTGGCCGCGGCCGCCGCGCAGGCCGGTGTCGCGGGCTTCATCGTTCCGGATCTGCCGTTCGATGAGAGCGCGGAGCTGCGCGCCGCTTTGCAAAGCCAAGGTCTGGCGCTGGTCCAAATGGTGACCCCGGTGACCCGGCCGCAGCGCCTGGAGCAGATTTGCGCGAGCAGCCAGGGCTTCGTGTATGCGGTGACGATGACGGGGACGACCGGAAAGAATGTCGCGGTACCGCCGGAGGTCACGCGCTATCTCGACACGGTGCGCTCCCGATCGCCCGTGCCCGTCTGCGCGGGTTTCGGGATCCGCGGCCGCGAGCAGCTCGATCTGTTGCGCGATCACGTCGACGGCGTCGTCATCGGCTCCGCGCTCGTCGAGTTGCTGGAGCGCGGCGGTGACCCCGCAGCCTGGCTGCGCGATCTCAGGAGGCAGTGAGAGCCGCGCGCCATGAATCCGAGCCCGCTCGTCATCGCCAGTCGTTTCTGCGGCCCCGAGGGCTCAGCCAACGGCGGTTATTTCGCCGGTTGCGTCGCGGTGCGCGCCGGCCGCACGGTCACGGTCCGGCTCCTGCGGCCGCCGCCGCTCGATACTCCCCTCGATACCGTGGAGCTCGCCGATGGCACGCTCGCGGTCATGGCGGGAACCGAGCGCTGCGGCGAGGCCAGGACCGCCACACTGGAGTTGGCCCCGCGGCGCGCGCCGAATTATTTCGAGGCCGTGGAGGCATCGCGCCGCTACGCGGGGTTCAAGCACCATCGCTTCCCGACATGCTTCGTCTGCGGTACCCAGCGTTCGCGCGGTGACGGCATGAGAGTGTTTGCGGGCCCGATCGCGGCGCGTGACCTCGTGGCCGCGCCCTGGGTTCCGGATGCATCGCTCGAGGGCAGTCACGGCAAAGTCCGGCCGGAGTTCATGTCAGCGGCGCTCGATTGCCCGGGCTTCTATGCGGCAAGCCCCGACGATCGCATGATGCTGCTCGGCGAGATCACGGTCCACGTCAACCGCCTGGTGCATGTCGGCGAGCGCTGCACGGTGATCGGCTGGGCGCTCGGGGCGAGCGGGCGCAAACACGCCGCGGGAACGGCGGTCTTAGACGAGGACGGCGAAGTCTGCGGTCTCGCGCGGGCGCTCTGGATCGAGACCAAGGGCTAAGCGCCCGAATTCGCCGCGGTCAGATTCACCGGCAGCATGCGCGCCGCGCGCCAGCCGCCGAATTTGTAGTAGAGCGCACCCAGGCAGGCGGCGAGCGCGGAGGAGATGGGGAAGCTCCACCAGATGGCATCCGCGCGATAGCGGTACAACAGGACGTAGGCAACCGGAAAGCGCACCAGCAACAGCGACACGATCATGATGATCATCGGCAGCATCACCGCGCCGGTGGAGCGCACGGTCGCGAACAGAATCATGGCGATCGCGAAGAACATGTACGAGGGCGTCGCGATGTGGTTGAGGTGCGCGGCAATCGCGAGTCCCGCCGACCCCGCGGGCAGGAACGGCGAGAAGGATCGCGCCCCGAGGAGCTCGAGGACGATGATCACCGAGCCGGTGATGGCGATGCCGTAGGCGACGCCGATCCTCGCGATCCTGTTGACGCGGTCCCATTTGCCTGCCCCGACATTCTGCGCCGCCATGGCCGACACGGCCTGACCGACGGCGAAGGCCGGCATCTGGATGTAGTTCCAGATCTGCAGCGCCGCGCCGTACGCGGCCGCGGTATCCACCCCGAAGCGGTTGACGAGGGAGATCATGAGCAGGCCGCTCACCGACATCACCGAGATCGTCCCGCCCATCGGCAGGCCCTTGCGCAGCAAGGCGCCGGCCAGACTCCAGTCGATGCGCAGCAGCTTCAGCTCCTCGCCCCGAAGACAGAGTATGTGCCGGCGCCGATAGAGATGGCGCACCATGGCCGTGAGGCTGACGGTCTGCGCGATGAACGTGGCCAGGGCGGAGCCGGCGATGCCGAGCCGCGGCACCGGCCCGAGACCGAAGATGAACACCGGGTTCAGGCTGATGTCGAGGCCGACGGAAAGCATCATGAAATAGAACGGCGTCTTCGAATCGCCGGCCGCGCGCAACACCGCCATCACGAAGGCATACATGTAGAGCGATGGCAGCGCGCAGAAGATCACGCGCATGTAGGCGATCGCGAGCGGCAGCGATTGCGGCGGCGTCTTCATGGCGGCGAGGATCGCCGGCGACAGCGTCAGGCCCGCGATCGCCATCACCACCGAGACGCCCGCGAAGAAGCTGGCGCTGGTCCCGACGGCATGCCGCGCACCCGCGATGTCGTTGGCCCCGATCCGTTGGGCGACGAGAATGGTGGCCGCCATCGCGATGCCGAAAGCTATACCGATCAAGAGGAACATCACGACGTTGGCGTTCGAGGTGGCCGTGAGCGCCGCCTCGCCGAGGTATCGCCCCACCCAGATGGAGTTGACCGACGCGTTGAGCGACTGCAGGATGTTGGCGTAGAGGATGGGCAGGGCGAACTGCACCAACCCGCGGCTGATGGAGCCTTCTGTGAGCGAACGCATCAGAACAGCCTATAGACGATGAGCAGCCATGCCGCGCCGAGCCCCGTCAGCGTCCACCCCGGCCACGCCGAGCGGCCGAGCGCGAGCCAGACGATGCCGCCGAGCAGGGCTGCCGCGCCGAGGATGACTGCATCGCGCCGGCGGTGACCGCGGCGCAGCTCCGCATGCAGCAACTCCACGGCCGGCGTCTCCACCAACATCCGCAGCATGCCGCCCTCGGCCCGCTGCAGAGTGCTCTTCATGATGCCGGGCAGAACGCGGGCCACCTCGATCAGCTCCGGTAGCTGCGTGCGCAGGTTGTGGAAGATCTGGCGCAAGCTCATGCGCTCGCGCATCCACTCGCGCAGGATGGGCGCCGCGGTGTGCCAGACATCGAGCTGCGGATACAGCTCGCGGCCCAGGCCCTCGACATTGACCAGCGTCTTCTGCAGCAGAATGAGCTGCGGCTGCAGCTCCACGTTGAAGCGGCGCGAGATATCGAACAGGCGCACCAGGAGGGTGGCGAAAGAGATGTCCTCGAGCGGGCGGTCGAAGATCGGCTCGCACACGGTGCGCACCGCCGACTCGATCTCGTCCACCCGCGTACCCGCGGGCACCCAGCCGGACTCGACGTGCAGCTCCGCCACGCGGCGGTAGTCGCGGTCGAACACGGCGAGGAAATTGGCGGCGAGATAGTGTTGGTCGCGCGGATCGAGCGTGCCGACGATGCCGAAGTCGACCGCCGCGTAGCGCGGCCGCGCCGGGTCGTCGATCATCACGAAGATGTTGCCGGGATGCATGTCGGCGTGGAAGAAGTTGTGCCGGAACACCTGGGTGAAGAAGATGCGCACGCCGTTCTCGGCCAGCAGCTTGATGTCCGTGCCGGCGCCGCGCAGCCGCTCCATGTCCGAGATCGGGATGCCACGGATGCGCTCCATCACCATGACGTCCAGGCGGCAGTAGTCCCAGTAGACCTCGGGGACGTAGAGCAGGTCGGAGCCGGCGAAGTTGCGCTTGAGCTGTGAGGCGTTGGCCGCTTCGCGCATCAGATCCAGCTCATCGATGACCGTCTTTTCGTACTCCGCCACGATCTCGAGCGGACGCAGCCGCCGCCCTTCCCGCCAGTAGGTCTGCGCCAGATCCGCGAGCGCGTAGAGCACCTCGAGGTCGCGCTCTATCGATTCCCGCATGTCCGGGCGCAGAACCTTCACGACCACTTCCTTGCCGTCCGGGAGCCGCGCGGCGTGCACCTGCGCGATCGAGGCGGCGGCGAGAGGTGTCTCCTCGAATTCCGCGAACGCTTCCGCAACGGGACGGCCCAAACGGCTCTCGACGATCGCGCGTGCCACGGTGCCCGGGAAGGGCGGCACACGGTCCTGGAGCTTCGCGAGCTCGTCGGCGACATCGGTCGGCAGAAGGTCGCGGCGTGTCGAGACCGCCTGGCCGAACTTCACGAAGATCGGGCCGAGCTCCTCGAGCGCGAGCCGCAAGCGCACGGCCGGGCGGCGCGCTGCGGTTGGGATTCAGCCAGGTGTCCGGTGAGAGATAGAAGAGAAAGCGCAGGGGCGCATAGAGATGCGTCGCCCGCACGAAGTCGTGCAGCCCATATTTCAACAGCACCCGCTGGATCTGCAGGAGCCGCGCGAGGACGCGCAGCTTCACGGGCCTGACACCGGGATCACTTCGCCGCGAGCCGCTGCTTCAGCAGCTCGAGGCGCGCATCGAAGCGGTCGAGGTCTTCGCGCAGCGCGTCCACGCCGCGCAGGAACTGCTCGCCCTCTTCGCGGGATACCAGATCTCCACGCTCGTGGCTGAAGTACTCGCCGACGTCCTGCAACAGGGTCGCGGCCGCGTTGCGGCTCCAATCCAAAGCGCCGCGCGCCAGCCGGCCGATGCGATGCGCTGCCACATCGCCGATGAGAAGCGACAGCTCCTCTTCCGCATCGGGCTTGAGCAATCGCGCCAGCTCGCGGAATTTCTGCGCCAGCTCCGCATCGCCGCGCACCTCGACCTCGCCGCGCGCGAGTGGCGCGTCCGCGGCGCTGCCGCCGAGCGCGAGCAGGCTCAACGGGCCGCCGATCACCTCCGCGTCGGCCGGCAGGTTGCCGCGGGTGATGCGCAGCGAGTTACCGGTGGACTCCACCAGCAGTCGTGCCATCGCCGGCGCCTCGATCGCGATGCGCCGCCCGGCGAGCTCCGCGCAGAGCTGCTGTGCGCGCGGTGAGCGGGGCAGCCCGCGGTTGAGAACGTTCTCGATCGTAGCGGTGAGCATGGGTCGGCCCATCAGTACTTGTAAGCGCGGTGCAGCGCGACGATGCCGCCCGAGAGATTGTGATAGCGGCAGCCCTCGAGCCCGGCCGCCTGCATCATCTCGAGCAGCGCTTCCTGGCCCGGGTGCATGCGGATGGACTCCGCGAGATAGCGGTAGCTCGCCTCGTCCCGGGCCACGATCCGCCCGAGGAGCGGCAGCACGCGGAAGGAGTAGACGTCATAGAGCGCCCCGAGCCCCGGCGCTACGGGGTGGGAGAACTCCAGCACCAGCAGCTGGCCGCCGGGCTTCAGCGCTCGCCGCATGGCGGTCAGCGCGGCAGGCTTGTCCGTGACGTTGCGCAGCCCGAAACCGATGGTGATGCAGTCGAAGCTGTCGTCGGGGAAGGGCAGGCGCTCCGCGTTTGCCTGGACAAAGTGCGCGTTGCCGACGACGCCCTGGTCCGTCAGCCGGTCGCGCCCGCGGCGCAGCATCGCGGAGTTGATGTCGCTGAGGACGACGAGGCCACGCTCGCCGACCTGGCGCGCCAGGCCGGCCGCAAGGTCGCCGGTGCCGCCCGCCACATCGAGCGCGCGCTGCCCGGGCCGTAATCCGGTCAGCGACAGGGTGAAGCGCTTCCACAGCCGGTGCGCGCCCCCCGACATCAGGTCGTTCATCAGGTCGTAATTGCCCGCGACCGAGTCGAAAACGCCGCGCACCCGGCGCGCTTTCTCGCGCCAGGAGACACGCTCATAGCCGAAGTCAGTGGATCGGGGGTCGGTCATCGGATCGCCAGGCCGCGGGGAGGACGCATTGTATCTTCTTGCTTTTTGGACCACATGCTGCGCAGAATCCGGCCCCGGTAGGGGGGTCTTGTGAACGAAAAGGGCCGGACGGTGTCAAAAGCCGCCCGGCTCTTTTTTTTGCTGGGCGGCCTTACGCGCTAGATATTGGGCCCATTTCGCCTGGTGGTCGCGGCCGAGCTCGTAGAGGTATTTCCAGGTGTAGAGGCCGGTATCGTGGCCGTCGTCGAAGACCAGCTTCACGGCGTACTGGCCCACCGGCTCGATCGCACGGACCCCGACCGCTTCCTTGCCCAGCACCAGGGTCTCCTGGCCGGGGCCGTGCCCTTTGACTTCGGCCGACGGGGAATGGACCCGCAGGTACTCGAAGGGCAGCTCGAAGCGGCTGCCGTCCTCGAAGGTCACCTCGAGCAGGCGGGCCGCGCGGCGCAGCTTGATTTCCAAGGGCTGGGGGTCGGGGGCCATATGCACTATTATGGACGTCTCTGCTCCAGCAGCGGTACATCGTGGAAGCTACAGATACCTCCCACCCCGACTACTATCACCGTGTGGTCGATTGCCAGTGGGCCTGTCCGGCCCATACCGACGTCCCTGAGTACATCCGGCTGATCGCCCAGGGCCGCTTCACCGAAGCGTACCTCGTCAATCGGCACTCCAACGTCTTTCCGGGCATTCTCGGACGAGTCTGTGATCGTCCGTGCGAGCCGGCCTGCCGCCGCGGCCGGGTCGAGGCCAAACCGGTCGCCATCTGCCGCCTGAAGCGCGTGGCGGCCGACAATCGGGACGATGTCACCGGCAAGCTGCCGCCCATCCCCAGGATCAAGAACGGCAAGCGCATCGCCTGCATCGGCGCCGGCTGCGCCTCGCTCACGGTCGCCAACGATCTGATGCCTCTGGGCTACCAGGTCACGATCTTCGAGCAGTTCGCCGAGCCCGGCGGCCTCATGCGCACCAACATCCCCTCCTTCCGCCTGCCGCAGACGGTGCTCGAGGAGGAGATCCGCATGATCGTGGACATGGGAGTCGACCTCAAGCTGGGGGCTCGCATCGCCAGCATGAAGGAGTTGCTAACGAGCGGTGGCTTCGATGCGGTGTTCGTCGGCTCGGGGGCGCCCAAAGGCAAGAACCTCGAGATCCCCGGCCGGGCCGAGGCGGCCGCCAATACTCACATCGGCATCGACTGGCTGGAGTCGGTGGCCTTCGGTCACATCGACCGGATCGGGGAGCGTGTCCTCATCATCGGTGTCGGCAACACTGCGATGGACTGCTGCCGCACGAGCCTGCGGCTCGGCGCCAAGCAGGTGAAGGTGATGGCGCGCAAGCCGCGCGGCTTCTTCAAGGCCTCCGAATGGGAGCTCGAGGATGCCGAGGAGGAAAGCGTCGACATCGTGGTCAACCGCTCGCCCAAGGCCTTCCGTCTCGAAGGCGGCCGTCTCGTTGGGATGACTTTCGACTGCATGGAGTACGAGCTCGACGCGCACGGGCGCATCACCGCCGAGCGGGTGGCCAGCGAGGAGTTCATCCCGGCCGACGACGTCATTCTAGCGATCGGGCAGGAGAACGCCTTCCCCTGGATCGAGGGCGACCTCGGCATCGAGTTCGACAAGTGGCACGTGCCGAAGGTCGACCCGGTCACCTTCCAGTCGACCCGGCCCGGCGTTTTCTTCGGCGGCGATTCTGCGTTCGGCCCGAAGAACATCATCTGGGCCGTGGAGCACGGCCATCAGGCCGCCATTTCCATTCACCGACACTGCCACGGCGAGCCCATCACCGAGCGCCTGCAGCCCGGTGTCAATCTGCAGAGCCGCAAGATGGGCATGCACGAATGGTCGTATTCGAACGACTACGCGCCGGTCGAGCGGCGGCTGATGCCGCACGTCTCCCTCAAGGAGCGCTTCAAGAAGCTCAACATCGAGGTCGAGCTCGGCTTCACCGCGGAGCAGGCCGCGCAGGAAGTGCAGCGCTGCCTCAACTGCGACATCCAGACCGTGTTCGCCGCGAAGCTCTGCATCGAGTGCGACGCCTGCCTCGACATCTGTCCCGTCGACTGCCTGACCATCACCGTCAACGGCCCGGAGCAGGAACTGCGCGAGCGCCTCAAGGTCCCGGCGCGCAACCTCACCCAGGCGCTCTACGTGTCAGGACCGCTGCCGCAAACGGCGCGCGTGATGGTCAAGGACGAAGACCTCTGTGTGCACTGCGGCCTCTGCGCGGAGCGTTGCCCGACGGCCGCCTGGGACATGCAGAAATCCCTGGTCCACTGGCCGCAGGCCGAGGATGAGGCGCGGAACACGATGGCAGCGCTGAAGCCGAAGAGCGCCTGAACCAACCATGAGCGGAATCAACGATTTCACGATCAAGATCGCCACGGTGAACGGCACCGGCTCGGCGAGCGCCAACACACTGCTGATGAAGTCCATCTTCCGCAGCGGCATTCCCGTGATGGGCAAGAACTACTTCCCGTCCAACATCCAGGGGCTGCCCACCTGGTACGAGATCCGCGTTTCCCGCGAGGGCCACCTCGCCCGTTCCGGCGCCGTCGACCTCATGGTCGCGATGAACGCGGAGACCTATTCGCGCGACGTGAAGGAAGTCGCGCCCGGCGGCTATCTCGTGTACGACTCCACCTGGCCGCGGCCAGCGCTCCTCGGCCGGTCCGACATCACCGTGCTCGGCGCACCGCTCGCCAAGATGTGCAACGAGAGCTTCAATGGAGTGCGTACCCGCATTCTGATGAAGAACATCTGCTACGCGGGCGTGCTGGCGGCGCTGCTGGACCTCGATCTCGAACGCATTCGCGAGCTGCTGGCGGAAACGTATGCCAAGAAGCCGCAGCTGGTCGACAGCAACATGAAGGCGATCGCGCTCGGCCATGACTATGCGCGGCAGAATTTCCCGTGTCCGTTGCCGCTCAAGGTCGAGAAGATGGACCGGACCGGCGGCCACATCATGATGGACGGCAACACTGCGGCGGCGCTCGGCTGCGTCTTCGCGGGCGCGACCGTCGCGGCGTGGTACCCGATCACTCCCTCGACTTCGCTCATGGATGCCTTCAAGAGCCTCTGCGACCGCACGCGTATCGACGCCAAGACCGGCGCCAAGAACTTCGCCTTCATTCAGGCGGAGGATGAGTTGGCCGCGATCGGCATGGTGATCGGCGCCTCCTGGAATGGCTGCCGCGCTTTCACCGCGACGTCCGGCCCGGGGATCTCCCTGATGAACGAGTTCCTCGGGCTGGCCTATTACGCCGAGATTCCGGCCGTCGTGTTCGATGTGCAGCGCGTGGGCCCGTCAACGGGCATGCCGACTCGCACCCAACAATGCGATCTGTTGGAGTGTGCGTACGCTTCCCATGGCGATACGCGCCACGTCTGCCTCTATCCGGCCAACCCGGAGGAATGCTTCTACATGGCGGTGCAGGCGTTGGACCTGGCGGAGCGGCTGGAGACGCCCGTGATGGTGCTGTCGGATCTGGATATCGGGATGAACGACTGGATGTGCCGGGACCTGAAGTGGGACGACGCCTACCGGCCTGACCGCGGCAAGATGCTGGAGAAGGCGCAGATCGAGAAGCTGGAGAAGTTTCAGCGTTACCTCGACAAGGACGGCGACGGTATTCCGTATCGCACTCTGCCGGGCGTGCATCCCAAGGGGGCCTGGTTCGCGCGCGGCTCCGGACATTCGCAGTACGGCACGTACACGGAGGACTCGACGGAGTATCAGATCGTTCTCGACCGGCTGCTGAAGAAATGGGACACCGCCAAGAAGCTGGTGCCGCGGGCCATCATCGACGCGACGGCGGCAAGCGATATCGGGATCGTTTCGATCGGAAGTTGCGACAGCGCGATTCACGAGGCGCTCGCGATCCTGAAGGCGCAAGGTGTCGGCGTGAACTACATGCGCGTGCGCTCCTTCCCCTTCAGCGAGGACGTGGAGCGGTTTCTCGCCGCGCACCGCCTGCTCTTCGTCGTGGAGCAGAACCGGGATGCGCAGTTCCGCGCGCTGCTGACGCTGGAGACCGCCGTGGAGAAATCGAAGCTGCGCTCGCTGCTGCACTACAACGGGCTGCCGATCTCCTCGAGCTTCATCGTCGAGGGCATCCTCGCCGAAGGCGAGGTGCGCACGGACAGGATGTCCGGGCCGGGGGCCCTGCCGCCACGGACGGCCAGTGGCACGGCCTGATGCCCGATCCGGACACACACCCATGACTTTCATCGCCAAACCCAAGGTCGTCCATCCTTCCCTGCCGCGCAACGCGCTCGGCCTGATCCGCCGCGATTACGAGGGCGCGCTGTCGACGCTGTGCGCCGGCTGCGGCCACGACTCGATCACCGCGGCCATCGTGGAGGCCTGCTGGCGCCAGTCGCTGGAGCCGCAGAACGTGGTCAAGCTCTCCGGGATCGGCTGCTCCTCGAAGACCACCGCCTACTTCGTCAGCGGTGGCCATGGATTCAACTCCGTTCACGGCCGCATGCCTTCCATCGCGACCGGGGCCAACGCCGCCAACAGGCGGTTGACCTACGTTGGCGTTTCGGGCGATGGCGACACGCTCTCGATCGGCCTCGGCCAGTTCTGTCACGCGATCCGCCGCAACCTCGATATGCTCTACATCATCGAGAACAACGGCGTGTACGGCCTCACCAAGGGACAGTTTTCCGCTTCGGCGGACATCGGCAGCAAAGCGAAGAAGGGCGAGACCAACTTCCAGCCGCCCATCGATCCGGTGTTGCTCGCCATGACGCTCGGCGCTTCATTCGTGGCGCGCAGCTTCTCCGGCGACAAGCAGCAGCTGGTGCCGCTGATCGAGGCCGGCCTCAGGCATCGCGGCTTCGCCCTCATCGACGTCCTTTCCCCCTGTGTCACCTTCAACGATCACGAAGGTTCGACCAAGAGCTACGCCTACACCCGCGAGCACTACGAACCTGCGGTCCAGGCCGACTTCGTGCCGCCGGAGCGGGAGATCACGGCCGAATACGCTGCCGGCGAGTCGCTGGCGGTCACCATGCACGACGGCAGCCGCATCATGTTGCGCAAGCTGGACGAGGCCTATGAGCCCACCGACAGGGGGGCGGCGCAGGCCAGGGTGCAGGAGCGGCTGAAGTCCGGGGAGTACCTGACCGGGCTGCTGTACGTCGATGCCGACGGGGGCTCGGAAGGGGGGCGGCGGGAGTTCCACCAGATCAACGGTACCCCCGAGGAGCCGCTGAACAGCCTGCCTTATGAGGTGCTGTCTCCTGGTTCCAAAGGCCTGGCCAAGATTCTGGCCCGTTACCGCTAACGTCGAAAGCAACTTGTATCGAGCCGGGGTCCTGCGGTATCGTGCGCCACCCGTCCGTGACCTTTCCCTTTCCTGCCGCTTGCCGCCCGCCTTGCACTCGGGTCCGGCTTCCGAGCCTGAGAAAAGCCGAATCGTTCCCGGCCAGGCATCATCTGTATCTGTTTCTTGGAGTTTGATTGCATGACGAAGATCTACGTCGGAAACCTTCCGTTTTCGGCCAGTGAGAGTGAGGTCCGTGAGCTGTTTGCGCAGCACGGTACCGTCGAGTCCGTGAGCCTCATCACCGACCGGGATACCGGCCGGCCCCGCGGCTTCGGGTTCGTGGAAATGGCGCGAGGCGATGCTTCCAAGGCCATTCAGAACCTGAATGGCAAGGAGCTCGGTGGACGTGCCCTGCGGGTAAACGAAGCGCAGGAGCGCACCGGCGGTGGCGGTGCTGGCGGCGGACGGGACGGCGGCGGACGGGGCGGCGGCGCCCCGAAGCGCTGGTAAGCAGCCGATCCTGAAGGCCGGCCCTCCTGTGGGCCGGCCTTTTTCTTTGGCTGACGTCAGTAGGACGCGTTACCCAGGGAGTAGCGGAGGCTCAACTGCGCCTGGTCGTCCGTGACCGGGCCGTAGTTGCCCGTGTCTTCCCCCCAGCTGTATGCGCTGCTGGTCACGCGCAACAGTTCCAGTGTCACCGTCCAGCTCTTTCCTGCATCGAACACGTAGGCGACGGTCCAGGCGTGACCGCTTTGCTCGCCGTCAGGCTCCGCGCTGCGACTGTCGATCTCGAAGCGGTCGTAACGGGCGCTCAGCATCTGGCGGCCCCAGCTCTTCGAGAGCAGCAGGTAACGGGCGTCGAACGGCCACTCGAGCGTAGTCCCACCCGGGGCGATCTCTGTCTCGCCACCCATCCACTGGGCGATGACTGTCCAGCCCGAACCAAACTCCAGGCGTGCGCCCGCGGTGTTGAAGGCCGTGTGCCAGGCGTAAGCCTGCGCCGCGACGTCCGATGCTGACGGATCTGCCCGGTTGTCGTAGCGCAGCGCGGTGATCAGCAGGCGCCCCGGAGCATCGAGGTCCAGGCCGCCGTAGTACCCCACGCGTCCATCGATCTCACTAAACGGTTTGATGTAGGCGCCCGTAGGGCTCTCGACCTTGCCGACGGTATCGAACAGTGGCGTCTGGCGATCGTCGAGTATGAAACCGCCGTCGGCGAGCGCTGCGCCCGCGCCTTCATTCCAACCGAAGACCCCCGCGACGGCGCCGATGTCGAAGGGCAAACCGCTGCGCGTGCCCAGCCAGTCGACCTTGGTCTCCACGCCCAGGGTGCGCAGCTCCTCGGCGATCCAACTGTTCATCGCCGAGTATGACAGCGTGTAGGGAGACGCCCAACCGCCCGCCCTGTTCTCCAGCGAGAGGGGTGCGTAAAACGCGCCGGCTTTGACCCGCACCCGCAGGTGGTCGCGCGGGTAGGGTCGGAACTGCAGATACGCCTCGGTCAGCCCGAACGGATGCGCATAAGAATGATCCCAGGCGGAAGCGTCGAGATGCACTCGCCAGACCTCGCCGAGCGGAGCGTCGAAGGCCAGGCGCAGGCGCCCCAGCTGCAACGGGTATTGATGCTGACTGAATCGCGTCGGGCTGTAGCCGCCGTCGAGCGTCGAAGTCGTGGCATCGGAGGCGACGGCACGAAGATCGAGGTCCAGTTCCCAGACTGCCGCCCGAGCAGTCGTAGCGGCGAGCAACACGGTCGCGGCAAGCGCAAGCAGGGTTGAGGTCGCGCGCATCAGTAGCTGTCCCAGGAGGGCGCCCCACCTTCCATGGGTGCCGGCCGCAGGGATTTCGTCAGTTGCAGCGTCAGCGCTGCGCGGTCCCCGGTATCGATGGACAGCTCGCGCACGAGTGTCGGCGTCTGCTCACGCATCCGCGGATGCCAGACCGTTATCTCATAGCGACCTGCCGGCAATTGCGCCGACCATGCGCCGTGCGAATCGGTGGTCCCGTAGAAAGGCGCATCCGTCACGTCGATGTATCCGATCATCCAGTCATGGATGTTGCAGCCGAGGATGACGATGCCGGTGCGGTCGAACAGCAGCGGCGGGTAGGGTTTGCCCCGGTACAGAGGCAGTTGGAAGCGCTTGGCCGGGGAGAACGAATAGATCTGGTGACTCACCGAGTCGCTGTTGGGAAAGGACACCGTCGACCCCAGGGCAACCACCATCACCTCGGGGAGGAACATGCGATGCATCTGGTCCATCACCGCGTGGGATGGCGCCGGCGCGGGCAGCTTTCGGCCTACGGGCTCCACGGTGACGACGGCATCGGGTAGGGGGCGACCGTCAGGCAGCTGTACTGCTATGGCGAGAGTCGCAGCCGGCGCCGGGGTGGCGCGCAAGAGTGCGCACGCCAACATCGCCGCGGCCAATGTGGAGCGAACGGCGTTGCGGAACGCGTGACTCAAGCGTGCGGAAAGTCTCATTCCTTCTACCAGTTGCTCGCGCCGCGGACCCGCAGCGCCTACGATGAGACTTATTCGAGCGGATCCCATGGGCAGTTTCCGCAAACGACTTCTCGTGCTGATCATCGGTCTTGCGGTTCTAACGCAGACTGTGACGCTATTTGCAGTTCTGGCGAGTACCGCGCGCAACGTGGAGGCGCGCGCCGCCGAGCAGCTGACCGTGGCCGAATCGTCCGTGGATCAGCTCATACGCTATCGGGCCGAGCAGCTCGCGAGCGCCGTGGCGGTGCTGGCCGAGGATTTCGGCTTCCGCGAAGCCGTAGCGAGCGGTGACGGGCCGACGATGCTGTCCGCTGCCGGCAACAATGCCCGGCGGATCGGCGCCGATCTCGTACTGCTCATGAACACGCAGGGACGGGTGCTCGCCACGAACGCGCCCGCCGATGCCCATGTCGGCTCCTCCATCGGCGGCTTGCTGCTAGGGGACTCTGGCGGGCGGCGCGAGCGGCCGCAGTTCATGGTGCTGGGCCACCGTACCTACCAGTTCTTTCTCGCTCCGGTGCGCACGCCGGAGATCATCGCCTGGGTCGCAATGGGTTTCGCGGTCGACGACGCGCTCGCGCGCAAGATCCGCGACCTTGCCGGGGTAGAGGTCACGCTCGGCGTGGCCGGACCGGGAGGCATCACACGTGTGGCCTCGAGCCTGCCGGAAGCCGGACAGAGCGCATGGCGCCCCGATACAACGGCGCCATCACCGGGGGAGGCACACGTAATGCGCCTCGGTGATACGAGCTATCTGACTATCGTGGAAAGGATTGACTCGCGCGGCGAGCCGGTCGAGGCGATCCTGCAGAAGCCGATGGCCGCCGTGCTGGCGCCATATCGCGAGCTGCGGTACTCCCTTTTGCTCATCGACGGCGTCACCATCGTGCTTGCGGCGGTGATCGGCATGGTCCTGGGAAGGAGCGCGACACGACCGCTTGGAGAGTTGTTGCGTGCAGCGCAGCGCATCCAGGAGGGTCGTTACGACACGGCGGTGAGTGCATCCGGCGGCGACGAATTCCGCAGCCTCGCGGTGACGTTCAACACCATGCAGCGCACGATCGCCGACCGCGAGGCGGATATCACGCGGCATGCGTTCTACGATTCCCTGACAGGTCTTCCCAACCGCGCGCTGGCGGAGCGGCGGTTGGAGGAGTTGCTGCGCGGCAGCGAGCCGCCCGCGGCTCTCGCCCTCATACTGATCCTGGTGGGCAGTGTGCGGGAGGTGAATGCCACGTTCGGGCATGAAGTCGGCGACGAGGTGCTGAGAGAGGCGGCACGGCGCCTGAGCCGCAATGTGGTGGCGGAGCACGTCATTGCGCGCCTCGGGGAGAGTCAGTTTCTCATCATCGCACCGGGATTCTCCGCCGAGCGCGCCCGTATCTATGTCGACCAGCTTGCCGGCGCCCTGCGGGGAGGCTTCCACCTCTCCGGAATGACGCTCGATCTCGGTGTCACCTCCGGGATTTGCGTGTATCCGGAGCACGGCCAGAGCGCGCAGGACCTTCTGCGCCGCGTGCAGGTCGCGCTGGAGGATGCCGCCGATACGCGGCTGCGAATCGCGAGCTATGAGCCTGGCCGCGACGAGAAGCACCGGCGCAGGCTGACACTCATTGCCGGCCTGCACGCCGCCATCGAACGCGACCAGCTGACGCTCAAATATCAGCCGAAGGTTGATATGGCCACCCGCTGTGTGAAGAGCCTGGAGGCGCTGGTCCGCTGGCAGCATGCGACGCTCGGAGCGGTGTCCCCGGGAGAATTCGTGCCGCTCGCGGAGAGCGCGGGCGCTTCGAGGACGTTGACCAACTGGGTGCTCGGGGCGGCCATACGGCAGCTGGCGGCATGGCGGCGTGACGGCCTGCAGGTGCAGCTTGCCGTCAACCTCTCCGCGCCGGACATCCTCGACCCGGACCTGGGCGACGGGATTCTGGCCATGCTCGCGGAGCAGCGGGTCGAGCCAGAGGCGCTGCTGCTCGAGATCACTGAAAGCGCGGTGATGCGCGACCCGGAGCTTGCCGCGCGGCACATGCAGCCGCTGCGGACGGCTGGGGTCCGGTTCGCGCTCGATGACTTCGGCACGGGCCACTCGTCGCTGTCGCTTCTCAGCAGACTGCCCGTGGACGAGCTGAAGATTGACCGCTCCTTTATCTCCCAGGCCCTTGCCGGGGAGAGTGCGGCGGCGATAGTGGCCTCGACCGTGGCCCTGGCTCACGGCATGGGCCTCAATGTGGTCGCCGAAGGCGTGGAGAAGCCCGAGGCCTGGAACCTCCTCAAGCGCCTGCATTGCGATTGCGCCCAGGGGTATCTCATCAGCCCGCCGATGCCGGCCGCCGCCGTACCGCCTTTCGTGCGCGAGGCCAATGATCTCCTGCCGGCGTCGGACTCGACCGTCATGCAGATCCGGGCCCTGGAAAAGCTCGCCAAGCCCTGAGGTTCTTGCTTTCGCCGGGCTACTCCGTAGACTGCCCGCCGGTTCCAGAGGCTTAGCGAGCGAGGCAGTACATGGGCAAGGGTGATCAACGGTCCCGGCGAGGCAAGATTTACCGGGGCTCTTTCGGCAAATCACGCGCCAAGGACCCGGCCAAGAAGAAAAAGCGCGCCACCGCCAAGAGGTAGCCCGCGCTCCGACGGCAGCTCACCCTCCCGACCCCCGCCCAGAGGTGGAACGCGGCTTGCGACGTCGCGCCTCCGACTGAGCGACTCCCTGGAAGAGGTGAACCTTATGAATCGCAGCTTGCCGTTGCTATGCGCCGCCGCGCTCATGCTGTCCGTGGGCGCATGCTCGCATCAATCGTCCAACCCGAGCGACCAGAGCTCGCCGTCGAGCGAATCGTCGAGCCCGAGCACGCCGCCCGCCGATCAGCAGGCGACGCCGCCTGCCACTCCCCCGAGCGCGCCGAGCTCACAGCCTGGAGGCGCGCCGGAGCAGAATCCGCCGCCGCCGCCGCCCAGCACCAACCCCAACCCCAACTCCCCGCCTCCGGCCAACGGAAGCAGCCCGCCGTCGCAGTAATAATCTAGAATCGCTGGCTCGGGCGCCCGGTCGCAGGACCGGGCGCCCACCGGTATTGGCGGAACGAAAGCATGACTTCGGACTCGCCCCTCGGCTATGCCCGTTGGCGACCTCATCCCTGGCACGGGCTCGATCCCGGCCCCGAATGCCCGCGCGTGGTCAACGCCTTCATCGAGATCACGCCGTTCGACCTCATGAAGTATGAAGTGGACAAGGCCACCGGCTACCTGCGGGTAGACCGCCCGCAGCGCACCTCGTCTCACCTGCCGTCACTCTATGGGTTCGTGCCGCAAACCTATTGCGGGGAGCGGGTGCGGCGTCTCGCGCAGGACTGCGAGCGCGGTGACGGCGATCCACTCGATATCTGCGTCATCAGCGAGCGGCCCATCACCCACTCGGAGATCCTGCTGCGCGCGCGGGTCGTCGGCGGCCTCAAGATCATCGACCGGGGCGAAGCCGACGACAAGATCGTCGCGGTGTTGGATGGCGATTACATCTGGGGCGAGGCGCGGGATATCTCCGACGTGCCGGCCGCGCTTCTCGAGCGGCTGGAGCACTACTTCTCGACCTACAAGCTCGTGCCTGGCGAGCCCGCCACGATCGTCGTCGGCGGCCGCTACGGCTATGAGGACGCGGCCCGCGTGATCACCGCCGCGATCGAGGATTATCGGGAAATGATCGGCCCGATGAGCGTGGAGAAGGACGGCTCCGCGAGCCGATGACCCGGGGGCGCGGCCGGGGAATGCAACGCCGGGGCGAGTACCCGCCGATCGCGGACTACGCCCTCATCGGCGATTGTCATTCCGCGGCGCTCGTTTCCCGCCAAGGCTCGATCGACTGGTGCTGCCTACCGCGGTTCGATTCCGACAGCTGCTTCGGGCGGATGCTCGACTGGAACAACGGCGGTTATTTCCAAATCTGTCCGGGGGGCCGTTTCAGCTCGCGCCGCGAGTACCTCGAGAGGAGTCTGGTGTTGGTGACCACCTTCCGCGCGGCCGGCGGTGAGGCGCGGCTGATCGACTTCTTCGCCATGCGCACCGGCGGCCGGCAGCGCCCCCGCCGCGAGATCGTGCGGATCGTCGAGGGGGTGCGCGGCACACTGCGGTTGCATGTCAGGTTCGTGCCGCGGCTCGACTTCGGCGAGGTCAAGCCCTGGATCCGCCCCTGTTCCGGTTCCGGGCGCGCTCATGTCGCCGTCGGCAGCAACGCGGGGCTCACGATCTTCGGCGATGCGCCGCTGCATGCCGGGAGCGATCACGACCTCGAGGGTGTCCTCGAGGTGCACGCCAAGTCGCGCTATCACTTCGGGTTGCAGTTCCTGGAGCCGGAGGAGTCCGACCGGCGCAGCGGGCGCGAGCGGGAGCTGGTGCAGCTTGCAGAGCACTACCAGGAAACGCTGCGCTGGTGGCGGGGCTGGTCGCGGAAGATCAAATCGTCGGATCGGCGCGCCGACTCGGGCGGCCGCCGCCCGCACACGATGCGCGCGCGAGGCACGGCCGTGGCGCGCTCGGCCGTGGTGTTGAAGGCTCTCTGTTATGCCCCGACGGGCGCCATCATCGCGGCGCCGACCACCTCGTTGCCGGAGGAGATCGGCGGCGAGCGCAATTGGGATTACCGCTATTGCTGGCTGCGCGACTCGATCTTCACCGTGCACGCCCTGAACAATCTCGGGCTGCGGGCCGAAGCGCAGGGGATGCGGCGTTTCATCCAGCGCACCGCCTCCGGCAACGCGGGCGAGCTGCAGGTGCTCTACGCCGTCGACGGCAAACGCCGCTTGCCGGAGATCCGCCTGCCAAACCTCGATGGCTGGCGCGGCTCGCGTCCGGTGCGCATCGGCAACGGCGCCGCGCAGCAGTTCCAGGCCGACATGTACGGTCTCGTGATGGAGCTGTCGTGGCGCTGGAGCGAGCGCGGCGAGCAGCCGGACGAGAACTACTGGAAGTTTCTCACCGCCATCGTGGAGGTTGCGATCGCCCGGCGCCAGCTGCCGGATCGCGGCATCTGGGAGGTCCGCTCGCGGCCGATGCACTTCGTGCATTCGAAGGTCATGTGCTGGGCGGCGGTCGACGGCGGTATCGCTCTCGCCGACCGGTACGGACTGCCGGCGCCGCTCGACCGCTGGCGCGAGGAGCTCGCTGGCATGCGCAAGGATATCGAAAAGCGAGGCTATGACCGCAAGCGTGGCGTCTTCGTCCGCAGCTACGGCAGCACAGACCTGGATGCGGCGCTGCTGCTGCTGCCCGGGGTCGATTTCGTGGCCTGGGACGACGAGCGCATGGTACGCACGACGGCGGCGATTCGCCGGGATCTGTCGCGCGACGGGCTGGTGCAGCGATACAAGGCCCAGGACGGGCTGCGGGGCAGCGAAGGTGTGTTTGTGGCGTGCACCTTCTGGCTGGCCGAGTGTCTGGCGCGCCAACGCCGGCGTGCCGAGGCGCGACAGGCTTTCAACCGGGCGTGCCGCTGCGCCAACGATCTCGGCCTCTTCGCCGAGGAGTTCGAGCCCAAGCGGGGCGAGATGTTGGGAAATTTTCCCCAGGGATTGACCCATCTGGCGCATGTGTCGGCAGCGTTGGCGCTCGAGCAGCCGCAGAAAAAGCCGAGACCGCGCTCGGGTTAAGTAGCGCGGCACGCCGGTTGCGCGGCAACCGGTATGCTCGACATTCCGGCCTGGCTCAGCGGAGGCGCGCGCGAGATCTGGGCGCTGATCAAGGATGCGGCCAATGGCTGGAACGCGCATCAGGCCTCCCGCATCGGCGCGGCGCTCGCCTTCTACACCGTGTTCTCGCTCGGGCCGATCCTGCTGCTCGCGGTCGTGGTGGCCGGATTCTTCTTCGGGCAGGGTGCCGCGAGGGGCGAGATCCATCAGCAGGTGAGCACCATGATCGGGGCGAAGGCGGCCGCCGAGGTGCAGATGGTGCTGTTGCGGGCGCATCGTCCGGCAGCGGGGGTCGTGGCCACCGCCGTCAGCGTCGTGACCCTGTTGCTCAGCGCCGATATAGCCCTGGTGGAGCTGAAATCCGGGCTGGACGAGATCTGGAGCGTCCAGCCCGAGACGCGACGGTGGTACTGGCATTATCTGCGGAGCCGGCTGCTTTCGATCGGCCTGATCCTCTCACTCGGTTTCCTGCTCCTGGCGTCCCTCCTTTTCAGCGCGGCGCTGGGGGCGCTCACGACGCTGTCACGCGGCATCTTCATCGTGGGCCTGGTCCTGCGCTCAACGAGCGCCCTGATCTCCTTCGGCCTGGCGGTGCTGCTCTTTGCGACCGTCTACAAGGTGCTGCCGAGCGTGCGGCTCGCCTGGAGGGATGTGCTGGCGGGTGCGCTGATCACGGCGGTGCTGTTCACCGTGGGCAAGTTCGCGATCGGGCTCTATCTGGGTAGCAGCACCGTCGCCTCGACGTATGGCGCCGCCGGCTCGGTGATCGTGGTGCTGCTGTGGGTGTACTACTCCGCGGAGGTATTCCTGTTCGGCGCGGAGCTGACCCGGGGATACGCCTGCCGCTTCGGCTCGCGCCGCAGCATCGGCGGCCCGATGTGCTCGCAGTAATTGGCGCGCCCGACTGGATTCGAACCAGCGACCTGCAGCTTCGGAGGCTGCCACTCTATCCAACTGAGCTACGGGCGCGCTGCCCGGGTGGGGGTCGGAAATGATACGCGGATGCTTGGCTTGGCGCCATTTACGAAGGCGCCAGCCGAACGGCTATACTGCGCGCCTCGTGTTCTCAGGTCCCGTGTGAGGCGTCGGTGAGCAAGCAGGACACCCATTTCATCAACATGTTCAGCCTGGTGATCGGCGCACTGGTCGCCCTCGCCGTCGTATTCTTCGTCGCGGCGCGTACGATCGCCGCCGCCACGCAGGACAAGGAAGTGCTGACCGGGCCGGACTACTACAATAGCGTCGCAGCTCGCGTCGCACCGCCCGCGCAGGAAGCTGTGGCAGGGCAGAACAACGCTGCCCTGGCGATCAAGGCCACGGCGGGCGCCACGGCCCAGGCCGGCGGCGGCTCCTCGGGCCTCGCCATGCCGACCAGCGGCAAGGAGCTCTTCGACCAGACCTGCAGCGCCTGCCACGGCGCCGGCATCGCCGGCGCGCCGAAGGCCGGTGACAAGGCGGCTTGGGCGTCCCATATCGCCAAGGGCCTGCCCACCCTATACGACCATGCGCTGCACGGCTTTACCGGGGACACGGGCACGATGCCCGCCAAGGGCGGCCGTACCGACGTGCCGGATGCCATGGTCGAGCAGGGTGTGAACTACATGGTCTCGCTGGTCGATCCGGCGCTGGTCAGCGGTAAGAAGAAGTAAGCCGCTCCCGGTCGAGACAGCGCAGCATCACCGCCTCGCAGACATGGGCGTCGGCGATGGCCTCCCTGCCGTCGAGATCCGCGATCGTTCGCGCCAACTTGAGGATTCGCTGACGCGTGCGGCCGGAGAAGCGCAGGTGCTTCATCGTGCGATCGAGCAGCGCGCGGGCGCGAGGCTGCAGGATGCAACACTTATCCACCTGAGCATCGGTCAACCGCGCGTTGCAGCGGCCCTGGCGCGCAAGCTGCAACGATCGGGCGGTGGCTACCCGGCCGGCGATTGCTGCACTCGGCTCACCTCTACCGGCGCGATCGTCGAAATCGCCGACCTCGACCCGCGGGATCTGCACGTGCATGTCGAGCCGGTCGAGCAGAGGGCCTGAGATGCGGTCGCGATAGCGTTGTGTCTGAGGCCGCGTGCAGCGGCAGTTACCCGCGGCATCGCCGAGATGACCGCAGGGGCAGGGATTCATGGCCGCAATCAGTTGGAACTCGGCAGGATAGTCCGCGTGCGCGGCGGCGCGGGCGACCCTCACGACGCCGGCCTCCAGCGGCTCCCGCAGCGCCTCGAGGACCTGGCGATCGAACTCCGGCAGCTCATCGAGAAACAGGACACCGTGGTGGGCGAGGCTGATCTCTCCGGGGCGCGCGTTCGAGCCGCCGCCGACGAGAGACACCGCGGAAGCGGTGTGATGTGGTGAGCGGAACGGACGGCGTCCGAAGCCGACCATATTGAAACCGACGGAGCTCACCGAGGCGATCGCGGCGCAGTCCAGTGCCTCACCCTCCGCGAGCGGCGGCAGAAGGCCCGGTAGACGTTGCGCCAACATGGTCTTGCCGCAGCCGGGTGGACCTATCATGAGAAGGCTGTGGGATCCGGCGGCGGCGATGAGCAGAGCCCGTTTGGCCTGAAACTGTCCTCTGACATCACTGAGGTCGGGCTCGGCGCCGAAGCGTGGCGCAGGCGTTCGGGGGTAGCGCAGTGGCGCGTGCAGGGGCAGCGGCGCTTCGCCGGCCAGATGTTGGCAGACCTCCTTCAGATGAGACGCGGCCCGGACGGGTGTCGTGGCGGCAACGAGAGCTTCATCCGCATTGGCGACGGGGACGATGAGGTCATGTCCGTCGCGGCTGGCGTGCGCCGCGGCGAGCAGGATACCGCGCACGGCTTTGATCTCTCCTCCCGAGTCCCAGCTCGCCATAAAGCTCACAGGGCGGCGTGTCGCCGCGCAGCCGGAGCTGTCCGGAGGCGATCAGGATGCCGAGAGCGATGGGCAGCTCGAACCGGCCGCCTTCCTTCGGGATCTCAGCGGGCGCGAGATTGACGACGATGCGGCCAGCGGGATACTCGAAGCCGCTGCAGAGCAGCGCCGCCTGCACGCGGTCGCGGCTCTCCCGCACCACGGTGGCCGGGAGGCCCACCAGATGGAAAGCAGGCAGGCCGCTCGTCACGGTGACTTCGACGTGCACCAGTGGCGCCTCCAGGCCTACCTGCGCGCGGCAGGAGAGACTCGCAACAACTGGCAGCGGCATATTCGCCGGCCTGCACCGGTCGGGCGGTCACTCCCTCAATTCGGGTGGGCGTCCGCCCCTGGAGCCGACGCGCCTTCCAACGCCTGCAGCCGCGCTTCGAGCTCCGCCAGGCGCGCGCGCGTACGTTCCAGCACGCGGGTCTGCGTATCGAACTCATCCCGCGTCACCAGGTCCAGTTTCCCCAAGCTCGAGCGCAGCACGGCGCGGAAGTTGGTTTCGAGGTCCTTCTGCACCGTGCGAAACGCCGGCGGAACGCTCTCGAGCAGGCGGCGGGCGATCTCATCGATCCGGAAGCTGTCCATCGTCTCTTACCTCCAAGCGCAATGCCTCGGGACGGGGCGAGGGCTCCGGCGCGCGGCACCAAAAGAGTGCGCGCCGGGGCCTGCGGCCACGCAAACCACGGATAGTACAGGTAAATCGCAATGGCATGGATTCTGCACCCTGACTGCCCGCTTCAGTAGCTTACGCGCGCGAACACCGGTCGGGCAGTCGCCATTTGCGGCCTGATCGCGGAGAAACGCGCCCAAAGACTCGAGAACCGCCGGGAGACCACATGCGCAATGCGTCGATCCTCTTCAAAGCGATCCGTCGAATCACGGGTGTCGCAGCCCTCGCAAGCCTCTTGCCAACATTGGCCTGGGCGGCCGACGCAGCCCCGGCCGCTCCCGACAAGGGGGACATGGCCTGGATGCTGACCTCCACCGCCCTGGTGCTGCTGATGTCGGTGCCGGCGTTGGGCCTCTTCTACGGCGGCCTGGTGCGCACCAAGAACATGCTCTCCGTGCTGATGCAGGTGTTCGTGGGCTTCTCGCTGATCACCGTGCTGTGGTGCATCTACGGCTACTCGCTCGCCTTCACCGCGGGCAATGAGTTCATCGGTGGGCTCAGCCGGCTGTTTCTGTCAGGCACCTTCAACCCGACGACGGGCGCGTTCTCCAACATCGGCACCTTCGACAAGGGCGTCGTGCTGAATGAGCTGGTGTACGTCGGCTTCCAGGCCACCTTCGCCGCCATCACCTGCTGTCTGATTCTCGGCTCGCTGGTCGAGCGGGTGAAATTCTCCGCAATCCTGTTGTTTCTGGCGTTCTGGTTCACCTTCTGCTACTGCCCGGTGGCGCACATGGTGTGGTACGTGCCCGGCCTCGACGTCAATCCCGCCGACCACCCCGTGGGCGGCCTGTTGGCGAACTGGGGCGCGCTCGACTTCGCGGGCGGTACCGTGGTGCACATCAACTCCGGCGTCGCGGGTTTGGTTGGCGCCATCGTCCTCGGCAAGCGCATCGGCCTCGGCAAGGAGCCGATGCCGCCGCACAGCCTCACGATGACCATGATCGGCGCCTCGCTGCTGTGGTTCGGATGGTTCGGGTTCAACGCGGGGTCCGCTCTCGAGGCCAATGGCTCCGCGGGACTCGCCTTCATGAACACCTACCTCGCAACCGCCCTGGCGGTGCTCACCTGGATGGGTACGGAGTGGATCGTCAAGGGTAAGCCCTCGATGCTGGGCGCCGCTTCGGGCGCGGTGGCAGGCCTCGTGGCCATCACGCCGGCGGCCGGCAACGTGGGCATCCCCGGAGCGTTCGTGATCGGCGCCGGGGTCGGCCCCCTGTGCTTCTGGGGCGTCACCGGCCTCAAGAAAATGATCCGCACCGACGACGCGCTGGATGTGTTTGGCGTCCACGCCCTCGGGGGTATCTTCGGCGCGCTCACCACCGGCATCTTCAACGATCCGGCCCTCGGGGGACCCGGCGGCAGCGCCTATCCCGGCATCTGGGCGCAATTCCTCATCCAGGCCAAGGCAGTGGGTGTGGTGATCGTGTGGACCGCGGTGGTGGCCACGATTGGCTTCCACCTGGTGAAGTGGACTATCGGTCTGCGCGTCAACGAGGACGAAGAGCGCGAGGGCCTGGACATTGCCGTCCACGGCGAACGTGCCTACGACATGTGATCGCCTGAGCTGATTGACGGACCGAAGCCCCGGGACCCGCTGCGGCGGCCCCGGGGCTTCCTGTTTCCGGAGGCCTGGTTTACGCTTTCTGTGAGCGCTTGCCGTCCCTTGTGTGACCGAGTTCAAAGGACGGGCAGCCCGCCAGGGTGGAGAATGGGGGCGCTCCGGGGAGTAAGGTCATGTCACGATCCACCGTCTTCCTGCTGGCCACTTCGATGGCCATCCTTCTGGGCGCCGCCGGCACCGCGCGCGCCGATACGGTCTATGAATGGACCGATGCGCAAGGCCAAGTGCACTACACCGACCAGTGGGTGCCTGGCGCCAAGGTCGTGCGGACCGATACGATCCACCATCCGGCGGACTCGAGCGCCGCGCAAGGCATCCAGAACGAGAGCAATGCCGCCTCCCATGGCCTCAAGCAGCAGCAGGAGGCACAGTCGGTCCAGGAGGACGAGGCCAAGGCCCGCGCGGCCCGATGCACGCAGGACAAAGAGCAATATCAGAAGATGATCGAGTCGCGCCGCATCTATACGAGCGACAAGAGCGGTAACCGAACGTACCTCTCCGATGCGGACGCCGACGCCGCCCGACTCCAGGCCAAGCAAGCCATGGATGCCGACTGCGGGACCGGAAGCTAGCGGTAAGCCTGATCCGAGCCTGATCCGTTCCGAAACGGACGCCCACGCACTATAGTGGCGTCCATGCGAGCGGCGTGCGAAAGCAAACAATTGAGCGGCCCAAGGCCGCCCTTGGGCCGCGAGCCCCATCAAGCACAATGGCTGGCCGCTAAAACGGCCGCAGGCCGGTTTTAGCCAATGAAAACAGGATTCGTGGGCCTTGGGGCCATGGGCGCCAACATGGCGCGGAATCTCCATCGTGCCGGCCTCCTCACTGCCGTCTGGAACCGCACGCCGGATAAGGCGCGCGCGCTGGCTCAGGAGCTCGGTGTCGCCGCGCCCGCGACGCTCGCGGAGTTGGCGGCTGCCGTCGACGCCGTCGTGGTCTGCGTTTCGGCGGACAATGATGTGCTGGAGGTGGTGGGCGCGCTCGCTCCCGGGTTGGCCCCGGGAAGCCTCGTGATCGATTGCTCGACGGTCGCGGCGGATACGGCGCGCAAGGCCGCCGAGCTGCTCGGCAAGCGGGGCGTGGAGTTCCTCGACTGCCCGGTGAGCGGCGGGGTCGAAGGCGCGCGCGAGGGAACCCTCGCAGTCATGGCTGGCGGTACCAACGAAGGTTTCGAGCGCGCCCAACCGGTGCTCGCCGCCATGGGCCGGACGATCGCCCATTTCGGCCCCACCGGCAGCGGCCAGGCGGCGAAGGCAACCAACCAGATCATGTGCGCCGGCATCATCGAGACCGTCTCCGAAGCGATGGCATTCGCGCGCGCCCAGGGGCTGCCGCTCGACAAGCTGATCGAGACCCTCGGCAAAGGCGCGGGCTCCAGCTGGTACTTCGTACACCGCGCACCCAACATGGCCCGCGGCAGCTATCCGGCGGGATTTCGCGTCCGGCTGCACGTCAAGGACCTGACGATCTGTCGTGACATGGCTGCGCGCTTTGGCGTCGCGCTACCGGTAGTCGAGCGCATGCTGAGCGAGTACGCGGAGCTCATCTCCCGCGGTTACGGCGACGAGGATATCTCCGCCGCCTTCCGCCTCAAGGCGGAGATGTTCGAACCCTCACGAGGACGCGCTCCATCCGCCTGACCCAAAGCGCCATCGTGCGGCAGGCGCTGCGCAGCGGCGCGGAGTCCTTCTACCTTCCTGATTTCTGTACCTCGCGTGCGGCGCTTGCGATCGTGCTCATCGTCGAGCTGACCGCGGTCGTGCTGGCACTCGCCCGTCAGGGAGCGAGCCCGGGCAGCGATTTCTGGGGCGATCTCGCGCGCACTTCGCTGTTCCTGCTGTGGGTCGGCCTGATTTGCGCGGCGCTGCTGTGCTGGACGCGCCGGCGGCTGGAGCGGCTGACCGTCGCCCGCGGCTCGGCGGTGGTGCTGATCCTGCTGGTGGCTGCCATCGCCGCGATCTCGGCGGGCGCGTATTTCATCGGCCGCAGTGACTTCGCGGTCGGAGTGGGTACGGCCGATTTCTTCCCGTCCGCGGCGTGGCCGTTCGTGCTGCGCAACGTGGCGATCGGCTTCGTGATCATCGCGGTAGCGCTGCGGTACTTCTACGTGACGCACCAGTGGCGGCGTAACATCGAGATGCGCGCCACCGCTCGTGTGCATGCGCTGCAGGCGCGCATTCGCCCCCATTTCCTCTTCAACAGCATGAACACCATCGCCTCCCTCACCCGCTCCGACGCGGTGCTCGCCGAGCAGGCGGTGCAGGACCTGGCGGATCTTTTCCGAGCCTCGCTGAGTGATCAGCATCAAACCATCACCCTGGAGGAGGAGGTCGAGGTGGCGCGGACCTATCAGCGGATCGAGGAGCTGCGCCTCGGTCCGCGGCTGCAAGTGAGGTGGGATGTCGACAGGCTGCCACCGGACGCGCGCGTCCCGGGGCTGCTGCTGCAGCCGCTGATCGAGAACGCGATCTATCACGGCATCGAGCCACGGCCGGAAGGTGGCACGGTCAGCATCGTGGGGGAGCTCGCCGGCGAGCTCATCACCATCGTCGTCCGCAACCCGGTGGCCACGCGCCGGAGCGAGCATGAAGGCCATCAGGTGGCCCTCGCCAACATCCGCGAGCGGCTGGCGCTGCTTTACGGCGGGCTCGCCCTCGTGAAAGCAGGTCGCTTCGACGAGGAGTACATCGTGACCCTGCGCTTTCCCCACGTGAGTGCGCCTCAAAAGGCCTGAGCCGGCTCCATGCTCAAGGTGCTGATCGTGGATGACGAGCCTCCGGCGCGCGAGCGGTTGCGAAGCCTGCTCACGGAGATCGGCGATGCCGAGATCATCGGCGAGGCGGGGACCGGCATCGAGGCGCTGAGCCAGGCCGCCGCGCTGTCGCCGGACGTGGTGCTGCTCGATGTCCGCATGCCCGGCATGGACGGTATCGAGGCGGCGCGGCACTTGAGCACCCTGGAGGAGCCGCCGGCGGTGATCTTCACGACCGCGTACGATCAATACGCCGTCAACGCATTCGAGACACAGGCCGTAGGGTATCTGCTCAAGCCCATCCGCAAGGAGAAACTCGCCGCCGCTCTGATGCAGGCCGGTCGCCTGACGCGCCCGCAATTGCAGCGCCTCGCGGCCGCCGCGAAAGCCGAGCGCCGCACCCACATCGCCGCGCGCCACCGCGAAGGCCTGCGGCTGATTCCCGTCGAGGAGGTGCAGTATTTCCTTGCCGAGCAGAAGTACACCACCGTGCGTCACCTGCGCGGCGAGGATCTGATCGAGGACTCGCTGCGCGCGCTCGAGGAGGAGCTGGCACCTGACTTCGTGCGCATTCATCGCAACGCGTTGGTTGCCGTGCGCCATCTCGACCGCATCGAGCGCAATGCCGACGGCCAGTATTTCGTGCGGCTGCGCGGGTCCGAGGCGCAGCTGGCGGTCAGCCGGCGCATGGCCGGGGAGCTGCGCGAGCGGTTTCGATTATGAGCTATGCTTGGTGCCCGTGATGCGCATCGAGTTCACCAAGATGCACGGGGTTGGCAACGACTTCGCCGTGTTCGACGCCCCGGGCGCGGCCGCGCTCGACGGCGAGCTCATCCGCCGCCTGGCGGACCGCCACACCGGGATCGGCTTCGATCAGGCTCTGCTGCTGGAGACACCCAGTCGCACGGATGCCGCCGTGTTCTACCGCATCTTCAACGCCGATGGCGTGGAGGTGGAGCAGTGCGGCAACGGTGCGCGGTGCATCGCCGCACTCCTGGCGGCGCGGGGCCGGGCGCGCTCCGGCGCGGTCACCATGGATAGTCCAGCGGGCCTGATTCAGGCGCGCATTCTGGAAGGAGGCCGGGTAGCGGTGGACATGGGGCCGGTGCGCTTCGAGCCGAGCTCACTTCCCTTCGATGCGCAGGCGGAGGCGCAGCGCTACGCCCTCGAGCTGCCGGGCGGCGGCGTCGAGATCGGCGCGGTGTCGATCGGCAACCCCCATGCCGTCCTCCTGGTGGAGTCGGTCGAGATGGCCGCCGTGGCGCGGCTCGGGCCGGCGATCGAGCGCCATCCACGCTTTCCCAAGCGCGTGAACGCCGGCTTCATGCAGATCGTCGACCGTGGTCACATCCGCCTGCGCGTGTACGAGCGCGGCGCCGGCGAGACACTCGCCTGCGGCACCGGCGCCTGCGCCGCCGTGGCGGTGGGGCGGCGCTGGGGCGAGCTCGACCCGGAAGTTCATGTCAGCGTGCGCGGCGGCGAGTTGCGAGTAAACTGGAATGGTCCGGGAGAGCACATCTGGCTGACGGGAGCCGCAGAGGTATCCTTCGCAGGCCACGTAGAGGTTTGAAGAGCATGACTACAAGAGAAGCCCGAGGGTTGGCCGCCAAGGAAAACGAGGAAGATACGATCGCTGCCTATCTGCAGCACAATCCGGACTTCTTCGAGCGCCACCAGGCGCTGCTGCTGCGGTTGCGCGTGCCGCACGCCCGCGGCGGCTCGACCATCTCGCTGGTGGAGCGGCAGATCGAGGTGCTGCGCGAGAAGCACGCCGGGCTCGAGGACAAGCTCGCGGAGCTGGTGAGCGTTGCGCGTGCCAACGACGCCATCGCCGAGAAGCTCCATCGCTTCACCCGCAAGCTCCTGCACGCGCACTCGCGTGCCGAAGCCGTCGCGCTGATCGAAGCCAGCCTGCGGGAGGACTTCGATGCCTTCCACGGCGTGCTGGTGTTGATTGGCGAGTATCCCGACCTGGCGCCGCAGCGGTTCGTGCGCGCGATCGCGCGCGATGATGCCGGGCTCAAGTCCTTCGACACGCTGTTTGCCAGCGCCAAGCCGCGCTGCGGCCAGGTGCGCGACACGCAGCGCGAGTTTCTTTTCGGCCAGGACGCCAACGACATCGGCTCCGTGGCGTTGGTGCCGCTTGGCGACAAGAGCGCCCCGCTCGGAGTGCTCGCCCTCGGCAGCACCGATCGCGACCGCTTCCATCCCGGCATGAGCACCGAGTTCCTGGCGCGCATGGCGGATCTGATCACCGACTCGCTGGATCCCGGCCCGGGCGCTTGAGGCGCACTCTTCGTCCGCGCTCATTGGCGATGACACAGCGGGCCAGGGCCGCTCCCTGGCCCGCGGCGATATGACTCCCGCCACCATTGCATGGATCGAGCGCTTCCGCCGTTATCTCGCGACGGAGCGACAGTGTTCACCGCACACTGTGTCCGCCTACATGCGTGACCTGCAGGCGCTGGTGGCGTACTGCGATCGCTCGGGCCTCGAGAGCTGGAGCGCTGTCGACAGCGGCCACCTGCGCTCATTCGCGGCGCGCCTGCACGCCGGCGGCCTCGGGCCGCGCAGCATCCAACGGCGGCTCTCGGCGGTGCGCAGCTTCTACGAGTTCCTGCAGCGCGAGGCGCATGCGCTGCGCAACGCAGCGGCCGACAAGGGCGACCCCGAGGTCGCACGGATTCGCAGCAACCCGGGCCAGGACGTGCGCGCGCCGAAGGCGTCGCGTCGCCTGCCGGAGACGTTGGACGCCGACCAGATGGCGCGACTGCTCGAGATCCCGGCCGGCGAGCCCTTGGCCACCCGCGACCGCGCCATCATGGAGCTGCTCTATTCCTCGGGCCTGCGGCTGGCGGAGGTCGTCGGGCTCGACCTCGGGTCTCTCGACTTGCGCGATCGCACGGTGCACGTGCTCGGCAAGGGACGCAAAGCGCGCGTGGTGCCGATGGGCCGGATGGCGATCCGCGCGCTCGAGCAGTGGCTCGGCGAGCGCGCGGACCTGGCGCGGCCCGACGAGCCGGCGCTCTTCGTCGGCCGCTCGGGGCGGCGGCTCGGCCGGCGCGCCGTCGAGCTGCGGGTGGCGTACTGGGCGCGCCGCCAGGGCCTTGCCGCCCATGTTTATCCCCATCTCTTCCGCCACTCTTTCGCTTCGCACCTGCTCGAGTCCGGCGCCGAGCTGCGCGGTGTACAGGAGCTTCTGGGGCACGCCGATATCGCCACTACCCAGATCTACACCCACCTTGACTTCCAGCACCTTGCCCGCATCTACGACGCCACTCACCCCAGGGCGCGACGGGCCAAGACACCCGCGAAATAGCCCTTGAATTGCGAGGCTGGATGACCGATTCACAGCGATTCGACCCACATGGCACGACCATCCTCGGCGTGCGGCGCAATGGCGCCGTGGCGCTGGCCGGCGACGGCCAGGTGACGCTCGGCAACACAGTCATGAAGGGCAACGCGCGCAAGGTGCGCAAGCTCTATAACGACAAGGTGATCGCGGGCTTCGCCGGCGGCACGGCGGACGCGTTCACGCTCTTCGAGCGCTTCGAGGGCAAGCTGGAGAAGTACGGCAATCTGACCCGCGCCGCCATCGAGCTCGCCAAGGACTGGCGCTCGGACCGCTATCTGCGCCGCCTGGAGGCGCTGCTGTTGGTCGGCGATCCGGGCAAGCTGCTGGTGATCTCCGGCAACGGCGACGTCATCGAGCCCGACATCGACGCGGTCGCGATCGGCTCCGGCGGCCAGTACGCACTCGCGGCCGCGCGGGCGATGCTCGAGACGACCCAGCTCGATGCCCGCAGCATCGCCGAACGCTCGCTCAACATCGCCGCCGACATCTGCATCTACACCAACCGGAATCTCACCGTCGAGGAGCTCGCTTCCTAACGCCATGTCATCACTGACACCCCGAGAGATCGTACAGGAGCTGGACAAGCACATCATTGGCCAGGATGCCGCCAAGCGGGCCGTCGCCATCGCGCTGCGCAACCGCTGGCGCCGCATGCAGGTACCGGAACCGCTGCGCCAGGAGATCACGCCGAAGAACATTCTCATGATCGGGCCCACCGGGGTCGGCAAGACGGAGATCGCGCGCCGCCTGGCGCGGCTCGCCAACGCCCCGTTCGTCAAGGTGGAAGCCACGAAGTTCACCGAGGTCGGTTATGTCGGCCGCGACGTCGACTCCATCGTGAAGGAGCTGGCGGACGTCGCGGTGAAGATGACCCGCGAGCAGGAGATGCTGAAGGTGCGTGAGCGCGCCGCCGAGGCGGCGGAGGAGCGCGTGCTCGATTCGCTGCTGCCGAAGCCGCGCATGATGGGTTTCTCCACCGACGACCCGGTGCAGCCGCGCGATGCGGACACGCGCCAGAAATTCCGCCGCATGCTGCGCGACGGCGAGCTCGACGACCGTGAGGTCGAGATCGAGGTACGCGCGATGCCGATGGGCGTCGAGATCATGGCGCCGCCGGGGATGGAGGAGATGCAGCAGCAGCTGCAGTCCATGTTCCAGAATCTCGGCGGTAACCGCACCAAGAGCCGCAAGGTGAAGGTACGCGAGGCGCACAAGCTCCTGGTCGAAGAGGAAGCCTCGAAGCTCATCAACGAAGAGGAGCTCAAGGTCAAAGCGGTCGCCAACGCGGAGCAGAACGGCATCGTCTTCATCGACGAGATCGACAAGGTGACGCGCCGTCAGGAGACGGTGGGCGCGGATGTGTCGCGCGAAGGTGTACAGCGCGACCTGCTGCCGCTGGTGGAAGGCTCCACCGTGGCCACGAAGTACGGACCGGTGAAGACCGATCATGTGCTCTTCATCGCCTCGGGCGCGTTCAGCCTGTCGAAACCCTCGGATCTCATCCCCGAGCTGCAGGGGCGGCTGCCGATCCGTGTGGAGCTCGACTCTCTGAAGGTGGGCGACTTCGTGCGCATCCTGACGGAGCCCGACGCTTCGCTGACGTCGCAGTATCAGGCCCTGATGACCACCGAAGGCGTATCAGTGCGCTTCTCGGAGGATGGCGTGCGGCGCGTCGCCGAGATCGCCTTTCAGGTGAACGAGCGTACCGAGAACATCGGCGCGCGGCGGCTGCATACCGTGATGGAGCGGCTGCTCGAGTCCGTTTCCTACGAGGCTTCGGAGCAGGGCGGCAGCCAGGTGATGGTCGACGCGAAGTACGTCGAGGACCACCTCGGCAACCTCGCCAAGGACGAGGATCTCAGCCGGTACATCCTCTAGCCGGCGAGCCGCGCTCGCGTGTCAGCCTGCGCCCTGCTTGTGATCGTGCTCCCACGCCGCGAGGAAGTCGATCAGTGAGATCAGCTTCTCCGGGTCATCGCCGCCCCCGCTCGCCTTGCCGACATCGGTGGTGAACTTACCGTCGATCGCGATGTAGGGGACGCTCTGCACCTGGTACTCGGTCGTGGTCTCGTCCGCCTGCTGCAGCTGCGTGTTGACATAGAAGGAGTTGTAAGCCTTCGCGAAGGCGTCGGCATTGATGCCGTTCTGCTGGGCCCAGGCCTGCTGCTGATTGAGGCTGTCGCCGTCGCTGTTGGTGACGAGCACGGATTCGTTGCCGGTTTGAGTCTCGACGTTGTGTATGTAGGCGAACGCCTTCTCGACCAGATCGTCACCGCCCAGAGACTCCAGCGTATAGAACAGGCGCGCGTGCCCGCGACGCATCGGGTCGTCCCACATGACCGGCACACGCACGTACTGGATGTATGCGGGCTTGGTCTTCAGCCAGTGGCGGATGTAGGGCTCGAGCGCGAAGCAGTGGGGGCATCCGAGCCAGAACACTTCGAGCACCTCGACCTTTCCGGGCTCGACGGTGGTCGGCTGTGCGGGGGAGATCACATCGTAGTTGACGGCGGGCTTCCACTGAGCGCTTTCAGGCAGCGCGGCGCTCGCGGGTACGGCGGCCAGGTGCTCGAGTGAAGTGCTGTCTGCGTCGCTGGCCTGTGCGTTGCTGACCGGCCCGCTGGACGCGGAGGCCGCTTGCGCCGCGGGCGCCGGTTGCTCACTGCCGGTCGCCGCCGGCGTCGCCGCATCCCCGGCCGGCCCTGAGGTCTGTGCAGCCTGTTGCGCCGAGTGGCTCCGGCCGTGATGCTCGATAACCCAGGCGCCAACGGCCACCAGGACCACGGCGGATAGGGTGAGCAGCGGTAGCTTTCGGGTCATGGGTTTCGGTCCTTGGCGTCAGCGCAAGCCCTGCACGTAGGAGGCGACGTCGCGAATCTGCTCCGGCGTCAGGTTCTTGGCGATATCGAACATAATGATGCTGTTGGGGGTCGCGGTCGTGGCGCTGTAGCGTGTGCCGTTGGCGTAATTCTGCAGCTGCGATACCACATAGACCGACTGCTGCGCCTCGAGTGCCGGATAGCCCGCCGCGGGATTGCCGCGGCCCACCGGACCGTGACAGGCGGCGCAGGCGGGGATGCCGTGCGATTCATCGCCATGGACGTACAGCGCTTGTCCTGCCTTCCAATAGGAGGGGTCGCCCTCCAGCCCCACCGGGGTCTGGGCGGCGAAGAACACGGCCAGGTTGTCGATGTCCTGATCGCTCAAGCCGGCGGCCATGGGCTGCATCACGGGGTTCTTGCGGATGCCTGCCTTGAAGAGATGCAGCTGCTCCGCGATGTAGACGGCATTCTGGCCGGCGAGGCGCGGCCACACCGGGTTCTGGCTGTTGCCATTGGGGCCGTGACAGGAGAAGCAGACAGCAGCCTTGGTGGTGCCCGCCTGCACGGTGCCGTCCGTGTACGGATCGGGGGTGACCGGCGGAGTCGCCGCGGCGGCCCATACCACGAACAAAAGTGAGGCGGAGGCGGTTATCAGCAGTGCTCTTTTCGCCATCGGTGCGCTCTTTCCCCGAGTATTGCCAGTGCTGCGAAAGCGCCGGATTGTACACTACGACAGTGGCTGCATTTCCGAACGCCAAATTTCTCGTCAGCGCTGCCGCCCCGGGGCAGTTTCCCGCCGATCGCGGCGCGGAAGTCGCGTTCGCCGGGCGCTCGAACGCCGGCAAGTCGAGCGCCATCAATGCGATCGTCGGCCGCCAGGGGCTGGCGCGCACCAGCAAGACGCCGGGGCGCACGCGGCTGCTCAACTTCTTCGAGCTCTCGCCTGATCAGCGGATCGTGGACCTGCCGGGCTACGGTTATGCGAGCGCACCGGAGAGCGAGCGCCGCGAGTGGCCGCGCCTCATCGAGGCACTCCGCGCTCGCGACTCGCTCAAGGGTATGTTCGTGATCGTCGATGCGCGCCGCGGGATCGGCGAGGGCGATGAGGGACTTCTCGAGTGGGCATTGCCGCGGCAGCGCGTGCACGTGCTGTTGTCGAAGGCGGACAAGCTGAGCCGCAACGAGGGCCGGCAGGCGCTGGCCGCGGCCGCCGGGACGCTCGCCGGCCGCGCCACGGTCCAGCTATTTTCAGCGCATGCACCTGCAGGCCTGGACGAGGCTCAGGGTGTGCTGCGGGCCTGGCTGGCATCGAAAGAAAAAACCCCGGTGACCTCTGACGAGATCACCGGGGCAGACTAACCCGGCACAGGTCTCGTGTGAACCGGGTCGACCGGCTCAGGGAGGGAAGCCGGGAGTGCCGAAGCACTCGACGAATTAGACGGGGGAGGGGGTGTGAAGTTCCGGCGGTTACAAAGGAAAATACCCTTTCCGCTCAAGGCCTTAGTTCAAAAGAAATTGAAGTTGTAGGCCACGTCGAAGCTGATCACCCGGGCGCCATCGGTGTTCGATATGGCCAGATGCTCGTACTCGACGCGGGCCAGGAAATTGCCGAAATGATCCTGGGCGCCCACACCCCAGGCGAACTGGGTGCCGCTATCGGAGAGCTGGAAGAGCGACGGGTTCGTGGAGTTGCTGTTGAGCTGCCAGCGGTCGAGCCCGACCTTGCCGAAGAAATCGAGGATGGGCAGCGGCAGGTAGCCCACCGCATAGGCCGCGAACGCGCGCGCATCGGCATTGGCGCCGCCGAAGTAGAAGTTGCGCGAATCGCTGCCCAGGCGGTAGTAATCCACCTCGGCGCCAACCAGGCTGAAGAGGCGCACGCCGGCCAGAGCTTTGACGGACGTGTTGTCGATATTGAACCCGGTCCCCTCGATGTTCTGCACGTCCGAGTTCATGAGGCCGGCGCCGACGTATGCGCTGGTATCGGCGGAGCCGTCGTCGGCATGGGCCGAGGCGGCCGCGACTACCAGGACGGCAAAGAGCAGGAATTTACGCATGGGGTCTCCGCGGGGGTTCTGAGCCGATACAGGGGGCGGCAAGCCGTTGCATTCAGGCGACCGAATTGCAGCTGCCGATCTAAAGCAGGACTTTCAGTGTAGTGGAAAGTTCACACGCCAGGCGTTTGCGCCGACGTCAGCCGCCGCAGGACTACGAGGCAGGCTGTTTACGGGCGCGCAAAATATCAGTTCGCGTCCGGCTGCGCATTTGGAGCTGCGCGGGCGAAGGCCGGTAGCGTCTCGAGGTGCGCAGCAGATCGCCCGGAGCCTGGGAAACGGCTCCACGTTGCACTTGAAACGGCGGGCGTTGAACATCTGCGGCACCAGACAGATGTCCGCCAGCGTCACCTCGGTGCCGAACATGTGGCGGCCGTCGCCGCTGGCGCGTCTGGCTTCCTCTTCCAGGCTGTGGAAACCCTCGGCGACCCAGTGCCGATACCAGGTGTCCACCGCCGCCTCATCCTGGCCGAGCTGCGAGCGCAGATAGTTCAACACGCGCAGGTTGTTGAGCGGATGAATATCGCAGGCGACGGCGAGCGCCAGCGAGCGCACCCGTGCCCGATCAGGCGGCGAGCGCGGCAGCAGCGGGGGGCTGGGATGGGACTCTTCCAGGTACTCGATCACGGCGAGCGACTGGCTGATGACGGTGCCGCCACCGCGAGCGCCGGGATCAGGCCCTGCGGATTCAGGGCCAGGTAATCCTGCTGGCGGTGCGCTGCCGGCCGCAGGTCCACCGGCACGGACTCATAGTCGATTCCCTTGAGGTTGAGCGCAATGCGGACGCGAAATGCCGCCGAGCTGCGGAAATAGGTATAGAGCTTCATGGCCGCTACAATAACGCGCGATGAGCATCTGGCGCACCGAAGTCACCCCGGAGCTGCTCGAGGACCTCTCCCGCGGCACGTTCGCGGACCGGATCGGCATCCGCATCACCGAGGTCGGCCCGGACTATCTGCGTGCGACCATGCCTGTCACCCCCGATCTCCATCAGCCTTATGGCGTTCTCCACGGCGGCGCCTCCGTCGCTCTGGCGGAGACGGTGGGAAGCGTCGCGGCGAACCTGTGCATCGACAGACAACGGCTGGAGTGCTTCGGCCAGGAGATCAACGCCAATCATCTGCGCTCGATATCTTCCGGCCTCGTCATCGCCACGGCGCGTCCCTATCACATCGGCAGCCGCAGCCATGTCTGGGGTATCGAGATCCGCGACGAGCACGGCAGACTGATCTGCGTGTCGCGGCTGACGATGGCCGTCGTGCAGCGCCGGGCATCGGCATGATGACGGCGGCGGCAGCCCGGGTCTGGATTGCCGCAATCGCGGCTCGCGCTCGTCTGTAGCGGCTGCGGCTTCAAGGGGCCGTTGTATCTTCCGGAGCGGAACGCCACGGTGGTCACACACCCCGCGAAGAACAAAGGCAAGACTTCGCAGCAGTCGCAGCCGTCGAGCTCGCCGACGACATCTGCGCCGCCGAGCGCACCGCCGTCATCTCCCTGAAAACAGCGCATTCTTGCCGAATCCGCGCTGTTTCTCACCCGAGCGCCCCGTACCCGGCGCCGCTCGACTAGACTTGCGCCTCTCCGTGCCCAGCGAAGATTCCATGGACGTCGACGACGCAGCGAGCCGAATCCTGAGCGAGGTCTTCGGCTACTCGCAGTTCCGCGGCGAGCAGCGCGAGATCATTGCGCACCTGATGCGCGGCGACGATGCGCTCGTGCTGATGCCCACCGGCGGGGGCAAGTCGCTTTGTTATCAGATCCCGGCGCTCGCCCGCGATGGCATGGGCGTGGTCGTCTCGCCGCTCATCGCGCTGATGCAGGATCAGGTGGCGGCGCTGCACGAGGCCGGCGTGCGCGCGGCCGCTCTCAACTCCGCCATGAGCTGGCCGGAGGTGGTGGCGACGGAGCGGCAGGCGCGCGCCGGACAGCTCGATCTGCTCTATGTGGCGCCCGAGCGCCTGCTCACCGAGCGCTGCCTGTCACTTCTCGACCAGTGCCCGCTGGCGCTCTTCGCCATCGACGAAGCGCATTGCGTCTCGCAGTGGGGACACGACTTCCGGCCCGAGTACCTGCAGCTTGCCGTGCTGGCGGAGCGCTATCGCGGCGTGCCGCGCATCGCGCTCACCGCGACCGCCGACATCGCCACGCGCACGGAGATGGTCGAGCGGTTGCGTCTGCGCGCGCCGCGGGTATTCATCGCCAGCTTCGATCGGCCCAACATCCGCTACCGGGTCGCCGAGAAGGACAATCCCCGCCGGCAGCTGCAGCGGTTCATCCACGACGAGCATCCGGGGGAGTCAGGCATCGTCTATTGCCTGGCGCGTGCTTCGGTGGAGGAGACCGCGGACTTCCTGGTCCGCCAGGGCATCGCGGCGCTGCCCTACCACGCCGGTCTCGACAGCGGTACGCGCGAGGACAACCAGCGCCGCTTCATTCGCGACGACGGCATCGTCATGGTGGCCACCATCGCCTTCGGAATGGGCATAGACAAGCCCGACGTGCGCTTCGTGGCGCATCTCGATCTGCCGAAGAGTATCGAGGGCTACTACCAGGAGACGGGTCGCGCCGGCCGCGACGGCCTACCGGCCGACGCGTGGATGGTTTACGGATTGCAGGACGTCGTGCAGCAACGGCGGATGATCGACCAGTCGGAGGCCAGCGCGGAGTACAAACGCGTCGCCACCGCGAGGCTGGATGCTCTGCTCGGCCTATGCGAGACCACTCAGTGTCGTCGTGTGCGCCTGCTGGACTACTTCGGCGAGGCCGCGACGCGTTGCGGCAACTGCGACAACTGCCTGGAGAGACCGGAGGAGTGGGACGGCACCGTCGCGGCCCAGAAGCTTCTCTCCTGCATCGCGCGCTGCGAGTCGGCGACCGGGTTCAGCTTCGGCGCCCAGCACATCATCGATATCCTGCGCGGCAATCGCACCGCGAAGGTCGAGCAGTTCCGTCATGAGCGCTTGAGCACTTTCGGCATCGGCGCGGACCTCGAAGTTGCGCAGTGGCGCTCCGTACTCCGACAGCTGGTGATGCTGCGTCTGGTTCAAGTGGACACCGATCGCTACAGCGTGCTGCGTCTGACGTCGGCCTGCCGCGAGGTCCTGCGTGGCGAGCGCTCGATACGGTTGCGGCGGACGAGCGATCGCGGCGTGACCCGCTCCAAAGGGCGCGGCGCGATCGACCGCACGCGAGTGACGGGTGCTCAGGCAGCGCGTGTGTTGTCCGCTGGCGCAGCCGCCGTCGCAGAAGATAACACTCACGTGGGTCTCTTTCAGGCACTCCGGGCCTGGCGGATGCAGGTGGCGCGCGAGCACGGCGTACCCGCCTACACGGTGTTCCACGACTCCACTTTAGAGGAAATCGCGCGGCGGCGTCCGGGCTCTATCGAGGAGCTGAGCGAGGTGAGCGGAGTGGGTGCGATCAAGCTCGAGCGCTATGGCGCTGCCGTGTTGGATCTCGTCCAGGGCGCGCAGCCTGAGACTATGCCCGCAACAGCCCTCTGAGCGGCCGGACCTGATCGCTGCCTGGGAAGACGGAGCTCTCGAGCGCTCTTTCCGGGACGCTCGAGCTGATCCGCCAGCAGCCCCTTCATGACTGCACGCAGGTCCAGCGTCGGCCTGAGATCGCGGTCCTGATAGAGGCCGCGCCCCGAGAGACCCGGCCAATCCGTCACCACACGGCCGCCCTTCACGGCACCACCGATGAGGTAAGCCGCCGTCGCCGTGCCGTGATCCGTTCCGCGCGTGCCGTTCTCGGCGACCGTGCGGCCGAACTCCGTTGCAAGCAGAACCGCGGTGTCGCTCCACACCGGGCCCAAGCCGGCTTTCAGGCCGCCCAGCGCCGCATCGAGCGCTGCCAGCCGCGCCGCAAGCTGTCCTTTGGGGCCGCCCTCGTTGAAATGGGTGTCCCACCCCGTCGTATCGAACACGGCCACCTGCGGGCCGTCCTCCCGGCCCAGAAATTTCGCGGCCGCCTGCACGACCTCCGCGTACTGCGCGCCTGGCTTCCCGCGCGGCGCAAGCAGCGGCCGCCGGTTGCCGCCGTGGTCCGGTGCCGCATCGCCAGCCATCATCGAGTCGCCGTCCGTTGCCCCGGAGCCGGCGTCGCCGCCATCCATGGCGTTGCCCATCCCGCCCGCCTTCTCATCCGCGATCGCTTCCGCCGCCAGTGCCTCCGCCAGCTTCTGCGCGAGCTGCGGATCGTGCGAGTAGAGATCGGATATCCGCTGCAGAGTGTCGTCATCGAGCGGTGCAAGGTGCGACGGTGACCACGATGTCACGGCCGCAGGGCCGCGCATGACGAGGGGGGCGGTGGGCGCGATGCTGATTCCGCGCTCCTTCTCCGGCGCCGACCCCGCAGGCATCGCCGCCAGCGCGCGATTCAGCCAGCCGGTCTCCACCGCATGCGGTTGCGGATAGCCTGTCTCGAGGACGTTCTGCCCGTCGAAATGCGATCGATCCCGATAAGGGCTTGCCACTGCATGAAACACGATGAGCTCGCGCGCGGTGTACGACTGCTGCATGAACGTCAGCGAGGGATGGAGTCCGAAGAACCCGTCGAGCGGCAGCGCCCCGCCGTCCGTCCCGGGCTTACCCAGCGCCAGATCTCCCCGTAGGCTTGCATACCCGGGATCTCCACAGGCCGGCACGGACGCAAGTCCGTCGAGCGCGCCACGCAAAACGATGAACACGAGGCGCGGCTTCCTGCCGTTGGCCGGGCCCGCGAACGTCACCCGCGCGCTCAGCAACGCCCCACCCGTGGCCAACGCCCCCGCTGTCAGAAATGCACGCCGCTTCATCTGACTCATCTCCTCATGAACTCCGGCGCAGCCAACATCAAGGCGAGCGCCTGTGCGCCGCTCTCGGCACGAGCAATTGCCTCACGGGTCGCGCCAGCTGAGCACGTTGCCCAGCAGCTGCGGCGCCAGCTCCATCGCGTTGCGGCGCGGACCCGCTCTTTGTCCGACCGCATCGGCCCACTCGATCCGCTTCAGCAGTCCCGAGGCGCCATCCCAGTCCGCGCTGCGATCGGGCCATCCCGCGGGTGACCCCGGCGCCCAGATCCGCTGGCCGAGTTGTTGGAACAATCCAACGGGCGGCTTCTCCACCTTGACGGGAAGCTCCAGTCCGCGGAAGGCGGATACGATGTAATCCGACGGTGATTTGTACTTCGCCACCGGCCGCTGCCATGCTTCCGGTGAGTCGATGAGCGCCTTGTAGACCGTGGGGAGGTCGCCGCCGCTCCGCGAGAAGGCCCGCGCTACTCGCTCCACGGCCGACTCGGGCGGATCATCGGCGATGAAGTGCCGGGCCAGCTTCGTCGCGATGAAGTGTGCCGTCGCCGGCCGCGCCGCCAGGTCGTGCAGTACCGCCACGCACTGGTCGTATCCCGTGTCAGGATAGCGCTTGCCCATCACGACCTTCGAGCCGGGCTCGTGCATCGCCTCGCGGAAGAGAAAGGTTCCGGGCTGAGCGCCGGTGCGCCAACCATCGGGCCCGGCGATCGACCATCCTGTCAGGACCTCCGAGAATGCCGTCACGTCGGTCTGCGTATAGCCGCCATCGACGCCCAGCGTGTGAAGCTCCATCGTCTCCCGCGCCAGGTTCTCGTTGATGCCCGTCTTGCGGTCGGGATTGCGGCGCGCGATGTTCCAGGCGGCGCGGGAATCCGGGCCCATGGACATCTGGTTGTCGAGGTAGAGCAGCATCGCCGGATGCCGCTCCGTCGCGAGCAACATGTCGTTGAAGTTGCCGAGAACGTATGGGCGAATCGCTTCCCGCTCGTAACTGCCCGCGAGCGCAGCCAGTTCGTTCTTGTCGACGGAGACCGCGAAGTGGTTGGCCCAGAACTGCGTCAGGCGCTCGACGAACGGCCGCTCGGTCGAGACCGACTCGCGAAAGCGCGCCCCCGCCTCGGCGAGGTAGATGGGACGGATGAGCTGCGGCAGCTTCTTGAGCGCGCCGATTGCGGCCGCGGAATCGGTGGCGCCGCCGCCGCTGGCGCGCGCCGCTCGGATCGTTTGGCGCAGCTCGTAGACCTGCGCCAGGATGCTCGCCGAGCTCTGCAGTCCGGCGTCGGCGATTTCGGGCGCCGGGCCGTCGAGCTGCGCTCGCAGCCAGTCCGGTCCCGCGCTCCCGATCGAGGCCAGCTCGCCCGGGCGGCCCCCGAGCCCGAATCGATTGGCGGCAATGGCCGAGGTCAGCCCCTTGTCCATGTGTCCCATAGCGCGCCGGACCGGCCGCGCGTTGACCGGCGTGGGCTCCGATATACTCGCATTATGTCCACTCTCGATTCCCCCGATCTCGTCCTCGTCGACGCATCCTCCTATCTCTATCGCGCCTTCCACGCCCTGCCGGGGCTCAGCAATTCGCGCGGCGAGCCTACCGGCGCGGTCCTGGGCGTGCTGAACATGCTCGCCAAGTTCTTCAAGGAATGCCGGGCGAAGCGCATCGGCCTGGTGTTCGACGCCCCCGGAAGAACCTTTCGCGACGATCTTTTCGCGGAATACAAGGCGCATCGCACGCCGATGTCGAACGATCTGCGCTCGCAGGTCGAGCCGCTGCTGACGATCCTGCGCGCGCAGGGATTACCGCTGTTGCGCGTCGAGGGTGTCGAAGCGGACGACGTCATTGGAACACTCGCGTGCCGGGCGGCAAGCGCGGGCCAGAGCGTGCTCATCTCGACCGGCGACAAGGACATGGCGCAGCTCGTCAGCGAATCGATCACGCTCGTCAACACGATGAGCAACACCGTGTTGGATCGGGCCGGAGTGAAGGCGAAGTTCGACGTCTTCCCGGAACAGATCATCGACTACCTCGCGCTGGTGGGAGACAGCTCCGACAACATCCCGGGTATCGACAAGGTCGGCCCCAAGACCGCCGCGAAGTTCCTCAACCAATACGGCACTCTCGACAGTCTCATCGAGCACGTCGCGGAAGTGAGCGGCAAGGTCGGCGAGAACCTGCGCGCCGGGCTCGAGACGCTCGAGCTGTCGCGCAAGCTCGCGACGATCCACAGCAGCCTCGATCTGCCGGTGACGCTGGAAGAGCTGACGCCGTCGCCGCCGGATGTCGCGCAACTGCGCGAGTTATATACGAGATATGAGTTTCGGGCGCTGCTGCGTCAGCTCGACGGTGGTGGATCCGGCGAGGAGGGCGCCGAGGCAACGTCGAGCCGCGCGCGCTCGAGGTCGACCGACACAGCGGCAGGACCGGCCGGTGCCGCGACGGCTGCTGCTGTCGGCATGCCTCCCGGGGGCGTGATCTCCCCGGCGGCGCCGCAGGAAGTAGTGAGGAATTATGAGACCCTGACCAGCTGGGAAGACCTCGAGCGCTGGCTCGCGAAGCTGCGTGACGCGGAGCTCATCGTGATCGACACCGAGACGACGAGCCTGGACTACATGCGCGCCGACATAGTCGGACTCTCCTTCTGCGTGGAGCCCGGGACGGCGGCGTATCTTCCGATGACACACGACTATGCGGGCGCCCCGCCGCAGCTCGACCGCACTCGGGCGCTCGAGGCTCTGAAGCCGATCCTGGAAGACCCGGCGAAGCCGAAACTCGGCCATAACCTCAAGTACGACGCCCACGTGCTGCAGAATCATGGCATCCGACTCGCCGGCATGCGTTATGACACGATGCTCGAGTCCTATGTCTGGAACAGCGTGGGGACGGCGCGACACGACATGGACTCCGCCGCGCTTTGCTATCTCGGGCGCGGCACCATCACCTACGAGGATGTAACCGGCAAAGGCGCCAAGCAGATCGCATTCAACCAGGTGCCGGTGGAGCGCGCCTCGGAGTATGCCGCCGAAGATGCCGATGTGACGTTGTGCCTGCATCGGGCGCTATGGCCGAAAATCGCGAGCGTTCCCGCGCTGGAGCGCCTGTACGAGGAGATCGAGCAGCCGCTGGTACCGGTGCTCGAGCGCATGGAGCGCCGGGGTGTGCTGGTCGATCGCGAGCTCCTGAGGAAGCAGAGCTCGGGGTTCGCGTCGCAGCTGCAGGAGCTGCTGCAGCAAGCGCGGCGCGAGGCCGGGTTCGACATCAATGTCGATTCCCCGAAGCAGCTGCAACAGGTGCTGTTCGAGAAGCTGGGCCTGCCGGTGCTGCGCAAGACCCCGACCGGGCAGCCCTCCACGGCGGAGGACGTGCTGGAAGAGCTCGCCGCATCCTACGCGCTGCCGCGAATCGTGCTCGACTACCGCGCTCTCGCCAAGCTCAAGTCGACCTACACCGACAAACTGCCGGAGCAGGTCAATGCGCGCACCGGCCGCATCCACACCTCCTATGGGCAGGCGGTGGCCCAGACGGGTCGGCTTTCCTCCTCGGATCCCAACCTGCAGAACATTCCCATCCGCCGTCCCGAGGGCCGGCGCATCCGGCAGGCGTTCATCGCACCACCGGGCCATGTGCTGTTGGCGGCGGACTACTCGCAGATCGAGCTGCGCATCATGGCGCATCTCTCGGGCGACGAAGGCCTGCTGGCCGCCTTTGCGGAAGATCGTGACGTCCATCGCGCGACGGCGGCGGAGGTCTTCGGGGTGCCTCTCGCCGAGGTGACCGCCGACCAGCGGCGGGCGGCGAAAACCATCAACTTCGGCCTCATCTACGGCATGTCGCCGTTCGGACTGGCGCGCCAGCTGGGCATCGAGCGCAGCGCCGCGCAGAGCTACGTGGAGCGTTACTTCCAGCGTTATCCCGGCGTGCGTCGCTTCATGGACGATACGCGCAAGCAGGCCCGCGAGAGTGGATTCGTCGAGACGGTATACGGCCGCCGGCTATACCTGCCCGATATCCGCTCCGGCAACGCTGCGACACGGCAGTACGCGGAGCGCAGTGCCATCAATGCGCCGATGCAAGGTACTGCGGCCGACATCATCAAGCGTGCCATGATCGCCGTCGATTCCTGGTGTACCCGCGAAGACGCTCCCGCACGCCTCATAATGCAGGTGCATGATGAGCTGGTGCTCGAAGTGCGCAGCGAGGCCGTGGAGGCGGTGGCGGAAGCAGTCCGGGAAAGAATGGCCACCGCCGCGGACCTGCGCGTGCCGCTGCGAGTCGATGTCGGCACCGGAGCGAACTGGGACGAGGCGCACTGACACCGAGTGCGCCTCGCGGCGCCGTTCAGGGCGCGACCACCCTCGTCCGGTGGCGTCTGAACATTCCTGGAATCAACATCGGTACGCGCGCCCGATAGGCCCGGTACTGCTCACCGAGGGCTGCCGCCATATCGCGTTCCTCCAGCGCGATCCCGATCAGAATGTATCCGGTCGTCGCAATCGAGAAGATGAGATGACCGAGTGACATGCGCGGAGTCGCCCAGAAGGCGATCAGAAATCCCAACATGATCGGATGGCGCACGACCTTGTAGAACGCGCGCTGGACGAAATGCGGCGGTGAGTCTTCGAGTCCGCGCAGGCGCAGGTAAACCTGACGCAGGCCGAAGAGGTCGAAGTGATTGATCATGAATGTGGAGAGCAACAGGATGAGCCACCCGAGCCAGAAGAGGACGGTCAGCAGACCGCCGAGCAGCTGTGAGGAGGATGCATCCCAGATCAGGGACGGGAACGGTCGCCACTGCCAGCAGATGAGCGCCAGCAGCAGGCTCGAGAACAGGACATAGGTGCTGCGCTCGATCGGGCGGGGCACGATCTTCGTCCACACCGCCTTGAAGCCCGGCCGTGCCATCACGCTGTGCTGGATGGCGAAGGCGCCCAGCAGCAGCAGATCGATCAGCAGGGCTTCGGCAGGTGCGCCGCGCTGACCTGAGTCGATCGTCTTTGGGACGATCACATCGCCCACGAAGCCGACCGCGTAGAGAAACGAGCCGAGAAATATTACGTAGCAGATGGCGCCATAGACGGCCGCAATGAGACCCATAGTCGTGTACCTTGGTGAGTCAGTCAGTCCAGGAACTCTCCCTCCCGCCGCGCAGCGGGCATTCCGATCCCGCGGATCGGGTGCCCTGTTCGTGCGCATCCATGCCGGCCACTCTCGCCTGCCCGCGTGATGGGCGTCCTGCCCAAGCGTCTGCGATGCCTGCCCCCCCGTCCGGCCCGTACTGGCTTGCGGGCTGGAATCCGCGCAGAATGTGGCCGTCCCGCCCCGCAACATGGGGAGCAGACTGACCGCGGGCCCGAGCCTTGGACGCACTCTCCGAAACTCTACGTGTCGTGCAGCTGGTCGGCGCCATCTTCATCAATGCGCGTTTCTCGGCGCCGTGGTGTTACCAGTCGCCGAGCGCGGACTTCGCGGCGCCGTTTCTCGAGCCCGGTGCCGAGCGAGTCGTGATCTTCCACCTGGTCACCGAGGGTGAGTGTCATGTGGAGTTGGATGGTGCGCCGCTGACGCGCCTGAGCGCGGGCGATGTCGTGATCTTTCCGCAAGGCCATGCCCATCGCATGAGCTCTGAGCCCGGTCTGCCGCCTGCGACTGGCGCCCGGCTGGACCGGGTTCTGGCGCGCCGCCCGCGCCAGCTGACCTATGGCGGCGGCGGCGCGATCACGCGGCTCGTGTGCGGGTATCTCGCCTGCGACGCGCGCCTCGCCGCAATGTTGTTCGCGGGGCTGCCGCCGCTGGTGCGCGTGAACGTGCGCGGATCGAGCGCCGGCGCCTGGCTCGAGGCCTCAGTCCGTTACGCCTTGGCCGAGGCAAGGTCGCCGCGCGCAGGCGGCGCGGGGGTTCTCGCCAAGCTCGCCGAGGTTCTCTTCATCGAGGTGCTTCGCCTCTACATGCGGGAGCAGAGCGGAGCCTGCACGGGCTGGCTTGCCGGGGTTCGCGATCCCGTGGTCGGATCGGCGTTGCAGGCGTTGCAGAAACGGCCGGAGCATCCGTGGACCGTCGAGGAGCTTGCGCACACCGCGGGCACCTCGCGCTCGGTGCTGGCGGAGCGTTTTCAGCTGCTGGTCGGAAGCTCCCCGATCCAGTACCTGACTCAGTGGCGCATGGTGCTCGCGTCCAATCTGCTCGCGCGGACCAGCGCGCCCATGAACCGCATTGCGGAGGCGGTCGGCTATCAGACCGACACCGCCTTCAGCCGCGCGTTCCGCCGCGAGTTCGGCAAGCCGCCGGCGGCCTGGCGCCGGGAGCGGGCGGCGAGCCGGCAGGCCGGCTGACAGTTCTAACAGGAGCGACCCGGTGCATTGCGTGGACAAGCACATTGACACGGAGCATGATGACCGTGGTGCGGTTGATCAAATCCAAAGTCAAGTGAAATGATGAATCTCAAATCGCTTCTGATTCTGGTAGTGCTGGGAATAATCGTAGCTGTTGTAGTGCGGCGGCTCAGGTCGCTCCCAAGCGCGCAGAATCGAGTTGACGCAAGCCAAGCACCCGGAGCTGCCGCCGTGCCGCCGTCGACCGCCTCTACCAACCTGGCTCCCGGCCCGACGAGCCCGCCACCCGCCAGGCCTGTCGCCGATCCGGTGCGCGTCCACAACGACGGCATATTCACCGCCGAGGGGTACGTTCGGGAGTTTTCGCAGCACCAGGCGAGTGCGAAAGACGGCGATCTGTTCGAGAAAATTCACCGGCGACTTCGGTCGCCGGGTTTTCCAGACATCAGAATCACGATTTGGGATTTCATTGTCGAGACGCGTGATCGCAGCGGCAAGCAATTGCCGCGGATACCGGTGCAGATGTGGCACGAAGAAGGTAAGAATGAAGGGTTCATCAAGGAGGGTCAGGAAGTCGCCCTGTTCGATCCCATCGAGCCTGGTGTAGTCGTACGCCCGAGTCGGATTTACAACGTCACGACCAATACGTTGGTTGAAAGCCGCGCGCCCTGAGGCTGCGTAACCCCATACACCGCGAAAGCAGCCGAGTTTTCCATGGCGGATCCCGAAGGTTCAGAGCCTGATAAGTCGTGGGAACGATACGAGGAGACCGAGTCCGAGGAGGGGCCGCTCCCCGCGATCATCAGCCTTCCAAAAGTTGCTGCAGAGGCCTTCTTCGCGCAGACGCTGAAGGAATTGGGCGAGTTGGTGGGGAACGTGGTCACCGAGTGGGCGGGGGAGCAGGTCGTAAACAAGGCTCTGGAAGCCGTTGAAACGGATCGCGAGCCCGCAAACTCATCGCCTCCCTCGGCACCAGTCGATATGGGAGCGCCGGCAATGGGTGTTCCGGCTGATCCCGATCAGGGAGACGCTCCGTCTCCCCCCTGGGATCCGAGCAGCACGCAGGGTCCAGCAAGCGAAGAAGAAGAAGACGATGCTGCACCGGCGGCGCCCAGTGACCAGGATGATCCGCCTTCTCAACCTGTCGATATGGGAGCCCCCGAGATGGGGGCTCCCGAAGAGCCTGTGCCAGATGCTCCCAGCGCCCATGTAGATTCGGGCGCTGCAGCGGCTCTCCCTGACTTGAACATTGGGTCGCCGCAGTGGGATCCCAGTGCAAATGCGTCCGGGTTTGCGGGGCCCCCGGACATGCCGCCGATTCCTCTGGCGCCCGATCCTACAGAGTAGATTCTATGAAATCGAAAGCCAAGCCGAAGAGGCGGATCGCCAAGGCGGCGTCACACTCGGCGGACCCGATCGCTGCCACGCTCGAAAGAGGAAAACAACTTTTGCGCCAGGGGCATCTCAAAGAGAGTGATCGGATCTTTCAGACTCTTGCCCGCAGCGGCATCGATGGCCTATATGGCATGGGGTTGGTGCGCCTTCGGGCGGGACAACTGAACGCCGCCGCGGCGTATTTTCAAAAATGCATTCAGCTGGAAGGTCGTCACGCCAATTCTTATTTCTATCTGGGCCAAATTCTAGAACGGCTGAAATCTCTCAAAGTCGCCCATGCCTTGTACCTGAAGGCGCTGTTGCTGAAGCCCGGGCATCTATCGGCGCAGGCGCGTCTGGTCGCACTGGAAAGCTATCGAGGCAAAGGAACTGCGAAATCCATCATGGTGATACTGAGAGATCCCGGGCCGGATAAGATCAAAGTTCTGATCGCGATCCGGGAGATATCCGGCATGGGCCTGGAGGCGGCGACGCGCCTCGTTGAGGGTGCGCCGCAGGTTCTCATGGAGATGGATAGTAAGGACAGAGCCCTCGCTGCTAAAAAGAGGCTCGAGGCTCTTGGAGCGAAGGTCGAAATCGCGTAGCAACTCGTTCCGGTCAGGGCTTGTTCAGTTTGGCAGCGACGCGGCGATAGGCTTCGCGAAAGGGAATACCTTCGCTCACCACCAGCCGGTTCGCCTCCTCGGCGGCGTGGATCGCGGGATCGAGATGTATGCTTTCCGGACGGAAGCGCAGGGCATCGAGAGCGGCAGGGAGGATGTCGAGGGTCTGTTGGGCTAGGTCGATGCCGCGGAACAGTGGGGCTTTCAGCAGCTGCAAGTCGCGCTGATAGCCTGAGGGAAGCTTGGCGCAGAGGCCGAGCGCTTCTGACAGGCAGGCCTGCGCCGTCGCGGAGCGGCCGCGGATCAGCTCGAAGACGTCCGGGTTGCGCTTCTGCGGCATGATCGAGGAGCCGGTGGTGAAGGCACCCGGCAGCTCGAGGAAGCCGAATTCCTGGGTGTAGAAGAGGAGCACGTCCGCCGCGAACCGGCCGAGGTCCTGCATGAGGAGCGCAATCTCGAACAGCAGGCTCGCCTCCGCCTTGCCGCGCGAGAGCTGCACCGCAGTCACCGGCTCGTGGACTTCGGCGAAGCCCAACTGCTGTCGAGTGGCGTTACGGTCAAGCGGCAACCCCGGCGTACCGTAGCCCGCCGCCGACCCCAGCGGCGATTTACCGACTCGGCGTTGGACTTGCCTCAAGCCCTCCGCGTCGTCGCGGATCTCCGCCGCAAAGCCGGCTGCCCAAAGCGCGACCGAGCTCGGCATCGCCTGCTGCATGTGGGTGTATCCGGGCAGTGCGGTTGCTCTCTCGCGCTCCGCGAGACGCCCGAGCGCCCCGGCAACACCGAGGGCGCCGGCGCTCAGCTCCTCGACGGCGTCGCGCAGATACAATCGCAACGCTGTCAGGACCTGATCGTTGCGCGAGCGTCCCAGGTGAACTCGCCCGCCAGCAGGTCCGATGCGATCGGTCAGCCTGCGCTCGAGCGCCGTCTGTCCGTCCTCGTCCGCGAGCTCGATGTGCCACAGGCCGCGAGCATGCTCTTCCGCCAGCGCCGTCAGTCCGCCCCGAATCGCCTCGAGGTCGGCAGCCGACAGCAGCTTCTGCTGGTGCAACATTTCCGCATGTGCAATGGATGCCTGCACGTCGTACCGTACCAACCGCTCATCGAGCGCGAAGTCTTCGCCCGCGGTGTAGCGCAGGACGCGATCATCGAGAGGCGCTCCCTTGTCCCACAGACGTGTCATGGCAGGTTCCGCGAGGAGATCAGCTTTGCGCTCCCTGCTGCTCCGCAGGGGTCAGCGCCTTGATGTCCGCGACAATGAGCGTACCGGTCCCCTCATTGGTGAAAACCTCGCCGAGGATGCCTTCCGGCGCCTGGTAGGACACCACGTGGACACGGCGCACGCCGCCGCGGATCGCGTCCTCGACGGCCTTGGCCTTGGGCAACATGCCATCGGCGATGCGCCCCTCTTCGCGCAGACGCTTCAGTCCGTGCAGGTCAATGTAGGAAATGAGCGATCCCGGATCGGAGACATTGCCGAGGATTCCCGGCGCTCCGGTGCAGAGGACGAGCTTCTCCGCACCGAGCGCCGCACCCAGGGCCGCGGCGACGGTATCGGCGTTGATGTTGAGCAGCACGCCGTTGTCGTCCGCCGAGAGCGGGCTCACGACCGGCATCAACCCGTTGTCGAGGAGCTTGCGCACCGCCGTCGGGTCGATCTCATCGATATCGCCTACGAAGCCATAGTCCACCATCTCGCCGCTCGAGCCGATCTTCACCGGCGGGCGCTTGTGTGCGCGCACCAGCCCGGCGTCGACGCCGCTGATCCCGACCGCCTCGATGTCGAGGTCGCGGCAGATGCCGAGAATGCGGGTGTTGATCAATCCATTCAGCACCATCGCCGACACGTCGATCGACTTCTGATCGGTGACGCGCCGGCCCTCCACCATGCGCGTCGGCACTCCGAGCGCCGTGGCGAGCTCCGTGAGCTGCGGGCCGCCGCCATGGACGAACACCACCCGCACCCCGAAGTAGTGCAGGATGGCGATCTGTTCGATGAGGACCCGCGTGGAGGCGATGTCGGCGAATACCCCGCCGCCGGCCTTCACGACGAAGGTCTTGCCCTTGTACATGCGGATGTACGGCGCGGCGTTCTTGAGCGCCCGGATCGCCAGAGCCTGATCGCCAGGATGCATGATCATGTCAGTGTGTCCCTCAATTGCTCTTCAACATGCGATAGAGAACCGCCGCTTGCGCGGTCAGGCGATTGTAGGCTTCCCGCTGCACGATGCTGCGTGGGCTGTCGAGTACCTCGTCCGCAACGGCGACGTTGCGCCGCACGGGGAGGCAGTGCATCAGCCGGCATTCCGTGGCAGTGCGCGCGAACCAGTCATTACGAACGCACCAGTCCTTGAGCTCGCCCCGCAGCCGGGCATCCGCCGCCGCGTCTCCGTAGCAGGATGTCGCGCCCCATTCCTTCGCGTAAACGATGTGCGCATCGGTGAGCGCCTCGTCGCGGTCGGCGGTCTCCCGCACGGAGCCGCCCCAGAGCGCCGCCGCGCGGCGCGCCTTTTCCATGATCGGCTGCGGCAGGGCGAATCCCTCCGGCCGCAGCACGATGACTTCCATGCCGCGCAGGGCCGCCATGTGGACCGCCGTGGCCGGCACGGCCAGCGGCAGCGCGCGCGGATGGTACGCCCAAGAGAGGACGAAGCGCCCGTTGCGCGGCACGCCGAGGTCGTCCATCGTCTTCCAGTCCGCGAGTGCCTGGCAGGGGTGGCTGATCGCTGACTCCAGGTTGATGAGGGGCTTGTCGACGAGGCTCGTCATCGCGCTGAAGACGGTCTCCGCGAGATCCGTGGCGAGATCCTTGCCGTCTGCGAAAGCGCGTATACCCAGCGCGTCACAGTAGGAAGCGAGTACGGGAATCCCCTCGCGCACGTGCTCCGCCGCCGCGCCGCTCATGACGGCGCCGAGGCGCGTCTCGAGCTGCCAGGTGCCCTGGCCCGGGGTGATGACGAACGAGCTGCCGCCCAACCGCGCCATGGCCGCCTGAAAGGAAGCGAGCGTGCGCAGCGACGGGTTGAGGAAGAGCAGCCCGAGGATCTTGCCGGCGAGCGCATGCGGCTCCGGTCGTGTCTCGAGGCGGCGGGCCAGCTCGAGCAGCGTCAGCACCTCGTCGCGCTCGAGGTCAGCCAGGTCGAGGAAGCGCTTCATGCCGGCAGACTCGCGAGCGCATCCCGCAGCATTTCGACGTGCTCCTCCTGCAGGATGAACGGCGGCAGCAGCCGGACGATGTGGCTGTCACTCGCCGTGCCCGTCAGGATGCCGCCTTCCAACAGCTCGGCCTGGATCTGCTTCGCGGGCCTGCTGGTGCGCAGCCCGAGGAGGAAGCCCTCACCCTGGCGCGCCGTCACCGGGCCCACGATGCAGGTACGGCGGATGTAGTCCGACACACGCCGCACGTTCTCGAGCAGATCCTCCGACTCGATGGCTTCGATCACCGCCTCGATGGCGGCACAGGCCATCGGGCCGCCGCCGTAAGTGGTGCCCAGGAGGCCGATACCGAGGCTCGCCGACACCCTGGCGGAGGTCAGCAGCGCCGCGCAGGGAAAGCCGTTACCGAGCGCCTTCGCCACGGTGATCATGTCGGGCATGACGCCGTAGAGATTGGCGGCGAACGGGTGTCCCACGCGACCGCAGCCGCATTGCACTTCATCGAAGATGAGCTGCGCGCCGACCTCGTCGCAGCGGCGGCGCAGGGCCTCGAGGTAGGGTTTGCCGAGGTCCACCGCGCCTGCGAGACCTTGCACGGGCTCGACGATCACGGCCGCCGTGCGCGCGGTGACATGTGCGGCAATCGCCCCGACGTCACCCCGCGGCATGAAGCTGACATCGAACGGCTTGCGCGGGAAGCCGTACCAGCTGTCGGAGCCCCAGGTAACCGCTCCCGCCGCGGCCGTACGCCCGTGGAAGCCGCCTTCGACCGCCGCGACATGCGGCCGCGAAGTCATGCGAAACGCCAGACGCAATGCGTTCTCGTTCGCTTCCGCGCCGCTGTTGACGAAGAACACGCTCGTGAAATCGAGCTTGGAGAAGCGGACCAGACGCTCCGCCGCGCGCACGCGGATGCGCATGGGTATCGCGTTCGTCTGGAAATTGCACGAGCGGGCCTGGGTGTCGACCGCTTCGGTCCAACCCGGATGGTTGTAGCCGAGGCCGGCGACGGCATGGCCGCCGTAAAGATCCAGTATGCGTTCACCGCGGCTGTTCAGCAGCCACACGCCCTGCGCGGAGGCGACCTCGAAGGGATACTGGGAGAATACCGGCGCGAGGAAGTCCCGTACCGGGTTGTCCTGGACAAGTTTGTCTGCTGCGGAGCTCATGTGATCTTTCAGGTCCAGCCGGGCGCGCAGGCCGTGAGGCCCGCGGTCTCCGGCAGACCGAATATGCGGTTCATCCATTGCACGGCACCGCCGGCCGCGCCCTTGTTGAGGTTGTCTACCACGCACATCACCGCCACCGTGCGGCCGCTCGCGACGGCGGAGATGTGCGCGTAGTTGGTCGTCGCGACCTCTTTGACCCGGGGAGCGGAGTCCGTCACCCGCACGAAGGGCGATCCGGCATAGAACTCGCGCAGCGCCGCCAGCACCTTCGGAGTGTCGAGCGATGTCTTCAGCGGTGCCTGCACCGTGACGTGAATGCCGCGGGCGAAGGGTCCGGAGTGCGGCACGAATGCGAACTCCGCCTCCACGCCGGTCGCGTCGCGTGCGCAGGCTGCGATCTCCGGCGCGTGCCGGTGCGACAGCGCGTTGTACGAATAGAGATCGCTGTGCCGCAGCGGATGATGAGTGCCTTCCACGGGCTTGCGTCCGGCACCGGTACTGCCGGTGATTCCGCTCACGAACAGCACGGGCGGCGTGAGTCCCAGGGATAGGAGCGGGACACTTGCGAGCAGCGTCGCCGTGGCGAAGCAGCCTGGATGTGCAACGTGCGGTGTGTCGAGCTTGCGCAGGTGCTCCGGCACCGCACAGGTGAACTCCGGCAGGCGCGCCGGAACATCATGCGCGTGTTTGTAGACTGCTTCGTACTGCGCGGCGGTGCGGAAGCGGAAATCGGCTGAAATGTCGACCACCCGGGGCCGGGTTCCAGCCTGCGAAGCGGCCTGCAACAGAGAGTCGATCAGCTTCGCGGAAACGCCATGCGGGGCGGCGGAGAAGACAGCGCATTCCGGCGCACCGGCGACCAGCGCTCGTACTTCGGCCTGTGACTTGAAGCGAGTGTCGCCGTAGGCGGCCGCAAGATGCGGGAACGCCTTTGCGACCTGCTCCCCCGGCTGGCTGTCCGAGAGCACGGCCGCCAGCTCGAAACGCGGATGTTGTGCGAGCAGGCGCAGCAGCTCGCCGGCGACATAGCCGGTGCCCCCGAGTACGACCGCCGGTAGGGGCGGGCTCATGCGGCCGATTCCCTGGACTGCCGGACGAGTCCGGTGGCTTCCATGACGTGGTCACCCAGCGCCGCGCCCGCGCTGAGTGCATTGAAAGCCGGCACGCCCATTTGTGTCGTGATGATCTCCACGCCCACCTGATTGTCGGTGGAGGGGCCCGTGACCACGCAGGGCTCGACCCCGAAGCGCTCTCGCAGCAGCTTGACGCCGCCCCAGGCCGCGACCGGATCGTTGGCCGAGAGCACGACACCGGTGAGCGCGGCGCGGATGTCGGGGCATTCCAGGATCGCGTCGACGCCGTACGTGCCGAGAATACCGTCGCCGAGCTCGAACACGATCACATCGGGTTTGCCGGCGGAGAGCTCGGTCAGCATGGTGCGCGTGAGGGCAGGGCCATTGATCCGGGTAGTGGTGACGATCCCGAGGTCGGTGAAGATGGCGGAGCGGCGCGCGCCGGCGTCTTCCATCGCAAGCACGTCACGACGCAACGACACGCCAGTTGCCTTGAAGGCGTCGACCACCAGCCCGCGGTGGCGCATGCGGCTGATGATTGCGCAGGCCGCTGCGGTCTTACCGGCTTCCATGCAGGTTCCCGCCAGCGCCACGACCGGCACCTGTCGGGTATCGAGCCTGGCCTCGGGATCGAGGCGGCGCAGGCCGACGCGGGCGGGAACGCCGATACGTTCCCCCAGGTAGGGAAAATGCAGCGCCACGCCGAGCACGCGACAGTCGAAGGGCTTGCCCTTGTCGGGATTGATGGAGTCGCAGATCCCGAGCACGCCGCCGATGTTGAGCATCTGGATGACGTCACCGGCCTGGAGCGCGGGAGGAACGTGCCCCGAGTAGCCGAAGAGCGCCTTGCGGTGGCCGAGAGCGCCCACCACGATGTCGCCCTTGCCAACCTTGGCCATGCGGCCGCTGGTGAGCTCCAGGGTGTTGTAGGTCGACTTGTTGGTCAGCACTTCGACGACGACGACCACGCCCTCTTCGGAGGGGATCTCCGTCGAGATGCGCACCTCGTGCGACAGGCCGCAGGCCTGCGCCACGGAGGCGATCTTGTCGACGACGACGCTTCTCATGCCGCTCACCATGTCACATGTCCTTGGCGCGCTCGCCGGCGCGCCGGTGAAATACGCCCGTGAGGGCGACGATCTTGGAGAATCCGAGCGCATCGGTAGGGGTCCACTCGCCCGCCGCCTCGCCATACACGCCCTTGGAGGCGGCCAGCAGCGAGTGGTTCGACTCGACGCCTTCGATGAACAGGTTGCCGGGCCGAAGCTGGACCCGTACCTGGCCGGTCACCCGCTCCTGCGAGGAGAGGAGCAGCGCCTCGATGTCGCGGCAGACCGGGTCCAGCAGCTGGCCCTCATGGACGAGATCACCATAGGGCTGCGCAACCGTCTCCTTGATGCGCTGCTGGCGCCCGGTGAGCACGAGCTTCTCGAGCTCGCGGTGGGCGGTGAGCAGCACTTCGGCGGCGGGCGCCTCGAATGCAACGCGTCCCTTGGTGCCGATGATGGTATCGCCCAGATGGATGCCGCGACCGATGGCGAAGGGGCCGGCGAGTGCTTCGAGCGCCTCGATCAGGGCGACGGGTGAGAGCTCGCGGCCATCGAGGCCGACCGGGCGCCCCTGTTTGAACTCGATGACGTGGGATTCGGCGGGGCGTGGCCGGCTGAAAGCGTCGCGCGACAGCACCCACGCATTGTCCGGAATACTCCCCGACGATGTCAGCGTCTCCTTGCCGCCGATAGTGACACCCCAGAGGCCACGGTTGATCGAATACGCCGCCCCGAACGGCGGCACCGGAAGCCCCCGGCTCTGCAGGTACTCGAGCTCCTCCTGGCGCTTGAACGCCCGGTCGCGCACCGGTGCGATCACTTCGAGCTCGGGCGCCAGCGTGCGCATTGCGACCTCGAAGCGCACCTGATCGTTGCCCGCCGCCGTGCAGCCGTGCGCGATCATGTTGGTGCCGAGCTTGCGTGCCATGTGCGCGATGGTCTGCGCCTGCATGACGCGCTCCGCGCCCACGCAGAGCGGATACATCTGGCCGCGCTTCACGTTCCCCATGATGAGGAAGCGCAGCACCTGCTCGAAATAGTCGGCGCGCGCATCGACCTGGTGATGCCCCACCGCGCCGAGCGCCCGGGCGCGCTCTGCCAGCGTATGCGCCGCAGCCTCATCTATGCCGCCGGTATCGACGGTGACGGTGATAACGGGTCGGCCGTAGTTCTCCTTGAGCCACGGCACCAGGAACGAGGTGTCGAGGCCGCCGGAATAAGCCAGGACGATGGGCTGGTCGCCCTTCATGGGAGCGGGGTTGGGCATGCTCAGACTCGGAAGATGCCCCGCAGCCGCGCGACCAGGGCTTCCTGCGCGCGGGCGTGGGCGGTTGCGATGAAGATGGTGTCGTCGCCGGAGATGGTGCCGGCGACCTCGGGCCACTCTGCCCGGTCGATCGCGACGGCGACGCTTTGCGCCGCGCCGATCGTGGTCCTGAGTATCGTGAGCGACGGGCCGGCGCGCTTCAGCCCGCGCACGAACTGCGCCAGCATGCCGAAGTCGCCGTTGGTCCGCGAAACTTCATCCGGCGGCAGCACGTAGCGGCCGCTCGCCTTGAGTACGCCGAGGTCACGCAGATCCCGGCTGACCGACGACTGCGTCACCTCGAAACCCGAGGTCTTCAGCAGGCGCGCCAGGTCTTCCTGCCGACGGACCCGCCCGTCGCGCAGGATGCGCACTATGGCCTGGCGGCGCTCGAGCTGCTGGACGTCCATGGGGGTCTCAAATGGGATCGAGGGCGTGCATAAAGTTGCACACATTGTGCATATTAATGCGCGGGTGTCAAGGCACCGGCTTCCACTGCTCTGCGTCCGAATTGCACGCCATCCGTTCGACGCCGGTATTTACATCACTTCATTTCTGCACAAACGCGTAGGCAAACCGCATGGACCTCTGACGATTCCTCGCGCAGGTGATCGAAGTGAGCCAGACCTCGTTGCGATTCGATCGCGAGCGCAAGTTGCCTTTGTACGCTCGCCATGGAATTCCCGAGTACTGGATAATCGAAGTCGTCACGCCGGCTCTGCACATGTTCCACACGCCGCAGGGCGAGCGGTATCTGCATGCATCGACGGTACCTCGACCCGGGACCGTAACCTTGAACGCCCTGCCGGAAACAACCGTGAGTCTGGCGGGTCTGTTCGAAGACCTTTAGCTGCCGTTCGACTACTTCTCGACGCTGAACACCAGGTCCGCTCCCTTGATCTGTCCGGCCGTGGTGCGGATGGTCCAGTGGTCGCCCAGGCTGTAGCGCAGGCGGATGGCATTCAATTCCTCCGTGAGGCCGACGCCGTAGCTCACGTAGAGGCGCGGCGACAGGTACTTGCCGAGGACCAGCGAGGTTTCGTTGTTGAGATCGGTCTCCACGCTGATGTCCGGCAGCCCGATCCGCGAGCCGAGCTGCTGCGCGAGGATCGCGCCGCCCTGGGTGAGCAGCTCGTTGGCGGCGGTCGCCTGCTGGTTCTGCGTCGCCTGCAGCATCTGCAGCGTACTGTCGCCGCCGCCGCCGGAGAGGATGAGAGAGACGATCTGCGGTTGCGGCAATGAAGGGTCGGAGAAAAAAGATAACCGCGGCCCCTGCAGCGTGCCGCGTACGTTGATTCCGGCAGTGACGTCGGGATATCTCTTGACGGCACGGATCTCGATACCGGGATCGTCAATCGGGCCGCCAGTGAAAATGAGACGGCCGCTTTGGATGTCGAGCTTGCGGGCGTAGGCAGAGTACTGCCCTTTCTGCACCGAGAGCACCCCGGCGGCGTGGGTGATGGCGTCATAACCGCTGCGCACGGTAATGCTCCCCGCGAGCTGACCGGTCAGTCCCATGGTATCGATGTTTACATTGGGCCCCAGCGTCATGGTGATCGTGGTCTTTACATGGAACCGATCGGCGGGGTTTTCCGACTCCTGACCGACGACGACTTCGTCCGGGGAGGAAGTCACCGCCCCCGTAAGGTTGGTGGGGACGATCTTGGCGTAAGGCACGGTCACCGTGCCCGTTATGTCGACCTCGCGAGCGGCTACCTTGAAGTCGAGGTTCGGCGACGCGTCGATCTGCGCTTCCGGGATGTCCACCACCCGAAGGTTGGTTCCATCCAGGTGTAGCTGCCCATAAGGCAATGTGTCACGCCAGTGAAGCTGTCCTTTGGCGTGCACCGACCCCTTCCCGGCCTGTGCGGCCCCGTCGAACATCAGGCCATCATCCGTAAGCTGTGCCGCCAGGTCGATCTGTCGCAGGTGCAGGTTGGTCTGGTAGAAGTCGACCTCACCGTCCGAGACACGGATGCTGCCGCTGAGCCGCGGCGCCGCCAGCGTGCCTGCGATTCGCGCATCCGCGGTCAGGTTGCCGGCCGCGCGGTCGATGTCCGGAAGATAGACCGACACGAGATCGAGCTTGCCTGACTGAGCGTGCAGCTCGCCCGCGACCGGCATGTCCCGCCAGGGCCCCAAGCCTCTGCCGATCTTGAGCGACCCCGCGAGCGTACCGATCTGTCCCGCCGTCAGAGATGCGTTCGCGTCGATGGAGTCCGGAGTGGCGGTCGCTGTGAGTACTCCTGAGCCGATGGAAGTACGCTCCGTCCGGCCGCTGACGAGCCGTCGTGACAGCACGGCATCGTTCAACTCTATGCGCAGCACCCCCTGTGCGGGGTTGTTCCCGCCACCAAAGAGGCGCGCCCCGACGTTGATCGTGCCCAGGTACTCGACGGCCGGCGTGCGCCCCGCCGTCAGCGTACTGAGCGGCAGCTGGCTGGCGGTCAGCGTGGTCGACCACGCCGCGGGAGTCCAGCTTCCCTGGGCGCAAAGGTTGCCCGGGGATCCGATCAGACAGAACCGGTCGCTGCTGCTCGATGAGCGCGATAGCGTCAGCGACGTGGCCTGCTCGAGGTGCAGTCGCAAAGACTCACTGCCCGATACGTCGAAAGATTCCAGCTTGCCGCCGAAGACGCCGCTGCTGAACCCGCCGCTCGCCATCGCGGTCAGATGAAGCCCTGGCGCCTGCATCTCCAGGTGGGCTGTTGCGCTGGAAGCCGGGCCGTCGAGCGTGAGGTCCAGGCTGTGCATGGTGCGGCGACGGAAGCGCATCTGTCGCAGATGTATGGCAATGGATGACCGTCGTTGCGAAGTTGGGTCGAAATCCACTTTCGCATCGAGGCCCGCGAGCGACACTCCATCGTAAAGGAGGTTCGTCCCCTGCGCGGTGGCCACGATGTCGGGACTGTCGAGCGGTCCCCGGATCGTGCCGTTGGCCTGCAGCCGGCCGCGGCCCGTCGCCGACAGGATGCTGAGATCCTCCGCGGTCAGCGCGAAGCGCAGATCCGCGGAGCGATCGATACTGCCGTCGAGCGCCAGGCGCGTGCGGCCGAGACCGACGCGAACCTGCTGGAACGTCCATGTATCGCCCGCGTGTGTCAGCTTGCCACCGCCGCTCGCGGCGAGGCCGCGCAGTCGTCCGCTGAGTCCGTCGAGTGTCACGCTGAGTGGAGCGTTCGGTTTGAACCCCCGGCTCCCGACGTCAAAGCCAAAATTGACGCTCCCGGGCAGGTCAGGTCGCACCTGGCTCGGGTCGATGCCGGCCGCCTGGCCGCCGACCTCCCAGCGTTGCACGGGAGCCCAGGTCACCTCGCCATGCACATCGGCGTGTCCGTGGAAGATATCTACCTGCGCGCGACTGATCTCGACGCCTTTGTCGCCCAACTTACCCGTGACGTCGGCGGGAGCGGGGGCGAGTCCGGGAAGGAGCGTCGGTACCTGCGCCAGACCGTGGGTATGAAAGTCATACGGCCTCAGACCCGAAAGCTCGAAGCTGCCCTGGCCGCTTCGGAATGGCACGCTCCGTCCGGCGAGCGGCCAGCGAAAGTTGGTCCAGCTTCCCCGTAAGTCGAGACGCGGCCCACCGGGGACGGAGGCGAGGCCGATCATGCCCGAAGCAATTGTTCGTGCCCCCGAGCCGACATGCGTAACGTCGATCCGGCGCGCGATGAGGAACTGCCGCGCGATGCCGCCGTCGAACAGCACATTGAAGGAGCCGGCCTTGAGTCCCGCCGGATCCAGCGTGCCGCTGGCGGTGAAATTCTGGCCTTCGCCACTGAGGTCCAGGTTGCCGCTGATGATGCCCAGGGCGTCCGTGAGATGCCACGCCCGCAGGTCGAAATCGCGTACCGCGGCTTTGCCCTGCCAGTGCCAGTGGTGGGTCAGATCGAACATCTCGCCGCTCACCTGGCTGTGGAAGGGCGCGACGATGTCAGCGTTGAGGGGCAGCTTGTCGAGATCGCCCGCGGCATTGGCGGTGAGTTGCCATGCGGGCTGCCCGCGCGGCGCCCAGGTGACGCGGCCGCTGGCCGACAGCCCGAGCGGATCGCTGGCGTGCAGTCTGCCGGTGACGTCGAAACCCACTTCGCCCATTTGCACCTGCGCCTGATAAATGTGGATGTCGCGGTGGTGCAGCAGCGCGGAGCCGGCAATACCGGTCCATTCCAATCGAGTCCCCCCGGGACCACCAGCACCACCCTGCCGACGTTGGTGTGCCCGATGTAAATTGCAAGCCAGCGCGGCAGGAATTGCGGCGCGCCGCCGTGGCCCGGCGGCTGCGCCGGCCCGGTGGGACGCCGGACCTCGATGTAGACCCTGTCGACTGTCGTGTCGGGCGTATTGATGGCCTGCCACAGCAGCGGCTCCAGCTTCACACGGGTGTAAAGGTTGCGGAACTCGAGATGTACGCGCGGCTGGTCGATTACCAACAGGCTCGCCCGGACGCCGCCGGCTATGGTGCCGCTGATGTTCTCGATCCTGATGCCGACATTGCCGAAGCGCTGGGGCAGATGGCGCACGACGAATAGCAGCCCGCTCTGTGTATAGACGACGGCGTAGAGCGCGGCACAGGGCAGACCGATCACGATCAGAAGGAAGCATGCGGTGGCGAGCAGTAGGAAGCGGCGCATTGACGGTTACCGCACTGTCACAGCTTCGGCGAGAAGTTGATGTAGAGCCGGGGGCTGCCTCGCTGCGACAGCGGCTCTCCGATGTCGATGCCGAGCGTCAGCACCGGCAGGCGGAACAGAAAACCGATGCCGGCACCGTACTGCAGCAGCGGCTCCTTGAGGTACACGATTTGCTGCTCGTTGTTGTAGACAGCCTGCTCCTGCGGCCCGAAGTGATTGAAGGCATTGCCGTAATCGAAGAAGAATGCGAGGCCGAAATCCCTGGGCAGGTCGCGATCGAACTCCACCGTGCCCGTGATCACGTCCTTGCCGCCGGCCTGCGCCTCGGCGCAGATCGCACTGCCCGAAAGACAGTATTTCTGCGTCGGTGACAGGCCGTCGTATTCGAAGCCGCGCACGCTGCCTTCGCCTCCCGCATAGAAGCGCATCGCCGGCGGCATCTCGCCGAAGTGCGAGGCGGCGGTCGCCCCGAACTCGTCACGCAACAGCAGGTGCCACTTCGGCGCCAGCTTGAATGCCCGCTCGAGCTCGATGTGGATCTGCAGGAAGTTCGCCTTCGAGCCGAAGGCGCCCTGCGAGCCGCGGATCTCGGCGAAGAAGCCATGCTCGAACATGGGTTCGCCGAGATAGCCCTTGGGTACCGAGGCGAGGTCGACACCCGGCACCAACATGTCGTTGGTCGGTATACCGATCGTGACACCGGCGTTGCATTTCGTACCGGTCGTCGCGTCGGCGATGCACTCTTTATTGGAGGTGTCTATGGCGCCCGGCCAGGAAGTGTTCACGGTTCCGGTGCTTTGCACTCCATTCACGAACCAGACCGTCTGCCAGTTTCCCATGACTCTCGTGATGCTCGGTCCGATCGACAAGGTGCGAGCGTCGACGTCGGCCAGCTCCTGCTGGATGACAGTGCCGGAAAGAGTCAGGTTCTCCACCGCCGGATCGCCGATCGGAATGACGTAGCGGCTCTGCAGGCTGTACTTGGTGACCTGCGCGGCTTCCAGGTCGACGCTCATCCTGTGGCCGTAGGAATTGACCCGCCTGTCCTCCCAGCTCAGGATGCCGCGCGCTCCGGTATCGCTCTCGTAGCCGCCCGCGAGAGAGTAGACGTTCGGACGGCTGGGATCGGCGTGGATGCTGATCGGGACCGTGTGACTGGCGCGGTCCGGATCTCCGGGCAACACTTCGAGGTTGGTGAAGTACTGCGAGTCATCGAGCGCGAACTGGGTGCGCAGGACCTCCCCCAGATCGAACGGATCGCCCTCCCGGTAACGGAGGTATTTGCGCACCAGCTTCTCCCTGACGGCGTGCTGCTCGATGGTGGTGGCACCGAAGCGGTAGCGCACGCCGGTCTGGAGCTCCAGTTCGATGCTCGCCGTATGCGCGCCCGGGTTGACCAACAGCTCGTGGTGGCTCAGCGTCGCATCGAGATAGCCGTAGGTGGCGGCAGTACGCAGCAGGTCGCCACGGACGCCGTCGTACTTCGCCTGATCGAGCCGCTCACCGGTATGGAAGGGGAGATGGGAAGTGATGCGTCTGAAACGTCGACTGTCGGCTCCGGGGCCGACGACGCGCACGTCCACATGATTCAGGATCACCGGCGGCCCGGGATGCACCGTGATCGAGACCTTCCAATTGCCCGCGGGGGCGGGTGTCACGCTCGAGGTCACCGTCGGCTGGAAGTATCCGAACGGCTTGAGCGCCGCCTGCACCTCGGGGGCGATCCGGCCCTGCAGTCTCTCGACGGTGTCGGCACTCAGGGTTTTGCTTTTCTGGTAGCGGGAGAAGCTCAGGTACGCCAGCACGTTGGCGCGCAGCGGGGCGCTCACGCCTTTGACGGCTATGGTCACGTCGGCCAGGGCCAGTCGGCTGGCGAGGAGCAACAAGAGGGCGCCCGAGGCCGGCCAGCGCGACCGAGCCCCGTGTGAGGAATTGCACTGCGCCATTGCTGCGTGCGACGAAAAACCCGTGCGGATGAAACACAAATTGTAACGGGGTACGCCCCCGGCCGCTTACCCAGCTCCGTTCGGGCCAGGCCATTCTCCCCGCCCCAACCGGTATTCGGTCTCACCGCTACGGGCGCCGCTGGGGTCGAAGCGCCGTTCGGCCACGAAGCAGGCGCCCGCGGGCTCGATGGCCAGCAAGGTGGAGCAGCGCGTACCGTAGCTAGGGTTCAGGACGAAGGGGGAGGAAAGGGTGCGCTCCCATTCCGGTGAGACACCGGTGCTCGGCAGGCCCTCGTCGGAGGCCGGAGCGCGGTCGGCGAGCAGTGCGAAGAGCTCGCCGTCGTCCACACTGCCGCCGCCTCGCAACCAGGCTTCGAAGCCGCGCCGCACCCGCACCAGTTTTGGCCAAGGCGTATCCAGCCGCTCGTTCGACAGGCCATGGATGCCGGGCGACAGCGCGCGCGCGAAGGGGGTACCACGGTTCGAGGCATACCAGAGGGACTCGCCGTCGGCCAACAGCAGGTTGAAGCCGCCATACGCCTCAGCCGCGGGCGCCAGCGCCGCGAGGTAGTCGCCTGGACCTGCCGTCCCGTTGAGATAGCGGGGAATCAGGCCGCCGCGCGATGGTGCCTGAGGGGGCGCCCCCATCAGGTCGCGGAAATTGGTGACGATACCGAAGCGGCGGCGGCGGTCGATTCCCAGCCATGTGCCGCCGGCGCGCAGATCCCTGCCGGCGAGGATCTCAGCGGCAGAGGGCCAGCGGCCGAGCGGGGCGCTGGGCCGCTCGTGGTACTCGTCGCGATTGGCGGCGACCACCAATCGGTAGCGCGGGTGCGCGTTCCATGCCAGGACGAGCAGGCACACGCCTACTTACCGTCCATCCACGTAGCGATCAGGCGAAAGGAGATCGAGTACGTGGAGGGCAGCAGAGCGACGCCGCCGGCTCGGATCTCTTCGCGCGAGAACCAGCGGGCATCCTCGAGCTCGCCGGTGCACTTGATGGCGCTGCCCGGACGCGCCCAGGCACGAAAGCCAATCATGATCGAGGCCGGGAAGGGCCAGGGCTGGGAGGAATCGTAGCGGGCACCGGTTACCGCCACGCCCGTCTCCTCCATGACCTCGCGCGCGACCGCGTCCTCCAGGCTCTCGCCAGGCTCCACGAAGCCGGCGATGGTGGAATAGCGTCCGGGTGGCCAGGTCGCCTGCCGGCCGAGAAGCGCGCGCTCCCCGTCCGTGATCAGCACGATGATGGCCGGGTCTATCCGCGGGAAGAACTCCTGTGCGCAGCCTTCCTTGGAGCAGCGCATCGAGTGCCCCGCGCGCTGTGGAATCGTAGCCGCGCCACACACGCTGCAGTACCGCTGGCGCGCGCGCCAGATCGAGAGCGCCCGCGCGTAGGCGAGCAGGCCCGCTTCATCGCCGCGAATAAGCGGCGAGAGCGGGCGCAGCTCCTCGAAAGAGGAATTCTGCGGCAATTCCGCCGGGGCCTGGTCCCCGACCTCCACCAGGACGCACCGCCGTTCCCGGAACCAGCCTAGGAGCACGAGCCGGCTCTCATCGGCGGCGGCGCGGGCACCCGCCGCGCCCTCGAGAAAGGCGATGCGCGGCTCCGGCTGCGTATAGACCAGGTGCCGGGTGCCGCTGGCCAGAAGATAAAGAGTCCGCGGATCCTCGAGCGCTGCCCGCGCCCAGCCCGGGTGCTCACGTTCCTCGGCGCGGCGGTCGATATACGGACCCGCAAAGAAATTCGGCTGCTCTGCTTCCATGGCGCGATTCTATATGCCGCGTGGGATCCGGGCTCCTGTCCGGCGCGGAGGCCCAAGTGCTGGCGGTGATCGGCGCTTCGGTCGCGTGCGACGGCAGTTCCATGAACCGGTCTAGAGTCCGGGTTCGCATAATGCGTTCCGTAGTCACAACAGTTCTCATGACTACACGCTGGCATGGATTTTATTTGTTAGTTTGACGAGGGCGTGACGTCGGGGACAGCTGAGGTCGACCGGACGGCCTGGTGTCAACCCGTCTTTAGACGGGTACACCCCGAACAGTCAGTGGCCTACGTCCTGTTGGTGGCGATCTCACCGCGGCTGCCCGTGCAATGCTGGCAGCGTTTGTCCCGGATGGGAAAGCGCTCCACCACGATCATGCCGCCGCATTCGCAGCACCTGCCCAGCCGAAGCTGATCGCCCCGCGCCAGGCACCCCGCCAGGAAGACCGCGTACTCGAATGAGATCGAGGCGGTCGGGATCAGGGTGGTGTAAGACTCGAACGCGGCGCAGAGCGAATTGCCCCGGGGGATGTCCGGAAGGGCAGAGGCAGCGGCCGGGGAAGGCTCCGCCGGCACCAGCCCGTTGAGCGCAAAATAGCTTGCCAGGACGGCGGTTTCCTGTTGGATCCTCAGTGTGCGCATGAAGTAGGCCGCCTGGTGGGGCGACTTGCCGCGATGCCGGGGGACATAACAGGCGGCGCGGCCGAGATAGGACCGATAGAGCTTGCGGATACGGTCGTCGCTGAGTCCCGTCCAGTGGCGGATCGTCTGCGTGCGCGCCTCGTGTGTCAGGAAACGGAGCGCCAGCTCGAGGCGCTGCCGATCGCGGTCGTAGCGGTCTTCCGAGATGCGCATGGCCGGTTCCCCCGCCGTCTATGAATTGCCGGGATCAGATCCCCGTGCCTATTGTTGGGAAATATTTCCCAAAACACAACCAGGCCATTTTGGGCAAAAACACCCAATTTCACCTGTTGCCTCCGGCGGCGGCGCGGGTACCATGGGATGGGGTCGTGGGAGGGAGTTGCCGTCATGTTGCGGAACGAAGCGATCGTGGCGTTGGAATCGCGCGCCCTGAGCCGGGTGTGCTGGCTGCGGCGGGAAATGCTCGAGGCCCTGGCAGAGGTCAATCACACCTGTCTCGGGCTGCTCGCGGAGCAGGCCCTTGCCCTGGGCCCGCAGGCGCAGCAGCCGTTGCGACAGGTGGGGGAGCTGTGGCGGGCGCTCGATGACCGCTCCCGCTGGCAGGCGGCCGCCTGCCCGTATCTGCTGGTCGATGCCTGCTTCGGTGAGCCGCAGCGCTGGCAGTGGCTGAGTGGGCCGCGGGTCAACGATGCGGCGCGGGCCCCGTGCGCCTCATTCTTCACCGTGCCGCAGACCGCCGCGGTGGCGCGTACGGTGTTCGTCTATGCCTGGTCGCTGGTCGTCAATCATTCCGAGGGCGCGCCCACGGTTCTCGGGATTCACCCGTATTGCGCCAGTCTGCTCGGCGCCTGTTCCGTGACCCAGGTTCACCAGCTCGCGGAGCGCGGCTGCGGGTGGCTGCGGCCGCGATGGCTCACGCGGGTGCGGCTCTGGCTGGAGATGCTGGTGGCAGCGGCGGAAGAAGATGTGGCGACCCTGCGGCGCTCACGCGTGCACGGACTGCAAATGCTGGCCACGGAAGCCTGGGACTTCGCCCATCACACCCGGGCTGCGTCCCGCGGCTGCACCTCAATGCAGTTGCAGTGACTCGATCAGACTGCGCAGCGCATCGGGAGCGACGGGCTTGACCAGGTGGTGGTCGATGCCCGCCTGCCGGGAGCGGAGGCGATCGTCATCCTGACCGTAGCCGCTGATCGCGATGAGCACGGCGCCCTTGGTGTGCGGCAGCTCACGCAGGCGCTCGGCCACCTCGTAGCCATCCATGCCCGGCAGTCCGATGTCCAGGAAGACTGCCTCGGGCTGCCACTGCTCCGCGGTCTCGAGCGCGCTCGGGCCGTCATAGACGAAGGCAACCTCATAACCCCACAGCTGAAGCAGCATCGACATGCTCTCTGCAGCGTCTCTGTTGTCATCGACGACCAGCAGGCGGCGCTTCTGCGCCGAATCGCCAGTGCTTTGCTGCGCCAGTGCCATGCCCCTCTCCTTTTCTCAATAGATGTCGATCTGTCGTACCCCGCTCGAGTCGCGGGCGCCCCGAAACATGCCTTCGGTGCTGAAGTCCGTGACGATACGGCCGCCGTGATCGATTGCGATGATGCCGCCGCTGCCGCCCAGCTCACGGAGCTTCTCGTGCAGCAATTCGTGTACCGCTTCCGGCAGGGCGAGGCCGCGATACTCGACGCCAGCGCAGATGTGGTGCGCGGCGACCAGGCGGATGAAGTACTCGCCGTGACCGGTGGCGGAGACCGCGCAAACCCCGTTCTTGGCGTAGGTCCCGGCTCCGATGATCGGCGAGTCGCCCACGCGACCCGGGCGCTTGTTCGTCATGCCGCCGGTGGAGGTGGCGGCGGCGAGATCGCCGGCCGCATCGAGCGCGACGGCGCCGACTGTGCCCTGGGATGAGGGGAAGAGATCCGAGACCGAGTGGCCCCGGCGCTCGCTTTCGAGCTGCGCCCACCGCTCCTCGGTCCGGAAATAGCTGTTCGGCACCAGCGCCAGGCCTTCCTCGAGAGCGAATTCCTCAGCTCCCGCCCCGACCAGCAGCACATGCCGCGACTTCTCCATCACGCGGCGGGCGAGCTCGATCGGATTTCTCACATGCCGCACGGCCGCCACGGCTCCGGCCCGCTGTTGCCGCCCCTCCATGATGGCGGCATCGAGCTCCGCGGCTCCCTCGCGGGTGAGCGCCGCGCCCCGTCCGGCATTGAAGAGTGGGTTGTCTTCCAGCGTGGTCACGGCGGCGGAGACCGCATCGAGACTGGAGCCGCCCTTCTCGAGCACGGCATACCCCGCATCGAGAGCAGCCGCGAGCCCGTCGCGGTAGTGCCGCTCGCGCTCGGCCGTAAGAGTGCTGCGCGGCACCGCGCCGGCGCCGCCGTGAATGGCGATAGAAAGCATGAGAGAGTCCTATGGTATGAAGCGCTGGATCCGGTCATCCTGCCCGGCCCAGCGCGGTTTTGGGCAAAAAGCGTGGTTTTTGCCCAAAACCCCGCCACCTGCGGCGGCGGGGCACATCCTGTGCCTGGAAGAAGGGTTCGTGCCGCCGCATTGCTCAGCGTCGCGCGCACAGCGCTGGGCAACTATGATGCCCGGGACTTTACCGATAAAGGGCTCTCATGTCGCAGGGGATCCGCAGCATTCTGGTCGCCAACCGTGGCGAGATCGCCATCCGTGTCATGCGGGCCGCGAGCGAGCTCGGCCTGCGCACCGTGGCCATCTACTCCCAGGAGGACCGGTTCTCGCTGCACCGCACCAAGGCGGATGAGAGCTATCTCGTGGGCGGCGGCAAGGGACCGATCGAGGCCTACCTCGACATCGACGACATTCTGCGGATCGCGCGCGAGGCCCGGGTCGACGCCATTCACCCGGGCTACGGCTTCCTCTCCGAGAACCCGGAGTTCCCGCAAGCCTGCGCGACCGCCGGCATAGCCTTCGTGGGCCCGCGGCCCGAGACCATGCGCGCGCTGGGCAACAAGGTGGCAGCACGCAATCTCGCGACCGCCGCCGGCGTGGCGGTCATGCCGGCAACCCCGCCGCTACCCGCGAGCCTCGACGACTGCCGCCGGCTCGCACACGAGGTCGGCTACCCGGTGATGCTCAAGGCGAGCTGGGGCGGCGGCGGCCGCGGAATGCGCGTCGTCGAGAGCGACGCCCAGCTGGCGGAGGTTCTGCCCGTGGCACGCCGCGAAGCGAAGGCGGCATTCGGCAATGACGAGGTGTATCTCGAAAAGCTGGTGCGCCGGGCGCGCCACGTCGAGGTCCAGATCCTGGGCGACGCGCACGGCGGCCTGGTGCATCTCTATGAGCGCGACTGCACGGTGCAGCGCCGCAACCAGAAAGTCGTGGAGCGCGCGCCCGCTGTATTCCTGAGCGACGCGCAGCGGGCGGAGCTGTGCGCCGCCGCTCTCGCCATCGGCCGTGCCACAAATTACCTCAATGCCGGCACGGTGGAGTTTCTACAGGACGCCGACTCCGGCAAGTTCTACTTCATCGAGGTCAATCCGCGCATCCAGGTCGAGCATACGGTCACGGAATGCGCGACCGGAATCGACATCGTCAAGGCGCAGATCCGCATCGCGGCGGGCGCGCGGCTAGGGACGCCGGAGAGCGGCGTGCCGCCACAGGGCGAGATCCGGATCGGAGCGCACGCGCTGCAGTGCCGCGTGACCACGGAGGACCCGGAAAACAACTTCATCCCGGACTATGGCAAGATAACGGCTTACCGCAGCCCCGCGGGCTTCGGGATCCGCCTGGACGCGGGCACGGCGTATACGGGCGCGATCATTACCCGGTCGTACGACTCGCTGTTGGTGAAGGTGACCGCCTGGGCGCCGACGCCGGAGGAGACCAACGCGCGCATGCATCGCGCGTTGTGGGAGTTTCGCATCCGCGGTGTCGTCACCAACCTGAGGTTCCTCGACCAGGTCATCACGCACCCGCGGTTCGCGCGCGGTGAATACACGACTCGCTTCATCGACGAGACGCCGGAGCTCTTCCGCTGGCCACCGAAGCGCGACCGTGCCACCCGCATCCTGACCTACATCGCCGAGACCATCGTCAACGGCAATCCGGAGACCCGCGGCCGGCCGCGTCCGGCGCGACTCGAGACGCCGCGGCTGCCGCAGACTGCCCTGGCGGAGCCGCAGCCCGGCACGCGTCAGAAGCTCGAGGAGCTTGGCCCCGAGCGCTTCGCCAAATGGATGCTGGCGCAGGAGCGGGTGCTGCTCACCGACACGACCTTGCGCGACGCCCATCAGTCGCTGCTCGCGACGCGCATGCGCACCATCGACATGAGCGCGATCGCCCCCTATTACGCGAGCCTGCTGCCGCAGCTCTTCTCGCTGGAGTGCTGGGGCGGTGCCACGTTCGATGTGGCGATGAGATTTCTCAAGGAAGACCCGTGGCAGCGCCTGACGATACTGCGCGAGAGGGTGCCGAATCTGCTGCTGCAGATGCTGCTGCGCTCGGCGAACGCCGTGGGTTATGCCAACTACCCCGACAACGTGGTGCGGTTCTTCATCGCGCGCGCCGCGGAGCGTGGCATCGACGTGTTCCGCATTTTCGACTCCCTCAACTGGGTCGAGAACATGCGCATGCCGATCGAGGCGGTACTGGAGTCGGGCAAGCTCTGCGAAGCCGCGATCTGCTACACCGGCAACCTGAGCGATCCACGGGAAAAGAAATACACACTGGACTACTACCTGGGGCTCGCGCGCGAGCTCAAGGCCGCCGGCACGCACGTGCTCGGAATCAAGGACATGGCGGGATTGTGCCGGCCACGTGCCGCCTACACGCTGGTAAAGGCCCTGAAGGAGGAGATCGGGCTGCCGGTGCACTTCCACACTCACGACACGAGTGGCATCGCTGCAGCCAGCGTGCTGGCCGCGGTCGATGCGGGCGCGGATGCTGTCGACGGTGCAATCGATGCGATGAGTGGGCTGACCTCCCAGCCGAATCTCGGCTCCATCGTGGAGGCGCTGCGTCACGGGCCGCGCGACTCCGGCGTGGACCCGGCGAAGCTGCGCCTGCTGTCCGCCTATTGGGAGCAGGTGCGCAGGCTCTATGCCGCCTTCGAGAGCGATATCCGTTCCGGCGCGTCAGAGGTCTACGTGCACGGCATGCCGGGAGGGCAGTACACCAACCTACGCGAGCAAGCCCGCTCCCTCGGCATCGACAACGCCCACTGGCCGGACGTTGCGCAAGCGTATGCGGACGTCAACGAGATGTTTGGCGACATCGTCAAAGTGACTCCGACATCGAAGGTGGTCGGCGACCTCGCGCTCCTGATGGTGACGAGCGGCCTGACAGCCAAACAGGTCCTCGACCCCGAGGTCGATGTGCCGTTCCCGGAGTCCGTGGTACAGCTATTCCGCGGCGACCTCGGACAGCCCTACGGGGGCTTTCCAGAGGCGCTGCAGCGCAAGGTGCTGAAGGGCGCCGCGCCTCTCAAGGGACGTCCGGGAGCCGAGATGCCGGCCACCGACCTTGTCGCCGAGCGCGCCAAGATCCAACCCAGGATCGCGCGTCCGGTGACGGACGACGATCTCGCTTCATACCTGATGTACCCGCGGGTATGGCTCGACTATGCCGCCGAGCGCGCGCAGTACGGCGATGTCGGCATTCTGCCGAGCACGGTGTTCTTTTACGGCATGGAGCCGGGACAGGAGGTCAGCGTCGAGTTGGAGCGCGGCAAAACGCTCATCGTGCGATATGTCGCTGCCAGCGAGGCTCATGAGGACGGGACGCGCACCGTGTTCTTCGAGCTCAACGGCCAGCCGCGCTCCGTGCGCGTGCCCGACCGCAGCCAGGTCGCCAAGCGGCCGCCGCAGCGCAAGGCCGAGCCCGGCAATCCCAGGCATGTCGGCGCACCGATGCCCGGAACCATTGCGACGATCGCCGTTGCAGCCGGCCGCAAGGTGGCGCGCGGTGATCTGCTCGCGACGCTCGAGGCCATGAAGATGGAAACCGCGGTGCGCGCGGAGGCTGACGGCGAGGTGGCGGAGGTCCTGGTCAGCCCGGGGCAGCAGGTCGACGCGAAGGATCTGCTGGTGGTGTTGAGCTGACACGCTCGGCCAGCTGACGTCTATCGCTGCTTTGGATGAAGTCCCAGTGCGACGGCATGGCCTCGACGCAGTCCTGCACGGCCGAGCGCAGCTCCTCGAGCCGGCTCTCAATCCTGAGTGAATCGAGCCCGTCGACCAGAGGATCGTAGCGGCGCGGAACGATGTTCTGACCGACCATGACGGACAGCCAGCTGAGCACGGGAAAGAGCTCGGTCTCCTCACGCAGGATCCTGCCGTGGCTGCGAAAGAGCTCAATCTTCTCGCGCAGGCTCTCGGTAAGCGGGATGTCGCGGCAGTACTGCCAGAAGGGGCCGTTGCGCTCCGTCTGGCTGTAATGCAGCAGCAGAAAATCGCGCACGCGGGCGAACTCCGCTTCGAGCACCCTGTTGTATCGGTCGGTATCGGCGGCGGCAAAGTCCCGGTCCGGAAAGAACTTGAGCAGCATGGCAATGCCACGCTGGATGAGATGGATCGATGTAGCCTCGAGTGGCTCGAGGAACCCCGCGGCCAGCCCCAGGGCCACCACGTTCCTGTTCCAGGCGACCTTGCGTCGTCCGGGCCGGAAGCGGAGCGCCACAGGCTCGCTGAGGGCGCGGCCGGAAAGGTTGCGCATCAGCAGCTCTCTGGCGGTATTGTCTGCGCTGAACTCGCCGCTATAGATGTAGCCGTTGCCGTCGCGATGTTGCAGGGGAATCTGCCACTGCCAGCCCGCGTCGCGGGCGGTCACGAGGGTGTAGGGATTGGGCGCGGCGGAACGCTCGCTGTGCACGATCATGGCGCGATCGCAGGGCAGCCACTGGCTCCAGTCCTCGTAACCCGTGCGCAGCGCTCTCTCGATGAGCAGGCCTTGAAAGCCACTGCAGTCGATGAAAAGATCTGCGCCAACGCTCTCGCCTGACTCGAGGAGCACCGAGTCGACGAATCCATCCGCTCCGCGGACCGACACTTGGCGTACGTGACCTTCGAGGCGCTGCACGCCCCGCGCCTCGGCGTAGGCGCGTAGATACTGCGCGAAGCGCCCTGCATCGAAGTGCAGGGCATAGGTGATCTTGTTGAGCGGCGTATTGGGAGCGTGCTGCGGCCGCGCGAAGCGCCCCCGCAGAGCAGCCACCGTCTGGATCGAGTATTCCTCCAGCGGCGCGGCCTTACCCTCCAGCAGCGATTTCAACCAATAGGCCTGGAACGGGATGTTGCCGATGCCGGGTCCGACCGGGCCGAAGGGGTGGAAGTAGAAATGACCCGCCCGGGTCCAATCGCGATAGCCGATGCCCAGCTTGTAGGTGGCTTTGATTTCCCGGACCAGCTCGCTCTCGTCAATGCCGAGCTGACGAATGAAGTCCATGATCGGCGGAATGGTCGCCTCCCCCACGCCGACCGGGTCGACCCGCGGGGACTCGATGAGCCGGAGCTCCAGGCCCATCCCGGCCAACGACTTCGAGAGCGCGGCTGCTGCCATCCAGCCGGCCGTGCCACCCCCGACGATCACGAGGCTGCGGATTCGCCTGTCATTCATGTGCTTGCCTCAGGCGCCACAATAACGCAATACTAATGGCGCTGCACGCGCTCGAGGGCCGTGCCGGATACCCACTTTGCCATATTCTCGATGCGCCCGAGCGTGACGCGCCGAAGCCGTCCCGCTCGCGAGCTATCCGGGGTCCTGCACGCATGAACGAGCTCTTCATGTTCGCCGACCGGCGAAGTACGCCGGCTTTCTGGCTGGGCAGCCTGTTGGTGGTCATCGGAGTGTTGTTGCATCTGCCGATGTACCTCATGGCGGCGCCGATGCACTACCAGTTGGCGGGAATGCCCATGGGGAGGGGCATGCTCTGGGGAATGGCCTGCATCATCGGCGGTGCTGCGGCTGCGGCGTACGGGCTCCAACCCAAGGAGGCAAGCGCGAACCCGATGCTGGCGCACGAGCGTATCGTTGCGCCCGAGGACGCACCGCTCACGCTCTGGCATTGGGGCGCCGGCGTGGCATTGGCGGTGGCGCTGGCGATCGACATCATGAAGCCCGCCAGCCTGGGCTTCGTCGTCCCCGGCATGCGCGTGGAGTATGGAATCACCGCCTCGAAGGCCGCGCTGCTGCCGTTCGTAGCTCTCTGCGGCACGGCACTCGGCTCGTTCGTCTGGGGCGCTCTCGCCGATCTCTATGGCCGGCGCGCGACCATCCTGGTCTCCGCGGTGATGTTCGTCGGCACTTCCATTTGCGGCGCCATGCCTTCCTTCGATTGGAATCTGTTCATGTGCTTCCTGATGGGTATGTCGGCGGGCGGCATGCTGCCCGTGGCGTATGCTCTGTTGGCGGAAATCATGCCTACCCGCCACAGGGGCTGGAGTCTGGTCATGGTAGGCGGGATCGGCGCGTTGGGAGGGTACCTGGCCGCTTCCGGCCTGTCGGCGCTGCTGCAGCCGGTGTTCGGTTGGCGGATCATGTGGTTCCTCAACCTTCCCTCCGGGCTGATTCTGATCGCCCTCAGTCCGCTCATCCCGGAATCGGCGCGGTTTCTCGTTCATATCGGCCGGCCCGAGGAGGCGCGCGCCACACTGGCACGCTTCGGCTCGGTCGTCGTCACCGAGTCGCCGGATTGGGACGACGAGGCCAAGCTGGATCATTCGCATCTACCGCCAACCGACAGGCGTTATCTGGGCACCACCTTGGCGCTGACCGTGGTCGCACTCTCCTGGGGCTTCGTCAACTTCGGATTGCTGCTATGGCTGCCGGCCGAGCTGATCGGGGAAGGCCGCAACATGGGGGCTGCGGCGGGACTCCTGGCTCGCTCCGCGTTCATCGCAGTGCCGGTCGTCGCGGTTGCTGCGCTGCTCTACTCTCGCTGGAGCACGAAAGGCTCGCTGCTCGTCATGACGGCCGTCACCGCGCTGGGCCTGCTGGCTCTGATGTTGCGACAGGCAGGCGTGTCGGCTGCTTCCAGCCCCGTCGTCGCGCTGACACTCCTCATCGTGGGCTCCACAGGAGTCATTTCGATTCTGCTTCCATACGCCGCCGAGAGCTATCCGTTACGCATTCGGGGCCGCGCCACCGGTTGGGTGGCGGGCTGCAGCAAGTCGGGCGGCCTGATCTGTCAGGCGCTGAGCGTCCTCACTCTGGTCCCCGCCATCGGTGCCGCGGCGATCGAGATCGGCATTCCGCTGGTGCTTGGCCTGGCGCTCATTGCGCTCTATGGCCACGAGACACGAGGCCGGGATCTGCGTGTGCTCGAGACGATTTCCTGACTCGGTGCCGCCATGCATGCATCGGTCCATCAGACGGAAAACCTGCTCTTCAACATTCTGCTGCAGCTCATCGCAGGCCATGTCATACCGGAGGGCGTGGAAGCTTAGGGCGGCCCTCACGCCCCGAGAAACATCCTGTAAGCCGGGTTGTCCGTCTCTTCCGCGTAGGCGTAGTGCAGCTCGTTGAGATGCTGCAGGAAGTCGGGGCGCTCCGCGGCAGGTACCTGGATGCCGGCCAGTACGCGGCCGTAATCGGAGCCGTGGTTGCGATAGTGGAACAGGCTGATATTCCAGCGGCCGCCCACCGCCTGGAGGAACCTGAGCAGCGCCCCGGGACGCTCCGGGAACTCGAAGCGGTAGAGCAGCTCGTCGCGGATGCCGCGCGCGCGGCCGCCGACCATGTAGCGCACGTGGAGCTTCGCCATCTCGTTGTCGGTCATGTCGGTGACCGTGTAGCCGGCATCGCGCAGGGCGCCGATGACGGTATCGCTTTCGCTGCGGCCCTGGGAGAGTCCGAAGCTGACGAAGATCCGCGCGATCTGCTCGTTTTCGTAACGGTAGTTGAACTCCGTGACGTTGCGGTTGCCCAGCACCTCGCAGAAGCGCAGGAAGCTGCCCGGACACTCCGGAATCGTGACCGCGAGCAGCGCCTCGCGCTCGCCGCCGAGATCGGCGCGTTCCGCCACGTGGCGCAGGCGGTCGAAGTTGATGTTGGCGCCACTGTTGATCGCGACGACGCGCTTGTCCCGCCAACCCCTCCCGGGCGATGTACTTCTTCAGTCCCGCAACGGCCAGCGCGCCGGCCGGCTCCACGATGGAGCGCGTGTCCTCGAACACGTCCTGGATGGCGGCGCAGATCTCGTCTGTATCGAGCAGCACGATCTCATCGACATGGTCACGGCAGAGCGAGAACGTTTCTTCGCCCACGCGCCTGACCGCAACGCCGTCGGCGAAAATTCCGACCCTGTCCAGGGTGACCCGTCGCCCGGCCTTCAGCGACTCGTACATGCCGGCGGCGTCCTCCGGCTCCACTCCGATGACGCGGATGTTGGGATAGAGGTACTTGACGTACACCGAGATCCCCGCGATGAGGCCGCCGCCGCCAACGGGGACGAAGATCGCATCCACATTGCCGCCCGTTTGCCGCAGCAGCTCCATCCCGATCGTACCCTGGCCCGCGATGACATCCGGGTCGTCGAACGGATGCACGAACACCAGGCTGCGTTCCCTTGCGAGCTCCAGCGCCCGATCGAGCGCCGTGTCGTAGTCGTCTCCATGCAGCACGACTTCGCCGCCGAGATCGATGACCGCCTGCACCTTGATTTGCGGGGTGGTACGCGGCATCACGATCGCCGCGGCGATGCCCCGCCGCCGTGCCGCGAGTGCGACGCCCTGCGCATGATTACCCGCTGAAGCGCACACCACTCCCCGCTTGGCCGCCGCGTCCGACAAGTGTGCGATGCGGTTATAGGCACCGCGCAGCTTGAACGAAAATACCGGCTGCAGATCCTCGCGCTTGAGCAGCACCTGGTTCCCGAGCCGACGCGACAGGCGCGGCGCCTCCTCCAGAGGCGACTCGATCGCGACGTCATAAACGCGCGCCTTGAGAATCCGCTCGATGTAGGGGCTGGCCATGCCACCAGCTTAGCGAATTCGCGCAAACGGCGGTTATCAATGATCCGGCGTGCCGGAGGAAGGCTTGTCCCGGATCGGTGCCTGCTTGCTGCCAGCCGTCTGCCGCGCGTTCGAAAGCGCGGCTTCCGTTTCCGAAGGCGGCCCTTCAGGCAGCTCCATCACCCTGAACGGCGGCCTGTCCGGATACTTCTGCAGCAGAAGCGGCATCGCCACGTTGTATACGGGTGTGCCTGTGCTCGTTCGCCCCTCGGGCGCACCGTGATGCGCATGCCCGTGGAAGACGACATCGACCGGGTGCCTGTTGAGCGGCTCCTCGAGCCGGCTGGTGCCGAGGTAGGGATAGATCTCGAGCGGTTCCCCTGCCACCGTACCGGGGATCGGTGAGTAATGCAGCATGGCGATCCGCCTGTGCGTACGCAGCCGCGCCAGCGCGCGCTCGAGCTTCAATGCCTCGTCGATCGCCTCCTGCACGAAGCGCTTGGTGGCCTGCTCCCCCCAGGCGCCGAGCGTCGCGCGGCCGAAGCCGCCCGAGAAGCCCTTGGCCCCCGCGATTCCGACCCCGCCGATCTCGTACGCCTCGCCGTCGAGGATCTTGACGCCGGCCTCCGTGAGGATGCGAGTGACCTCCTGCTCCTCGCCGGATTCGAAGTCATGATTGCCGAGTACCGCGATGATGGGAATTCGAACTGCGGCGTTGAGCTCCTGGGCGAGGATCGCCGCCTCTTCCGGCAAGCCATAATCGGTGAGATCGCCGCAGAGGAGCAGCAGGTCGGCGTAATCGTTGACCGGCGCGAGGAGCGGCTGGAGCGCCCCTTGCGAGGTTTTCTTCACGTGCAGGTCTGCGGCGGCGGCCAGGCGCATCGCTTGCTTACTCTCCTGGGTAGTTTCGTCATGGAGCAATCCGCATGCCGCCGAATCAGGAGCGTCAGGGCGGGCTCGACGCGGGCGCCCACGCCTTCTATGTGCGGACCCTGGCACTGCTCGGCAGCGCGGGCATCCCGTTCCTCGTGGGTGGCGCATACGCACTCAACCATTACACCGGCATCGAAAGGGACACGAAGGACTTCGATTTGTTCGTGCGCCGCGAGCACTACGAGGATGTCGCGCTGGCGCTCGGGGCCGCAGGCATCGCGACGGAGCTGACCTTTCCCCACTGGCTCGGCAAGGCGAGCTGCGAGCACGGCGACATCGATGTGATCTTCAGCTCGGGCAACGGGCTGTCACAGGTCGATGACGGATGGTTCGAGCATGCCGCCACCGGGCCGGTGCTCGGAGTCGAGGTGCGCATCTGTCCGCCGGAAGAAATGATCTGGCAGAAGGCGTTCATCACCGAGCGTGAGCGCTACGACGGCGCCGACATCATGCATCTGCTGCTCGCCTGTGCCGAGCGGCTCGACTGGCAGCGGCTGCTCGCGCGCTTCGATGGCCACTGGCGTGTGCTGCTGTCGTATCTGAGTCTCTTCGGATTCGTGTATCCGTCGGAGCGCGCACGCGTTCCGGAGTGGGTCGTGAGCGAGCTCATCAAACGGCTGGCCCGCGAGTTGCGCGCACCACCATCCCCGCGCCGGGTGTGTCAGGGTACGCTGCTCTCGAGAGAGCAATACCTGATGGACGTCGAACGGTGGGGGTTCGAGGACGCCCGCGTGACAGTCGCCGGATCGATGACGATCGAGGAGGTAGCGCACTGGACGAGCGCGATCAGCCCGAAAGCAAATGATTAAGCGGGCCAGGGCCGCTCCCTGGCCAATCGCCGGGAGCGATTTGCGCCAATCAACTCAGAAACGACTCCACGGCTTGCGCGGCAACCTCCGGCGCCGTCTCGAAAAGCGACGCATCCCGATCCGGCAGCTCGACGAGCCTGGTCCGCGCGGGGACATCGCGCGCTTGTGCCTTGTTGGCTACAACTTCCTCGCCGAGGCGCAGAACCAGAAGCGGGGCGGCGAGCTGTGCCAATCGCGCCCGCAGTTGATAGGCGCGCTCCGCCGCCGCCGCCGCCGCGGCATGCACGCCGTTGCGCAGCCGCTCGGCCAGTGCGGCGGTCGCGACCTCGGGCGGCGCAGCCGGACCGCAATACGCTACTGCCCGGCGCCACTCCTCCAGCAAGTGGCTGCTGTCCAAGGCCGGCGCCATGGGCGGCACCACGGCGGCGCTCGCAGACAGCGGCGGCGAGACGAGTACCAGGCGCCGGACTTGGGCCGGCCGCGTCGCGGCGAGCTCGGCGGCTACTGCGGCGCCGAAACCCTGACCGAGCAAGTCGACCTGACGCAGGCGCATGGTGTCCAGAAAGTCGCCGACGGCCGCTGCGTGCTCCGTAACCCCTGCACGGGGTGGTGCCGGATCGGAATCCCCGAAACCGGGCAGATCTGGGGCAAAAATCGAGCGACCGACCCCGGCAACCGTGAGGAAGCGCGAGAAAATTCGCCCGGAGTGGGGGATTGGATGCAGACAGAGGAGCGGGGTGCCCTCCTCGAAGCCGCCGCCGGCGGGAATGGCGTTGTGCACGTGCAGCTGGCCATAGCGGCATTCGAAATAGCCGCGACGGAGCCGCGGTTGCGCGGTCGCCGCGGGACGAGAGTGTGAAGCTTTAGGCATGGTCGTATCCCTGATTGTGCCGCAGCAGCCGTTCGGGTTTAAGCTATTCGGATGATGCGAATCTTAGCTAAGTCTCTGGCTGTCGCGGTTACCGTGCTCGCGCTCGCGAGCTGCGGTCTCGCCGCAACGGGCGTCACGGCTGCGGCCGGCGGTGCTTCCGCCGCGCAGGATGCAAAGCAGGCGAAGGACACCGAGGCGAAGCTGCAGCAGCAGATCAATGCCGCCTATCAGCAGGATGCGGCAAAGCGCAACGCGGCGGAGGCCCAAGCTCAGTAGCGAGGCGGACCCATGCGCAATCTCGAAGTCAGGATCAGGCGGCCACCGGCGACAGCCGAGGACTTCGAGGTAGTGCCGGGAGAAATGCCTCGCCTCAACCACGGCGGAATACTCTGCCGTACCCGCTGGCTCGTGATCGATCCGCTGACGTACTCGCCGTCCAGTGCCGCGGCGCGCTCAGGCACGGGTCCGCGGCCCGGTGACGTCGTACCCGCGTTGGGTGTCTGCGAGGTGCTGGAGTCCCGGCACGATGTCTTCGCGGTCGGGCAAAACGTCGTCATCCAATGCGGCATGCGGGAGTTCTGCGTCTCCGACGGGCACCATGCTTCCGCGCTGCACCCTGGTCAATCTCCCGCCTCGACGGCGCTGGGGCTGCTTGGCCCTTCCGGCATGGCGGCCTACTTCGGATTGCTCGATCTCGCGCGACTGCGTCCCGGTGAGACAGTATTGGTGTCCGCGGTGGCGAACGTGGCGGGCGCGATGGCCGGCCAAGTGGCATGCATCAAGGGCGCCCGAGTCATCGGCGTCGGCAGTTCGCGCGACAAGTGTGAGTGGGCGACCCGACGCGCGCGTTTTGCTGCTTGCGTCAACCCTCACGCGGAGAATCTGGGCGCCCGGCTGCGCCACCTTGCGCCGCAGGGCTTCGACGTCTACTTCGACAACTCGGGGGGTGAGCTGCTCGACGCGGTCGTCTCAGGCCACCACGTCGCTCCCGGCGGGAGGGTCGTTCTAAACGGCGTCCGTGAGGGCGTCTCTGCTGAATTGCTGCAACACGCGGGCTACGCGTCGGGGGAGATTAGTCTGCTGCGATTGCACGCGGCTCATTACGAGCACCGCCGCAGCGAATTTCTGAAGGATGCGATCGCCTGGCACGGCGCACACCGGCTGGTGTACCGGGAAGACGTGACCGAAGGGCTGGAGAACGCGCCCGCGCATCTGATCAAAGCCATGCGCGGCGAGAACTTCGGCCATCCTCTCATCAGATTGGCGTAAATCGCTCCCGGCGATTTACGCAGGCCAGCCCATTCACTCGTTTCACCCCGCGACCCAGGGAACGGCCCTGGGTCGCTCAATGATTTGCTTTCGAACGGCGGCAGTCGCAATTGCTGCGATGAAGTTATTTCTTGCGGGCTGGGCGCTTCGCTGATTTCTTCTTTCCGGCGGCTTTGCGCTTGGCCGGGCGCTTGGCGGCGGATTTCTTGGCTGGCGACTTCTTTTTATTTGCCGCGGCGCGCTTTGCCGGCGCGGGGCGTTTCTTGGCTTTGGGGGCCGCTTTCTTCTTGGCGGGGGGGGGCGCTGCCTTTGGTGCCTTTTCGGCCTTGGGGGCTGCCTTTGCTGGAGCTTTTTTCGGCGCGGCGGCCGGCTTCTGGGCGGCGGCGTGCTTGGCCGGCTCGTGGACGGCGAATGCGCCGCCCTGCGGATCCAGGATCTGTGCGATGCGGCTGCCTCCGGGAACCTCCATTGGCCCCTGCGTCACGCGCCCGCCGGCCGCTTTGGCGGCGGCCGCAGCCTTGTCGACGCTCGCGACCTCAATGTAGGTGAGCCAGTGCGGTGGCTTGGAGGCATCCATCAGCTTGTAGGCGCCGCCCACTTGCGCGCCGCCGTGCTCGATGAGCTGGTAAGTCCCCGCGGGACCCATGTCATGGGTGGGTCCGCGGCTCCACCCGAAGAGCTCCGAGTAGAACGAGAGCGCAGCTTGGTAATCGCTGGTGGCGAGCTCGTGCCAGGAGAAGTCGGTCGAGGACGGAGCACCGTCGGCGGGCGGAGCGCCCGGCTTGAATACCGCGAACGCCGCGCCCTGCGGATCCGCAAGCACGGCAAAGCGGCCCACGCCGGGGATGTCCTGGGGGGCCTTCAGCACCTTGCCGCCCAGACGCTCGGCCGCCGCCGACGTGGCGTCGACATCGGGCGTGCCGATGTATACCAGCCAGCTCGGTGGGGCACCGGACTGGCGGGCAGACTCCGGCTGCGCCATGAGTCCGCCGGTCTGCGTCTTACCGGCTACCCAAATCGTGTAATCCGGCATGCCGGAGGGCTGGGTCTTCCACGGAAGGACCTTGGAGTAGAAGGTGCCTGCGGCCTGCGGGTCGGTCGTCATCAGCTCGTGCCAGACGAATCGCCCCCGAATCTCAGCGTTGCTCATGTGAGGTTGCCTCTTCTTGACGAGCGGCGTTGTATCCAACTCCCTACATTCTGCACCGATGTGCGTTGCAGTTCCATGTCTGCGCGCAGCCACAGTTGCGTGACGAGCCTGCTACTGGTCGCAAGCTAAACCAATCCGACAAAATCCCCTTCAAAGGTGGCCATTCGCTGGGCGTCGTAGACCAGATAGGCCGCGAGCGTCAAGCGCGCGCGGCCGCGGCGCGCCAGGGTGACCCGGAACCGCTCCCACGCCGGCTCGTCCGTGAAGCGGCAGACGGCATCGAAGTCGCCCGGGATCGGCTGCTCGTATTCCATACTGCTGCGCTGGATGACCAGCCGCGCCTGCAGACCCGTGCCCGCGAGTCGAAGGTGCAGCAGCGCCCACGCCGAAAGGGTGGCCAGCGCGGCGGCGCTGCCGCCGAAAGCGGTCTCATTGTGATTGATGTTCGGGGCAAGGGGCACGGCGAGCTGCACGCGCTCCGGGGTCGCCATCCTCACCCGCACGCCCATCGCGGCAGAGAGCGGTATCTGCTCGTGCAGATAGCGCTCGAGGAGCCTCTCCGCTTCCACGCCGTCTTACCAGGCTCCCGTGTTCGGCATGGACGTCCACGGCTCGGCCGGCGCAAGCGCCGCGCCGCGCTGCAGCAGCTCGATCGAGATCTGATCGGGAGAGCGCACGAAGGCCATGCGCCCGTCCCGCGGCGGGCGGTTGATCGTGACGCCGTGCTCGCGGAGGCGGTGACAGGTGGCGTAGATATCGTCGACCTCGTAGGCGAGGTGGCCGAAATTGCGGCCGCCCGCGTAGGTCTCCGGATCCCAGTTGAAGGTCAGCTCGACCTGCGCCGAGTCGTCACCGGGCGCGGCCAGGAACGCCAGCGTGTAACGGCCCTGCGGGTAGTCTTTGCGCCGCAGCTCCACGAGCCCGAGCGCATCGCGATAGAAGCGCAGCGAGGCGTCGAGATCGGTCACCCGGACCATGGTGTGCAGGTATTTCACAGTGCTCTCCTCAGAACATCTCCGAGGGATCCGGCGGCTTGATGTCCACCTTGTGGCGCGAGGCGATGAACTCGCCGGTGATCATCTCCTCGTAGCTCTGGCCCGGTCCCACCATTGGATAGACGCCCGCGTCCGGGTCGATCATGACCTCGAGGAATGCCGGCCCTTCGAAGCGAATGAACTGCTCCACCACCCGCGGCACGTCCTCCTTGCGGTCGAGCCGCACGGCATAGTGAAAGCCGTCGGCCTGGGCGGTGCGGATGAAGTCCTTCTTGTGCAGTGATTTATCGCTCGCCGAGAGGCGGCCCTTGAAGAAGAGCTTCTGCCACTGCTTGACCATGCCGTCGCCAAAGTTGTTGAGCACGACAATCTTGATGGGCAGGTCGTAGGTGGTCACCGTCTCCAGCTCGCCGATGTTCATGCGGATGCTGGAGTCGCCGTCGATGTCCACGACCAGGCGCCGCGGATGTGCGAGCTGTGCGCCGATCGCCGCGGGCAGCCCGAACCCCATCGTCCCCATGCTGCCGGAGGACAGCCAGAGCCGCGGCCGGCGGAAGTCGCAGTATTGCGCCGCCCACATCTGATGCTGGCCGACGCCGGTAGTGATGATCGCCTCGCCGCGCGTGTGCCTGTTGATCTCCTCGATCACGTAGTACGGCTGAATGAGCGGGCTCTGGCGGTCATAGCCCATGGCGTGCACGTGCTTCAGCTCCGCGAGGGCCCGGTGCCACTCACCATAGTCCCGTCTGAACCCGGTGCGGCGGCCGTGCTCGGTCAGTGCGACCAGCGCCTCGGCGAGGAGGCCCACGTGGCTCCACTGCGCGTGCTTGACCTTGTTGATTTCCGCGCGGTCGATGTCGAGGTGCGCGATCCGCTTCGCGCCGCGCGCGAATTTCGCGGGCACGCCCGCCACTCTGTCGTCGAATCGCGAGCCGGCGGCGATGAGGAAGTCGCAGTCTTCGACGGCGTAGTTGGCGAAGGCGGTGCCGTGCATTCCAAGCATGCGCATTGCCAGCCGGTGTGTCGTGTCGATGGCGCCGATGCCCATCAGCGTGGTCACGACCGGAACCTCGAAGGTCGTCGCGAACTCGGTGAGCGCGCCGGCGGCGTTGGCATTGATCACGCCGCCACCCGCGTAGATCAGCGGGCGGCGCGATTCGCCGAGCATCTCGAAGAACCGCTCTGCATCGCGGGGCTCGATGATCTGATCGGCCAGCTCCTTCATCCGGCGCCGATAGCCGGGCAGGGGCAGCGTGCCGGCGCCCTGGAACACCCCTTCCCAGTTCTGCACGTCCTTCGGAATGTCGATGACCACAGGGCCGGGCCGGCCGGTGCGAGCCAGCTCGAAAGCCGAGCGCACCGTCGCCTCGAGCCGCGACGGATCGGTGACCAGGAACACGTGCTTCGCAACGGAGCCCATGAGAGCCGCGACCGGTGCCTCCTGGAAGGCATCCGTACCGATCGAAGCGCGCGCGACCTGACCACAGATCACCACGATCGGCACCGAGTCCGCCATGCAATCGCGAATGGGAGTGACCGTATTGGTTGCGCCCGGACCGGACGTCACGAGACAGACGCCGACACGGCCTGTGGCGCGCGCGTATCCCGCCGCCATGAAACCCGCCCCCTGCTCGTTCGCGGGGACGATCAGCGGAATCTGTGCCCCACCTCGCTGCGCCTGCTCCTCGTTATAGAGAAACACGGCGTCGTACGTCGGCAGTATGGCGCCGCCGCTGTAGCCGAAGATGGCTTCGACGCCCTCATCGGCCAGTACCTGTACGATCATCCGCGCCCCGGACATGGTCTGGCCGGCAAGCGGATTCCCCACAGGACGGGGCTGGATGACGGTGTCGCTCATGCGGAGCTCTCGGAATCGCCTGGATCACGCGCGGTGGTCTTCGGAGACTAGCAGGTCGATCTGCGGCACGAAAGGCGCCGATGGCCGCCTCGCGTCCGATCCTTTATTCTGCCCTCTGTTACTGCCCATCCGGGCCCACCCGAGCGCGCATGCGTCATATTATCGCCATTCTGCTGCAGAACGAGGCCGGTGCCCTGAGCAGGGTCGCGGGGCTCTTCTCCACCCGCGGCTACAACATCGAGTCGCTCTCCGTCGCGCCGACGGACGATCCGACCGTCTCGCGGCTCACCCTGGTCACCACCGGCTCGGATGCCGTCATCCAACAGATCGCCAATCAGCTCAACAAGCTCGTGGACGTGGTCAGCGTCGAGGATATGACTACAGGCGAGCATCTCGAGCGAGAGCTGATCCTGCTGAAGTTGCGGGTCCGGCCGGCAGATACCGATGCCGTCCGTGGCTACGTCGTGCGCACGGGCGGCCGTGTACTCGATCCGGCGCCGGATGGATTCATCGTCGAGCTCACGGCGAGCGAGGCCGAAATCGACAGCTTCACGGCCGATCTTGCCCGCGGCGCGGAGCTTCTCGAGGTCGTGCGCAGCGGCGCCCTCGGGATCGGGCGCAACGCGCGGCCGCTGCGCGTCGTGCGCTGACCGGGGCGCTCAAGGACAGGCTGTGTCACGCAGCAGCGACACGGATCAGGGCGCACGGATCCTGATCGTCGATGACCTGCCAGAGAAGCGCCTGGCCTACGGGGCGATTCTCGAGGGGCTGGACGCCGAAGTGATCATGGCCGGTTCCGGGGAGGAGGCGCTGAAGCGCGTGCTCGAGGGAGAGTTCGCCGTCATCCTGCTGGATGTCAACATGCCCGGGATGGACGGACTCGAGACCGCCGAGCTTCTGCGCCAACACCGCAATGCACGGCATACACCCATCATCCTGGTGACTGCGTACGCCGATGACGTGCAGAGCGCGCGCGGCTACGAGCTCGGCGTCGTCGACTACATTCAGGTGCCGGTCGTGGTGCCCGTGATGCGCGCCAAGGTAGGCGTATTCCTGGACCTGTTCCTGACACGGTCGGCGCTCGCGCGCGCGAACCAGGACCTGGAGTCACGGGTGGCGGCGCGCACCGCGGAGCTGGTGCTGAGCAACGAGCGCCTGCGGGCCGAGATCGAGGAGCGCCTGCGCGCGGAGAACGAGCGCGAGGAGCTGCTCGTGCGCGAGAGGCTGCTCCGCGGGCACGCCGAGGAGCTCAGTCGCCTGAAGGACGAATTCCTCGCGACCATGTCGCACGAGCTGCGCACGCCCCTCAATGCGATCTTCGGCTGGATCACGCTGCTGCGCACCGGCCGTCTGGATGAGGCGACTGAGGCCCGGGCGCTGGAGACCATCGAGCGCAACGCGCGCGCGCAGAAGCGCCTCGTCGAGGATCTGCTCGATGTCTCGCGCATCGTGACCGGCAAACTCGGACTGGAGCTGGCGGACGTCGCGCCGCAGCGAGTCCTGCAGGGAGCGATCGCCACGATGCAGCCGGCGGCCGAGGCCAAGGAAGTCAGGATCGTGCCCGCACTCGGCGAAGTGACGGGCGTGATCCGGGGGGATCCCGCGCGCCTGCAACAAGTCGTGTGCAACCTGCTTTCCAATGCCATCAAGTTCACCGCGCCCGGCGGGCGTATCGATGTCGAGCTCGCGATGAGCGGCGATCAGGTGCAGATCAGCGTCGCGGACACCGGCCAGGGCATCAAGCCCGAATTCCTGCCGCACGTCTTCGAGCGATTCCGGCAGGAGGATGGCTCGATCGTCCGGCGGCACGGCGGGCTCGGGCTGGGGCTCGCGATCGTCCACCACCTGGTGGAGCTGCATTCCGGAACGGTCGAAGCGCAAAGCGACGGTGAGGGCTGCGGCTCACGCTTCATAGTGCGATTGCCGCTGCGCTAGGGTACCAACACCGTTGCCCCGGTCGTACGGCGCCCCTCGAGGTCCCGATGTGCCTGCGCCGCATCCGCGAGCGCATATCGCTGCCCGATCCTGACACGCACGGCGCGGCTCTTGACGGCCGCGAACAGCTCGCGCGCCGCCGCATCCAGCGCCTGCCGCGTGGCGATGTAGTTGAAGAGCGTGGGGCGAGTGAGGTAGAGCGAGCCGCGCTTGCTGAGCTCGAGCGGACTCACGGCCGGAGGCGGCCCCGACGCATTGCCGTAGGTCACCATCATGCCAAGCGGCCGCAGGCAGTCGAGCGAATCAATGAAGGTGTCCTTGCCCACGGAGTCGTAGACGACCGCCACGCCTTCGCCCTTGGTGAGCTTCCTGACTGCCGCCGCGAGCGGCTCGTGGCCGAGAATCAACACATGCTTGCAGCCGTTGCGGCGCGCCAGCTCCGCCTTCGCGTCACTGCCAACGACGCCGATCACCTTGGCGCCGAGCGCCTTCGCCCATTGGCAGAGCAGGAGTCCGACACCCCCGGCCGCCGCATGCACGAGAACGTTTTCGCCACGAGTCACGCGATAGGTGCGGCGCAGCAGGTAATGCGCCGTCAACCCCTTCAGCATCAGCGCAGCCGCCTCTTCGTCCGAGATGCCGCGGGGCACCTTCACGAGACGTTCGGCCGGTACGTTGCGAACCTCGCTGTACGCGCCCGGCCGCGTGTAGACGTAAGCGACGCGGTCACCCACCTTGAAGCCGCGAACTTTGCGCCCCAGCGCCATAACGATGCCCGCAGCCTCACGCCCCAACCCGCTGGGCAGCTCTCCCGGATAGAGCCCCGTGCGGTCATAGACATCGATGTAGTTGAGCCCAATGGCCGTATGGCGCACCTGCGCCTCACCCGGCCCAGGCGCTCCAGGATCGAGGTCCTCGACCCGCAGCACCTCCGGCCCCCCATGCTGATGAAACCGAATCGCCCGCGCCATGTTCTCGCCAACCCGGCCGCCACCACTGCATCAATTATGGCACCGTGCGAAAGCAAATGAGTAAGCGACCCGAGGCCGCCCTCGGGTCGCGAGATCAAATGCGGTGAGTCGGCTGGCCGCGCAAAGCGCCGCAGGCGACTTTGAGCCAATCAAAGAGCCGCGTCGTCCGTTTCGCCGGTGCGGATGCGGATGACGCGTTGGATGTCCGTGATGAAGATCTTGCCGTCGCCGACCTTGCCGGTCTTGGCCGCCTTCAGGACTGCCTCGACGACTTGATCGACCAGCTCGGCGCGAACGGCCACTTCGATGCGCGTCTTCGGTACGAAGTCGACCACGTACTCCGCGCCCCGATACAACTCAGTGTGTCCGCGTTGGCGGCCGAAACCCTTGACCTCCGTCACCGTCATTCCCGAGACGCCGATGTCGGAGAGCGCAGCGCGCACATCGTCGAGCTTGAACGGTTTGATGATCGCGGTGACCAGTTTCATGTACGAGCTCTCCGTCGGGTAGCGGTGCTTTGTCGTTGAAAGGCGGGCTGCCTCGTTCGCGGCTGGTGCGATTTTGCAGCTTTCATGCCACGCATGGGAATACGTTTAAACGGCCGAGATCGCGGCTGCACGCCACGGCAGCTGGCGGTTCCGGCGCACCATTATGGGGCATATGCCCGTCGGCGGTGCATTCAGCGGGGTGCGAAAGCAAATGAGTAAGCGGCCCGAGGCCGCCCTCGGGCCGCGGGACCAAATGCAGTGATACGGCTGGCTGCGCGAATTGCCGGGAGCAATTTGCGCCAATAAACTCACAACGATGTACGAGCGCGTCGTCATCGTCGGTGGGGGCCAGGCGGCCGTCCAAGCCATTGATACGCTTCGCCGCAAGGGCTTCACGGGTGAGCTCGTCCTGATCGGCGATGAGCCCTGGCTGCCCTATCAGCGGCCGCCGCTCTCCAAGAAATACCTGGCCGGCGCGCTGGAGCGCGAGCGGCTGCTGCTGCGCCCACAACATTTCTACGAGTCCCACTCCGTGGAGACCCGGCTGGGACGCCGAGTCGAGGAAATCGCGCCTCGCGAGCAACGTCTGAGACTCGACGATCGCTCAACCGTCGCCTACGACGCTCTTTTAATCGCGACGGGTAGCCGTCCGCGGCCGCTCGCTGCGCCAGGCGCTGATCTCGAGGGCGTCTACTTCCTGCGGACCATCGCTGACGTAGAGCAGATCCGTGCCCGGTTGCTCCCCGGCAGGCGCCTGGTGATCGTCGGCGGCGGCTATATCGGACTCGAGGTGGCGGCCACGGCCCGGGAGGCGGGTGTCGAGGTCACCGTGCTGGAGATGGCCGACCGCGTGATGAATCGGGTCGTCTGCAGCCAACTTTCCACGTTCTACGAGGCCGAGCACTCCCGGCACGGGACCAGGATTCTCTGCAATTCGAAGGTCCGCGCGCTGGCGGCAATGCCCGGTACGAGGCACGTACGGGCTGTGGTGACCGAGGATGGGCAGGAGCATGCCGCCGACACGGTCGTGGTGGGCTGTGGGGTGCTTCCGGCCGACGAGCTGGCCGTCGCCGCGGGGCTGACGTGCGAGAACGGCGTGGTCGTCGATGACCGCTGCAGGACCTCGGACCCCGTGATCTACGCGGCAGGGGACTGCACCAGCCATCCGAGCCTGCGTTACGGTCGGAGACTGCGGCTGGAGTCCGTCGACAACGCCTTCGAGCAGGGAGCGAGCGCGGCGCTGAACCTGCTGGGGCTCGAGACAGTCCACGACAAGGTGCCCTGGTTCTGGTCGGACCAGTACGACCTGAAGCTGATCATCATTGGCATCTGCCAGGGGTACGACACCGTCGTGATGCGCGGCGACCCCGCGACCCGTGCCTTCAGCGCCTGTTATCTGCGCGGCGGCGAGCTGATCGCCATCGATACGGTCAACAGTCCCAAGGATCAGATGGCCGCGCGCAAGCTGATCGCGGCGCATGCGCGCCCGAACCCGGACAAGCTCGCGGATCACAGCGTGCCGCTGAGGGACACGGTCTAGCGTCTCGCGCGGACGGAGCCATCAGTGCACCAAACGCAGAGTGAAGCGGTGGCGGAACCGCTGCCCTTCGGAGGCTTTGACGGCGCCCAGGATAGTGCCGATGAGCCAAGCGATACCCAGGAGTATGCCTAGCGGTATCCCGATCCCGACGACGAAAAGGATGCCGCAGGCGACTTCCGCGATGAACACAGTGATATTGAAGTTGAGCGCTTCCAGCGACTGGTCGGCGACGAACACGGACTTTTCCCGCTGAGTGAGCCAGACGATCAGCGGCGCGATCACGTTGCCGCCGGGCGGGAAGATCAGCCCGGCAAAAGCGGACAGGTGCGCGAACATCGCCAGGTTGCGCTCATCCTTGCTCACAGCGCCGCCGTAGCTCGCCGGCTCCCCTGATTCGCTCATGATTCTCCTCCCCGCGGGATCGAGCCCGCAGCCACCGCCATTATGGCGTGGCGCCAGGCACTTTACCGCGCACCTGGATGGATGTACAGTATACGCATGTCCCCGCCGCGCCAAAGGAACCAGCCGCTCAAGGGCCGCGGTGCGCTCTCGAACCCCACCGGCCGCTTCGAGCGCCGCCAGCACGAAGCCGTCGACGACGGTTGGTACCAGGAGCAGGTCCCCGACTTCATCCCGACCTCGCTCGAGCCGGATCGCGCCCGCTCCGTCATAACACGCAACGATTCACCTGACATTCCGTTCGAGCAGTCGATCAATCCCTACCGCGGCTGCAGCCACGGGTGTGTTTGGTGCTACGCTCGTCCGAGTCACAGTTATGTTGGGTTATCTCCCGGGTTGGATTTCGAAACGAGATTATTCTATAAAAAGGACGCGGGCAAGCTGTTGGAGGCGGAGCTGGCGAAACCGGGGTATGTGTGCAAGCCGATCACCCTCGGAGCCAACACCGACCCCTATCAGCCGATCGAGCGGAAGATGCGGGTGACGCGCGAGATTCTCGAGGTGTTGGCCCGTTGCCGGCATCCCGTCACGGTCATCACCAAGAGCGCGCTCGTACTGCGCGACCTCGATCTGCTGGCCGATCTCGCCAGGGACGGGCTTGCCGGGGTGGGGGTCAGCGTCACGAGCCTGGATGTGGAGCTCAAGCGCGTCATGGAGCCGCAGGCGGCTTCGCCGCGTGCCAGGCTCGAGACTGTAAACCGCTTGAACGTGGCGGGCGTTCCTACAGGGGTGATGGTCGCGCCGGTCATTCCGGTGCTGACCGACCATGAGCTGGAGAGCATTCTCGAAGCGGCGGCGGCGGCCGGAGCGCGCTGGGCCGGATATGTGCTGCTCCGGCTTCCTCACGAGGTGAAGGATCTCTTTCGCGAATGGCTGGCGGCGCACTATCCGGATCGGGCCGAACATGTGATGTCGGTCGTGCGGCAGATGCGGGGCGGCAAAGACTATGACTCGAGCTTCGGCACGCGCATGCGCGGCACGGGGGTGTTCGCCGAGCTGCTGCGCAGCCGCTTCCAGATTGCATGCCGGCGGCTGAGTCTCGGTACCGGACGGCAGCAGCCGCCGAACACGGCTCTGTTCCGGCCGCCGCAGCCGCCGCGTTCGGGGCCGCAGCTCACGCTCGACCTCTAGCCCGCGGTCGGGCAGGGTTCTTGCTCAGGGGAGGGGAAGCCCTCCCGAGACCGTGGTCAAGTTGCGACAGTAGGAAACGGATGGGGCACTGCCGCATCATGCCGGTGTCCGAGTACAGTATTCGCGAGGAGCGAAACCAGTTAAGGTGGAGGTCATGTCACAGGTTCGTGCCGCCGCTCAGCCGGTCACACTCGGCCACTACACACTCATCGAGCGTATAGGGACGGGCGGACAGGGCGAGGTCTGGAAGGCGCACGACGACTCCCGCGGCGTCGACATCGCTCTGAAGGTGCTCGCCCGCGCCGCCGCCCGCAATCCGGGTGCTTGGGAGACGCTCGAGCGCGAGCACGACATTTCCGGTCGCCTGCAGCATCCCGGTATTCTTCAGGTCCTGGCTCCGGAGAGAGTCCAGGACGTCATGGTGCTCCCGATGGAGCTCGCGGCGGGTGGGGACTTGCGGCGCCTTTGCGGCGCGGGATACCTGGAGATCGTGCCGGTACTGCTCGAGGTCGCGGAAGCCCTCGAATACGCTCATGCGCGTGGCGTCGTGCACCGGGATCTGAAGCCGGGAAACGTGCTGTTCGACAGCCGCGGCCGGGTAAAGCTTGCCGACTTCGGTATTGCCGGGCTGTTGCCGGCACCCGGTGCCGCTGCGGAGGCGCGCGCGGGCGGGCATTCGCCTTTCTCGTCGAGTCCCGAGCAGCTTCGCGGCGAGCCGCCGAGCGCGGCCGATGACATCTATGGCCTCGGTGCGCTCGCGTACGAGCTGCTATCGGGCCATCCGCCGTACTACCCCAACTTCGAGCTGAGGCGCGTCCTGACTCAGCCGGTGCCGGAGCTCGTTGCCCTGCGGCCGATTCCGCCCGAGCTCAGTGCGATCGTGATGCGCATGCTCGCCAAGCGCGCCGCGGAGCGGCCGGCGACCATGCAACAGGTCATGGACGAGCTCGACGCTACACTGAACGCAACGCTGTCATTCGCGCCGGAGGGGGCGGAGACAGACGAAGAGGAAGAAGATGACGGTCCGCAACAGAGTGTAATTCGACCTCCCGACCGGCCGGCGGCAGCAGCAGGGGCTGCGACCGTGGCTCGGGCGGCCGAAGCCGAGCGGACCGTGCGCCCCGAAGGCAATGCGCCCCGGGCGAAGATCGAAGCGCGCAAAGCAGCTGAGAAACCATCTTCGGCGTCGCCGGCTGAGCCCCTGCCCGGGGACGTGCCTACCTCTGATGCCCGGTATCGACCGAACGCACCCCCTCCAACTAAATCTCCGGCACGACCGGCCCGGATCGAAGCTGACACACCTAAACGAGCCCCCACTAAGAGGCCGCTTTTCGATGTGTCCGCATCCTCTCGACCCATACCCATCGAGCCCGCGCATTCCGCGTCCTCGACACCGCCTCCGCCCGCCGCACCGGTCCAATCCGTACCCGCTGAGCCGCCTCAGTCTGTAGACGTTGCGGCGTCGGAGCCTGCGTCTGCTGCGCTGGTCAGGCCCGCACACGCTATGCCACGGTGGGCCCCCTCCGCCACTGCGCACGCCGTGCCGCCCGGGCCTGCGTCCGTGGCCGCGCCGTACGAAGAGCCTCTCGCTCAGCCGGCCACACACAGCTTCGCGCCGCCGATCGAGACGGTCTCGGCGGACGAGTTCTTCGGTCTCGATGCCGAACACCCGCAGCTGCGGGCCGTGCCGCCGCCAGGAAGTCGGCACGCCCAGGCGCGATTCGGCGCCAGGAAATCCAACGGCTGGCCGTATCTCCTGTGGGGACTCCTTTGCGGGGTGGTGTTGATCTGTGCCGCCACCGCGGGCGCGCTCTTGTGGCTGCCGCGCCAGGACCTCGCAGGCCTGCGGCCGTTGGTGGCAAGAATCAGCGCTCTCGCGCCGTCGCAGCTGACCACGTCCCCGGCAACCGTTCCCGCGAAGCCGCCGGCGGTACCGGCATCGGTCGCGCCGCCGGCGAAGCCGAAAGTCGATCCTGCGGCGCTCGCCAAACTCAACACGGAGAGCGCGGCCTTCCAGAAGCGGGCGGCGGCGCTCGCGGCACGAGGCGCGGCGACGTGGGACGGAAGAGACTACTCGGCCGCGCAGGTGCAGGTCGCGGAGGCGAATGGAGCGGCGGCCGCCGGCGGCATCGCGATCGCGATGCAACACTTGAGCCAGGCGCAGCAGCTTCTGGACAAAGTAGCGCAGCAAGCGCCGCGGGCGCTGGCCGCTCAGCTGCGAGCGGGCGACGCGGCACTCGCGGCGGGCCACCGTGACGTGGCGAGTCAGGCATATGATCTGGCGCGGCGCATCAATCCCAACAGCCGGCGCGCCATCGAGGGCTTGCGGCGGGCGGGTGTGTTGAGCGGCGTGCTGCCGCTTCTCAACGATGCGCAGCACGCGGAAGCGGCGCGAAACTACTCGCAAGCGGCGCAGGACTTCAGTCAGGCGCTGATGCTGGATCCGGGCAACTCACTGGCGAAGGCCGGTCTGGCCCGCGTCAACGCCTCCTTCGGTGTTGACGGCTACGCGCGCGCGGTGGGTGCCGGTTTCGCAGCACTCGGAGCCGGACGGCTTACCGAGGCGCAGGGAGATTTCCGGCAGGCGCTCGGCTTCCGCCCGCGGGGCAAGGAGGCGACCGAGGGGTTGCAGCGGGTCAGCCTGGCGATGGAGGCGGGCCGGATCGCGTCGCTGCGCCAGCAGGCGGCGAGCCTCGAATCGCAGGAGCGTTGGACTCAGGCCGCGGCGGTCTATGACACCGCCCTGCAGGTGGATCCGGCGCTCGCCTTTGCCAAGCAAGGCAAAGCGCAGGATGAAGAGCGGGCGCAGCTCTCCTCCTCGCTGCAGCAGATCATCGATCATCCGAGCCGGCTCGATCTCCCCGCGGTGCGCGATGAGGCCGTGACGCTCCTGCAGGAGGCGCGCGAGCAGAACTCCGGCCCGATGCTGCAATCGCAGGTCGAGCGGCTCACGCGTCTCATGCCGGCGTTGGATCGGCCGGTACAGCTCAACATGATTTCCGACAACGCCACGGAAGTCAGCATTCCGAGCCTCGGCGAATTCGGCAGCTTCGGCCGCAGGGAGATACGGTTGCAGCCCGGCACTTACACGGTCATTGGCACGCGCGCCGGCTACCGACCGGTGCAGCTGGAATTCACCGTGGAGCCGGGGCAGCAGAGCGTCACCATCACGGTAACCTGCACACAGAATTATTGAGGGCTACCTGCGGCGGCGGGGCACGTCCCTGTGCCTGAGCTCACGATTCGCGGCCTCTGGCCGTGATGTGTCTCACAGCGCTGGAATTACGTCAGGGCGGGAGCTTGTGCGCGCCTGGCGACAGGGCTAATAAGCTCCCATGGCCGATACCGATCCCGTCGTAGCGCTTCTTGCCGGCGCGAGCGGCTTCGTGGGCACCCGCGTCCTCGATGCTCTCCTCAATGCGCCTGAAGTCGCCCGCGTGTTCGCTGTGACGCGCCGTCCCCTCGGGCGGGAGCACAGCCGACTGGCCAACCGGATCGTGCAGTTCGATCATCTGGAGCGGCAGTTGGCGGGGCTGAAGTGTCAGGTGGCGCTCTGCTGCCTCGGCGCGCGGCTCGGAGAGCGGGACGGTGCCGGGGAGCAGGCGGTGCGTCGTGTCGACTTCGGATACACGCTTGCTTTCGCGCGCGCCGCGAAGGCGGCGGGCGCGGCGCGGTTCGTGATCCTCTCCGCCGCGGGGGCGGATATCGCTGCGAAGAGCGGCTATCTGCGCGTCAAGGGAGAGCTCGAGCAGGCATTGATCGGCCTCGGCTTCGCCGCGCTCGATATCGTGCAGCCGACGATGGTGCTCGGCTGGCCGCGTGAGATGCGGGCCGCGGATCTGGTGAGGCGTGTCGCAATGCCGCTCGTCAATCCATTCCTGGTCGGCGAGCGCGTGGCGCAACGCGGCATTCCCGTGGCGACCGTGGCGGCAGCAATGCTCGGAACTCTGCGGTCCGGCCGTCGCGGCGCGCAGCGCTACACGTACGAAGGCATGTGCGCGCTGGCGCAGATGAAAGTGCGGCGGCCCGCGACCCTCGTGACGGCCACAAAAGCAGCCTCCTGATCCCGCAACCGCGGCTTGCCGCGGCACGCCAATCATTACATATCACGCGTTGGGCTCTACATAAGCGGGAACGCGGCAATCTCGGGTCTCACTGCGCGCACTCTTTGAGAGCCGCGCCACACTCGCAGCCCTTGACTCCATTCCGTCGGGCTTCGACACTTGACACCAGTGACAAGGGCAAACCCGTCGAAAGGCGGGGACGCAAAGCCACCGGTCTACGGGACGGTTCCTATGACGGCGGGGCTGCCATGGTCGCGCAATGCGCGATCGATAGCATTCCCCTCGGCGTCTCGAGCCGTATCCGATAGCCAGTGGCTGTTGGACTGTCCGGGGAATTTATGACACCAACGGCAAATCTAGCGTCCACCGACGTGGGCGCGGAAAATTCAGCAGCGCCTGCCGCTGAGGCAGGCCCGTTCGTGCTCAATTTGTGCTCCTCGACGACCCCGATGGCACTCGCGCAGACGGATCTGCCCGAGCTCAAGCGCTTCACGTTCTTCGTCAGCCGCCGTTTCGAGGAAGGACGCGAGCGCTTCCGTCTTCACATGGGATTCTTCGCGAGCCAGGCCGAGGCCGAGGAATGGCTGAGCGCGGTGCGGGATATCTATCCCGGCGCATGGGCCGGCGAGGCACCGGGCAAGAAGCTGCGGGCGCGCGCGGCGGAAGCCGCGGCGGTGCAGGCCCGGCATGCGGTCGGCCCACAGAAAACCGCAGCGCCTCCGGCAGCTGCAGCGCCAACGCCCCCGGCGCCAGTAGTGGCCAAACCGCAAAGCTCCCTGCCCGCGGTGCCGTCCAAGGTCCCGACGTTGGTGCCTACTCTCCATCCGCCGGCAGCGGCGCCTGCGAGCGCCCGCGCATCCACGAGCCCCGCGGGAGCGCCGCGCGCTGCGGTAGCGCAACCTGCCAAGGCTGCGCCGCAACCGCAACCGAAGCGCCCGATTGCAGCCACTCCAGCGCCGCGTGCCGCAGTCCCCGCGGCTCGGCCTATACAGAACCAAGCGCCTTCGCGGCCGACGCCGGCAGCACGACCCGCAGCAGCGATGCCCTCGTTGCCGCAGCGCCCGCGCACCGGTACTGGCCCGGCCAGCGTCCAGCGCCCGGTTGCCAAGGCGGGGTCCATCAAGCCCGCGGCGCCGGCGCCCCTCAAGCCCGCGGCGCCCGCGGCCGTAGCCGCCCGAGCCGCGCCGCCGAAGGCGGCAGTGACGCCGCCGGCCGTGAAACCGACACCGCAGAGCGCCCCCCGGGCCGCACAACAGCCGGCGAAGAAGCAGCTCTTTGGCGACTCCAACGTGAAGGAAGTGATGGCGGCGTTGGATGGGCACGCGGATCCGACTGGCGAGACGCGTCTCATGCCTTCCCCGATCGCCCAGGCGGACACCGCGGAGGACCCGTCGCTCACCGATACTCAGGTGTTGCGATTTCTCGAGACGCGGCGGGAGCAGGACGGCAACATCCGGCCCCACTCCGGGTTGCAGGTCGACGCCGCCGAGTCCGGCATCTCGCTGCTCAAGCCCGACGACACCGGCACGCGGCGCGCTCTGAAGGAAGCCGTTTCCCACAACGAGGCGGTTTCCTTCGCCGTGCAGCTGCAGTGGTCGGTCCAGCCGGTGGAGCTCGACAAGGTGCCGCCGCTCGCGATCTTCAGCGCCTACACGCTCTACTCCGTCGAGGGCAGCCGCGAGGGACGCAAGTGGTATGGATTGCGTCTCGGCTTCTTCAACGATGCGATTTCGGCCAAGCAGGTCGCTTACTACGTGCGCTCGGAGTTCACCACGGTCGCCGTCGTGCCGGTCGGCCCGCAGGAGCGCGAGCGCGCCACCGAGGACAATCAGCGGTTTGCCGGCGCCGGCGGCGCGCGCAAGCGGCGCCAGAGCGCGGACCCAGAGTTCAAGCTGATCGATTCGGAAGAGACGCCGCCGCCGGCGCCGGCTGCTCCGGTCGCCGCTGCTGCAGCGCCGCCGGCCGCGGCACGACCTGCGGCGGCTGCGTCCAGCGAGCGCGAGAGCGCGGGCAAGGTCGGCGCGCGCGAGCGCCGCACCCCGCAGACTCTGGAGGAGACGCTCGAGATTCTCGGCGCGAATGAGCTCGCCATCGACAACGCCAGGACCGACTCGGTGAGCGACACCGGGGTGCGGCACCTGCGTGTCCAGGTTCAGAAGAACACGCCGTTCTCGCGGCTGCTCGAGCGCCTCAGCGAGAGAGTCAGAAAGACCTAGGATTTCCCGAAGAGCTTTTCCAGCTCGGCGCGCGCGCGCTCGACCGCGGTGGTGTTGGGTGCGGTGTAGGCGCCCGGCCGAGGCTCGAAGAAATCGCAGAAGTTGGCCCGCGTCTTGTCGTTGACTTCCTCGGCGGTGGGCTCACGGCAGTGCTTGGCGACCGTCGTATCGTAGTCCGCGCACATCCGGCACACGTGCAGCTCGCACCGGCACTTCGGGCATTCCTCGAGACGGCGCAGGGGTAGCGTGAGCGCCGCGAGCGAGGCGCCGCATTTCCAGCAGACGAGCTCGGCGGCGCTGGCGTGTGGCATGGCGGCGCGATTATGCGCCGTTCACGCGGTCTTTGAGAAATGCGGCCAAGGCGCGGCCGGTGTGCGAGTCGCGCTTGCGCCGTGCCACCTCGGCGGGCGCACCCTGAGCGACGATGCGGCCGCCACCCTCGCCGGCCTCAGGACCCATGTCCACGATCCAGTCCGCTTCTGCCATGATGTCGAGGTTGTGCTCGACCACCACCGCCGTGTTTCCCGCGGCGACCAACCGGTGCAGCACGTGAATGAGCTTCTCGACGTCAGCCATGTGCAGGCCCACGGTCGGCTCATCGAGCACATACAGTGTGTGCTTCACTCCGTACCGCGACCCCGGTCGCGATTCCGGTCGCGCCTCCGGCGCGAACAGGTCCTGGCTCGCATCGGCACTTTCCGTGCGCACCTTGGAGAGCTCCGCCACCAGCTTGATGCGCTGCGCCTCGCCGCCCGACAGTGTCGGGCTCTGCTGGCCGAGGGTGAGATAGCCCAGCCCCACGTCCTGCAACAGCTTCAGCGCGTGGTGTACGCGTGAGTGCGCGCGAAAGAACCCGACCGCTTCGTCCACATCCATCGCCAGAACATCGCCGATGCTCTTCTCCCGCCAGAGGACCGACAGCGTCTCGGTATTGAATCGCCGCCCGGCGCAGACATCGCAGAGCACTTTGACGTCAGGCAGGAAGCTCATCTCGATGGTCTTGACCCCCTGGCCTTCGCAGGCCTCGCAGCGGCCGCCGGCGGTATTGAAGGAGAAGCGGCTCGCGGTGTAGCCGCGCAGTCGCGCTTCGGTGGTGGCGGCGAAGATGCGCCGGATGTCGTCCCATAGCCCGATGTAGGTGGCGGGGCAGGAGCGTGGGGTCTTGCCGATCGGTGTCTGATCCACCTCCAGCACCCGGTCCACCTGCTCCAGCCCCTTCATGCCGGCGCAGCCGATGAGCTGCGGGCCAGTGACGCGGCGCCGGGGCCGTGTGCCGTTGCCTCGACCGACGTCGCCGAGCAGGCGGCGCAAGTTGGCATAGAGCACATCGCGCGCCACGGTCGATTTTCCCGAGCCGGAGACTCCGGTGATCACCACCAGCCTGCCGAGCGGAATGCGCACCTCGGCGCCCCTGACGTTGTGCAGCGATACACGCTCGAGTTTCAGGTGCGGCGTGCGTGCGACCACGGGCCGGTAGGGCTGCGCCGGGTGTCGCAACGGCTGTCGCAGGAAGCGACCGGTAGTCGATCGCGCGTTGGCGATGAGGTCCTTTACGGTCCCTTCGCCCACCACCTCGCCGCCGAGCACCCCCGCGCCGGGGCCGAGATCGAGTACGTGGTCGGCGCGACGGATGGTCTCCTCGTCGTGCTCGACGACGACGAGCGTGTTGCGATGGCTGGAGAGCTCTGCGAGCGAGTCGAGCAGGACCGCGTTGTCACGCGGGTGCAGGCCGATGGTCGGCTCGTCCAGGACGTAACACACCCCCTGGAGGTTGGAGCCGAGCTGCGCGGCCAGGCGGATGCGCTGTGCCTCGCCACCCGAAAGCGTGGGCGCGGAGCGGTCGAGCTGCAGGTAGCCGAGCCCCACCCGGTCGAGGAACTTGAGCCGCGCCCGGATCTCCGCCAGCAGGTCGCGCGCGATCTGCTGCTCCCGCGGCGACAGCTTGAGCCGGCGGAAGAACTCCGCCGACTGCGCCACCGAGTTGGCGGCGAGGTCGGCAATGGAGCGGTCGCGAAAGCGCACGCTGATGGCCACCGGATTCAGCCGCTTGCCGTCGCATGCGGCGCAGATCTGCGGCGCATCATCGCTGTCGCCGCCTGCGTCGATCTCGGCGCCGGCGGCCGACTCCTCGTCCGCGGGCACCTCCAGGCCGGTCCCGTAACAGCTCTCGCACCAGCCGTGCTTGGAGTTGTAGGAGAAGAGGCGCGGGTCGAGCTCGGCGAAGCTGCGTCCGCACGAGGGGCAGGCGCGTTTGGTCGAGAAGACCGTCGGCTGGTCGCTCTTCGGGCCCAGCACGTGCACCAGGCCCTTGCCGAAGTCGAGCGCGCGCGCGAGCGCCTGATGCAGCGCGGTGTCGGTCTTCACGCCAACGTCGATCTCCGCGACGGGGAGCTCGATGGTGTGCTCCTTGAAGCGCGACAGCCGCGGCCACTGCGCCGTCGAAAGGTGGGCGCCGTCGACGCGCAGGGTCTTGAAGCCCTTTTTTGCGGCCCACTTGGCGAGGTCCGTATAGTAGCCTTTGCGCGCTACGACCAGCGGCGCCAGCAACGCGATGCGCCTGCCCCGGTGCTCGCGCAGCAGCCGCGCAGCGATCGAGGCAGCGCTCTGCGATTCGATCGCGACATCGCAATCGGGGCAATACTGGGTGGCCAGCTTGACGTAGAGGAGCCGGAGGAAGTGATGGATCTCCGTCAGAGTTGCGACAGTGCTCTTGCGGCCGCCGCGACTGGTGCGCTGCTCGATGGCGACCGTCGGCGGAATGCCGTATATCGCATCCACATCGGGCCGGGCGGCGGGCTGCACGAACTGCCGGGCATAGGCGTTGAGTGACTCGAGGTAGCGGCGCTGGCCTTCATTGAAGAGGATGTCGAAGGCCAGTGTCGACTTGCCGGAGCCTGACACCCCGGTGATGACCGTGAGCCGATCCCTCGGGATCTGCACGTCGATGTTCTTCAGGTTGTGCTCGCGCGCATTGTGGATGACCACGGAGTTGCGCGCCGCCCCGTTACCACGGGTGTTGCCTGCCGCGTAGGTCGCGCCGGAATCCCTGACCGCACGCTGTGGTGCACTTGCGGGCGGAGTTGGCTCACCGCTCAGAGCCCGCTCGTACTCCACGAGCGCGCGGCCCGTATGCGACTCAGGGTGAGCGCGCACCTCGGCCGCCGTACCGGCGCAGACGACACTGCCGCCGCGGTCGCCGCCCTCCGGACCGAGGTCGATGATCCAGTCGGCGGCGCGGATCACATCGAGGTTGTGCTCGATGACCAGCAGCGAGTGTCCTGCCGCGAGCAGCTTGCGGAACGCGGTGAGGAGCTTTGCCACATCCTGAAAGTGCAGTCCCGTGGTCGGCTCGTCGAAGAGGAAGAGCTTGCCCTTGTGGGTCGTGCTCGAGAGCACGGAGCCGGCCGCGGCGAGATGGCCCGCGAGCTTCAGACGCTGCGCTTCACCGCCTGAGAGCGTGGGCACCGGCTGTCCGAGCGTCACATATTCGAGGCCGACGTCGGAGAGGGGCGCGAGCCGCGCGGCAACTTCGCGCGAGTCGCGGAAGAACTCGAGCGCTTCGGTGACGGTCATCGCCAGGACGTCGGCGATGCTGGCGCGGCGGCCGTTCGTGCCTTCGCGCTTGATCTCGAGGACCTCGTCGCGATAGCGGCTGCCGTCGCAGTCGGGGCAGCGCAGGTAGACGTCGGAGAGGAACTGCATCTCGACGTGCTCGAAGCCATTGCCGCTGCAGGTCGGGCAGCGGCCGTTGCCGGAATTGAAGCTGAAGGTGCCGGCGGTGTATTTACGCTCCTGCGCGGCGGGCTCCGCCGCGAAGAGGTTGCGGATGGCATCGAAGGCACCGACATAACTCGCCGGATTGGAGCGGGTGGTGCGGCCGATGGCGCTCTGATCGACCATGACGACATCGTCGATGAGCTCCGCGCCGGCAAGTCCGGAGAAGAGCCCGGGGGCCTCGGTCGGCTTGCCATGGTATTTCAGTAGCGCGGGGTAGAGCACGTCCTCGATCAGCGTGGACTTGCCGGAGCCGGAGACGCCGGTGACACAGACGAGGCGCTTCAGCGGTATCCGGACGTCAACGTCCTTGAGGTTGTGCTGGCAGGCGCCGCGCAATTCCAGCCAGCGGTTGGAACGGGCCTCGGCGACGACCTCCTTGCCGGCTGAGAGAGTCGCAGGACTGACGGCGCGCGCACCGCCCACACGCCTCTTGCCGCTGAGATACTCGCCGGTGAGCGAGCGGCCATCGCGGCGGATCTCATGCGGAGTGCCGAAGAACACGATCTCGCCGCCCCGTTCGCCCGCTCCCGGCCCCAGGTCGAGGATGCGGTCCGCCTCCAGCATGATCTGCGGATCGTGCTCCACGACGAGCAGCGAGTTGCCGGCATCGCGCAGGCGCTTCATCACGGTGATCACGCGCTGCATGTCGCGCGGATGCAGACCGATCGAGGGCTCGTCCAGCACGAAGAGCGTGTTGACCAGCGACGTGCCGAGCGCGGTGGTCAGGTTGATGCGCTGCACTTCGCCGCCGGAGAGCGTGCGCGACTGGCGATCGAGCGTGAGGTAGCCGAGGCCGACATCGGCGAGATAGCCGAAGCGTCCACGGATCTCTCCGAGCAGCAGATCGGTCGCCTCGTCGAGCGGCCGCGGCAGCTGCAGCCGGCGAAAGAACGCGCAGGCGCGCTCCAGGGGCAGCAGCATCAGATCGTGAATGGATAGACCCGGCAGGCTCTGCAGCGTCTCGTCGCTCCAGGCGACGGCGCGCGGCCGGAATCGTGGCGTCGCGCCGAGCGCCTCATCGGCGAGCGCACGGTCGCCAACACGCCACAGGAGCCCCTGGGTCTTGAGTCGTGCGCCGCCGCACGCCTCGCAGGGGGTGTAGGCCCGATAACGGGAAAGGAGGACCCGCACGTGCATCTTGTAGGATCGGCTCTCGAGCCAGGTGAAGAAGCGCTTGGCGCCGTACCAGACGCCCTTCCTCCAATCGCCTTCGCCCTCGATGACCCAGCGGTGGTGCTCGGGCTCGAGCTCCCGCCACGGCACATCGAGCGGAATGCCGCGCTTCTTCGCGAACTTCTCCATGTCCCGCTGGCACTCGGCGTATGACTTGGTCTGCCACGGCTTCACGGCGCCGCCGCGCAGCGACTTGGTCTCGTCGGGAACGACCAGGCCGTAATCGATCCCGATGGTGCGCCCGAAGCCACGGCAGCTGTCGCACGCGCCAACCGGCGAGTTGAACGAGAACAGGCTCGGTGTTGGCTCCTGATAGGAGCGGTCGCACTCCGCGCAGTGCAGCGCGCTCGAGTAGCGCCAGGTCGCGAGCGGCCGCGGCGGGTCGCTGTCGTCGACGACCTGCGCGTTGACGCGGCCGCGGCCGACACGCAACGCGGTCTCGAGCGACTCGAGCACACGGCCGCGCTCCGCCTGGCCGGCGCGGAAACGATCCTGCACGACCTCGAGCACCGTCGCGGCGCGCGCCGCGGCCCGGGCCGAGCGGCCGCGCTTACCGCGCTTCGCCGCAGCCGGCGGCGCATCGGTCTTCGCCGCGGCGGCCGGCGCGCCAGCGGCGCGCTCGAAAAACCTGGTGTAGCCCTGCTTCTCCAGCAGCCCGCGGACCTCCGCCTCCTGGAAGCTGTCGGGCACGGGCACGGGAAAGGTCAGCAGTAGCCGCGGATCGCCCGCGGCAGCCGCGCGCTCGCGCATGTCCGCATAGATGCTCTCCGTGGTGTCGCGCCGCACCGGCCGGCCGCAGCACTCGCAATGGAGCGTCGCCGCACGCGCGAACAACAGCTTGAGATGGTCATTGAGCTCCGTCATCGTGCCCACGGTCGAGCGCGAGGTGCGCACCGGGTTGGTTTGATCGATCGCGATGGCAGGCGGAATGCCCGCGATCGAATCCACCTGCGGCTTGTCCATGCGGTCGAGGAACTGCCGCGCATAAGGCGAGAAGGTCTCGACGTAACGCCGCTGGCCTTCGGCGTACAGCGTGTCGAAGACGAGCGAGGACTTGCCGGAGCCGGACACGCCCGTCACCACGACGAGCTCGCTGAGCGGCACGTCGAGGTCGAGATTCTTCAGGTTGTTCTGGCGCGCGCCGCGAACGAGAATCGCATCGCGATGGGCGTCGGTCATTCCGTCACCGGAGTCGGCATGGTGTCTCGAGGAAAGGGGCCGAAGGGGAGGGCAACAGCAAGCGGGACCCGCTCGCAAGAATGCGGCGATTTTAGCCGAAATCTGCGAATGCGGCGATGCTCGAGTACGCTCTCGCGAGATACAGTAGCGGCAGCCGAAGACGACTGGATAGCCTCGGACGCCTGTAGCGTACAATCGGGGCGCGCCGGCCGAAAGCAAGCCAGTAAGCGGGCCAAGCCGCCTTTGGATAAGCCCGCGAGGAGCCCCATGTCGCCGCAGTCCTATAGCAATGTCCTGCAGATGATCGGCCACACGCCGCTCGTCGCCGTCAATCATCTCGATACCGGCCCGTGCCGGCTTTTTCTCAAGCTCGAGAGCCAGAATCCAGGCGGCTCGATCAAGGATCGCGTCGGCCTCTACCTCATCGAGGCGGCCGAGCGCGAGGGGCGGCTGCCTCCCGGCGGCACGCTGATCGAGGCGACAGCGGGCAACACCGGGCTCGGCCTCGCGCTGGTGGCAGCGCAGAAGGGCTATCGCCTGCTGCTCGTCATTCCCGACAAGATGAGCCAGGAGAAGATCTTCCACCTGAAAGCCATGGGCGCCGAGGTGGTGCTCACCCGCTCGGACGTCAGCAAGGGCCATCCGGAGTACTACCGCGACCTGGCGGAGCGTCTCGCGACCGAGACACCCAACTCCTTCTACGTTGACCAGTTCGGCAACCCCGCCAATCCTCGCGCGCACGAGGAGACCACCGCGCCCGAGATCTGGGAGCAGATGGATCACAACCTCGATGCCGTCGTCTGTGGTGTCGGGACCGGCGGCACCGTCACTGGAGTGTCGCGGTATCTGGCGCGTGTCGCCCCGGATGCCGACATCGTGTTGGCAGATCCGGTTGGATCGGTGCTCGCCGAGTATGTGAAGACCGGCAAGATGCCGCAGGAGCACGGCACCTGGCTGGTCGAGGGCATCGGCGGAGACTACGTGCCGCCGGTCGCGGACCTCGGGCGTGTCAAGTCTGCCTATACCATCTCCGACGCGGAGGCGTTCAGGACCTGCCGTGAGCTGCTGCGCAAGGAAGGCATCATGGCCGGGACCTCCACTGGCACGCTGGTGGCCGCGGCCCTGCGCTACTGCCGCGAGCAGACCAAGCCGAAGCGAGTCGTCAGCTTCGTGTGCGACAGCGGCAACAAATACATCTCCAAGGTCTACAACGATTACTGGATGCTGGATCAGGGATTCCTGGAGCGCGAGCGCTTCGGTGACCTGCGGGACTTGATTGCGCGCCGCCACTGGGAGCGCGCGGCGGTAACCGTGAGCTCGACCGAGCCCGTCATGGCCGCGTACCGGCGCATGAAGCTCTACGACGTCTCGCAGCTGCCCGTGATGCAGAACGGCCGCATCATCGGCATCGTCGACGAGGAGGACATTCTTCTCGAGGTGTTCGCCAATCCCAAGCACTTCAATGAGCCGGTCACGGCCGCCATGGAGAGCCACCTGGTCACCGTGCCGGTGGACGCGCCGCTGCAGCAGCTCATGGAGATATTCAACCGCGGCATGGTCGCCATCGTGATGAACGGCACCGAGTTCCTGGGGCTGGTCACCCGCATCGACCTGCTCAACTGGTTGCGCCGTCGAACGTGAGGGCCTGATGACCGACAAGCAAATGCGCTTCGCCACCCGCGCCATTCACGGTGGGCAGCATCCTGATCCGCTGACGGGCGCGGTGATGCCGCCGATCTACGCCACCTCGACTTACGTGCAGTCGAGCCCGGGCGTGCACAAGGGGTACGACTACTCGCGCACCCGCAACCCGACGCGCGATGCGCTGCAGGCCGCGCTCTGCAACCTGGAGGGCGGCGGCGCGGCATTTGCGTTCGCCAGTGGGATGGCGACCAGCTCGACCGTGCTCGAGCTGCTCGATGCCGGCTCGCACATCGTCGCGATGCACGACCTCTACGGTGGCACCTACCGGCTCCTGGAGAACGTGCGCAAGCGCTCCGCGGGACACCAGGTCTCGTTCGTCGATCTGACCCGGCCCGAAGCGCTGGCGGCGGCGATCCGCCCCAACACGCGCCTGGTCTGGGTGGAGACACCCAGCAATCCGCTGCTGCAGCTGGTCGATCTGGCGGCCGTGGCTGAGATTGCGCGCTCCAAAGGGCTGATCAGCGTTTGCGACAACACGTTCGCCACGCCTTACGTGCAGCGACCGCTGGAGCACGGCTTCGATATCGTCGTGCATTCGACCACGAAGTATCTGAACGGTCATTCCGACTGTGTAGGCGGGGCGGCCATCGTGCGCGCCGACAGCCCGCTGACGGAGCGCCTCGGCTACCTGCAGAACGCCCTCGGGGCTGTCTCGGGGCCGTTCGACTCGTTCCTGACATTGCGGGGCATCAAAACGCTGGCGCTGCGCATGGAGCGGCACTGCGCCAACGCCCTGGCCGTGGCGCAGTTCCTCGCGAGCCATCCGAAGGTCGAGCATGTCAACTATCCGGGTCTCACGAGTCACCCGCAGCATGCGCTCGCGCGCCGCCAGATGACGGGCGGCTATGGAGGCATCGTCACTGCCATATTGAAGGGAACGCTCGACGATGCGCGCCGCATGCTCGAGCGATGCCATCTCTTCTCGCTCGCGGAGAGTCTCGGCGGGGTGGAGAGTCTCATCGAGCACCCGGGGCTCATGACGCATGCGTCGCTCCCCGCCGCCATTCGGGCTTCGCTGGGCATCGGCGATGGACTCATCCGGCTGTCCGTCGGAATCGAGGACGTGCAGGACCTGACCGCCGAGCTGAAAGAGGCCCTGGGCTGAAAACTCAGGGCGGCGCGTTGGTCACGTTGCGAGTGACTGTGCGCGCGACGTAATCCTGCGCACCGTAAGTGCCTTTGGTAGCGGTAGCCGCGAGTGCGTAGGCCGTGTAGTTCTGGGGAGTGGCGCCAGAATAGATCTGATGTGTCGTGCCGGTGCAGGTGACCTTGACGACGAAGCCTGCCAGCGCTCCTCCAGTCAGGTTCAGGGTGTTGGTTGCGAGGCAAGAGGCCGGGACGCGCTGCAGGGAGACGTTGGCTCCATACTCGATGCCCGCCTCCGCCGCAGCCTGTGCACGTGCCTGCAGCAGCTCCGAAGTCGCGGTCTGATATTGAGTCATGGCCACCTGCACGGCGAAAGCCCCGAGCGCCGCGAGGACCACGATGAGGAAGATGGCTGCGACCAGGGAGAAGCCGGCCTGTCTTGCGGCGCAGTGGCGCAGTCGCCGGGCGGAGCAGCTCATTGACTGTACTCCGTGGGCGCCTCGAGGAACACTTGCAGCGTCTCACCGTTGCTCGCGAAGGTGACCCTGAGAATGGCGATTTGGCCATAGGCGTAGCCCGCGGGGGCCGGGACGACGGAGATCGTGCACGCGGATACATCGTGAGCGATGAGCGCACCCGTACCGGCCGGAGGCACGGCCTGGGCGCGCGTGATGGTATAGCCGGAGTAGCGCATCAGGGTTCCCGCCGCCGGATTTGCCGCGTTCGCTTTACAGACATAACTCACAGGCCCCGACACGAGATAGGCGTTGTGCATCAACGGCTGCGTGACCGGCGCCCCGGCAGCCTTGAAGGTCATCGTGGCATTCAAGGACACCTGGTTCTCGCCCGCTACGAAAGCCGGCGGCGGAGTCATGCTCGGGTTCGAACCCACAGTGACCACCGTGCTCGCGGGCGTCATGACTTGCGTCGCGCTGTTGTACGCGGTGTAAGCGGCGGTGCCGAGGTTGCCGATGGAAAGGTAGGGGGCCTGATACGGGAGTGCTTGGGTAGTGAAGGAGTCGAGGGTGCCGAACATCGTGACCCCAGCGCCGATGGTCAGTTCTTCGTTCGCCTGGAGGCCGTCCTTGTCTCCGCGGCCGTAATATCGCGCCACTCCCTCGGTCGCGAGTAATTCCAGCGCCGTTGCGGCGGCGTTGACACGCATGCTGTTGGGAAGTGCGGTGCGAGCGTCGGCGGTGACGGCGTCGCCGATGCGGTGCGCGGAATCGACCAGATCCGAGCGGCGCGTCTGCGCGAAGTACGACTCGATCGGTGTGTCCAGAAACAGCACCATGAACACCGCTACGATCGCCGAGATGACGATCACGACGATGAGCTCGATGAGCGTGAAGCCGGCGGCCGGGCGAATCCGGTGGCTCACGGGTACAACGTCCGGTAGCCGCTCAGGCCCGTGGTTTGCCCGTCGGGGGCCGTAACCGTTACGGTGACCAGCTCCGTTTGTGTGGTGGGCACCACCGGGGCCGTTCCGAGCGTGGGGTTGGTGACAGCGACCTGTACGGTGTAGCCCCCCAGATTCGCCACGAGGGAGCCGGTCGCGTCATGCGCGCCGACATCCGTGAGCCCGTTGTAGTCGCCGACCTTGTCCATCTGCGTTCGGGTACAGGGGCCGCAATCGACCCCGAAGGGCTTCTGCAGGATCTCGTTCATATAGGATTCGGCGATCGCCACCGCCTGGACCTGCTGCATGTTCTCAGCGCTGCGCGCCGCTGTCGCGGACACCAGGGCAAGCACGCCCGAGACCGCGACGGCGATCACTACGATGGTTACGATCAGCTCGACCAGCGTGACGCCTCGACAGCGCGCGGGCAATGACATAGCCGTCCGCTCTAGGGTGCCGTCACGAAGCCGCTGAGCGCGTCGATCTGAAGCGTAAGCGGTTGCGCCGCGCCCGATGGCGAGCTGACGACGGTGATCGTGGTTGGATTGGCGATCGGTGCGGGGCCGGCGATCGCGCCGTTAGGTTCGAAATCGAGGACGACCGATGCCGACACGTCAGCGTCCGATGGTGGTGTTCCAGCCAGCGCGGTGCCGTCGGCTTGCAGTACCGCGACGGTGTATGCACCGGAACACGTCGTGCCCGTTGCCGGCAGCTCGGCGTTGTAGCCCGTGCCAGGCGCGATCGTGAGCTGCACGTCGCAGCCGCTTGCTGCCGCCGCGGATTCGGAGGCGCGGATGGCGGCGGCCAACACATCGGTGTAGCCCCGGGCGTCGAAGGCGGTCGTACTGACGAATTTGGGAGCGGCCACCGCCGCGAGGATGCCGGTGATGACGATCACGCAGCACACCTCCAGAAGCGTAAAGCCCCTGATAGAGTCCTCGCGCCGCATGACTCGACCCCTCACCCGCGGCCCAGCGCCGCTGCGGTTCGCGGGCTGGCTCTAGTTGCAGTTGGTGGTCGTCAAGGTAACGACAGGAGCAATGTCTTCGCCGTTGACGACAGTCGCATTGGCATATGCAGCGCGACATTGCCCAGCGGTGCCGGCTCCATTCGGGACGTATACGCCGTTGGCCGGACTCGAATATCCGGACGAGGTGCTCTGGTCGAGCAGCAAGCCGATGCTGGCGGTGTTCGGGTAGGTATTGACGAAAGTGATCGTCTGGCCTTCGATGGTCAGCGGGCTGACGGGGGCGGCGGTCGCCTCCCAGATGCCGTGCGCCATCGTGTCAGCGGCCTCCATGCTGCCCCCGATCGACTTCACCGCGGCGACCCGTGCCTGGCCTTCCAGCCCCATGAACTTGGGCACCGCGAATGCCGCGAGGATTCCCAGGATGATGATGACGACGACCAGCTCGATGAGCGTGAAGCCGCGCTGTGTGGAACGGATCATGGACTTGACTCCGAAGCAAGACCCGCAGGGGTCACATTATTGTCATCAATCATAGGTGCCGCGCACGCAACATGTTGAAAACAGTCAACAAACTGTGACGCGGATCGTGGCGCATTGCCTGGGATGTGATCGTCCTCACGCGCCACCGGTCAGTGGCCCGCGCCCACCTTGGCGATCATGTTCCACATGGGCAGGAACACCCCGAGCGCCAGAATCAGCACCATGCCGCCGATCAGCACGATGAGAATGGGTTCGATCGCCGCGCTGAGCGTGCTCAGCGAGTATTCGACCTCCCGCTCGTAGAATCCCGCGACCTCATCGAGGAGCTGCGGCAGCTCGCCGGTTTCCTCGCCGACGGCGATCATCTGCAGGACGAGCTGCGGAAACATGCGGACGCCGGCGGCGGCGCGGCTCAACGGCTCGCCTCGCTCCACCCGGTCGCGCAGCCGCAACATCCGGCGCGCCAGATAGTCATTGCCGCAGACGCGCGCGATGATGGCGAGTGTCTCGAGCATGGGCATGCCCGCCGTGAGCGCGATGGAAAGCGTGCGGCTCAGGCGCGCCAGGGCGGCCTGGCGTGCCAGGGGCCCGATCACCGGCAGTGCCAGCAGGGATTTGTGCCACCACAGCCGGCCGCCCACCGTACGCAGGTAAACGCGCGCCGCAGCGAAGAGGGCAGCGCCGACCGCGAGCACCCAGTACCAGTCCCCGCGGGCGATTACCGCCGTCCCCATGATGATGCGCGTGGGCAGCGGAATGTCGTTGCCGAGCGCACGGAAGAGCGGCGCGAACCGCGGCATTACGAAAGTCGTGATGATGCCGATTGCCACCGCGATGGCCACCATGACCATGATTGGATAGCGCAGGGCGGCCTTGACCTTCACCTGCATATCCCGCTCCTGACTCAGGTAGTCGCTGAGCCGCAGGAATGCCGCCTCCAGCGTTCCGGTTGCCTCACCCACCGCGATGATGCCGAGATAGATCTCCGGGAAGAGCTCGGGGTGGCGGCCGAAGCTCGTCGCCAGGTCCCGGCCGGCCTCGAGGCTGTGCAACACGTCCTCGAGGGCTCGCCGCAGCAGGATGTTATGAGTCGAGGACGCGAGCCCGCGCAGCCCGCGCAGCAGCGGAATGCCCGATTTGACGATGGTGTACATCTGGCGCGTGAACAGCACCAGATCGGCCGTCTTGGGTTTCCCCATGCCCAGGCGGCGCGCGATTTGCGTGAGCGGCGCCGAGGCCAGCGAGGCGTCGAGGCTGGCAATGATGCTGATCGGCGTAACGCCGTCCTGCTGCAGGCGTGCGGCGGCCGCGTCCTCCGATTCGGCTTCGAGGCTGCCGTTCACCGGCTCGCCGCGCGGCGAGCGTCCACTGTAGAGAAACTGGCTCACGGCAGATCGTGTTGCAAGCGCGGCGCGGCGCTACTTGCGGCCGCCCATCGCATCCGCCTGGAGAGCTTCCTCCAGCAGCGGGTCGGCTGCCCCGCCTGGCGAGGGTTCGTCAGTGTCCGCGCCACCGATCACGCCCAGCGCCTCGGAGATGCTCGTGACACCACGGTTCGCGAGGTCGAGGGCGCCTCGCGCCAGCGACACAAAATCGGTGCGCGTGCGAGCGGCCTCTTCGAGCCGTCCGAGATCGCCGCGCAGGATCGCATCGGTGAGCGTCCGATCGATCTCGAGCAGCTCGTACACTGCGATGCGGCCACGATAGCCGGTCAGGTTGCAGTACGTGCAGCCGGAACCGGCGCGGAACGAGGCCGCTGCCGCCTCCGCGCCGAATTGGGCCTTGAGCAGCGCCGCCTCGTGCGGTCCGGCCTGGGCGGGATGCGCACAATGCTCGCAGACGCGCCGCAGCAGCCGCTGCGCGACGATGCCATGGACCGCCGCGGCAATCATGTAGCCGGGAGCTCCCATGTCGAGCAGCCGATGCACCGTGGCCACCGCGCTCATGGTGTGCAGCGTCGAGAAGACGAGATGGCCGGTGATTGCGGCGCGCAACCCGATCTCGGCCGTCTCGCTGTCGCGCATCTCGCCGACCAGGATGATGTCGGGATCCTGCCTGAGCGTCGTGCGCAGCACGCGTGCGAAATCCAGGCCGATTTTCGCGTTGACCTGCACCTGATTGATGCGGTCGAGGCGGTATTCCACCGGGTCCTCGGCGGTGATGATCTTGGTGTCCGGCTGGTTCAGGTGCCGCAGCGCCGAGTAGAGGGTCGTGGTCTTGCCGCTGCCCGTGGGGCCGGTCACCAGCACCATGCCGGCGCTGCGCTCGATGAGCGCGCGAAAGCGCGCGAGCAGCGGCGGCGGCATCCCGAGCGCATCGAGACTCATCAGGCTCGAGGACTGATCCAACAGCCGCATCACCACGGACTCGCCGTGTTGGGTGGGCATGGTTGACAGGCGCACGTCGATGGCCTTGCCGCCGACCTTGACGGAGAACCGTCCGTCCTGCGGCAGGCGCTTCTCGGCGATGTCGAGACCGCTCATCAGCTTCAGACGCGTAGTGAGCGCACTGGCCACCCGGCGACCGCCTTCAATCACTTGCTCCTGCAGGTGGCCGTCGACGCGCTGGCGCACGCGCAGGGCGCTATCACCGGGCTCGATGTGCACGTCTGATGCACCAACTTGCATGGCGTCGTGGAACATCGTCTGGATCAGGCGGATGACGGGAGCATCGGGCGAGCCTTCCTCGGCCGCCAGCTGCTCGATGTCGATATCCGCTTCCAGCTCCTGGCCGACCTCCTGCGCGATCGAGGCGATCTCATCGGTGCGCCGGTAGACCGTGTCCATGGTCCTGAGCAGGTCAGCCTCTTTCACCAGCGCCAGGCGGATCGGCCGCTTCAGGGCGGCGGCCAGCTCATCGTAGGCAAAGAGGTCCGTCGGGTCTGCCATGGCGACGAGCGCGCCCGCCGCATCTGCCTTCAACACCAAGGCGCGGGAACGGCGGGCCTGCGCCTCCGGCAGCAACCGCACCGTGTCGGGCGACAGTTGGACCTGGCGCAGGTCCATGAAGGGGATGCGCAGGTGCTTGGCCAGCGCCTCGTGGAAGGCCTGCTCACTCACCATGCCCAGGTCAGTCAGCACCCGGCCGAGCCGCCGGCCGCTGCGGTTCTGCTCCGCCAGGGCGGTCTTCAGCTGCTGCTCATTGATGAGCTTCTGCTCGAGGAGCAGCTCCCCGACCCGCACTCGTTTGCGACGCGGTGGATCGCTCACGGCGGCTTGCCCTTCTTCCCGGCCGACTCGTCCTTGATCCCAGGCAACTCGTCCTTCATCCCGGTCGACTCGTCGACGACCTTCGACCAATCGCTGCCGTTGACGACCATCGCCCGCAGCAGGATCACGAGCTCCACCTTGCTCTTCGTGTCCTGCTCGCTGCGAAACAGCCGTCCGAGCCCGGGAATGTCACCCAGGAGCGGTGTCTTGTACTGCTGCTTGTCCACGGTCTCCTGCATCAGGCCGCCGATCACGATCACCTGGCCGCTGCGCGCCCGGACCATGCTGTCGGATTCCCGTACGGAGCTCTGCGCCATGGGCAACACGTCCGACTGCCCCTGTACCTCCAGAGTCAGGGTCTGTGTGGATACCGAACTGACGATCGGGTGGATATGCAGCAGCACCTCGCCGTGTGGCCCGATCTGCGGCGTCACGTCCAGGGCCACTCCGGAGAAGAATGGTGTCAAGCTGACGTTGTCCGAGATCGTGGGCGTCGTGGTCCCCACCACCGTGTTGCTCTGCACGCCGGTGACGTAGAATTGATCGACACCGGCCTTGATGATCGCCTTCTGATTGTCGAGCGTGGCCACCCGCGGGCTCGACAGCACGTGGGTGTTGCCCTCCGTGCTCAGGAGCTGGATGACGGTGTCGAAATTGGCGAAATCGGCAGCCACTGTGAACGCGCCGCCGAGACTGTTGGTGGTGAGGCTGGTGAGCGGGCTCCCTGGCGACAGGGTGATGGAAGAGCCGCTGGGAGCGAGCGCGTTGGCGGTACCGAAGCCGTTCGCCGGGGCGGTCTGGCCGATGAGGTAGTGGCTGCTGCCCAGGGCCATGATCTGTGCCCAGTTGACTCCCGCCTGATAGGCATGGTCGAGGTCCACCTCGACGATCTTCGCCTCGAGGAGTACCTGTCGGGTGACGGTCGCCTCGGTGGTGTTCAGATAGTCGCTCACGTCGGCCAGCTGCTCCGGCAGCGCCCGCACCACGATGATTCCCGACTGCGGGTCGACGATGACTTTGCGTCCGGCTCCGTTGCCGATCATGGCACGCAGATTCGCTTCGAGGTTGCCCCAGAAGTCCGAGTCGTCGCGCGTCAGGACTGACGTACCCGTCGTGTCGATCGTCGTTTTATCGTTGCCGCTGCCGACCGTGGCGGTAGTCGGGCTCTGAGTCGGATTGGTCTGTGTGCCGCCGTATTGCGTGTTGTAATTGCCCTGGGTGACCTGTCCGGAGCTGATCAGGGTGTTCGACACCCCGTAGCGCCGCAGGTCGAGGTAGCTGATGTGGAAGATGCGCGTCTGCAGGGCGGCGGGCAGGATCAGGTAACCCGCGGCGGTGTGTCGATAGTCCAAACCGTACAAGTCGCGCGTCGCATTCAGCAGCTGCTGCAGCGTCACGTTCTTGAGAGATATCGTGACACGGCCGGCGACGTCCGGATGCACAAGGACGTTGTAGGGAGTGTTCTCGACCAGGCCCTGAAAGAACACAGCCGTGGGCGCGCCGACCACATCTACTCCGATGAGGGGCTCGCTCGCGGGCTGCTGGCCCGTTGGGCCGCCGGCGCACCCTACGAGCCAGGGCTCAGGCGCATAGGCGAATCGCTTGCGCGCACCGCGGGAGTAGAGGACGCCTGCGGCCGAGATGCCGCGGATCACTACACCGTTGACGCGGTCGCCTGCATGGACCAGCCGGTCATTGGCAATGGCCACGAAAGCTCCCCCGTGACACAGCACTCCCTCGAGCTGCAGCTCGCCCGCCTCCCGCAGCCGTTGTCCGGGCATGGGCGGCCGTGTCGGGTCGGTGAGGGAGTCGGCGTGCGCGCTGCCGGTCATGGCGTACGCCAGCAGCAGTCCCAACACGGTGATGGCGAATTTGCGGCTCATAGTTGGATCCAGTCGTGGCTCATGCTCACGGTGCCGAGCCTGACGGTCACTCGGGTCACGGGATAATGAGTCGCATCTAGGTCGAGGCTCTGCCAGTAGAAGTGCCACGGCAGATCCTCGAGGGCCTGCAGATAGGCCAGCACGTCGAGATACTGTCCCTGCATCACGAGCACCACGGAGTGCACGTACGGGCCGTTGGAGGGGCCGCCGGCGCTGTCGGCCAACGCACGGGGCGCAACGCTGCTCAGACTGATCAGGGTCACGCCCTGTTGCCGGCTCAGGACGTCGTGGATCACCTGCGTCATGCGTTGCGGCGGGATGAGTCCGGCGGATTGGGAATCGAGGCGCGCGGTCACCTGGCGGAGCTGTGCGGCGAGCGCGATCGTGCGCTGCAACGTCGCGCCGGCGTCCTGCGTCCCCGCGGTGTCATTGATCTCGGTGAGCTGCTGCGTGAGTTGCTTCCGGCGCAACTCGAGCCGCTGCAGCAGGAGCACATGGAACAGGGCGATCAGCACGGTGAGCGTTGCGGCGATCGTGAGGACACGCTCGCGCAGGCTCAAGCGGTCGAACCGCTTCCCCACGGCCGCCATGGCGCTGCCGGTCTTCATGGTTGCGGCGCCCGGGTGTCGGCAAGCTGGACCGGCGTGCCGCCGCTGGCGGTGCCGTCCGCGTGGAACCCGAAAACCGCGGCCTGCGTCTGCGGCCGTTGGATCGCGAGACGATCGAACCGCATGCCCGCGAGCGTGCGCTCGGTGCCGAGGGCGTGCAGATAGCGCGGCACTCTGTCGGGGTCCGTCACTTCACCGGCGAGGCTCATCGAGCCGGTCAGGTCCGAGAGGGTGATCTGCCGCAGCCACAGGCCTGGCATGGGATGGCGCGCCAGGGCTACGAGCTCTGACGAGAAGCCGGTGGTGCTGCCCACCGTGGCCCCCTGCAGGAGCGCGAGCGCGCGTTCACGCGTGGCCAGGTCCGCATTGAGCTCCTGGATCCGAGACTGCAGATCCGTCGCGCTCCCGTCCCCGCCGGGAAGTGAGCCGAGGGCGCTCAGCATCGCCTGCTGTGCCTGCTGTTGGTGTTGCAGGGCGTCGACCGACCGCTGGAGGTGATCTACCTGCCACGTGCCGAAGCCCCAGATGACTGCGAAACAGCCGCTCACGGCAGCGACCGCCAGAGCGAGCGTCGCGGACCCGAACGGGCGCCACGGCGGCGCCGTCTCCTGGTACAGATTGACCTGTTGCCGCGGCTGGCTCACGGCCGGCTCCGCTCGCTTCTCAGCGCGGCTCCCAGCGCCAGCAACCCGGGCCAGCGTGTGTCGGGCTCGACGCCGTCCGTGATGTCGAACAGTTCCTGCACGTCGAGCAACTTGACCGAATGTCCGGTCGCCGTGCCGAGGCTGCCGAGCAGCTGGTCAGCGCGCGCATCACCGGAGACGACCACCACTTCCGTGATCGCGGGACGATCGAAGTGACTCTCGTAGTAGTCCAGCGAGCGCTGCAGCTCGAGGGCGAGAGAGGCCACATCGAGAGCCGCCGCCGTTTCGGCCGCTGACCGGCCATCACCGCGGCGGCCGAGATCGATGCGTCGGGCGAGATAAAGCACGCCGCGGCAGGTCAGTGTCAGTTGCGCAAAGTCGTCGCCGAGTGCGATCAGGGCGACGCCCTGCTCGTCCTGCGGCAGGAGGGCGGCGACGTTGCGCAGGCACAACTCCGGAATGTCCACACAATCGAAGCCGCGGACCCGCGGTTTGACGAGGCCGACCACGCGCTGCACCGCATCGGCGCGCGCTGCGACGGCGTAGATCATCCGCGACTCGACGTAACGGGCCTGCTCGGGGATCTCGAAGACGTCGACGACCGCCTCGCTCGGCGGGAAGTTGATGATGTCCTTCAGTTTCCAACGGACGGCGCCGCGCAGCTCCTCCGGCTTCACGTCGGGGGCCTCGACCTGCACCAGTTGATAATCGTCGGTGCCCAGCACCGCGCTCACCGCCGCATGCGACAGCTCGCGGTTGTGGGCGAGAGGGGCGAGAACGTGCTCGGCCCGGATCTCCAGCGACGGGTGGACGGCGCAGTGTCGCAGCAGCGGCCGCGCGGACCTCGTGGTGCGCACGATGGCGAGCGCGGTCTCGCGGTCCGCCGGCATGACGCCGACCCGCCAACCGTTGGCCTGCGCTCTACTGAATAGCGACAACTTACCCCCGAGGCGCGATTGCAACGAATTGCGGGCAGGCGCGCGACTGCCGGGCGAGCCTGAGGGCCCGTCAAGTGTGTTTGTCTCACCACGAGCATGGAGTTGGGCGTGCGAGACTTAACAGAATCAGCAGCTTGCCCCGGAAAGGGGGGTCGAAGTGAGCAATGGCTCACAAGCCAGTTGCTAACCGGGAATCGTCAGCGGTCGCGCCCGCTCGCGCTCCAGGCGGGCGGCATGGGCGCGGACTCGCAGCAGGTCGCGTCGCGCGAGCAGGCCGGCGAGCTTGCCGGTGGTCCGGTCGACGATCGGCACGCGGCCGACAGCGGCTGACGCCATGCGGTCGGCAAGGTGGCCCACCAGCTCCTCCGTGTAGCCAACGAAGACTTCGCCGACGGCAGGGCGTTCCTCCAGGGTTTGCCCTTTGGTCCAACCCTCCCGCGACCAGCGCAGCACGTCGGCGCGGGACACCATGCCGACGACGTGCCCGGCCTCGTCGACGACGGGATAGCTCTTGTGGCGCTTGACGCCGTTTTCAGTATCAAAAAACGCCAGCGCATCCTCCGTCGACATCCGTGCCGGCAGCGTGTCTACAGGCTGCGTCATGATCTCGCTTACCCGCATCACCTCGAACGGATCGACCGTATATTCATAGGTCAGGTGCCGGCCGCGCCGCGCGAGCCGCTCCGTCAGGATGGAGCGCCGCATGATCAACACTGTCACGGCGAATGAGGCGGCGCACGCGACGAGCACTGCCGGCATCACGTGTAGATCGCCCGTCAGCTCGATGGCGAAAACGGTCGCGGTCAGAGGACAGCGCAACGTCCCGCCCAGCACTGCCGCCATCGCGATGAGTGCCCAGAAGCCGGGGTCGCCGAAGGGCAGGATGTGAGCCTCCAGCGCACCGACGGCACCACCCATCATGAGGAGCGGCGCCAGCGTGCCGCCAGAGGTCCCGGAGGCGAGCGCGATGACCCAGATGATGCCTTTGACCAACAGCAGTGCGAGCGCCGCGTGTATCGACACAGTACCGCTGATCAGCGCCTGGATGTTGTCGTAGCCGACACCGAGGGCGGCCGGATCGATGAGGCCGCCGATACCGACGACGACACCGGCGAGCGCCGGCCACCACATCCAGTGGATCGGGAGCTTCTCGAACAACTCCTCGACCCGGTAGAGCCCGCCGGTGGTGATGGCCGATTGCAGCCCAGCCACGACGCCCACCCCGGCGCAGAGCGCGAGCCCCCACCACGGCATCGGGAGGATGCGCAGTTGCGGAAAGAGGGGCCAGGCGCCTACCAGCCAGGGCCGCCACGCCACGGCGACGATGGCCGAGACGACCACTGGCACGAAACTGCGCGGCTTCCACTCGAACAGCATCACTTCGATGGCGAGCAGCACCGCCGCGAGGGGAGTCCCGAAGATCGCCGTCATGCCGGCCGCGGCGCCGGCGACCAACAGCGTTTTGCGCTCCGCGGAGCTCAGGTGGAAGAACTGTGCGAACAGCGACCCCAGCGCCCCGCCCGTCATGATGATGGGGCCTTCGGCGCCGAACGGGCCGCCGGTGCCGATTGCGATCGCCGAGGACAGCGGTTTCAGTACTGCGACCTTGGGCTCGATGCGACTCTGTCCGATGAGGATGGCCTCGAGCGCCTCGGGAATGCCGTGCCCGCGGATCTTCTGCGAGCCGTAGCGGGCCATGAGTCCGACGATCAATCCACCGACGATCGGTATGAGGATCGAGCTCGGCCCGAGCCTGGCGTGACTCAGATGAGAAGTCGCCGTGGAGTAGACGTGGAAGTAGGCGAGATTGGTGACCAGGGCTATCAGCTTCAGGAGCACCCAGGCCGCGCCGGCACCGAAGCTGCCGGTGAAGATCGCCATTGCGGACAGCACGAGCAGGCGCCGGTCGGCGGTGAAGTCCCGCAGGGTGTCGTGCACCCCGAGGGTGGAAACAGGGCTCTTCATGGTTCTGCAGACATTGGGGGGCGCGCTTTATATCGCAATACGATATTATTCTCCATGAGAATCCCAATGTCCGCCACCCCCAAAAAAAGGCAGAGCCCGCACGCGCCGCCGCACCCCGAGCTGGCGCCCCACGACTACCAGGTCCTGGCGGAATTTCGCTATTTGCTGATGCGCTTCGCGGCCTTCAGCGAGCATGCGGCCCACGCGGCGGGTCTCGCGCCGCGCCAGCACCAGGCCCTGCTCGCCATCAAGGGCTACCCGGGCGGCGCCGCGGTGGCGATCGGTGATCTGGCGGAGCGGCTCGGCATCCGCCATCACAGCACCGTCGGCCTGGTCGATCGGCTGGTGAGCGGGGGATATCTGATCCGCGGCGGGGACCCTCGCGATCGGCGCCGCACCTTGCTGTCGCTCACCGCCGCCGGTGAGCGGGCGCTCGCCGGACTCTCCGCCGCCCATCAGCGGGAGCTGCGCCGCGTCGCACCGCTGTTGAAATCGCTGCTCGGCCGGCTGGGACCGGAGGAGCGCAGCGACAAGGGCTGACTGAGGTCGTCAGCGTCCTTGTTCGAGGTGCCGAGTCACTTCCAGGGCAGCGCGGGTGCCGCTGCGCAGCGCGCCCGTGACAGTGGTGGCTTCGCCGGTCGTATCCGTCGCTTCGCCGGCGAAGAAAAGGCTACCAAGCAAAGGGGTTGCCAACACCTCGCGCGCATTACCTCCGCCCGTCGCGACATAGCTGTACGCGCCGCGCGCGTACACGTCGCGCTCCCAATTGTGAACGCGCGCCGCCTGGAGCTCCGGCACGCCGTTACCGCCGAAGAAAATCGCGCTCACGCAATCCATCGCCTGCCGGACGATCTCCTCGTCAGTCAGCTTGCAGAGGCGGCCCGCCGCAGGACCGCCGACCCAAGCGATGAGCAGAGGCGCGCGCACGGGCAATGTCGTCCAGAACGTCGGGAATGCCTTGCCCGCTGCGTGGAAGAAGGAGGCGTCCACGTAACGGCCGCCCTCCAGCTCTTCCCAGAAGGGGCGGCGGCAATGCAGGATGACTTTCAGCACCGGGCCGGACAGGAGTTTCTCCAACGCGCCCTGCTTGGCATCGAGGGGTGGCACGAAGCTGATCGCGCCGGGCGCGTCCGCGGGGGCTTTGAGCACACCGATCGGAACGGTGACGATGGCCTTGTGCGCGGCGGCGCGAAAGGGTTGGCCCAGTCTGAAACCCTCGACCTCCACCGCCCGGTCGCTCCAGCGGACCGCGGTGACTGTGCTTTGAAGCTGGAGGTGCACTCGGCTGCCGTCGAGTGCCGCGCAGAGCGTGAGCAGAGCGGCGCGATAACCACCGAGCGGCCGTGACTGCGCGGAATCCAACATGCCGCCGGCGCGCCATTCCGCCGCGATGGAGTGCAGGCTGACGAGCCGCGGATCGGCGGCATCGAAGCCCGAGACGAAGGAGCGGGCCATCGTGCGCGCCTCTTCCGGCAGCGCGCGGCCGGGAGCGCTCGCCAGGAAATCCTCGAGCGACGTGTCGGGCTGCGACAGAACGTCGGCGGCCTCGAGCGCGGCGCGGACCTTGCCGAGGGGACTCTCGGCGCGCCGTTGCAGCCGCCCCTCCAGCAGCGACCAGTACTCGCCCGATGCGTCCAGCGCGGCCGAGCCAGCCTGGCGCAGCAGCGCGCACGTTTCCGGCGAGTCGCCATGGATGAATTCCGCGCCGAGCTCCACCGGGGCGGCGAGTGTCGGCTCGACGCGCGTCCAGATGCGCCCACCGATGCGGTCACGGGCGTCGAGGAGCAATACCGAGCGACCGGATCTGGCGAGCGCGGCCGCCGCTGCCAGCCCCGCGGCTCCCGCGCCAATGATGATGATGTCGTGATGCTCCACAGTCGGTTCCCGGTCCGGTCAACGGTTGGCGGGCTCTCCCCCCGGAATGATGATGCGCGCGCCGCGCCGGTAGCTCCAGTAGGCCTCCGCCCAGTCGATGAGCACGACCAGGCGGTTGCGGAAGCCGATGAGGAAATAGACATGGGCCGTGAGCCAGATCCACCACGCGAGGCTTCCGGAAAGGCGGATGCGGCCGAAGTCGGCGACCGCGGCCATGCGGCCGATGGTCGCGAGCGAGCCGGAGTGCCGGTAGCGGAACGGGCTGATCGGCCGGCCGGAGAGCCTGGCGAGGACGGCCTCGGCCGCATAGCGCCCCATCTGTTTCGCCGCTGGCGCGATCGCGGGTATGGGGCGGGTTCCCTCCGGCGCCGCGGTCAGATCACCGACGACGAATACTTCCGGATGTCCGGGGACGGTGAGCTCCGAGGAGACCTGCACGCGGCCCGCGCGGTCCAGGGCAACACCCAACGTCGCGCCAAGCGGAGAGGCGGCAACGCCGGCGGCCCACAACGCGGTGCGCGCCGCGATCCGCTTCTCCCCGATGCAAACACCCCGCGCGTCGACTCCCGTGACCGCGTGGCCCGTGCGCACGACAACCCCGAGTCGCTCGAGTTGATGCCGTGCCTTGTCGGACAGCGACGGCGGAAAGGCCGGCAGCACGCGCGGCCCCGCTTCGATCAGCAGGACTTTCGCCGTGGCCGGGTCGATGTGGCGAAACTCTCGCTTGAGGGTGTGGCGCGCGATTTCCGCGAGCGTACCTGCCAGCTCGACGCCGGTGGCGCCGGCCCCGACGATGACGAACGTCAGCCATTCCATCTGTTCGGCGGGATCGGCGGTCGCCTCGGCGCGCTCGAATGCCGTGAGAATCCGTGACCGGATGCGCAGGGCATCGTCCAGCGTCTTCAAGCCAGGCGCGTATGGCGCCCATTCGTCGTGGCCGAAGTACGCGTGCGTGCTTCCGGTCGCGACGATCAGGAAGTCATATGGATGCGAGACGCCATCGACGTCTACGCTCTTGCGCTCGGTGTCTACTCGTCGTACCTCTCCGAGGAGCACGGTCGTGTTGCGCTGCCCGCGCAGGATGTGGCGCAGCGGGGCGGCGATGGACGGCGCGGCAAGGCCGGCGGTCGCCACCTGGTAGAGCAGCGGCTGAAATGTGTGGTGATTGCCGCGATCGATCAGCAGGACGTCCACGGGGCCCGAGCGCAGGGCGTGCGCGGCGGAGAGGCCGCCGAAGCCGCCGCCTATGATGATCACCCGGGGCTTGGTCTGCATGGCGGCGGTCGATCACGCGCGAAGAAAAGCCTGAGTCGAATCTTACCGCGATACGATAATGTGTACTCGCTGACCAAGCGAGTATAGAGATCCATGGCCGAGCACGCTGACGCCCTATTCGAGCAGTTGACCGTTGCGCTCTACGTGCTCTGCGCCGTGTTCGCCGCCGTGCACGCTCTCCTCACCAAGCCCGATCCGCGCAGCGCGCTGGGCTGGATAGTGACCTGCTGGCTGCTCCCGTTTGCCGGCACCATTCTCTACCTGCTCTTCGGCGTCAATCGCGTACGTACGCGCGCACGGCAACTGCGTGCCGGCTTGACGTCTTTCGGCAGCGCGATCGGCAGTAGCCCGCCGGATGACTTCGCCACGCAGCTGATACGCATCGGCGATGCCGTGACGCAGCGGCCACGGCTGCCCGGCAATGAGGTCGTGGCGCTGGAGAACGGCGAGAACGCGTTTCCGCTCATGCTGGAGGCGATCCGCGCGGCACGGCACTCGGTCTGGCTGTCGACCTACATTTTCGAGACCGACGAGGTCGGACGCGAATTCATTGCCGCTCTCGCGGCCGCCGCGGGCCGTGGCGCGCAGGTCCACGTGTTGGTGGACGGAATCGGAGAATGGTACAGCTGGCCGCACGCCGTCCGCCTGCTGCGCGCCGCCGGTGTGCGCGCCGCGCGCTTTCTGCCGCCGCGGCTGGCGATGCCGGTGTTCTCGCTCAACCTGCGCAACCATCGCAAGCTTCTCATCGTCGATGGCGAGGTCGGCTTCGTCGGTGGCATGAACATCGGCGGGCGCGAAGTCGGCAAGGCACATCACCGGCGCATGGCCGACCTTCACTTCCGGGTCCGGGGACCCGTGGTGTCTCAGCTCGCGGAATGCTTCGCCGCCGATTGGCAGTTCGCCGCCGGCGAGACTCTGCCGCCGCCACCCGTGGCGAAAGCGGATTGCGGCGCCTGCGTCTGCCGGGTGATCACCGAAGGCCCGGACGAGGACGCCGACAAGCTGCTGTTCGTGATCCTGGGCGCCATCGCGGTCGCACACCGCCAGGTGCTGATCATGACGCCTTACTTCATTCCGCCTCCGGAGCTCACCGCGGCGCTGCAGACGGCGGCGCTGCGCGGCGTGGAGGTGTGTCTCGTGCTTCCGGCGCGCAGCAATCTGCGCTACGTGGACTGGGCGACCCGACGCTGGCTGCCGCCGCTGCTGGAGCGCGGCATAGAGATCTATCTGCAGCCGCCGCCCTTCTCCCACACCAAGCTCATCGTCATCGACGGCGCCTACGCGCAGATCGGGTCGGCCAACATCGACCCGCGAAGCCTGAGGTTGAACTTCGAGATCGCCGTGGAGGTGTACGATAGCGCGGTATGCGCGGAGCTGGCGAAGTACGTCCTCTCCGCGCGCGACCATGCCGCCCGCCTGCCGGTGGCAGCCCCTTCGGGGCAGACGTTCGCCGGCCGGTTTCGCGACAGTCTCTTCTGGCTGCTCTCGCCTTACTTATAGGAGGTCCGGATGAGCCATTCCAAAGCCGCGTCCGAAGTCACGATCAAGCGTGCGTACGAGCCGCCGTCGCCTCATGACGGCACTCGGATCCTCGTCGATCGATTGTGGCCTCGCGGCGTGAAGAAAACGGGCGCCGGCATCTCGCAATGGATGAAGGAGATCGCTCCCAGCAACGAGCTGCGCAAATGGTTCGGGCACGATCCGGCGCGTTGGGAGGAGTTCCGCCGCCGCTACCGGGCGGAGCTCAAGGACAAGCGGGGGCTGGTCGGCGAGTTGCGGGAGCTTGCCAGGGAAGATCGGCTGACGCTCGTCTATTCCGCGCACGATGAGGCACACAACCAAGCCGTCGTGCTGCGGGAGTTATTGATGCACTGAGCGACACCGAGCGCGCGGTCAGGTTGCGGCCGCGGGCGGCGGATACGGTCCGGCCGCGCGTGGCTGCTCGGCCCGGTGTCGGGCGAGACGGCGCGTCGTCGGGTCACTGGCGAGGCGCAGGACGCGTGAATAGAACCCGCTGTGCGGATCGGCGCGCCCGATATAAATGAGGCCGGAGCCGGCGAGATTCCGCTTGAACATGTCCCGGATCCGCTCACGCGAGTCCACATCGATGGAATCGAGTGCCTCGTCGATCAGTACCCACGGCGGCACATGCAGCATCAGGCGCGCAAACGCGACCGCCTGCTGCTCGTCCTCGTTCAATTCATGGTCCCAGCGGCGGACCTCATCCAACTGCGGCACGAGACGGCGCAGCCCCAACTTGTCCAGCGCCTGCGTGTAGTCTTCCTCCTTGAAGCGGTCGACAGCCGAAGGGTAGGCCAGTACCTCCTTCAGCGCGCCGGCCGGCAGATACGGAGTGCGCGGCATGCAGTAGAGGTCCTGTCCCGGAGGGTGGATGATGCGTCCCGCGCCCCAGGGCCAGAGCCCGGCCAGGGCGCGGAAGAGCAGAGTCTTGCCGGCACCGGGCTCGCCGATCACGAGCACGCGCTCGCCGGGCTTGATCTCGATACGGCCGCCCTCGAGGCGCGTGCAACCCGAAGGCGAGGCGATCTGAAGGTCATCGATCACGAATGTCTGCGCCGCGCCGCTGCGCGCCGGCTCGCTCTCGCGACGCTCGATGCGGCTTTCCTTGCGGTGAAGGTCTTCGGCTGCGACCACTGCGCGCCGGAACATCGCCACCCTGAGCAGCGTTGCCCGCCAGTCGGCGATGGTGCTGAAGTTGTCGACGAACCAGCGCAGCGACGATTGCAACTGCGTGAAGGCCGCCGCCGCCATCATCAGGCCACCGAAGGAGAGGTTGCCGGTGAAATAGAGGGGCGCCGCGACCAGGATCGGAACGACCAGCGTGACCCAGCCGTAGCCCGACGTCACCCAGGTCAGGCGTGTCAGGTCCGTCACCAGCCGCCGCATGGCGGTGAGCACCGCCGCGAGGTCGAGCTCGATGCGCCGCGCCTCATCTGCCTCACCGCTCGCGAGCGTGATGGCATCGATGTGCTCGTTGACGCGGACCAATGTGTGACGCAGCTCGGCTTCCCGCGCGTAGCGCGCCGCATTGTCCGGAATGAGTCTGCGGCCGGTCCAGTACGTGAGCAGGGATGCCGACAGCGCATAGATTATCGCGGCCCAGACCATGTAGCCCGGCACGGCCAGGTTGACGCCGTCCAGCCTCAGCGCGAAGCCGCGCGAGATCGACCACAGAACCCCGACGAAGCTGACGAGGAGAGCTGAGGACTGCACGAGCCCGAGTGCGAGATCGCTCGACAGCTCCGTGAGATGGCGTGCATCCTCGTGCATGCGCTGATCGGGGTTCACACCGATAGGGCCGGCGCTCTCCAGTTGAAACGCGCGACGCGGCTGCATCCAGTCTTCTACCAGGTCATGCACGAGCCCCTCGCGCAGCTTCACCTTCAACATCTCGCCGAGCCAGCGCTGCCCGACATTGAGCAGGAGAAGCAAGCCGGCGAGGACGGCGAACACGGCGAGCTGCATCGCGAAGCCGTGCATGTTCCGCCGCGACAGGGCATCGTAGAACGGTTGGTTCCAGCGGTTGAGGCGCACCTGGCCGTAGGCAGTTGCCACGACGACGACGATCGCCGCCGCCGTAATCGCGGCGATTGCGCTGCGGGCGGGCGAAGCCCAGAGCGCACCGATCATCATGTCGAGCTGTGACATGAGGCCGGGGTCCGCGGTAGCGTCGGTCTGTGCGGCCGCTGGCGCGGTGTTTCCCGAAGATTCAGCCATTCTCAAGTGCTCCCGGCGAGTGCGGCGTCGCAGCGACGGATCTTTTCCGCAGCCTCGTTGACATTGGTTGCCGCCTGGAACCAGGTACCGCTGACCTTGCGATACTCCGTAAGCGACTGCTCGTAATACTGGCGCGACTGCCGCCAGTCCGCCGCTCGGCTCGAGCCGCCGGGGCTGGCAGCGGACGCAAGTGCCGCGTACTCGTCCCCGGCCAGAAATTCGGCCTGAGCTCTATCGGCATCGAAGTTGCCGCCGCTGCCATCTCCGGCCGACGTGGCATCCATTTGGGCGAATGCCTGCTGCAGCAACGCGATGGACTGCTGGGGCCGCGCGCGCAAGCTTTCGATACGAGCCATGCTCACAAGCGCGTGACTCTCATCCTGGCGGTATTCGGCAATCTTCGGATCGGAGGCGGCCAGTGATCTGAAGAAGTCGAGGGCCGCCTGTCCATGTTGCAGCGCCTCATCGAAGCGCCCAAGATTTGCCTGAGCCCCCGCCATATCCAGCTCCGCGAACGCGAGCAAGTGTGCGAGATCGGCGTTGTGCGGCGCGGCACGGGCCAGCGTCACGAGCAGGCCGTGTTCCTCGTCATAAAGCGGCAACGCGTCCGTGTAGTCGTGTCGGTACTCCAAGGCTTCGCCGGTGCGGCTGTAGCCGAGCGCCAGAGTGCGCGTGGTGCGTAGGTCGCTCGCATCGGCGGTGTGAAGAGATTCCAGGATCGCCACGGAATGTTGCATCTCCGTCACGGCGGTGGCGGCGTCGCCGCGGATCTCGAAGAGCTTGTAGCCGTGATCGAGCAGGCTGGCCGCGAAGAAGTAGCGGAAGCTGGGGTCGGTCGGATGCTGCAGGCTCAGGCGCCGGCTCCTCGCGACGGTCTGCTGCGAATACCACAGTGCTCCGGCGGGATCGTTCTGCGACCACAGCAGCAGGTCGCTCAGCTTGCCGCAGGTGGTGATCATGTCGCGCTGGGCGTCTTCATCGTCGGGTCTGGCCGCGAGACTCGCCTCCAGCAGGGTGAAGGCGTGGCCGTAGTTGCGGCGGGCGCCGGCGTAGTCGCCCTCGTTGGCCTCACGCGCACGTCCCTGCAAATCCCCGAGCCTCACGTATGCGGCGGCGAGCTCATGCTGCAGCGACGGGTCGCGGGCTGCCTCCAGCGAGAGGCTGCCGAGGTAGCGTACGGCCGTGTCGATCACGAGCCGCCGCGCCTTCTCGGCGCCGGGGAGGTCCCGGATGGAATCATGAACCTCGAAGATCAGCGTGTCGGCAAGCCGGCGCACGTCGTTGAAACGGCGGTCGGCGCGGGCCCGTTGGGCCTCGGCTACGTGCGCTTCCTGCAACGTCATGACGATGCCGCCGAGCAGAGCGCTGGCGACCAGCGCCGTCGCGACCGTCGCCAGCCTGTGCCGGGCGACGAAGGTCGCGGCCCGATACCCAGGCGTTGGTTTCCGCGCCGTGATCGGCAGATGCCCGAGATGTCTGTGAATGTCGTCCGCGAGACGCTCGACCGAGCCGTAGCGCCGTTCGGGCTCGCGCCTCAGAGCCATGAGCACGATGTTGTCGAGGTCGCCGCGCAGGCGCCGGCTCAACTTTTCGGGCGAGCCTTCGACGGTGGCGTTGGGGCCGGTGCCCGGGCGCACGACGGTGCTGGGTTTTCTCACCGCCGGGTCGAGGGTGGCTCCATCGGTTGTGCGCGCGTGCTCGTTGCCCTGGAAGGGTCTCGAGCCGGTCAGCAGCTCATAGAGAATGATGCCGAGCGAATAGACGTCGCTGGCCGCCGTGACCGTCTCGCCGCGCACCTGCTCCGGGCTGGCATAGTCGGGTGTCAGAATGCGCAGGGAGTTGATCGTGGCATCGCCGCGCACCGGAACGGCACCCGCCTCCAGGATCTTCGCGATGCCGAAGTCGAGCAGCTTTGGTGTCCCGTCCGCAGTGACCAGGATGTTGCTCGGTTTGAGATCCCGGTGAATCACCATGCGCTGATGCGCGTATTGCACCGCCGAGCAGACCAGCAGGAACAACTCGAGTCGCGCGGCCACGTCCAGCCGCCGCTGCTCGCAGTAGCGGGTGATGGGCTCGCCATCGATCAGCTCCATGACGAGGTATGGCACGCCCTCGGGTGTCGTGCCGCCGTCCAACAGCCGGGCGATGTTGGGGTGAGTCAGGCTCGCCAGGATCTGGCGCTCGGTGCGCAGGCGCTGGGCGACGAACTCCGCGTCCGCGCCGGCGCGCACCAGCTTGATCGCCACCTCCTGCTGGTACTCGTCGTCGGCGCGAACCGCGCGATAGACCCGACCCATGCCGCCCGAGCCGATCTCGGCGAGCAGCCGGTACGGACCCAGCCGCTGCCCGACGAACTGACCGGCATCGCCATCGGCCAGCGCGGCATCGTCCAGCGCTACGGGCGCGGGCGTCTCCAGGAAGAGGCTGCCCGCATCCCGCTCCGCGGCGAGCAGCGATTCAACCTCCGCGCGCGTCTCCGGATCATGGCCACCGAGGCTCTCGAGGTAGGCGGCCCGCGCCGCGCCGCTGAGCGCCATGGCCTCGCCCAACGCGGATTTCACCCGCCGCCAACGCTCAGGGGTCATGACCCAACATATTACTGGATCGAGGCACACGCGTGAGCCGGTTACGCCCCGAAATCCGCTGTCTCCATGGGGCTCAAACCAATGTGTCCGGAGGTACGTTGCTGCATCCCACGAGCACCGGCAGTCTGTGCGCGCCCAAGGGTGGCAATGACAATGCCGCCACGGGCGCGGGCCGCCCTGCTGCGGCGCCCGATCGCATGGTCGCAACGAGCGCGTGCATGCAGAAAGTCCGCCGCACCCTGGAGAAGGTGGCGCCAACGCGGGCGACCGTGCTGCTGCTGGGTGAGAGCGGCACGGGCAAGGAGCTCCTGGCGCGGGAGCTGCACGCTCTGAGCCGCCGGCCGGCCAGGACCCTGGTCGCGATCAATTGCGCGGCGATCCCCGAAAGCCTGCTCGAGAGCGAGCTCTTCGGCTACGAGCGCGGCGCCTTCACGGGAGCGCTGAAGCAGATGCGCGGCAAGATCGAGACCGCCGCCGGCGGTACGCTCTTCCTGGATGAGATCGGGGACATGCCGCTTTCCCTGCAGTGCAAGCTGCTGCGATTCCTGCAGGAGCGGGTCATCGAACGCGTCGGCGGGCGTCAGCCGATCGCCGTGGACGTCCGCATCGTTGCCGCCACCAACCGCAATCTCCAGACTGCCATCGCGCAGCGGACGTTTCGCGATGATCTGTACTATCGCCTGAGCGAAGTGACGATTGCCATTCCGCCGCTGCGCGAGCGGGAATCGGACGCGCTGCTCATCGCCTCCGACTTCCTGCGGCGCACGCGGCGCGGTGGGCGGGCCGTGCGCTTCGCGCCGGATGCGATTGCGGCGATCGAGACGCACGCCTGGCCGGGGAATGTCCGCGAGCTCGAGAATCGCGTGAAGCGCGCGGTCATTCTGGCGGAGGGACCGCTCATCACCGCCGGCGACCTCGGCCTCGCCGCCGACAAGGCGGACTGGTCGGATGTCCCTACACTGCGTGAGACGCGACGCCGGGCGGAAAACCTGGCTGTGCAACGCGCGCTGGCGCTGACCGGCGGCAATCTCTCGCAGGCAGCAAAGCTGCTCGACATCCCGCGGCAGCTGCTCTACAACATCGTGAGCCGCATGGGTGGCTCGGACGGCGGCGACGAATGACGCTGGCGAGAGCGGCCAGCGCTACTCCCGGCGCGTGCTCGTGATCTCGCGGTGGAGCCACGCGCGGGCGGTCGCCCACTCCCGTTTCACCGTGGCCTCCGAGACCCCGAGAGCGTCGGCCGTCTCGCGAATGGACAGGCCGCCGAAGTACCTGAGCTCCACGACTCGCGCCTGCTGCGGGTCGAGCCCGGCGAGCCGCGTCAGGGCATCGTCGATTGCGAGCACGTCGACTTCCTGGGGCTCGACGGCCGAGATGTCTTCGGCGAGCGTGACGCGGTAGCCGCCGTCGCGCTTCTTCGCCAACCGGGCGCGAGCATGGTCGACCAGGATCTGCCGCATGAGATGCGAGGTCAGGGCGACGAAGTGGCAGCGGTCGCGGACCTCCGCGGCCCCCTGGTCGACGAGCCGCAGATACGCCTCGTGAATGAGGGCGGTGGTCTGCAACGTGTGGTCGGGCCGCTCGCGGCGCAGATGCCGCCGGGCGATGTGGCGCAGCTCCTCGTACACCAGGGGCAGGAGACGGCGCAGCGCCTCATCGTCTCCGGAGCGCCACAGGCGAAACAGCTCGCTGGGGGGTGTGGTCACGGGTGCGGACATCGGTGCACTCGGTTGCCAGGCTCATATGGTACGTCATGGCCACCTCATGACCGGGAATACCGTCTCAGTTCGGCTCCCCGGGGGACTTTCATGAGCCGATTTCGCCGCGGAATCCGCCTTATTGAGCAGGGGAACCGCGGCATGCCGCCGGCCGCGCGTCGGCAAAAGTAAAAGTATGGAACAGAAGGTCATCACCAATCCGATCGAACAAGCCGGGCCCGGCAGACGGTTGCTGTCGAACTTGTTTTACGGCTGCGGCTACAACTTCTATCGGTGCGAGGATGAGCTGCACGCGGACGACCTGTTGATACGCGGGAAGCTGAGTCAGCTTCTCGGCGAGTCCCGTACGCACCTGGTCTCGCTCCATGCGGCGTTTGTGCGCAAGCACCTGCCGTCGGGCCGGGATGGCGGCCCGCCGAATCCCGGCGTCGTCGAGATGGGCCTGGTCCTGGAGCGAGCGCAGCGCGAGCTGCAGGCGATGGAAAGGGCGGTTTTGACTGCCGCGGAGCCGGAAGTGGGCCATGTCCGCCGCCATGACCGCGAACAGGGCGGCGCGCTCGCGAAGCTCGTGGCATTGGACGGCGAAGCGCTGCTCGCGCTGCTCACTCTGCGGGACGCGATTGCCAGATTCGACAATGGCGCCGTGGCCGCGGTCGGGGTTGGCAGTCTGCTGCGGGTCAGCGATTTCGGTGCGCTCTGGAGCCGTCGCCAGGCCATGCTGTCCGCCGCCTCCGAGTAAGGTTACCGGCAGCCGCAGCCGGCACTGGCTTGCCTGCTGCGGCCGGCTCGAACAGAATCGCGCCGAAGGAGCGGCGGCTGATGCCTGTGGGAGATGAGTAAATACGGAGTCCGCCTGGCGCTGGCGGCAGCGCTGTTCGGACTAGCCGGCTGCGCGTCGGGCCCGCCGAGAGGCCACGCGCCCGGACGCGAATACTGCGTGGCCGGCCATGGTTGTTATCGCGTGCTCGCCTCGGGAGCAGGCTACCGGGCGAGCGGCATCGCCTCCTGGTATGGCAGCGGCGATGCCGGCAGGCCGACCGCGAGCGGCGCTCCCTTCGATCCCGACGCGATGCGGATCGCCCATAAAACCCTGCCATTCGGCACCTGGGTCAGAATCCGCAACTCGAGCAACGGCCGCGAGGCGGTGGCGATGGTCAATGATCGCGGGCCCTTCTATGGCGGCCGGGTCATCGACGCAACGCCTGCCGTCGCCCAGCAGCTCGGCTTCTATGGCAACGGGACAGCGTCGGTGAAGGTGATGGATGTGCCGGTTACGGAGCTCAGCGCGGCGCAGCGGGCTGCCGCCCGGGCGGATGAGCAGAGTGCCGTCACCTACGCGCGCCGCCATCCCCACGGGATTTTCGCGGAGGCAGGACACGTGGCGATACGCGGCGTCGTCGACATTACTACCACTGGGGTCAAAGTCGTCGTGGGTGTAGTGCGCGGCGTGCTCGAGCTGGGCTGGGACGTTCTGAAAGCACTGTGAGCGGGGGCCGTTGCTGCGGCGTCGGACGCCCTTAGTATGGGGTCATGGCCAAGGGCGGTTCCTCAATTGTTTCTCTGTTGGCGCATCCGGACGTTCCGAACAGCGGTGTGCGGCGGGTCGCCGCCAGCGCTGAGGTGGCGGGTAAGGATTTGCTACGGTTTCAGTACGTCCTGGAGGCCGATCTGCTGCTCGTCCGTGTCCCGCCCCCAGTGGCGGACGCCGGAAGGACGGACAAGCTCTGGGCACACACATGCTTCGAGGCTTTCGTCGGCCTCCCGGAATCCCCCGGCTACCTGGAGCTCAATTTCTCGCCCTCCGGTGAATGGGCGGCGTATCGCTTCGATTCCTACCGCCAGGGAATGACGCCAGCCCTGGAAGCGGCGCCGCGCCTGGCGCTCCGGCGCCTCCCGGAGGCGCTGGAGCTGCAGGCAGAGGTGCAGCTCGGCGATAGACTCCTCGCCGCGGGCCTCGACCCGGAAACGCCCCGGCGACGGTTGCGGATCGCTTTGAGCACGGTAGTGGAGGACCGGGAGGGCAGGCTGTCATACTGGGCGGTACGCCACGCGGCCGGTCGGCCGGATTTTCATCACCCCGAAGGCTTTGCGCTCGCGCTCGAGCTCCCCAGTCAGGCTGCCACCCCATGAAGTTCGGTATCGATCGCCTGCTCGAGGAGCCGCAGCTCCGCAAGCCCCTGGCCGGCAGGCGCGTGGCGCTGCTCGCCCATCCTGCATCCGTCACCCGCAATCTCGTGCATTCCCTGGATGCCCTCGCGGCGCTCGGTGATGTGCGACTGACCGCCGCTTTCGGACCCCAGCACGGGCTCCGCGGCGACAAGCAGGACAACATGGTGGAGTCGGCCGACTTCGTCGACCCGGTACATGGGATCCCCGTCTTCAGCCTTTATGGTGACGTAAGGCGACCGACGGACCGCATGATGGACAGCTTCGATGACTTGCTGGTGGATCTCCAGGACCTCGGTTGCCGCATCTACACCTTCGTGACAACGCTGCGGTACGTCCTGGAGGAGGCCGCCAAGCGGCACAAGACGGTGTGGGTGCTCGACCGCCCGAATCCCGTCGGCCGGCCCGTCGAGGGCCTGTCGCGGCGCCCGGGCTGGGAGAGCTTCGTCGGTCCCGGGCAGATGCCGATGCGACACGGACTGACGCTCGGGGAGCTGGCGCGCTGGTTCGTCTCGACGCTGAAGCTGGATGTCGACTGTCAGGTCATCGCGTTGGACGGTTGGGAGCCGAACGCGGCGCCGGGTTATGGCTGGCCGATGTGGCGGCGCACCTGGGTCAATCCCAGTCCCAACGCCCCCTCGCTGTGGATGGCGCGCTGTTATCCCGGTACCGTGATGTTGGAAGGAACGACCCTCTCGGAAGGGAGGGGCACCACGCGTCCGCTCGAAGTTCTCGGCGCGCCCGATCTCGATGTCCGCTCGCTGCTTGCAACCATGCGCGAGTTGGCACCGACCTGGATGCGCGGTTGCCGGGCACGGGCCTGCTGGTTCGAGCCCACCTTCCACAAGCACGCGGGCAAGCTCTGCGCCGGCGTGCAGTTCCATGTGGAGGACCCGATTTACTACGACCACGAGGCTTTCCGCCCGTGGCGGCTCGTGGCGCTCGCCTTCAAGGCGCTGCGGCGGCTCGTGCCCGACTACCCGCTGTGGCGCGACTTCGCCTATGAGTACGAGCGCGAGCGACTCGCGATCGATGTGATCAACGGCAGCGATCTGCTGCGGCGCTGGGTGGACGATCCGGCGGCCACCGCCGCGGACTTTGACGCGCTCGTGGCGCCGGACGAAGCCGCATGGAGTGCCGAGCGGCAGGCATACCTGCTGTACTGAGTCCGCATGCAGACCGCTCGCGACATCACAGGCTATCGCAGGTACTGGGCCGAGCGCTTCGGCACGGCGCCCTTCCTGCCCATGTCCCGCGCCGAGATGGACCAGCTCGGCTGGGACAGCTGCGACATCATCATCGTGACCGGCGATGCCTATGTCGATCATCCGAGCTTCGGCATGGCCATCGTCGGGCGAGTGCTCGAAGCGCAGGGCTTCAGAGTGGGGATGATCGCGCAGCCGGACTGGCACAGCGCGGCGGCATTTACCGCGCTGGGGCGTCCCAACCTCTTCTTCGGCGTCACCGCCGGCAACATGGACTCCATGGTCAACCGCTACACGGCCGATCGCCGGCTGCGCAGCGATGATGCCTACACACCCGGAGGCATCGGCGGCAAGCGGCCAGACCGCTCCGTGATCGTCTACGCGCAACGCGCGCGGGAAGCCTTCAAGGATGTGCCGATCGTCATCGGCGGCATCGAAGCCTCATTGCGCCGCATCGCGCATTTCGACTACTGGTCGGAAAAAGTGCGCCGCTCGATTCTGCTCGATGCGAAGGCAGATCTGCTGATCTACGGCAACGGCGAGCGGCAGATCTGCGAGATCGCCCATCGCCTCGCGGCCGGGGAGTCGATCCGCGACATCACGGACATGCGCGGCACCGCGTTTGCGCGCCGGTCGGTCCCCGAGAGTTGGATCGAGATCGACTCCACGCATCTCGACACGCCGGGGCCGGTCACACCGCAGGCCGATCCCTACGCGATGGAGCCCGCGCGGGCCGTGCAGGACCATACGGAGGCGCACCCGGCCGCTGCGGAAACTGAAAAGGTCGTGCGTTTCGTGCGCCGTGTGAAGAACGCCGATCGCGCGCGCAGCGTCATTCGCATGCCTTCCTACGACCAGGTCGCCTCGGACCCGGTGTTGTATGCGCATGCCAATCGCATCCTGCATCTGGAGGCCAATCCCGGTAATGCCCGCGCGCTGGTGCAGCGTCACGGCGACACCGAGGTATGGCTGAATCCGCCGCCGATCCCGCTGACCACGGCGGAGATGGACTGGGTGTACGAGCGTCCCTACCGCCGCCGGCCGCATCCGGCTTACGGTGATGCCAACATCCCCGCCTACAAGATGATCCGCTTCTCGGTCGCGATCCAGCGCGGCTGCTTCGGTGGCTGCACCTTCTGCTCCATTACGGAGCACGAGGGGCGCATCATCCAGAGCCGCTCGGCGCGCTCGGTGGTGCGTGAAGTGGAGACGATCCGGGACGAGGTGCCGGGCTTCACCGGCGTCATCTCCGACCTCGGCGGCCCCACGGCCAACATGTACCGGCTGGCCTGCCGCAGCCGCGAGATCGAGAGCGCCTGCCGCCGGCCGTCCTGTGTGTTTCCCGGGATCTGTCCCAACCTCGATACCGATCATGCGCCGCTCATCGACCTCTACCGCAAGGTCCGCGAGCTGCCCGGCATCCGCAAGGTGCTCATCGCTTCCGGCGTGCGTTACGACCTGGCGGTCGAATCGCCCGAGTACGTGAAGGAGCTGGCGCAACATCACACCGGCGGCTACCTCAAGATCGCGCCGGAGGCGATCGCCGAGGGCCCGCTGGCGATGATGATGAAACCCGGAATCGGCGCCTACGATCGCTTCAAGGAGCTCTTCGACCGCTATTCGCGCGAGGCCGGCAAGGAGCAGTACCTCATCCCGTATTTCATCGCGGCCCATCCGGGCACCAGCGATGAGGACATGCTCGAGCTCGCCCTGTGGCTGAAGAAGAACAGCTTCCGGGCCGACCAGGTGCAGGCCTTCCTGCCATCGCCCATGGCGACGGCGACCGCCATGTATCACTCCGGCAAGAACCCGCTGAAGCGCCTGAGCCGCGGCGGCGGCGAGGTGCGGGTGCCGAAGGGCCTGAAGGTGCGGCGCCTCCACAAGGCGTTCCTGCGCTACCATGATCCCAACAACTGGCCGGTGTTGCGCGAGGCGTTGCGGCGCATGGGCCGGGCCGATCTCATCGGCAACGGCAAGCATCAGCTGGTGCCCGCGTATCAGCCGGCTGGGACAGGGGAGAAGGCTGAGGGGCAGCAACGGGCACGCGGGCCACAGCAGAGGTTTCGTACGCAGCACACGGGCTTGCCGAGCAACCCGCGGAGCGCACGCCGGAAGTAACCGAGAGTGCCAATGACCAGGCCGACATCGATTCGTGCCCTGACCACAGGTGCCTTGGGGCTGCTGATGGCGCTCGCCGTCGTGACGTCGACGGTCATGGCTCGCGATGCGCCCGCGGCACCGACCGTCGGCAAGACGCCGGCGCTGGCGCTCGAGATTCGAGGTGCCATCGGGCCAGCCACGTCGCTTTACATCCAACGCGGTCTCGAGGTGGCGCAACAGCGCGGCAGTCCCTTCGTGATCCTGGAGATCGATACGCCGGGGGGCCTCTTGACCTCCATGCGCGAGATCATCAGCGACATCCTGGCTTCATCGGTGCCGGTCGTCGCCTATGTGGCTCCGCCCGGCGCGCGGGCGGCGAGCGCGGGCACGTACATCCTGTATGCCTGCCACTTCGCGGCGATGGCGCCGGCGACCAATCTGGGCGCCGCCACCCCGGTGTCGATCGGCGGCTCCGAGCCGGCGCCGCCCGCGGAAAGCCCGGCGAAGCCGGACAAGACGGGCAAGACGGCCCCCGCCTCCGAGCCGACGCCGCCGATGAGCGCCGAGCAGCGCAAAGTCCTCAACGATTCGATCGCCTACATCCGCGGCCTGGCGCAACTTCGCGGCCGCAACGCGGATTGGGCCGAGCAGGCGGTGCGCGGCGCCGCGAGCCTGCCCGCGACCCAGGCGCTGCAGCAGCACGTCATAGACTTCATCGCGCCCGACCTGACGAGCCTGCTGACACAGTTGAACGGCCGCGAGACGCAAATCGGCACCCGGACGGTACGCCTGGATACCAGTGGAGTGCGGGTCGAGTGGATGAAACCCGACTGGCGCACGCGGCTGCTCGGTGTCATCACCAATCCGGAGATCGCCTACGGGCTGCTGCTGATCGGCATCTGGGGCCTGCTCTTCGAGGGCTATCATCCCGGCGGGGTGCTGCCCGGAGTGGTCGGCGTCGTCTGCCTGCTCGTGGCGCTGTTCGCCTTCCAGCTCCTGCCCACGAATTTCGCCGGGCTGGCGCTCCTCATCGTGGGCGCCGGCATGATGGCCGCGGAATTCTTCTTCCCGGCCTACGGGTCGCTCGGCATCGGCGGCCTCATCGCCTTCATCGTCGGCTCGCTCATCCTGTTCTCGGGAGCTCAAGGCATCCAGGTGGCGCTGCCGCTCATCGGCGGCCTTGCGACCGTGGGCGGCCTGGTCATTCTCGGGATCGTGTATCTTGCCAGCCACGCCAGGCGCAGGCCGGTCGTAACCGGCACGCAAGCGATGCTCGGGGGCCGGGTCGAGGCGGCGGAGGATTTCGTGGCGCGCGGACGCGTCCGCTATGGAGGCGAGCTATGGAATGCCTGCAGCGCGGCGCCCTTGAAGGCGGGACAGGCGGCGCGCATCGTGAAGGTGGAAGGTCTGACATTGTGGGTTGAGCCGTTACCATAAACGGCCGGCTTCACCCGGGGAGTTCCTCATGCCCTATGCTCTCGTAGTCATTGTCGTCATCGTCGCGCTGCTGCTCTTCAGCGCCATAAACGTGCTGAACGAGTACGAGCGGGTCGTGATGTTCACGCTCGGGCGTTTCACGGGCATAAAAGGACCGGGGATGATCCTGATCTGGCCCATCCTTCAGAGAGTGAAAAAGGTGGACCTGCGGGTCATCGTGCTCAACGTGCCGAAGCAGGATGTGATCACGCGCGACAACGTGTCGGTCAAGGTGAATGCGGTGGTCTACTTCCGCGTCGTCGATCCCGGCCGGGCCATCATCCAGGTGGCCAATGTCTGGGACGCCACCAGTCAGGTGGCGCAGACCACGCTGCGTTCGGTGCTCGGCCAGCATGAGATGGATGACCTGCTCTCCCAGCGCGACAAGCTGAACGGAGACATCCAGCGCATCCTCGATCAGAGCACCGAGGCCTGGGGTATCAAGGTCTCGAACGTGGAGATCAAGGACGTGGACCTCGACGAAAGCATGATCCGTGCGATGGCCCGACAGGCGGAGGCCGAGCGCAATCGACGCGCGAAGGTCATCAATGCCGAGGGCGAGAAGCAGGCCGCGCAGACGCTGACCGAGGCCGCGCAGATTCTGGGCCAGCACGGCAGCGGGCTGCAGCTGCGGTATCTTCAGACTCTGGCCGACATCTCGCATGACAAATCGTCGCTGATCATCTTCCCGTTGCCGCTCGATCTCATCCGCCCGCTGCTGGGGGCGCTGGACCGGACCGGGCAGTCCGGCTCGTAGGGGCGTTGCCCGCGGCATGCGACTCCGATACAGCTTCGTCATCGACGAGCATTCGCGTTTCATCCTGGAGAGCCGGATATTCCTGAGGACGATACTGGCAGCCGGCGTCAGGCCGAGCGACATCGTGGCGCAGGTCACGGCGCGCAGCGGTGAGGTCGGCAAGCGCATCGCGGCAGAGTTTGGCGTGCGCGCTCTCGATCTACCGCTCGGGCCCGACGGCGCCTACACCAACAAGATCAATCAGCTCTTCACGCTGGCCGGCGAGGACTTCGATGTGCTCGTGGCCTGCGACACAGATCTGGCGATCATGCGACCCCTGGATGCGGCGGCGACGCCGGAGTTCGTGCGCGCGCGGCGTGTCGATCAGGAGAATCCGCCGCTGGCGGTGCTGGAGCGGATCCGGGAGTTCCTGGGCGTCTCCCAACAGCCGGCACTGGCCGCGCCGAGCTGCTGTCCCGCTGCCAGGACCTACGCGATGAACTGCAATGGCGGCATGTTGCTGATTCCGCGGCAGTTCATGCAGCCGCTGGGCCAGGCGTGGCTGGACTACGCCGGCAGGTTGACCGAGCACCGTCAGCTCCTCGAGCAGTGGGTCAATCACATCGACCAGGTGAGCTGGGCGTTTGCGATGCTCGAGCTGGCGCTGCCGTTTCAGGAATTGCCGCTGGAATACAACTTTCCCACCAACCTGGCGAAGCGGCTGCCGCGGGGGACGTACGCGCAGCCGGCGGTCCTGCATTACCATCGCTCGCTGGATCGGAGGGGGCGGCTGCGCGCGAGCGGCGTCTCGTTGGTCGACAGGGCGATCAAAGAGGCCAACAGCCATCTCAGAGGCGCCGACATCATGACAGGCTTTTATGGTCGCTGGGTCCTTCCGGCCGCGGGCCTATTGCTCGCGCTGGCAACGGTTGCCGGAGCGCTGGGCGCTCACTTCCTCGCCGGACGTTTGAGCGCGAGCAAGCTCGGGATCTATGAAATTGCAGTGCGGTATCAGTTCTATCAGTCTCTGGGATTGCTGGTCATGGGTGCGCTGCTTGGGCGGTTCCATCCGGACAACCTGACGGCGGCCAAGCGGCTGTCGCTCCAAGGCTTCGCCCGCGCACCGCGGGTGCTCCTTTGCGGGATCGTGCTTTTCTGCGGCAGCCTCTACGCGCTCAGCCTGGGAGCGACGTCGCGCTGGGTCGAGCTGGCGACGCCGGCCGGGGGGGCGGGGCTCATCGTGGGCTGGTTTCTCTTTGCTTATTACAGTTGGCGGGTGGGAATCGGTGCTTGAGCGCCTCTCTGGAGCATTCGGGACTACCTATTGATGACGTGCTGCCGGAGTTGCGGCGGGTGCTTCGTGAGCATTCGTCGGCAGTGGTCATGGCGCCGCCGGGGGCGGGGAAGAGCACGGTGGTGCCGCTCGTGCTCGTGCAAGAGGCATGGGCGGCGGGGAAGCGGATTTTGATGCTGGAGCCGCGGCGGTTGGCGGCGCGGGCGGTCGCGGGGCGCATGGCGCAGACTTTGGGGGAGGCTGTCGGGCGCACTGTGGGGCATCGGATGCGGCTTGATACGCGGGTGTCGCGGGACACGCGTATCGAGGTCGTGACGGAAGGGGTGCTGACACGAATGCTGCAGACGGATCCCGCGTTGGAAGGTGTTGCGGCTGTCCTGTTCGACGAGTACCACGAGAGGAGCCTGCAGGCCGATCTGGGGCTGGCGCTGGCGCTGGATGCGCGCGAGAGCGTGGCGCCTGAGCTCAAGATCCTGGTGATGTCGGCGACTCTGGAGGGGGCCGCGGTGTCGCGGTTGCTCGGCGAGGCGCCTGTTGTCACGGCGAACGGCAGGAGCTTCCCGGTGACGACGCGATATGCGGGCAAGGGAATGCCGCTGCTGCCTGAAACGGGGCCGGGGCGCGGGGCGCAGGAGTGTCCCGAAGCGCTGACGGCGAGAATCGTCCGGCTGGCATTGGAGGAGGAGCAGGGGGATGTGCTCGTGTTTCTTCCGGGAGCGCGGGAGATCCATCGGGTGCGCGCGCTGCTCGAGGGCTCCGCTGCGGCATCGAGCGGCGCGGCGCGGCTGCAGTTGCTGCCACTCTATGGAGAGCTCTCCAGCGAGGAGCAGGACGCGGCGCTCATGCCCGCCCGCGAGGGAGCTCGCCGCGTCGTGCTCGCCACCAACATCGCCGAGACCAGCCTGACGATTCCGGGGGTACGGGTGGTGGTGGATTCGGGGCTGGTTCGCCGCTTGCGCTTCGATCCGGCAACCGGCATGAGCCGCCTCGAGACGGAGCGCATCTCGCGCGCTTCGGCGGAGCAGCGCCAGGGCAGAGCGGGGCGGGTCGAGCCGGGGGTGTGCTATCGCGCCTGGAGCGAGGGCGCGCAGCGCAGCCTCGCCCCTTTCAGCCCCGCGGAGATTGTCGAGGCGGACCTGACGCCGCTGGCGCTGGAGCTTGCGGGGTGGGGGGTGCGTGATGCGGCGGCGCTCAGATGGCTCGATCCGCCGCCGGCCGCCATGCTGGCGAGCGCACGCGACTTGCTCGAGCGCTTGGGCGCGCTCGACGCCGCCGGGCGCATCACGCCGCACGGGCGGGAGATGGCGCGGCTCGGCGTGCATCCGCGCCTGGCGCACATGCTGCTGCGGGCGAAGCGGATGGGCTCGCTGGCGCTTGCCGCCGATCTTGCGGTGCTGCTATCCGAGCGGGACTTGCTGCGCGGGATGGCTGGAACCCGGGATGCCGACATTCGCAGCCGCATCGAGGCACTGCGCGGCGAGAGCGACTCCGGCGGCATGGATCGCGCGGCCTTGCACAGAGCGAGGCGCGGCGCGCGCGACCTGCTGCGCCAGCTCGGGGCGGCCACCGATTCCAGTCCGCGCGAGGCTCGGAGCGGCGGGTCCGTCGGGGGGCTGCTGGCGCTGGCGTTTCCCGATCGCATCGGGCGGCGGCGAGTCGGTGGCGAAGGGCGCTTCACGCTGACCAATGGACGGGGCGCGCATTTCGGCGAGCCGCAGCCGCTCTCGCGCCAGGAGCTGATCGTCGCGATCGATCTCGACGACCGCGATCGGGATGCGCGCATTCGGCTCGCCGCGCCACTCAGCCGCGATGATATCGACGAGCAGCTCGGCTCCCGCCTGGTACGCAGCGACTCCGTCGAATGGAATGAGCGCGAGCAGGCGGTTCTCGCCAGGCGAGTCCTGCGGCTCGACGGCCTCGTGCTGGAGGAGAGCGCCCTGCCCGAGGTGCCGCGCGAGGCAGCGAGTGCCGCCATGCTGGAGGGCGTCCGCCAGCTCGGAATCGAGTCGCTGCCCTGGAGCCGCGAGGCGCGCGATCTGCAGGCGCGCGTCGGCTTCGTGCGGCGCCTGGGCAGTGACTACGAGCGCTGGCCGGACCTTGCCGATGCGGCCCTCACGGCCTCGATCGGCGATTGGCTCGCGCCGTGGCTCGACGGGATCACCCGCCGCGGCCACCTCGCCCGCGTGCCGCTGCTCGATGCGCTGCTGGCGCGGCTGAGTTGGGACGAGCGGCGGGCGCTCGATGTGCTCGCCCCGACCCATCTGCCCGTGCCGAGCGGCTCACGCATACACATAGACTACGTGGACGAGAGCGCGCCCGCGGTATCCGTCCGCCTGCAGGAGGTGTTCGGCCTCGAGACGACGCCGCGGATCGGTAGCGGCAGGGTACCGGTCACCTTCAAGCTGCTCTCGCCGGCACAGCGACCCGTGCAGGTGACGCGCGATCTGGCCAGCTTTTGGCGCGGCGCGTATGCGGACGTGCGCAAGGACATGCGGGGCCGCTACCCGAAGCACTACTGGCCGGAGAATCCCCTCGAGGCAGAGCCTGTCAGAGGCGTGCGGCGGCGAACTTAAGCCGGTACACTCCGCGTCCATCCCGCATCGCATTCGGGCGCGCTGCACGCGTTACGGTCGTGCTATGCCGGATTACGGGCGCAGTACACATCAAGCCAAGCGTTCTGACGGGTCGTGTCAATACCGATGATGACTCAGCCATTGGATGCCGCCGCCGCAGCGCCGGCCATCGACTTACGTTTCGGGCAGGTGGGCCTGATGCAGGTTCGCATCCGCTCGACCGATCCGGGCGCGATTCTCGACGAGCTGACTGGCCGTGTGGCCAGCGCGCCGCTTTTCTTCCAACGCACTGGAGTTTGTCTCGACCTCACCGCGCTCGGCAAGGACCCGCAGGTCGAGGAGATGCGGGCGGTGATCGACGCCGTGCGCCGCGCGGGCATGCTGCCGGTGGGACTCGTAGGCGGCTCCGCCGCTGTGGAAGCGCTGTCGGCGGCGCTCGAGCTGCCTGTGCTCGCGCCTTTCCGGCAGCAGACTCAGGCGGCACCGATCGTGCATGCGGCGCAGCCGACGCAGGCGGCGCAGCCGGCGGAGCGCGCCGAGGCCGGTATTCCGACACTGATCCAACACCAGCCCGTGCGCTCCGGGCAGCGCCTGTATGCGCGCAGCCGCGATGTGGTCGTCACATCAACCGTCGGCGCCGGGGCAGAGGTGATCGCGGACGGATGTGTCCACGTCTACGGCTCGTTACGTGGACGCGCCGTGGCCGGCGCGCGCGGCGAGACCAGCGCGCGGGTGTTCTGTCAGGAATTCCACGCCGAGCTGGTGTCGATCGCGGGCGTGTTCCGGGTATTCGAGACCCTGCCGCCGGAGCTCGAAGGCAAGCCGGTGCAGGCGTGGCTGGATGGCGACAATTTGCGCTTCACCCCAATTGGCGCTTGAAATGTGGTGAGGAGAAGATATTGACTGAGATCATTGTGGTGACTTCGGGGAAGGGCGGCGTCGGCAAGACGACCACCTCGGCTAGTGTGGCCTGCGGCCTCGCCCGCCGCGGCAAGCGCGTGGTGGTGATCGACTTCGACATCGGGCTGCGCAATCTCGACCTCATCATGGGCTGCGAGCGCCGGGTCGTATACGATTTCGTCAACGTCATCCAGGGCGACTGTACGCTGAAGCAGGCACTGATCAAGGACAAGCGCCTCGAGAATCTGCACGTGCTCGCTGCTTCCCAGACGCGTGACAAGGATGCGCTCACCGCAGAGGGAGTGAGAAAGGTGCTCGATGAGCTGGTCGCGGACGGCTTCGATTACATCCTCTGCGACTCTCCAGCCGGCATCGAGAAGGGAGCGCACCTGGCGATGTATTACGCCGATCGCGCGGTGGTGGTCGTGAATCCCGAAGTGTCCTCGGTTCGCGACTCCGACCGGATCCTGGGGCTGCTCGCGAGCAAGACGCAGCGCGCGGAGAAGGGTAACGGCGGCGTCAAGGAACATCTTCTGCTGACGCGATACAACCCGAAGCGAGTCGCGAGCGGAGAGATGATGAGCGTGGATGACGTGAAAGAGATCCTGGGCCTCGATGTGATTGGCGTGGTGCCGGAGTCCCCGGACGTCCTGGCCGCGTCCAATGCCGGCGTGCCGGTGATCCTCAACGACGAGAGCAACGCTTCGCTCGCCTACGACGATGCGGTGGCGCGTCTGCTCGGTGAGGAGTTGCCGATGCGCTTCCTGGAGGAGCCGAAGAGAGGCTTCTTCGCACGGATGTTCGGAGGCTGATGTGGGGTTGCTTGCTCTCTTTCGCCGCACCCCGACCTCGGCCAGCGTTGCCAAGGAACGCCTGCGCATCATCGTGGCACAGGAACGCAGCGCGCGGGGCGGCCCGGATTATCTGCCGCTGCTTCGGCGCGAGATCCTGCAGGTGATTCACAAGTACGTGAACGTGGATCCTGAGGCGGTCCAGATCAACCTCGGTAATGAGGAAGGACACGAGGTCCTCGAACTCAGCGTCGCGCTGCCGGAAAAAGCGCGGGCTTAGCGCGCCCGGCCGGCCATGATTCGAGTCGCGCGCGCCAGCCTTTTCCTCATTGTCTTCCTGTCCGGCGCCGCTGCCGCAGCCAGCGCCGCGCCCCCGAGTCCCGCGGCAGCGGCTCTGCACAGCCTGATGCAGACCGAATGGCTGCGCGAGATGCGCGAAGACCCGCTGCAGGCTTCCGCGGACGGATTCCATCAGTATGACGGTCTCTGGCCGGATGTGAGTCTCGCCACGCTCGCCCGCGAGGACCAGGAAGACAGGCAGACGCTGAAGGATCTTGCGGCCATCGGCCGCAACCTCCTCGGCGGTGAGGACCGGATCAGCTACGACCTGCTCGTGTATCGCTACCGGATGCGGGTCGAGGATTACGGGCTCGAGGACCAGCTGATGCCAGTGAATGAGCTCGACGGCATCCAGACCCTGAGGACCCTGACGCAGTCGTTGCGTTTCGAGAACGACGGTGACTACCGCAACTTCCTCCAGCGGCTGCAGACCTTCAAGCCCTACATGGACGAGACGATCGCGCTGCTGAAGCAGGGTGTCGCGCGCGGGATGACGGAGCCGCAGGTGGTGATGACGCGCGTTCCGCACCAGATCGCCGCCTACGTCGTGGCCGATGCCGCCGCGAGCCCGTACTACGAGCCCTTCGAGAAAATGCCGGACATCATTCCCGCGGCCGAGCAGGCGCGGCTGCGCGCCGCGGCCAAAGCGGCGATCGCGGACAATGTCACGCCGGCCTACCGCCAATTCGAGCAGTACTTCGACCATGACTATCTGCCGCACTGCCGCAAAAGCATCGCGGCGCAGGCGCTGCCCAACGGCAAGGCCTATTACGCATTCCAGGTGCGGGAGTACACCACCACCGACCTGACGCCGGCGCAGATTCACGCCATGGGACTGCGCAAGGTCGCCCAGATTCATGCGCAGATGGAGCAGGTGTTCAAGCAGGTCGGCTTCAAAGGCAGCTACCAGGACTTCGTGCACTACCTGCGCACCGACCCGCGCTTCTACTACAAGGACCCGAAGCAGCTTCTCGAAGCCTACCGCGCCGCCGCCATGCGTGTGGATCCGCTGCTCGTCAACGAGTTCCCCATCTGGATATTGCCGCGGGTTCCTTACGGCGTGCGACCGATTCCCGCATCGCTCGCTCCCGACACTTATCCCGCCTATTCGGATCCGCCGGCCGGCGATGGCAGCGTCGCCGGTTACGTGTCCGTCAACCTCTACAAGCCGGAGAGCCGGCCCAAGTACGAGATCCAGGTGCTGGTCTGTCACGAGGGCCGCCCCGGCCATCAGCTGCAGATCCCGATCGCGATGGAGCTGAGGAATCTGCCGGATTTCCGTCGCTTCGATTACTACAGCTCCTACGGCGAGGGTTGGGCGCTCTACACCGAGACACTCTGCGACGAGATGGGTCTCTACGACGACGCTTACTCGCGCTTCGGATACCTGGACTTCCAGATGTGGCGGGCGGTGCGGCTGGTGGTTGACACGGGTCTCCATTCCGAAGGGTGGACGCGCGCGCAGGCGGTGCGCTACTTCGAAGACAACAGCGCTCTGAGCGAGCAGAACATCGACACGGAAGTCGACCGTTACATCGCGTGGCCCGGCCAGGCGCTGTCCTATATGATCGGTGAGCTGGACATCCAACGGCTGCGGCAGAAGGCCGAGAGCGAGCTGGGAGCGCGGTTCGACATCAAGGCCTTCAACGCCGCGCTGCTGGAGCATGGTGCCCTGCCGCTGACGGTCCTCGATCGAGTCGTCGATGAGTGGATTCAGGATCAGCGCGGTGGGCAGGATCCGGGGGCGGCCTCCGGGATCCCGCCAGCCGTCTATACCGACCCGCCGCACGACCTGCTGTATCCGGCGCGCACGCAAGTGCTGCACATTCCAACCGGTGGGGTGCAGATCAACGGCATCGCCTATCTGCCGCCAGGCACCGGTCTCCGCCCGACAGCGGTATTCTTCCTGGGTCTGCCAGGTAACGAAAAGAACCTGGATCTTCTGCAGGCCGTGCGGCGCGCCGGATGGAACGCCATCACCTTCTTCTACCGGGGCTCGTGGGGTAGCCCCGGCGTCTTTCGGTTTGCCCAGTGTCCGCAGGATGCAGCCGCGGTATTGACCTACCTGCGTACCAAGCCCATTGCCGACGCCCTTGGCATCGATACGACCCGCATCGTGATCGTGGGCCACAGCATGGGCGGATGGGTTGCCGTCGAAACCGCGGCGCAGGATCACCACCTGGCCGGCGTGGCCCTGATTTCCGCCGCCGACATGAGCAAAGATTTCCCCGGCGACATGCCGCACGCGCAGCTGGTCAAATTCCTGTCGGGTCTGATGGAGTCCTACGCCGGCGTAACCGCGGAGCAGATGGCCGATGAGCTGGAGGCTCATGCGAATCAGTGGCGATTCGATCGGGCCTATGACCGGATCGGTCATGTGCCGGTTCTCGTCATCACTGCCGACGACAGGTACGCGCCGACAGACGGCGCGCTCGTGGCCGCGTTGCTCGGTCATCGAGGCCAGTCGGTCACCCCTGTGCACCTGGACACCGACCACGTCTACTCAGATCATCGGATCGCACTGGAGGCGGTACTGATCCGCTGGCTACAATCACTGCCGCAATAGGCCGTGCGGAGACTCCCGCGACCCGTCACTTGACAGAGGGGCGAATCA
>CAWEXF010000008.1:0-75760 GCA_963812925.1 uncultured Pseudomonadota bacterium | reverse complement strand
CCGTCGCCGCGGCGGCGCGTCCCGCGGCGGCGCGGAAGCGCTCACGCGCCGAGGCATAGTCGGGGCTGAAATACTCCGCAATGGGACATCGACGTCTCCACGCGCCAAGCCGGGCTGGCGGCCGCATCCTGCCATAGGTACCCTGCGCGCACCATGTTGCGCCCCGCCACCCCCGGCAACGCCGCGTCCCTGCCCCCCTCCGCATGGTGGGTGCGGCTGCTGTCGCGCCTGCCGTTTGCGGCGCTCTATCTGCTCGCCGACTGCCTCGGCTGGCTCGCCTTCCGCGTCTTCCCCCATCGCGACGAAGTGGTGCGCGGCAACCTCGCACTGTGCTTCCCGGAGCTCGACCCGGCTGCAATCACTGCCATCCGCCGTCGCTATTACGGCGGTTTCGCCGATGTGCTCATCGAGGTCATAAAGTCTGCGTCGCTCCCCGCCGAGGAGATCCGCAGACGGGTGCGCATCGTCGGCATCGAGCAGGCCCGGGCGCTCATGGAGCAAGGCCAATCGGTGCTGCTCGCGGCGGCCCACCAGTGCAACTGGGGAGTGGGGATGCTTCTCGCCCTGTCGCTCGAGCTGGGGTACCCGCTCGACGCCGCCTACAAGCCGCTGGTTGACAGTTGGGCGGAGCGGGAGATGAAGAAGGTGCGCAGCCGCTTCGGCAGCCGCCTGATCCCGGCCAAGGAATTGCTCGCTGACATCATCAAGCGCGGCAAGGTGGTACGCGCCATCGCCATGGTCGCCGACCAGGAGCCGACGACCAGCGAGCACAAGCACTGGACGCGGTTTCTCAACCGCGACACCGCCTTCTACATGGGACCGGAGGAGATCGCGCGCGTCACACGCTTCCCCGTGTTCTTCATCGGCATGAAGCGCACGGCGCGTGGATTCTACGAGATGCGCTTCACGCCGCTCTCCTCACCCGGAGAGCGACTGCAACCCGGCGAATTGACTGAGCGCTACGTGCGCCAGGTCGAGCAACAGATCCGCGACGCGCCGCCGGACTGGCCGTGGTCGCACAAGCGCTGGAAGCTCAAGAAATCCCTCTATTTGGGGCGCGGCTCAGCTCGCTGACTTAGCCTCTTCCGCGCCGCCGCGCCGCAGCTCGCGCGGCAGCCCGAAGGTGACCCGCTCCTCGCGGCCCGCGATCTCGCGCGGCAGCTGCGCGCCCCAGGCACGAAGCTGCTCGAGAACGCGCTGCACCAGAATCTCCGGCGCCGACGCCCCGGCGGTGACGCCGATGGAGCGCTTGCCCTCGAACCACTCGCGCCTGAGGTCCTCCGGACCGTCGACGAGATCACCCGGCACTGCGCAGGCCTCCGCGACTTCTCGCGCAGGCGATTGGAATTCGAGCTCGGCTCCGAGCCCACCACCACCAGCAGGTCGCAGTCGGCGAGCAGCTTCTTGACGGCATCCTGCCGGTTCTGCGTGGCGTAGCAGATATCCTCCTTGCGCGGTGTCGCCAGCAGCGGGAAGCGCCGCCGCAATGCGGCGACGATCTCCGTGGTGTCATCGACCGAGAGGGTCGTCTGGGTCACGAACGCGAGGTTGGCCGGATCGCGAACGTCGAGCGAGCCGACATCCTTCTCGCTGCCAACCAGATACATACGGCCGCCGAAGGAGGTATCGAATCGACCCATCGTGCCCTCGACTTCGGGATGGCCGGCGTGACCGATGAGAATCACCTCTCGGCCCTCGCGCGCGTATCGCTGCACCTCCATGTGAACCTTGGTGACGAGCGGACAGGTGGCATCGAACACGGTGAGGCCGCGTTCCTTGCGCCTCATCCTCCACGGCATGCGAGACGCCGACGAGCGGAGAAGATCACGGTGGCGCCGCCAGGCACCTCCCGCAACTCCTCGACGAAGACGGCGCCGAGCTCACGCAGCCGATCGACGACGTGACGGTTGTGAACCACCTCGTGACGCACATAGATGGGGGCGCCGAAGAGCGCTATCGCGCGCTCCACGATCTCGATGGCGCGGTCCACGCCGGCGCAGAAGCCGCGAGGGTTGGCGAGAAGCACCTGCATCAAATTCTCTCCTTCTTCGGGCGGCGGGACTCGAGCAAGGCATCGACAGCCAACAGCGTCGCACCGACGGTGATGGCCGAGTCCGCAACGTTGAACGCCCACGGGAAGTACACGCCATGCCAATGGGCGATGATGAAATCGACCACGTGCCCGATGCGCAGCCGGTCAATGAGGTTTCCGAGCGCACCGCCCATGATCAACGTCAGGCTGAGGCACAGCAAGCGCTGAGTGCGCCCGTTGAGACGCCTGAGCCAGAGCACTATGCCGGCAGCCACCACCACCGCCAGGCCCGCGAACAGCCACCTCTGCCAGCCCGAGGCCCCCGCAAAGGAAGCTGAAGGCTGCGCCCGTATTGTACGTCAAGGTGATATCGAGCACCGGCAGGAGGCGCACCGTGCCGTAAAGGGCCAGGTGAGCGACGATCCAGAGCTTGACCATCTGGTCGAGAAAGATCACCGGCTATCGTGACCGGCAGCCAGGGCAGGCCGCTGGGCGGCCGCGTGGCGACGCCATCCTGGATCGGACGCGAAATACCCGTACTCATACGAACCGGCGCACTTCGCCCGGGCCCTCGACATTGGTCACGCAGCGACCGCAAATCTCGGGATGCTTCGGGTCCGACCCCGACGTCCGGGCGGCGCTGCCAGCAGCGGACGCACTTCGGATCAGAGGTAGGCTTCACCGCAATCCAGACTCCGCTGCGACCGGTGTTGGTGGCGGGAACGGCATCGGCCGGCGGCGCACCCTCGAGCCCGATGAACGCGAGCATGGGACGTGATGAAGAAGAAGCGCAGCTCTTCTCCCAGAGCGCTGAAGCGCGCGTACTCGTCCGGCGCGCAATAGACATCGACCTCGGCATCGAGCGGCGCGCCGATGGCGCCTGCATCGCGCAGCTTCTCGAGTTCGCGCGTGACATCGCTGCGCAGCTGCAGCAGGGCCGGCCATTCGATATCGTGGCGGCGACGTCCGGAGCCTGATACCAGGTCTCGAGAAACACCGATTCCGAGCGCTCGCCGGGCAGGAACTGCCAGATCTCCTCGGCGGTGAAGGAGAGAATCGGCGCGAGCCAGCGCACCATGCACTCCGCGATGTGATGCATCACTGTCTGCGCGGAACGGCGTGCCGGGCCCGCCGTCGGCGTGGTGTACATGCGGTCCTTCAGCACGTCGAGATAGAAGCCGCCCAGGTCCACGCTGCAGAAGTTGTGCACCTTCTGGTAGATCAGGTGGAAGGCGTAACGCCGGTAAGCCTCGATGATCTCTGCCTGCAGCGCCGCGGTTCGCGCCAGCGCCCAGCGATCGAGCGCCAGCAGCTCGCCGGGCGCGACCGCGTCTCGCTTCGGATCGAAGCCATGCAGATTGCCGAGCAGGTAGCGCACGGTGTTGCGCATGCGCCGATAGGAGTCCGCCATGCGCTTCAGGATCTCATCCGACACGCTCATCTCGTTGGCGTAATCGGTGGCGGAGACCCAGAGGCGCAGCACATCCGCCCCCAGGGTGCTCATGACCTTCTGCGGCGCGACCACGTTGCCGAGCGATTTCGACTGCTTGCGGCCCTTCTCATCGACCGTGAACCCATGGGTCAGCACGCCGCGATACGGAGCGCGCTCGTAGAGCGCTTCCGACATGAGCAGCGAGCTGTGGAACCAGCCGCGGTGCTGGTCGGAGCCTTCGAGATAAAGATCGACCGGCGCGGCGATCTCGGGCCGCTCCGCGCCGACACATCGAACGACAGCGCCGGAATCGGCCCAGACGTCCATCACATCCTTGACCTTCTCATACTGATCGGCCTCCGCGCCGAGCAGCTCGGCCGGATCGAGCGAGAACCAGGCCTCGACGCCGTCCGCTCGACACGCGCCGCCACCTGCTCTATCAGCTCTTGCGTGCGCGGATGCAGCTCGCCCGTCTGCGCGTGCACGAACAGCGGAATGCGGCACGCCCCAGGTGCGCTGGCGCGAGATGCACCAGTCGGGCCGGTTCTCGATCATGCCGGTGATGCGCTGCTCGCCCCAGTCCGGCGTCCACTGCACCTTCCTGATGTCACGCAGGGCATGTTGCCGCAGCCCTTTGCGCTCCATGCTGATGAACCACTGCGGCGTGGTGCGGAAAATGACCGGGGTCTTGTGCCGCCAGCAATGCGGGTAGCTGTGGACGAACGGCTCGTGATGCACCAGCCGGCCGCGCGCCCGCAGCGCATCGATGAGGACGCCGTTGGCCTCCTCGACCTTCAGTCCCGCGACCAGCGGTGTGTCGGGCAGGAAACGGCCGTCGTTGCCGACCGGATTGGCGACCGGCAGGTCGTAGCGCTGGCCGACAGCGAAGTCCTCCTGACCATGTGCCGGAGCTGTGTGCACCGCGCCAGTTCCGGCATCGAGCGTCACGTGCTCGCCGAGGATGACCGGCACTTGCCGTCCTGGAACGGGTGCTGCAGCTTCAGGCCCTCGAGATCGCGGCCCGCTCGCCTCTGCCAACACCTCGAGCCGCGTCATGCCGTAGCGCTCGAGGCATGAGTCGAGCAGGTCCGCGGCGAGGATGAGCCGCAGGCGCTCGCCCGCGCGCTCCGCCTCTACCAACACGTAACGGAACTCATCGCGCACCGCGACGGCCTGGTTGGCAGGCAGCGTCCACGGGGTAGTCGTCCAGATGACGAGGTCGGCAGGCGCGCCCGCGAGTCGCCCGGCAGTCAGGCCCGATGCGGCGCTCGAGGTCGCGGGAGTCGACGACGCGGAAGGCAACATCGACCGCGGGCGAGGTCCTCGTCCTCGTACTCGACCTCCGCCTCGGCGAGCGCCGAGCGGCAGTCGAGACACCAGTGCACCGGCTTCACGCCCTTGTAGAGATGGCCGTTCTCGATGACGCGGCCGAAGGCGCGCAGCTGTTGCGCCTCGTATCGCGACGCCATCGTGAGATAGGGACGATTCCAGTCCCCGAGCACGCCCAGGCGCTTGAAGTCGACCCGCTGCTGATTCACCTGCTCCTGCGCAAAGGCCCGGCAGGCGGCCCGGAAGGCGGCCGCATCGAGCTTTTGCCCCGGGCGGCCATGCTTCTTCTCCACCTGCTGCTCGATCGGCAGCCCGTGACAGTCCCAGCCGGGCACGTACGGCGCATCGAACCCATCCAGGGAGCGCGACTTGACGATGATGTCCTTGAGGATCTTGTTGACGGCGTGACCGATGTGAATGGCGCCGTTGGCGTACGGCGGCCCATCGTGCAGCACGAATCGCGGGCGGCCGCCCGCGACCCGGCGTTGTTTGCCGTAGATATCGCGCTCTTCCCAGTCGGCGACCATCGCCGGCTCGCGCCGGGAGAGGTCCGCCTTCATCGGAAAAGCGGTCTCCGGCAGGTTGATCGTGCTCTTGTAGTCGGTCATTCGAGGTCTTCAGCCATTCAAAATCTGTCGCGCCTGGGCCGCGTCCTTGTGCATCTGCACGACCAGCGCGTCGAGCGACGGAAAACGCTCCTCGTCGCGCAGCTTCGCCACGAATTCCACCTCGATCTCGCGGCCATAGAGATCGCCCGAAAAATCGAACACGTGCGCCTCGAGGAGCGTGTGCTCGCCGTCCACCGTCGGACGCGTGCCGAGGCTCGCTACGCCTGGCAACGCTCCGTCCGCGGCGCCATGCACCCGAACGGCGAAGATGCCCTGCAGCGGCGGCCGCCTCCGCTCTATCTGGAGGTTCGCCGTCGGGAAACCCAGACTGCGCCCCAGGCGGTTGCCCGCCACCACCCGGCCGGTCATCGAGTATGGGCGGCCGAGCCAGCGCCGCACCTGCGCAAAATCCGCCTTCGCGAGCGCATCGCGCACGCCGCTGCTGCTCACGCGCTCTCCGTCCACGGTTACCGGCGGGACGACATCGACCTGGAACCCCAGCCGCTCGCCCGCCCCCGAGAGCATCGCCGCCGTCGCCTCGCCATTACGGCCGAAGCGAAAATCATGACCCACGACGACCAGTGGCGTCCGCAGCTCCTGCCCCAGCAGCCCCGCGAACGCCTCGCCCGAGAGGCTGCGCAGCGACGGCCCGAAACGCAGCAGCCACAGGAAATCGCATCCCAGGCGATCGAGGACGCGCCAGCGTTCCCGGCACGAGGTCAGGCGCGCCGGCGCCCGGTCCTCGGCCATCAAAAACTCCCGCGGCATCGGCTCGAAGGTCAGCACCATGACCGGCCGGGACAGCCGGTTGCCGTGCTCCTTGAGTCTCGCGAGCAGCGCCTGGTGACCCACGTGCATGCCGTCAAAGGTCCCGATCGTGACGACGGAGCCCCGGTGGCGGCCGTTCAGGCCATTGAGTCCGCGAATGAGCTCCATGGGGCCGCTAAGCCGCTGATGTCAAAAGATTAAAGAATACAGGATTCATGCCGGCGCTTGGCGCCCCATTCGGCGGGCCCGTGCGCGTCCTTTTCCCGACGTCCAAGAAGACGTCTCCAGCTTATGTGAAAGAGAGCGTCCTGATCCGGCTACGTTTTCGGCTAGCGTTGACAACGTCCGGCCACCTGAGCAGACTACCGGCCCCCCGAGCAGGGGAAGGTTCATTTTCCTTAACGGAGAGCATGTGGCCAACACCAAGTCCGCCGAGAAGGCGGCTCGCCAAGCCGAGAAACACCGCGCCCGCAATGTCGCTTTGCGCTCGCGGATGCGGACAGCCGTACGCGATGTGACGGCGGCGATTACCGGAGGGAACAAGCAGGCAGCGCAGGCCACCTACAAGGAGGCTGTTCCGGTCATCGACACTCTGGTGAACAAGCAGATCATCCACCGAAACAAGGCGTCGCGACACAAGAGCCGGCTGGCGGCTCGGATTCGCGCGATGCCGTGAGGCCGACAGCGATGAATGGTCAAGAGAAGCTCCGCTGGACTGCCCCGCCGACCTCGGCTCCGATCCCGCTCAAGCTGAAGCCGGCTGCTCGTCGACAGTTCCTCCTGCAGGTGATGCGGGCCCGCGTGCCGCGCGATCCTGCTCCTCCAAAAACGCCATAACCGTCTCGCAGAGCTCTTTGGTGCCGCGGCCAGTGGCTGCGGACACGAGGAAGTGGGGACCGCGGAAGCGTAGACCGCGGACGATGGCGCGTGCGCGCTTCTGCGCCTCCGCCTCGGGCAGAAGATCGCTCTTGTTGATCACCAGCCAGCGTGGCTTCGCCGCCAGCTCCTTGCTGAACTTCTTCAGCTCCTGAACGATCGCCCGGGCATCCTTCACCGGGTCGGCCTCCGGGTCTGGCGGCGCCATATCGACCAGATGAAGCAGCACTCTCGTTCGCTGCAGATGCCTCAGGAAGCGGATTCCGAGCCCCGCCCCCTCTGCCGCACCCTCGATGAGACCCGGGATATCGGCCATCACGAAGCTGCGGTGCTGCCCGACATCGACGACCCCGAGGTTCGGATGCAGCGTTGTGAACGGGTAGTCGGCCACCTTCGGCCGCGCCGCGGAAACCGCACGAATCAGAGTCGATTTGCCGGCGTTCGGCAGGCCGAGAAGACCCACGTCGGCGATAACCTTGAGCTCGAACTCGAGCGCACGCTTCTCGCCGGGCAATCCCGGACCGAACTGGCGCGGCGAGCGGTTGGTGCTCGATTTGAAGCGCTGATTACCCCAGCCGCCCTTGCCGCCGCGTGCCACCGCCAGCACCTCCCCCTCACGGGTGAAGTCGCCGAGCTGCTCGCCGGTCTCAGCGTCGCGCACGGTGGTGCCCACTGGCACGGGGACGTAGAGGTCGTCCCCACTGCGGCCCGTGCAGTCATTGGCGCTGCCCGCCTCGCCATGCTGCGCCCGCCAGGTGCGCTCGATGCGAAAGTCCGCCAGGGTGTTGATTCCGGCCGCTGCGCGTAGAAAGACACTGCCGCCACTGCCGCCGTCACCGCCGTCGGGGCCCCCGAACGGTACGAACTTCTCGCGACGGAAGCTCGTACTGCCGCGGCCCCCGTTACCGGCCTGCACTTTGAGCCTGGCTTCGTCGACGAATTTCATGCGGGAATCCCGAGACGAAAACCCCGGCGCGAGGGCCGGGGCTTTCAGGGTCGCAACCGGTACGCGGCGGTGGTTATGCGGCTTCGGTGGTCTCGGCCGGAGTCTCGGTCACGCCGATCTCCGGCACGACATGGACGTACAGCCGCTGCTCCGCGCCCCGGCGCTGGAACTGCACCTTGCCCGATACTTTGGCGAAGAGCGTATGGTCGACACCCACACCGACATTGGAGCCGGCCCGCACGGGCGTGCCCCGCTGGCGGATGAGGATGTTGCCGGCAAGCACGTGCTCGCCGCCGAAGCGCTTCACGCCGAGTCGCTTGGAGTGGGAGTCGCGGCCGTTCTTGGTACTGCCGCCAGCTTTTTTATGTGCCATGTGTGCCTCAGCCCGCGCTGATGTCCGTCACCTTGATCTCGGTGAACGGCTGGCGGTGGTTCTTCTGCCGCAGGTAGTGCGCGCGGCGCTTGAACTTCACCACAGATATCTTGGCGCCTTTGCCGTGGCGGACCACGGTGGCGACCACCTTACCCCCCGCGATCATCGGGTTACCGAGCTTCACGTTGGCGCCCTCGCCGACCAGCAGGACCTGGCCGAACTCGACCGTGGCGCCGGCCTCGGCGTCGAGCTTTTCGATGCGCAGCACGCCGTCTTTGGTGACACGATACTGCTTTCCGCCGGTGGCGATCACTGCATACATAGGCTTGGGGCGAACGGGGGGACTTGAGAAAGGCCGCGCATTCTACTGGCGCCCTCCCGGCGGGTCAAACGGCTATTCCGCAGGCCTAATAAGGCCGCGATCCGCGCGCTTTGGGCGCGCTTTTGGACCAATTGAGGCCCTCGCGCGCGCTTGGTCCATTCTCGACGGCCCCCGTGTCGGCTAGGATGCGTGGCCGTACTCAAGGTCCGTCTGCTAATGACATTGGAAGAAATACGCGCGCTCGTCCACTCGGACCTCGGTTCCGTGGATCAGGTGATCCGCGCGCGGCTGAAGAGCGCCGTCCCGCTGGTGGACCAGATCGCCGAGCACATCATTTCCGGAGGCGGCAAGCGGTTGCGGCCGCTGCTAGTCGTGCTGGCCGGCCGCGCCTGCGGGCACCGGCCGCACGCTCACATAGAGGCGGCGGCGTTCATCGAGTTCATCCATACCGCCACCCTGCTCCACGACGATGTGGTGGATGGCTCCTCGCTTCGCCGCGGCCGTGATACCGCCAATCAGGTCTTCGGCAATCAGGCCAGCGTGCTCGTCGGTGACTTCGTCTACTCGCGCGCCTTTCAGATGATGGCCTCCCTGACCTCCCAGCCGGTCATGGAGATCATGGCCGACGCCACCAATGTCATTGCCGAAGGGGAGGTCATGCAGCTCATGAACGCGCATGACCCCGACACGACGGAGCAGCGCTACCTGGAGGTCATCTACCGCAAGACCGCGAAGCTCTTCGAGGCCGGTGCGGAAGTCGCCGCGGTGCTCGCTGACAGCCCCGAGCAGGTGCGCAAGGCACTCGGGGCCTACGGCCGTCATCTCGGCACGGCCTATCAGCTGGTAGACGACGTCCTCGACTACCGCTCGAATCCCGCCGAGCGCGGCAAGAACCTGGGTGACGATCTCGCCGAGGGCAAGCCCACGCTGCCTCTCATTTGTGCGCTGCGCAACGGCACGGAAGTGCAGCGCGCGGCGATTCGCGTCGCCATCGAGAAGGGCGGCCTCGCCCAGCTCGAGCCCATCATCGCCGCGATCGAGTCCACGGGTGGCCTGGAGTACTCGTCACGGCTGGCGCGGGAATCGGCCGAGCAGGCCCTGCTCTCGCTGAAGCCCCTGCCGGAGAGCATCTATAAGGAAGGTCTCACGGCGCTCGCGCGCTTCGCCGTGGACCATACGACCTGAATTCAGTCCTGGGCGATTGAAGCCCGGGGGCCGCTTCAGTAAACTGCGCGGCCCGCTCTCCCTGCCGCTTCGAGCTTCCCAGGGTCCGCGGAGCCCGCCATCTCGGGGTGTAGCTCAGCCTGGTAGAGCACTACGTTCGGGACGTAGGTGTCGCAGGTTCAAATCCTGTCACCCCGACCATTGATTTCATTGGACTTTTTTCTGCGAACGCCATTGGTTCCAGGTCCAAAATAACAATTGGTTCCAGTTTTGGTTCCACTTTTTGCGGGTGGTCGGGGATAGACGCGTGCGAACGTGCGAACGGTCCGGATCCATGCCAACAGGGAAGCCCGTCCGCCTTCGACGCGATCCGCGGTTTCAACCCTGCCCAACCGAGCCGGGCGACGAGCTCTACCCCAACGGCATCTTCGAGTTCAATATCTCGCGCCTCATTGCGTTCATCTCTGCCCACCCGGAGCGTTTCCCGACCGAGACCATCGAGCTCTCCGAGATCCCGGATTACGGGAGCAGCGACCGGCTCGATGACGCCGCTGTCCAGGCGGCCGACCTATCTCGACCAGTCCTCCTGGCTGAGATCGCACCGGCGCGCTTCAGCCTGATCGACGGCCATCATCGAGTCGCGAAGGCTCGACGAATGCTATCGGCCACGGTTACAGCGTATCGGGTGCGGTGCCCGGACCACGTCAGCTTTCTCACGTCTGCGCACGCCTACGAGAAATACTTGGAGTACTGGAATTCCAAGCTTCCTCGCTGATCTGCCACATCCCAATAGCTGCCGCTCGGGTTTAATCGACCCATCCACGCTCCCGACCCGAAGCCGACAAAAGGGCTTCCGCCGGTCGGGACCTGAAAAGCGGACATGCCGATGACCGCTTCCTAAGCATGCAACACGGCGATAACCTTCACCTTGGAGGCAGTCCGATGACGGTTTATGGAGCGGTCAATGCCCTGTAAACTCACACCGTCTCGATTCGAGGCTGTTCGTGACGATTCATACTTTTAAAACACGTTAGACCCATGAAGCGCATGTTTGTGGTTGCGATTGGTGTGTCTGTTATGGGTGCCGCAGCGTGGCTGCTCTTTTCACAAGTTTTGCCGCCCCCTCATCTACCGGATTCCGCAAAAGCCGAGATTCCCCTTTCCTTAAGACAGCGTGCGGATTGCATGTATCAAGCATTGAAAGGAATCCGCGGTGTAGATCAACCTGTACTTCGGTACGAAAATAGAGGCGGTTGGAATCATCCGGTCCTGGGTTATCTCGCGGCATGGAGAGATGGTATGTATCAAATGACATTTGAGGCCCAAAAGCCAGTGGCCGGTCATGGCACGGTTTGGTTTCTACACTCATTCTCTGGGCCACCACCACCGGGGTTAGATACTGCTCTAATCGAATCTGTCATGAAGAACTGGAAGGCCAGATGCCAAGCAGCTGTGGATTTCGAGATCAATTGAAAATAACCCCTGGCGGTCGTTGGAGCAACGTGAACGGTCGTGCCGAGCGCAGCAAGCGCGGGATACAGCAAAGTAAATGCACCGAAATCGGTCTCGTGTGTTGTGTAACTCTCGTAGGGGCGGACCGTGAACCGTAGGAGCAAGACGCACCCCGCTAGCGGCCGCTCAACTCAACCGTCAGGTGGCACTTTGAGGAACAGCGTACTCGATCCGACCTTGCTGAATGCTATGGTGGAGCTCATCAGCAAGGGGCCGGTGGGGGCACCCGTCGAGGCCGCCGTCGTTGGAGCCTCGAATCGCAAGGTGCTCGTATCGGAATTGCGTTCATTTGGTGAAGACTCTGTGGCCTCAGCAATAGAGGGCGCGGCGGACGAGATCATCTGGGCGATAGGTCAGCGCGCCATGCAGATCGCTCTGTCGGGAGAAAATATCCCACGTTCACTGTGTCTTTCTGCTGTGGAGAAAATAGAGGGGCAAGCCAGACCTCTCGCCAGAAAGAGGCGGAAGCGTGCCACCTGACGTTCGTTGAGGGGCGCAAGATTCTCGGCTGAGTGCCGCGGACATGAAGGTCCGCTTTAGAGATCGCGGCGGCGCAGTTTTCGGAAGACGGGGAGCTCCCACTGTCGCGTCCCGAGCAATAGACCCACGCCCTGCTTTTGGAGAAGCGGCCTGGCTTCTGAATCCTCATGCAGGCGCGCAAGCGTTCGCCTCAGCCGGCGCATTTCCGTCAGCAGTTCCTCACGCGCTTCGCTCGTCAGCATCCCATGCGCAAATTCCAGCGATTCCTCGGGATGATCGAACGAGTGCGTCAGGAAGTCGGCCAGTCCTTGCTCGCGGAAGAATCTCTTGATGGGACCGTCGGGCCTCCAGTCGAAGTCGCGCCGCACGCGCCTGCGTGCGCGATCACCTGGGAGCAATTCGATCAATCCCATTCGATCGAGCACGATGAGCCGCTTGAGAATCTCGGCGGCGGAGAGATCGTATGCCCGCCCGATGTCGCTCGCATCCCAGCGGTTGAGCACGCATACCGCAACGAGCAGGAGCTTCGGTTCGGAGACGAGCTGCGACTCCTGCTCTTCGGTCAGCGTCGCGATCTCAGGTAGCGAATACGCGGCCCGCTGACAAACTTCGGCAAGCGTACAGCCTAGGAATGCGCTGATCTGCGCGAGCCGCTCGACGGTGAAGCGCTCACTCGAGAAGAGCCGCTTGACGCTCGCCTCGGAGAGTCCCAGCGCGCCGGCAAGATCTCGATACGTCTTGCCCTGGCCCTTGAGCTCGCGCTTGAGGGTCGCAACCAACTGGACGACTTCCGTAGCCATCACGGTATTGTAATCCGATACTCACCGGCTTGGAAATCGCGACCGATGTGATAAATGTCGCGATATATACTACCTTATGCGAGCCTAGCGCGGTCCTGAACGGAACCAGCCGAGCGAGCCATGGTGATCCCAGACCCGACCGACCGCCCCTTGGACGACCTACCCACTTGGACGCAGTCCGAGCTCGCATCGACAGTGTGCGTCGGCGATCTCGTGTTCATACGGCTTCGATACCCGCCATTCAAGGCGATCGCGTCCGCGACGGGCACCTGGACTAACCACGTTGGGATCGTAGTGGACCTCAATCGTAGTGGTCCCATCATCGCCGAAAGCCGAGTTCCGCTCTCGCGTCGCACTACGCTGAATGCCTACGTGCGCCGCTCGGAGAACGGCCGGGTGGCGGTACTTCGATTGCCGCGGCTTCTCGAGCCAGAACGCGTGCGTGCAGCAGCCTACGTTCGCCTCGGCCGCCTCTACGACACCGGCTTCAACATCGACTCCCACCGACAGTTCTGTTCGAGATTCGTCCACGAGGTAGTGAAGGAAGCCTGCGGCGAGTCACTGGGCGAGATCAGCACATTCGGCGCGTTGCTCGCGCGGCAACCCGATACGGACCTTCGGCTCTGGAAGCTCTGGTACTTCGGAAAAATTCCCTGGATGCGGCGGACAATTACGCCGGCCAGCCTCTACCTCGACCCGGCGCTCCGGGTCGCTTTCGACGGGAGACTGCGCGCGCGCGCAGGCACGAATGCGCATCTCAGAATCGCGTCGCGTGCGCCAGTGCCACCGCCGCCGGCGCTCGATTCTCTATCATTGCCACTGGAGCAGGAGGCCCGTATGTACAGGGGGGACGCCGAATGGCGGAATTCTTGATTCTCGTGCTCGTCGTCGCGTGGCTCGTGGATCGGGCCAGGCTGCAGCGTCGCATCGACTCGATCGAATCCGCGCTCGACCGGCTCACGCGCGACAGCGCTATGAATCGCGAAGCGCGCGGGCGGGGCGAAGCCGCGCCGGGCACTGCGCCCACCGCGCCCCCGCCACCGCCTCCCTCCACCGCGCGCGCCGACACCGCAGTACCTCAGTCGGACCATGTGCGCCGCGATGCCCTGCTCCCTGACACTCCGGCTGCTGCCGCGCCGCGTGCCGCTCAACCCGCAGCCGCGATGTTGACCTCTGCGGGAAAACTCGACGCCGGAACCGATTCGGCATGGCGAGAGGCCACGGAGTCGGCGCGCCACGCTCAACTGGGTGACGGTGACTGGACGTCCCCGCCGGTCTCAGAGTTCCCGGGGCTGCGACAAATCCGTGAGTTCTTCACTGGCGGCAACCTCATCGTCCGCGTCGGCGTCATTGTGCTGTTCTTCGGCGTCGCATTCCTACTGCGCTATGCCGCCGAGCACTCCCACCTTTCCATCGAGACGCGCTTGAGCGGTGTGGCCGTCGGCGCAATCGTGCTGCTCGCGCTCGGCTGGTACTGGCGAAACGTGCGGCGCGGCTACGCACTGGCTCTCCAGGGCGGCGGCGTCGGCATTCTCTATCTCACGACCTTCACCGCCCAGCGCATTTATGGTGTGCTGGCTCCGGGCGCCGCCTTCATCCTGCTCGCCGCTGTTGCGCTCCTCTCGGCCGCACTCGCGATTCTGCAGGACTCGATGGCCTTCGCCATCCTCGGCGCGACGGGTGGCTACCTCGCGCCGGTCCTTGCAGCAAACCCGCACGGCGATCATGTCGTGCTCTTTTCCTATTTCGCGCTCCTCAACTGCTTCGTGCTCATCATCGCCTGGTTTCGTTCGTGGCGCCCGCTGAACCTGCTCGCCTTCGTCTTCACTTACGGGATCGGCACGGCCTGGGGCGTGCTGCGCTATCAGCCGGAAAACTTCGCGACGACCGAGCCCTTTGTCGCGCTCTTCTTCCTGATGTTCGTGACGATCTCTGTCCTCTACGCGATTCGGCGGGGCGCAAACCTCAGACACTACGTCGACGGAACGCTCGTCTTTGGCGTACCTGTCGTGACCATGGGGATCCAGGCCGGGCTCGTATCGCGCATTCCGTATGCTCTCGCCTACAGCGCTCTCACGCTGAGCGCGTTTTACCTCGCCCTCGCCTGGACACTGCGCCGCCGCCGACAGGAGACGCTGCGCCTGCTAGTCGAGGCCTTCCTCGCGCTCGGGGTCGCGTTCCTCACGCTCGCGATTCCTTTCGCGCTCGAAGGTCGCTGGACCGCAGCGAGCTGGGCGCTCGAGGGCGCCGCGATTGTGTGGGTCGGCCTGCGGCAGGATCGCCGGCTCGCGATCGTCTCTGGGATGGCACTGCAGCTGCTGGCGGGCGCTGCCTATGTCTGGGAGTCGGTCGGAGACCACGGCGCGCTGCACGGGACCCTCTTCCTCAATAGTCACTACCTCGCTGCCATCCTCGTGAGTACGGGCGGCATTGCCAGCGCCGCGATGCTTCGACGCGAAGGACCGGCCTGGCTCGAGGAGTATCGGCCGGTTTTGAGTGTTAGGCTCTTCATCTGGGGACTGCTGTGGTGGTGCGGCGGCGGCTATACGGAAATCCAATCCCATGTGGCGGCTTCGGGGCAGCTGGCTGCCCACGTCGCGTACTTTGGCGTCACGGCCCTGATGCTGACGCTGCTCGGTACCCGGCTGACCTGGACAATGGCCCGCGTCGCATCGCTCTTGCTGCTGCCGGTACTCGCCTTCTTCGCCTTCGGGAGCCTCACTACGCTGTCGCACCCGCTACAGGACGGTGGGTGGTGGGCCTGGCCGCTTTCCATCGCGCTCGCCTATCTCGCGTTGCGACGCGATGAGGCAGTTGCGCCGATGTGGTTCGGGACGGGTCTGCACGCCCTTGGTGTGTGGCTCGTTATCTGGGCCATCACGGGCGAGCTAGTCTGGCAGGTCGCACAACTCGTAAGAGAGAGTCCCACCTGGTCGCAAGCGCTTCTCGGATTGATGCCGGCGGCCGCATTGCTCGCGCTGACGACACGGTCCTCCAGCCAGAGTTGGCCGTTCGTCGACCGGACTGTCGCCTATGTGGCTGTCGCGGGCGGGGGTCTCGCGCTGTTCCTCGCAGGCTGGAATGTGTACGCAGACTTCGCCTCCGATGGTCTTGCCGCACCACTTCCCTATATCCCAATCGCGAGCCCGATGGACATTGCACAGGGTCTCGGGATCCTCGCACTCGCCAGTCACTGGCGCACCATCGAGCGGACGTGGGGTGACCACATCGGCATGGACTGGCGCCGAGCGCTGCCGGGATTGCTCGCGCTGATCGCGTTCGCCTGGCTCAACGTACTCTTGCTGCGAACGCTGCACCAGTACGCTGATGTTCCCTATACCCCCGAGGGTGTGGCGGCTTCGACCCTCGCGCAGACCTCGCTGACGATCTTCGGGACCACGCTCGCGCTCGTCGGCATGGCGTGGGCGACCCGATCGGGCCGAAGGATCGTGTGGCTCTTCGGCGCCACGCTGCTCGGCCTCGTGATCCTCAAGTTGTTTCTTGTCGATCTCTCGCGTACCGGCACCGTTCTGCGCATCGTGTCATTCCTCGGAGTGGGTGTGCTGATGCTCGTCATCGGCTACCTCTCGCCCATTCCGCCTCGCCGTTCGGAGGCCGCTGCGTGAGCTGCCGCAATCCATGGTGGGCTCTGCTCGCGGCAGTGATGGTCGCTGGGACGCTTCCAGCAAAGGCTGCGACATTCCGGCAGACGGACTACGCGTATTCCGCCAACCTTACGGTTACGGGCGCAGGGCCTGCCTACGCCGCATCGATTCCGCTCGAGGTCTACCGATCCGTCACCCGCGCAGACCTGACTGACATCTGCGTCGTGAATGCCTCTGGCGAAGTCGTGCCGTTCGCGGTTCGCAGACTCGAGGCACCTCCGTTGCGCAGTCCGGAGCCTGTGCGGCTGCGGCTCTTCCCCATCCTGGGCACTTCCGAAGGCTCGGGTGAGGCGCTACGCCTGCGTCTGCGGGAGGGCGAAACCGCCGTCGATATCGAACGGTCCAAGGCCACAGCAGGGCCCGATCGTCCCTCCAGCTACTTGGTCGACGCCCGCGCGCTACGGCGGCCGATGTCTGAGATCCGCATCGGCTGGGACTCCGCAGCACCCGACTTTTCTGCTCGTCTACAGATCGATGCGAGCGATGATCTCGAGCACTGGCGACCGATGAGCTACGGCGCACAGGTCATCAGTCTGCACTACGGCGGGCAGGCATTCGTGCGCAATGAGGTTCCGGTCGATTCGACTCACGCCGCTTTTCTGCGCCTGACCTGGAACAACGTCCAAGGCAGCCCCGTGATCAACAAAGTAGAGGCGATCCCGAGCGCGATCGAAGCGCCTCTCAAGAGGATTTCCCTCGAGGTCGCCGGATCCGCAGCCGCTCATCAGGGCGAATTCGATTTTGATCTGGGTGCGCGCCTCCCGGTCGAGCAGGTCAACTTGCTGCTCCCGGAACCCAATTCAATCGTACGCGCCCAATTCCTGGTCCCGGTATCGGGTACCCGCAAGTGGCGGACTGTCGCCGAAGGCCGGATCTACGATTTGGCTCTGTCCGGGTCCGGAAACCTGGCGAACAAGCCCATAGCCGTCCCACCCACGCCAGGGCGGCACTGGAGAGTGCGGATCAGTGAGGCCGGTGGAGGTATCGGGCAAGGCGTACCGCGACTCGAGGTATCGTGGATTCCGAGCGAAGTCGTGTTCCTCGCGCGTGGAAAGGGCCCTTTCAGGCTCCTCTATGGCAACGCGGACGCACAGTCTCTCGCCCTGAACCCGGGCGCGATCCTGAACCCGATGGGCTCCGAGGACGTTTCGCATCCCAGCCTCCAGCCGGGGCGCGCCACGCTCGAATCCGCGCACCTGCTTGGGGGCCGGGCCCGGCTCACGCAAGCCGCGCCCAGCCCGGACTGGAAGCGATGGACCCTATGGACGATTCTGCTGGTCGGCGTTGGAGTGCTGGCCTTCATGGCATGGAGACTTTTGAAGGCGCTCGGATAGTGGACAGGCAGCGCCGACTGTAGACGCCGGAACGAAGCTTGCTGGGAACTTGCCGTGAATGGCAACACTGGCACCTCTCCCTCAGTATCGTGGCGGCGGCTATGGAGGCCGCTCCTCAGTCCGCACGTCTTTCTCGCAGCAGCCGCCGTATTGATGACCCTGATCACAGCCGCGTACCTCGCAGGCCGCCACCACTTGCTTCCGCATTCGTCGATTGCTTTCACCATGGCTGCCGAAGTCGCCGCCAACCTTCGCACCTTGCTCCTTTTCGTACTAATCGCCGTGCAGTTCTATATGGTCGGTATGGCGTGCATGAAGGTTGGTTTTAGGTTCCGCTGGAGGGGTCCTGCACTCGTGCTGGCTCTGGTAATCGGCATGCTTGAAATTATCGAACCCCGGTTCTTTGACCTTTATCGCTGGATCACCTCCGCTTTCGTCGTAATTCTCTTTGGCGGAATCGTTTTTCTGGCGGTTTGCGACGCGCTTCAGCGTAACCCCCGCCTTAAGAATTGGTTTTCCGTTCGGGATGGAGTTTTCGATCTCAAAATGGAGGCCGCCAAGACTCTGCGTGAGTTGGAGCTCTCCGCGGAGGCAAGCCTCGTAGCCGACGTGCTGTTGATCGCATGCACTTTGCTTCCCCTAGCGTACTGGGCCGGTGAAGCGCACGCGATGAAACTGATGCACTTATGGGGTTAGCGCGCCGCAGGCCCGGCATCCTAATGACGCTCAGGGGTTCACACGGCAGGGGCCACTGGTTCGATCCCAGCACCGCCCACCAATGAAACCAAAGTCTTAGCTAAATCAAACCAAGATTTCAGATCATCGTATGGAACTTGGTATGGAACTATTTGCAGGTGGACAGCTGCACTCAGCAGCGGTGATGCCTGGACATATTTAGATGTAGAGGACGGCAATCGGACTTTGCTCGGGGGCGCCCAAGCGGCCGATCCGTATTTGCCGTGAGTGACGCAACACCGTCAATCTGGACCTTAGATAGCTCTCGGGATGCATTTCTTAGTAGCCGACTGAGAACGAGGCCCTGTCACGAACATGGATCGCCCATCGTCGATGAAGGCCTTCTCGTATTTCTGCTTTCCAGCCCGGGTGTGTGTGTCGATAGCCGCTGACTTCTTCGATAAAATCATCGAGCCATCCGAAGGTGCCACAATCACCTGCCGGCGACTCGGCTCTGGCCTATTGGACTCCCTCGTTTTGGCGCAGCTTGGGGTTGCAGACGAAGTCCACGAGTGGATGATAATTTGTCGGCACGTTTGCAGCGGGAACCCACTTATTCGTGGCGGTAATCGTGCTTGCGCTTGAATACATACCTGTGGCAGCGTGATAAGCGGGTACGGTCTCCGTCTGCCTTACTTCTCTCAGCCCGACATCCCCAGTGGAGCAGTCAACCGCAACCCACTCATGGTTCTCCGGCCCCATATCGAGATAGTTAGTGTCTGCTAGCAACTCGATGTATGCGATCCTCTGGGGTTGACCCGATTCGGTACACAGGTAGGACTTTGAGCATCACCGTGACCTGTGCACCACCTCCTCTTGATCTGGCTTCTTCGTTTCCATGGCTTCACCGCCGCGCAGTCTCCCGCGGATGCGGGAGAAGCCTGTCAGGATGACGCGTCGGCTTATGAGCGACTCGCTGTTCATACTCGCGAGGGGAAAAGTATCCCAACGCCGAATGACGACGATGCGGATTATACCACCCCTCCAGCCAGGTGAAGACCTTACGGCATGCTTCCTCGCGTGTCGTAAAGTGATACCGATCCAACACCTCAGCCTCCAGACTGGAAAAGAGGGATTCCATCATCGCGTTGTCGAAGCAATCGCCGACACTGCCCATGGAACGCTCGATCCCGAGCTCGAGACAGCGATCAGAGAAGGCCACAGCCGTGTATTCGCTTCCGTGGTCCGAGTGATGAATCACTTTCTCGGGGTGACGCTGCGCGAGGGCCATGTCCAATGCTTGCAGCACCAGGGCGCTGGCCAGACGCTCCGCCATCGCCCATCCGACTACGTACCGGGAGAACACATCGAGGATCGCCGCCAGGTACAGCCATCCTTCATCAGTGGGGATGTAGGTCACGTCGGCCAACCACAAGGCGTTCGGACGGCTCGCCGTGAAATGCCGCTGGACCAGGTCTGGGGCGTACTGCTCGGGTTTTCCAGGGCGCGTCGTGCAACGGAAGCGACGCTTCTGCACTCCCTTCAAGCCCGCACGGCGCATCAGCCGCGCCACCCGCTTGCGCCCCACGCGCACCCCGTGCTCCAAGCGCAACTCCATATGGATCCTCGGCGCTCCGTAAGTGCCATCAAAGGAACTCTCGTGGATCTGCTGGACCAGCGCAGTCAGTTCCACATCCTTGCGGTCGCGCTCCGACATCGGTCGATCCCACCAGTGGTAGAACCCGACGGTGGAGACCTTCAACAGCCGGCACATCGCGCTCACCGGGTAGATGGCCTGGTTCTGGTTCACGAATCCGAAGAGCGCTTCGAATTCGGAACGGTCTCCTGTGCGAACCAGGCCGCTGCTTTTGACAGGATCTCCCGCTCCATCTGCAGCCGCTTATTCTCGCGGCGCAGCCGCGTCAGCTCCTCCCGTTCAGCCGTCGTCAGGCCGCCGTCCCCGCGACCCTCATCACGATCGGCCTGCTTCACCCACCGACTGATCGCCCAGATGGAGGGACCGAACCGTTGCGAAAGATCACTCAGCGGATGGCCCGCGCGATGCAGCTCGACCATCTGGTGCTGGAACGCCTTCGGGTACCGCTTCCCGTACTTCGACTTTGATACCTTCGACTTGACCATGGCAAACACCTCGAATTCACACTCTCGGGTGTGTACCAAACCGGGTCAAGTCCACAGCGTGCTTCTCCCTGAGGCGCCCCCATGCCACGTTGAGCCACGGTGCTGCACTCTGCGTCAGCAGCTGGGTAGCGTGATACACCGTGCGTCCGTCGAGGTCCTCGTCGACCGAGCCGATCTTAGCCTTTGGAAAACCGTCTTGGCCGGTAATGCTGATCGAAATCCTGGCGCTCAGAGGCGACTGCGCTGCCATATCGAGCACAGCGCGCTCGGTCGAGTCGCGACGGAGCAGCCCCGCCGCGGCGAACCCATGAAGCCCTGCGTCGAGCGTTTCCCCTGCTATCCTGTCTGCCCACGCGTTAAGCTCGTCGCGGGGAATCTCGACGGGCACCGAGATCCGCTTCATCTCGCCCTGCGCATCGACAGCGCGATCCCTGATTGTCTGCTCGACCCGGGCAACGGCTTCCTCATCGCCCAACTGCCGATAGCGCTGCGCCTGCTCGCTCAACCAAGCAATTGCTGTGAGGCCTCCCGCTTTACCCGCGGCCGCTTCGAACGCTGCACCAGCGGTGAGGGCTCCGCGGCGTGCTTCGGCCTGCTGCCCGGAGGATTCGTACCACTGATCGAGGCAGTCCGCGGCGGTGCGCGCGAGATGCGGCTGAAACACCTCCGGGTTAGCGATGTCGGAGCGAAGCGCGAGCTGGCGCTCGAGCGCCTGCGTGATCACCGTCCTATCGGCATCAGTCAGGGCGAGTGGTTGCTTCTGGGTCCAAGCGATCTCATGGAATCGCCAAAACATATATGGACCGCGTGCCTCGCACTCTGCCTGGAACCGAAAGAGAATCGCCTTTGCCCGCTGTACTCGTTCGGTGTCGCGTATCAAGGCCGCGAACTCGAGCGCCCGCTCGATGTAGACCCAGGCGTACAGGTCCTCGGCCGTGAGGCCTCGCTCGACGGCATCGAGATACCCATCGACGGCAATGCGGGCCATAACGACATCAGCCCGGTGAGTCAGCTCATTGCGGCGAAACTTGGCGATTTCCCAGGCGAGGTCCGCGTAGCGAGCCCTCAGCAGCGGATGTCGCGCCGCGGAGGCTCGAGTGGACCACTCCTGGATGACCTCGTCGTCTACCTGCGTGACGTCGGGGAACGTGTGCAGTGTGCCGGTCTTATCGGTCGCGCTGCCCAAGGGCTGCCAGTGCATCTCCCAGGTCGGGGGCCCGTTGTCTCGGACGTGCTGGAAGTTGAAGGCCTCGATGACCGCGAAATTTCCTTTGCGCTGCGCGGGTGTAGGCTGACCGAGGTCGGCCGTTACGCGTACCAGACGGTCGCGCACGACGAATTCATCGAGGCGCTCGCCTGCGTTATCAGCCACCTGGAATGCGACTTCCAGAGGCGCCTGCACTTCGAGGCTCATCCGATCCCCCTTCCCGGGACTGCGGTTTCCATACGAGCGCGCATGCTACCGCCGTGCTACCGCTTCCCGCCACTCCAACCGAGACCAACGCGCTTTCGCTGCGCCTAACGTCCTGAATCTCGGCCTGTCGTCCGCAAAAACTCCGCTACGCAGTCAGGGGTGCCAGAGAATATTCATGATGCAGTCCATCCAGCACGGGTTTGGCACGGATCGCGACGCCCTCGGGTAAACCATGGCGTGATTTCCGATCCAGGTCTTGAGGCGGCGCCGCTGGAGGGTCTGGTACGCCCGGTCCGAGCGCCATGTGCGGGCGTCCACCATTGTAATGGGTAGTCCATGCCTTCAGGATCGACCGCAAATGCGACTCCGACAATGGAATGAGCCAATCCAGGCACTCCCGGCGAATCGTACCGATCACGCATTCACAGATCGCATTACCCTTCGGGCACCGGGGCGGCGATTTCAGCATCCGGACTCCCAATTTCCGGATCGACTCGTCGAGGTGGCTCGCAAAGATGCTATCGCGATCGTGAAGCAAGAATTTGTACCGATCCTGATATCCCACCACCTCCCGCAGCTGTTGCAGCGTCCAAGCCGCACTCGGATGCGCGATGACATTGAAATGAACAAGGCGGCGGCTGTCGTGCTCGATGACTACGAGTACATACAGGAGGCGAAACCTCGCGGTGACGGCAACGAAGAAGTCACAGGCTATGAGTCCCCGCGCATGTAGGCGCAGGAAGGTCGACCAGCGCAGGTCGCCTCTCGGCCGTCCTCGGGGACGCCACGGCAGGTATTTCCTCACTGTCCGGGGCGAGACCCGAATTCCGAGCTTCAGAAGCAGCTCGTTAGCAATGCGCTCCTCTCCCCACGACGGATTTTCGCCCGCGATTCGGTAAATCAGGGCCTGAATCGGCGGAGGAATCGACGGCCGGCCGGGCCAGGATTTCAGGCGCCAGAACAATCCCCACCCCATCCGGTGCCAGCGGATCATCGTTTCGGGGCGCACCACGACCAACGCCGAGCGCCAATTGAACAGGCGGGACAGCAGCATCAAGCTCACCCGCGTTGCCGCATCGACCCGGCGAGGCTTCACGCGCCGCTCCACATACAGCGCGAGCTACCGCCGCAGGAACAGAACCTCTGCCTCGAGAGATCTGCGCTGACGAACCTGAAGCCCGATCCAGCCGACCAGGTCCGACAGTAATCCCAAAACAATGGCGACGGCGCTTCGCACCCGCCCGATCATGCCATAATCGCGGGACCGATCCGTTCACGCGCGTGCCTCTGGCTTCTTGCAGACCACAAGCTCGGCCCCCGTAACCCACGGGTCTCTCAGAGCGTTCCGGACGTAGGTATTCCATCGGCGGCCGGCGACGAAGATTAAAAGGATATTGGCTTGCGAATCTTCTGTTGACCTTCAATTGGCCGATGCCTAGGGTTTCATTTAGCCGCCGAGAAGGGTTTCATTTGGCCGGTACCGGGGTTTACAATTAGCCGATATGGCCGCAACCCTGTACCGCCGATTGGCAGAATCCGCCCTCATCACCGCACTTACGGACACTCCTGTCGTCCTTATCCACGGACCACGGCAATGCGGGAAAACGACTCTCGCCCTCCAAGTAGGCAAGCGTCGGCGCTATCGCTATTACACCTTCGATGATGCGGCAACGCTCGCCGCCGCACGCTCGGATATTACTGGCTTTGTCTCCCGCCTGGAAAAGCACGCAATATTGGATGAGGTTCAGCACGTCCCCGAGCTGTTTGCCGCTCTCAAACCTATCGTTGATGCAAACCGCAACGCCGTACGTTTCATTCTGACCGGCTCATCGAACGTCCTGCTGGTACCTCGCTTATCGGACTCGCTAGCGGGTCGCATGGAGATACTGCGTCTCTACCCGCTCTCGCAGGTAGAACTCGAACGCACTCGCCCAACGTTTCTCGGAACCCTCTTCAGCGATGCGCAGGCATTCCGGCATAGTGGAAGACTCGGCAAAGCGCTCGCGGAGCGTATCGTTCGCGGAGGCTACCCCGTGGTTCAGAAGCGCACACCAAGACGAAGAGACGACTGGTACGCAAACTACATAGAAACCCTCGTACAGCGTGATGTGCGGGATCTCGCTCACATCGGAAGCCTCGACGCTCTTCCAAAGCTTCTCACGCTCGCCGCAAGCCAGACTGCACGACTCGCCAACTTAAGTGAGATGGCGAGCGAGTTCGAACTCAGCCGACCGACAATCCGCAGCTATCTCACATTGATCGAGCGTCTGTTCTTGATCGGATTTCTACCGCCCTGGTTCAGCAATCGCATCAAGCGACTCATCAAAAGTCCCAAACTTCATTTTGGGGATACTGGCTTGGCTTGCAGTCTCCTGCGCTGCAGCGCTGCTGAACTCGATGACCAGCGCGAACTGCTCGGTCAACTCCTAGAAACATTTGTATTTAACGAGATTGAAAAGCACGCAAGTGCTTACCCCGAAAGGATTGGTCTCCACCATTTACGCGACAAAGACGGCTATGAAGTTGACATCATCGTGCAACGCGGTACTCACCACGCTGGCATTGAAGTCAAGGCAGCAAGCTCGGTCCGCGAGGGCGACTTCCGCGGCCTCAAACGGCTGCGCGAACTGCTGGGTCCTCGCTTCCACAGTGGGATCGTCCTATATGACGGCGAACACGTATTGCCGTTCGGCGAGCGCCTGCTCGCGGTTCCGCTCAGCTCATTATGGGCTCGCGGCCCGCGGGCTGCTGCCACCGCAGGTCGGTCGAAATAAATGCTTGCGGCTGCGGACCGCCCACCAGCGGTGAAGGCATTGAAGCGCGGAAACAATGGTTCGGGACGTAGGTGTCGCAGGTTCAAATCCTGTCACCCCGACCATTGATTCTACAAGAGTTTTCAAAGCGCTATCCCGTCAACGGTTAGCGCCGTAGGGTCGTACCCCGTCTTCGCTTCCTCCACCATGTGCTCGCCCAGCAGATCCCAGCTCACAAACCGCCCCGCACCCTCCGGCTTGCCCGTCTCCGGGTTGTAGCACTCGTTCATTCCGCCCGTCGCTTTCAAATCCCGCACCAGCAGCGCCCGCGTCCGCTCCGCCAGCACCACTGCCTGCTTGTCGTAGCCGTAGTTCATCAGCCCGTGCATCAGCAGGTAATTCGGCAGAATCCACACCGGCCCCCGCCAATACCCATGCATCGGATCGTAAAGCTTTTGATTCGGAGCCAGCGTCCGTATCCCATACGGCGTCCAGAACTCCTTCGGGTTCAGCAAATGCCCCTCAATCATCCGCTTCGCCTGAGCCTTCGTCGCCACCCCGGCCCACAGCGGCACAAGATTCGTCCATGTCAGAATGTCAATTTTTTTGCCCGTCCGCGCGTCAATGTTCAGGAACGTCCCCGCGCTCGCCGACCACATCTGCGTCTGGATTTTCTCCTTCAGCGCAGCCGCCTTTTCGCGATACTTCTTCGCATCGCTCGCATATCCCAGGTTCTCGGCCAGGAGCGCCATCGACCGATATTCGCGATACATATAGCACTGCAGGTCCACGCCCTCGGTCACCCGCGCCGGCTTGTCAATCACCGCCGGATTATTATCCACGCCGCTTTCCACGCCGTTGAACCACAAAAACAGTCCATCCGGCTCCTGCCGCGTGTTCTCCCAGAACTGCAATGTCGCAGCCAGCCGCTTGTACCACGGCCGCAGCCACTCCACGCTCCCCATCGTGAGCGAAGCCCGGTACGCCATCTGCGCCAGAAACGGCTTGCACTGCTCCGGCAGCGACCACAACGCCTTTGTCGTAATCGTCCGCGGCGTATAGCCCGTGTCATCGGCATTCCGGCCCACAAAGCTCAGAAAATCCTCCACCGTCGTCGCCAGCGGCTTGCCCTCATGGTCGTAGCTCAGCTCCACGCCCATAAAGTAGCCGTCCCAGTCATACATCTGGTAGTACGGCCCGCTCGGCACCAGGTAGGGGTACTGCAACAACCCCTTCGCCGGCTTCACAATCCCGTCCTTGATTTTGTTTTGCGCAAACAGCTGCTCTATCTCCGTCGTCTGCTGCGCTCCAGCCCGCTCCGCTATCCCCGCCACCATCGTCAGCGCCAGCACCGCGCACACCAGCGAGCTGTGTTTCCTCAAATCCCGCCTGCCACTCTGCATCTCTTTCCCCTGTTCACCAACTCCCATGCTCAATTGTTGCCTGCCCGTGCCCTCTGGCCGTCATCGCAAATCATAGCGTGGGGCGGCGCACGCGAGCAGTCTTGAGCGTTCTCGATGGCCGCGACGCGTGCCGTCGCTGCCCGCCCTCCTCACTTATGGATCAGCACGGACTTTCGCGTGGCGACCTCATCCCCCTTCTGGGAACGGCCAGCCGGGTCAGCGAGGTTTTGACCGGCAAGCGCGAGCTGAGCATGACGATGGTGCGCAAGCTCCGGAAGCGGTTTCATATTCCGGCGGACCTGCTCATCCCGCCACTGAGGTCGTCCGGAATCGCGGCGTGACCGTCTCGCCTCGGCAGCGTGGCGAGGCCTCGCGGGTCGCCTCACGCGAACTCGAATGGGGATCGCAGGAACAGCGTGTAGCGCCTCACCCCCCTTTGCGGCCATGTGAGGCGTATTCCTACATCGGATCGCGGCGTACGCCGTATAGCTGAACCGATGGTCGCGCGGCAAAATCGACTCCTGCCATGGGGACTCCCCTAATTGCGCAAGTGCGCGCGATTCCGACCGCGGTCCTCGCCGCGTAGGTCCGCGGGCTGAATTGCCTCGATTTCCCAGGCGATATTCCACACTGGAAGTGCCAAGCTTGGCGCCTCCGTGCACCACCAGGCGCCTCCGCTTGGCGACGCAGATGGATGAAAAAATCGATAGTAGTTTCGCTCCACTTTCCCAGGCGCGCGAGCCCAAGGTCCAAAGGAGACCCGTTGTGAAGATCAGGTTGGGCTACGAATTGATCTACGACTGTCCGCAGCCGACGCCGATGATCTTGGTGCTGAACATTCACCATACGCGCGCATCCGACCTTGCGGTTCCGGATCATATAGTCACAGACCCGTCCATTCCGATGGCTGTCTATCGCGATAGCTTCGGCAACTGGTGCACTCGCATCGTCGCGCCCAAGGGACAGATCAGGATTACGAGTACCGCCGTCGTCAATGACTCGGGCAATCCGGACGTTGTTGCAACGTCGGCTCAGCAGCATTTGATACAGGACCTGCCTGAAGAGGCCCTCGTTTTTCTCCTTGCGAGCCGTTACTGCGATACCGAAAAATTTCTGCAGCTCGCTTGGAACATGTTCGGTCAGACCCCGACGGGGTGGCGTCGAGTCCAGGCGATCTGCGACTTCGTGCACAATCACATCTCTTTCGGCTACGAGCACGCGAATGCCACTAGAACAGCCGGGGAAACGTTCAACGAGCGGCGTGGCGTCTGCCGCGATTTCGCACATCTTGCTATCGCCTTTTGCCGCTGCATGAATATTCCCGCGCGGTATTGCACGGGCTATCTCGGCGACATAGGCATTCCGCCGCCCTACGGTCCGATGGACTTCGCCGCCTGGTTCGAGGCTTATCTCGGAGGACGCTGGCATACGTTCGATCCGCGCAACAACGTGCCGCGGATCGGGCGAGTATTGATGGCAAGAGGCCGCGATGCGATCGACGTCGCGATCAGCACGACGTTCGGGGCCAACACGCTCGTCAGCTTCAAGGTCTGGACCGATGAGGTACGGTCAGCTTGACCCGAACGCCGTCAGCACGACAAGCCGCACTCAGATCGAAGGGCTTTCAGAGGACAATGGCATCCTCTGCTGCTCATCACTGGAAGACTGAACCTGACTCTGGCCACCAGCTCCGGCGGCCGGCGGGAAATAAGTCTGCGCGATGCCCCGGTGCACGACGATGATGTGCACCTGCAATCGATCGATGAGCTCGTGCAGACCAGGCTGGTCGAGAGTCGCCAGCGTCACATTATCGAGGAAGCTGCGCGCCCCTTCCAGCGAGCCCAACACGCAAGCGCTGCGAGGCAGCGCCCGCAGGAAATGCTCGACCTCTTTCAGGCAGAACAGACACGCGCGGGGGAAGTGGAGGTCTCGCAGTACGAACTCGAGAACGGCCGAGCGGCTGACGCGGGTTCGCTGGCTCAAGCGGTACATCTGATAGCCGGACAGCGATTTCAGGAGATTGAGCCACTGGATCGTCTCGAACGGCTGGAACCCCGGCGCATCTGCGGGCAGCGGCTGCGCGGAACGTACATCGATGATGCGGCTCGTCATGTCGGCGCGCTCCAGATTGCGGCCGAGCATCAGCAATGTGAATGCATCGTTGCGGCTCATCGCCCCGTCAAACTCACCGGCCAGCGCCTGCATTCCACGTATGATGCCCTGGAGGAAGCGGAAGCGGGTGCGTTTACTCAACGCCGCCGGCAGCTTCTCTTTGATTTCCATGAACAGCTCATTCATGTGCTCCAAAACTTCGTTCGGAAGAACGTCACGCAACGTGCGGGCGTTTTCGCGCGCAGAACTGACAGATGAGAAGATCGATCCGGGGTTATCAGCGTCAGCAACCAGGAAGTGAACGATGTCGCGTTCCTCGGCACGCTTCTCGCGCACATCGAACCGTTCGCGGCTGCCGGTGATGTCGACTAGCGCCAACCAATCCGGCCGGTATTTGGGGGGCAGGTCCAGGAGCAGATTCGAGTTAACGTTGACCAGGCGCGCCATGTTCTCCGCGCGCTCGAGGTAGCGAGCCAGCCAATAGACATTCTCCGCGACACGGGAGAGCATGCGTTATGCCTCCATGTCAACGATCCAGGTGTCCTTGCTGCCGCCACCCTGCGAGGAATTGACCACGAGCGACCCTTCACGCAGGGCAACGCGGGTCAGCCCGCCGGTCGTCACGTAGGTGTTCGCACCACTGAGGATGAAGGGACGCAGATCCACATGACGCGGCTCGATGCGGTCATCGACGAAGGTCGGCACGGTGGACAGCGTTATGATCGGTTGCGCAATGAAATTGCGCGGCGTCGCCTTCAGCTGCGTTGCGAATCGGTGGCGTTCGCGCTCGCTCGCCGTTGGGCCCATCAGCATTCCATAGCCGCCCGAGCCGTCGACGGGTTTGACCACGAGCGAATCCAGATGATGCAAAACATGCTCGAGCTGTTCTGGCTCCGCACAGCGCCAGGAGGGAACGTTTGGGAGAATCGGATCCTCGTTGAGGTAGTAGCGAATCATGTCGGGCACGTAGGTGTATACGAGCTTGTCATCCGCGACGCCCGCGCCAGGAGCATTGGCCAGAGCCACGTTGCCTTTCGCCCATGCCCGCATGAGTCCCGGAACGCCGAGCGTGGAATCTGCGCGCAAGCATTCCGGATCGAGGAAGTCATCGTCAATCCGCCGGTAAATCACATCGACACGCGTCCAACCGTGGATCGTCTGCATATACACGCAGTCATCGTCGTGCACCGCAAGATCTCTGCCCTCGACGAGTTCGCAGCCCATCTGCCGCGCGAGATACGAATGTTCGAAGTACGCCGAGTTGTAGATTCCGGGCGTGAGCACCACGACCTCCGGCAATCGCTCGCGTCGCGGAGATAGCGCCACCAGCATCTCATGCAGCTGAGAGGGGTAATCATCGACGGGAAGGATCGCAGCGCTCTCAAACAGCTCCGGAAGCACGCGCTTCATGACCTGCCGGTTCTCGATCATGTACGAAACGCCGGACGGTACGCGCAGGTTGTCCTCGAGCACGTAGACGGTGCCGTCTTTGTCGCGCACCAGATCCGAGCCGCAGACGTGCGCCCAGCAGCCCTGCGGCGGGCTGATACCGACACAATTCGGGCGGAAGTTCTTCGAGGACGCGATGATATGGTGTGGAAACACTCCGTCCTTGACGATACGTTGCGCGTGATAAACATCGTCGATGAAGTGATTGAGCGCGCCGACGCGCTGCTTCAGGCCCACCGCGATCCGGTGCCACTCCCTGGAGGAAATGACGCGCGGAATGATATCGAGGGGCCAGGCGCGATCGATCGAACCGCCCTGCTCGTGATACACGGTGAAGGTCATGCCCATCACCTTGATGGCGAGTTCGGCGGCCTGCTGGCGCACGCCGAGCTCCTCATGTCCCAGCTCCGACAGGTGACGTGTGAGCGCCCGCCCGGCGACACGCGCACGGCCGCCCGGGCCGATCAGCTCGTCATGCAGGCCGGGTGCGCGGTAGCTGGTCCAATTGATGCTCATGAGCGCTTCTGAAGCGGCTGGGCGGCAAACATCTGGCACTCTATCGAGGATACTAGCCCAGTTCGGCGGCAATCGAACGTCATTCCGCGTGACCCGCTTCAGTGCCCGCACGGCCCAGAATGGTGCACCACGAATGCCGCCAATCCCCCGCCAGCACCCGTATAATAGCGGCCCGTGTCGATCCATGTTGCGCTGAATCACGTTACCGACTACCGGTATGACCGGCGCGTGGGCTTGAGTCCTCACGTGGTACGTCTGCGACCGGCCCCGCACTCGCGCACACGCATTTTGTCCTACTCGATGACCATCGAGCCCGCCCGCCACTTCATCAACTGGCAACAGGATCCGGAATCCAATTATCTCGCGCGCGTGGTGTTTCCGGACAAGACCGAGCAGCTTCGCATCGAAGTCGATCTGATCGCCGAGATGGCGGTGCTCAATCCGTTCGACTTCTTTCTTGAGCCGCATGCGGAACACTTTCCGCTCGCGTACACGGCCGAGGAGGCAAGTGCTCTCGCGCCGTATCTGACGAAGGCACCTGCGAGCGCGCGCTTTGCCGAGTACCTCGCCTCGATTCCCCGTGCGCCCGTCAATACCGCGAATTTTCTCGTCGACCTCAATGCGCGTTTGGCCCTGGATGTGCGGTATCTGATCCGACTCGAACCTGGCGTGCAGACACCTGAACAGACGCTATTGAACGCCTCGGGCTCATGCCGCGATTCGGCATGGCTGCTGGTGCAGTTGCTGCGCAATCTGGGTTTCGCCGCTCGCTTCGTGTCGGGCTATCTCATCCAACTCGCGGCCGATGTGCGCCCCCTTGACGGGCCCTCCGGACCGGCCACCGACTTTGCGGACCTGCATGCCTGGTGTGAGGTGTATCTGCCCGGCGCGGGGTGGATCGGTCTCGATCCCACCTCCGGTCTACTCGCAGGCGAGGGGCATATCCCGCTCGCCTGCACGCCCGAACCGTCCGCTGCGGCGCCTGTCAGCGGAGCGGTCGAAGAGTGCGCAGTCAAATTCGTGCATACGCTGCGTGTGGATCGCGTCTGGGAAGCGCCCCGCGTGACGAAGCCGTACAACGAGGCGCAGTGGACGCAAATCCAGCTCCTGGGTCAGGCGATCGACGAGGACTTGATGGAGCTCGATGTGCGCCTCACGATGGGCGGAGAACCGACGTTCGTATCCGTGGATGATCCGGATGGTGCGGAATGGAACACCGCGGCACTCGGGGAAAATAAGCGCGCGGTCGCGGTCGATCTGTATCAGCGGCTGCGCGAGCGGTATGCCCCGACGGGCCTGGCGCATTTCGGCCAGGGCAAGTGGTACCCGGGGGAGCCGCTGCCGCGCTGGTCGCTCAACTGCTTCTGGCGTCGCGACGCCGAGGCGATCTGGTGCAATCACGCGCTGATGGCCGATGAGACGATCGACTATGGCGCGACCGCGCATGGCGCGCAGCAATTTCTCGCCACCTTTGCCTCGCAGGTCGGGCTGTCTCCCGAGTTCGTGTTCGCGGCTTACGAAGACCCGTTTTACTATGAGTGGCGGCAGTGCCGGCTGCCCAGCAACGTTACCAGTCGGGATTCACGGCTTGACGATGCACAGGAGGGGGCTCGGCTCGCTCGCCTGTTCGACAAGGGGCTCGACAGCGTGATCGGTCACGTCTTGCCGATCGCCCGCAATACCGCCGGCACGCATTGGCAGACGGGCTCCTGGTTTCTGCGGCGTGAGCGTTGCTATCTGTTGCCCGGGGACTCCCCCATGGGCCTGCGGCTTCCCCTCGACTCACTGCCGTGGGCCGCACCCGCCGACCGCCCGCAGCTGCATGCGCCGGATCCCAACCAGGCGTTTGCGCCGCTTCCGGGATACGCGAATATTCGCCGGCAGCTTGGAACGTCCTCGCCCGCAGCGCGGGGGTCACAAGCGTCACGGGCACCACGCGACCACGATTCGGCACATTGGATCGAGCGAACCGCCATCTGCGCCGAACCGCGTCACGGCGTGCTCTACATCTTCATGCCGCCGACCGGTCGTCTGGAGGATTATCTCGAGCTCATCGCCGCAGTCGAAGCAACCGCTGAGTCGTTATCGCAACCGGTCGTCCTCGAGGGCTACGAGCCGCCGCGTGATCCGCGTCTCAACAGCTTTCGGGTGACGCCGGATCCGGGTGTCATCGAGGTCAACATTCATCCGGCCTCGCGTTGGGACGAGCTCGTGGAGCGAACCACTCATCTTTACGGTGCCGCGCGTCTGTCGCGCCTCACTTCCGAGAAATTCATGCTCGACGGGCGCCACACGGGCACGGGTGGCGGCAATCACTTCGTCTTGGGCGGTGCGACCACGGCGGATTCTCCGATCCTGCGCCGTCCCGATCTGTTGCGCAGCCTGCTGGCGTATTGGCACAATCACCCCGCACTGTCGTATTTGTTCTCCGGCCTGTTCATCGGCCCCACGTCGCAGGCGCCGCGCGTGGACGAAGCGCGAAATGACTCACTGAGTGAGCTCGAGATCGCCTTTCGCCAGTTGCCGCCACCGGGCGCCGAGTGTCCGCCCTGGCTGGTCGATCGGCTGTTCCGCAATCTGCTCATAGACGTGACCGGAAATACGCATCGCGCCGAATTCTGCATCGACAAGCTGTATTCGCCCGACGGCCCGACCGGGAGAATGGGGCTGCTCGAGTTGCGCGCCTTTGAAATGCCGCCCCACGAGCGGATGAGCCTCACGCAGCAGCTCCTGTTGCGCTCCCTCGTGGCGCGCTTCTGGCGTACGCCGTACTCCCCCGCGCGTCTGGTGCGCTGGGGCACTGAGTTGCACGATCGCTTCATGCTGCCGCACTTCATCGCGCAGGACTTTGCCGACGTCATCGCGGAACAAAATGCTGCAGGCTATCCACTGCGGGCCGAATGGTTCGCACCACATGTGGAATTCCGCTTCCCGAAGTACGGTGACTTCGCTGCGCGCGGCGTCGAGATGGAGCTGCGTCAGGCGCTCGAACCCTGGCACGTCATGGGCGAGGAGGGCGCTGTCGGCGCTACCACGCGCTATGTCGACTCCTCGCTCGAGCGCATGCAAGTCAAGGTGACGGGACTTGCGCCGGATCGGTATGTATTGGCTTGTAACCGCAGGCCCATTCCGCTGCAAGCCACGGGCACACCGGGAGAGTTCGTCGGCGGCGTGCGCTACCGGGCTTGGCAGCCCGCCTCGGCGCTGCATCCTACCATCGGCGTACACTCGCCCCTCACCTTTGATCTGTTCGATACCTGGATGAGCCGCTCGCTCGGCGGCTGCCAGTACCACGTCATGCACCCGGGCGGCCGGAACTATACGGCGTTCCCGGTGAATGCCTTCGAGTCCGAAAGCCGCCGGCTGGCGCGCTTCATACGTGCGGGGCACACGCCCGGCGAGTTTTCATTGCTGCCGGTGCAGATCAGTCCGGATTTCCCCAGCACTCTCGATCTGCGCCGCGCATGAAGGGTGACGCGATGAGCGACCAGAGTGTCGTGTCGCCCGGTGCCGGGACCGGGGCGTCTCTTGCGAGCTACGTCCCCGATCCCCGCCGCTACGACGAGCTTCTCGATGAACAGGGCGCAGTGCGCGCTCACTGGCGGGGGCTCGTTGAACGTCTCAGCGTCGACAAGTCGCACGATGCCGCGCGTCGCGCGCTGGAACTCACGCGGCGGTTGATCGTCGAGAACGGCGTCGCCTACAACGTTTACTCCGATCCGCAGGGGGCAGACCGCCCGTGGGCACTCGACCCGTTACCTCTCGTACTCTCGCAGGACGAATGGCGCAGGATCGAGAAAGGTGTGGCCCAACGCGCGCGCGTGCTCGAAGCATTGCTCGCGGATCTTTACGGACCACAACACCTCCTTGCCGAAGGATTAGTACCGCCCGAGCTGCCGTTTGGAAGCCCGAATTTCCTGTGGCCCTGTCACGGCCTCGTGCCCAAGGGCGGGAGCTGGTTGCATCTCTATGCGGCCGACTTGGCGCGCGCGCCCGACGGCCGCTGGTGGCTGCTCGCGGACCGTACTCAGGCGCCTTCGGGAGCCGGCTACGCGCTGGAGAATCGCGACATCATCGAGCAGGTCCTGCCGGCAGCAATCCGCGATCTGGGCGTGCGGCGTGTGCGCGATTTCTTCGGCGAAATGCGCGAACGCCTGCGCGGCCTGTTTGACGACGGCGCCAATCCACTGGTCGTCATTCTCACGCCGGGCCCTTTCAACGAGACCTATTTCGAGCACGCCTATATGGCGCGTCAGCTGGGCCTGCCCCTCGTGGAAGGACACGACCTCACGGTACGCAACGAGATCGTGTATCTCAAGACCCTCGGTGGGCTCAAGCGGGTGCACACGATCCTGCGGCGACTCGACGATGACTATTGCGATCCGGTGGAACTGCGCGGTGGCTCCGCTTTGGGCGTGCCCGGACTCATCAGCGCGGTCCGGGCCCATAATGTAGTGATCACCAACGCCCTGGGCACGGGCGTGCTTGAATCAGCGGCGTGGCTGGGGTTTCTGCCGGGCGTCGCCGAGCGCCTTTTGGGTGAGTCGCTCGAGCTGCCCGCCGTCGCCACCTGGTGGTGCGGCGAGAAGCCGGCGCTCGACTACGTGCTCGCGAATCTCGATCGGCTCGTCGTGAAGCCCACCTATCCCAATCAGCGCTTCGAGCCGGTGTTCGGCAGCGACATTGCAGGAGAGGAGCGCGCAGCGCTCATACGGCGGCTGCAGGCCCGTCCCTACGCGTACGTGGCGCAGGAGCATGTCGCACTGTCGCAGGCGCCTGTATTGCGCTCGAACAGCACGCCGAATTTTGCGGCCAGGGCATTCACCATCCGCGTCTACGCCATCGCAACTCGACCTGGATTTCGCGTGCTGCCCGGCGGGCTGGCGCGCGTCGCCGCGGGGAGCGCCGTCGATGTCGTATCGACACAGCGTGGCGGCGGCAGCAAGGATATCTGGGTCTTGTCGGACGGTAAGGATGATGAGCGCGTCGCGACGGGAACGCACCGGGTGCACGTGGCCACACGTCCCGACGAGGTGCCCTCGCGGCTGGCAGAGAATCTCTTCTGGCTGGGACGTTACACCGTGCGCTGTGCCGACAACGCGCGGCTCTTGCGCAGCACCGTGCGTGTGCGCGTCGATCGGAGCGTGTGGATACACGGGGTGCGCATCTGCCGCGCACTCGGTGTCATCCGCAAGAACTCGCAGCCGCCCGGGAGTCCGGATGACGATCGTGATCCATATGGCATCGCAGCGGACGTCAAGCGAATAGCCGCGTGTGCCTCCCAGGTGCGCAGTCGTTTCTCGGCACGCTACTGGCGCGCAGTCGTCGGGCTGCAACGGCAGGTTCAAGAGGCTGCCGCATCACGCCAAGAGCCACGCGAAGCGCTCGAGGGCCTCGCATTGTCACTGGCCGCGCTCTCCGGTTATGCCGCCGACGACATGACGCACGACGAGGGCTGGCGGCTGCTGCGGATCGGTCGCCGTGTCGAACGCCTGCAGTTCGGGGCGGGATTGCTGGCACAGCACCTGGCCGCAGCTTCGGCGACGAGTCAGGGTCAGGTCGAATGGCTTCTCGACGTCTGCCACAGCACCAGCATCTATCGATCACGTTATTTCGTCGCTCCACAATTGGGTTCCGCCATCGATCTGTTGGTTTGCGATGTCCATCACCCGGCGTCGCTCGCGTTTCTATGCGATTCCATCGCGCGTGATCTCGAGGAACTCGCGGCGTCTTTGAAGATCAGCCGCGATGCCGGACTGGAAGCGACGATCCCTGAATTTACCGACCGTGAGTTGTTGACACTCGAGGGAGTGGGCGACGAGGCTCGGGCGTCGCGCCAAGCACTAGCGGCGCGACTGACGGCACTGCAGAGTGCCGGCGCACAGCTCTCCGACCGCCTCTCCATGCGTCATTTCTCGCACACCAGTGGTTCCCAGTCGGTATGGACGTGAGCCAGCGCATGCGCTATCGCATCCATCACGAAACGGTCTACGCCTACGCCAGCGACGTGCTGCATGCGCATCATCTGCTGCATCTCGTGCCGCGTCCGGCGCCGTTCCAGCAATGCCTGGAGCATACGATCAGTGTGAAACCGGCGACGTTCCGGCGCCGTGACGAGATCGACGCCTTCGGCAATGCCCTGACGCGTATCGAGCTTGATCATCCGCATCGCAGGCTCGAGGTGATGACACAGATGGAGGTCGACGTGCACCCGCGGCCGAAGATATTCGCCGCGCACAGCATGCCGTGGGAGCACGTGTGCGCTCATCTCGCGTATCACGGCGCGTGGCCGACGCGCGATAATCTCGAGGCGTGCCGATTTCGCCATGAGTCGCCTCACGTGCGAGTGAAGCAGGAGTTGACCGACTACGCAGCCGAATGCTTTCCCGCGGGCCGCTCGATCCTCGAGTGCGCCGATGCGCTGATGGTGAAGCTATACCGGGAAATGAAATACGCGAAGGGAGAAACCACCGTCGGCACGCCCTTGCTGGAGGTGCTGCGGAGGCGCCGTGGCGTCTGCCAGGACTTTGCCCATCTCATGATCGGCTGCTTGCGATCACGGGGCCTCGCTGCGCGCTATGTCAGCGGATATCTGCGTGTGGGGCCGACGGACAACGCCGCCTCGGGCGCGGCGCTTGCGATCGGAGGCGGCGCTTCACACGCCTGGGTGGCGGTCTACGCGCCACCGTTCGGCTGGCTCGAGTTGGACCCCACCAACAATGCACGGGTGGGTACGGATCACGTCGCCGTCGCCTGGGGCCGCGATTTCGGTGATGTCTCGCCGCTCCACGGCGTGATCCTCGGCGGTGCAACGCACGAGCTTTCGGTGTCCGTGACCGTGGAGCCGATTACTCAGTAGTGACAGTCACGTTCACTGCTAGAGACAGGAAAGACCCCGCAGGGCCCTTGAAGCTGCCCGCCACCGGCACCGCCTGCGCCGCATCGCGTGCCACCGCTACGCGAATGAGATTGCGCCCGCCGACCAGGGCGTTGGTCGGATCGAACTCCACCCAACCCGCGCCCGGCAGGTAAACCTGCAGCCACGCGTGGGTTGCACCGGTGCCGACCATACCGCTGGCCGCACCGATGAGGTGCTCATCGTAGAGGTAACCCGACACGAAGCGCGCTCCCAGGCCAAGGCCGCGTACCGCCTCCATCATGAAAACCGCGAAGTCCCGACAGCTGCCACAGCGCAGCTCGAGCGTTACGAGCGGTGACTGCACGCCTTCCTGCTCGCGCACGACATACTTGAACTGCTCTCTGATCGCCGAGGTCATCGCCACCAGCGTTTCGAGCGTTCGCCCCCCCGGCTTGCGGTCCAGCAGGCTTCTTAGCCACTGGTCAATCCTGTGTTCCGGATCCGGATAGACCCGCTCTTTGGTTCGGCCCAGATCCAGTGCATCGTCCGAGGAGTAACTGAAGGGCAAGCACGAGGCGTAGGGCTCGACCACGATTTCCTCGGAGACGACCGGATAGTGCTGCGCTCGAAATGCGGATTCGAACGTGAGCGAATCCGCCGGCCGGTCGAAAGTCGCAAGTGCGATGGAATTGCCGAAAACATCGTGAATCCATCGTAGTGCGCTCGGGGGAGGGTCGATGAGGAGCGTAGTGTCGATGAGCCGCAAATCGTGGCTGTCACGCGGCCGGGACATCAGCCGGTGTTCACCGAGCTCGACGGGCTGCGAATAACGGTAGCTCGTGCGGTGGTGGACATTGAGAATCGCCATGGGTATTCGCATTATCGCACGACATCCCTTCCATGATCGGCACCCGGGCGGGCGGCCAGGGGCATGGGTTCCGGCAGCCCGGGATTGATTCTAAACCGTACAGTCTGTACGATTCATGGCATGACAAGGCCGATACGAAAGCGCGCCGAGGAGGCGCGAAGCCAGTTGCCGGAGCTGCTGACAGCTGCGCAGCAGGGCCAGCAAACGATCATTACCCGGCATGGTCGGCCGGTCGCCGTGCTGAGCCCTATCTCCACAAGCGGAGAAGCTCACGAGCAGCGCTCGCTCCTGCCTCTTGCCGGCAGCGGTCGCGGGCTCTACGGTCGCGATAGCCGAGTGACGCTGCGCCGGCTGAGGGACGAATGGAGCCGGTGAGCCTGGAAAGGCTGCCGGAAAACGCACTACTCTTGGTCGATTCCGCGCCGATCATCTATGTGCTCGAGGATCATCCCGAGCTCGCTTCCATGTTCAGGCCAGTCTTCGAGACGCACGAGGAAGGGCTCGTGCGTCTTGCGGTGACCACGGTGACGCTTGCCGAGGTGCTTACCGGACCCTTGGGCGCTCGCGACGAAGTCCTCGCCGAGCGCTACCGAGCCACGCTCAAATCGTGGTTCGTCATTGACTTGGATGCGGAAATTACAGAAAGTGCGGCTCGGCTTCGCGCCGCTTGCAAGCTGAAGCTGGCGGATGCGGTCCAAGCGGCGAGTGCCTTGGCAATCGGTGCCGACGCACTGGTGACGCATGACCGTGACTTCTCGGTTCTGCGCGACTTGCGTGTCCTAGGCGTCGAGACCAAGAAATCTCGCCAGTGACCGAGAGCCGGTATTACAGCGAACCCTTCGGGACGTAGGTGTCGCAGGTTCAAATCCTGTCACCCCGACCACTGATTTTCTTGAAGTTTTCTTGGCGCAACCGTCATTGGTGCCACCAATCCGACGGCGCCGGGGACTGCGCCATTCGAACGGACAGATATGCTCTCTACATTCAACGTGACCATGCAATTCGGGGCCAAGCCACTGTTCGAGCAGGTCACGGCGAAATTCTCCGATGGCAATCGCTACGGCCTGATCGGTGCCAACGGCAGCGGCAAATCGACGCTCATGAAGATTCTGAGCGGCGAGCTCGAGCAAAGCGCCGGCGACGTAGTGCTGCAGCCGGGCAGACGCCTCGGCACCCTGCAGCAGAATCAGTTCGCCTACGAAGACGAGCGCGTGCTCGATGTGGTGATGCAAGGCCACCTCGAGATGTGGCGCGCCATGCAGGAGCGGGATCGAATCTACGCCGACCCGGACGCGACGGACGCGGATTACATGACGGCGGCAGAGCTCGAAGTGAGATTCGGCGAGTACGGCGGTTATGACGCCGAAGCGCGCGCCGGCAGCATCCTCAGCGACATCGGCATCATCGAATCCCTGCACGAGCGGCCGATGCGCGAAGTGGCGCCCGGATTGAAGCTGCGCGTATTGCTGGCACAGGCTCTGTTCTCGAAGCCGGACGTGCTGCTGCTCGATGAGCCGACCAACAATCTCGACATCCACTCCATCCGGTGGCTCGAAGGCGTGCTCAGTGATTATGACGCCACGATGATCATCATCAGCCACGACCGGCGCTTCCTGAACCAGGTCTGCACACACATGGCGGACCTGGATTACCAGCACCTGAAAGTCTATCCGGGCAATTACGACGATTTCATGCTGGCCTCGCTGCAGGCGCGCCAACGCGTGGACGCGGCCAATGCCAAGGCTCAGGATCGCATCTCGGATCTGCAGGAATTCGTGCGCCGCTTCTCGGCCAACGCCTCCAAGGCACGTCAGGCGACCTCGCGCCGCCGCGAGCTCGAGAAGATCAAACTCGAAGAGGTTCGACCTTCTTCGCGGCAGAACCCCTACATCCGCTTCGAACAGCGCAAGAAGCTGTTCCACTCCGCGGCCTCGGTCGAGGGTGTCTCATTCCGATATCCGGGCGCGGACGTCGATGTTCTGAGGAAAGTCAGCTTCAACATCCGGGCCGGCGAGCGGATCGCCATCATCGGCGCCAACGGGGTGGGGAAAACGACCCTGGCGCGCTGCCTGATCGGCGAGCTGAAGCCCACCGCCGGCCAAATCACCTGGGTAGAGAACGCCGAGGTCGGCTATATGCCTCAAGACACGCAAGTGGACTTTGACGAGAAGATCGACCTGTTCACGTGGATGTCGCGGTGGACGGGCAAGGCGGACGACGACCTGATCGTGCGCGCTACGCTGGGAAGGCTGTTATTTTCCGGCGACGAAGTGAAGAAATCCGTCAAGGTGCTGTCGGGCGGCGAGAAGGGCCGCATGATCTACGGCAAGCTGATCCTGACCAAGCCGAACGTGCTGATCACGGATGAGCCCACGAACCACATGGACATGGAAACCATCGAGTCTCTGCAGACGGCGCTCGAGCTGTATCCCGGAACGCTGGTCTTCGTGTCCCACGACCGGGAATTCATCGGTGGTCTCGCGAACCGAATCATCGAGCTGAAGTCGGACGGGACCATAGAGGATTTCACTGGTACCTTCGACGAGTATCTGGCATCACACCCTCTGATCGCATGACATGAAAGTTCCCAAAGGCTTGCAGCCATTGATCGACGACGGCGTCATCGATGAAGTCGTCCGGTCGCTGAAGAGCGGCAAGGAAGCTACCGTTTATGTCGTGCGCTCGGGGACGCACCTGCGCTGCGCGAAGGTCTATCGGGACATGGCGCAGCGCAGCTTCCAGAGGCGCGCCCAGTACCAGGAGGGACGTAAAGTGCGCGGCAGCCGCGAAACGCGTGCCATGAGCCGCAGCACACGGTTCGGCCGAAGAGAACAGGAGAACGAGTGGAAGAACGCCGAGGTCGATGCGCTCTATCGACTCGTGGCCGCCGACGTGCGGGTCCCGCGGCCATTCGGATACTTCAACGACGTGTTGATAATGGAGCTCGTCACGGACGCTTCGGGAAATCCCGCGCCGCGACTGGGTGAAGTGGAGCTCACGTCGGATATCGCTCGCGCCTATCACGATTTTCTCATGCGGCAGATCGTGCGCATGCTGAGCCTGGGCCTCATCCACGGCGACCTCTCGGAATTCAACGTCCTGCTGGCTCCTGAAGGACCCGTCATCATCGACCTGCCTCAGGTCGTCAATGCGTCGGGCAACAATGCCGCTTTCGCCATGCTCGAGCGGGACGTCAACAACATAAGGACCACGCTCGGCCGGTTTGCGCCGGAATTGCTGCAAACCGAGTTCGCCCGCGAGATGTGGTCGCTCTACGAACAGGGTGAGCTGCACGCGGGCAGTCCCCTCACGGGCATCGTCGTCCGCGAAGAACGCCCGGCCGACGCCGACAGTATCATCCAGGTGATCGAGGACGCACGGGAAGAGGCGATCCGCCGGCGCCTCGGCCGGGAAGAGCAGGTCGGTGACGTATGAGCGATGAGCAACAGTTGCCCGCCTTTCGCGAGCTGGGCCTGAGCGCACCGATCCTCGAAGCGCTGACGGCCGTAGGCTACGAGACACCCTCGCCTATCCAGGCACAGACCATTCCTCTGCTCCTGTCGGGCTCCGACGTACTCGGGCAGGCGCAGACCGGTACGGGCAAGACGGCAGCCTTCGCGCTGCCGATTCTCACGCAGATTGATCTGTCGCGGACCAGCCCGCAGGCACTCGTGCTGGTACCGACTCGAGAGCTCGCCATCCAGGTTGCAGAGGCCTTTCAGCGCTATGCCGCTCATTTGAAAGGCTTCCATGTGCTGCCGATCTACGGCGGCCAAAGCTACGTCCCGCAGCTCAAGGGCCTCAAGCGCGGCCCGCACGTGATCGTGGGCACCCCGGGGCGCGTCATGGACCACATGAAGCGGGGCGTGCTGACGCTCGAAACCATACGATTCATCGTGCTGGACGAAGGCGACGAGATGCTGCAGATGGGTTTCGTCGACGCGATCGAATGGGTTTTGGAGCAAGCACCGACACCGCGGCAGATCGCGCTGTTCTCGGCCACCCTGCCCCCGGCGATCCGCCGCATCGCGCAACGGCACATGCGCGAGCCGGCGCAGATCACGATCCAAAATCGCGCCAGCACCACGCCGAAGATCCGACAGCGCTACTGGCTGGTCAGCGGCTTGCACAAACTGGATGCGCTCACGCGGGTGCTGGAAGCGGAACGCTTCGAAGCCATGCTGATATTCGTGCGCACGAAGCTCGAGACGACGGAGCTGGCCGAACGGCTGGAGGCGCGCGGCTTCGACGTCGCGGCGTTGCACGGCGATATCCCCCAACAACAGCGCGAGCGCACCATCGCCCATCTCAAGGCCGGAAAAATCGACATCGTCGTCGCAACCGACGTTGCGGCGCGGGGCCTGGATGTCGAACGGATTTCCCACGTCGTCAACTACGACATTCCGTACGATTCGCAGACCTACGTTCACCGAATCGGCCGTACCGGTCGGGCGGGACGCAACGGGGAGGCGATCTTATTCGTCGCGCCCCGCGAGCGGAACATGCTGCGCATCATCGAGCGCGCGACCAGACAGCCCATCGAGCAGATGCAGCTGCCCAGCGTCGCGGACGTCAACGAGCAGCGCATTCTCAAATTCAAGGAGACGCTTGCGGACGCCGTGCGCAGCGGCGAAGGCAACGCGTTCCAACCGCTCATCGAAGAGATCGAGCGCGAGCAGAACTTCCCCGCGGTTGCAATCGCCGCGGCGCTGGCCGGCCTGCTCCAAGGCCCGACTCCATTCCTGTTGACACCCAAGCCCGAGGCGGCGCGGCAAGACTCGCCGCCGGATTGGGATGGCGGATCAGCGCCTGAGTCCCGGCCTCGCGGCTCCAGGAAGGATCAGCGGCTCGAAACCTATCGCATCGAGGTCGGCCACGCACACGGCGTCCAACCTGGAAACATCGTCGGTGCCATTGCGAATGAAGCCAGCCTCGACGGCCGCAGCATCGGACACATCGACATCCGCGACGATCACAGCTTTGTGGATCTTCCGGCAGGCATGCCGGAAGAGACTCTCGCCGGTCTCCAGGCCGTGCGGGTGCGCGGCGTCGAGTTGCGTATCAGCCATGTCGATTCGAAGCCCGCGCGTTCGCAACGGCGTCCGCGTCCCGACCGCTCGCCCCACGCGCCAAGACGCAAGGGGAAAGGACCGCACTCACCGAAACGTCGCGGCAAGCCTGCTCGCCGATAGCACTGGGCAATCAACGCCGCCCCAAGGCCACGAGGTCGGCGCTTTCCAACACCCTCTTGGGGCCGCTTTGGCGCGCGGCAAGGATCATTGCCCGGCCCAACTCCTCGCTCGTGATCACACCATTGGGCCAAAGCCATTGCAGGATTGGCCACAAAGGCGTGAACAGGGCCAACAGGACCTTACCCGCCGGGGTTGTCGTGCCTTCGCCATGCATCGGGCGCAACGCACCGAGGCGAATCATGATTGCATTGGGGAGAAGCGCCAGCAGAGCCTGCTCGGTGCGGCCCTTGACCCGTGCCCACATCGACTTGCCACCGGTGCCCATGCCTGAGACGTAGAGAAATCGCATAGTCGGCGCGTCATCCGCCAGCATTTGCGCCCAACCCATCGTGAGGTCGTATGTCAGATGGGTGTATTCAGCCTCTGACTTTCGTACCGATGACACCCCGAGGCAGAAGAAACAGGCGTCGTAACCCGCAAACTCCCCCGCCTTCGCGGAAAAGTCGAACATATCTGCTCGCACCATATCCCGCAGCTTCGGATGCGAGACTCCAGAGAGTTTACGGCCGACCGACAGAATCGCCTCGATGTCCGGATCGAGCAGGCACTGGCGGAACACGCTTTTCCCCACCATCCCCGTGGCGCCAAAGAGAATGACGTTCACGCGCTCACCAGTCCGAAACAGGCTCTTAAATTAGCAAGCGGGAAGAAGCGAGGTTTGCCGCCACTACCCATACTCCGTTGCCATCGGCCGAGCGGGCGACAGCCCGGAATGTGGCGGGAGCCTCGCATGAAAATGAATCGACAGTTCGCAGCCTTGCTGGCAGCCGGGGTGTGCATTGGCGCCGCGGCCATGCAGGTGATCCACGGCGAGCAAACCAATGAACCGCCCGGGTACGTCCTCGCGGAGGTCCAGAACGACCCCTCCAAGCCGCAAGATCCGCTGGCGATGCGCCGATACATACAAGGGGTGCCCAAATCCTTGGTTCCTTTCAATGGTCGATATGTAGTTGTCGACGGCAACTCACAGACGCTCGAAGGCACCGCATTCAAGGGCTTCATCGTGGTCCTTCGCTTCGATAGCGTCGAGAAAGCTCGCGAGTGGTATGACTCGCCCGCGTACCGGGCCTTGAGGCCGCTCCGGCAGAAATCCACCAAGAGCCGCCTTCTCCTCGTCAGGGGCGTCGCCGAACGCTGATCCGAGCGGAAGCCAACTGAGGCGTTACCAAGGGTCCAGAGCGCGGTGCAAACCCACCGCGCGCGAGGGCTGCACACCGAAACGGGCGACGAAGGCGGTGCTGAAGGAGGTCGTGCTCGAATAGCCCACCGAGAAGCAGATATCCGTGATGCTGCGCTTCGTGCTTCGGAGAAGCGCCAGAGCGCGTTCCATACGGCGACGCGAGAGCCACGCGCGCGGCGTCTCGCCGTAGGTCTGGCGAAAGCTGCGATGAAAGTGATGGGGCGCCATCATCGCCGCTCGTGCCATCGTGACAAGCCGCCAGGGTGCAGCCAGGTCGTCCTCGACGGCTTCGCGCGCCAGCTCGAGACGGCGATGAATCTCGTGGCGGGTTTCAGGGCGGATTGCATTGAGGCGGCCACGCTCGCGCCGCTGCTCGCGTATGCACTCCGCCACTTTCGCGCCCAGGGATTCGAACAGCCAGTCCATTGTGTCCGCCGACACGTTGGCAGCCACCGCTCTGGCGAGGGTTTCAAGCCCCTGCCCGAGCATGCTGTCCGTCGATTCCAGACGCCGTCGGAATTGCAACGGGTCGACTTCGTATGGCGCATCGAGAAGTCGGTCCGGTTTCGAGACCGCCGAACGCCAGCACTCCTCCACCAGTCCGCGGCGGAACATGACGTTGAATCCCCGACTCGGCCGCTTCGAGTCGATAGTGAGGGCATATTCATCGCCATCGGGAAGCAGCAGCAGGGTGTCCGGGTGTATCAGGTAACGCCGGCCTTCGAGCCGCCATTCCACTTGTCCATAGCAGGCGGTCTTGAGCGAGATCGGATCGGCGCCCCTCGGCACATGACAATGGGTGGTGACGCCGGTAAGCACTATATTCCGCGTCCCACTGACGCTGGTCTTACAGCTGCCGACGTAAGACGCTTGCTTGAGTTGAGTCATGACGAGGAGCCTGTCAACTGACCCGGTAAAGTACGCTACCCCCCCATTGCTCGGGTGTCAATCAGTAATGCGGCGGGCGCTCTTCCTCCGGCGAGCGCACGCCAGTGTCCGATTGTGCCGCGTCGATCCGGGCGGCCAGTCCGACAATCTGCGCCCGCAGAGCCTCGATCTCCTGGTGCTGACGAAAGACGACGTCGCTCAATTCTGCGTTGGCGCGCTCCAGGAAGGCGATCTTGGTCTCTATCTGCTCGAGCGTATGGTCATTCATCGCAAGACATTTTAACCGTAAGGCTAACCGCGGTCGACCACGAGCATCCCGCGGCCCGCCTCCTTGGCGCGATAGCAAGCCGAGTCCGCCGCCTTGAGCCAGTCCTCCGGGCTCGCGGTGCCGGCGTGAACCATGACGATGCCGATGCTCGCTCCAATTGCAAAGGACGTGCCCTCCCGCTCGAGCACGAGGGGATTGAGCGCCTGCAACAGTTGGTCTCCGATCACCTGCGCGGGCTCGGCCGCGCAGTTATCCAGGATGATGGCGAACTCATCGCCTCCCAACCGCGCGACCGTGTCCGAGCCGCGAACGTGCAGGCGGCACGTCGCCGCCACTTTCCTCAGCATCTCATCTCCGACCGCGTGACCACCGGTATCGTTCACGACCTTGAAACGGTCCAAATCGATCGCCACCAGGGCCGCCGGCGTGCCCAGGTGCCGTGCGCGGTCGAAGCACTTGCGCAGGCGGAGCTCGAACTCGGATCGATTCGCGAGTCCGGTGACTCGATCCTGCCTGGCGCGGACCTCGAGATCGCGCGTTCGCTCTACTTCCCCGGTCGCATCGTGCAGAACCATGACGAGCCCTGTTACCTGACCCGCCTCATCCAGCACCGGCGAAATCGAGTCGAGGATGTAGCAGATCGTTCCGTCCGATCGGTGCAGCAGGCAGGGCCGATCCCGGCGCACGGTGGTGCCGTGCATGGTGCTTTGCAAAATGAGGCTGGGCGCTTTGCGCTGAGTCTCGGGATTCACCAGATGAATGACGTCGCCAATGCGCCGGCCCAGTGCGGCATCCTCGGGGATACCGAGCAGCCGCTCCGCCGCTGGATTGACGTACTGAATCTGAGAATCCATGTCAGTGGTGACCACGGCATCGGCAATCGCACTCAGCGTCACGCGCAGCCTCTCACGCTCCGCGGCGAGCTTGGCCTCCGCCGATCTTCGCTCGTCCAGACTCTCGATTTGCGCAATCAGGTTGCGCGGCCGCTCCCGCTCGTCGCGCAGGAGAGAAACGGCCACGTGCGTCCAGATCCAGTGACCGTCCTTGTGGCGAAAACGCCGGTCGACCTGATAACTCGACGCTTCGCCGCTCAAAAGGCGGCTCCATCTTGCCTCACTCGACTGCCACTCCTTCGCTTCCGAGGGACCTCCCGGCGGGAGAGCCCGGAGCTCGGCTTCCGAGTAGCCGAGCATCGTCTGCAGAACCCGATTGGTATGGGTCCAGCGGCCATCCAGATCGGCTATGAGCGTACCGATAGGAGAATTCTCCATCGATTCGCGGAAGTGGCGCTCACTCGCCTGGAGCGCCCGTGCCGCGGCACGTCGCGCGTCGGTCCCGATGCCAACGGCAATCGGCGGCATGAGCGTGTTCAGGAACGCGAGCACCGGCAGGCCCACGAGCGTGCCCGTGACCGGCACATGCTCGAGACCGAGCGGCCGAATGCCCAACACCCAGAGATTGCCGACCAGAAGGCCGACGGCAAGGCTCAGCAGAGAGGTTCCAAAGCCCCCCTGGCGAAAGGAAACGATCAACAGGAACAGGCTGATGGTGACGAACGGAAAGCGCACGTAGCGGATGGAGAGATACGCGCCCGTCAGGCAAAGCACGAGGGCGAGGAGGTTTTCAATCAGAAAACTTGCCCCCGCCAGCCTTCGCACCCTCTCCCTGCTTGCGAGTATGAGCGGCGGACCGAGCAGGCACGCGCCCATTGCATGGGAGGACCAGGCCTCGAGCACGACGGCGGACGAGGGCGACCTGAAGAACAGTTCCATGACCAGCGCGGCCAACAGGGCGCTCACTCCCGGCACCGCGATGCCGAGCACAGCCGTCATCACGGCCGCCTGCCCGATCGAGATATCGGGGTACGGAAACTCCCAAAAGAAGCGGAACGCGCCGACCATGAGCGCCACTTCCGCCAGGTTCAGCGACGCAAGGGCGAATGACAATGCCGGCGCCCGGTGGGCCGCGAGGACGTTGGCGAGCCCTACCGCGATGAACAGAGTCAGGGCAGCCGCAAGCCAGCGCACGCGGGGCCAGCGAATCAGCGCGCACGCTGCGATGGCGCAGCCGGGCCAGAAGAGAGCAACACCGTTGGCGGCGCGGGTGAGCCAGAAGGCGATGCAATCGGCTAGAAATACGCCAAACGCCAGGGCGATCTCTCGAGTAGGCACGGCGAGAGCGATTGATCGCGGGAGTGAGGCGGATGTCTCAGTCACGGGGCCAAATCAAGCGTGCGGAGGCCGATGCCCTGCGGCCGGCGGCGTCCAATGCATAGCAGCATATGGCTGGGTGCACTTTAAGCCGGGTGCGCTTCCCTCTCCCGCGATGGACTTCTCATATCGTCAAATTGGATTGACGGATGTGACTCGCTCGATTTACATGATCCGGCGCCCGGGCCCGTGGTCGCTACGCGCTCTCTCGCCGCCGCGCGATGCCCGGGCCCATGCTGAGGTCCTTCACGACCGTGCAGATATACACGCGGCCGGGGTACACATTGCGGTACTTGCTGATCTCGGAGCGGTGCAGCACCTGAAACCCGTAGCGCTCGAACAGCGCATCGGTCCGGCGCTCCTCGAAGCTGACCATCTGCCCGCATACCCGCATGTGACCCGAGCGGTACACACTCTCCAGAAACAACTCCATCAGGCGGCGGGTCGCGGCAACATCGCGTGCCGGCGGCCGGAGATTGATATGGAAGTGGGGCATCGCGCGCGGCGCGGCGGGAATTTCGCGCCATGCATTGAGCGCGATCCAGCGCAGGAACGCCCGTGAGGCCGGACCATAGCCGCGCACGTGGCAGCGGATCAACGCGCGCGCCGCGATTATGAGATTGCTCATCGCCTGATGTGCCTGGTAAGCCAGCGGCCGTCGACAGCCCATGAGGTATCCGACCACCTGGCCGTCAACTTCGCAGACCAGGGTCGACTCCGGCTCATGGCGCAGGTAATAGCCGGTGAGGTAATCGGCGAACAGCTCGCGATCCTCGAATACCGGATCGATCGGCTCGCCAAGGAAGCCGGTGTCGGCGCAGATTTGCCGGACAGCTGCGCGATCCTGCGCGCGGTACGGCCGTGCTTCAATCAGCGACATCGCGGCGATATTCGCTGCGTTTTATGACGCTATGGTTACGGCCTCAGGGATGCGCGACTCCGAGCCACGCGAAGGCGATGAGGGACTCGACCACATCTCCCAAATTGTGGCCGATGCTGGCCGCGAGAACGCTCCGCGATTTCTCCAGCCAGTAGGCGTAGATAACGCCGAGGGCGAACGCATAGAACTGCTGACCGAGGGCGAGCGCCCAGGCGCGGGTCGCGAAGTTCGTGGCATGCAACAGTGCGAACATCACTGCGACGATGACCCCGGCCCAGTTCATCTCGAAGCGGCCGATCCGCAGCTTCCCGGGCATGGTAGCGGCAAGATAGGTGACCAGCAGCGCACGGAAGGGAATCTCCTCGGTCGGCCCTACGTAAACGCCCTCGAAGAAGGTCCATCCCCAGAAACTGGCGGGAGACACCGCAGCAGCGGGATGGGATCTGACGTGGTGGATGAGCTGGGGCGCGTAATCCACCACCGTCATCAGGACACCGAAGAACACGCCCCAGATTATCGCCGGCCATATATAGGTCTTGCCGCGCGGCCAGTGCAGGCCGTAGTCCGCCGGCACGAGCCGGTACTTGAGAATCGCGATGACCAGCAGCGCCACGATGAGCTGGCCGGCGTGCTGCAGGTAGAGCCAGGGCAGATATGCACCAACTTGCACATGCAGATGCAGCAGCTTGCTGACCCCAACCGCCATGAGCCCACCCGCGAGCGGCACCCCGATGGCGAGGGCGATGGTTACCAGGAGCGGAACGAGCTTCAGCCGCAGGCGCGGCGTGCCCTCGAGCAGTTCAGGTACGGCGGTCATGGCCGCGATTTAGGCCTACGAGGCGCTTGCGGTCTTGAACGAATTTGACCCGCGCCAGCTGCCCGGAGGCGCGCCCGTGAGGGCGCGGATGGCGCGGGACATATGCGCCTGGTCGGCGAAGCCGGTCGCAGCCGCCACGGCAGCAAATGGCTGGCCGCTTTCCGTGATCATCCTGAAGGCCCGGCGCGCCCGCGCACCCAGGCGGAACGCGGCGGGAGTGACCCCGAACACCCTGCGAAAGCCGCGCGAGACGCTGGATGGAGCGAGGACTCGCTTCCGCGCCCATTCATCCAGGCGCCAGGCGGGGTCGCTGAGCAGATCGTCCGCCAGGATATCCGGCCAGTCGTAATGCGCAGGCGGCTTGCGGCGAATCTCCGCAAGCAGGAGGGCGCCGGCCGCGACCGCATCGCGTTCCGCGATCCGTACCACTGCATCGGCGTCACGGACATGCGCGATGCTGGTATCCGCGGGGCACGCCTCTATCTCCAGACTGAAGATCCGCGCACCGCTGCTCTGAAACCGATCCAAATGGGCATCGAAGGCGTCGTGGAGCAGCACGTCCCCGGGACACACCCGAAAGCGCCCGCGGCTGCCGCTCTCCTCATAGGAGCCCGCAAGCACCACCGCCGCATAAGCACGCTCATGGCGGTGGCGCGGAATATAGGCGCGCGAATCCCGGCGCTCGTGGCCGGTCGGAGTTGGGGCAAAGCTCAATTCGTCGCCATATCCCATGGGGTGACACAGCTCAGTGTTTCAGCACTCCGTTGGCAGCCGCGAAGTCCGATTGCAGACGGGAGACTCCTGCCGCCGCATCTGCGATGTACCCATCCGCCACCTGCACCATTGCCGGCGTGGGAGCCACGAAGGCCGTGCTGACCTGGCCGGCAGTGAGGGTCAACCATTCGCGCAGCCGAGGAGGATACACCAGCGCACCTTCACTGGACTGGATCTTGAGATCCACCTGACCGTCTATGTCACGGCTCAAGCGGCTCAGCACCGGTCGCGCCGTACCGGCAGAGACGCTCTTGTCGGCCACCGCCTTCTGGAGGGCGGTGCGAGCGTCGATGGCTTGGTTCAGATTGACGTCGAGCCGATTCACCGCAGCGTGAAGCCGCATCAGCAAATCGAAACGTTGCTGCAACCCTGCCTGCATGGTTTGCAGCGTCGGGTTCAGTTTGACCCTGAACGACTGCTTCTGCGTGGCATCGCCATAGGAAAGAGTTGCGTAGTAAGTACCCGGCACCACTTCCGGGCCTGCGGGCGCCGCGGCCGCGAACGGTGAGTTATAGATACCTTTCACGTCCACCGCATCCGGATACGCCAGATTCCACTGAAAGCGGTTCATGCCGGCCTTCACCACGGTCGCCAGTTCCTGCCGCTGTCCACGTGCCACGGTGGGGTTGTCGGAAATCGGCTTCGGCTTGCCTTTCGCCTTCGGGTGCAACGTGAAGCTGCGGATCAACTTCCCGCTCGCGTCGGAGAAGCTCAGTTTCACGGGCGTGCCGCCGTTGTAGTCTTCCGGCAGTTGGAAAAACACCGCGACGCCGGGCGCCAGGTTCTGGCCTCCCGGCCCGCTCGGGTCATCGTCGTCGCCGCCCCCAGCGCGAGTGACCAGCCACGCTTGCTGCGGTCGGAACAGCTCGGGCGAATCACTCGCCACCTGCGCTGTCCCCAACTGCTCCAGGTACTGCAGGTCATCGAGCGCCCAGAAACCGCGTCCGTACGTCGCGAGCACCACGGCGTGCTGCTGGGGCTGAATCTCGATGTCATTCACCCGTACAGCCGGCAGCTCGAGCGTCAACGGCTGCCAATGTTGGCCCTCATCGAGGCTGAAATACACCGTGGAGCTGGTACCCGCGAAAAGCAGATTGGAATCGTTCGGATCCTGCCGCACGCTCTCGATGTATTGATCCTGCGGCAGCCCGACGCTGATTTCAGTCCAGTGCCTGCCGTAGTCGGTGGTCCTGTAGACATACGGGTGAAAGTCATCCCAGTCGAACCGGCTCGCCGACACGTAGGCGGTGCCCTTGTCGGTGTGCGAAGGCTCGATGCACGTGACCGTGGACCAAGTCGGCATCTTCGGCGGACGCACCTGGCTCCAGTGACCGCCCGCGTCGGTCGTCACATAAACCAGGCCGTCATCGGAGCCTGTCCAGATGACATTGTCGGAGAGCGGCGAAAAGGCAATCGAGGATATGGTGTCGAACATCTCCTCGCCGGTCACATCGGCGCTGATCGGCCCCCCCGGACGTCCCTGCTTGCTCTTGTCGTTGCGCGTGAGATCCGGACTGATGGGCTTCCAGTGGATGCCTTCATCCGTCGTCTCGAATACCACATTCGCGCCCAGCAACAGCTCCTTGGCATCGCCGGGAGCGAATACCACGGGATGATGGTTCCAGCCATAGCGGTATTTGATCTCGGTTCCCGCAAGGCCAAACTTGTACTCCGGCCACGGGCTCACGTTCGTGACCAGTCCGGTCCGGCGATTCTCCCGCCACTCGAGACTGTAGTAGCCGCTGCCGTAGGTGACCCAGGGACGGCCCGGCGTCGGCACCACCCAGCTCATCTCGCCGCCGTAAATGTCCTTCCAGACCGGCGGAATGATTCCCGACGGCACGGCGCTCGGCGCCTCGACCGAGCCCCGATCCTGCTGCGCGCCATAGATGTGGAACGGGAACTGGTCGTCGAGATTGGCGTGATAGAACTGGCCGGTCGGCTGATTGTTTTCCGAGCTCCACGACTTGCCGCCATTCAGGGTCACGGCGGCGCCGCCATCGTTGCCTTCGATGAAGATCTGCGGATTGCTCGGATTGATCCAGAGCACGTGGTTGTCACCGTGGGGCGGATGCAGCTTGATCAGCTTCTTGCCCCCGTTGTGCGATACGTACACGCCGACGTTGGGCAGGTAGATCGTATTCGGATCCTTGGGGTCCACGAACACGGTCATGTAGTAGAAGGCGCGTTGCGTGATATCCATGCTGCTGTTGATCAGCTTCCAGCTCTGGCCCGCATCGTCGGACCGGAACAGTCCGCCCGGCTGGCCCTTGTAGTCCGCCTGGATCAGCGCATAGACGACGCCGGGCCGGCTCGGCGCCACTGCGATGCCCACTTTGCCGAAGATGCCGCTGGGCAATCCCGCTCGGTGCGAGATGTCCGCCCAGGTCGTGCCGCCGTCGGTGGTCTGGTAGATGCCGCTGCCCGGCCCGCCGCTGGAGAATGTCCAGTGTTTGCGCGAAACCTGCCACATCGCGGCGTACACCACCTGTGGATTGGACGGATCCATCGCCATGCTGACCGCGCCGGTCCCGTCATTGACGTACAGAATCTTCTTCCAGGTCTTGCCGCCATCCGTGGTCTTGAATACTCCGCGATCCGGATTGGGCCCGAACAGATGGCCCAGCGCCGCCGCGTAAACCACATCCGGGTTGTTCGGCGCCACGAGGATCCAGGTGATGATGTGGGTCGCGCCCAGTCCGATATAGGTCCATTTGCGGCCGCCGTCGGTGGACTTGTACATGCCCTCCCCGGTCAGGACTGTGTTGCGAGGTGCCGAATCCCCCGTACCCACGTAGATGATCTTCGGATTGGAGGGCGCGATAGCCATGGCGCCGATATTGTTGCTCTTGAAGTCTTTGTCGGAGATGTTCCGCCAGGTCTGGCCATAATCTCCGGTCTGCCACAGGCCCCCGCCCGCCGTGCCCATGTAAAAGACATTGGGCTTGTCGGCGATGCCGGCCACTGTGGTGACCCGGCCGCCGGTATAGGGGCCGACGCTGCGCCAGACCAGCGCACTCGTGAGCTTGCCTATTGGCACGGGCGCCGCGAGCGCGGCCGGCATTACCAGGGACAGGGCGCAAAGCACCCCAACGTAGCGTACTTTGAACATGGCTCGGGGCCCCCTGATTGGCGATTCGATCGAGACTTTAAGAGATAATGATTTGCGCGTCCTGCCCATCGGACGCTGGAACCCGTCGCTCCGCCGCACCCATGACGCGAAGTCCGGGTCAAGGGGAAGTGATGTTCACACAATTGCTCGATCCGCTCGGCAGCCTGACACTGACCTGCCTGGTAGCGCTCCTACCCGTCGTGTCCCTGCTGGTCCTGCTGGCGGCTTGCCGCTGGCCCGCATGGCTCGCGACGCTGGCGGGATCGATAATCACGTTCACGCTCGCCGCCTGGGTCTGGAAGATGCCCTTCGGCGACGGCTGGCGCGCCTATCTCTACGGCGCCGCAACCGGCGTATGGAACGTCGACTGGATTACGGTCTGGGGCATGGTGCTATTCAACACGTTGACCGTCAGCGGCATTTTCGAGAACTTCCGGCGCTGGCTGATCGCGCACGGCACCATGGACGTGCGCGTCCAGACCATGTTGTTCGCCTGGGCGTTCGGCGCGCTGCTCGAAGGTCTGGTCGGGTTCGGATATCCCTGGGCAGTCGTGGCGCCAATCCTCATCTCCCTCGGCATCTCCGACCTCAACGCCATCCGCGTCGCGGCCATTGCCAACAACGCGCCGGTGTCATTTGGAGCCCTCGGCGCCCCGATCATCGCGCTGGCGGCGGTAACCAACTACCCGCTGCTCGCGCTGTCAGGGTCGACCGGTATGGTCGTGGCCGTCCTCGCGCTGCTGCCTCCCTGGGTGCTCATGTATCTGGTTTCCGGCAAGGAAGGCATGAAAGGCGGCTGGCCGCTGGCAGTCGTGGGATCGTTGGCTTACATCGCCGGTCAGTATCCGGTTGCGGTGTATCTTGGCCCATACCTGCCGGACGTCAGCGGTGCGATCGTCTGCTTCGTCGCGCTGCTGACTCTGCTGAAGATGTGGCAGCCAAAGACAGTTCTCGGTTACGGCGGCGTGCCGCTTGATGCGAACATGGCCCGACGGACGCAGGCGCACGGGCTGAGCCCGGGAGAAATCGCGCAGGCCTGGATGCCGTTCGGCGTGCTGCTGATCGTCGTTGCCGCCTGGACCGGGCCCTGGTCGCCGCTGCCGAAGATAACGTGGTTTACCGCGCAGGCAGTGGCATGTTCCTCCCTCGCGGCCACTTGCAATGCGGCGAAGCCGGGCGTCACTGCGGCATTCAAGTTCGCGCCCTACGTCGGCGGCACCGCAATCCTCGCCTCCTGCATCATCGTGGGTCTGCTCCTCATGGCGCTCGGCAAGCTCTCGCGCGCGCAGATCGGCGAGGTCTTCCGGCGCACATGGCAACAGATGTGGGGCGCGTGTCTCGTCGGCATATTCATCTTCGGCCTCGCCTACGTCTTCAACTACTCCGGCATGGCCGCCTCGCTCGCCAAGGGATTCTCGACCATGGGCGTTGCGTTCATCGTGCTGTCGCCCATCCTGGGATTCATCGGCGTCGCGCTGTCCGGATCCAACACCTCGACGAACGCGATGTTCGGCAAATTCCAGGCGCTGGTGGGCGCGCAGCTCGGCATGCCACTGCTGCTGCCGCCGACTCTCAATTCCGTCGGCGCCGAGATCGGCAAGCCGGTCGCGCCTCAGACCGCCAGCGTGGGCGTCTCGACCAGCAAGTTCGTGCGCAAAGAGGGCGATGTCATCCGCCACAATCTGGGTTGGACTTTCATCCTGCTCGTCTACCTGGTCCTGATCGCGATCGGCTGCTACCTGCTGCGGCCGGCGGCGATGACGCCCTGAGGAGCAACGGCCACCGCGTGGCTATACCGCGCCGGCCGCGGTGGTTATTGCCACCGGCGCGGCGGAACTCTAGCTTCGGTCAACATGCGAACATCCACTCCGGGAGAGCGTCTCACGCGCTCACGTGAGAGCGCGCGGGTCAGGAAAAGAGCCGCCATGCTCCTCCATCAGATCGAGCGCGGCGCCTACTTCAACCATCGTCTGCTGCGCCGCTTCATTTCCCTGGCTTCCGGCATGCGATTCCGCGGCGCGGCGCGGATCGCCCTGAAGAAAAGGCCGCTTCTCGGCACCTCTCTCGGGGCCTGGACGCAATCCGCAATGCGTGGGCCGAGCGCGTGGAGCATCGCCGAGCGTGAGCTCATGGCCGCCATGGCGGCACAGTGGAACGCCTGCGCTCTCTGCACGGACATGCTCGGTGCGGCGGCGGCCACGCACATGGGCGGGGCGGCGGTCGATGCGGTGTTGTCCGATTACCATTCGGCCCCGATCTCAGAAGGGCTGAAAGCGACACTGGAGTTCCTGGAGATCATGACGCTGCGGCCGAGGAGCATGACGGCTGAGCACGTCAACGCGGTGATCGACAGCGGCATCAGCATGGAAACGCTGATCGATGCGATCGAAGTCGGCGTGGTGCTCAAGCTCATCAGCAGATATGCGAGCGCACTCGATTTCGCCGCCCCGGCCGTGACCAGCCTCGCCGGGCGACCCACCCGCTGGTCGAATGCGGGTAGCGGACGCGATCTCCCGGCGCTCTGAAAACCCTGCGCGCACCGCGGATATGACCACTCGGCCGAGTGGTCATGTCAGGAATCGGCGAATGGATATTTGATTCCGTACCGCCCTCATCTAGCATCCGCGCAAAGTATCAATTGTTGGGGGTTAGCCACAGTGGCTCTCGCCCACGTGGGACAGCGGCAGCAGCCGATGTCGCGCGAGCACAACACAAAACCACCAGGACGGCGTCAGAGCGCCGCGGAGTAGATCCATGACCGTCAATCATCCTGTCCGCCATGCGGTTCGGCGCGCGCTCGCCATCGGCGCCATCGCAGCATTAGGTGCAGGCTCTTTCGCAGCGCATGCCGCGCAGTCGGATACCACTGCGCCGACCGCTACCAAGACCGCCTCCGCCAAGACGGGCGCGACCAGGGCTACGCCCGCCAAGGCGCCGATCCTCCTCGCGCAGACGACCGCCTCGCCTCCCACGGCCACCCTCGCGCCCCCAGTACTGCAAACCGTCGTGGTCACCGGAACCCTGATCGCAAGGCCGGCGGCTGAGACCGCAGAGGCGATCACCATCGTCAAGGCGGATGTCCTCAAGAACCAGGGCGTCATTAACGTCGAGCAGGCGCTGAACACGCTCACCAACAACGTTCCGGCGATCAACATCTCTTCGACCGTAGGGTCGTTTTCCGGAGGCGGTACTTACGCCAACCTGCGCGGCATCGGCCAGGGCCGCACCCTGGTTCTCCTCGATGGACAGCGGCTCGCCGACAACGCCAACAATGGCAATGCGGTCGACCTGAGCGGCATTCCGTTCTCCGCGATCGACAGCATCCAGGTGCTGCGCGAAGGCGCCTCGGCGGAGTACGGCTCCGACGCCATCGCGGGCGTCATCAACTTCATCACCAAGAAGAATTACCAGGGCGCCGAAGTGCAGGTCAATTTCGATCAGCCGCAGGAAAAGGGTGGCAGCTCGGGCTACGGCAATTTCACCATCGGGCACGGCGATCTGGTGAGCGACGGCTATAACTTCATGCTTACCGGAAGTTACAGCGAGCAGCAGCAGTTGCGGGCGGCGTGGCGGTCGTTTTCCCAGGAGGGTTACGATCCGGCGCTGGGCGTCCCCCAGACAAATAATCCGGGAACATGGCCCGGGACGATATTTGATGGCAACGGCGTTCCCTGGCAGCCGGACTTTCCGTCATGCCCGGGCAATGACTATCTGACAACCGTACCCGGTAACTGCGCCTACAGATATCAGGCAGCGACGGATCTGCTGCCGAAATCGAGCGAGGCGTCCGGCCTGGCCACCCTGACCAAGGCGCTGCCGGGCAACAACACCTTGCAGCTGCAGTATTTGGAGACCCGCTCCGAGGTGACCGGCTGGTCCGGCCCCATGTTCTACGAGTTCGATATGACGCCCCAAGCCGACCCGAACTACTACCCGACGGGGGCGGGACTGACATGCGAGACTACCTGCAGCGGGCCGCCGGCTCTGGGCGGTCCGATCACAGTGGCATGGACCGACCCCACCAATAACCGCTACACCGGCGACCTGAATACGGAGCAAAGAGCTCTGTTGACGTTCTCCGGCAACAATGCCGACTGGGACTACAAGCTGAGCCTCAACTACAGCCAGAACAAGAGCGACCAGCGTAATACCGGCGGTATCCCCGATGAGGCGCTGCTCGCAGTTGGCGTCAACCCCAGTGATGGGGTACCGATCCTCAACAATCTGATCAATCCCTTCGGCCCCCAGACCGCGGCCGGAGAGGCTTTGATCAACTCATCGTATCTGAACGGCACCTACGCCAACGGAGAGATGAAGCGATGGAGCGTCGATGGTGACGCCACCCATCCCTTGGGCGATGCGTTCAATTCCGGGACGCCGGCAACGGTGGCGCTCGGCTTCAGTGTGGAAGGCGAGAACTTCGGCTTCGCCACTACCCCTTATAACGATCTGACACACGTCGCAACCGGGTTCACGGACTCCACGGTGGAGGGCAGCCGCACGACGCAGGCGCTTTTCATGGAGCTCGACGTGCCGATATCCAAGAGCCTCGATCTCGACGTGTCGGATCGGGAGGACCGCTACAGCGACTTCGGCAGAACCAACAACGGCAAGATAGCGGTACGCTTTCAGCCGTACAGCTTCCTGACTTTCCGGGGCACTGCATCCACCGGCTTCCGCGCGCCGACGCTCTTCGATTTATATCAACCGAATAACATAGAAGCCTCAACCAGCGGCACCATGGGAACCAACAACCCATTTTGCAGCCCGCCGCAGTCAAGCGGAGTATGGATTGCGGCGACCTGCGGCACGCAGGGACTCGGCCTCTTCGGCGGCAATAGGCACCTGACGCCCGAGACGTCGGAGAACTTCGATTTCGGCGCCATCATCGCGCCGATCCAGAACATGGGTATTACGCTCGACTATTACCGGATCCTGGTCGCGAACGCCATTGGAACCATACCGGCCGAGGCCATTTACGGTAACCCGACCCAGTTCGCGAGCGACATCGTGCCGAATGCCAACGGGACGCTCACGCAGTCGATCCAAGAGGGCGCCTTCTGCACGCCATACACGCTTGCGAGCTGCGGCTACGTCCTGCAAAACGCGCAGAATACAGGTGGAGTCACGACCGACGGGGTCGATCTGAGCGTTCAATACCTGCAACATACAGCGTTTGGAACGTTCCACGAGGACCTGGAAGGGACCACTGTCACGCAGTTCCGCCTGCGACTATACAACGGCGCCCCCGCGCTCAACCTGGTGGGCTGGAATCAGGGAGGACCGCTGAATCCGCCGGCATTCCGCTGGCAGCATGAGCTCAGGCTTGACTGGACCAGCCCGGGCAACATGTGGGGCGGCGGGCTGAGCAACCGTTTCTACTCGTCCTACATCGACGAGTTCAATATTGGACCGACCAATAATGGCCCGCAGCGGATCGTGGGCAGCCAGTCGACCTGGGACGCCTACGCGTCCTACACGCCGATTCCGCATCTCACCGTCCTGGCTGGAATTCAGAATCTCTTCAACACCAACCCACCGTACACCAACGCCTCGCAGAACAACTTCGCATCGGGCTATAGCGCCCTCTTCTCGAACCCGATCATGCGGGACTTCTATCTGAACGTGACGTACAAGTTCCTGTGAGCCCACTCCCCGGCGGCGGCACGCCGCCGCCGGGGAAGCCTGTCACGCCCGCACGGCGTGCTTCGAACAGGCGGCGACGCTCGTCTTGAGGCCGGCGACCGTTTCGTAGATCTGCTGCTCGCTCAGCGTCGCATAGCCCAGGACGAGTCCGTTGCGCCGCGGCGGGTTCGCGTAGCAGGGTGACAGCGGGCCTACTGAAATGCCGTTTTGGCGGGACTGCCTGCTGATCTCGTAGTCGCTCATGCCGGGGGGCAGGAACGCGACGACGTGCATGCCGGCATCGTCGCCCACGATCTCCAGCGTGTCACCGAACTCCGCCTCCATGGCCGCGAGCATCGTCCGGCGCTTTTCCGCGTAGAGACTGCGCATGCGCTTGAGATGATGCGAGAAGTGGCCTTCGCGAATGAAGTCGGTCATGACCAGCTGATAGAGCAGAGGCGAGAACGTGTCGCTCGCATTCCTGAGCATCATGAAGCTGCGGATGAGGTCCCGCGGAATCACCACGAATCCCAGACGCATCGCCGGCACCATCACCTTGCTCAGCGTGCCGATGTAGATGACGCGAGACTCGGTGTCCACACCCTGCAGGGAGCCGATCGGGCTGCCGCCGAAACGGAATTCGCTGTCGTAGTCGTCTTCCAGGATCCAGCCGCCGTTGCGTGCCGCCCAGGCGAGCAGCTCGAGCCGCCTTGGCGCGCTCATGGTGACGCCCATCGGGAATTGATGCGAGGGCGTCACGAATGCGACGCGCGCGCGGCCGGCCTTCTCGATGGCGCATGCAACATTCATCCCCTCCCGGTCCACCGGCACCGGAATGAGCTGCGCACCCGCGGCCTTGAGCGCCTGTTGTGCTCCCGGGTAACTGGGATCTTCGATCAGCACGGGATCACGTGGGTCGAGGAGTGCGAGCGCGGCAAGCTGCACACCCTGTTGCGAGCCGGTCGTGATCAGCACCTGGGAGGGGTCGCAGCGCACGCCGCGAAATGCACCCAGGTACTCGGCCAGCGCTTCCCGAAACGGCCAGTACCCCATGGCATCGCTGTAGCCCATGACCTCGCGTGACAGCTTGCGGGCGTGCCGGTTGACGAGTCGCGACCATTCCCGGACGGGAAAGTGCGTCAGGTCGACACAGCCACGGGCCCTCTCGAGCCATTCCTGCGCGGGCCCGGGCATGCCGGCGGCGCGCCGCGACGTCCGCCGCTTGCCACCGGACTGGGAGCGCTCCTCGGTCGTGACCGCCGATTCGCGCCGCGGTCCGAAGACGCCGTCCGGAATCGACTCCGAGACGCAGGTTCCTGCCCCGACGAACGGGCGTAGATAGCCTTCTGCGATCAGCAGCTCATAGGCGCCGAGCACTGGAATCCGGGATATCTCGAGCTGGTCGGCCAATGCGCGTGTCGACGGCACGCGCTGTCCCGGTCGCAACTGGCCATCGACGATCGCGCGCTGAAACCAGACGGCGATCTGGCGGTAGAGCGGCGTCTTACTGCGTGCGTCGAGAGTGATCGGAGGAAGAAAGCTCGTGGTCAAGCGGTTCACCGGGCGGCACGGTCGCCATGCGGGACATTCTATAGCGAGCCCGACCGGTCAACCATGGGCTCCCGTCGCGATTCGAGTGGTCATACGTCGAGTCAGGAAGTGGTCATTGACAGCGCGGCGCGCGACGACAGTGCCGCCATCGGGCGCACGCTATAATGCGCCGGCATTCAATGTCTCCAGCGAGGCAGCTATGTCGCTCAAGGACTGGATTCAGAAGGGACGTGAGCTCGGCGCCAGCGATCTGCACCTCGAATCGGGCACGCCGCTCGTCGTGCGAATCCGCGGCGACCTCGCCGCCGTCGGCGAGGCGATTCCGGCACAACGCATCACCGAGGTTGGCCGGGAGCTTCTCGGTGGCGAGGCCTGGGCGCAGTTCCTGGAGCGCGGCTCCGCCGACGTGTCGTTGGCGGCCGGCGGGATGCGGTGCCGGCTCAGCCTTTTCCGCACGATCCGCGGCATTGCCATCGCGGTGCGGCTGCTCGCCCCCGCGGTCAGCGACCTGCGTGCCTGCAACCTGCACAGTGATCTGCGCAAACTCGTGGCGGCGGAGAGCGGCCTCGCCGTGATCTCGGGTCCCACCGGCAGCGGCAAGTCGACGACGCTCGCGGCGCTCATAGAGGAGATCAACATCTCGCGGCCGCGAAACATCATCACACTCGAGAGCCCGCTCGAGTACATCTTCACGAACCGCCGCTCGTTCATCCGCCAGCGCGAGATTCCGACACACTCGCCGACATTCGAGCAGGCCGTGATCGACGCGCTGCGCGAGAACCCCGACGTTCTCGTGATGAGCGAGATGCGCACCCCGGAGGTAATCCGGCTCACGTTGAATGCCGCGGAGACGGGTCACCTCGTGCTTGCCACGATGCATTCCGCGAGCTGCGCCGAGGCCCTGAGCCGGATCTGCATGTCGTTCGCGGCAGAGATCCAGGGGAGCATCCGCGCCCAGCTCGCAGATGCGCTGGTCGGCGTCGTTTGTCAGCGCCTGGATTTCCTTCCAGCGCACCACCTCAGAGTGCCGCGCTGCGAGCTACTCGTAGCGAACACGGGCATCAGGGGAACATTGCGTGCCGGCCAGTTCAGTCACATCCCCAACGTCATCCTCGCGGGCGGCGAGGAAGGAATGTGGACCTTCGATCGCTATCAACGCTGGATGGAGCAGAAAACGGATTGGGTCCGTCCCGCCCCGGTAAGGTCCCCGCCCGCCGACGAGCCCGTCAAGGTCGTGAGCGTGCCGAAGGCGGCGCCCGGCCATCCTGCAGCACGTCCGGCCCCGGGCGCCCCCGCGGAGGAGCAGCCGGAAATGAGCATCAACGAGGAAATGGACCTCGGCGAAATCGCCGAGCTGGCCAGAAAGATCGAGGAACGGACCCGCTGAGCCGCTCAGGCTCTAGTGGAAGAGCTTCATCGCATTCCGCAGCGTCTGCAACACCCCCCAGAGGAAGGGAATACCGACGAAGCTCCAGGCCAGGATGAGCTGGAGAGTGCGCGTGCCGCTGGAAGTCGTGCTCGCCATGTCGTAATTCGCGCCTACTGCGCCACTAGCGTGGCTTCGCCCTGTACGGCGGCCATATGGTGCCGCGCGTCCACGGCCTTGATGAAGAGATTGCAGAAGAAGCCGATGACCAACAAGGTCGCCATGATATACATCGTCACGTTATAGGCGTTCGCGCTCGCGACACCGTGGGCGATCTCATACTCCCGCAGGTAGTTGACCAGCACAGGGCCGAACACCCCGGCCGCGGACCAGGCGGTGATCAGCAGCCCGTGAATGGCGCCGACATAACGCGTGCCGAACATATCCTTGAGGTACGCCGGTATCGTGGCGAAGCCGCCGCCGTACATCGTGATGATGATCAGGAAGCACAGCACGAAGAGACCCACGCTGCCGATCCTGCCTGCCGTGGGCACGACGGCGTAGAGCACGGTGCCCAGGATGAAGAAGCAGGAATAAGTGTTCTTGCGCCCCATGTAGTCGGAGGCAGATGCCCACAGGAACCGGCCGGCCATGTTGAACAGGCTCATCAGCCCGACGAAACCCGCGGCCGCGATCGCGCTCACCTTGCCCGGAAACATCTCCTGGCTCATGGCCGAGGCTTGGCCGAGCACGCCGATGCCCGCGGTCACATTCAGGCACAGCACCCACCAGATGAGCCAGAACTGCGGCGTCTTCAGTGCCGTATAGACGTACACATTCGCGCTCGTCACCAGCTTGGACGGCTGGGTGGGCGCGACCCAACCCTCAGGCTTCCAATCAGGCGCGGGGACCCGCACGATGGCCGCTCCCACCATCATGAAAATGCAGTAAGCGATCCCGAGCACGATGAAAGTTTCCGCTACCCCGATATGCGACGGCGTCGAGAACCTCGCCATCAACCATACCGACAGCGGCGAGGCGATGAGGGCGCCGCCCCCGAATCCCATTATTGCCATGCCGGTCGCCATGCCGGGTCGGTCTGGGAACCACTTGATGAGCGTCGAGACCGGTGAGATGTACCCGATGCCGAGCCCGATGCCGCCGAGCACGCCGTACCCGAGGTAGACAATCCAGATGTTGTGGACATACACCCCGGCGGCCGAGACCAGGAATCCGCCCCCGAAGCACAACGCCGCAGTGAACATCGCGCGGCGGGGGCCACCCTCCTCCACCCACCGGCCAAACACGGCCGCAGACAGCCCGAGGCAAAAGATCGCGAGCGTGAAGATCCAGCCGAGATTGGTGAGCTGCCAGTCGCCCGGCGCCGAAGCCGTGATGCCGATGAGCTTCGTCATCGGCAGGTTGAACACGCTCAGGGCGTACGCCTGTCCGATACACAGATGTACACACAGCGCTGCCGGCGGCACCATCCAGCGGCTGAAGCCGGGACCGGCGACCGTGCGTTCCCGATCGAGGAATGAGAGCGGGCGCATGTCGGGAGTCTACCTCGGAGCCAAGCCATAAGCTCGTCGACATGGGTGCCCGTCGCAGGTAATCGACGCCGCGGTGTTCGCAATCCGGCGCGGTGGTGTACCACCACTGAGCGACTGAGCGCTGGCCCGCATCCCGTCCCGGCATAAGATGACACATGCCCGAGCTTCCCGATGTCACGGTCTACCGCGAGGCGCTGGCGCAGCGCATCGTAGGTCAGCCCCTCGATAACACACTGATTCTACAGCCTTTTCTACTGCGCACGGTGGAGCCGCCCATAGCCGGCGCGCAGGGCCGGCGAGTGACCGAGGTGCGCCGTATAGGCAAACGTCTGGCGATCGGACTGGAGGGCGAGCTCTGGCTGGTGTTTCATCTGATGATTGCGGGGCGGCTGCATTGGTTCGACGCGGGAACCCCGCTCGCCCGGCGCGCGGCGCTCGCCCGTCTGCAATTCGGAAGCGGCACGCTGACACTCACTGAAGCCGGCACCAAGCGGCGCGCATCGCTGCACTTCGTCCACGGTGAGGAGGCGCTGCGCCTGCAGGACCCGGGCGGCCTCGAGATCCCGACTTCGACCGCGACGGCGTTTGCCGCGCGGTTGCGCAGCGAAAACCACACCCTCAAGCGCGCGCTGACCGATCCGAAGCTGTTCAGCGGGATCGGCAACGCCTACTCCGACGAGATACTCCACGCCGCCAGGCTCTCTCCCGTCATGCTGACGAGCCGCGCCGGCAATGACGAAGTGTTGCGGCTGCACGCCGCGGCACGGGATCAGCTGCAGCTCTGGATCGAGCGGTTGCGCCGTCAGGCAGGCGGCAAGTTCCCCGAGAAGGTGACGGCATTTCGCGATGACATGGCCGTGCACGGCCGCTTCCGCTTGCCGTGCCCCGTCTGCGGCACGCCGGTACAGCGGATTCGCTACGTCGACAACGAAACCAACTATTGCGCCACTTGCCAGACTGGCGGCCGCCTGCTCGCCGATCGCGCGCTGTCACGCCTGCTCAAGCAGGACTGGCCCAGGACTGTCGATGGATTCGATCGCGACGAGTGACGGCCGACTCGCACTGCGACAGTCAGGCTGCTTCCAGGGCGTCGGCGATCCGCTGAAAGATGGCACGGACCCTGTCGGCAGCGCCGTCCACGTCGCCCGCCCGGATGCGCGCATTCAAGGCGCGGTGCAGCTCCACCATGGGTTTCAGCCCGCGTCCATCGCGACCGGCAATGCGCCGTAATGCTATGCGTCCCCGCACGTTCCAATGCATGAAGTCCCAGACCGTCAGGAAGGTGCGATTCCCGCTCGCCTCCACCAGGCGACGGTGGAAGGCGAGCGACTCGTCGATGTAGTGCTCCCGATCCATTACCTCCACGGCGGCCACCATCGAGTGCAGACGGCGGGCGAGATCTTCGATCAGCTCCGGCGAGAAGGGCACGGCGAGCTGCAGAGCCCGCTCCTCCATGATCAGGCGCAGCTGATAGGACTCGCGCAGCTCCTGGTAGTCGGCGCCGCGCACCCGCGTGCCCCGGTAGCGCTCGCTCGTGACCAGTCCCGATCCCTCGAGCTCGCGCAGGGCCTCGCGAATCGGCGCCTGACTCACGTCGAACTCGCGCGCAAGCGTGAGCTCTTTGAGTCGCGTGCCCGCGGGGTAGGTGCCGTCGAGGATACGCGCCACCAGCGCGTCGCGGATACGACGGCGCGTGCACTTACCCTTTGGTGCGGGTTCGCTCATTGTGACCCCCTGAACGCGTAAGCTTAGCGCGTCGAGGGCGGTGAGTCGCCACGTGATGCATACGTCGCCGTCGGGATGTGGCCCTGGCGGGCAGTCTCGGCGTGATTGGTCCAACCTCCGCCCGTTGCACGGACGAGAGCGATCGTGGCCTGGAATTCCGCCACACGCGCCGAGAGCGCCGCCACCTCGGCCTGCAGTGCCGCGGTGTGGGTAGTCGACACTTCCAGGTAGTCCGCCACACCGGCCGCGTAGCGCTGATCAGCGTGATAGGCAGACTGCTTCGCCGACACTGCAGCTGCCTCGTCCGCCGCGCGTTCCTCGGCATCGCGGTGCAAGGCCACCAGGCTGTCCTCGACTTCCTGGTACGCAACCAGGGTAGTCTTCCGATAGTTGGCAACCGACTCGTCGTACACCGCCCAGGCTTGTCGGTCGCCCGCGAGTCGCGCTCCGGCATCGAGCAGAGGCAGCGAGCCGGCCGGTCCGATCGACCAGAAGCGGCTGGGGGCATTGAGCCATGTGGAAGCGACCGTGCTCTCGTAGCCCGCGGCGCCGCTCAACGAGAACACCGGAAACCAGGCCGCCCGCGCCACGCCGATTTCCGAATCGGCCGCGGCAACCTCCCGCTCCGCGGTCGCCACATCGGGGCGGCGCTCGAGCAGAGTCGAGGGGACTCCCGGATCGAAGGCAGGCGGCGAGCCTGCAAGCGGCCCGGAAGCGATGCTGAAGTTGGACGGCGGCTCGCCGACGAGTACCGCTATCGCATGCGCAAGCTGCGCCCTCTGCAACCGTACGGCCGCGAGCTGAGCCCGCGCGTTCTGCCGCAATGTGTCTGCCTGCTCGACGTCCGTTGCCGCGGCGATTCCCTGCTTGTAGCGGTTGTCCGTGACTGTGTAGGCGCGGTCGTAGTCACGAACCGCAGCCTCGAGCAACTGCGTGGTCGCATCCGCGCCGCGCAGCGCAAAGTAATCGGTCGCGAGCTCAGCGTGCAGGGAAAGCTCCACGGCCGAGAGATCCGCGGCGCTGGCCTGGGCTTCGGCGCGCGCGGCGGCGGTGGCGTTGCGCAGCCGGCCAAAGAGATCGACTTCCCAGGCGAAGCTGACACCGCCCACGAAATCGTTGTAGGTGCTTGCCTTGTGATCCAGCAGGCTGGCGAGAGGCCCGTTGGCAGAGGAACGCTCTCGCGTTGCCGACGCGTCTGCATCGAGCGTGGGGAATTCCTGTGAGCGCGAGTTCAAGAGGACGGCGCGCGCCTGACCCAGACGGGCGACGGCCGCCTGCAGATCCGGATTCGAGGAGGAAAGGCGCTGCTCGAGATCATCGAGCGTCGGCTCGTCGAATGTCTGCCACCAAATGCCGCGAGAGGCGGCATCAGCGGGATGAGCGGGCATCCAGTCACCCGCCTCGACGAAGTGCTGCACTTGCGGCGTCGCGGGCTTCGCGTAGTGCGGCGCCAGCGAGCACGCGCCGAGCGAGAGCGCGGCGCCGAGCGCGGCAGCGATCGCGGCCAGGCGCACGGACCGGCCGCAATCCCTCCTTGTGCGCTTCGAGGGCATCAGACCTCCGGGCCCGTCCGGCCCGTGCGCTTGACGACGCGCACGAGCGCGCCGCCCACCAGGGAGTCAGGCGGGCTCAGGATGACATGATCGTCGGCCGAGAGCCCGGAGACGATCTCGACCTTCGCGCCGTAGTCGCGTCCGATGGTCACCGGCTTCAGCACCACGCGATCATGGGCATCGACCGTCGCGACGTGCAGACCGTCGCCGCGGAAGAGCAGCACGTTCGCGGGCAACAGGAACGAGCGGCCGGCATCCTCCGGCGCCACACGGAAATGCACCTCGGCATATGCCCCCGGCAACAGCTCGCCCTTGGTGTTGTCGACGAGGAGCTCGACATTGAGCGTCCGGGTAGCCGGATCGATCGCGTTCGCGGTCGTATCGACGGCGGCCCGGTAAGCCACGCCCGGCCTGTCCGGGACGTGCAGTTCGGCAGTGAGTCCGGGCTTCATCGCCGCGGCATCTTCCTGAGGAACGCGAACGTAGAGCCGCAGCCGGCTGGTATCGGCGATGCCGAAGAGCGCCGCCCCACTGCCGCTGCCGGCGTTGATGAGGTCTCCGATGTCGGTGTTGCGCGCCGTGATGACGCCATCGAACGGCGCGATGACGCGCTCGAAGCCGGCGAGCTGCTGCAGTCGCAACACGTTGGCGCGCGCCGACAGGACCTGCGCATCGTTCGCCTGCGCCGCGCTTACCTTCTCGTCGGCCTCCTGCTTGGAGACCGAATCGGTGGCACGCAGTACGCGCCAGCGGTCCGCAGTGACGTCGGCGATCTTTTTGTTGGCCTGCGCCACGCCGAGGTCCGCCTCCGCCTGCCGCAGCTGCTGATCGACCTCGGGGGATTCGATATCGGCAAGCACCTGGCCCTTGTGCACCTTGGCCCCGATATCGACGTACCAGCGCCTCACATAACCGTTGGTCCGGGCATAGATCGGCGCCTGGTAGTTGGCCTGAAGATTGCCGGGAAGCACCACCTCCGTCGCGGCGCCGTTGGGCTGCGGCAGCGCGGTCGCCACCGCAAGCACCCCGTCCGTCTCGGTCTGCATGCTCAATGCAGCGGTGGCCTGATGCCGGGAATGGAGGAGCCACACGAGCGCGGCTAGCGCGACGAGTACCACAGCGATGCCGACCCGAAAGTAGGTTTTCGAATCGCCCCGCCTCGCGGTCGGAACGAAGCCGTATCTCTCGTCTTGGGAAGCTACAGGTTGATCCACGGGTGCCTCACTTCATTGAGCGTTCGGCTCTGCGCGCAGGTTCCTGCGCCGGTCATATATGGCTGCGAATACCGACGGTACGAACATCAGCGTGGCGACCGTCGCTAGCAACAGTCCGCCGATGACCGCCCGGCCCAGGGGCGCGTTCTGCTCGCCGCCGTCGCCGAGCCCGAGCGCCATCGGCACCATCCCGATGATCATCGCGAGCGCGGTCATCAACACGGGGCGAAAGCGGGTGAAGCCGGCATCGAGCGCGGCCTCCAGCGGCGTAGCGCCGGCCGCGAGCCGCTCACGCGCAAAGCTGACGACCAATATGCTGTTTGCCGTCGCAACGCCCACGGCCATGATGGCGCCCGTGAGTGCCGGTACGCTCAGAGTCGTGCCGGTCGCGAGCAGTAGCCACGCGATACCCGCCAGTGCGGCCGGAAGCGCGGCGATGATGATGAACGGGTCCGTCCACGACTGGAAGTTGATGACCATCAGCAGATACACCAGCACGATCGCCCCGATGAGGCCGATCCCAAGCCCGGTATACGACTGCAGCATCGTCTCGACCTGTCCACGCAGCAGGACTCGCGTGCCGCGCGGCAGGTTCCCGCTTACCTTTCTGATCTGCGTGCGGATGTTCTGTGCCACGGAGCCCAGGTCCCTGCCCTGCACGGCGCCGTAGATGTCGATGATCGGCTGTGCATCGTAGTGGTCGACGACGGCCGGACCGAAGCCGCGGGTGATGGTCGCCAAACCGCCCAGGATCTGGGTCCCGCCCGGCGCATCGATCGGAACGTTGGCGAGGTCCTGAAGCGAAGTCATCAGGTACTGCGGCGCCTGCGCGACGATGGGATAGGAGATCCCGTTCTGCGGATTCAGCCAGAAGGTCGGCGCGATCTGGCCGCTGCCCGAGAGCGTCAGCAGCAGATCGTTGGCGATGTCGGACTCGCTGATGCCGAGCTGCTCGGCGCGGGTGCGGTCGGTACGCACCTCGAGCTCGGGGAGGTTGAACACCTGCTGGATGCGCAGGTCCGCGAGTCCGGGTATCTGCCGGAACGAGTCGAGCAGCTGATTGGCGAGCTGCGGGTTGGCGGGGCTCGGGCCCACCACCTGTACGTCGATGGGGGCAGGCGCGCCGAAGTTGAGGATCTGACTGACGATGTCCGCGGGCAGGAATGCGAAACTCGTGCCCGGAAACTCCAGCGGCAACCGCTGCCGCAGCCGCGCCACATAGCCCGCGGTAGGATCGTGGTGCGGCTTCAGCGAGATCAGGATATCGGCATCGCTGGTGCCGATGGTTCCCGAGTTGTTGTAGGTCATGTTGATGCTCGAGACCGGCAAGCCGACGTTGTCGACGACGCTGTTGATGTCAGCTGGCGGGATCACCTGGCGCACGGCCGCCTCGACCCGATCGACCAGGGCCGCGGTGTCCTCGACCCGCGTGCCCGTCGGACCCCGCAGGTGCAGCTTGATCTGCCCGGCATCCACGTCCGGGAAGAAGTTGCGTCCAAGCGCCGGATAGATCAGCAACGAGGCGAACGCACCGACGAGGAACAGCGGGATGACGGTGCGCCGGTGGTGCAGCGACCGCTCGAGCAACCCCCGATATCGTCCACGCGCACGCTCGAAGGCGGCCTCGAAGCGCTGTTGCATGCGCTTGAGCGGACCGGCCGCGTGCGCCGCGGCGTGCTCCTGCGCGGCCGTCCGCAGCCAGTATTTGGCGAGCGTGAGCACGAGCGTTCGCGACAGCACGAACGAGATGAGCATCGCGAATACGACCGCCTCGCCCATGGGAACGAACAGGTAGCGCGCAACGCCCGAGAGCAGGAACATCGGCACGAACACGATGCAGATCGACAGCGTCGCGACGAACGCCGGCAGCAGGATCTGCTGCGCGCCCGCCACGATCGCCGCTTCCACTTCCTGTCCTTCCTCGAGGTAGCGGTTGATGTTCTCGATGGTCACGGTGGCATCGTCCACCAGAATGCCGACCGCGAGCGCGAGACCACCGAGTGTCATGAGATTGATCGTCTGCCCGAGCGCATCCAGCAGGATGATCGCCGAGATGATCGACAGCGGGATGGAGATCGTGACGATCAGCGTGCTGCGCCAGGTACCGAGAAAAAGCAGAATCATCAGCGCCGTGAGACCGGCGGCAATGACCGCTTCTACGACCACGCCACGGATGGCGGCGCGGACGAATACCGACTGGTCCCCGGTCGGCGTAATCGAAGCTCCCTCGGGCAGCAACTCGCGCACATAAGGCAGCTTCGCTTTGATGGTGTTGACGATGCTCAGCGTCGAGGCAGTGCCTGTCTTCAGAATCGTCATCAGTACGGCGCGGCGACCGTTCACGCGTACGATGTTGGTTTGCGGCGGGCTGCCGTCGTGCACGAACGCCACATCATGCAGATACGTCACTGTGCCGTCGCGGCTGCGGATCGGCAGATCGTTCAGCCGAGCGAGGTCGAGCGGGCTGGCGTTGAGCTTGACGGTGTATTCCGTGTCCGCGATCTTCTCGGTGCCGGCCGGCACGATGAGATTCTGCAGGGCGATCGCGTTGAGCACATCGAGCGGCGACAGGCCCTGCGCCCGCAGCGCCTCGGGCTTCAGATCCACCTGGACCTGGCGCGTGGCGCCGCCGTAAGGATAGGGAATGGAGGCTCCGGCGACCGTCGCGATCTGCGCGCGGATGACCTGATTGCCGATGTCGAAAAGCTGCGCCTCCGTGAGGCGGTCACTCGACATCGCCAGCTGGATGATCGGCACGCTCGAGGCGTTGTATTCGAGGATGAGCGGCGGCTGGATCCCGGGCGGCATCTGCTTGAGCGAGAGCTCCGAGAACGCGACGACCTGCGCCATCGCGAGATTCAGGTTCACGCCCGGCTGGAAGTAAAGCTTGATCACCGTCATGCCGGGATAGCTCTGCGACTCGACGTGCTGCACGTCGTTCACCAGGGTCGTCACATACCGCTCTATCTGCCCCGTGATACGCCCCGCCATCTCGTCGGGGGGCATGCCGCTGTAAGTAAATGTAACGGCGATGATGGGAATGCGAATCTCGGGAAAGATGTCGGTCGGCATTCCCGGCTGCAGCGGCGTACCGAAGATCACCAGCGCGCCGAGGATCGGCAGCAGCAGCGCCAGCACGATGAAGGTATAGGGGCGCCGCAGCGCCACCTGAATGATCCACATGATTGACCGACTGCCGGCGCATCCGCACCGCTGGGGGAGACCCCACAATTATCGATAATTCATCGCGCGGCGCCTCTCTCTTTAGTATGAGCCGGGCTGGTCTTTAGGATGAGCCGGCAATGTCGCGGCCCGGAGACATAACGCGGCGCCCCCTGCCGATGGCTCGGCCCGGGCAGCGCGTGCTAGAGTCTCACTCGAAGGGCCGCCTGCCTCGGGCAGCGCGGTGAGGACTCATAAGAACAAAGCGCCGGCCGCGCCGCGCGCTTGCAGATATAACACCAACACCGGGGATGAGCTCCAATGACCAGAACGATGACCATCGCGGCAGCTGTGCTGCTCTGCGCCGGCGTGCTGCCTGTCGCGCGGGCCAACTGCGGACCTGCGCCGCGGCCGGCCTTCGCGATACCGGACGGCGCCCATGCCAGCAGGGACGAGATGAGCGCCGCGCGGGACAACCTCAGCGAGTACAGCGCACAGGTGGCGGCGTACGCGACCTGTCTCGATGCCGAGCAGGCCGACAGCGGACCGAGCGCGGGCACTGATGCGCAACGCCTGCGCGACAGGTATCTGGTTCTCGGCAGCGCCGCCCTGCGGCAGCTCGCCTCCGTTGTGACGTGTTTCACACGGCAGGTCGCAGCGTTCAACCAGACCGGCGGCGGCAACGATGCCCGTCCGGCGCAGTGCTCCCGCGACCCCGTCACACCGCCGTAATCGCTGCTACCTCTAAAGGAGTACCCCTGCGGCCCTCGCGCAGGGAATTCAACTTTGCGGCCGCGGCCTTAGACTACGCGTCGCAAGTTGAAAGGAGGTAAATCGTGGATATCGTACTGGTACAGATGATCGTGACAGCCGTGCTACTGGTCGGCTTCACCGTCGAAGTGCTGCTCGGCAAGGTCTAAGGAAGCACCGTCTTGACGATCGAGGCATCGAGCGCCTCATACTCTGAGTAAGAGATCGTCTCGTAAAGCTCCTGCCGGGTCTGCATCTGCCCGATGAGGCTGCGCGGCCCGTCCTCGCGGTGGATGGTGGCGTAAAGCTGTTCCTGGGCTTTCGCCGCTATCCGCAGCGCACTCACCGGCCAGATCACCATCCGGTAGCCCATCGCCTCGAACTCCGCCGCCGTGAAGTACGGCGTGCGGCCGAATTCCGTCATGTTGGCCAGGAGCGGCGCGTTCACGCGGCGCGCGAACTCGCGGAACATCTCCGCGGTCGTCAACGCCTCCGGAAAGATCGCGTCGGCCCCTGCATCGAGGTAGCGCTTGGCGCGCGCCACCGCGCCGTCGAGCCCTTCACTCGCTGCGGCATCGGTGCGCGCGATGATGTAGAGGTGGCGCCGGGCGCGCGCGGCGGCAGCGATCTTGGCCGCCATGTCCGCGGGTGCGGCGAGCTTCTTGTCGTTCAGGTGGCCGCACTTCTTCGGCAGCAGCTGATCCTCGATATGGACGGCTGCGGCGCCGGCATCCTCGAACGCCCGCACCATGTGCATGACGTTGAGCGCTTCGCCGTACCCCGTGTCGCCATCCACCAGCAGCGGCAGGGCCGCGGCGCGGCTAACCTGTCGGATGTAGAAACACACGTCCTCGACGGTGATGATGCCGAGGTCAGGCAGTCCCATCGAGGCGCTGACTGCCGCGCCGGAGAGATACAGGGCCTCGAACCCCTGCCGCTTCGCCTGCAGCGCCGCGAGCCCGTTGTATGCGCCGGGCATGCGCACGATGCCGCCGCGGCGGACGAGCTTCGCGAAGCGCTCGCCCGCGGGCTCCGCGGGTAGATTCTGTCCGACGAGGTAGATGCTCATGACGCCCCCCGAAGGTCAGATGACGTAGAGGTCGACGTACTCGTTGACCGCAGTCCGCTCGAGGCGCGCACGGTCGAGAGACAGCTCCGCGATCGCATGCTGCTGCTTCTCCGGGAAGCGCCGCGCCAGATTTCGCCGGAACTTCGCCACCAGGAGCGGGATGCCCTCCTGCCGCCGGCGCCGGTGTCCGATCGGATACTCCACCACGATCTCATCGAGCGTGCGGCCGTCCTTGAGTTTCACGGTGACGGCATTGGCGATCGATCGCTTCTCCGGATCGAGATAGTCGCGCGTGAACTGCGGATCCTCCACACACTCGATCCTCGCGCGCAGGGCGTCGATGCGCGGATCGCGGGCGACCTCGTCCTCGTAATCGGCGGCCGTGAGGCGCCCGAAGAGGAGCGGCACGGCCATCATGTACTGAATGCAGTGGTCGCGGTCGGCCGGATTGGCGAGCGGCCCTTTCTTGTCGATGATGCGGATGCAAGCCTCGTGCGTGCGCACGCTGATGTGCTCGATGTCGTCGGTGCTCAGGCCCATCTGCCGCAAGCGCTGCTGCAGTTGCATCGCCGCCTCCACCGCGGTCTGCGAGTGGAACTCCGCCGGATAGGAGATCTTGAAGAGCACGTTCTCCATGACATAGGAGCCGTATGCGCGCTGGAACTTGAAGGGCTGCCCCTTGAAGAGCACATCGTAGAAGCCCCATGTCTTGGCGCTGAGCACCGACGGGTAGCCCATCTCCCCGGTCTTCGCGATGAGCGCCAGACGCACCGCGCGGCTGGTCGCATCGCCTGCGGCCCAGCTCTTGCGCGAGCCGGTGTTGGGCGCGTGGCGGTAGGTGCGCAGGCTCTGCCCGTCCACCCAGGCGAGCGACAGCGCATTGATGATCTCCTCGCGCGACAGGCCGAGCAGGCGCCCGACCACCGCGGTCGAGGCCACTTTCACCAGCACCACATGATCCAGCCCGACGCGGTTGAAGCTGTTCTCGAGCGCCATCACACCCTGGATCTCGTGCGCCCGAATCATGGCGCCGAGCACGTCCTTCATGAGAAGGGGCTTGCGGCCGGCCGCCACCGCCTGCCGTGACAGCCAATCCGCGGTGGCGAGGATGCCGCCCAGGTTATCGGAAGGATGGCCCCATTCGGCGGCGAGGAACGTGTCGTTGAAATCGAGCCAGCGGATCATGGCTCCGATGTTGAACGCCGCCTGCACCGGATCGAGCTGGAACTGCGTGCCCGGCACCCTGGCGCCGTGCGGCACCACGGTGCCCGGCACGATGGGACCGAGGAGCTTCGCGCAGGCGGGGTACTCGAGCGCCTCGAGCCCGCAGCCCAGGGTGTCGAGCAGACAGTAATGCGCCGTCTCGAAGGCGAGATCGCTGTCGCTCCCGGCGCCGAGGGCGTAGTCGGCGATATCGCTGAGGACCCGGTCCGGCGCGGGCCGCGCACCACTGTGGGATGAGGACATGGAATCTCGCGTTTGAAGTCAGGAACGCTTGTCGATGGGTACGAAGCGCAGCGGTTCCGGCCCGATGTAGTTCGCCGCGGGGCGGATGATCTTGCCGTCCCGCGCTGCTCGATCACGTGCGCGCTCCAGCCGGAGGTGCGCGCGATCACGAACAGCGGCGTGAACATGGCGGTCGGCACGCCCATCATGTGGTACGCGATGGCGGAGAACCAGTCGAGGTTCGGGAACATCTTCTTCACGTCCCACATCATTTCTCGATGCGCTCGGACACCTCGAACAGCGTTGGGTTGCCGCCCTCGGTGCACAGCTTGCGCGAGACTTCCTTGATGATCTCGTTGCGCGGATCGGAGACGGTGTACACCGGGTGGCCGAAGCCGATGATGATCTCCTTGCGCTCGACGCGCGCGCGGATGTCGGCTTCCGCATCGGGCGGCTGCGGTAGCGCGCGATGATCTCCATCGCCACCTCGTTGCGCGCCACCGTGCTTCGGACCGCGCAACGCACCGATCGCACCGGTCATGCGCCGAGTACATGTCCGAACCCGGTGCCGGCGATCACGCGCGCGGTGAAGGTCGAGGCATTGAATTCGTGCTCGGCATACAGCACCAGCGACGTGTCCAGCGCGTGCGCGCACAGTCGCTCGCGGCTTCTTGCCGTGCAGCAGATGCAGGAAGTGCGCCGCGATCGAGTCGTCCTCGGTCTCCGTCTCGATGCGCTTGCCGTTGTGGCTGAAGTGATACCAGTACAGCAGCATCGAACCGAAGCTGGCCATCAGGCGATCGGCGATATCGCGCGCGCCGGTGACGTTGTGGTCTTCCTTCTCCGGCAGCCACACCCGAGCACCGAGCAGCCGTACGCATCACATCCATCGGATGCGTCGCGGCCGGCAGCAATTCCAACGCGCGTTCACCGGCGGCCGGCAAGCCGCGCAGGCGCTTGAGCTTGGTCCTGTAGGCATTCAATTCCGCCCAATTGGGCAGCACGCCGTGAACGAGCAGATGCGCCACTTCCTCGAACTGCACTTGGCGGCGATCTCAAGGATGTCGTAGCCGCGGTAATGCAGGTCGTTGCCACTGCGGCCGACCGTGCAGAGTGCGGTATTGCCTGCGGTCACGCCGGAAAGCGCAACGGATTTTTTCGGCTTGGGCCCCGTCGTGGCCGGCTCTTCGGTATGCGTCATAGCCCCACTCTAGACGGGGGAAGATGCCGAAGAAAATACCTTGAAGATGGAATCTCCATATGAGAAAAGTATCGTCATGGAGCTGCGCCATCTGCGGTACTTCCTCGCGGTCGCGGAGGAGCTCAATTTCACCCGCGCCGCGGAGCGGCTCGGCATCTCCCAGCCCCCCCTCACCCAGCAGGTGAAGGCCCTGCGCCAGGAGCTCGGGGTGACCCTGCTCGACCGCTCCGCCTATCGCGTCGAGCTTACCGATGCTGGGCGCATTTTCGCCGCCGAAGCTGCCCGGATCCTGGGAGATGCGCGCAGCGCGATGCAGGCCGCCCGTCGCGCGG
>CAWEXF010000007.1:0-110146 GCA_963812925.1 uncultured Pseudomonadota bacterium | reverse complement strand
CTGTTGAGCTCGAGGACGGCGACGCGCAGAGGTTGGCGCGCGTCCTTCGTGGCTAACTGCAGCAACGCCGCGGCACTGGCTCCGACGGGGCCGCCGCCGACGATGAGCACATCGAACGGCTCACTCGAGGCGGAGTTGTCCGTCGCGTCGGTCATTGCAGCGGCAGACCTCGGGCGAGACGGGGCGTGGGGCCGCCGAAGCCGAGGCTGACTCGAGCCAGTGCACGCTTGGCCGGGGGCGAGAGGTCGAATGCCAGCAACCCGAGATTGCGCACCAGGCTGACACCGGGCATCCGGCTGGCGAAGAGCTTCACCAGGCCGTCGGTGAAGCGTACGACGCCGCCGCGGTCCGCCGCGCGACCGTCGGCGAACGTTCGCAGCAGCTCCGCGGATCCCACATCGCCCGTGGCGTCGGCGATCACTTCAGCGAGCAGGGCGGCATCACGCAGCCCCAGGTTGAATCCCTGGCCCGCGATCGGGTGCAGCGCCTGGGCGGCATTGCCGATGAGCACGGTGCGACGGGCGACGGTGGTCGCCGCGCGACTCAGCTTCAAGGGATACGATGCGCGGCGGCCGATGCGCCGGAATCTGCCGGCTCGCCAACCGAAGCGGCTCTGCAGCTCGGCGAGATAGGCAGCATCGTCCAGCGCGAGCAGCTCCGTTGCGCGCCGCGGCGCGCACGACCAGATGGTTCCGTAGCCGCCGCCGCGAAGCGGCAGCACTGCCACCGGCCCCGTCGGCGTGAAGCGCTCGTAGGCGGTGCCATCGTGAGCGCGCTCGCCGACCACAGCGGCTGTTATCGCCACTTGATCGTAGTCCTCGACACCCGCTTCGATGCCCGCCGCCGCACGGACGGTGGAATGTGCCCCGTCGGCTGCCACCAGGAGACGCGCCGATGTCACTTCGCGCGCGCCGGCAGCGGTGACCACCTTGAAGTAGGCGCGGTCGGTCGTGATCTCGAGATCCTCGATGCCGGCGGGCACGCGGATCTCCACGCCGCTGACATCCGCAAGACGGCGCCACAGCGCCGCGCCGATCGCCCTGTTGGGAACGACGTAACCGAAAGCATCGATGCCGTGATCCGCCGCCTTCAGGCGCGCGAATCCGAACCGACCGGCATCCGAGACATGAATGGCGCGGATCGCAGCGGCGTCGCGCGCGATCGGGTCCCAGACCCCCAGGCCTTCGAAGATCCGGCGGCTGGCATTGCCGAGAGCCGTAGTGCGCTCGTCGAAGCTCGGTTGGGCCGCGGAATCCGGCGCGATACTTTCGACGAGCAGCGTCCGCACGCCCGTGCCCGCGAGGCCGAGGGCCACGCTCGCGCCTACGAGGCCGCCGCCGATGATGGCGACGTCGAACTCCCGAAGCGCGGCCCGCGGCGCTGCGGCAGCGGCGCTGTTCGGATCAGCCATGGGCACTCGCGGCTCGAGCCATCAGCTTCTCGATGGCCTCGACATCCTTGGGCACGCCGTCCGTAAGAACCTGGACACCGGTCTTGGTGACCACGACATCGTCCTCGATGCGCACGCCGATCCGCTGGAAACGCTTCGGCACGCCGCGCGCTCCGGCGGGAATGTAAATCCCGGGCTCGATGGTGAGTGCCATGCCCGGCTCGAGCACTCGCCATTCGTCACCGATCATGTAGTCCCCGACGTCGTGGACGTCCATGCCGAGCCAATGACCGGTGCGGTGCATGAAGAAGCGCCGGTAGGCGCCATCGCGCTCGAGCTTCGCAGGCCGGCCCTTCAGCAGACCGAGTTTCACCAGTCCGTGCGTGACGACGCGAACCGCAGCCTCGTGCGGCTCGTTCCAGTGGTTGCCTGGACGCACTTGCGCGATCGCTGCCCGATTGGCCTCGAGCACGACCTCGTACACGGCGCGCTGCTCCGGCGTGAAGCGACCGGAGACCGGGAAGGTACGCGTAATGTCGGAAGCGTAGGACTCATACTCGCAACCGGCGTCGACCAGCAGCACATCGCCCGCTTTGAGGGGCTGATCGTTGTCGCGATAGTGCAGGATGCAGCTGTTGGCGCCACCGCCGACGATGGGGTGATAGGAGGTATCGGCGTTGTGCAGCCGGAACTCGTGGATGATCTCCGCCATCACCTCGTATTCCTTGAGCCCCGGCCGACAGAACTGCATCGCGCGTACGTGCGCCCGCGCGGCAATGCGCGCGGCTTCGCGCATGAGGCCGATCTCGACCCGCGATTTGTAGAGCCGCATGTCGTGCAGGACGTGATCGAGGGCAACGATCTCCTGCGGCGAATGACGGCCGTCCCTCGCCTGGGTCCGCAGGCTGTTCACCCATCCGACCACCCGCTGGTCGAACTCCGGATACATGCCCATCGAATAGAACACCCTGACGCGGTTCTCCATCAGCCCAGGCAGGATCTCGTCGATGTCGGTGATGGGAAAGGCATCGTCCGCGCCAAAGGCGCGTCGCGCGCCCGCCGGACCCGCGCGCCGTCCGTCCCAGGTCTCGCGCAGGGGGTCGCGCTCGCGCACGAAGAGAATGTATTCGGCGTGGTCGCGGCCAGGGACCAGGACCGCGACCGACTCCGGCTCGTCGAACCCGGTCAGATAGTAAAAGTCGCTGTCCTGCCGGTAGGCGTATTCGACATCGTTGTTGCGGTGTCGCACCGGCGCCGCCGGCAGAATAGCGATGGAATCGCGGCCCATGAGCTTCAGCAGCGCGCGGCGGCGGCGCGCAAACTCGCCACGCAGGTCCTGCAGGGTCGCGCTCGCGGACCGCGAGACATGAGGGGGCGTTGCGCGCCGAGCGGCGCTTCTATGGCGAATCAATGCAGCGGTGCTCCGGGTGAGGAGGGCTGGCCCCGCACGGGCTCGAGCTCCTCGAAGATGACCTGTGCGCTGACGCGTACGAACTCCACGAGCTCCGCATAAGCGTTCTCGTTCGACTCCTCGGTCTGGGCGATATCAACGCCGACACGGCTTATCTCCGTGAGGTCGCGCACGATTTCTCCCACGTCGCCGGGGAGGCTGCCGGCATCCTGGACGGCGCCGGAGCCCAGCCCGTACAAAAACCCCTGACACCACTGGGCGAGCGCCGTGGCACGCTCGTCTATCGATTGCGCGTCTTCCGGCAACAGCAGGTTGAACTCCATGTCCGGCGCCCGCAGGGAGCCGGCGGTCTCGGTATAGAGCTCGCGCAAGGTGGCGGCTGCGAGCGGTTGCGCCCGCCCTTCCGGCAGGATCTCGAGCAGCCAGTCCTCGAAGCGGAAGCCGACCGCAGTGCAGAGGCACCCGGCCAGCGTCCCGTGCGCCTCGGAGGCGTCGGTCAACGCGCGCTCATCCGTCAGAACACGCTGAATGTCCGCGTAGATGGCTTGGGTCATGCAGATCGGCATTATATCCCTTTGGAAAAACGAGTTACGATTGACCCCGCTGACAGCGCGGCACTATAGTCGGAGCACCATGAGCGACACCGCCAAATCACAGCTCGATCTCGAGCTGGCGCGCCTCACCCGGCGCATCGAGGAGCTGGTGACCACCGTCGATCATCTGCGGGAGGAGAACCGCGCGCTGCGTCAGCGCCACGGGTCGCTGACCACGGAGCGCGCCTCACTCCTCTCGAAGAATGAGCAGGTGCGCACCCGCGTCGAGGCCATGATCGGCAGGCTGAAAACCCTGGAGCACGGCGCATGAGCAGTCAGGATCAGGCGCGCGTCAGCGTGCGCATCATGGAGAAAGAGTACGTGGTCGCCTGCCCCTATGAGGAGCGCTCGCAGCTCCTCGACGCGGCGGAATACCTGAACGGCCGCATGCGCGAGATTCGCGACAGCGGCAAGGTCGTGGGGCTCGATCGCGTCGCCGTCATGGTGGCGCTCAACATGGCCCACGAGCTGCTGCAGGTGCGTGGCCGTGATGCCAAGGCCGAAAGTGATGCGGGCGGCAAGGTTCGTGCCCTGCGCGAGCGCGTCGAGACCGCGCTGGAGCGGGCGCAGCAGCTCGAGCTGTGAGACACACGCCCGCCAAAAGGGGGCCGCGTTGGTGTAGAGTGGGTGCCGGCGTCGCCTGCGGTGTTCGACAAGCGGGCCGGGTTACCTCGGACCCTAATTGAAACACCCACGGGGCAGGGCTCGTCGGCAGCACTGTGCAAGTCCGCCATGAGCGGAAAGCCTTACCTGCCACAGCACGTCCCACTTGTTGCTCAGGTTCGAGAGCAACGGTCCGCACCGGCACAGGCGGGTGGCGCTTCCTGATTCCAGCGTGACCGACGCCCGCAGATCCCTGCGGGCGTCCCTACGGGCCAGGCGCCGGGCCGTGTCCGCCGCGGAGCGCGCGCGCGCCGCCAGGCAAGTCGCTCGTCATGCCGACAGCATCCTCCATCTCCGCTCCGGTCGGCGCATCGGCATCTACGCCGCCACCTCCGAAGAGCTCGACACTTCCTGCCTGATCGCGCTCGCGCTGAGTCGCGGCTGCCTCGTCTATCTGCCGCGCATCGATCCGCGCTCGCACGTGCGCTCGATGTGCTTCGCACGGATCACCGCTGCGCCGCGCGCGCTGCGCAGCAATCGCTTCGGCATCGTCGAGCCCGATGGGCCGCAGCTCGCGAGCGCACGCCTGCTCGATGTCGTGTTCCTGCCGCTGGTCGGCTTCGATCGTCACGGCGTTCGTCTCGGCATGGGCGGCGGCTACTACGATCGCGCGTTCGGATTCAGGCGACTGCGCGCCTCCTGGCATGCACCACTGCTCGTCGGCATTGGTTATGCATCGCAAGAGGTGAAGCGCATCACACCCGCCGCGCATGATGTGCCGCTCGATCTCGTGATCACCGAGCGCGGCGCCATCCGCTCGACGCGTGGCAGCTAGCACAACCACGCCACCCTTGCTTGTATTTTTACTTCACCTGTATATACTCCGACCTCGGACTAACCCGACAACTGGAGAGCCAACATGGCTAAAGCGAAAAAGAAGGCCAAGAAGAAAGCTTCGAAGAAAAAGTAAGGCCTTTGCTCGGCGGCCGCTTCGGCGGCCGCCGAGTAAGACGAGATTCGCGACTATCGTGCCCGCACATGCGGGCACGTTCGTTTTCGGAGAGCGGTTCATGAGCACATCTGCCGATGCGAACAAGCGGCGTGCCGCCGAAGCCGCTTTACAGCACATTCCCGCCGGCTGCGTGCTCGGCGTCGGCACGGGATCCACGGTGCGCTTCCTCGTCGAGGCTCTGGCGGCGCGTCCGGGCCTGGTGCGCGCCGCGGTGTCGAGCTCCAACGGTAGTACCGCCCTCCTCGAGGCCGCGGGAATACGCGTGCTCGATCTCAATGACGTCGAAAAGCTACCGCTCTACATCGACGGCGCTGATGAAGCCACCCGCGCCCATCACCTCATAAAGGGCGGCGGCGGCGCACTGACGCGCGAGAAGATCATCGCCGCCGCGGCTGCCCGCTTCATCTGCATCGTCGATGAGAACAAGGTGGTCGAAAGACTCGGCGCCTTCCCGCTGCCGGTAGAGGTAATTCCGATGGCGCGCAGCCTCGTCGCCCGGCAACTCGAGGCGCGCGGCGGCCGGCCGGTGTGGCGCCAGGGATTCGTCACCGACAACGGCAATCACATCCTGGATGTGCATGGCTTCAGCATCGCAGATCCGCTGGCGTTCGAGGCCGAGCTCGGCAGCCTCACAGGCGTGGTGATGGTGGGTCTATTCGCGAAGCGCCCCGCGGACGTGCTGCTCGTGGGAACCGAGCAAGGCACGATTACGGCCTAACTGCGCTTACCGGCAGCCAGCGTCAGCGTGGGCCGCGGCGGCTCTTCGACAAGATCACGAAGCGTCAGCTCACCACACCGACTGCGGCGCGCCTCGTCGATGGTCGCTATGAGCCGATCCACCGACGGGATGAGGACCGCGCGCGGATTGAAGTGCCCACTGCGCTGACTGCGGGCGATTTCCAATATCTCGCTCACCGTGATGTGGCCGATATCTCGCGCCGGCAGCAGCTCATCGGCCTCCGTGACCACCAGCAGGCCCGCGCTCTCCAGTGTCGTGACCATCTGCGCCACCGCGATGCCGGGCAACCCGAGCTCGGTTGCGAGCCCGTTCACGTTCCAGCGCGCGCCACCAGTGACGTAGGTACGCCCGACGAAGTACATGAGGCGCAGCGCCAGATACTCGACCTCGATGCTGGAGAGCTTCAGCTCCTGCAGCCCGAGCCGCAGGTATGTCGGGTTCTGGATGTAGAACGACAGCAGCGCGCCGGCGAGCAGGATCAGCCAGCCGAGATACGTCCATAGCAGGGCGGCGACGACGAAAGCGAATCCGGCATACACGATCGTGAGCCGCGTCGAATGCACCACGAATGCCGTGAACCCGCGCCCCACGGCGGCCCAGAGGATGCCCGCCACCAGGGCGCCGATGAGCGCGGGCCGCCAGCGCACACGCGTGTTCGGAACGAAGAGATAGAGCGCCGTGAAGAATGCACTCACCATGACGTACGGGGCCAGCCTGACGCCCGTCGCGGTGAGAATGTCGAGCAGGGGCAGGTGCCCCAGCTCACGGATCGGAGCGCTCCCCAGCGCGCGATGCGACATGCCGATGAAGACCACCAGGATGACGGGCCCGACCACGATCAGGGTCAGATACTCGCTCACTCGGCGCGCGAAGCTGCGCGGCTGCTGTACGCGCCAGACAAAATTGAAGCTGTCCTCGACCTTCTTGATGGTGCCGACCAGGGTCCACGCGAGGAGCGCGAACCCCACCGAGCCGACCACTCCGCCGCTGACGCTGTTGGCGAACGCCATGACGCGGGAAGTCACCTCGGCGTCGCCGGCGGATCCCAGCGCGCTGAAGAGCTCGTACACCACAGGCTGCAGGTCAGCGCGCGCGCCGAAGACCTTGAGGATCGCGAAGCTGAAGGCGGCGAGCGGGATGAGCGACAGCAGGGTCGTGTAGACGAGCCCCATTGCGCGAAGGCTGATATCGCCGCGCGCGAGGTCGCGCACGACGACGTACGGGTAACGTGTCCAACGGACCAGCCGCGCCCAACGCCCGGGGCCCAGGGAAGCCGGACCGAAGAAGCACCCGTCGAGAAAGGTCCAGAGCCACATCGGCGGCAAGCTACCATAGGTACTGCATGTCTGCCGCACCCGACGGATTCCCCCAACGGATCGTATGCCTCACCGAGGAGACGACGGAAACGCTGTACCTGCTGGGCGAAGAGGATCGCATCGTTGGGATCTCCGGCTTCACGGTGCGGCCGGCGCGCGCGCGCAAGGAGAAACCGCGCGTCTCGGCGTTCACCAGCGCGAAGATCGACCGCATCCTGGCGTTGCAACCCGATCTCGTCCTTGGATTCTCCGATCTGCAGGCGGACATCGCCGCGCAGCTCGCACGCGCAGGACTGGACGTGCACTTGTTCAACCAGCGTAGTGTCCCGGAGATCCTCCGCATGATCCGCACGTTGGGCGGCATGATCGGCTGCGAGATGCGAACGGCGGAGCTGGTGGCGCGACTGGAGGACGGCATCGAGACTAGCCGCAAACGGGCGCAGGCTCTGCCGCGCCGACCGCGCGTGTACTTCGAGGAATGGGATGAGCCACTGATCTCCGGCATACGCTGGGTCTCGGAGTTGATCGGCATCGCGGGCGGGGATGACTGTTTCCCCGAGCTGTCGGTGCAGGCGCTCGGCCGTCAGCGAATCATTGCCGATGCGGCGGAGGTGCCGCGGCGCGCCCCCGACATCATTTTCGGTTCCTGGTGCGGCAAGAAATTCCAGCCCGAAGAGGTGGCGGCGCGGCCGGGCTGGAGCGCCATCCCGGCGGTACGCAGCGGCTTCGTGCGTGAGATCAAATCACCGATCATCCTGCAGCCCGGACCCGCCGCACTTACCGACGGCCTCCACGCCGTGCAGCAGATCATAGAAGAATGGGCCGGGAAAACGACTACATCCCCCGACGCTCGCGAATGAGCTCGTAGGCCTCGATGATCTGCTGCGTGCGCTGCTTGGCATGTTCGATCATCGATTCCGGCAACCCGTTGGCCTTCAGCTTGTCGGGATGATGGCGGCTCAACTGCCGACGGTAGGCTTTGACGATCTCCTGATCGCTGTCGCCGGGCGCGGCCTCGAGGACCTTGTAGGCCTGATCGAGCTTCTCCGACGGGCTGGGGGACGACTCGACGCCCGCGTGCGCATAGCGGAAGCCGCCACCGCGAATGCGCAGCACCGCCTCGATCTGCGCCAGCTCGAAGGGGGACACGCCCAGGCGGCCGGCCATGCGATTCAGCAGCGGGCGCACCGGTCCGTCGAGATTGTTGCCACGCAGCGCGGCGCGCACCTGGATCTCGACGAAGACACGTACGAGGTCAGGCCTGCCGCCGCAGGCTCGCTCGAGGGCGGTCAGCTCCGCGCTGAGATCGAATCCGGGCTGCTTGCCGGCGGTGAAGCATTCGATGGCCTGCTGCACCCGCGCGCTGTCGAGCCGCAGCTCCGCCATCACCGCGCGCGCGGCGGAAATCTCCTGCTCCGAGACCCGCCCGTCAGCCTTGGCGAGGTATCCCATCACACGGAAGGTGGCGCGGAAGAAGCGCTCGCCGATGGCTGCCAGCTCCTCCGGTCCGGGCGGCGGCAGCGCGCCCTGTCTGTCGAGGTGCTCGTCGACCTGATGCCCGAGCAGCACGCCGGCCACGGCCCAGATCGGCCCGAGGATCAGGCCCATCAAGCCACCAACGACCTTGCCGGTGTAGCGCATATGCGCTGCTATAGTAGCAAGCATGGATACGCAAACGGTCTTCCGCACCTCGCTGCGCGGCCTCGAGAAGCTGCACGAGGGCAAGGTGCGCGATATCTATGCGGCCGGTGCCGATGCGCTCCTCATCGTGACGAGCGACCGGTTGTCGGCTTTCGATGTGGTGTTGCCGGACCCGATCCCCGGCAAGGGGCGCGTCCTCAACGAGATTTCAAACTTCTGGTTCGCGCGCACGCGGCACATCGTGCCCAACCATCTGACGGGCCGCTCCGTCGACGAGCTGGTGAGCGATCCGGCCGACCGCGCCGCACTGCAGGGGCGCTCGGTCATCGTGCAGCGTCTGCAGACGCTGCCGCTCGAGGCGGTGGTGCGCGGCTATCTGATCGGTTCCGGATGGAAGGACTATCAGAAGAGCGGCAGTGTGTGCGGCGTCTCTCTGCCGCGTGATCTGCCGCAGGCGGCGCGATTGCCGCAGCCCATCTTCACTCCGGCGACGAAAGCGGCTGCCGGGCAGCACGACGAGAACATCCCGTTCGCGGAAGTCGAAAAGCTCATCGGCGCGCCGCTCGCCGCCCGCGTCCGCGACACTGCGCTCGCCCTCTATCAATTCGCCGCCGCGCACGCCAGCAGCCGCGGCATCATCATTGCCGACACCAAGTTCGAGTTCGGCGTCGACGAGAGCGGCACCCTTACTCTCATCGATGAGGCGCTGACGCCAGACTCGTCGCGGTTCTGGCCCGCCGACAGCTACCGCACCGGCACCAGCCCGCCGAGCTTCGACAAGCAGTTCGTGCGTGACTATCTGGAGACGCTCGACTGGAACAAGAAGGCGCCGGGCCCGAAGCTGCCGCCCGAGATCATCGCGAAGACCAGTGAGAAGTATCGGGAAGCGCTGCAGCGTCTGACTGCGTGAGGCGCCAAAAAGACGAGGCCCGCCAGTTGGCGGGCCTCTTTCTTTTTGGCTGGGGGACTAGGATTCGAACCTAGGTAAACGGAGTCAGAGTCCGTTGTCCTACCACTAGACGATCCCCCAAAACCCTGGCGGGATCCCTCCCGGCTAGCGCTTCGAGTACTGTCCGCTGCGGCGGGCCTTGCGGCGCCCGACCTTCTTGCGCTCGACCTCGCGGGCGTCGCGCGTAACGAAGCCGGCGTCGCGCAGCTGCTTGCGCAGGGTCTCGTCGTACTCGATCAGCGCGCGGGTGAGGCCCAGGCGGATGGCACCGGCCTGGCCGGTGATGCCGCCGCCGTCCACGGTCACGCTGATGTCGAAGCGGCCGCCGAGCTGCAGCGCCTCGAGCGGTTGGCGCACGATCATGCGGCCGGTCTCGCGGCCGAAAAAGACATCGAGCGGGCGCTCGTTGACCGTGATCTTGCCATTTCCCGGCCGTAGATAGACGCGGGCGGTCGCGGTCTTGCGCCGGCCGGTACCATAGTTGTGCTGTTGCTGCGCTGGCATCAGTGCGATTACCTCAAATTTCGAGCGGCTGCGGCTGCTGCGCCTGGTGGGGGTGCTCGCCGCCCGCGAAAACATGCAGTTTCTTGAACATGCGCCGCCCCAGGGGGTTCTTCGGCAGCATGCCTTTGACGGCGAACTCGATCGCCCGCTCCGGATGCTCATCGAGGAGCTTCTGCAGGGCGATCGACTTGATGCCGCCGATGTAGCCGGTGTGGTGATAGTAGAACTTGTCGGTCAGCTTGCGGCCCGTGACCCGCACCTTGCCGGCGTTGAGCACCACAATATGATCGCCCATGTCGACGTGCGGGCTGTAGTCGGCCTTGTGCTTGCCCTTGAGCCGATGCGCGATCTGCGAGGCGAGGCGTCCGAGCGTCCTGTCGGTCGCATCGACCACGAACCAGTCGCCCCGGACACTGCCGGATTTGGCGAATACCGTCTTCATATGAGCCTCAGCGGGGCCGTTTCTCGCGGCCCGGAATACCTATTAAGTGGACCCTTGCAAAGGGCCGGCAAGTCTACTGAAGCTGCCCCGCCAATGCAAAACGAGTGCTTATAATCGGGACCCATGGAAACCGAGCATTCCCTGGATGCCTGGATCGGCGCCGCCGACCGGGCATTGCGCGCGCTCCTGGCGCCGGCGCATGCCTCCCGCGCGGTTCCGCAGCCTCCAGCGGCGGCCGCAGGGGGCGCAGCGGAGCTGTCCCCCGATGAGCGCCGCCGAGCCGCGGCCCTCATGCGCGTCAACCACGCCGGGGAGATCGCCGCTCAGGCGCTCTACCATGGACAGGCAATGGCGGCGAGGTCGGATGCCACGCGCCGGATGCTCCTCGATGCCGCGCGCGAGGAAGCCGACCACCTCGCCTGGTGTGAGAGCCGCCTCGAGGAGCTTCATTCCCGTCCGAGCCTGCTCAACCCGCTGTGGTACGCCGGCTCCTTCTTCATCGGTGCGCTCGCCGCGCTCGCGGGCGACCGGGCCAGCCTGGGCTTCGTGGTGGAGACGGAGCGGCAGGTCGAAGGACATCTCGACGATCACCTCGGGCGCCTGCCGGCAGCCGACCTGCGCAGCCGGGCAATCGTGCAGCAGATGCGCGCGGACGAGGCCACGCACGGCGCCAACGCGCGCGCCGCCGGCGGGGCGGAGCTGCCCGGGCCGGTCCGTGCGGTCATGCGCCACACGGCCCGTATCATGACGGGCACCGCCTACTGGGTTTGATCGCTACGCGAGCATGACCCCAACCCGCCGCTCCGAAACAACGCGTTGCTCTGGTTTTCGCTGCACCGCGTGCGGTACCCTTGTGACCGGGCGGGGTCAACGTATAAACACTCTCTCATCATGACCACACAAATTCGGGGAGCGGGTATGGAAGAGAACGTCAAGCCGTTGAGCGATATTCCAGCGATCAACCGATTCTTGAGCTACTGCCGTATCCGCACCGTACCGTCCAAGACGGTCGTCATACACGCGGGCGACCTGCCCGATGTCCTCTACTACATCATCAGCGGCTCCGTCGAGGTGATGATCGAGGACGAGGAAGGCAATGAGATGGTGCTCGCCTACCTCAACCGCGGGCAATTCTTCGGCGAGATGGGCCTCTTCTTCAGCGACCAGCCGACCCGCAGCGCCTGGGTGCGCACCCGCAACCAGTGCGAGCTGGCGGAAATGACCTACCCCCGCTTCCGACAGATCGCGGCCGAGAGCCCCGGTCTCATCTTCGAGCTCGCCACCCAGCTCGCCACCCGCCTCGACCGCACCAATCGCAAACTCGGCGATCTCGCCTTCGTGGACGTCACCGGAAGGGTGGCTCATGCCATCAACAATCTGTGCGAAGAGCCGGATGCGATGACCCACCCCGAGGGCATGCAGATCAAGGTCAGCCGGCAGGAGCTCTCGCGCCTGGTCGGCTGCTCGCGCGAGATGGCGGGACGGGTACTGAAGGTGCTGGAGGATCAGGGCCTGCTGCGCGCCACCGGCAAGACCATCGTCGTGTTCAACGCGCGGCCGAAGATGAAGACGCGCCCGGTCATCGTGCCGGCGAAGCCGCTGGGAAAGCCGGCGGCGCCGCCGCCCGATCTCGATGACGACGATGACGACGACGACGAATAGATCGGCCGGGCAATAACCCGGTCAGGCGCCCGCGATCTGCGCGCGCATCGCCTTGATGGTCGCGGCGTAATCCGCGCTGCCGAAGATCGCCGACCCCGCCACGAAAGTGTCCGCGCCCGCGCGCGCGATGTCCCTGATATTTTCCACTTTGACGCCGCCGTCGATCTCCAGGCGCACGTCGCGGCCGCTGGCGTCGATGCGGCGGCGCGCCTCGGCCAGCTTGCGCAGTGCCGTCGGAATGAACTTCTGGCCGCCGAAGCCGGGATTGACCGACATGATGAGCACCAGGTCGAGCTTCTCCAGGGTGTAGTCGAGATAGTCGAGAGGCGTCGCCGGATTGAATACCAGGCCCGGGCGGCAACCCTGCTCCCGAATGTGCTCGATGGTGCGGTCGATGTGCTCGGTCGCTTCAGGGTGAAAGGAGATGTAGCTGGCGCCTGCCGCCGCGAAGTCCGGAATGATGCGGTCCACGGGACTGACCATCAGATGTACGTCGATCGGCGCCGTGATGTGCTTTCGCAGCGCTTCGCAGACCATCGGACCTATGGTGAGGTTAGGCACGTAATGGTTGTCCATCACGTCGAAGTGGATGCTGTCGGCACCGGCGGCGAGCACGGCACCGACCTCCTCGCCGAGCCGCGCGAAGTCGGCGGAGAGGATGGAGGGGGCGATCCAGGGGGTGGCCATGCGAGGGCAGTGTGCGCTATTCGCCGGCGATCGTCATCTCGCCGACGAGCACCGAGCCGCAGCGGATGGAGCCGCGCGAGTCGAAATCGCTGCCGACAGCCACGATGTTGCGATAGATGTCGCGCAGGTTTCCCGCGATCGTGATCTCGTGCACGGGATACGCGACGGCGCCGTCTTCGACCCAGAAGCCGCTCGCGCCGCGCGAGTAGTCCCCGGTCACGCCGTTGACTCCCTGGCCCATCAGCTCCGTCACGAGCAGCCCGGAGCCCATGCGGCGCAGCAGCGCATCGTGTCCGGGCGACTCCCCCGAAGCCTGCACGATGAGGTTGTGAACGCCACCCGCGTTGCCCGTGGGCTTCAATCCGAGGCGCCGCGCCGAGTAGCTGCCCAACACATAGCCCTGGAGAATTCCGCTCTCGACCAGGTCCCGATCGCGGGTGGCGGCGCCTTCGTCGTCGAACGCGGCGCTCGCCAGGCCCTTCGGGATGTGCGGCCGCTCGTGCATCTGCACGAACGTCGGGAAGACCTGCTCGCCGGCGGCGTTCAGGAGGAATGAGGCCTTGCGATACTGACTCGGCCCACGGATCGCGCCTATGAAGTGTCGATAGAGGCCGCGAGCCATGTCGGGAGAGAAGACGACCGGCGCCTTGCGCGTCGACAGCTTGCGCGCGCCGAGTCTTGCCAACGCGCGTCTGCCGGCCGTGGCTCCCACCGCTTCCGCGTCCTCGAGCTCCACGGGATCGCGCGCCGTGGTGAACCAGTAGTCGCGGTGCATCTGATCCGCCTCCTGCGTGATCAGCGAGCAGCTCAGCGAGTGGCTGGTACCGGAGAAGCCGGCCAGAAATCCCAGCGAGTTGCCATAGACACCGGTGTGCCTCTGGCTGCTCACCGAGGCTCCCTCGGAGTTGGTGATGCGCGGATCGATGCTGCGGCCTGCCCGCTCGCAGCGGCGGGCGATCTCGATCGCGTCCTCGGCGACGAGTCCCCATGGATGATCGAGGTCGAGGTCCGGTATCTCGCGCGCCAGATATTCCGGCTCCAGCAGGCCGGCATAGGGATCTTCGGCCGTGTAGCGCGCGATCGCGCAGGCCTTTTCCACGGAGGCGCGGACGGCCTCGCGCCCCAGGTCCGCGGTGCTGGCCGAGCCCTTGCGCTTGCCGAAATAGACCGTCACCGCAAGGCCGCGGTCGCGCTGGTACTCGATCGTATCGACCTCGCCCAGTCGCACGGTCGTACCGAGCCCCTGGCTCAGACTGACATCGACCTCGTACTGCGAGGCGCCCTGGCGCCGGGCTTCCTCGAGCGCGAAGCCGGCAATGTCCTGGAGCAATGGGGAGTCCGCCTCGGCCTGTGGCATACGCGTTCCGCTCGAATCCAATAATGGGGCAGAATTTCATTCTAGCAGCCGCAAAGACCTACCCGTGACCGCAGCATACCCCAGACGATTCCCCCGAGCAGGCAGGGCCCGAGCGACCGAGCAAAAGCGCGCGCAAGCGCGCGGCCCACGCCGCGCAGGACCTGGGCGAGACGCTGATCGGGCTGCGCGATGCCGAGCTCGAGGCGCTCGAGCTGCCGGAGCGGCTGACCGAGGCCATCCGCGAGGCCCGCCGGATCACCAGCCGCGCCGGCGGCGCGCGCCAGCGCCAGTACGTCGGCAAGCTGATGCGAGAGATCGACCTGGAGCCGATCCGGGCGGCGCTGGCGTCCCGCAGCGAGCGCGACGCGATCGAGAGTCAGCTCTTCAAGCGCGCCGAGGCCTGGCGGGAGCGGCTCATCGTCGAGGGCCAGAGTGCCCTCGATGAGCTCGCAAGCCTGCGGCCGAGCCTCGATCGCGAGCAGTGGAGCCACCGGGTAGCCGCGGCCCGCGCCGAGCGGGCGCGCGGCCCGGCCAAAGAGGGGGACGGTGCACGCACGATGGGACCGGCCGGCCGCGAGCTGTTCCGGGCGCTGCGCGCTCTGCTGGGATAGAGAGCGCTGGATCCGGGCATCCTGCCCGCCCAGCGCACGTTGCGCAAAAAAGCGTCGTTTTTTCCGCAACGCCCGCCACCTGCGGCGGCGGGGCACATCCCTGTGCCTGTGCTTCATGCCTCGGGGTCGCGCCAAGAGCGATCGGCAACTAGAATGTCCAGATGAAAGCGCTGGTCGGCATCATCATGGGCTCCACCTCCGATTGGGAGACCCTGCGCTGCGCCGCCGAGACGCTGGACAAGCTCGGCATCCCGCACGAGGTGAAGGTGGTCTCCGCCCACCGCACGCCCGACCTTCTCTTCGAGTACGCCGCGAGCGCGCGCTCGCGGGGGCTCGAAGTCATCATCGCCGGCGCGGGCGGTGCCGCGCACCTTCCCGGCATGACGGCCGCCAAGACCAGTCTGCCGGTGCTCGGCGTCCCGGTGCAGTCGAAGACGCTCGGCGGGCTCGACTCCCTGCTCTCGATCGTGCAGATGCCGGCCGGGGTACCGGTCGCCACCTTCGCGATCGGCGCCGCGGGCGCGACCAATGCCGCGCTCTGCGCCGCGGCCATCCTCGCCAACAAGTATCCGGCCGTGGCGGAGGCTCTCGAGGCCTTCCGCGACAGCCAGACCGCGGGGGTGCTCGCCAACCCCGATCCGCGCGACGCGACGCGGTCATGACCGTAGGCATCGTGGGAGCCGGCCAGCTCGGCCGGATGCTCGCATTGGCCGGCTATCCGCTCGGCCTCGATTTCCTCTTTCTCGATCCCGCCCGCGATGCGCCCGCGGGCCGCGTCGCGCCGGTGCTGCACGGTCCCTTCACCGACCCGAAGCTGCTCGCGCGCCTGGCGCGCGAGTGCGAGGTCCTGACATTCGACTGGGAAAACATCTCCGTCGAGGCGCTGCGCACCCACGCAGCCGCTGCTCACGGCGCGCGCATCTGTCCGTCCATCGCGGCCCTGGCCGCCGCGCAGGACCGTGTCGCCGAGAAGCGGCTGTTCGAACGCCTCGGCATTCCGACGACGCGCTGGCGGGCAGTCGGCTCGCGCTCGCAGCTCGAGCGGGCGCTCCGTGATGTCGGAGTTCCAGGTGTCCTCAAGACGCGGCGTTTGGGCTACGACGGCAAGGGACAGGTCACGGTGAGGACGCCCGAGGACGCGCGCCGCGGCTGGGAAGAGCTCGGCAAGCGTGCCGCTGATCTACGAGGAATGGGTGTCGTTCGATTGCGAGGTGTCCATCATCGGCGCACGCAGCGCGAGCGGCGCGACAGTCATTTATCCTCTGAACGGCAACGTGCATTCGCAGGGTATCCTGCGCCTCACCCGCGCGCCGTATGGTCCGCCGCGCTGGCAGCGCGACCGCCGCGGCGCATCTGCGGCGCTGTCTCGCTCATTTCCGTTATGTTGGCGTGCTCACGATCGAGTTCTTCGTCCGTGATGGCCGGCTCATCGCCAACGAGATGGCGCCCCGTGTACATAACTCCGGACACTGGACCATCGAGGGCTGCGAGACCAGTCAGTTCGAGAATCATCTGCGCGCCATCCTCGACCTGCCGCTCGGATCGACGCGGCCGCTGGGGTTCAGCGCCATGGTGAATCTGATCGGCGACCTCCCACCCCGGGCGGGCCTGCTCGCCCGCGAGGGACTGCACCTGCACGATTATGGCAAACAGCCCCGGCCGGGGCGCAAGGTCGGGCATTGCACCGTCGTGGAGCCCACGGCCGCCCGCCGCGACCGGCGGGCACGGGGGTTGCTTGCCGAACTGGCTCCCGGATTACGCATCCCGTAAGATAGAAGGCTGAACGAGCCCGGCCGGAGCGGGTCGAAGCCAGCGGCTCACCGCCTGTCGGCAACAGCAGACAACCATGTATCTCGACCCGTTCAAACTCAAAGAGCTGCCGTTTCGGCTGAGTCCCGACCCTCAGTTCCTCTACCTTTCCAAGCAGCACGCCCGCGCCAAGGCGTACATGGAGTCGACCATCTGGTTCACCGACGGCTTCGTCGTGATCACGGGTGAGATCGGCGCAGGCAAGACCACCCTGATCGAGTCCTTCCTCAAGGAGGTTCAGTCCGACGTCGTGGTGGCGCAGATCAACCAGACGCAGGTCTCGGCTATCGACTTCCTGCAGGCGATCCTGGTGCAGTTCGGCTTCTCGCCGTTCAAGATGAAGAAGGGCGAGATCATCGCGACTCTCAACAACTTTCTCATCGAGCAGTACGCCGCCGGACGCAAGGTGCTGCTCATCGTCGATGAGGCGCAGAACCTGTCGCTGCGGGTGCTGGAGGAGATCCGTCTCCTCTCGGGAGTCGAGACCACCAAGGAGAAGGTGCTGCGCATCATCCTGGCGGGCCAACCGGAGCTCAATGCGAAGCTCGATGCGCCGGAGCTGGTGCAGCTCACGCAGCGCGTGCGCCTTCGCTTCCATCTCACGGCGCTCTCGCAGTCGGAGACCAAGGCCTACATCCAGCACCGGCTGGAGGTAGCCGGGGCGGGTGACCGGCAGATCTTCGGCGACGACACCTTCGCGCAGATCTTCCGTTTCACGGGCGGCGTGCCGCGGCTCGTCAACACGCTGTGCGATACGGCGATGATGGCTGCCTACACCGCCGACCGCGGCATGGTGACCTTGGTGGACGTCGACGGCGCCGTGGGGGAGCTGCAATGGGTGGAGTTCGCCGCCCGGACCCAACAGCAGATTCGCGCCGCCACGGAGCTCGCGCTGCCGCGCATGCGTGGCGCGATCCGGCGCTGCCAACGCTGGGCAAGCTCCTGGTCGCGACCGACGGTCGCACCGTGCAGGAGATCGCGCTGACCCAGGGCCGGATCATCGTCGGCCGCACCCCCGACAACGATCTGCAGATCGACAGCAGGTTCGTCAGCCGGCATCACTGCCAGATCACCACCAGCGCCAACTCGTGCGTCATCGAGGACCTGAACAGCACGAACGGCATCTATGTCAAATCAAAGCGAGTTCGCCGGCACTATCTCAATGACGGCGACGTGGTGATGGTCGGCAAGCACGAGCTGATCTACGTCGACGAGCGCCTGGCGCGCACGCGCAGCAGCCTCAACGACACCGTGCCCGGCATTCCGGTGCTGCAGCGCGCCGCGGCGGCGGTCCACAAAGAGGAAGAGGAAGAGACGGAAGTCGGACTCGAGGAAACGCGGGACGAGTGACGCGGAATCAGTCCTGATCCGGGCGTTGGGTCAGATCGGGCTGGCCGTACTGGGAGCGCATCTGACGGAAGTCGCGGCGCCTGAGGAGCACCACCACGCCCCCCAGGAGAGCCGCCAGGCCCGCAAGCCCCACCAGCAGACCCACCAGGTGGGAATCCCCGATGAGATAGCTCACGCCCAGCGCGGCCACGCCGGCACCGATGTAGAGCCAGGGCAGGCCTTCGTACATGGGACGTGAGAGGTGCATGCCGGCCACGATACTACTCCGGCGCAGCCCAAGCACCCAAGCAAGATTATGTTCAATCCGCGGACTCTAGCCGGTACCTCCGACCGTCAGGTTCTCCACCTTCAGGGTCGGCTGACCCACACCTACCGGGACGCTCTGTCCGTCCTTGCCGCAGGTACCGACCCCGTCATCCAGCTTCAGGTCGTTGCCGACCATGGTGACGCGCGTCAACACGTCAGGGCCGTTGCCGATCAGAGTTGCGCCTTTGAGGGGCGCGCCGAGGCGGCCGTTCTCGATGGCATACGCCTCGCTCGCGGAGAACACGAATTTGCCCGAGGTGATATCGACCTGCCCGCCGCCGAAGTTGACCGCGTAAATGCCGCGGGACACGGAGCGGATGATCTCCTCCGGATCGTGCGGTCCGGGACGCATGTAGGTATTGGTCATGCGGGGCAGCGTCATGTGCGCGAAGGACTCCCGCCGGCCGTTGCCGGTCGGCCGACCGCCCATCAGCCGGGCGTTGAGCCGATCCTGCATGTAACCGCGCAAAACGCCATTCTCGATAAGCGTCGTGCACTGGGTCGGGGTGCCCTCGTCGTCGATGTTGAGGGAGCCGCGGCGCTGCGACAGCGTGCCGTCATCGACGACCGTGCACTCGGACGCCGCGACGCGCTCACCGATGCGATTTGCGAACGCGGAGGTGCCCTTGCGGTTGAAATCGCCCTCGAGGCCGTGGCCAATCGCCTCGTGCAGCAGGATGCCCGGCCAGCCGGGCCCCAGCACCACGGTCATCGGGCCAGCGGGCGCAGGCACCGCCTCCAGATTGATCAGGGCCTGCCGCGCGGCCTCGCGCCCCAGTGCCAGCGGCCGGTCGCCGGAAACGAGCTCCGCAAGCGAGTAACGCCCACCGGCGCCGCTATAGCCCTGCTCGCGCCGTCCGTTCTGCTCAACCAACACCGAGACGTTGAATCGCACCAGCGGCCTGACGTCCGCAGCCAGCTCACCGTCGCTCGTAGCGATCAGGATGACCTCATGCACGGCGACCACGCTCGCACTCACATGCACGATGCGCGGATCGATCTTGCGCGTCTCGCGGTCGACTCGCTCCAGCCACGCGACCTTGTCCTGGTCGGACAGCGTGCCGACCGGATCGGTCGACAGATACAGGCTGTGACCGGCCTGCGGGTGCCAGGCGTTGACGCGACGCTCGCCTCCCTGGACCGCGATGGCGCGTGCGGCACGAGAAGCCTCCTGCAGGGCGGGCAGGATGATCTCGTCGGAGTAGGCGAAGCCGGTCTTCTCCCCGGCCAGCGCGCGCACCCCTACGCCCTGCTCGATGCTGGCACTCCCGTCCTTGACGATCCCGTCCTCGAGCGACCACGACTCCTGCCGCGCAAGCTGGAAGTAGAGGTCGGCGAAGTCGACCGAGTGCATCAGGACTTCGCCGAAGATGCGATCGAGGCGGTTGTCATCGAGGCCGCTCGGCCTGAGGATGAGATCGCGGGCGAGCGACAGGGGATCGGAAGCGGGGGAAGTCGGGTCGTTCACGATTGCGCTCTTGCGAGTGTCCATGATGAGGGAAGTCAGTGCAGTACGCGGTGTGTCAGCGACGGGAAGCTGCCGCGATCACGCCGCTGCCGCTCGAGATCGATCTCGACCGTGACGCAGCCGCGGCCCCGCGGCAGGCGATCGAGCACGCGCCCCCAGTGATCGACGATCATGCTGTCGCCGTAAGTCTCGCGCCCGCTCGGGTGGAATCCGGACTGCGCCGGCGCGACGACCCAGCAGAGGTTTTCGATCGCGCGTGCGCGCAGCAGCGTCTCCCAGTGCGCCCTGCCCGTGGGCTCGGTGAAGGCGGAGGGCACCACCAGGAGCTCCGCGCCGGCGGCACTGAGCTTGCGAAACAGCTCCGGAAAGCGCACGTCGTAGCACACCGAAAGTCCCAGGCGTCCCACCGGCGTGTCCACGACCACCGCCGTCGAGCCCGGCGCCACGTTGGCGGATTCGCGGTAGCTCTCCGTGCGCTCGGGTATCTGGATGTCGAACAGGTGGATCTTGTCGTAGCGGGCGCGGCGCTCGCCCGCGGAGTCATAGACCAGGGACGCGGCGGCGACGCGCCCGTCGGCCGCGCCGCGCAGCGGCACCGTACCGCCCACGATCCACATTCCAAGCTGTCGCGCGCTGTCCGCGAGAAAGTTCTGCACGGGCCCGTGGCCGTCCTCTTCGGCGATACCACGCTTGTCGCCATCGGAGAGCCCTATGAACGAGAAGTTCTCTGGTAGTGCCGCAACCTGTGCCCCCCGCCGTGCCGCCTCTTCCAGGAGCGCTCGCGCTTCCTGCAGATTGACTGGCACGTCCGGACCGGACGTCATCTGTATCGCGGCGACCAGGGGCATGGCCAGGTACTATGGGGGCGTCCGGGATTGCCCGCAATGGTGGTATGTCCGCTCAGGCATGCACGATGTCGAACTGGTCGACTCCGTAGAGTCCCTCGACCTGCAGCCGAATCGGAATACCCACCTGTGCCTTGAGCTCGCCGAGGGTGGCTCCCTCGTCCTCGAGCAGCCGCTCGACCACGTCCGCGTGCGCGAGGATCAGCAGCTCGCGGGCCGAAGGGTTCGTGCCCTGCCGCAGGATCTCGCGGGATATCTCGTTGCACACGGTTTCCGGCGTCTTGACGAACCCGCGCCCCGCGCATGCGGCGCAGGGTTCGCAAAGGAGGTGCTCGAGGCTCTCGCGCGTGCGCTTGCGGGTCATCTCGACCAGCCCGAGAGGCGACAGGCTGACGATGTGCGCCTGCGCGCGATCGCCGGCGAGCGAGTGCTCGAGCGCCGCGAGCACCTGGCGGCGGTGCGACTCGTCGTGCATGTCGATGAAGTCGATGATGATGATGCCGCCGAGGTTGCGCAGCCGCAGCTGCCGTCCGATGCTGGCGGCCGCCTCGAGATTGGTTCGGAACGTGGTCTCCTCCAGGCTGTGGTGACCCACGTAGCCGCCGGTGTTGACGTCTATCGTAGTCATCGCCTCCCGCTGGTCGACCACCAGGTGACCGCCCGATTTGAGCTGCACCTTGCGCTCGAGCGCCTTCGCAATCTCCTCTTCGATGGCGTGCAGGTCGAAGATCGGGCGCGGACCTGAGTGCAGCTCGATGCGGGCAGCGGTCGCTGACATGAACTCCGCCGCGAAGGCGGTCATGCCCGCATGCTCCAACGGGGAGTCGACCAACACACGGGCGACGCCGCGCGACAGCTCATCCCGCAGGATGCGCAACGGCAATGGCAGATCCTCGTGTACCAGCGTGCCCGGAGAGAGCTGCGCTGCGCGCCCGCGCACATGGCGCCACAGCTTGCGCAGATACTCCATGTCCTCGCGCAGACTCTCGATCGGCACGCCCTGCGCCGCGGTACGCAGGATGTAGCCACCGTCCGCCTCCACGCCTCGCAGTTCCGCGATCGCCGTCTTCAGGCGCTGGCGCTCGGCTTCGTCCTCTATCCGCGTCGACACGCCGATGCCATCGCCCCGGGGCAGGTATACCAGGAAGCGCGCGGGCAGTGAGATGTAGGTCGTCAGACGCGCTCCCTTGGTACCGATCGGATCCTTGATAACCTGTACCAGGATGTCGTCACCGGGGCTCAGCAGCTGGCGCACATCCTCGATGGGCGGAGCGCCGAGCTGCGCCAGCCCGACGACGGTCTCATCGGGCGGCGGACTCGCGATATCCGCAGCGTGCAGGAACGCGGTGCGCTCGAGCCCAATGTCGATGAACGCCGCCTGCATCCCCGGCAACACGCGTGTCACGCGGCCTCGATAGAGATTGCTCACCAGAGCGCGGCGCCGGCGGCGCTCAACGTGGAGCTCCTGTACGACGCCATCTTCCACCAGCGCGGCGCGAGTCTCGCCGGGGGTCACGTTGACGAGAATCTCCACGCTCACCGCGCCCCTCCGATCCAGCAGCGAATTCCGGCGTCGCGCAACAGCTCCGCAGTCTCGAAGAGCGGCAGTCCCATGACGCCGGAATAACTACCACTCAACGCCGTGACGAACACGGCGCCATACCCCTGGATGGCGTAGCTGCCCGCCTTGTCGCACGGCTCGCCTGTTTCCCAATAGGCCTCCATCTCCGCACGCCCGATGTTACGAAAGCGGACGGAGCTGCAGTTGACGCGCAGCGCGACGTCCTGCCCCGCTGCCAGAGCCACGGCTGTGAGTACCTGATGCGTCCTGCCGGCGAGCGATTCCAACATCGCGAACCCGTCCGCGCGACCGTCTGGTTTGCCGTAGACCAACCCCTCCAGAACCACGGTAGTGTCGGCCGCCAGCACCGGCAGCGCTTCGCCCCGCTGTCGGACGGTGGTTGCCTTGAGGCGCGCCAGACGTGCAACGTAATCCGCGGGCGCTTCACCTGGCAGCAGACTCTCGTCCACGTGCGCCGCGACTACCGTGTGCGGCACACCGATCTGCGTGAGCAGCTCACGACGCCGCGGCGACATGGAAGCCAGGCAGATGACCGGATCCGCTGTGGCGGGCTGCGTCACTGGCATCTACTCGCGATGATACGGGTGATGGGTGAGTATGGTCATCGCGCGATAAAGCTGCTCAGCCAACACGACACGCGCGAGCGCATGTGGCAGCGTGAGGCGCGACAGAGACAGCGTCATGTCGCTTCGTGCCGCGACCTCCGCCGCAAACCCGTCTGGACCGCCGATGAGGAACGCGAGATCGCGCCCCTCACGCATCCGGCCCGCGAGCCAGTCGGCGAGCTCCCGCGTGCTCATCTGCGTGCCGCGCTCATCGAGCGCCACCACCCATTCGTCGGGACGCAGGGTCGTCAGGAGCTTGCGCGCTTCCGTCTCGACGGCCTTGCGCGGGCTCTGGCCGGCGCTGCGGGGACCAGGCTCGATTTCGACCAGCGTGAGCTTGAGCCGCGAGCCGAGTCGGCGGGTGTAGTCGGCGCAGGCTTCGCGAACCCACGCGGGTGGGCGTGTGCCCACCGCTATGACCCGCACTCGCACCGATCTTACGAATGGTGGGCCGCGTGCGCCCCGCCCGCACTTTCATGCCTCACGGGGCCGGCGTCCCACAGCCGCTCCAGGCCGTAGAACTCGCGTACGCGGGGCAACATCACGTGCACGACGATGTCCTGCAGATCGACCAGCACCCACTCCCCCTCGCGCTCGCCCTCGGTGCCGAGCGGCCGGAATCCATTCCTCTTCGCCTGCTGGATCACGTGGTCCGCGATCGAGCGCACATGGCGGTCGGAGGTGCCGGAGGCGACGATCAGGGTGTCTGCGAAATCAGTCAGGCCGCGCACGTCGAGTACCTTGACGTTCACAGCTTTCATGTCTTCGAGGGCGGAGGCGACGGCCTGGAGGAGGGTCGGCGCGCTGCACGGCGGTGACGCCGGGGGGCGGGGCGGGGATGGGGATCGTGCGGACCTGGAAGCCTGCGCGGGAGCGCCGCGGCGCCGGACTGTGCGGGTGGTCATGTGAGGAAGGAGTCTCTCCTGTGTCAAGAATCATTGGGGAGCATAGCACCTACTCTCGCGCAGGATGTGTCGCACTTCATCCGGCACCAGGTATCGCGGGTCACGGCCCGAAACGATGAGCTGACGCAGCTCCGTGGAAGAAATCTCGAGCTGGGTCACGGCATGTACATAGATCCGGCCTGCGGTCTTCTCGTGCAGATCCCGGATGGTGCCGGTGCCGTGATCCACCATGACCTCTCCGAGCGGACCCATGGTCGGCGCCTTCCAACCTGGCCGGTGCGCTACCACGATATGCGCCAGCCCGAGGAGGTCGCGCCAGCGGTGCCAGTTCGGCAGGCCGAGGAAGGCGTCCATTCCGAGGAGCAGACAGAGCGAGCGGTCCGGATACTCCGCCCGCAGCTCCGTCACCGTGTCCACCGAGTAGGAGATCCCCGTGCGGCGGATCTCACGGTCGTCGACGACGAACGCCGGTTGATCGGCAACGGCGGCCCGCACCATGGCCAGTCGCAGCTCCGAGCTCGCCAGCGGGTCGTCGCGATGCGGCGGACTGCCGGTGGGCAGGAAGCGGACCTCCGCCAGTCGCAGCTCCTGCCACAGCTCGAAAGCCGTGCGCAGGTGGCCGTAATGAATCGGATCGAAAGTGCCGCCAAAGAGACCGATCGGTTGCATAGGGGAGTCGTGGGCAACTATTTGAACATGGACTGCGGTGCCGGTACCGCCGGCGCGGCCACAAATGTCGGCGGCGAGCAACGCCATCTCGTCCCAGGCATTGCCCTGCAGGCGTCCCTTGATCATGCGGTCGGCGCGCGCGGCGCGCAGCGTGAGCGCGCGGAAAGAGAGGCGGGGTGCCCGGCGTACGGCCTTGTCCAGGGCCGCGGTCTGCCGCTGCCAGCCACCGCGCGCGCGCCCCGCTCCCGGGCTCACCACCGCGCCCCAGAGGTCCCGCAGCGCCTTGGTCAGCGCCCACAGCACCAGGGTCTGCTCGGTGCCCTCCGAGCGCAGGCCCACGAGCACCCGCAGAGCGCGGTCTGCCTCGCCCTCCAGCACCGCCTCGGACAGTCTGAAGACATCGAAGCGGGCGCTGTCGGCGACGCTGGCGAGCACCGTGTCGGCTGTTATGTTGCCGGCGGGCGCGAGCAGGCGCAGCTTTTCCAACTCCTGATGGGCGGCGAGGAGGTTCCCCTCCGTGCGCTCGGCGAGGAGGGCAAGTGCCGCCTCGTCGACCTCGAGCCGTAACCGCCGGCAGCGGCCCCGCAACCAGCCCACGAGCCTGTCGGCCTCCACGGGCCAGACCGGGATCCAGCCGCCGCGCGACTCCAGCGCCCGAAACCATTGCGCCGCCTGCGCGTCGCGATCGAGGCGAGGCGCGAGAATGATGAACAGGGTGTCAGGGTCGTCGCGCTCGAGAAGGGCGAGCAGCGCATTGTTGCCGGCAACCCCCGGCCGGCCGCTCGGCAGCCGCAGCTCCAGCAGCTTGCGGGCGCCGAAGAGCGACAGATTGCCGGCGGCGGCGCGCACATCGTCCCAGTCGGAGCCGCGCTCGAGGAAGTGCACCTCGCGCTCGGTGAAGCCCGCGGCGCGCGCTCGCGCGCGGATCGCATCGGCCGCCTCCCCGATGAGCAGCGGCTCGTCGCCGGATAGCAGGTAAGCCGGCAGAAGATGCTGCTCGAGATGAGACGGGAGGGAATCGGGTGTGAGCTTCAAGCGAGCGTGTCGGCAAGTGCTGACCGATATTATAGAATGGCTGGCGCAAGCCGAGGGCAGTGGATTGCTGCTGCCCCGGCATGGAGCCAAAGCGCCAGTGATCCGCACCGTCCGCCGCCAACGCCTCCTCGCGATCATCACGGCATTCGCGATGGTCGTGTGCATCTGCGGCTTTACGGCGCACGGCTTCGCGACTCACGGCCCCGATCGGGATCACTGCGACTGGGACATGCATTTCATGGGCGTGGCCGGCGCTGCGCCCAAGCCCACCCCGCTCGCCCGGCCGGTGCTCCCGACGCGGCACCCCGCGGCGACTCCGGCGTCAGTGCCGCGCAGCGCTCCCCGGCTCCGCGCCCATCTCGCCCGCGGCCCACCCGCCCAGCTCCAGCCCGCCTCTTCCGTCGCGTAAGCGCAGGACACGGTGGCTTCGCTCGAAGCGAAGCCACGATGACTTGAACTCGCGATGACGGATGTGATGTTATATCATCACATCTGGGCAGTGCTTGCCTTGCCGGCGCCTCGACCTACCCATTCCGCCCAAGCCTGGAAACTGGAGTCCTGTCCGCATGTCTATCTACAAGAACCCCCACGCGGCCGTCCTGCTCGCGATGGCCGTGGCAGCCGCTGCGCCGTCAATCGTGGCCGCCGCCGACGCATCCAACGACGCCTCGGCGACGGATGGCGCACCCCTCACCACCCTCAATGCCGTCGTCGTCACCGCGCAGAAGCTGGATGAAGAGCGCGCCGGCATCGAGACCCAAACCGGCGCCTCGACCTACACCATCGACAGCGCCGAGATCAACGCCGAGCCCGGCGGAGAGAACGTGCAGCTCAATCAGGTTCTGTTGCAGGCGCCCGACGTGGTTCAAGACTCCTTCGGACAGCTCCACGTCCGCGGTGACCACAACGATCTGCAGTACCGCCTGAACGGCATCATCCTGCCGGAAGGCATCAGCGTATTCAGCCAGACGCTCGATCCGAGACTGATCTCCTCGCTCAACCTCATCACGGGCGCCCTGCCGGCGGAGTACGGCCTCGAGACCGCCGGCATCATCGACCTGACCACTCAGAGCGGCCTGCTCAAGCCCGGCGGCTACGTCTCGGTGTACGGCGGCAGCCATTCGACCCTCGAGCCGTCGGCCGAGGTGAGCGGCAGCGCCGGCAGCTTCAGCTACTTCGCCACCGCCGACATGCTGCGCAACGACCTCGGCATCGAGTCTCCCGACGGCAGCACCGAGCCGCTGCACGACCATTCGACTCAGGGTCACGCCTTCGGCTATTTCGAGGATATCCTCGACTCCAACGACCGCCTGTCGCTGATCCTGGGCACCTCGGACGATGAGTTCGAGATTCCGAACCAGCACGGCCTCGAGCCGACGCTCGGGCTCGATGTGAACGGGATCACCGACTACCTGAGCAACGATCTCGACGAGACCCAGCACGAGCTCACGCAGTACGCGATCCTCAGTTGGCAGCATTCCACGGGCAGCTTCAGCATCCAGAACTCGTTGTCCGCCCGCTACACGAGCCTCCACTTCGCGCCGGACCGGATTGGCGATCTGCTCTACAACGGCATCGCCCAGAACGCCTTCAAGGACGACACGGCCTTCGCCTGGCAGACCGACAGCTCCTACAAGCTGAACGACGCCCACACGCTGCGCGCGGGCTTCTTCCTGCAGCACGACAGCGCGACGAGCGACACGACCTCCCAGGCGCTACCGATCGATGCGCTCGGCGTGCAGACCAGCGACGTCCCGCTCACCATCGTCGACAACGGCAATCAGTCGCAGGAGATCGAGAGCGCCTATCTGCAGGATGAATGGCGGATACTGCGGCCGGTCACCATCAACTACGGCGTGCGGTTCGATCATTACAACGCGTATTCGAGCGGCAGCCAGGTGAGCCCGCGCGTCAACGTGGTATGGAAGGCGATGGCCGACACGACGGTGCACGCAGGCTACTCGCGCTACTTCACGCCTCCGCCCTTCGAGCTGATCGCCAGCGAGACGTTCACGAAGTTCGCCGGCACGACGGCTCTGCCGCCCGGCACGAACGCGCAGGACACGCCACCCATCGCCGCACGCCAGGATTATTACGATATCGGCGTCGAGCAGAAACTGCTCGAGCGCGCCCTGACGCTGGGCGTCGACGCGTACGGGGAAACCGCGCAGAACCTGATTGACGAAGGACAATTCGGTGCGCCGATCGTCCTCACGCCGTTCAACTATCGGTGGGGGCGGATCGGCGGCGTTGAATTCACGGGTGACTACTCCATTCGCCATTTCTCGGCGTACGGCAATCTCGCCTTCCAGTCGGCCAAGGGCAAAGGCGTCGAGTCCTCACAGTTCAACTTCACTCAGCAGCAGCTCGGCTACATCGCCGACAACTACATCCATCTCGATCACGAGGAGCGCGTCTCGGCCTCGGGCGGCGTCGCCTACCAATGGGGCAAGACACGCGCCAGCGTCGATGCGATCTTCGGCACCGGGCTGCGCGACGACCTGGTGCTGCCGAACGGCTTCGCCATTCCGAACGGCGATCACACCCCGAGCTACACCCAGATCAACCTCGGTCTGACTCATGAATTCGCCATCGGCGACCCGGCCGGACCGCTGCAGCTGCGCTTTGACATCGTCAACCTCCTCGACGAGGTGTATCTGATCCGCAGCGGCACCGGCATCGGCGTCTTCGCGCCGCAGTACGGCGCGCGGCGCGGATTCTTCGGCGGATTCACCGTGCCGTTCTGATGAGCTCGCCACCACCGCGGGAGTACCAGCCGGTAAAGCGCACGCGGATGAGCCAGAATATCAGCAGTGCGAGCGCAGCAAGCTGCGGGATGAAGAGGAGCAGAACCGGTACCCGTACGCCGGGCGGCAACAGCCGTGGCAAGCCGTTGGTGAAAGCCGAGCCTGCCGCCATCGCGAGGCCGAGACACATGCGCCACAGATGCCGGCCGATGCGGCGCGCGCCCGCAAGGCCGCCTGCCCATAACATCCGAACATCCCCGACTGCCGCCAGCACGATGACGAGTGTGAAGACATAGAGAGCGATTGCCACGGGCCCTTTGAGTGGAACCGCGCTTCTGAACGATGGCGTAAGCCCGGTCGCCAGCTCGAAGCTCAACACGGCAAAGGGAAGACAAAGGCAGAGGATGACGACCAGCGCTATCTTCTCGGCCAACCCGCATGGTCCCCTCCCTGCGCCTCACGGTCAGCCAGGCGGTAGTTACGAGATAGATCGTCAAACGTGCCGATGAAAAGGTTCGGCAATCTGGTCGGGCATTGCAACGGCGAGATAATCGGCGAAGCCCGCCATCACGAGCATGGCGAGCGACAAAAGGCGGTACCGGCAGCCCGGTGCCGACGGCCACCCTTGGCTGAGAACACGGCCACCGCTCCCGCGAGCAGCCCGACGGTGCCGCCGGCGATGTGCAACCCGAATGCCAGTCGCGTCAGTGGAGGGAGGATCGTCAGATCGGTCCCTGATATCGCCGCACCCGCACCGCGGCGGCCAGGAACAGCGCGCAGACAGCCAATCCGATCCACAGGCCCGGGCTTGCCAGGAATGCCCCCAGATTGGCGAGCGTCGGCGTCTGTATGGGCATGTTCCCGGGCGGCGGGTACTCGATGGCCCCCGGACCTCCCGCCAGGCGCGCCACCAACATGTGGCCGAACACCGAGGTATTGAAAATCAACCTCTCCACGATGAGGATTGCGGCGACCGGCAGGCTGGCCCAGAGGATTGGCGCGCGGCGTGCCCAGGCAGAGACGAGCAGCAACCAACCGTAAATCGGCGCGTAGTAGAGCGCATGAACGGTCAACAGGTGATAGAGCATTCCCGTCCACAGCGGCAGAATCGGCGTCTGTGTCCACGACGCCGCCTCACCGGCACCCCTGGCCGCGATCAGCATGATGCCCTGCGTGACCACCAGTACTACAAAGGTGATCAGGGGAAGAATGAGGATCGGAATGCCTGCCTTTGCGATCACAGTCGTCACGTCGGAGACCGGCAGCGATTTCCAGAAGAGAATGCTGCGATCACTGCGCTCGTTGTGCAGCGCTCCGAGACAGTAGACCAACGTGAGAATCACGTAAGTCAGCATCAGGGAGAACAAGGCGAAATTCAGCGGTGTCGCGCCCGCATGAACGCGCAGGTGCGGCAGAGAGGCGGCGCCGATTGCGAACCCGAACAGGACCACGCCCGCGACGATCAGCGGCACGATGTAGATGAAGCGGTTTTCCCACAACTCGCGCCGCACCGACCAGTAAAGGAGGCGAGCGGGCGACGATCGCCGCCGGTCCGAAGGCCGGTGAGCCGTCGGCCCGGAGTTCGGACGACGGGTCCGGCATTGCAGTTGAATCGGTGGTTGTCACGATCAACGCCCTCCCGCCTGTGAGGCGCCGCCGGTATTGCCAATGACGGCAACGAATACGTCGGCGATGCTTGGCGTGCGCACATCGCCGAACTGCTGGAGCTGGCCGCGATCCGCGCGCTCGAACAGCAGCGTGCTGCGGCCGAAGACCTGACGCTCCTGAATCGGCTTGAGCTCGCGCGCGGCAGCCACGCTTTCGGGGCGCACGGTCACTTCCACGTAGCGCGCCTCGAATTCCTCCATGCTGCAGGTGAGCACAATCCGGCCCCTGTTGATGAACATGAAATCGGTGAGCACGTTCTGGATCTCCTCGACCTGGTGCGTGGTCAGAAGGATGGTCCGGTTGCGATCGAAATAGTCGTTGAGGAGCGCATCGTAGAACTGCTTCCGGAACAGAATGTCCAGCCCGAGAGTGGGCTCGTCGAGCACCAGCAGTCGCGCGTCGATGGCCATGACCAACGCGAGGTGCAGCTGCGTAACCATGCCTTTCGACAGTTCCCGCACCCGGCTGTTGCGCCCTATGTTGGTCCTGGCGATGAAGCCTTCGGCCTTGGCGCGGTCGAATCGTGGATGCACGCCCGCGACGTAATCGAGCGCTTGCGAGACGCGCAACCAACGGGGCAGGACGGCGACGTCGGCGATGAAAGCGACATCGCGCATCAGCCGGTCACGCGCGGCCCAGGGATCACACCCGAGGACACGCAGCTGTCCCAGATAGGGCGTGAGGCCCAGGATCGCGTTGATCGCGGTGCTCTTGCCGGCCCCGTTCGGCCCGATGAGGCCGAGGATGCGTCCCGGCTCGACCCGCAGGTCGATGCCGTCGAGCGCGACGGTCGTGCCGAACACCTTGCGCAGGCCGCTGGCTTCAATCACTGACATGGGTCACCGTTTGCCTTTCGCCGGCGGCGGCCGGTCGGCCGGCGACTGGCCGCCGGCCGCGCCGTCCAGCAGGTCTTCCGCTTTGAGCCCGAGACGCTGCAGCGTGGCGAGCACTACCGGCCACTCCTCCTGGAGGAATCTCTGCCGCTCGTCCCGCAGCAGCTGCTGGCGTACTCCCGCCTTGACGAACATGCCGATACCTCTGCGCTTCTCGACGATCTGCTCGTCGGCCAGTTGCTGGTAGGCCTTCAGCACGGTGAGCGGATTGACCCGGTAATCGGCCGCGACGGTGCGCACCGAGGGCAGCGGATCGCCTTCCTTCAGAACGGAATCGAGGATCATGGCGATCACGCGATCCCGCAGCTGGCGGTAGATCGGCTGGCTGTCGTTCCATTCGCTCACTGTGCTCGATCACTGCACGCGATGGAGGTCGAAATGCGCCCGCGCCGTGTGATTCCCGGGCAGGAGGAAAGTCCAATCCTCGGTGTGGTGGCTCGTATCGATGGCGGTGAACACGACGTGCTCCATATACCCGTGACTCTTGCTGCCGGACACGTCGACGACATTGAACGTAATCGTTTTTCCGTCGGCCGAAGCTGTCGCCACCATTCGTGGGCGATTGCCGGCATCGCAATAATGACTCAGGAACAGGCGATTGCCATTCACGTACAGCATGGTGATCGGGTCATCGGGCGCTCCCGGCACCTTCATCTCGTGCAGGACCGCGTTCCCGGAAGAAGTCACCCGCAGGCTGACCTGGAGGTTTTTTCCCTGGTTGGCGCCGGCGACGGCGGCCGGGACGGTCGTGAGCGTGCCTTCCCATGTGCCCGCCAGCGATTTGATCTGGTCGAAAGACGTCTGCGCGGCCTGCCCGAAAGCGAGAGTCGAGAAGGACAGCAAGGCGAGAGGCAGCGCGATTCTCAAGGATTTCACGGTTTTCATAGCTCTTGCTCCTCCGCAGAAAGGGCTCGAGGGGTGCCCTCTCTGATTTAGTGTTCTACGTAACTATATCACCAGATCGGCGCATGTCAAGCGCCGTGAGAAAGAACCGAACGATTTGAGCCCCGGATGGACGCGGAGCGAGCTACGCATAGCCCGGGCGAGAACTCCTACTGTGACTCTTCCTTGCGCCCCCGCAGCAAAGCATCCGGGTGCTGATCGAGGTAATCGGCCAGCTCCCGCACCGACCGCGCCGCCTGGCTGAGCTCGTTCATCAACTGCGGCAGGTCCGTACTGGAAGCCTGGCCGCCGCCCGCCCTGTCCTGGATCAAAGCGAGTGTGCGCTGCGCCGCGTCCGAGGTGGCCCGCAGGGATTTGAGGAGTTGGTTGAGGTTGGGTTGTGTCTCGACAGTCAGGCGATCGAGATGCTTCAGGACGCGATCGAGCGATGCCACCGCGTCGTGAAGTTGCGGTCCGGCCGTGGCCCGATTGACGTTCGCGAGTACCTTGTTCAGATTTTGCATTACCCCATTGAGGTTCCGCAGCGTGTCCCCGAGCACCGGCGGCCCGGCCGGGGCGCCCCTGGCGGCCTGCTCGTTCTCATAGAGCTGGAACACACTCCGCTCCGGGCTGGGCGCGGTCGCCATCGCGGCGGCCGGGGTCTCGAAGGCAACGCCGCCCGCGAGCAGCTGCTGCCAGGAGTTGGCGCGCAGCTGCAGCCCCGAGGCTCCCAGGTTCATGGCCACGCCGCCGGCGTTCCAGAAGTGCGTTCCGGGATGGACGAGCCGGTCGTGCGGTGCGCGAATGAACAACGTCACGCTCACATCATGTCCGTCTCCGGCAAGCGCATAAGCCGCCACCACGCCCACGTCGATGCCGCGATAGGTCACCGGCGAGCCATCGGTCAGAGAGCTGAGATCCGGTGTGCGCAGCGTGAAATAGCGTCCCGGCGAGCCCGGAGGAACGATCGGCGGATTGTCGAGGCCGACGAAGCGCTGCCGTGGCCGGCCGTCCTTGCCGGGATACATCTCGATGTAGGAGCCGGAGACGATCGTGGACAGTCCCGAGATGCCCCCTACCCCCAGGTGTGGTGTGACGACGTAAAAGATCGTGGTGTCGGTCAGGTAGGGAGTCACCTGGCGGACCATCCGGGCGTGAACGATCACCCGCTTCATGTCATGCGTCAGGTGCAGCGAGGTCACGGTCCCGACCACCGCGTTGAGGTGTTGGATCGTGGCCTGACCGGGTTGCAGCCCTTGGGCCGCGCTGAAGGAGATGGTGATCTCCGGGCCGCGCTCCGCGAGCGTACTCCACGTGAGCCAGGCCAACACCGCCGGCGGCCGCGATCGGGACGATCCAGACCCACACGACCCAGCGGCGCGGACGCACGCGCGCCTCGACGGGCTGCTCCGGCTCCTGACGCTCGACCCGCCTGTCAGGCTGGTGAGGCTCGTGCGGCTCGTCTGGCATCGTGGCTCATCCTCTCTGTGACGCGTCCCACATGAGGCGCGTATCGAAGGTTCTGGTAGCGATCATCGTCAGAACGACCACCGCCGCGAAGGCCACCAGTCCGGCCCCCGCACGCGCCTGGGCAATGGCGCCGAACTGCAGCAGGCCGACCAGCACCGAGGCGACGAAGACATCGATATTGGACCAGGACCCGACGGTATCGATGAAGCGGAAGAAGCGGGTGCGCGCGACGAGAGTGCGCGGCGAGCCCTGCACGGTTGCGAGCAGCATCCAGGTGAGGCCGCACAGCTTCAGCAGCGGCACGACGATGCTCGCCAGGAAAACGATGAGCGCCAGCGGCCAGAGCCGGTTGTGGATCAGCTCGAGCACCCCGGTGAGGATGGTGTTGGACTGCTCGTTGCCCAAGCTGACCAGCGTCAACACCGGGAGCGCGTTGGCCGGGACGTAGAGCAAGAAAGCCGCCGCCACGAGGGCGGCAGTGACCCTGAACGAGTACGGCTTGCGATGATGCAGCGTGGCTTCGCAACGCGGGCAGGTGGCCCCCGCGCGCGCGCCGGTCACCAGCAACTCGCACGCCGTACAGGCGATCGCGTGATCACGCTCGCGGCGGTCGCTCGCGCGCCGGCCCAGATGCCACCTCGACTCCCGCGGCGCGCGCCGCAGCGGCAGCGCCTCCCATACCGTTCTCTCGTCGAGCTGCGTCAGCGCGAACAGGAGCGCGCCGGTCGCCGCCATCAGGCACCACCCTCCCGCAAGCACGTGTACGTCGACGACGAGCCGCAGCCGGCTGTAGGCGACGAAGCAGCCGACGACAAAGATCTCGAGCATCATCCAGGGGCGCAGGCCCATGATCCAGCGAAACACCGGCCCCAGATAGGCGCGCGCCCCCAACCGCAACCCCCCCAGCACGGCGACCAGCGCCGCCAGGTAGACATAGGGAAAGACGACGCAGAAGGCACCAACGATCACCGCGAGCGGCGCGAACCCCTCCTGCCAGAGCCCGGCGATCCCGCTCCATAGCCAGCAGGTCCGCTCGGCACCGTGCGAGGCCACGCTGAGCAAGGGCTCGACGGTCGCCGGGATCAGGAGAAGGAGCGCACTCAGCGCGAGCGCAAGCGGGGCATCCACCCGCCCCACCGCCGGGCCCGCCAACAGCCGGGCGCAGCGCCCGCATTCGGCAGAGTTCCAGCCGGTCAACGTAGGGAGCCGCTGCAACAGCCCGCAGTCCGGGCATGCGACCCTCGCCTGACTCTCAGCAGTAGTCATCGCACGCCCCGCAGCAAAGCACATGCCTCCGCCACTGTCATTACCGCCAGGTCACTCCCGGCAGGCCCCCGTCAGGCGGTCATCGCCGTCCGTGACGCCGTGTTGCCGCAACCACCGGCGCGCATCCTCCGCGTCGTTCTCGAACCAGGCGCGGGTGCTTCCGAGTCGAAAGCTGTAGCCCCAGGCATCCATGTCCGCGAATGCGCGCTCCACCCCCACTCCTTGCAGCTCGCCCGCCAACAGCACCTGCAGATAGCACACGGCAGACTCCTCGAGGTCGTCGCCGCCGGCGTCCCGATCCAGTCCGGCCCGCCGCTCCGGCGTCATGCAGATGTAGTGCCCGGCCTCATGCAGTACCGAATGGACCGGCGTATCGAGCCGCGCATACAAGCGGTCCCCCTTGAGCCCCGCCTCCATCTCACCCCAGTAAGAGCCGGGGATCACCTCGTCGGGAGCCATCAGAGCGAGCCTCAGGCCGTAGCGATCGAGCAGCGCCGCCACCGCGATGCGATTGAGCGCGCTCAACGCCAGCATGTCAGCCGCCCGGCACCCGCGCGAGCTGCCGCATCACTATGTCCGCCAGGTCCTGACCCATCGCCTGCCGCAGGATCTCTTCCTCGTGCTCCTTGGCGAGCAGCAGGCTCTCATCGAAGCTGTAGGAGCGCACGGCCGAGACCCGCTGCGATGATAGGAGCTCCTTATCGCCCACGGTCACGGAGAAGTGCACCGTGTAGGTGATCTGGTTCTCGACCGGGCGGTTCTGCGCCGAAACCGACAGCACGTGAGTCGTCACGGTCTCCTTGATATGGACCACGGCCGTCGCCCGTCCAAGCGAGTCGACCGGATGCGCGCCGGATATTAACATCTGACGTCGCAGGCTCTGCACGAAGTCGCTCTGCTGATCCGAGGCCTCGATGTATGGCCGCTGGATCTGTTGCGGCAGCGCGATGTGCCCTTCGAGGTGGAAACCGCAGCCGCCGAGCAGGAGCGCCACTACTGGTACGAAGCGCTGGATCCGGGCTCCTGCCCGGCCCAGCGCGCCTCGGTCAAAAAGCGTGGTTTTTGCCCGAGGCTCCGCCACCTGCGGCGGCGGGGCACATCCCTGTGCCTGGTCAATGGGATCGATGTCAGCCATCCTGCGGCGCGCTCACCACCACGTTGGCGATCTGCCTGCCCGGCACCACGATCACCCGCTTGATGGCCGCCCTGCTGCCGACGAACTTCATGACGTGCTCGTCGGCAAGCGCCGCCTCGCGGATTGCCGCCTCGTCCGCATCCGCCGCCACGCGGACCCGGCCGCGGAGCTTGCCGTTGACCTGCACCACGAACTCGATGGATTCCTGCGTCAGCGCCGACTCGTCGACCGCGGGCCACGGCTCATCGACGGCTGCCCGCTCGTGCCCGAGCGCCCGCCACATCTCGTGAGTCACGTGCGGGACGATGGGCGAGAGCACCAGTGTGACGATCTCCAGCGCTTCCTGCCGCACGGCACGACCCTGCTCCGAAGCGTCGTCGAAACGACCGACCGCGTTGAGAAGCTCCATGCAGGCGGCAATCGCAGTGTTGAAATTGCGACGCCGGCCGATATCGTCCGTAGCCTTGGCGAGCGCGTGGTGCGTCGCACGACGCAACCCGCGTTGCCCATCGGTGAGCGTGCGGGTGTCGAGGCGGGGTGGCAGACCGCGACTCACGTGCTCGTACACCGCGTTCCACAGGCGGCGAATGAAGCGTGACGCTCCCTGCGCGCCCTCGTCGGACCATTCCAACGTCTGGTCCGGCGGCGATGCAAACATCGTGAAGAGCCGAGCCGTATCCGCGCCCAGCCGCTTGACCAGTCCCTCCGGATCGACACCGTTGTTCTCGGACTTGGACATCTTGCCGAGTCCCTGGGATTCGACGCGGATGCTCTCGCCGCCAGGCAGAGTCGTCTCGAACACCTCCGCGCCGACCGGATCCCGCCGCGAGCGCACGTCGGTCGGATTGACGTAGCGGCGGCGCCCGTCGGGCTGGATGTAGGAGTAGACCTGGTTGAGCACCATGCCCTGGGTGAGGAGATTGGTGAACGGCTCGTCGACGCGCAACAGGCCGAGATCGCGCATCACCTTGGTCCAGAAGCGCGAGTAGAGCAGGTGCAGGATGGCGTGCTCGATGCCGCCGATGTACTGATCGACGGGCAGCCAGTAAGCCGCGCGCTCGTCGATCATCACGCTGTCCTGGTCCGGGCATGCGTAACGCATGTAGTACCACGAGGAATCGACGAAGGTGTCCATCGTGTCGGTTTCGCGGCGCGCCGCGCCGCCGCACTTGGGACACTTGCACTCGTAGAAAGCCGGCGACCTGGCGAGCGGGTTGCCGCTACCGTCCGGCACCAAGTCCTCGGGCAACACCACCGGCAGCTGATCGTCCGGCACCGGCACCTCGCCGCAGCTCGGGCAATGAATGAGCGGGATGGGGCAACCCCAGTAACGCTGCCGCGAGATGCCCCAGTCGCGCAGCCGATACTGCACGCGCTTTCGCCCCAGCCCGCGCTGCTCCAGACTCTGCTGCGATCGCATCCACCGCGGCCTGGAACTCCAGCCCGGAGAACTCGCCCGAGTTCACGGTGACTCCATAGTCGGTGTACTCAGCGATCCACGGCGCGCGCACGTCCTCGTAGGCGCCGCTCTTCGAGCGCACGACCATCGCGACCGGCAGCGAGTTCTTGTGCGCGAACTCGAAGTCGCGCTCGTCGTGGCCCGGAACGCCCATGACGGCGCCCTCGCCGTACCCCATGAGCACGTAGTTGGCGACCCAGACTTCTATGGGCTTGCCGGTGAAGGGATGCAGCACGTGCAGCCCCGTGGGCATGCCCTTCTTCTCCTGCGTCGCGACGTCCGCCTCCATGACGCTGCCGCGGCGGCACTCGTCGATGAACGCCGCCAGCGCCGGGTTGCGCTCACCCGCCGCGATGGCCACCGGATGCTCCGCCGCGACCGCCATGAAGGTCACGCCGAACAGCGTGTCGGCGCGTGTCGTGAACACCTTGAGCGCCCCATCCTTCGACATCGCCGCTTGCGTGTCCGGCGCATAGGGGAAGGAGATCTCACAACCCTCGCTGCGGCCGATCCAGTTGGCCTGCATGAGGCGCACCCGCTCCGGCCAGCCCGGCAGCTGTTCGAGGTCCGCGAGCAGTTCCTGCGCGTAGCGCGTGATGTTGAGGTAGTAAGTCGGGATCTCCCGCCTCTCGATCGGAGCACCCGTGCGCCAGCCGCGCCCTTCGATCACCTGCTCGTTGGCGAGCACGGTCTGATCGACCGGATCCCAGTTCACCACCCCAGTCTTGCGGTAGGCCACCCCCTGCTCCAGCATCCGCAGGAAGAGCCACTGGTTCCAGCGGTAGTAGCTGGGGTCGCAAGTTGCAACTTCCCGGCTCCAGGCGATGCCGAACCCGAGCGACTTCAGTTGCGCCCGCATGTGCGCGATGTTCTGCCGCGTCCACTTCGCAGGCGGCACTCCGTTGCTCATCGCCGCATTCTCCGCCGGCAACCCGAACGCGTCCCACCCCATCGGCTGCAACACGTTCCGCCCCTGCATCCGCGTGAAGCGCGCCAACACATCCCCAATCGTGTAGTTGCGCACGTGTCCCATGTGCAGCCGCCCGGACGGATAAGGCAGCATCGACAGGCAGTAGTACTTCTCCCGGCCCTTCTCCTCCTTTACCTCGAAGGTGCCGTGCCCCTCCCAATAAGTCTGTGCCGCCGATTCGACAGCCGCCGGATCGTAATGCTCTTCCATCTCAAAGAACGCCCGAATGTAAACCTCGGAAAGCCCCGCAATTTACACGAACGAGCGGTGTCTCGGACAATCAGGGCACGGGTACGGGCAAAAACAGCTGCGCCGAATCCCGCTGCACCAGCAGCGCAATACTCTTCTTGTGCGACTGCCTGGCGGCCGACTCCAGCTCTTCCACGGTGCTGATCCGCCGCCCATCCACCCCCAGGATGATGTCCCCCGGCTCCACGCCAGCCAGCTCCGCGGGCCCGGTCACGCCCTCGACGACCAGGCTGCCGCTGGTCCGGGCCTCAGCCTTCTCCTGCGGCGCCAGCGGCCGTATGGCGAGCCCGAGCTGATTCGGCTTGCGCGCCACCGGTGCCGGCCGCGCCGCATTCCCCGCCTCTGCCGTCTGCGGCTCTTTCAGCTCCTCGACCCGCACCTGGACCGTCCGGTCCTGCCGGTCCCGCCACAGCGTCAGTGTCGCCTGCGATCCCGGCCGCATGGACGAGATCCGGCTCGACAGCTCGCCATAGTGCTCGATCTGGTGCCCGTCGACCGACAGCACCACGTCGCCCGGCTGGATACCCGCCAACGCCGCTGGACTCTTGGTCTCCACCGAGCTCACCAGCGCCCCGCGCGGGCTGCTGAGACCGAAAGAATCGGCCAGGTCCGCCGTTACCTCCTGGATGGTGACCCCGATCTTGCCGCGCACCACGTGTCCTACGGTGATGATCTGCCGCTCCACGCTCACCGCCACATCGATCGGGATGGCGAACGAGACGCCCATGAAGCCGCCCGTGCGGCTGAAGATCTGCGAGTTGATGCCGACCACCTCACCCTGCAGGTTGAACAGCGGGCCGCCCGAGTTGCCGGGATTCACCGCCACGTCGGTCTGGATGAAGGGCACGTAGTTCTCACTCGGCAGCGAGCGGCCGATCGCACTGACGATTCCCGCGGTCGCGCTGTTCTCGAAGCCGAAAGGCGAGCCTATGGCGAGCACCCATTGTCCGGGTTGCAGCTTCGACGGATCGCCGAGTCGCACGATCGGCAACCCCGTCGCGGCGATCTTCAGGACAGCTATGTCGGTACGATCGTCCGATCCCACCACCTTCGCCGGGAACTCGCGCTGATCGACGAGCCGCACCGTGACCTGGCTCGCCCCTTCCACCACGTGCTCGTTGGTGAGGATGTAGCCGTCAGAGCTGACGATGAACCCGGAACCCGCGCCCCGCACAGGCTCCTCGTGGCGCTGCTGGTCACCGCCCGGGTTCGGGATGCCGAAGCGGCGGAAGAAATCGTTGAGCGGATCATCGCTCTGGGCGCCGCCTTCCGGCGCCTTCTCGATCACCTCGACGTTGACGACCGCGGGACCGTACTTGGCGACCAGTGCCGTGAAGTCAGGCAGCGACGGCGTGCACATCGAAGAAACGGACGTCGCCGCGGATGCCACTTGCATGCTCACAACCGGCCACGCGGCGAGCGCGACGAGGGTGCAGGACATCGTTGTCGCGCGAAGACGCGCGACCCTAAAAGCGCTCATGTCAGACTCCGGGGTGGGACAGTAGTAGCACTCGCCATACCCGCGCGCCGTTCTCCGCCGCTCCACAGCGACGCGCCGAGGCCGAGGGCGGCGAGGCTCACGATCAACCAGTTTCCAACACGCGTGAACGGTGTGATCCCGGCCCTGGGCGTGACGGAAGACCGCAGTACATACTGCTCGAAAGGCGGCGCGGACGCCAGGACTTCACCGCGCGGCCCGATGACCGCCGAGATACCGTCGTTGGTGGCGACGATGAGGCTGCGCCCTTCCTCGAGCGCGCGCATGCGGGCCATCTGGAATTGCTCGTAGCGGGCCGTAGAGTGTCCGAACCAGGCGTCGTTGGTGACGTTCACCAGCGCATCCGCTTTCGGCAGCATGTGCAGCATGTAGCTGCCGTAACCGACCTCGTAGCAGACCGTCGCGCCGAGCTCGAGCCCGGCCACCGGCAGCGGCGACTGATCGGTGCCGCCGCGGGTGAAGCTGTCGTACGGCAGGCTCATCAGGCGCAGCCAGTTGCGTACGAAACGCGGCACCGGGAAGAACTCCGCGAACGGTACCAAGTGGTCCTTGGCATACCAGCTCGCATGCTTGCCGAGCGCCAGGATCGAGTCGTAGTAGCTCTGGCCGTCATCCGAGGCGCGGATCACGCCCATCACCAGCGAGGAACCGCTGGCCTGCGTCTCGCGATCGACCGCCGCGATGTAAGGCAGCATATTGTTCGCCGGCTCCGGCAGCGCCGCCTCCGGCCACACGATGAGCTTCGTGCCGAGCGCCGACTCCGTCATTTTGCGGTAGCGCTGCAGGATCTTGTCCTCGTAGGCGTCCTGCCACTTCTCGTCCTGCGGGATGTCGGCCTGAATCACCGCCACCGAGACGGGGGCGCCCGCAGGGTGCGTCCAGCGCACCGGCCCGAGTGCCGCGCCGACGGCCCAGGGCACGATGAGCGTGAGCCCGGCAATCAGACGCACCCGCGCGCCGCCGCGAATCAGCGCCACCAGCGCGCCCGCGCTCGTGAGCAGCAGCAGGCTGATGCCATAGACTCCCAGGAGCGGCGCGAATCGCGCCAGCCAGGTGTCGGTCTGGGAGTAGCCCAGCGACAGCCACGAAAACCCCGAGAGGAACCAGCCGCGCAACCACTCGATGAGGAGCCACACCGCCGGTATGCCCACCAGCCAGCGCCAGGCGCCACCGCGCGGCAGCAGGCGCGCCGCGGCATAGCCGATCAGCGCGTTGTAGAGGGCCATGATTCCGATCAGGCCCAGCATGATTCCGATGGTCATCCAGACGGGCGCCCCGCCAAGGTCGTGGACGCTGACATACACCCAGTACGTGCCGGCGAGAAAGGTGCCGAAGCTGAACCAGAATCCGGTCCAGGCGGCCTCGCGGGGCGCGGCCTCTTCCCACAGCCACATCAGTGCCGCGGGACAGAGGATCGCGAGCGGCCACCATTCGAGCGGCGCGAAGGCGCAGGCGAGCAGAGCGCCCACGCCGAACGACAGCACGCCGCGCACGAGCAACGCATGGCGGGAGCGGGTCGCCGCGAGGAGGTCCTTGGCGGCGGCCATGGCTGGCCCAGGCGTCACCTCGCGCGCGGGAGCGGCAACGGCAGCCAGGCGCCGTGAGCTCATGCGTGCGACTCGCCCTGCTCGGGGTGCGAGTGGCCGTCGGGCGGGGTCACATCGCGCGCCGGCACGACGCGCAGCGCATCGATGCGGCGCCGGTCAGCGCGCACGACGCGAAACTCGAAACCCTCGATGTTGGCGGACTCGCCGCGCCGCGGCAGGCGGCCGAGCTCCTTCATCAGGAGTCCGGCCACGGTCTCGAAGCCCTCCCCCTCGGCGAGGTGGGAGCCGAAGTACTCGTTGAACTCATCGATGCGCGTCACGCCGCGCACCAGGAAGACGCGCTCGCCCTCCTTGCGGATGTTCTGGTCGTCCTCGACGTCGAACTCGTCATCGATCTCGCCGACGATCTGCTCGATCACGTCCTCGATCGTCACCAGGCCCGCGACGCCGCCGTACTCGTCGACCACGATGGCCATGTGATTGCGGCTGCCGCGAAATTCCTTCAGCAGGATGTTGAGCCGCTTCGACTCCGGCACGAACAAGGCCGGCCGCATGAATTCGCGGATGTCGAAGCGCTCGCGCGCCTCGTTGCTGACGAGGCGCAACAGATCCTTGGCGAGGAGGATCCCGACGATGTCGTCGCGATCCTCGTCCATCACCGGGAAGCGGGAGTGTCCCGACTCCACCACGGTCGGCAGGATACGGGACGCCGGATCATCGCGGCGCACGAACACCATCTGCGCGCGCGGCACCATGATGTCACGCACCTGCAGGTCGGAGACTTCCAACACTCCTTCCAGCATCGGCAACGCGTCGGCATCCAGCAGGCCGCGGGTGCGGGCCTCGCGCAGGATCTCGAGCAGCTGCTGGCGGTTCTGCGGCTCCGCGGCAAAGCTCTGCGTCAGCCGCTTGAGCCATTTACCGGTCGAATTGATGTCCTTGCTCATGGATCAGACTCTGTAGGGATTGGCGAAGCCGAGGCGACGCAGCACCGCAACCTCGCGGCGCTCCATGCGCTTTGCTTCCGTCTCGCGCTCGTGGTCGTAGCCGATGAGATGCAATGCGCCGTGCACCACCAGGTGGGCCCAGTGCGCCTGGAGGAGCTTGCCCTGCTCGCGCGCCTCGGACCGTACCACCTGAGCGCAGATCACCAGGTCGCCCAAGGCGTTGGGAGGCCCGCCTGCCGAAGCCCGCAGGGCGTAGGGAGGACGGAATGACAGCACGTTGGTCGGCTTGTCTTTGCCGCGATAGCGGGCGTTGAGACGTCTGCTTTCCGCCGCGCCGACCACACGGACGCCGAGTTCTCCGCCAGCGGCGCGCCGGCCGATCGCCGTGCCCGCCCACGTGGCGATGTCACGAGCGCGCGGCGCCCAAGCTTTCACACCCGTCTGCACATCGACGCGTAGCGGGCGCGCGTTCCTCTCCTTCACGGCTGCCTTCCTTCCGGTTGCGCAGTGCGCGACTCGTAAGCCTGCACGATGCGCTGCACCAGCGGATGCCGCACGACGTCCTGTGCATCGAAGAAAGTGAACGCAACTCCCTCCACACCGCGCAGCACGCCGATGACGTGACTCAGGCCCGATTGCCTGCCCGCGGGCAGGTCGGTCTGGGTGATATCACCCGTGACCACGGCCTTGGAGCCGAAGCCGATGCGCGTGAGGAACATCTTCATCTGCTCGATGGTGGTGTTCTGCGCCTCATCGAGGATGATGAAGGAATCGTTGAGCGAGCGGCCGCGCATGAAGGCCAGCGGCGCCACCTCGATGACGTTGCGCTCGATGAAACGGGACACCCGGTCGAATCCCAACATCTCGTACAGTGCATCGTACATCGGGCGCAGGTACGGATCGACTTTCTGGTTGAGGTCGCCGGGCAGGAACCCCAGCCGCTCGCCGGCTTCCACGGCCGGCCGCACCAGGATGATCCGCCGGATGGTTTCCGCCTGCAGCGACTCCACGGCGCAGGCGACGGCAAGATAGGTCTTGCCCGTGCCGGCGGGACCGATGCCGAATGTCAGGTCCCGGCTGCGGATGTGCGCAAGATATTCGCGCTGGTGGTGGCCGCGGGCGCGGATGCCGCCGCGCGGCACGCGGATGCCGCGTTCCGCGGGGTCGAGATCCGCCGCGGGTTCCTGGCCGGCCTCGCGCTCGCGCAGCGCCAGATGCACCCGCTCCGGCGTGACTTCCTCTTCCTTGGCCAGTGCGAACAGCTCCTGCACCATGTCCTCGGCGCTGCCGGCGTTGGCGCCGAGCACACGGAAGTTGTTGCCACGCCGTCGGATCTGCACATCGAGGCGCGCCTCGAGCAGTCGCAGGTTCTCATCGAGCGGGCCACAGAGGTTGGCGAGTCGCGCATTGTCCGGCGGCTCGAGGTCGAACTCGCGCAGCGCCTCGGGGGCCGTTACTGCCACAGGCGTCCGCGCAGGCTGTGCGACAATGCTTCGGTCACGACGGTTCGTGCGAACTGGCCGATGATCCCGGCGGGACCCGCAAAGTTGATCCAGCGGTTGTTCTCGGTCCTGCCGGCGAGCTCGCGCGTGTCCTTCTTCGCAGGCCGTTCCACCAGCACGCGCTGCATGCTGCCGACCATGCGCTCGCTGATGTCACGTGCCTGGGCGTCGAGCTGCGCCTGCAGGCGCGCCAGCCGCTCCTGCTTCAGCTGCGCCGGCGTCTCATCGGGCAGCGATGCCGCCGGCGTTCCGGGGCGACGGCTGTAGAGGAAGCTGAACGACTGATCGAAGCCGACGTCGCGCACGAGCGTCAGCGTCGCCTCGAAGTCGCGCTCACTCTCCCCGGGGAATCCCACTATGAAGTCGGATGAGATGCAGATGTCCGGCCGCGCACTCCTGAGCTTGCGGACCTTTTCCTTGAATTCGATCGCGGTGTAGCCGCGCTTCATGAGCGCGAGCACGCGGTCGGACCCGCTTTGCACCGGCAGATGCAGATGGCTTGCAAGCTGCGGTACGTGGGCGAAGGCCTCGATCAGGCTGTCGTTGAGCTCCAGCGGATGGGAGGTGGTGAAGCGGATGCGCTCGATGCCGGGCACCGCGGCAACGTGATGAATCAGTGTGGCGAGATCAACGACTGCGCCATCCGCCATGGGCCCGGCATACGCGTTGACGTTCTGGCCGAGGAGAGTCACTTCCCGTACGCCCTGTCCTGCGAGCTGACGCACCTCCTGCAGCACCGACTCGAATGGTCGGCTGATCTCGTCCCCACGGGTGTAGGGCACGATGCAGAAGCTGCAGTAGCGGCTGCACCCCTCCATGACGGAAACGAAGGCCGTGGCGCCCTCGGCGCGCGGCTCCGGCAGGCGATCGAACTTCTCGATCTCCGGAAAGCTGACATCGACGACCGCGCGGCCGGTACGGCGCAGCTCCGAGATCATGTCGGGCAGGCGGTGCAGCGTCTGCGGTCCGAACACGAGGTCCACGAAGGGCGCCCGCCGCGTGATGCCCTCGCCCTCTTGGCTCGCGACGCATCCGCCGACGCCTATGAGCACGTGCGGCCGCTCAGTCTTTAGCTTTCGCCACTCGCCCAGCATCGAGAACACCTTCTCCTGCGCCTTCTCGCGCACCGAGCAGGTGTTCATCAGCAGCACGTCGGCCTCGGCCGGATCTTCCGTGCGCGCGAGACCGACGCCAGCCTCGAGCACGTCCGCCATGCGGGCGGAGTCGTACTCGTTCATCTGGCAGCCGAAAGTTTTGATGAAGTAGCGGCGGGACATAAGCAGGGAATCATCTCATTCTACGGCCTCGGCCACCCCGCCGCACGGGCGCCGCGCAGAACTGCGTTACAGCCGAAAAACAATCATGAAATCAATAAGATAGCCCGCCGCAAGCTACTAGAATGGGATATCGTCGTCGAAGTCCTCCCGCTCGCCACCGCCCCCGCCACCGCCGCCCCGCCCCGCCGCCACCGGTCGGGCCGGGATACTCGGGCATGGGCTCGCGCGGCGCGCCGCCACCGCCCCCGCCGCCGCCAGCTCCACCACCGCCCGCGGCGCCCGCTCCGCCGCCGCCTCGGCCGCCCAGCATCTGCATCTCGTTGCCGACGATCTCGGTGGAATAGCGCTCGTTGCCCTGCTTGTCCTGCCACTTGCGGGTGCGCAGGCTGCCCTCAATATAGACCTGCGAGCCCTTGCGCAGGTATTCGCTGGCGATTTCCGCCAGCCGGCCAAAGAGGGCGACGCGGTGCCACTCGGTGCGCTCCTGCTGCTCGCCGCTCTGCTTGTCGCGCCAGCTCTCGGTGGTGGCGATGCGCAGGTTCGCGACGCTGCTGCCCGATGGCATGGCGCGCGACTCGGGATCCGCGCCCAGATGCCCGATGAGGATGACTTTGTTGACTCCGCGCGCCATGAGTGTGCCCTCTTGAATAGAGCGCCATTGTAGACGTGGCGCGCGCCCCGCGCGAACCCCGAAAGGTTGCGCGAAGGGGCAATTACTCGGCCGAAAGGCCTCCGACGGGTAGACTTGAGGGCTTGATTTTTCGCGGGCATTTTTCGCGGCCTTCGGGGCCGCCACGACAGCGACGATCCACCGGACCATGCAAGCGATCCGTGTCCGCGGGGCACGCACCCACAACCTGAAGAGCATCGACGTCGACCTGCCGCGCGAGCGGCTGATCGTGATCACCGGGCTTTCGGGCTCCGGCAAGTCGTCGCTCGCCTTCGATACCCTCTACGCCGAGGGGCAGCGCCGCTACGTCGAGTCGCTTTCCGCTTATGCGCGGCAATTCCTCTCGATGATGGACAAGCCCGATGTCGACAGCATCGAAGGACTCTCGCCCGCGATAGCCATCGAGCAGAAGGCCACCTCCCGCAATCCGCGCTCCACGGTCGGCACGGTCACCGAGATCTACGATTATCTGCGCCTGCTCTACGCGCGCGCCGGTACGCCGCGCTGCCCTGATCATGGGATCGACCTTACGGCGCAGACGGTGAGTCAGATGGTCGACCAGGTGTTGAAGCTGCCCGAAGGCGCCGCGGCCGCGCTGCTCGCGCCCATGGTGAGCGACCGCAAGGGCGAGCACGCGGACATTCTCGATTCCCTGCGTGACCAGGGCTTCGTGCGCGTGCGTATCGATGGCCGCATCCATGACATGGACGGCCTGCCGGAGCTCGATCCGAAGCGCAAGCATACGATCGAGGCGGTAGTCGACCGCCTCCGCCTGCGGCCCGACGCCCAGCAGCGCCTGGCGGAATCGTTCGAAACGGCGCTGCGGCTCTCCGGAGGGCTGGCGCGGCTCATCTTCCTGGACGACACGGACCGCGCCGAGCTCGTCTTCTCCAGCCGTCACGCCTGCCCGGTGTGCGGCTACAGCGTGCCGCCTCTGGAGCCGAAGCTCTTCTCATTCAACAACCCGTCGGGCGCCTGCCCGACGTGCGACGGCCTCGGCACACAGCAGTTCTTCGATCCGCAGCGGGTCGTGACGCACCCCGACCTGTCGCTCGCGAGCGGCGCCGTGCGCGGCTGGGATCGGCGCAACAGCCACTACTTTCAACTCATCCAGTCTCTTGCCCGGCACTACCGCTTCGACATCGAGGTGCCCTGGACGGAGCTGCCGGAGCGGGTGCGGCAAGTGTTGCTCTACGGCAGCGGCGACGAGGTGATCGAGTTTCGCTACAGTGAGGGCAAAAGCCGCGGCACCGCGAAGCGCCATCCCTTCGAAGGCATCCTGCCGAACCTCGAGCGGCGTTTCCGCGAGACGGAATCCAACATGGTGCGGGAGGAGCTCGGCAAGTATCTCGGCGTGCGCACCTGTCCCGACTGTGGCGGCGCGCGCCTCAACCGGGCGGCGCGCTTCGTATTCGTCGGCGACAAGGCCCTCCCCGAGGTCACGCGCTTGAGCGTCGGTCACGCGCTGGAGCTCTATCGCTCACTTGCTCTCGAGGGGTGGCGGCGCGAGGTCGCAGCTCCCATCGTCAAGGAAGTCGGCCAGCGGCTGCGATTTCTTGCCGATGTCGGCCTGCAATATCTGACGCTCGATCGCGGCGCCGACACATTGTCGGGCGGCGAGGCGCAGCGCATCCGGCTCGCCAGCCAGGTGGGCTCCGGCCTCACCGGCGTGATGTACATTCTCGATGAGCCCTCGATCGGCCTGCACCAGCGCGACAATGCGCGCCTCCTCGGCACCCTGAAGCGCCTGCGCGATCTCGGCAACACCGTGATCGTGGTGGAGCACGACGAGGAAGCGATCCGCGAGGCCGACCATGTCGTCGATTTGGGGCCGGGCGCCGGCGCGCACGGCGGCCACGTCGTCGCCGAGGGCACGCCCGCCGACATCACCGCCTCCTCCGCCTCACTGACCGGTCAGTACCTGAGCGGCAAGCGCGCAGTCAGCCTGCCGCGGCTGCGCACTCCACGCTCGCCTGATAAACAGATCCGTATCATCGGCGCCTCCGGTAATAACCTACGCAACGTCACCGCGGAGATTCCGCTGGGGCTGCTGACTTGTGTGACAGGGGTCTCAGGCTCCGGCAAATCGACCTTGATCATCGACACCCTCTTCGGCCACGCGACCGCCAAGGTCAACGGCCGGCTCAGCGCGCCCGACGCCGCGCCCTGCGAACGGGTCGAAGGGCTGGAAGACATCGAGCACGTCATCGATATCGACCAGGCGCCGATCAGCCGCACGCCTCGCTCCAACCCTGCGACGTACACCAACCTTTTCGGCCCGGTCCGTGAGCTCTTTGCTGCCGTTCCAGAGGCGCGCGCACGCGGCTACGACGCCGGCCGCTTCAGCTTCAACGTCAAAGGCGGCCGCTGCGAGGCCTGTCAGGGCGACGGCGTCATCAAGGTGGAGATGCATTTTCTCCCCGACGTCTACGTCGCGTGCGACGTCTGTAGAGGTCAGCGCTACAACCGCGAGACCCTCGAGATCCGCTACCGCGGCAGGAACATCCACGAAGTGCTGGAGATGACGGTCGAGGAAGCGCTGCGCTTCTTCCAGAACGTCCCCGCGGTCGCCGGCAAGCTCCAAACCCTGACCGACGTCGGCCTGTCCTACATCCACCTGGGCCAGAACGCGACCACCCTTTCAGGCGGCGAAGCCCAGCGCGTCAAGCTGTCCCGGGAGCTGGCCCGCCAGACCCACGGCCGCACCCTCTACATCCTCGACGAGCCCACCACCGGCCTGCACTTCCACGACGTCGCTCAGCTCCTCGACGTCCTGCATCGCCTGCGCGATCAGGGCAATACCATCGTCGTGATCGAGCACAACCTCGACGTCATCAAGAGCGCCGACTGGGTGGTGGACCTCGGCCCGGAGGGCGGCGAAGGCGGCGGTGAGATCATCGCGGCCGGTACGCCGGAGCAGATCGCAGCCAACCCGCGCTCCCATACTGGCTCATACCTTCAGCCGCTCCTGGGTAAGCGGTCGGCGATCAGAACAGCACGTACTTCAGATTGACGTAGAAGGACCGCATGATGGGATTCGAGAAGATCGAGCTGTAGCCCGCCCCGAAGTTGTAATCGAGCTGGTTCGAGAAGGGCGGCGTCTGGTTGAACAGATTCTGAATACCGAATAACACGGTTAGACGAGGGATCGGCTTGTAGGACGCATAGGCGTCCCAGGTCGACTGGCTGCCCACCTCCATCGGGTTGCCCGCGGCATCGGGAAACTCGTCGATGTATCTCGAGAAGAACTGGTTCTCGAGCCCAGCGCCCCACCTGCTGTCCGGGCTCGCCCAGTTGAGCGTCAGGTTGTGCTCCCACCGTATCGCCGGGAACTGTCCCTGGTCGAACCAGCCGACCAGGTTCACGGGGGCGGCGCCGGTGTACTCCGTCAGCCGGTACTGGGTGATCGCCGTCCCTTCCAGGTCCTCGCTGAACACTCCCCACGCGGTGTGCTGTATGTATTTGATGCTCACGTCGAAGCCGTCGGTCGTCGCGCCGCCCGTATTCTGGAAGTCCTGCAGGAGATATCCACACGTCGGAGCCGTATACGGATGGCAGTCCGCCGCCTCGTCGACCGACGGGGTGAGCGACCCGGAGTTGTTCAGCACGAAGTAGCTCGGGAATGCATTCGGATTCTCGTAGATGGTCGAAGCCGGAATCGTTTGAATGTAGTTCTTGACGAGGATCCGGTAATAGTCCAGCGTGATGCCCAGATTGCGCATCGGGGAAAGGATGATGCCGAGATCGAAATTCTCCGATGTCTCCGGACTCAGGTTCTTGTTGCCGCCATACAGCCCGATTCCCTGCGAGCTGCATACCGTCGGTGTCCACTCCGCGTTGTAGCTACCCGGTTGGCACAACGGGTTTCCCGTGCCCATGGTAGGGCTGTCCGATGCAGCAGTCTGGTTGGGTTCATACAGATTGAAGAGTGTGGGCGCACGAAAGCCCGTGGATGCGTCGCCGCGGAAGGCGATGAACCGGCTCGGCTGCCAGCGCACCGCCACCTTGCCGTTGTTGGTGGTGCCGAAATCGCTGTACCGGTCCTCGCGGTCGGATATGTCGAGATCCAGGGACTTGGCAATCGGCACGTCGACCTCGAAGAATACCGCCTGTATCCGCCGACTCCCGTCGATCGCCACGGGCGAGGTCCCCAGCGCGGCCTCCAACAGGTTGCTCAAGGGGGTCGTGTCGTAAATGTAAGTTTGACCGCTCAACTCAGCCCCGAGCGCCACGGTCGCCGGAGTGCCCGCGTTGAACACGTCGCCAAGCTCGTGGCTGGCGTGGGCGCTGATGCTCCACAGTTTATTCTTACCCGTAGCGTATGCTCCGTTCAGATACGAGCTGTTGAGGAGCGCCTGCCCCGCGGCGGTCTGCGGGCCGAAGGGGTTGATCAGATTGCTGAGGATGCCGTTGGGCGCGAGCACGTCCTCATTCGGTATTCCCCCGCGGGTATCGTTGACGTTGACGTTTTGGCTGTAATTGGCAGTCGTCGAATAGTGCCAGCCGAGGTTGTCACCGGAGAAGGTCAGCAGAATTCTCTGCTCGGTGTCGACGTTCCCCTGATATCGACTGTTCGTCGGATCGGTCCATTCCGCAAAGATGGGATCGGTCAGATCCACCGGCCCGGTACAGGGACCGCCCGTGTTGGCATTGGATTCGCATGTCAGGCCGGCGCCCGACTTCGGAAAGTAGTTCGGGTCGGCCTGGGGCGTCATCTCGAACGCGTACTCCATGGGCCCGCTGTAGCCGTCGACTTCGGAACGTGTGTAGAAATACTGCAGCCGCAGGGTATTGTTGGCAGGCAGCGTCTTGCTGAGCTGCGCCATCGCGGACCCCTGTTGGCTTTCCGGGATCAGATCCGTCGCGGCGGACGCCCGGTAGGCGCAGCTGCCGAAAAACGTGGTCGGGAATGGATTGCCCGGGCAGTTCGGAAAGTCGGGCTGCCATTGGTTGCCGTTGTTATCAACGATGGATCCGGGCCATGTTCCCTCACCGTTCGTCCCGGTAATGCCCCTCGCCGGATCGAAGCCATAGGCGGAAAACGACCGCTGCGTGGCCAGCAGCGGCTGCTGTTTGGTGAAATTCGCCGTCAGCATGACGTTATAGCCGTCGCTGACCAGGTCGCCATGCCCCAGGGTGAAATCCCCCGAGCCGGAGCCGGCACCCACCTCCTCGGGGTGATTGAAGTTGAGGTCTACCTCAGCCCCCTGGTAATTCTGCTTGGTGATGAAGTTGATGACGCCCGCAATGGCGTCGGAGCCATACAGCGAGGAAGCACCGTCGCGCAGCACCTGGACGCTCGCGATCGCAGAGAACGGGATGCCGCTCAGATCGACCCCGGCGTCGTCATTGGCGTTGTTGGCCAGCCGCTCGCCATCCAACAGGATCAGCGTACGGGTCCGGCCCAGATCGCGCAGGTTCGCGAAGGTACCGCCCCCGCTGAACGACCCCACGGCTGAAGACGTATTGACCACGTCAGGGACGTTCGCCGTGATCTGATCTACCGCCTGCTCGACGTTCACGATGCCCTGGTTGGCGAGGGCCTGTGTCGTGACGATCGTGACCGGATCCACGGTCTCGGCCTCCGTCCGCGCGATCATGGTTCCAGTGACCACGATGGTTTGCAGCATGGGGGCCGGACCGGCTGAGCTGGCCACGGGCGGCGGTGTCGTCTGCGCGAGCATGATCGGCGCTGTCGCAGCGCTCGCCTTGGCAATTCTTTTCTTCGCAGTTGCGGCCGTGGCGGCGGCGGCAGGCTTGGCGGCGGTAGCCGGCGCCGTGGCGCTGGTCGCCTGCTGCGCAAGCGTCGGGAGACTGGCCGCGCCGCAGGCGGCAAGTAGGCCCAGCGAAAGCGTGCGCTTGACGGATTGTGTGACGGAACGGTTGACTGTCATGATGATTGCATTCCCCCAAATTCGTGTCGTAATCGTTCGCGCCCGCGATCTGTTGCAGGGCAGCAACAAGTTATGCTCGCACGATAGATTACCTGTTGGTAAAGTGTCACACGAGCAAACCGGGCTGTCAAGAAACGAGTCCGCGGATATTGTTCAGCCAGCAGCGAGCTGGCGCGTGATCAGGCTGGTAGGCGCAGTCGTCCAGCGCCGCTTCCGCGCCGGGAGAACCGCGTTCGTCCAGGTCGGTCCCCTATATTGTCAATACGCTGTATTGACAATTCTCGACGAGCGTCCTAAGCTGCATCCATGAGCCGAAATCCAAGGAGCGAGCAGCTGCAAATCCGCGTGTCGCCGGCGGAGAAAGCCGCCATTCGTCGCGCCGCGGAGCACGCTGCAATGGATATGTCCGCTTATGTGCTGAGCCGCGCGCTGCCGAGCCCGGCAATGAAGCTGCAGGCGAGCATCGGGGACTGCGCCGGGCCGGCGCCAGCCAGCTTTGGGCTTGCCGAGCTCAATAGTCTTCTCTCGGGCTGGACGGCCGCAGAGTTGCGCGACGCTATCGCTGCACCGCCGACAGCAGCGTTGACGCCCTTTTTGTCCAACTACATCGCCGCCATGATCGAGCAGGCTTGCGAACGACGCGCGGTCCGCGTGCCTGGGTGGGTGCGAGCAATTGCGCCTCTGCGAGAGCCTGCATTCGGAACTACATTGAAGAGCCTGCGACTGCATCTCCTGACCCATTCGCCCCCACCCTTCCGACGCAGGAACATCTTTATCGATGCGACCGTCGGCGATCGGGTTTAACGCCGTGCAGCCACTGACGAGGGCGGATATCCGCCGGCTGCTGGAAATGCTCAACGAGGATCTGCGCGAGGCCGGCACGAAGTCCGAGATCTTTCTCGTCGGCGGCGCAGTGATGTGCCTCGCATATGGTGCGCGCGCATCGACACAGGATGTGGATGCCCTCTTCCGGCCGGCGACATTAGTGCGGGAGGCCGCGGCGCGCGTCGCGGTGCGCGCGAATCTCGACCCGCTCTGGCTCAACGATGCGGTGAAGGGCTATTTGAGCGAGCACGCGGACTTCGCCCCTTTCCTCGAGCTCGATCACCTGCGAGTCATGATCGCGCTACCCGAGTACCTGCTGGCGATGAAGTGCCTTGCAATGAGAATCGGTGCAGAGTTCCACGACGAAGCAGACGTGCGCTACCTCCTCCGTCACCTCGACATCGACACCTACGAACGCGCGCTCGCCGTGATTACGAAGTACTACTTTCTGGAGCGCTTTCCCCGGAAAACGCTCTATGCGCTGGAAGAGATCCTGACAAGGCCGCCCGCGAGCCTGTGAATCCACCGATCAAGGCAATCTAACGCTTAGCCCGCGCCGGACTCGAACGTCTGCCGCACTTCGCCGTTCACGACACGCTCGAGATAATTGCCTGACGTGTAACTGGCGACGACCCGGCGCCAGAAGCTGACGGCGGTTGCGTTGCGCAGGTATTCGGTGATTTCCCAGCGGCCGGCGAAGCGGCTGAAAATGAGCCTGACGGCCGTTGCGCCGATGCCAAGGCGGCGTGTGGCGCGGGTGATGAAGAATTCCGCCATCCGATACTCGATTGGCGCGCGGGTCTGCGTGGCCGGGCCGGCGCCGACGACGCTGCGCCGGGTGAAGGCGTTCGCCCTGCCGCGCACCACCAGCGCGAAGCCCACGGGCTCGGAGGCTCGCAGGATGACGAGGGGAAAGCTGTTGGGATCGCCGAACCAGTGGAAGAGCTGATCAGGCGCCCGGTGCCCGACCTCGCCGAGCGCGGGGAACTTGCCGGTGCCGCCGATCGGCGCCAGGTCGTCGAGGTAGTCGCGATAGACGCTCTGGATCCACAGGCGGTCGCCCTCCGTGTCCCGCGCGTCGCGCACACTAACCGTCATGTCGGCTTCCCGGACCCTCTAAGAAACACGGCCCGGACGGCTCGCGCGCGCGATCCGACCGGGCCGTGTGGAGCCAGTTCCGGGAGTCTGCTGACAACAGCCTCCCGGAGCGCAGTCGTCTTACGACGACGGGGCGCTGGCCGGCGGAGCACTGCTGTCGGACGGCGCGGCGGCCGGCGGGCTCGCCATCGAATTGTCCGACGGAGCCGCGGCGGGCGGAGCGGCCGGAGCGCTGCTCTGCGAGGCCGGCGGAGCGGCGGCGGGCTCGGTGCTGGAACCATCATTCTTCGCACACGCCGTCAGCAGCAGTGCCGCAGCAGCAAGCGCGCTAAGAGCAACTTTTGTGTTCATCGATCGGTACCCCGATGCTTTGTTGAGAGAGCCAAGACGAAGAAAGCTTTCTGAACGACTTTTGTTATCGTTCCGCGAGTCCTTCACGGATCGCGACGCGGGATTTTATAGAGTCACCAAGCGATTGGAAACAGCCTAGGCAGTTTGCTGTCTCCCTGGCACGACAATTGGGCGCACCGGACCCGCCGCCGGCGAAGGAGCCCGGCCCGGTGCGAAAGCTTACAATCGAGCGCCTGTCCCTGCCGGAGTGCCTCAGATGGCCCACGTTGGCGCGCTTGCCAAGCCCCTGCCCGAGCCCCCTTCGCTCGATGCGCTGTTCGCCGCTCACATCGAGGGGCTGGCGCTTCGCACCGCCAAGGCACTGGAGGCCTGCGGCTACTCCGCGCTCCTGCTCCATTCTGGGTCACTCCTCACCGTATTCCAGGACGACCGCACCTACCCCTTCAAGGTGCACGCCCCCTTCAAGGTCTGGGCCCCACTGCTCGATGTCCCGGACTGCTTGCTGTACTTCGAGCCCGGCCGCCGGCCGCTGCTGGCCTTTCATCAGCCCGAAGACTACTGGTACAAGCCGCCTGCCCTGCCGCGGGGCTACTGGACCCGGCACTTCGATATTCGCCCCTGCCGCAACCTGGACGAGGCCCGGCGGGTTTTGCCCGCGAATCTGCGCGCTACCGCCTTTCTGGGCGATTCGCTCGCGGAATTGGCTTCCTGGAGCGTCGGCGACATCAATCCGCCGCACCTCATCCGGCACCTCGATTTCTGCCGCGCAGCCAAGTCTCCCTACGAGCTCGCGTGCCTGCGCCAGGCGAGCCTGCTGGGTGCCCGCGGCCACCTGGCCGCCACCAGCGCCTTCGAGGCCGGCGCTTCCGAATTCGAGATAGAGCTCGCCTTCCTCGCCGCCTGCGGCCAGCGGGAGCAGGAGCTGCCCTATAACCCCATCATCGCCCTGAATGAAGGCGGCGCCGTCCTCCACTATCAGGTGCTGGACAAGGCGCGCCCGGTCGAGCGCCATTCCCTACTCATCGACGCCGGGACGGAATTCGCCGGTTATGCCTGCGACATCACGCGTACGCATGCCCACCGGGACCGCGATTTCGCCGCTCTGATCGGCAGGATGGACCGGATGCAGCAGTCCCTTTGCGCCGCCGTCAAGCCGGGCGTCGATTGGCGCGAAATCCACCTGCAAACCCATCGCCTGCTCGCGGAGCTGCTCCACGAAGCGGATATCGTCACCTGCTCCACCGACGAGGCAGTGGCCACGGCGACCACCAGCGTGTTCTTCCCGCACGGCCTCGGCCACCTGCTAGGCCTGGAGGTCCACGATGTCGGCGGCTTCATGCGCTCTCCCGACGGCGGTGACATCCCCCGCCCCGACGGCCACCCGTATCTCCGCCTGACCCGGGTGCTGGAAGAGGGCTTCGTGGTCACCATGGAGCCCGGCCTCTATTTCATCCCGCAGCTTCTCGACGGGGCGCGTGCCGACGAGCGCTCGCGCCGCATCAACTGGGGTCGAGTCGACTCACTGCGCAAGTTCGGCGGCATCCGCATCGAGGACGACCTCGCGGTGACCGCATCGGGTTGCGAGAACCTGACCCGGGACGCCTTCCGCGAGTCAGCCGCGTAGTTTGAAGCCACCTGCGGCGGCGGGGCACATCCCTGTGCCTGGACGCTCACGTGGCGACCGCGACAGCTACCAGACAGGCCGCTTCGATCACTTCGATCAGGGCTCCGGCGCCGTCGCCGGTGAATCCACCCAGCCGGCGCACGAGTCCCCAGCGGACGATCGCGTATGCGACCACGGCGGCGCCGAGCGCGATCGCCCCCAGGGTGCGGCAGGCGGCGAGCGTACAGATCGCGGTGAGCGCCGCAGTGACCGCACCGGCGGTGCGAGACTGATGAGTCATCAGATCCTGGGCGATCCCCTGCGCCCGCACATAGCGCGTGTGAGCGAACAGCACTGGAATCGCCGCCCGCGCCAGCAATGGCGGCAGGATGCAGCCCGCGGCGAGGCGCGTATCCCGCCAGGGTGCCGCGTGCAGATGCGTAGCCAACGCGGCCAGGGCCGCGAACTTCAGCAGCAGCATACAGTTCACCACCGCGAGGGCGACCGGGCCTGAGCGTGGGTCCTGCATGATCGTCAGGGTTCGCTCCCGATCGCCGTGCCCACCGACCCACGCGTCCGCCGTATCCGCAAGACCGTCGATGTGCAGGGCGCCCGTGATCAACACCCATGCCGTCAGTACGATGGCCGCGCCAAGGAGGGAAGGCAGCCGTGACACGGCGAGGGCGATGCCCCAGAGCACAACTCCAAGCATGAGGCCGACCAGGGGATAACAGGCCAGCGACAGCCCGATCTCGCCTGCAGTGGGCTGCGGCTCGATACGCAGCGGCAGGCGCGTCAGGAACTGCAGCGCCACGATTGCGGCCCGCGGCCATGCAGCAGCTTGCCGCTGCGGCACCATCAGAGCGAGTCAGCTGTCATGGTGGGACGTCTTTCAGTCTTTGCGGCAAGCCCGCGACGACGAGCGTAACGCGATCGCACGATGCGGCAAGGCTCTGATGCAGCTCCCCCGCTACATCGAGAAAGCGGCGGCTGAGCTCGCCGGTCGGCACTATGCCGAGCCCGGTCTCGTTGCTCACCAGAATCACATGTCCAGGAATCTCCGTCACCGCGCGCAGCAGGCTCGCGCGTTCCGAATCCAACCGCTCTGCCGAGCCGGATGTCAGGAGATGGGCGAGCCACAGAGTCAGGCATTCGACCAGCAGGCAGCGCTCCGCGCCCGCGTGTGCCCGCAGCACGGCACCAAGCACGGCAGGCTCCTCAACTGTCAGCCAATCCGCGGGACGATGCGCGCGGTGGCGTCGGACGCGCTCCTTGAGCTCCGGGTCCTCGCTGGGAATCGCCGTCGCGATGTATACGACCTGTAAGCCGCTCGTGCGCGCCTGCTGCTCCGCATAGCGGCTCTTGCCGGAGCGGACACCGCCCAGCACGAGCTCCTTCATTTCGGCATCTTCACAGCTCAATGCCCAGCTGTGCACGTACGCCCGCATCGAACGCGTGCTTCAGCGCGCGCATCTCCGTCACGGTGTCAGCGAGCTCGACCAGCTCTGCGGGCGCGCCGCGGCCCGTGATCACGACATGCTGATGTGCAGGCCTCTCCCGCACCGCAGTGATGACGTCGGCCAGCGGCACATAACGGTAGAGCAGCGCAATGTTGAGCTCATCGAGCACAACGAGGGCCACCTCCGTATCGCGCAGCAGTGCTGCGGCCACGGCCCACGCGGCCTGCGCCGCGCGCACGTCGCGCTCGCGGTCCTGCGTCTCCCAGGTGAATCCCTCGCCCATGACGTGGTAGATCACTTCCGGAAAGCGTCGGAAGAACAGTCCCTCGCCGGTCGTATACCGCCCCTTGATGAACTGCACGACCCCGACGCGCATGCCATGACCGAGAGCGCGCGCCACCATGCCGAAGGCGGAAGAGCTTTTGCCCTTGCCATTGCCGGTCAACACCAGCAAAACGCCGCGATCCGCCGTAGCCGACGCGATACGGGCGTCCACCACCGCCTTTCGACGCTGCATGCGCTCGCGGTGGCGAGCCTCCTCCGGTGGAGGCTCGTCAGCGGACATCTGCTTCGACCCCTGCTCGCGCTGGCCTGGCCAACGCGGTGTGCAGCAGCGCGGCGATACCTGTGTAGACGAACGGAACGCCGATGAATCCGGGGTACCACCGCACGAAATTCTGCCACCAGCCGCAGAGGGTCGGGTCGGGAATGCGGCCGCCCAGCCAGTAGAAGCTGGCGTTGGTCAGGAAGAAGCATAGCGACGCAGAGATTCCCAGGCTCATCGCCCAACGCGCCAGATCGGCAACGTCATGCCGGTACGCGCGCCGCATCCAGACACCACCCAGCCAGAGCAGCGCGTACGCCGGTACCAGGAACACATAGGCCATCGTCACACAATACGCGCTGACGCCGAAGTCGCGTATGACGATGAAGTCCACCCCGATGGCGGTGCCAAGCAGAGTCGGTAACGCCCAGCGCCACTCCCGCCCGAAGTAAAAGCCGGCGAGATAGAGCACGGCCCAGGAGGCATCGGGCGGCGACCACGCCGTGCCGAGGTGTCCCGAGCGGGTGACGGCCATGAGCGCCGCCAGAGCACAGAAGCCGGCGAATCGCCGGGTTGCGAATTTCATGATGGATCTTCCTCCACGCGCGCCACGCGCGTTCAGCCGTTGGACCAGGGGGTGACGAGGGAGGGAGAGGAAGGGAACATGCGACGAATCGCGCATTCCGGCCACGCCCAACGCGCACCACCATGCCGTCTCAGGCCGGTCTCCGGGCTTGCGAGTGGAGGGATCTCCGCGGGGCGGCACCTTCCCATGCGATACGCACAGTGGTGCAAAGCCGTCCCGAGCTCACTTACCGTTGCGTGGGCAGCGCCGGCATTGGCATTCCGAGGAATGCTGCACCGGCTTCCCGTTTCACCCTGCCGTAGCCCGAAAGCTCCGGCGGGGCACCTGAGACGCGAAAAACTGTACGCTACGGCTGTTGGGCAGGCAAGTAAAAGCCGACTATGTGCGCTTCGCCAACAGGTCGCGAATCTCGCCCAGCAGCTCCTCTGACTTGGTCGGCGGCGGCGGCACAGCCGGGGCGGGCGGCGGTGTGCGCTTCATCCGATTGACCACCTTGATGATGGCAAACATCGCGAGCGCGACGATCAGGAAGGAAAAGCAGGCCTGTACGAACAGCCCGTACTTGAGCAGCACCGCCGCTCCCTTGGGGTCCGTGCCGATCTGCACCGCCATCTTGCTGAAGTCGACCCGGCCGATGACGAGGCCGAGCGGCGGCATGATGACGTTCGCGACCAGCGAGCTGACGATCGTACCGAATGCGCCACCGATCACGAAGCCGACGGCCAGATCGATGACATTGCCCTTCATGGCAAATTCTTTGAATTCACTAGCAAGGCTCATGGCACGCACCCCTTTGTTTATTGGAAAAAGTCGCCTGCGGCGCTTTTTCGGACATCGGCTTCGCTACCGCCGGCAAAAGGCGCGACTTTTGCCGGCTGCGGCCCCGCACCGAGGGTAAAGGATAGTTAGGCGCCGCGCAAAAATGACGCGGGCCGCTTACGCGGCCCGCTGGATCAGCCCCGACGCCGATGGCCTCAGGCCGTGGCGGCTTTCTTTTTCCGCGTCCGCGGCTTCTTGGCCTCGCCTCCGGCGGCCTTCGCCTCATCGGGGGCGGCCTCGGCTTCGACCTTCGCTTTGGCGCGGCGGCGGGTCTTCTTCTTGGCCCCGGCCTCTTCGGCTGGAGAGACCGCCCCCGGTCCGTCGACCAGCTGCATCAGCGCCATCGGCGCGGAGTCGCCCGGGCGGGGCGACATGCGCAGGATCCGCGTATAGCCGCCCGGACGGGCCTTGAACCGGGGCCCCAGGTCCGCGAACAGCTTCTCGACTATCTCCGCGTCGCGCAGGCGAGAGAATGCGAGGCGCCGGTTGGCGTCCCCGTCCTTCTTGCCGAGGGTGATCAGCGGCTCCACGACCCGCCGCAGCTCCTTCGCCTTCGGCAAGGTGGTGCGAATGGTCTCGTGCCGCAGGAGCGACACGCTCATGTTGCGCAGCATCGCATGCCGATGCGGAGCGTTACGCGACAGCTGCCGCCCGGAAAGTTGGTGTCTCATGGATCGCTCTTAGATCACGTCCCGGCCGTCGTCGTGCTTCAGACTCGCCGGCGGCCAGCCCTCGAGCCGCATGCCGAGCATCAGCCCGTGGCTCTGCAGCACTTCCTTGATCTCGGTGAGCGACTTCTTGCCGAGGTTCGGCGTGCGCAGCAGCTCCACTTCGGTGCGCTGCACCAGATCGCCGATGTAATGGATATTCTCCGCCTTCAGGCAGTTGGCGCTGCGGACGGTTAGCTCGAGCTCGTCCACGGGGCGCAGCAGGATCGGATCGAACTGCATCTCGGAGACTTTGGTCTGTGCCTCCTCCTCGCCCTGCAGATCGACGAACACCGACAGTTGGTCCTTGAGGATGGCGCCCGCGCGGCGAATTGCTTCCTCCGCATCGATGGTGCCGTTGGTCTCGATGTCGATGACCAGCTTGTCCAGGTCGGTGCGCTGCTCCACGCGGGCCGCATCCACGGAGTACGTTACGCGGCGCACGGGGGAGAACGAGGCATCGAGCTGTAGACGGCCGATCGGACGTGACTGCTCCTCGAACACCGCGCGCGAGGCGGCCGGGCGGTAGCCGCGGCCCCGCTCCACACGGAGAGTCATGCTGAGCTCGCCCGCCTTCGTCAGGTTGGCGATGACGAGATCCGGGTTGACCACTTCCACGTCATGGTCGGTCTGGATGTCACCCGCGGTCACCGGGCCCGGTCCCTTCTTCTGCAGGCGCAGCTCCGCGCTATCGCGGGCGTGCATGCGGATCGCGACCGTCTTGAGGTTCAGCAGGATGTCGACGACATCTTCCTGGACGCCCTCGATGCTGGTGTACTCGTGGAGCACGCCTTCGATCTCAGCCTCGGTGATGGCGCTGCCGGGCATGGACGACAGCAGCACCCGGCGCAGCGCGTTGCCGAGCGTATGGCCGAAGCCACGCTCGAACGGCTCGATGGTGACGCGCGCCTGGCGAGGGGCAACGGGCTGCACCTTCACCACGCGGGGCTTCAAGAACTCTGAAACGGATCCCTGCATTGCAGTCTCACCTTGCCGGCTCGGGATGCCGGCGCAAATCTAAAAACAAGGTCGCCCGAAGCGCTGTGCGTAGGGGGCCTGTCCCCCGAAGCGCCTGGCGCGTAGGGGGAGAATTACTTGGAATACAGCTCCACGACCAGGTTCTCGTTGATGTCCGGCAGGACATCGTCACGGCCTGGCGCCGACTTGAAGACGCCGCGGAACTCCTTGTCGTTGACCTCCACCCACTCGGGGAGGCCCACTTGCTGCGCGATGCCGATCGCACTCTGGATGCGGAGCTGCTTGCGCGCTTTCTCCCGCACCTCGACGGTATCGCCCGCCTTCACCTGGTAGGAGGCGATGGTCACCGGCCGCGTGTTCACCGTGATCGCCTTGTGGCTGACGAGCTGCCGCGCCTCGGCGCGGGTAGCCGCGAAGCCCATGCGATACACCACGTTGTCCAGACGGCACTCCAGCAGCTTCAGCAGGTTCTCACCGGTGGCGCCGCTGCGGCGGGCGGCCTCCTCGTAGTAGTTGCCGAACTGACGCTCCAGCACCCCGTACATACGGCGCAGCTTCTGCTTCTCGCGCAGCTGCGTGCCATAGTCGGAGAGGCGCTGGCGCCGCTCGCCCTTGATGCCGCCCGGCGGCACACTGAGCTTGCACTTGCTTTCTAAGGGCTTTACGCCGCTTTTCAAGAAGAGATCGGTGCCCTCGCGGCGAGCGAGCTTGCACGTGGGACCTGTGTAACGCGCCATACTTCGACCTCAGACTCTGCGCTTCTTCGGGGGGCGGCAGCCGTTATGGGGGATCGGCGTGACGTCCGCGATGCTGGTGATCTTCAGGCCGCAGTTGTTCAGCGCCCGAACCGCGGATTCCCGGCCGGGGCCAGGACCGCCGACACGCACCTCGACGTTCTTGACGCCGTGCTCCTGCGCCGCCGTGCCGGCCTTCTCCGCGGCGACCTGAGCGGCAAAGGGCGTGCTCTTGCGGGAGCCGCGGAAGCCGCAGCCGCCTGCCGTCGCCCAGGAAAGCGTATTGCCCTGGCGATCGGTGATCGTGACGATGGTGTTGTTGAAAGACGCGTGCACGTGCGCGATGGCATCGAGCACGTTCTTGCGCGCCTTCTTCGGCTTCTTGGCGCCGCCGCCCGCGGCCTGTGCCGACGCGCCCTGCTGCTGTTTCTGATCAGCCATACTGCTTTAACTGTCCTCGGATTAAGCTTTGCCCGGAGGCGCGTTGAGCTTCACGGCCTGCTTGCGCGGGCCCTTGCGCGTACGGGCATTGGTACGGGTGCGCTGGCCGCGCACCGGCAGGCCCCGGCGATGCCGGATGCCGCGATAGCAGCCGAGGTCCATCAGCCGCTTGATGTTCATGGACACCTCGCGGCGCAAATCACCCTCGACAGCGAACTTGGCGATCTGCGAGCGGATGGCGTTGACCTCGTTCTCCGTGAGGTCCTTGACCCGGGTGTTCGGGTTGACGCCGGCGGCCTCGCAGGCGTTGCGCGCGCGCGCGCGGCCGACGCCGAAAATGTGAGTCAGCCCGACCCACACGTGCTTGTTCATCGGGATGTTGATGCCGGCTATGCGTGCCATGATGCTTTACCGCAGGGAAAACGTTGCATTTTAACCGAAAACTCCGTCATTTACCCTTGTCTTTGCTTGTGGCGCTGATCGGAGCAGATGACATAGACCACGCGCCGGCGGCGCACGATCTTGCAGTTCTTGCAGATCTTCTTGACCGAGGGTCTGACTTTCATAGGTGTTTACCCGCCCGAGCCGGTACGGCCGTACCCGAGCAAATTGGCCTTCTTCAGGAGTCCGGGGTAGTGATGGGACATGAGGTGCGCTGAAAGCTGCGCCCGGAAGTCCATCACCACCACCACGACGATCAGGAGCGACGTGCCGCCGAAGGCGAAGGGCGAGCCCTGCTGGGCGACGAGGAACTCGGGCAGGATGCACACGGCCGCGACGTATAGAGCGCCCCACAGCGTCAGGCGCGTCAGCACTTTGTCGATGTAGTCGGCCGTCTGCTGGCCGGGACGGATGCCCGGGATGAAGGCGCCGGACTTCTTCAGGTTGTCCGCGGTGTCCCGCGAATTGAAAACCAGCGCCGTGTAGAAGAAGCAGAAGAACAGGATGAGCGTGCCGTAGATCACGAGGTGCAGCGGCTGGCCGTAACCGAGCGCCGCCGCAACGTCCTGCGCGATGTTCGCCAGCATGCCCTGACCGGTGCCGGCAAAGCTCGCAATCGTCGCCGGGAAGAGCAGGATGCTCGAGGCGAAGATCGGCGGGATGACGCCCGACATGTTGATCTTGAACGGCAGGTGGCTGCTCTGCGCCGCATACATGCGCCGGCCCACCTGGCGCTTGGCGTAGTTGACCGTGATGCGCCGCTGGGCACTTTCCATGTAAACGACGAACGCCGTGACCGCGACCACGAGGATGATGAGGAGCAGCGCGAACGGGCCCTGCATTTCCCCGCTGCTCACCTGCCCGAACATGGCGCCGATCGCCGAGGGCAGTCGCGCCACGATGCCGGCGAGAATGATCATCGAGATGCCGTTGCCGATGCCGCGCTCGGTGATCTGCTCGCCGAGCCACATCAGGAACATGGTGCCGGTGGTCATGGTGACCGTGGCCACGAGCAGGAACTGCGGGCCGCTCACCAGCGTCATGCCACCCTTGACCAGCGCGCCGGCGGCCGCGAACGACTGCACCACGGCGAGGATGAGCGAGCCGTAGCGGGTGTATTCCGTGATCTTGCGCTGGCCGGCCTGCCCCTCCTTGCGCAGCTCCATCAGGCTCGGCACCACCATCGACATCATCTGGATGATGATCGACGCCGAGATATAGGGCATCACGTTCATCGCGAAGATCGACATGCGCGACAGGGCGCCGCCGGAGAAGAGGTTCGCGATCCCGAAGATCGTCCCTGAGTTCTGGCTGAAGAAGCGCGCCACCTGGGCCGGGTTGATGCCCGGCACCGGGATGAAGGTCCCGACCCGGTACACGATCATGGCACCGATCAGGAACAGCACGCGCGCGCGAATCTCCCCAAAGCGGGCGGCTTCGCTGATTGCGGCGGCTGGATTACCGAGTGTCGCTTTCGCCACGATGCAACTGTCTTGGCCGTCAGGCCTCTTCGATGATTTTGCCGCCGGCGGCTTCGATCGCCGCCCGCGCGCCCTTGGTGACCTTGATGCCCTTGAGCGTCACCGCTTTGCCCACCGCGCCCGAGAGCACGACCTTGGCGCGCTCGGCCGCCGCCGGCACCACCCCGGCCTTCTTCAGGGCCTCGAGATCGATGGTGTCGCCCTCGACCCGCGCGAGCTCACTCAGCCTCACTTCGGCGCGCGTCGCCGCCATGGCGGAGCGGAAGCCGACCTTCGGCAGCCGGCGCTGAATGGGCATCTGGCCGCCCTCGAAGCCCACCTTGTGGTAGCCGCCCTTGCGCGCGCGCTGTCCCTTGGTGCCGCGGCCGCAGGTCTTGCCCTGGCCGGCGGAAGCGCCGCGTCCCACCCGCAGCCGGGGCCGTTTGGCGCCGGGGGCAGGCTTGAGTGTGTTGAGTCGCATGTCGTCAGGCCCTTCTTCAGCTCGTGCGCTCGACCTTGAGGAGGTGCACCGCGGCGTGGATCATGCCGCGATTCTCCGGGGTGTCGGCTACCGAGACCGTCTGGTTGATGCGGCGCAGCCCGAGGCCGCGCGCGCTGGCGGCAATGTTGGCGAGCTGCCCGTGCAGGCTCCTGACCAGCGTAACCTTGACTTTGGGTTGTGCTGCGTTCATGCGCCTCAGCCCGTGATCTCGTCCAGACTCTTGCCGCGCTTCGCCGCGATCTCCTCCGGCGAGCGGATCTTGGCCAGCGCGTTCACCGTCGCGCGCACCACGTTGATCGGATTCCGCGAGCCGTAGCTCTTCGCGAGCACGTTGCGCACGCCGGCGCACTCGAGCACCGCGCGCATACCACCGCCTGCAATGACGCCGGTACCTTCAGACGCCGGCTGCATATACACGCGCGTGGCGCCGTGCATGCCTTTGACCGCGTAGTGCAGGGAATCGTTTCGCAGCGCGACGTTCACCATGCTCTTCCTGGCCTGGGTCATCGCCTTGGAAATGGCCACCGGCACCTCGCGCGCCTTGCCGAAGCCGTAGCCGACCCGGCCCGCGCCATCGCCCACCACGGTGAGCGCCGTGAAGCCGAACTGGCGGCCGCCCTTGACGACCTTCGCAGTGCGATTGACCGCGACGAGCTTCTCGAGAAGCTCGTCCTGCGCCTGGCCTTTTTCCGCTCTTGCCATATGTGTTGTCTACCTGATCAGAACTCAAGGCCGGCTTCGCGCGCGGCATCGGCGAGCGCCTGCACGCGCCCGTGGAACTGGAATCCCGCGCGGTCGAAGGCAACCTTCTTCACGCCCGCGGCCTGTGCCCGCTCCGCAATCGCGCGGCCGACGGCCTTCGCGGCATCGACATTACCGGTGCCCTTCAGGCCCTGACGCACCGACTCCTGCAGCGTCGAGGCAGCGGCGATCACGGTCGCGCCGGCGGGGTCCGTGACCTGCGCGTAGATATGGCGCGGCGTGCGATGCACCGTGAGGCGCGCAATGCCGAGGTCGCGGATGTGCGCGCGTGTCTTGATGGCGCGGCGCAGGCGCCGGCCCTTCTTCGACGTGATCACTTCTTCTTCCCCTCTTTCAGGGAGATCTGCTCGTTGGCGTAGCGCACACCCTTGCCCTTGTAGGGCTCGGGCGGCCGGATGTCGCGGATCTCCGCGGCCACCTGTCCGACCTTCTGGCGATCGACACCCTTCACCAGGATCTCGGTCTGGCTCGGGGTCTCGATCGTGATCCCTTCCGGGATCGGGAAATTCACCGGGTGGGAGAAGCCGAGCGTGAGATTCAGCGTCTTGCCCTGCATCTGCGCGCGAAAGCCGACGCCCACGAGCTCGAGCTTCTTCTCGTAGCCCTTGGTGACGCCGCGCACCATGTTGGCAAGGTGCGCCCGCGTCGAGCCGGCGAGCGTGCGTGTCTGCCCGGGGTCGGTGTATTTCACCTCGAGGTGCTTCTCCGCCTGCACCACGCTGACGCCGTGTCCCAGAGCAAGGGTCAAGGAGCCCTTCGCGCCCTTCAGCGTCACGACGCTCTCCGCGATCGTGGCGGTCACACCCTGCGGCAGGTCGACCGGCGCTTTGGCAATTCTCGACATGGTCGCTCTCCGTTACGCCACGATGCAGAGCACTTCGCCGCCCTGCCCGATCGAGCGCGCCTGCTTGTCGGTCATGACGCCCTTCGGCGTGGAGACGATCACCGTCCCCATGCCGCCGAGGATCTTCGGCAGCTCGTCCTTGCCGCGATAGATGCGCAGGCCGGGACGGCTGACGCGCTCCAGGCGGTCGATGACCGGGCGGCCCTCGAAGTACTTGAGGGCGATGGTCATGGTCGGCTTGCCGCTCTCCTCATCGAGGCGGTAATCGGCAATGTAGCCTTCGTCCTTCAGCACCTTGACCACGGCGGTCTTCAGCTTCGAGGAGCCGAGGCACACCTCGGCCTTGCCCGCGGTCTGGCCGTTGCGGATGCGTGTCAGGAGGTCGGCGATCGGATCGGTCATGCTCATGGGGCGCCCCTCACCAGCTCGCCTTCGCGAGGCCGGGAATCTCGCCGCGGTTGGCGACCTCGCGGATCTTCACCCGCGACAGGCCGAACTTGCGGTAGACCCCGCGCGAGCGACCTGTGATCGCACAGCGGTTGCGGCCGCGCGATGGGCTCGCGTCCCGCGGCTGCGACTGCAGCTTCGCTTGCGCGGCCGCACGCTCCTCGGGTGAAGTCTTGGGGTCGCGGATCAGCTCCTTGAGCTGTGCCCGCTTCGCCGCGTATCTCTTCACGATCTTGGCGCGACGCTTCTCGCGCTCGACCATGCTCGTCTTCGCCATAGGCGTACCGGTTTCCTCTTACTTCCGGAAAGGGAAGCTGAAAGCCTCGAGCAGTGCTCGGCCCTGACGGTTATCCCTCGCCGTCGTCGTAATAGTGATGTCCATGCCCCGGATCTGGTCGATCTGGTCGTACTGGATCTCGGGGAAAATGATCTGTTCTTTGACGCCCAGGGTGTAGTTGCCACGGCCGTCGAAGGAGCGCGGCGAGACGCCGCGGAAATCGCGGATGCGGGGCATCGCGATGCTGATGAGGCGGTCGAGGAACTCGTACATGCGAGCGCCGCGCAGCGTCACCTTGCAGCCGATCGCGAGACCGGCGCGGATCTTGAAGGACGCGATCGCCTTGCGCGACTTGGTCACGAGCGGCTTCTGGCCGGTGATCTTGGTGAGATCCGCGACCGCCGCGTCCATGACCTTCTTGTCCGCAACCGCCTCGCCGACGCCCATGTTCACCGTGATCTTGGTGATGCGCGGCACCTCCATGGGATTCTTGATCCCGAGGTCCCGCTGCAGGCGGGACAGCACCTGCTCGCGATAATACTGCTGTAACCTGACCATACGTTTGCTATCCGCCCGGCGCTTACGCGTCGAGCATCTCTCCGTTGGACTTGAAGAAACGCACCTTCTTGCCGTCGGCCAGGATCTTGAACCCGACACGGTCCGCCTTCTTGGCCGCCGGATTCCAGATGGCGACCTTGGAGGCGGGCAGCGGCATCTCTTTCTCGACGATGCCGCCGGGCGTGGGCTTCTTGGCCTGGGGGTTCGGCTTGGTGTGCTTCTTCACCATGTTGACGCTCTCGACGAGCACGCGCCCGTCGGCAAGCACCTGGATGACGGTGCCCTTGCGGCCCTTGTCGCGGCCGCTCAATACCACGACGTTGTCACCCTTGCGAATCTTCTGCATCACAGCACCTCGGGGGCGAGCGAGATGATCTTCATGAACTGCGAGGTGCGCAGCTCGCGCGTCACGGGCCCGAAGATGCGGGTGCCGATCGGCTCGAGCTTGTTGGTGAGCAGCACCGCCGCGTTGCCGTCGAAACGGATCAGCGAGCCGTCCGCACGCCGCACACCGCGCTTGGTGCGTACCACCACCGCGTCGTAAACCTCACCCTTCTTAACCTTGCCCCGCGGGATCGCATCCTTGACGCTGACCTTGATCACATCGCCCACCGTCGCGTAACGACGGCGCGTGCCGCCGAGCACCTTGATGCACATCAAGGTCCGCGCGCCGCTGTTGTCAGCGGCATTGAGCATCGTTTGGAGCTGAATCATGTTGGCGTCCCCTTCAGCGCCCGACGGCCTTCTCGACCACCTGGACCAGCCGCCACGACTTGCGCCGCGAGAACGGCCGGCAGGGGGCGATGGTCACGAGGTCGCCGATGTGGGACTCGCCGTTCTCATCATGAGCGAGGAGCTTGGTTGTGCGCCGCACGTACTTGCCGTACTGGGGATGCTTGATCAGCCGCTCGATCTCGACGGCGATCGTCTTCTGCATCTTGTCGCTCACCACGCGCCCGGTGAGGGTGCGCGCGCCCTTGGCCTCGGCAGTCGCCGGCGCGGTGTTGGTCTCGTTATCGCTCACTTCTTGTCTCCAGCCGCCTTGCGCTGCTGGCGCAGGACGGTCTTCAGGCGCGCGATGTTGCGGCGCGACGCCCCGAACTGGTCGGGTTTCGGCGCCTGGCCCGTAGCACGCTGCATGCGCAGGGAGAACTGCTCCTTGCGCAGCTTCACCAACTCGTCGGCAAGCTCGGCCGGCGAGGACTTCGCGAGCTTCTCGCGGAACTGCTTGATCTGTCCGAGCTTCATCACCGAACCTGCCGTTTGGCGAAAGTGGTAGACACCGAGAGCTTCGAGCCTGCGAGCCGGAAGGCCTCGCGGGCCGTCGTCTCATCGACGCCCTCCATCTCGAAGAGAACCTTGCCGGGCTGGACGCGCGCGACGTAGTACTCGACGTTGCCCTTGCCGCTGCCCATGCGAACCTCGAGCGGCTTCTTGCTGATCGGCACGTCGGGGAACACGCGGATCCAGATCTGGCCGCCGCGCTTCACGTAGCGCGCCATGGCGCGCCGCGCCGCCTCGATCTCGCGCGCGGTCATGCGCGCACGGCTGGTGGCCTTCAGGCCGAACTCGCCGAAGGACACACTGCTGCCGCGATGCGCCAGGCCGGGATTGCGGCCTTTGAACTGCTTGCGGTACTTGGTGCGTTTGGGCTGCAGCATGGACATGGCGGCTCCTTATGCCTGCACCGGCGCTTCGGCGGGCGCTGCGGGGGCCGCGGGGGCCGGGGCCGGTTGCTGCTGTTGCGCGGCGGCCGCTTCACCTTCGGCGGCCTGCCTCTCGATCTCGCCCTTGTCGAACACCTCGCCCTTGAAGATCCACACCTTGACGCCGATGACGCCGTAGGTGGTCTTCGCCTCGGAGAGGCCGTAGTCGATGTCGGCGCGGAAGGTGTGCAGCGGGATGCGGCCCTCGCGGTACCACTCCGTGCGCGCGATCTCAGCGCCGTTCAGGCGGCCGGAGACGCGAACCTTCACGCCGAGCGCGCCACTGCGCATCGTACTCATGACCGCGCGCTTCATGGCGCGGCGGAACATCACGCGCTTCTCGATCTGCTGCGCAATGCTGTCGGCGACGAGCTGTGCGTCGAGCTCCGGCTTGCGGATCTCGGCGATGTTGAGGCGCACGTCGGAGACGGTCATGCCGAGGAGCTTCGCGGTCTCCTGGCGCAGCTTCTCGATGTCCTCGCCCTTCTTGCCGATCACGATGCCCGGACGCGCGGTCTGGATCGTGATGTTGACCTTCTTGGCGGCGCGCTCGATCTGGATGCGGCTCACCGAGGCTTCGGCCAGCTTCGTCTTCAGGAACTCGCGCACGCGGAAGTCGGTATGCACGTGCACCGGGAACTGCCGCCGGCTGGCGAACCAGCGCGAGCTCCAGTCCCGCGTGATGCCGAGCCGCATGCCCAGCGGATTGACCTTCTGACCCATGCGTTAATCCTTCTTGCCGTCGCTGACAGCGACGGTGATGTGACTATTGCGCTTGACGATGCGCGCGCCGCGGCCCTTGGCGCGGGCGGCGAAGCGCTTGAGCACCGGGGCGGCATCCACGTGGATGAGGGACACCTTCAGCTCATCGATGTCGGCGCCATGGTTGTGCTCCGCATTGGCGACGGCGGCCGCGAGCACCTTGCGCACGAGCTCGGCGCCCTTCTTCGGCATGTACTGCAGTGTCGCGAGCGCGTTGCCCGCGGCCTTGCCGCGCACGACGTCGGCCACCAGGCGGCACTTCTGCGGCGAGATGCGCGCGTAGCGCAGCTTGGAGACGACTTCCATCAGCTCGCCGCCTCGACCTTGCGGTCGCCGGAGTGGGACTTGAAGGTGCGCGTCGGAGCGAACTCGCCCAGCTTGTGACCGACCATGTTCTCGGTGACCAGCACCGGAATGTGCTGGCGGCCGTTGTGCACGGCGAGCGTCAGGCCCACCATCTCCGGCACCACCATCGAGCGGCGCGACCAGGTCTTGATCGGCTTGCGGTCGTTCCTCGCCGAGGCCACCTGCACCTTCTTGGCCAGGTGCAGATCGACGAAGGGACCCTTCTTCAGTGAACGTGGCATGTTGGGTGAGCCTCAGCGAATCCGGTTCTTGCGGCGCTGCACGATCATGTTGTCCGTGCGCTTGTTGTTGCGGGTCTTGAGACCCTTGGTGTTCCAGCCCCAGGGCGAGACCGGATGCGGATTGCCCTGGCCGGACTTGCCCTCGCCGCCGCCGTGCGGGTGGTCGACGGGGTTCATCGCCAGTCCGCGCACCGTGGGGCGGATGCCGCGCCAGCGCTTGGCGCCAGCCTTGCCGTAGCTGCGCAGGTTGTGCTCATCGTTGCCGACCTCGCCGATGGTGGCGCGACAATCGATGTGCACCTTGCGCGTCTCACCCGACTTCAGGCGCAGGTACGCGTAGATGCCCTCGCGCGCCGTGAAGGCGATGGAGCTGCCTGCGCTGCGCGCCAGTTGGCCGCCCTTGCCCGGTTTCATCTCAACGTTGTGCACGGTGGAACCGACCGGGATGTGGCGCAGCTGCATGGCGTTGCCCGCCTTGATCGGCGAGTCGGCGCCCGAGCGGACCTCGTCGCCCGGTTTGACGCCCTTGGCTGCCAGGATGTAACGGCGCTCGCCGTCAGCGTATCGCACCAGCGCGATGTGACCCGTGCGGTTGGGATCGTACTCGAGGCGCTCCACGACGCCGACGATGCCGTCCTTGTCGCGTCGGAAGTCGATGGTCCGGTACTTCTGTCGCGAGCCGCCGCCGTGATGGCGCGTCGTGATCCGGCCCGCGTGGTTGCGCGCGCCGGTCTTGCTCTGCGAGCTGGTGAGCGGCAGATAGGGGCCGCCCTTGTGCAGGTGCGAGCGGTCGACCTTGACGACCGAGCGCGTGCCAGGCGATGTGGGCTTGTACTTGATGAGCGCCATATGGATGTTCCCGATCAGGCTCTCGCGCGGGCTTCGTAGTCGATCGACTGGCCCTTGGCGAGGCTCACATAAGCCTTCTTCCAGTCCTGCGTGCGGCCAGAGTGCTTGCCGAAGCGGCGCGTCTTGCCGGGCTCGTTCACCACCTGCACGCCGGCAACCTTGACATCGAACATCAGCTCGACGGCCTTCTTGATGTCGGTCTTGGTGGCGTTGCGGCGGACGCGGAAGGTGTACTGATTGTGGTTCTGCATCGCGAGAGAGGTCTTCTCCGTCACGTGCGGGGCGACGAGAACGCCCATGAGCTGTTCCCGGTTCATTGCAGGCGCTCCTCCAGCATCTTTACGGCACCGACGGTCATCAGCACCTTGGCGTGACGCGCCAGGGACAGCGGGTTGAGGGCGGAGACCTCGATGACCTCGACGTGCGGTAGATTGCGCGCCGCGAGGAAGAGCTTTTCGTCCGTGGCCTCGACGACGATGAGGACGCTCTCCAGCGACCACGCCTTGAGCTGGCCCGCGAGCAGCTTCGTCTTCGGGGCTTCGAGACCGAGCGACTCCGCGACCACCAGACGCTCCGTGCGCGCAAGCTCCGACAGCATGGAGCGCAATGCGCCGCGGTACATCTTGCGGTTCACCTTCTGCTCGAAATCGCGCGGCTTCGCCGCGAAGGTCTTGCCGCCGCCCACCCAGATGGGCGAGCGATTCGAGCCCGCACGCGCCTGCCCGGTGCCCTTCTGGCTCCAGGGCTTCCTGCCGCCGCCGCTGACTTCGGCGCGCGACTTCTGCGCCTTGGTGCCGGCACGGCCGGCGGCGCGATAAGCCGTGATGACCTGATGGACCAGCGACTCGTTGAACTTGAGTCCGAAGGTCGCCTCCGATACCTGGAGCTCGGCAGCTCCGCTGACCATCTTGAGCTTCATGGCGTCTTACTTCTTCGACTGCTTCATCGGGTTGGCCGAAGGCGTCGAGCCGATCTTGGTCGGGGCGACGGTCTTGCGCAGGGCCCGGCGCGCCGCCTTGAGCGACGGCCGGACGATGACCTGACCGCCCTCCGCTCCCGGCACCGCGCCGCGGATGAGGAGGAGATTGCGCTCGGCATCGACCTGTACGACCTTGAGGTTCTCCATGGTGCGGCGCACCACGCCCATGTGGCCCGACATGCGTCGGCCCTTGAACACGCGGCCCGGGGTCTGGCGCTGCCCGATGGAGCCGGGCGAGCGGTGCGACACCGACACGCCGTGGGTCGCCGGCAGGCCGCCGAAGTTGTGGCGCTTCATCACGCCCGCGAAGCCCTTGCCGAGGGTGGTACCGGTGACGTCCACCGACTCACCCGCCTTGAAGAGGTCCACCTTGACCTCCGCGCCGGGCTTGAGGTCGATCTGGTCGCTGTCCGTGAGGCGGAATTCGACCAGTGCCCGGCCAGGCGCCACATTGGCCTTGGCGTAGTGGCCGTTGAGCGATTTGGAATAAAGCTGCGGCCGGCGCGTGCCGTAGGTGACCTGAACGGCGCGATAGCCGTCCTTGTCCTGCGACTTCACCTGGGTAACGCGATTGGGCAGAACCTCGATCACGGTGACCGGAATGGTCTCGCCCGCGTCGGTGAACACCCGCGTCATGCCCGCTTTGCGGCCGACGACTCCAATTGCCATTAAATATGCCTCGACTCGTCTATTGGCGAAAATCGTCGAGACGATTTTCGCAAGACCCTACACAGTTTCCGCAGGCCAAGGGAACGGCCCTTGGCCCGCTATGCATCGGGCGGGGGGAGACGACTGGAGAAGGCGTGCGCGGGACCGCGCTGCGCCTGGTTTCTCGAGTGGTCTTGGGGCCTTCCGCCCCAACCGCGCCCGATCGAAGGGGCGCGAAGTATAGTCGCGCCCATGACTCAAATCAAATCGTCAATTCAGCTTGATTTGGACGTCCACGCCGGCCGGGAGCTCGAGCTTCATCAGCGCGTCCACGGTCTTGTCGGTCGGGTTCAGGATGTCCATCAGCCGCTTGTGGGTGCGCAGCTCGAACTGGTCGCGCGCATCCTTGTCGGCATGCGGGGAGACCAGCACGGTGAAGCGCTCCATCTTGGTCGGCAGGGGCACCGGACCCTTGACGGTAGCTCCGGTGCGTTTGGCGGTCTCGACGATCTCGCGCGCCGAATTGTCGATCAGCCGGTGATCGAAGGCCTTGAGCCGAATGCGGATGTTCTGGTTCGCCATTGCCGCTGCTCCTTACTTCAAAATCTTTGCGACGACGCCGGCACCGACGGTGCGGCCGCCCTCGCGGATTGCAAAGCGCAGCCCCTCTTCCATCGCAATCGGGCTGATCAGCTCCACGTTCATCTTGATGTTGTCCCCGGGCATGCACATCTCAACCCCCGCAGGCAACTCGATCGTCCCGGTCACATCGGTCGTACGGAAGTAAAACTGCGGCCGATACCCCTTGAAAAAGGGCGTATGCCGGCCTCCCTCCTCCTTGGTCAGCACGTACACCTCACTCTCGAACTGCGTGTGCGGGGTGATGCTGCCGGGCTTGGCCAGCACCTGGCCGCGCTCCACCTCTTCCCGCTTCGTGCCGCGCAACAGCACCCCCACGTTATCTCCCGCCTCTCCCTGATCCAGGAGCTTGCGGAACATCTCTACCCCCGTGCAGGTGGTCTTCTGCGTGGCCTTCAGCCCCACGATCTCCACCTCATCGTTCACCTTGATGATCCCGCGCTCGATGCGCCCGGTCACCACCGTGCCGCGCCCGGAGATCGAGAACACGTCCTCAACGGGCATCAGAAACGGCTTCTCGATCTCGCGCTTCGGTACCGGGATGTACTTGTCCATCTCCTCCACCAGCTTCACCACCGCCGGCACCCCGATCTCGCTCTTGTCCCCCTCGAGCGCCTTCAGCGCCGAGCCGATGATGATCGGGGTCGCCTCCCCGGGGAACTTGTAAACCGTCAGCAGCTCCCGCACCTCCATCTCCACCAGCTCCAGCAGCTCCTTGTCGTCCACCATGTCGGCCTTGTTCATGAAGACCACGATGTACGGCACCCCCACCTGGCGGGCCAGAAGAATGTGCTCGCGCGTCTGCGGCATCGGGCCATCGGCCGCCGATACCACCAGAATCGCCCCGTCCATCTGCGCCGCTCCCGTGATCATGTTCTTCACGTAGTCAGCGTGCCCGGGGCAGTCCACGTGCGCGTAGTGGCGCTTGGCGCTCTGGTACTCCACGTGCGCCGTCGAGATCGTGATCCCCCGCGCCTTCTCCTCCGGGGCCTTGTCGATCTGGTCGTACGCCATGAACTGACCGCCGTGCGTCTCGGCCATCACCTTCGTCAGCGCCGCCGTCAGCGTCGTCTTCCCGTGGTCCACGTGTCCGATCGTCCCCACGTTCACATGGGGCTTGTTGCGCTCGAATTTCTCTTTGGACATGACTGCTTGCTACCTTACGAATCTCATTGCTTGATGATGCCGTCCGCGATGTTGGGCGGCACTTCGGTGTATTTGCCAAATTCCATGGTGAAGGTCGCGCGACCCTGGCTCATGGAGCGCACGGTCGTCGCGTATCCGAACATCTCCGACAGCGGTACTTCGGCCGCGATGGCCTTGCCGGAAGGTGTCTCGTCCATGCCGAGGATCTGCCCGCGCCGGCGATTGAGGTCGCCGATCACATCGCCCGAGTACTCCTCCGGCGTGACGACCTCCACTTTCATGATCGGCTCCAGCAGCACGGGTTTCGCGCGCCGGAAGCCTTCCTTGAAGCCCATCGAGCCGGCGATCTTGAACGCCATTTCGCTCGAGTCGACGTCGTGGTATGAACCGTCGAACAGGGTGACCTTGACGTCGACGACGGGATATCCCGCGATGACGCCGGTCTCAACCGCCTCCTTGATGCCCTTGTCGACCGCGGGGATGTACTCCTTCGGGATCGAGCCGCCGACGATGCCGTTGACGAACTCGTAACCCTTGCCGGCCTGGTTGGGCTCGACCGTCAGCCACACATGGCCGTACTGGCCGCGGCCGCCCGACTGGCGCACGAACTTGCCTTCCGACTCCACCTTGCCGCGGATGGTCTCGCGGTAGGCGACTTGCGGCTTGCCGACGTTCGCCTCCACCTTGAACTCGCGCTTCATGCGATCGACGATGATCTCGAGGTGCAGCTCGCCCATGCCGGCGATGATGGTCTGGCCCGACTCCTGATCGGTGCTGACACGGAAGGAGGGATCCTCCTTCGCCAGGCGCTGCAGCGCGACGCCCATCTTTTCCTGATCGGCTTTGGTCTTCGGCTCCACCGCGACCGAGATCACCGGCTGCGGGAATTCCATCTTCTCGAGCGTGATCACCTTCTCGAGATCGCACAGGGTATCGCCCGTGATGACATCCTTCAGGCCAACGGCCGCAGCGATGTCGCCGGCGCGCACTTCCTTGATCTCGTTGCGCTCGGCGGCGTGCATCTGCAGCAACCGTCCGATGCGCTCCTTCCTGGATTTCGTCGGCACGTAAACGGTGTCGCCGGAGTTGAGTACGCCCGAGTAGACCCGGAAGAACGTCAGGTTGCCGACGAACGGGTCGTTGAGAAGCTTGAAAGCGAGCGCGGCGAACGGCTCCTCGTCGCTTGCCTTGCGCGTGGCAGGCTTGCCGTCGTCGCCGATGCCTTTGACGGGCGGCATCTCGATCGGGGAGGGCATGAACTCGATGATGGCATCGAGCAGCGCCTGCACGCCCTTGTTCTTGAAGGCCGAGCCGCACAGGCACAGCACTATCTCGTTGCGGATCGAGCGCTCGCGCAGTCCGGAGCGGATTTCCGCATCGCTCAGGGGCTGACCCTCGAGATACTTGTTCATGAGGCCGTCGTTGGCCTCGGCGGCCACCTCGATCATCTTCGAGCGGTATTCCTCGGCCTGGGCCTCGAGGTCCGCCGGGATGTCGCGGTACTCGAAGCGCATGCCCTGGGTTTCCATGTCCCAGTAGATGGCCTTCATGCGGATGAGGTCGACCACGCCCTCGAAATTCTCCTCCGCGCCGATGGGGATCTGGATCGCCAGCGGATTGGCGCGCAGGCGGGCGCGGATCATGTCGACGACACGCAGGAAGTTGGCGCCGGCGCGATCCATCTTGTTGACGAAGGCGAGGCGCGGCACCTGGTACTTGTTCATCTGGCGCCAGACCGTCTCGGACTGCGGCTGCACGCCGGCCACCGAGTCGAACAGCGCCACGGCCGAATCGAGCACGCGCAGGCTGCGCTCGACTTCGATCGTGAAGTCGACGTGGCCCGGGGTGTCGATGATGTTGATCCGGTGCTCGGGGAAGCTGTTCTCCATCCCCTTCCAGAAGCAGGTCGTGGCCGCGGCGGTGATGGTGATGCCGCGCTCCTGCTCCTGCTCCATGTAGTCCATTACGGCCGCGCCGTCGTGGACCTCACCGATCTTGTGCGAGACGCCCGTGTAGAAAAGGATGCGCTCGGTCGTGGTCGTCTTCCCCGCGTCGATGTGCGCGGAGATGCCGATGTTCCGATAACGCTCAATGGGCGTCGCGCGTGACACGGTAGAACTATCCTGCCGGTCTCTGTTACCAGCGGTAGTGTGCGAAGGCCTTGTTGGCCTCCGCCATACGATGGGTGTCCTCGCGCTTCCTGACGGCGGCGCCGCGATTCTCGGCGGCATCCATCAACTCATGGGCAAGGCGAAACGCCATGGACTTCTCGCTACGGTCGCGAGCAGCCTCGATGACCCAGCGCATGGCCAATGTCTGGCGGCGCGTCGCCCGGACTTCAACCGGCACCTGATAGGTCGCACCGCCGACGCGGCGCGACTTGACCTCGACGACCGGCTTCACGTTGTCGAGAGCCGTGGAGAGTATCTCGATCGCCTCGCCACCCTTCTTGCCGGTCTTCTCGGCAATGCGGTCGAGGGCGCCGTAAATGATGCGCTCGGCGGCCGACTTCTTGCCGTCCTTCATGACGACGTTCATGAACTTGGCCAGCATGTCGCTGTTGAATTTCGGGTCCGGCAGGATGGTGCGGACCGGCGCTTGGGCTCGACGGGACATACGCTAGGGCCTCTTACTTCTTGGGGCGCTTGGCGCCGTACTTGGAGCGACCCTGCTTGCGCTCACCTACGCCAGCACAGTCGAGCGTTCCACGCACCGTGTGATAGCGGACGCCAGGGAGATCCTTCACGCGGCCTCCACGGATGAGTACCACGGAGTGCTCCTGCAGGTTGTGTCCCTCGCCACCGATGTAGCTCGTGACTTCATATCCATTCGTCAGCCGAACACGGCAGACCTTACGTAGGGCAGAGTTGGGCTTCTTCGGCGTCGTGGTATACACGCGCGTGCAGACGCCGCGCTTCTGGGGGGAAGCCCCGAGAGCGGGAACCTTCGTTTTCTCTGCCCTCGTCCGACGCGGTTGCCGGATGAGCTGACCGGTGGTCGCCATTCTTTCTCCAAGATCCTGCGTTCAAGCGCACGCGGCGCTCAAGAAAGACCGGGCCGCCTGCTGGTCGCTCGGCGGCCCGGTCTGTATCTCTGTTTCCGGTGCCGGCGTGAAACAGGGCCGGACCGAGAAAGGCCGGCGATTCTAGGTAGGGGGGCCGGGAGTGTCAACCGTGCCGGCCCGCTGGAGGACTCGCCGCCCCGATTGCGCCCCGGCAGAATCCCTGCGACGATGCTATTCCATTAGACGAAAGGTCAAAACGGCGGCGAGGAAGCCGCTTCTTCCTCGGTGTCTCGAGCTTTCGCTTCCAGCCTGGGTACAGCCCTCCGCCCGGCCAGGCTTACGGCCTGGGTAGTGCTGTTCGGCGCCTGCCTTTCATCCCTCCCGGCCCTGGCCGCTGGGAGCGGCTCGCTGCAGGTCGGCACGCTCATGACCCGCGCGCCCGAGCCATCGGTCGCCGCAGTGGCGAGCGGTGCACTCGATCCTCAATTCGTACCCACGGGTGCGAAGCCCCTGCGGCAACTACCCGGCATTCATTGGGTACGGCTGCGGGCAGCCCGGAGCATTGCGGACGCGGAGGTTCCGGTGATCATGGTCAGCTCCCGCCGCGACCTGCGGGTAGAGCTCTATCCTCGGGGCGCCACGGGTACACCCATTGCCCTGGTTCGGGCGGCGGTTTTGCCCGCATTCGGGGGAACGCGGGAGGCCGCCTTTCTGGTGCCGGGCGACGGGCTGCAGTCGGGCCAGATCATTTACGCCCGGCTCGTGGCGCGGTCCGCGGCGGCCGATCGGGTGTATTTCACCGCCAGCACGCTGTCCGAGGTGCTCACGCGCGGGGCGCGCCACGAGCTGATGATCTCGCTGGCCTACGGCGCCCTCGCCGCCCTTGCGTTCGCCACCGCGGCGATGTGGCTGCTGCTCTCGGACAAGCTCTTCATCCTTTATGCCGGCATGACGGGCCTGCAGGCGCTCTACCTGGCTTACTTTTCGGGAGAGGCCTTTCGCTGGCCCTTTCTCGAAGCCGCCGCCGTGCTCGCGCCCCATGTCTGGAACGTTCCGGTGGCGCTGAGCGGCACCATGGCAAGTCTCTTCGCCCGGGAAATCGCCGAGCTCCGGCACTACTCGCCCCGGGTCTATAGCGCCTTCGGTTGGCTGGCGGCGGCGTTCGCAGCGCTGGCGGTCGCTAACGTCGGAGTGCTCTTCGGCCTCGGACAGATCGTGGTTGCGATCGGCAATCTGATGTTCCTCGGTGCCGGCGTCTTCGTGCTGGTCGTCGCCTACCTGGCCTGGCGGCGTGGCAATCGCGCGGCCGGCTGGTTCCTTTTCGCCTGGGTGCTGCTCGAGACATTCGCCATTGTGACCTCGGCGCGGCTGCTCTTCTCGCGCGCGGCGAGCAATGAGGCACTCTTCTATTACGGCCTGCCGGGATCTATGGTGGCGTCCGCTATCCTTACCTCGCTCGGCGTGGCCGACCGCTTGCGTCAGCAGCGTTATGCCCTGTCGGAGGCGGAGCGGCGCGCGAGGACGGATCCGCTCACCGGCGTCTCGAACCGCCGTTCGCTGCTAGAGCAGCTCGAGGCTGTATGCCGCAACGCCCGCGCGAACGGCCTTCCGGTGGCTGTGCTCTTCCTCGATCTCGACTTCTTCAAATCCATCAACGACTCCTATGGGCACGCGGCCGGGGACGCCTGTCTCGCCGCCGTCATCCGGCCAATCCAGGCGGAGTTACGGCAGTCGGACATCATCGGCCGCTACGGCGGCGAGGAATTCGTCGTGGTGCTGAGCGGCGCCGACGCATCCGCGGCGGAGCCGATCGCGGAGCGTATCCGCCTGCGCGTGTCGGAGGTGGGCATCGAGGGTCACGGCGCTCCGATCCGCCTGACTTGCAGCATCGGGGTCGCAAGCAGCGATCAGCTCGGCGTCTGGGGAGAGGCGCTGATCGCAAAGGCCGATGCGGCCGTTTATGCCGCCAAACGCCTCGGCCGCAATCGCGTACAGGTCGCGATTCCTCTCGCGGCGTAGCACTGCGGCACAACATTGTTGTAGGCTTCCACCGGTTGGCGCCGAAACACGCTGTACGTCACGGCACCGACAACTGGTTCATGCTCTGCTACCTTTGAGTTCTGCGTCGACCGCGGAGAAGACTGAAAAATGGGGCCCGGTATTCTGTCAAAGTTGGCCGCGGGGCTTGGCAAGCGCCCCCGGGCGCTGTCATTCGCGTCGACTTTCATCCTTCTCGCCGCCTCGGCCGCCTGCGCCGCCGCGCCAATCCATCTGGCCTCGATCTCCCGCTACCACCACCGCCACCACTATCGCCATCACCGCGGCACGGCCCAGCAGCCGGGCCTACGGTCGACCGAGGCCCTGGTGGTGGACGTCACCGATCACAAGGTGCTGTACGCGCGCAAGGCCGACGTCCGGGTGCCCATCGCCTCGATCAGCAAGCTGATGACTTCACTCGTGGTGGCGGAGGCCGGTCAGCCGCTGGATGAGGAATTGCAGGTCACCCCCGCCGACCGGGCTATCGGTCGCGGCGCGTACTCGCGGCTTGCGGTGGGCACCACGCTCAGCCGCGCAGAGCTCTTCCACCTTGCCCTGATGGCCTCGGAGAACCGAGCGGCTCATGCGCTGGCGCGGAACTATCCGGGTGGCCTGGCGGCCTGCATCAGCGCCATGAACGCCAAGGCCCGCGCGCTGGGCATGACGAGCACCCACTTTGTCGAGCCGACCGGTCTCTCGAGCGAAAATACCTCGACGCCGGAAGACCTCGCGAAGCTCGTCATGGCGGCGGCCCAGAGCCCGGTCATCCGCCGCTATTCCACCAGTCGCGGCTTCACCATCCGCTCCGGGCGGCACATGGTCGCGTACCACAACACGGACTCGCTGGTGGATCGGGCTTCCTGGCACATCGTGGTCCAGAAGACCGGCTTCACCAATGCCGCGGGCCATTGTCTGGTGATGCAGGCGGTCATCGACCATCGCACCGTCGTCATGGTTCTGCTCAATTCCTGGGGCAAATACACGCGCGTCGCCGACGCCAGCCGGGTCCGCCAATGGACGCAGGCACAGCTGACCCGCCGCGTCGTACGGCAGCAGGTGGCAAGCCGGACGTAGGCTCTCCGTCGCGGCACTCGAGGGCCCAAGGAGCATGGCCATGCAAACCCATGAGCAGACCGTTCAGAGCCAATTCGATCCTCGAGCTCAGGCGTACCTGACCAGCGCCGTACACGCCGCCGGTCCCGATCTCGAACGGGCAAAAGTACTGGTTGCGCGGGCCATGCCGGCGGACGCTCAGGCGCTCGACGTCGGTTGCGGCGGAGGGCACCTCAGCTTCGCCCTGGCGCCGCACGTCGCCCGCATGGTCGCGCTCGATCCTTCGCCGGGCATGCTCGCCGCCGTGTCGCAGGCGGCCGCCGCCAAGGGCTTGAGCCAGATCGAGGTCCGGCAGGCAAATGCGGAATCACTGCCTTTCGACACTGGCGTTTTCCATCTGGTATGTACCCGCTACAGCACTCATCACTGGACGCGGCTCCAGGAGGCTCTGCGGGAAATTACCCGAGTGCTGGCACCAGGCGGCCACGCGCTCATCATCGACACGCTCGGTCATGAGGACCCGCTGGTCGATACCTTCCTGCAGAGCATCGAGCTGCTGCGCGACGCCTCGCACGTACGCAATCGCTCGCTGGCGGAATGGCGACCCCTGCTGCAGACGGCCGGCCTGATCGAGCTCGAGCACGCCCACTGGCCGCTGCGCCTCGAGTTCGCCTCCTGGATCGCGCGGATGCATACGCCGGAGGATCGGGCCGCGGTCATCCGCTCGCTGCAGGAAGGCGCGCCCCGGGAAGTCGGGCAGGCCCTGCAGATCGAGGCTGACGGCTCGTTCGCCATCCAGACCGGGCTCTTCTGGCTTCGCAAGGCCGCCTGAGCCTGCACCCTCGAGCGCGCCGCCGCTCGTATAGGTATATATGGAAGCCGACCCCATGAGCCCAGCCGCGGCCGCCAGAAGCATGCCCGACCTTGCCGCGACAGCGGCACCGGGGACGGCTGCGCCGGTGGCTTCGCTCGAGAGCTTGCTGGCCCGTGCGCGGCGCGGCGAGCTTGCCGCCTTCCGGGAATTGATCCGCGCCCACCAGGACATCGTCTACACACTGGCGCTGCGGATGCTCAAGGTGCCCGAGGACGCCGAGGAGCTTGCTCAGGACGTCTTCGTTTCGGCTCACCGCCACCTCGGCAAGATCACCTGCGCGGCCCACCTGCTCTTCTGGCTGCGGCGGACGGTTTGCCATCGGGCAATCGATCGGCTCCGGCGGCGCCCGCTCCACGCTGCCCTGCCCCTGGACTCCGTCGCGGAGGTGCCGGTGACGGAGGTAAGCCACGATCCGTTGCTCGAACGGCGCCTGCGAGACCTCGTCTCCCGGTTACCGCCCATGGCGCGCGCCGTGGTGCTGCTGAAGTATCAGGAGGATCTCGATCCTTCCGAGATCGCAAGAACTCTCGACATGCCGCTCAACACGGTGAAGAGTCATCTGCAGCGGTCCCTTGCCTCCTTACGTGCCGGCTGTGACGAGCTCCGGCCGATTTCCGCGGGAAGTCAGCCATGACCGACGAATTCGACCAAGCATTGCATCGCGCCCTGCGGCGCAGCGGCCCCGGTGCGGACTTTTCCGATCGGGTGGCGGCGCAGCTCGATTCCGGGAGGCACCGGGCCTTCCGTTCCCGTTGGCTGCCGGCGGCGCTGGCCGCCTGCATCATCGCGGCCGTCGGTATCGTCCAGATTCGACAGCACGCACTCGTTACCGCGCGCGCGAATCAGGCCAGAGCCCAGCTCCTCTTGGCGCTGAGCATCGCCAGCGACAACGTCAACCTCGTACGCGCCGCGGTCGCGCGCGCGGAGAATCCCAACTCCTGACCTGCGGCCAGCGGACCCGATGACCGGATTTTCTTTTTGGAGACTGCCATGCGACTTCGTTCCGTCATTTCAGTAGGCGCGCTCCTGGCGCTGCCGGCTCTCGCCCTGGCGGCGGACCCGGGCCGCCTGCAGCTGCCTGATTTCTCCGCCCTGTCGAAGATTGCCACCCAATCGGTCGACATCTCGCTCGATCCGTCACTGCTTCATCTGGCCAGCGGGGTCATCAGCAGCAGCGACAGCGGCAACGGGTCCGCGGTCAACGGCCTGATCCGGGGCATCAGGGGCATCTACGTGCGCAGCTACACCTTCGACAAGCCGGGGGAATACTCCAAGGCAGATGTCAAAGCGGTAGAGGCGCAGCTGTTCGCTCCGGGCTGGAAGGCGGTGGTCTCGACTCACGACCTGAAACAGGGAAATAACGTCGACATCTACATTCGACGCACTGGTGCTCGCACGGATGGCGTCGCCATCATCGCGGCGGACCCCCGCCAGCTGACGATCGTCAACATCGTCGGCTCGATCGACCTCGCGAAGCTGGCGCAGCTGCAAGGTCAGTTCGGGGTACCGAAGGTAGGGCTCACGGCGAGTGGCGCTGCGCAGAGCAGCGCCCCGACCGTCCAAACGCACTAGCTCGTGCGGCGCGGTGCGCCGAGCTACACTGGCGTAATCTCACCTGTCGGGTGAGGCCCGCCGGAGAGCATCGATGCCTGAGCAGCCAACCGCTCGCGTCCCGCGGCGAGCAAGCCGGATGACATGGTCGCTGGTTTGCGCGCTGCCGCTTGGCGGCATCCCGGCCGGGGCAATCGCGCAGAGCGTTCCGCCCGGTCTTCGCGCCTGCGCAGCGGTATCCGATTCCTTGCAGCGACTGGTCTGCTATGACCAGGAAATGGCCCGTCTCACGAAATCGGTGCCGCAACCGGCAGTCGCCCCGCCGGCACCCCCGCTGCCACCCCCGCCGCCACCCTCACCGCCGCCCTCAGCCGCTCCCCCGCCCGTGCCGGCCTCTACTCCGCCAGCACCGCCACCACCCCAGGCTGTGCCTCCTGCGCCGCCAGCGGCGGCCAGCACCGAGGCCACTGCGCCTCCCAAGCCGTCGGTTTGGAAAAGCTTTGTTGGCGGCGACGGCTCGCGCGTGACTGCCCACGTGGCCGGCCTGGATCGCTCGCCGGATTCGATGGTGCTGCACCTCGACAACGGCCAGGTCTGGCAGCAGATCGGACCCGCCTCCGGCAATCTCACACTGCGCGTCGGCGACAGCGTGACCATCGAGAAGCACCTTGGATCCTATTGGCTGTCTTCCCGCTACGTCTCCGACATGAAGGTGCGCCTGCAGTCGCAGTAGCGCCTAGAAAAGGTGGGCTCCGGTGATGCCACCGTAAACGCCCAGCCCGGCGGTGAGAACCGACACCACGACGACCAGCCAGGCGTATGGACCTTTCAGCCGGTGCTCGGGCGGAAGAGCCTTGAACGCCAGCAGCACCAGGAAGCCGAGCACTACCGGCAGCATCAGCGCGTTCATGACTTGCACGGCGATGTTGAGCGCTACGAGATTCGGCACGAGATCCACGACCACCGCCCCGCCGATGACCGCGACCGAGTAGATGCCGTAGAACCACGGCGCCTCCAACGGATGATGCTCGAGGGAATGGCGGTAACCGGTGACTTCACCGAAACCCCACGCAGAGGCGAGCGACGCGACGATCGCTGCGACCATGGCTGCTCCGATGGTACCGAACCCGAAGACGACCCGGCCGACGTTGGCCCCCAAAGCAGGAACCAACATCCTGCTGATGTCTCCGATGGAGTTCAGGCTCGCTTGCGCAGCGCCAGCGTGCGCCTGGCCGATGGTTGCAGCCGCGGCGATCAGGACCGCGGCCATGACCGCCTGCGTGATCACGGAGCCAAAAGCCGTATCCCACTGCGCATGCCGATAGTGGGAGCCGCGCAGCTTCTTATCGGCTACCGCGGACTGCTGATAGAAAATCATCCACGGCATGATCACCGCGCCGATGTTGGCGGCAACGAGGTAGAGGTAGGCGTTGTCCTTCAGCGGCATGTGCGCGAGCCCGTTCGCCAGCTGCGCGCCTTGCGGATGAGAACGCCACGCCACCACGAAGAACGCGAGCTCGAACAACCCGAGGGCAATTGCGATCCGTTCGACGCGGCGATAGCTTCCGGTCAGCACCACGGCCAGCAACACCGCCGTGACCAGCCCCAGGCTCACGGCGCGCGGCACGCCGAACAGCTCACCAACACCCGCGACGCCCGAAAACTCCGTCATCAGGGCGCCGATGGTGGCCACCCCGAGCCCGCTCACCGACATCCAGGCCCAGCCGGGGCCGAAGGTGCTGCGGATCAGCTCGCCATGTCCCTTGCCCGTGAAGATACCGAGCCGGACCGTCAGTTCCTGCACGATGTAGAGCACGGGCATGAGCAGGAGCTGCAGTAGGAGGAGCCGATACCCCCATTGGACGCCGCTCTGCGCCGCCGTGATGATGCTGCCGACGTCGGTGTCGGCAAGCATGACGACGAGTCCCGGTCCCATGACGGCCAGGAACATCTTCCAGCCCGGGCTGGAGATCCGGGCGTGCCTGAGAGCGTGCTCGTCCACCGTCGCCATGCTGACCCTCAGGCTGGGGTACTGCAGATAAGAGTGATTCGCATTTACGGTTCAGGTTAGCAGCCACCGCACCCCAAGGCAAGGATTGGCGGTCAGACACTCCAGGCACAGGGACGTGCCCGGCCGCCGCAGGTGGCCGAGACGCGCTGGGCCGGGCAGGAGCCCGGATCCAGCGCCTTCAACTAGTGAAGCTGTGGTGGCGCGGCGACCTTGATCGGCTCCCCCGCCGCAAGCGTCGGCGCGCCAGCGGCATAGGCGGCCTTGTCGTACGCTGTGACATCGCCCGCAAGGAGAGCGTTGTACGCGGCCAGCTTGCCGTCGAGCTCGCCAGTCAACTCCCCCTCGATCGCGAGCAGTGGCCCGGTCGGCGCCTGCAGACCCATGCTCGCGAGTGAGGACGCATTCGCCTCGAGCGCATCGTGCAGGTCGGTCAGCTGATGGAGACTGTCCTCTCCCACCTTGTGCTGCACGTTGGGGTCATAGACGGAGTCCTTGAGCTTCCCGAGCTCTTTGTCGAGTGCCTTGCCGCGGGCGACCAGGGCCGCCTGCGATTTCGCGAGCGCGCGCTCGTCGGGATCGATGCCGTTGGCTTCTGTCGCCACGGTCTTGCCGTAAGCATCGAGCTGCGACTGCATCGCGCTTATGCGGTTCAACATCCTGTTCATCGCATCCTCCTGCGCACGCGCCTCGAGAGCGAGCTCCAGCGAGCGTCTCTGCCCGGCTGTGGAGGCCGGTTGGTTGGGGTCCGCAACCACGCGCGCGGTCGCCGTCTCCGTGTGACCGCTGACCGTCACGCTGACCGAGTATGTTCCCGGGAGCACCTCGGGGCCGGCAAGCTCCTCGAACGCGGGCGGCTTACCCTCGAGCGGTGAGCTCTCGAAGTCGGTGGCCGTGGGCTTGTCATAGTGCATATCCCACACGTAGCGATTGACCCCGTACTGCGATTCTCCATAGCGGGTCGCGATGAGCTCGCCGCTCGAATCGCGGATCTCGATCTTCACCGGCGTCTGCTCGAGCGCCTTCTGCTGCCCGCTAGCCTCCAGTTTCTTCGGCAGGCTGTAGTCGATAACGACGCCGTCCGGTGCATTGGGGCTGACGAACGCCGGCTCGGCGCCTTCGCCGCGGCTCCAGCGCTGATACTCGACGCCGGTGCCCGGAGTGAACAGCTTGACCTGCTTCGGCAGGGCTGCGGGATCGAGCTGCGCGACCGCCGCGAAATGGTCGAGCAGCCACAGGCCCTGGCCGTGAGTCGCGAGCACGAGATCGCCGCGCACGAACTTGAGATCGAAGACCGGCAGCGTGGGCAGGTTGCTCTTGAGTTGCGTCCACCGGTCGCCGCCGTCCCGCGAGATCCACACTCCCCGCATGGTGCCGGCCGCCAGCACCTGACTGTCGTCCGGGTCGGCGCGCACCACCATCACGGAAGCATCATCGGGCAGACCGCCCCCGATCGCCCGCCAGTGATGCCCGTAGTCGGTCGTAGCGTACGCATAGGGCTTGTTGTCGCTCAGCTCGTGAGCGTCGTATGCGACATACGCCGCTCCCGGGTCCGTCGGCGAGATATCGATCTGGTAGACACGCGCCCAGGCCGGCGCACGCGGCGGCGACACTTTGCTCCAAGTGTTGCCGCCATCGCGAGTGACGGACACGAGCCCATCGTCACTGCCAACCCAGACCACCCGCGGATCGCTCGGCGCCACCTGGATCGAGAGCAGCGTGTCGTAAGTCTCGGCGCCCGAGATATCGTAGTGGATCGGGCCGCCCGGCAGCTGTTGCTTGGATTTGTCGTTGCGCGTCAGGTCGGGGCTGATCGTCTTCCAGTCGAGGCCGCCGTCGGTGGACTTCAGCAGCACGCTGCCACCGATGTAGACCGTGTTCGCGTCCTGCGGATCGACTGCGATCGGCGGCGTCCAGTTGAAGCGGATTTTCTGCGCGGAAGTCGGCAGATCGTCGACGTACCCCGGGCCGTGCAGGTACGGCATGATGAAAAGCGACTGCTTGGTTTTGCGATTGAACTGCGTGATCGAGCCATCCTCAGCGTCGGCATAGATAATGTTGCCGTCTGACGGCGCCGGCACCGCGTATTCACCATCACCGCCCGCCACGACAAACCAATCCTGCCCGGAAACGACATTGTCGGCGAGTGTGGAGGAAGGTCCACACCAGGCACTGTTGTCCTGAAGGCCGGTGCACAGATCGTAGGGAGTGCGGCTGTCGGCCGCGACGGTGTAGCCCTGCTCGATCGGCAGCCCATCGAGGAAGCGCCAGTTCTTGCCGCCGTCCTGCGAGAGATAGGCGCCGCCGTCGTTGCCCTGGATCATGCGCTTCGGATTCGTCGGATCGATCCACATGGCGTGGTGATCGACGTGCACCGACTCGTCGATCACATGCGCCGTCTTGCCGCCATCGTCGGATTCAGCAAGCTGGAAACCCAGGAAGTAGACGCGGTCGGCATCGTCAGGCGCGACCTCGAGCGTGGTGAAATAGAAACCACGGACGTTGTAGGCATGATTATCCGAGACCTGCTGCCAGTGGTCTCCGAGGTCGTCGGTGGCGAACAGCGTTCCCTTGCCGATCGCAGCCTCGAGCAGCGCATAGACGCGGTCCGGCTCGCTGGGCGCGATCGCCAGCCCGATGCGCCCGATGGTGCCCGTCGGTAAGCCCTCGCGCAGCCGCTTCCAGCTCTCGCCGCCGTCGGTCGAGCGCCACACCCCTGAGCCGGGACCGCCGTCATTGAGCGTCCACGGCTTGCGGTTGGCCTGCCAGGTGGCGGCGAACAACACCTGACCATTGTCGGGCTGCATCGCGACGTCGATCGCGCCGGTGTCATTGTCGACAAACAGCGATTTGCGCCAGCTCTTGCCGCCGTCGGTCGTCACGTACACGCCGCGGTCCGGGCTGGGGCCCCATTCCTGACCGAATGCCGCGACTACCACGTGATTCGGATCGTGCGGATCGATCACGATGCGGCCGATCTGGCCGACACTCTTGAGGCCCATCGCGCGCCAGGTCTTACCGCCGTCCGTCGACAGGTATACCCCCGCGCCGGGGATCACATCGTTGCGGATGTTGGCCTCGCCCGTACCCACCCACACCAGGTTGGGATTCGAGGCCGCGACCGCGATCGCGCCGATCGAGCTGGTCGACGCGTGATTGAACACGGGATTCCAGTTCAAGCCGCCGTCCGTCGTCTCGAACACGCCGCCGGCGGCCGCGCCGACATAGTAGACCTGGGGGTTGCCGGGGATGCCGGCTACCGCCGTCGCACGCCCACCGGCGATGGCGGGGCCCAGATTGCGGAACTTGAGCTGCGCGAAGACGTCCTTGGGCTGTTCCGCCGCCGCCTTCGCTGCGGCAGCGCGCGCCCAGGCGACCGGCGCGGCACAACTCACGGCAAGCAGCACGATGGCTGCTCTCGCCAGAAGGGAATATCGCGTCATCATGAGCTCCCCGATAGTTGTCGGAGCGCGGCAGCTTGCGGCGCGCCAGATTAGGGCGGACGGTACTTATGCAAAGCCGGGGACGCAACCTGTTTCGGGCTTTTCCGACGCAGAATCAACGACTCATCGCATGCCGGGGACGGCTGGTCGCAGGCCGGTCGGGCGGGTAAGCTCGCTGGGACGTCGCTCGGCCAAGGAAGCGGATTATGTCATTCGTCCGTGGATTCGTTGATCGTGTGCTGCTCATCTGCGCGATAGTCGCCGGTGGCCTGGTGCCGGGCTTCATCTCGCAATACCGCCAGCGCCTGGGCGGTATGCTCGATCAGGCCAGGTTGGACCTGGCGCCCTGGCAGGCGATCGCGAATCAGCGGTTCCATGGCGATCTGACCCAGCTCATCCAGTACCACCTGGCGAGCAAGGATCCGACCTTCCATGCCGAGGGCGCCGCGCTCAGCGCGCTCGTCGCCGCCGTGCAACGCCTGCAGAGCGAGGTCGCGGCTCTGCATGGCAACTTATTCCAGCAGGCCGCATATCTTTCCTTACATGTCGATCCGGCGATCGCGCATGCAACACTGGGCGATTGGGTGCCGACCTTCGGCCTATCCACCGACGGCATAGCGTTCGCGCTGGCATTCGCGCTTTGCCTCTGGCTCTTGTTTCAAATTCTATGGTCCGCCGGCGCCATGAGCGGCCGGGGCCTTGCCCGGCGTAGGGCGCAGCGCTACGCTGCTCCCGATCCGGCCGTGACCAAGCCGGTGGCGCGACGAATCAGGAAGTTTTGAGGCCGGAATTGTAAGGAAGTCGTAATGTCGGCTCGACATGTGTTTGGATTGACTGTTCTGGCGGTAAGCGTCGCCGGCTGCACGGAGAACGTTACCTCGGTTTCTCCGAGCTCGGTCGTGGCCGCCGGGCCGGCGTTCAACCTCACGGTGTTGGGATCGGGGTTCGGCTCGGGAGACACCGTGCAGTGGAACAGCTCCAACCGATCGACCACCTACGTCTCGGCGACGGAGCTCATCGCCCAGATCAATGCCGCCGATATCGCCGCGACCGGCAGCGCATCCATCACCGTCACCAACCCGGCGGCCGCCGCCCTGGGCACATCGAGCACCTCGAGTACATCGAGCGGATCGAATGCCGAAACTGTCAGTATCGTGGCGCCCACGGGCGATGCGAACGCATACCAGATCGATCCGGCGCACGACGGCGCGGTTGACTTCAGCTCCAGCACCGTGACCTTTCCGCCGCCATCGTCCTGGCACGTGAATATTGGCGCGGGCACGCCTTCCAACGTGGTGCTCGCCGACAGCATGATATTCCTGACGACCGGGACTTCGGGCGGGTCTCAGCTTCTGGCGCTCAGCCAGTCCAACGGCGCGACGGCCTGGGGTCCGGTGGCGATTTCCGGTACTGCCGGCGGATCCGCGGGCGTGGCCTACGACAGTGAGCAGGTGTTCGTCACGCAGCAGGATGCCGACGGCTCCGGGAGCACCCTCTACGCCTACAACGCAGGTACCGGCGCGTTGATCTGGAGCGCGGAGCTGGGCGCGGCCTCGCCGGGAGCTCCTACCGTGGCAGACGGTTACGTGTATGTCATCGTCGGCGGCAGCGCGACGCTGTATGCGATGAATGAGAGCACGGGCGCCCTTGCATGGGACCAGTCACTGACCACCGCCAGCGGAACACCCGCGGTGACGGCGGATGGGGTGTATGTCGCCGCCACGACTTCCGGTTGCTACACGATCGACTTCAGGCCGGCGACCGGGGAGGTCATCTGGGACACTTCCAGCGGCACGCTCTACTGTCCGCAGGGGGCAACTCCCGCAGTAGCCAATGGGCTGGTTTATTCCTCGAATACCTCCGCGCTCGCCATCTTCGATGCGGAGACGGGGGACAACAGCGCCGGCACGCTCACCTACTCGCTGCCGGCCGCCTTCAGCGGCAGCACGGGCTGGTTTCTGCAAAGCTCAAACCTGGACTCCGTCAATCTGACCGACGAAGCGACGAGCGATACGGTGCAGTGGAGCTTCAGCGGCGACAAGGAGCTCAGTACGGCGCCCATCGTCGTCAGCGATGACACCAGTAATCAATACGTGATCGTTGGCTCCTCGAACGGAAACCTCTACGCCGTCAACGCAACCTCTGGCAGCACCGACTGGACGCAATCGCTGGGGAACAACATAGTGCAGCTGGCTGTGGGGGATTCGATGCTGGTGGCGGTTACGGAGACTGGGAATGACACCAGTGGGACGCTGACGGGATATACGATCGCGTCCGGTCAGTGAGCCGAGCTTGGCAAGGACGCACCCTGACCTGCCCCCGGCTTTAGTGCCAGAAAAAGCCCCGCGCAAGGCGGGGCTTCAAAGAGACATTCACGAGAGGGTCTAGAAGAACTTGTAGCTCACGTTGAGATAGAAGTCCCGCATGATCGGATTGGAGAAGAGAGCGCTGTAACCCGACGCGAAGTTGTTCGACCCCGCGTTGGTGAACGGCGGGTTGGTGTTGAAGAGATTCTGGACTCCAAAGAGAACGGTGAGCCTCCGAACCGGCATGTAGGACGCGTAGGCATCCCAGGTCGACTGCGCGCCGACTATCCGTTGCGGACCGGTATTTTCCGGTCCGATATTGAACTCGTCGATGTAGGAGGAGTAGAAGCGGTTGCTCAGTCCGGCTCCCCACATGCTGGCCGGGCTGGTCCAGTCGACCCGGAGCTCATGCTGCCAGCGGAACGCCGGCGGATTGAGCGCTCCGCCCTGATTCCAGCCCACCAGGTTGAGCGCGGGGGCGCCGTTGTACAGTCGCAGGCGGAATTGCGTGACCGCGGTTCCTTCCAGGTCCTCGCGGAACGTTCCGTACGCCGTACGTTGCAGGTACTGGACGCTCAGATCGAGACCGTCGGTGGTAACGCCGCCCGTATTCTGAGCGTTCTGCAGGATGTAACCGCAGCTCGAATTCGTGTACGGCGTGCAGAACGCGCCCTCCTGAATCGACTGGGTGAGTCCTCCGCTGGAGTTCGGCACGATCTGGTTGGCGAATTCAGTCGGGTTCTCGTAGATGCTCTCGGCGGGAATGATGCCGATGGCGTTCGAGACCAGGACGCGGAAATAGTCGAGCGTGATGCCCATGTTCCGGATCGGCGAGATGATGGCGCCGACATCGAAGTTCTCCGAGGTCTCCGGCGTCAGGTGTCTGTTACCCCCGAATACGCCCAGTCCCTGCGAGCTGCAGGTCGACTGAGTCCAGAGCCCGGTCGCCGTGGGGTTGACGCAGAACGGGTTGTTGGTCCCCATGGTGCCGCCGTCCGAGGATTCGATGTTATTGGGCTGGTAAAGATCGAACAGCGTGGGCGCACGGAAGCCCGTGGAGGCGGTGCCGCGCAGGGTCAGGAAGCTGTACGGCTGGAAGCGTACCGCGAGCTTGCCGTTGTTGGTGCGGCCGAAGTCGCTGTAGCGATCCTCCCGATCCGACACGTCGAGATCGAGCCTCTTGGAAATCGGCACGTCGATCTCCATGAAGAGCGCCTGGCTGGTGCGACTGCCCTCCACATTGGTGTCCGTGAAGCCGCTTGCGACATGTGTGAGGTCGTTGTACGGCGTACTGGCGAAGCCGAAGTTCTCGCCTTCGACGTTGAAGCCGAGGGCCACGGTCGCCGGCGTGCCGGAATTGAACGCATCCCCCAAGGGATGGCTGGCGTTGCCATCGAAACTCCAGCGCTTCATCTCGCCGTTGGCGTAGGTGCCGTTCAGATACGATGAATTGATCAGGGCCTCTCCGGCCGCGGACTGCGGTCCGAACGGATTGATCAGATTGCTGAGGATCGGGGTACCGTTGGCGGTGGTGCTGCCGTTGGACAGCAGCGTTTCATCGGGGATGCCGCCGGTCCAGCGCTGATCGCTCTTGTTCTGGCTGTAGTTGAGACTGGCCTTGTAGTCCCAATCGTTGTTGTTGCCGGAGAAGCTCAATAGAGCTCTCTGCTCGGTATTGAGGTCGCCGCCGTAGCGGTTATTGGTGGGGTCCGTCCAGGCCACCGTGATCGGGCCGTTCAGAGCCGGTGGGGCAGCACAGGTTCCTACGCAGGTCAGCCCCGCCGCTGACGGGTAGTACAGCGGGTCGGCCTGGGGCGTCATGGCGAACTCGTAGAACATGGGTCCGAACCAGCCGTTCACATCGGAGCGGCTCTCCAGGTACTGCAACTGCAGCGTATTGTTGCCCGGCAGCGCCTTGGTGATGGTGGCAAGGCCTGAGGCCTCGTCGGACTTCGGCAACAGATCTGTTGCCGCCTGATAGCGGTAGGCGCAGGCGCCGGGCACAGTGGTCAGATAGTTGTTGCCAGGGCACGACGGGTAGTCCGGCTGATAGGACCAGTCCGAGTTGGGGTTGTTGGCGTCTTCAACGATGCTGCCGGGCCATGTTCCCGGATCGTTCGTCGCGTTGAGGCCCTCGGCCGGATCAAAACCCGGGGCGGAAAACGACCGCCATGTGGCACGCAGCTGCTGTTGCTCGCTGTAGCTTCCAGTCAGCATGACGTTATAGCCGTCGCTCACCAGGTCGCCGTGACCGATGGTGAAATTGCCGTAGCCGGCGCTGCCGCCCTCTTCCTGCGGCTGATCGAAATTCACCTGGACTTCAGCGCCCTGGTAGTTCTTCTTGGTGATGAAGTTGATGACGCCCGCGATGGCATCGGAGCCGTATTCCGCCGAGGCGCCCTCGCGCAGCACCTGGATGTTGTCGATGGCGGAGAATGGAATGCCGCTCAGGTCGACCCCATTGTCACTGTTGGCGTTGTCGGCCAAGCGCTGTCCATCGAGAAGAACCAGCGTGCGGGCCTGCCCGAGCCCCCGCAGGTTGGCGTAAGTGCCACCTCCGGAGAACGATCCGACGGCCGCGGAGATGTTGATCGCCGGAACGTTGTTGGTGAGCGTGTTAAGCGCCTGCTCGACGTTCACGATGCCTTGGTTCTTCAGGGCGTCCGCCTTGACAATCGTGATGGCCTCGGCGGTTTCCGACGCCGGCCGCGCGATCAGGGTGCCGGTGACCACGACGGTCTGCAGTACCGGAGGCGCGAGGATGGGCGTGGGCGCCGGGGTGGTCTGCGCAAGCACGATGGGCGCGTTCGTGGGACGTGTCTTGGCGGTTGCCGCCGCTGCGGCCGCCTTCGGGGCTGCGCCTGTGCTCGTCTGCGCGGTGCTTGCCTGCGTCGCGCTCGGCTGCGTGGTACTCGCCGGCGCGCCATACGCCATCATGCTCACGGTGCCGCAGAGGGTGAGCATGACTGCCGCAACGGCGCGACTGGCCGCGCATACGAGTTGATAATTCACTCTCATCAGGATCTCCCCGGGTCGGCTGGGCCGCCCCCCGCTATGTTTATCGAAGCCTTCCCCCAGAGGAGGAACGCGAAGCGGTCGTGCGGGTGTCTGTTATTGAAGCACCGGTCGAACCGCGGACTGTGGATCGAAAGGTACATGCAGACTTCGCATTCGAAGTGACTTTGTTATGAAGCCGCCGCACGTGTGATGAAGTCATCCACGGCGGTGAAATCTCTGTTTTCCGAAGGGGATCGCACCCCGCTCTGCGTGCGCGGTGCCGGCGCAACGAGTCAGACGCGCGTCACGGCTTGAGCGCGCTTTGCGCGAACGATGGCGCTTTTGCCGAATCTGCGGATTCTCGCGGGTTTGCTGGCGATGAGAGCGAGTCAAACGTCCAGGTAACAGTCCGGCTTCGGAGTGCTCCGTGGCGTATGGACCCCCGCACGTGAGGGACGCGCCATATGAGCTGGCTGCCGCGCCGGAAAAGATGGCCCCGGACATGATGCAGACGCGGCGAGCGACGTCCGCTGTCGGTTATCTCCCCGGCGCCCTGCTGGCGGGACTGGAACAACGGAGCGGACACGTCTACATGGTCGAGCAATGGCGCTTTGCCGAGCCGAATTCGCGCGCGGTTGAGCCTGGTGAGCGCGAATGATTGCTGCGGCAGACCGACCCGCGTACCGAGCAGCAGGAAAAACGCGACGAGCAGGGGAACATCGACGGCGATGGTTCCCAGAGCGTGATGGGCGATGGCATCGCGCTCGCTCGGATTGAGGGTCGCGCTATCGTAGTACTGAGCCCAGGACTTCTCGTAGCGGAAGCGCAGACAGCGGCGCAGAAGGTCTGCCTCGGGATTCTCGCCGTCGAATACGGCAAAAGTGGCGCCACACCTCTCATCGGACGGCTCCGGCCCCGTATCCTCGGCGTCGAGGTCGAAGTAGGCCTCCATGCTGCTTACCCGGACGTCCGCATTGTTCTCCCCGGTGGTCCAGAAGGTGCGCAGCTGCCCACTCCTGCCGTCGCGCGAACTCTGAATCCAAGCGCCGCGCCTCCCTGAGATACATGGGCTCTGGTTGCAGGTTCTGATTCCGTAGCGGGTCAACTCGGCTCGCCACGGCGCCTCCGCCCACTCCACCCACAGGTGGACGGCAGGGATACGCAGGAGGTCTGCGCACTCGAGCGTTCGAGCGCCCTTGGAGTAAGCAAGGTCCGCGCAGAGACGCACGAGATCGTCACTCAGCACGTAGCGGATCGGACATTTCGCAAGCGTATCCGCGTAGTCCGCCGCACCGCTCAGACGAGTACACCGGCCGTTCGCGATGTTCTCCACAACGAAAGGCGTTCGGCATTGAGCAATACGATCCAGCAATCGCATGCTCGCGACGTTACCAGCGAGGGTGATTTGGCGATCATGTTTGGGACGGTCACGGCCGGTGCAGGGAGAACATCCTCCCGGCGCGGGATAACTCCAACGTCGAGTACGGACGGTACGTACACTTGCTCGTCGACCTTCAACTTGGGTTGCTTCGCGCCAGCGGCAACACACGCAGGATTTCTGCCCGGTAAGTCGCGCTCGATTGCAGTCTCATTCCCGATTTCAAAGTAAAGGCAAAGGTGCCGTGACCCGCGGGCTCGGCGAAGGAAAGTGCACGAAGATTCAACAGCAGTGACCGCTCAATGCGCACGAAGCCGCAGCCAGCCAATGCCCCGGCGAGGCGCTTGACGGAGTCACGGCTGATGTAGCTCTCGCCGCCCGTTCGAAACCAGACGTAATTTCCGTCCGATTCGATGTAATCCACATCAGTAGGACAGAGCGGGTAAAGGCGCTTCTCCCGCTCGCCTACCAGCATTGCCGCGGCCGTCGCACGCTGTTCTGCCGCAACGAGTTCCGCGCGCTGTTGCAGCAAAGTGCGCGCGCGCGACACCGCGCAGCGGAAGCGGCTGGCCTTCACGGGCTTCAACAGGTAGTCGACGGCCCCGGCCTCGAAAGCAGCCACGGCGTGATCCCGCACGGCCGAAACCACGATGACGAGGGGCGGCCCCACAACGTCGATGGCCTGTAACACCTCGAAGCCACTCATATCCGCGAGGCGGACTTCGAGCAGCAGGAGATCCGGGCCGGCGTTCGCGACCGCGCGAATTGCCGCCGCACCAGACGTGGCCGAACCGACCACGTCCACTTCACTGTCCTCGTTGCACAGTTGCAGCAGCGGCGACGGCTCTGGATCGACGATCAACATCCTCATGCGACGGCTCCGGGCGTTTGCTTGACTGCGCTCGCCGCGGGCACGTGCGCGAAGGGCTTTTACCGAGAGCCGATCGCCGTTCGTGGAGGTATTTCAGAGTCTGACGATGTGGCGGATCTACACCCTGATGTCGATTTCGTCCCTGCGCGCAACGCATTCGTCCCTAAAAACGTCACCCGCGTGCGTCTCCGTGCGACAAGCTTCGGGTTACGAACCGCGGGTATTGCGGTAAAGTAGAGCCGGCCGAACCATGCCGCCATAAGATCAACCCATGGATCTCAACGACCCGGCCGAGGCAGTTTCTGCCAGCCCGGAGTTCACCGCCGAGCAGCTCGCCGACGCGGATATCTCGCACGGGATACCACTGCGTTCGCTGTTTGCGGTGTCGGCGGCGTTTTGGGTCTACGTGACCGCCTCGAACGTCCTGTACAGCCACAGCATGCAGGTGACCTTCGCCACAACCGGGTTTTCGCCCGCGGGCGAGCGCGTCGTCCAGCATCTGATGCTGTTTCCACCACTGGTCGCCTGTTATTGGATTTCGCTCCGCGTGGGTTGGGCGCCGCTCATTCGTATTGCCCTGCAAGTTGCCCTCGCCTTCGTGTTTGCCTGCTTGCCTTACTTCTCGATGGAGCTGGCAGCGCCCATATACTATTTCTTCGACCCGCCCGCCGTTGCCAAGGCCGCTGTCGCGAGTGAGCCGACCAGACAAGCGGCGCTTTGGATCGCGGATTTTGTCAGCTTTCTTCTTACCTATTGGTTCGGGCTTGCACTGGTTACGGCGCTCGCATGGTACAAGCGCTTTCACGAATCACAGTTGAATGTCGCAACCCTGCGGCAAGAATGGAGCGCGGCGCGTTTGTCGGCGCTGCGGCTGCAACTGTCGCCGCACACGCTATTCAACCTGTTGCATACGATCCGGGTACACGTCAGATCCGATCCCGACAACGCCGAGGAGATGATCGTTCAGCTCGCCGGCCTGCTGCGACGCCTTTTGCGGGTGGGACAGCGCGAATTCTGCCTGCTTGGAGAGGAGTTGCACTTCGTGTCGTCCTATCTCGAGTTGCAACGCCAGCGCTTCTCCGATCGCCTCTCTGTCGACGTTCCCAACCCTGACCGACAGCCCGCATTCTGGGTTCCGAGCCTGATCTTACAGCCGCTCATCGAGAACGCGGTGGTACACGGACTCGCCGGGCACGAGGATCCGGTGCAAATTCGCGTCGAAAGTCTACCGACCGCGCATTCACTGATCCTGCGTGTCACGAATACGACCGCGCCCGGCCGCGCTCTCAGGGTCGCCGGCATCGGCCTGAACAATGTGCGTGAGAGATTGCGGGTGCATTTCGGCAGTGAGGCGGAGCTGAGCATGAACGCCTCCGACGGCACGGTCTGGGTGGTGCAGATCTCGATGCCCAGGTTGTCGCAATTGACGGCCGCGCGAGCGGGGGCCTGACGGTTTTGAGTGCAACAATGGAAGTGATGATAGTCGATGACGAGCCGGCGGCACGGTATGCGTTGCGCGAGTGTTGCGCCGGCGAGCCCGACGTTTTAGTGACCGGTGAGTTCGGTAGCGGCGCCGCGGCCCTGGCGGAAATCAAGCGCCGTACGCCGGACGTGCTTTTTCTGGACATTCAGATGGAATTGATGTCCGGAATGCAGTTAGCCCGGGCCCTGAGCAAACGCGAAAAGCAACCTTTGGTCGTGTTCGTGACGGCGTATGAAGAATATGCGGTCGAAGCGTTCGCGCTCAACGCTACCGACTACCTTTTGAAGCCTTTCGATGCGGAGAGATTCGGCATGACGCTCCTGCGCCTTCGGCAGCGCTTGAGCGCGGAGCAAGCGACCGAGCGACGGGACAGTTTGACGGCGCTGATTGGGCGGGTGGAGAGGGGCTCTCCGCTGCCCGATACGCGGCCTCGGCTTCTGGTCCAGGCCGGCGGTCGAATGAAGATGGTGGACATCGCCGACGTCGAAATGGTGGAGGCGAACCGAAATTACATTACGCTGCGTGTTGGAAAGGAGTCACTGCATGCCCGCAGCACGCTGCAGCAAGCGGAGGACACCATGCGATCGCTGCCGCTGATGCGTATTTCCCGCTCGTGTTTCGTGAACATGAACCACGTGCGTGAAGTCAGCAAGACCCCGAGGGGGGATTACATCCTTCTGCTCAGCGGTGGCACAACCGTTTCGAGCAGCGAGGGCTATCGCAAAGACGTCCGCTCCCGCCTGGAGACGCTCATGCTGGGGCTGACGCCGCTGTAAGTGGCCCTTCCAGCGACAGCGAGCTCGATATGTCGAGCCATGGATCGGCGCGGCAAAGCTCCGTAGCGGACCTCGCACAAATAAAAAGGCCGGTGAGGGCTTTCGCTCTCACCGGCCTGTTCAGTGTCGCCGAACCGGGGAGGCTGGTCAGCTCGCCGTGCTCTCCGACTCCTCGCCGACTCCGCCGCTACCACCACCACCACCCGACTCCTCGGTGTCCGGCATGCCGCCGCCGACATCCATGAAGCTGCGGCGCTCGACGCCGTCGGGCTTCTTGCGGCGCGAAGCATGGGCTGCGAAGCCCGTGCCCGCCGGGATGAGCCGGCCGACGATGACGTTCTCCTTGAGGCCGCGCAGATCGTCCTTGAGGCCGCGCACCGCCGCCTCCGTGAGGACGCGGGTGGTCTCCTGGAAGGAGGCCGCGGAGATGAACGACTCCGTCGCGAGGGACGCCTTGGTGATGCCGAGCAGCACCGGCTGCAGGGCGGCAATCTGCTTGCCATCCTGCTGCGCGCGATCGTTGATGTCGAGCGCGCGCGCCCGGTCGAGCTGCTCGCCGCGCAGGAGAGTCGTCTCGCCCGCCGCATGCACCTCGGTCTTGCGCAGCATCTGGCGGATGATCACCTCGATGTGCTTGTCGTTGATCTTCACGCCCTGCAGGCGGTAGACGTCCTGGATCTCGCGCACGAGATAGTTGGCCAGTGCCTCGACGCCCTGCAGGCGCAGGATGTCGTGCGGGTTCGGCTCGCCGTCGGCGATCACCTCGCCGCTCTCGACCGTCTCGCCCTCGAAGACGTTGAGCTGGCGCCACTTCGGGATCAGCTCCTCGTACTTCTCGCCGTCATCGCTGGTGATGATCAGGCGCCGCTTGCCCTTGGTCTCCTTGCCGAAGCTGACGGTGCCCGACTTCTCCGCGAGGATGGCCGGGTCCTTGGGCTTGCGGGCCTCGAACAGATCCGCCACGCGCGGCAGACCGCCCGTGATGTCGCGGGTCTTCGACGACTCCTGCGGGATGCGGGCGATGACATCGCCCACCGACACCCGCGCGCCGTCCTCCAGCGCGACGAGCGCGCCCGAGGGGAGCGAGTACACCGCCGGAATCTCCGTATTGGCGAAGGTCACTTCCTTGCCCTTGTTGCTGACCAGCTTGATGGTCGCGCGCACGTCCTTGCCGCCGCGCTGCTTGGTGTCGAGCACCACGGTGCTGGAGAGCCCCGTGACCTCGTCCACCTGCGTCGTGACGGTGAGGCCGTCGATGAAGTCCTGGAACTTCACGAGGCCGGCCACCTCCGTGATCACCGGGTGGGTATGCGGGTCCCAGGTCGCCACGACCTGACCGGACGCCACCTGGTCGCCTTCCTTGACGCTGATCATTGCGCCGTACGGAATCTTGTAGCGCTCGCGCTCGCGGCCGAAGTCATCCACCACGCCGATCTCACCGGAGCGCGACACGGCCACCAGGTGACCCTTCTCGTGCTGCACGGTCTTGATGTGATGGAAGCGGATGAGGCCCTTGTTGCGCACCTCCACGCTGCTCGCCGCCGCGGCCCGTGAGGCCGCGCCGCCGATGTGGAAGGTCCGCATCGTCAGCTGCGTACCGGGCTCGCCGATCGACTGCGCGGCGATGACACCCACCGCCTCGCCGATGCTGATGATGCGTCCACGGGCCAGATCGCGCCCGTAGCACATCGCGCAGACGCCGTAGCGGGTCGAGCAGGTGATGGGGGAGCGGACCTTGATCTGGTCCACGCCTTCATGCTCCAACTGCCGCACCAGCTTCTCATCGAGCAGGGTGTTCTTGCCGATCAGGACTTCCTCCTCGTTGCCCGGCTTCATGATGTCGTCGGCCAGGACGCGGCCGAGCACGCGCTCGCCCAGCGCCTCCACGACGTCACCGCCCTCGACGAGCGGCGCCATGTTGAGTCCGTTGGACGTGCCGCAATCCGGCTCCGTCACCACGAGGTCCTGCGCAACGTCCACCAGGCGGCGGGTCAGATAGCCGGAGTTGGCCGTCTTCAGCGCCGTGTCGGCGAGACCCTTGCGGGCACCGTGCGTGGAGATGAAGTACTGCAGAACGTTCAACCCCTCACGGAAGTTCGCCGTGATGGGCGTCTCGATGATGGAGCCGTCAGGCTTGGCCATCAGGCCGCGCATGCCGGCGAGCTGACGGATCTGCGCAGCAGAGCCGCGAGCGCCGGAGTCGGCCATCATGAAGATGGAATTGAAGGACTTCTGCCGGACCTGCTGGCCCTTGGAGTCCTGCGCCTCCTCCGTGCCCAGCTTCTCCATCATCGCCTTCGCCACCTGATCGTTGGCGCGCGACCAGATGTCGACCACCTTGTTGTAGCGCTCACCATTGGTGACGAGCCCGGACGCGTACTGGTCCTGGATCTCCTTCACCTCGTGGTCGGCGGCAGCGACGATCCGGGTCTTCTGCTCCGGGATGACGATGTCGTCGATGCCGAACGACACACCAGCGCGCGTGGCGTAGTGGAAGCCGGTGTACATCAACTGGTCGGCGAAGATGACCGTCTCTTTGAGACCCAACGCGCGATAGCAGGCGTTGATGGTCCCGGAGATGGTCTTCTTGGTCATGTCCTGGTTGATGATGTCGAAGGACAGTCCCTTCGGCAGGATTTCGAACAGGAGCGCCCGACCGACGGTCGTCTCGACGATGCGGCGCTTCTCCTCGAAGGCGCCACCGGGGACCCGCAGCGTCTCCCTGATGCGCACGCGTGCCTTGGCCTGCAGATCGACCATCCGGCTCTCGTAAGCGCGGTGCACCTCGTGCACGTCCGAGAAGAACATGCCTTCGCCACGGGCGCCGACGCGCTCGCGGGTCATGTAATAGAGGCCGAGCACCACGTCCTGCGACGGCACGATGATCGGGTCACCGTTGGCCGGCGACAGGATGTTGTTGGACGACATCATCAGCGCACGCGCCTCGAGCTGAGCCTCGAGTGAAAGCGGCACGTGCACGGCCATCTGGTCGCCGTCGAAGTCCGCGTTGAAGGCGGTGCAGACGAGCGGATGGAGCTGGATCGCCTTGCCCTCGACGAGCTGCGGCTCGAAAGCCTGGATACCCAGGCGGTGCAGTGTCGGCGCACGGTTGAGCAGCACGGGATGCTCGCGGATGACCTCCTCGAGAATGTCCCACACCTCCGGTCCTTCGCGCTCCACCAGGCGCTTGGCCGCCTTGATGGTCGATGCCTCGCCGCGCAGTTGCAGCTTCTGGAAGATGAAAGGCTTGAAGAGCTCGAGCGCCATCTTCTTCGGCAGGCCGCACTGATGCAGGCGCAGCTGCGGGCCGACCACGATGACCGAGCGGCCCGAGTAGTCGACGCGCTTGCCGAGCAGGTTCTGGCGGAACCGGCCCTGCTTGCCCTTGATCATGTCGGCGAGCGACTTCAGCGGTCGCTTGTTGGTGCCCGTGATCGCCCGGCCACGGCGGCCGTTGTCGAGCAGCGCATCCACCGCTTCCTGCAGCATGCGCTTCTCGTTGCGCACGATGATGTCGGGCGCGTTGAGCTCGAGCAGCCGGCGCAGGCGGTTGTTGCGGTTGATGACGCGGCGATAGAGGTCGTTCAGGTCCGACGTCGCGAAGCGTCCACCGTCGAGCGGCACCAGCGGGCGCAGGTCGGGCGGCAGCACCGGCAGGACGGTCATGACCATCCACTCCGGCTTGTTGCCGGACTCGATGAAGGACTCGATCAGCTTCAGGCGCTTGGAGAGGCGCTTGAGCTTGGTCTCCGAGGAGGTGCCGGCCATCTCCTCGCGCACCTTGCCGATCTCGGCCTGCAGGTCGATGGTACGCAGCAGCTCGTAGACGGCCTCGGCGCCCATGCGGGCGTCGAACTCATCACCGTGCTCCTCGATCGCCTCGAGATACATCTCGTCGGTGAGGAGCTGGCCGCGCTGCAGCGGCGTCATACCCGGGTCGATGACGACGAACGCCTCGAAATAGAGCACGCGCTCGATCTCGCGCAGCGTCATGTCGAGCATCAGGCCGATGCGCGACGGCAGCGACTTCAGGAACCAGATGTGGGCCGTCGGGCTGGCGAGCTCGATGTGGCCCATGCGCTCGCGGCGCACCTTGGACTGGGTGACCTCGACGCCGCATTTCTCGCAGACGACGCCGCGGTGCTTCAGCCGCTTGTACTTGCCGCAAAGACACTCGTAGTCCTTCACGGGGCCGAAGATCTTGGCGCAGAAGAGTCCGTCGCGCTCCGGCTTGAAGGTGCGGTAGTTGATGGTCTCGGGCTTTTTCACCTCGCCATACGACCAGGCGCGGATCATCTCCGGCGAGGCGAGTCCGATCTTGATCGAATCGAACTGCTCCACCGGAGCGTGCTGCTTGAAAAGCTTCAGTAAATCTTTCATCAGTTCCCCTTGGCGCTACGGCCAATCAGGACAAAAACCATCAATCCTGCTCGAGCTCCATGTTGATGCCGAGCGATCTGATTTCCTTGACGAGCACGTTGAAGGATTCCGGCATGCCGGCATCCATCTGGTGATTGCCGTCCACGATGTTCTTGTACATCTTGGTGCGGCCGTTCACGTCGTCGGACTTGACCGTCAGCATCTCCTGCAGCGTGTAGGAAGCGCCGTACGCCTCCAGCGCCCAGACTTCCATCTCACCGAAGCGCTGGCCGCCGAACTGCGCCTTGCCGCCCAGCGGCTGCTGGGTGACCAGGCTGTAGGGCCCGGTGGAGCGCGCATGCATCTTGTCGTCGACCAGGTGGTTGAGCTTCAGCATGTACATGTAGCCCACGGTCACCGATCGCTCGAAGCGCTCGCCGGTACGGCCGTCGTACAGATACGTCTGACCGCTCGTCGGCAGGTCGGCAAGCTCCAGCATCCGTTTGATCTCCCTCTCGCTGGCGCCGTCGAACACCGGCGTCGCCATCGGAACGCCGTTCGAGAGATTGCGCGCCAGCTGCTTGAGATCCGTGCCGTTCAGGCTGTCGATCTCCTCACGCTGACCGCCGGTCTCGTTGTAGATCTGCTTGATGAACGAGCGCAGCTCGGCTTCCGCCGCCTGGGCCTCGAGCATCCGCCCGATCTTCAGACCGACGCCCTTGGCTGCCCAGCCGAGGTGCGTCTCCAGCACCTGGCCCACGTTCATACGCGAAGGCACGCCCAGAGGGTTCAACACGATGTCGACCGGCGTACCGTCCTCGAGGTAAGGCATGTCCTCCACCGGTACGATGGTGGAAATGACACCCTTGTTCCCGTGTCGGCCCGCCATCTTGTCGCCCGGCTGCACGCGGCGCTTCACCGCGAGGTACACCTTCACCATCTTGAGCACGCCCGGGGCGAGATCGTCGCCGGCCGTGATCTTGGCCTTCTTGTCCTCCAGGCGCTTCTCGAACGCCTTGCGCTGCAGGGTGACACGCTCGGAAGCCTGCTCGAGCTGCGAGTTCGCATCCTCGTCCTCGAGGCGGATCTCGAACCACTCCTCGCGCGGCAGCTCATCCAGATACTCGGCGGTGATCGCGGTGCCGGCCTTGAGCTTGCGGGGACCGCCGGCCGCACTCTGCCCGACCAGCATGCCGCGCACGCGCTGGAAGAGGTCATCCTCCAGGATGCGCTGCTGATCGGCAAAGTCCTTGCGGACGCGCTCGATCTCCGCCTTCTCGATCGACAGGGCGCGGGAGTCCTTCTCCACGCCGTCACGCGTGAACACGCGTACGTCGATCACGGTGCCGTCCATTCCGGGCGGTACGCGCAGGCTGGTGTCCTTCACGTCGGAAGCCTTCTCACCGAAGATGGCGCGCAGCAGCTTCTCCTCCGGCGTCAGCTGGGTCTCGCCCTTCGGGGTGACCTTGCCGACCAGGATGTCGCCTGCCTTGACCTCCGCGCCGATGAAGGCGATGCCCGCCTCATCCAGCTTCGCGAGGGCGGCATCACCGACGTTCGGAATGTCGGCGGTGATCTCCTCGGGTCCGAGCTTGGTATCGCGGGCGACGCAGGTCAGCTCCTCGATATGAATCGTCGTGAAGCGGTCTTCCTGCACCACGCGCTCGGAGATGAGGATCGAGTCCTCGAAGTTGTAGCCGTTCCAGGGCATGAACGCGACCAGCAGGTTCTGGCCGAGCGCCAGCTCGCCCAGATGTGTCGACGGACCATCGGCGAGCACGTCGCCGCGCGCGATGGTGTCGCCCGCATTGACCAGCGGGCGCTGGTTGATGCAGGTGTTCTGGTTGGAGCGGGTGTACTTGGTGAGCGTGTAGATGTCCACGCCCGGCTCGCCAGCGATGGTCTCCTCGTCGTTGACACGTACCACGATACGCGACGCATCGACGGAGTCGACGATGCCGCCGCGGCGCGCGACCACGGTCACGCCGGAGTCGATTGCGACGGGGCGCTCCATGCCGGTGCCGACGAGCGGCGTCTCCGAGCGCAGAGTGGGCACCGCCTGACGCTGCATGTTCGAGCCCATGAGGGCGCGGTTGGCGTCGTCGTGCTCCAGGAACGGGATCAGCGAGGCCGCGACGGACACGATCTGCTTCGGGCTGACGTCCATGTAGTTGATCCGGTCCCGCGGCATGAGCGTGAACTCATTCTGGAACCGGCACGACACCAGCTCATCCTGCAGCTCGCCCTTGGGGCCCAGGCTGGCGTTCGCCTGTGCGATCGCGAAGTCGCCTTCCTCGATCGCCGACAGGTAGTCGATCCTGTCCGTGACGGCACCGCCCTCCACACGCCGGTACGGCGTCTCGAGGAAGCCATACTGGTTGGTGCGGGCATAGACGGCCAGCGAGTTGATGAGGCCGATGTTCGGACCTTCAGGGGTCTCGATCGGGCACACGCGGCCGTAGTGGGTCGGATGCACGTCGCGCACCTCGAACCCTGCCCGCTCACGGGTGAGTCCACCCGGGCCCAGAGCCGAGACGCGACGCTTGTGGGTCACCTCGGAGAGCGGGTTGTTCTGGTCCATGAACTGCGAGAGCTGCGAGGAGCCGAAGAACTCCTTCACCGCCGCCGCCACCGGCTTGGCGTTGATCATTTCCTGCGGCATCAGCGGCTCGGTCTCCGCGATGGTCAGGCGCTCCTTCACCGCGCGCTCGACGCGCACGAGTCCGACGCGGAAGGCGTTCTCCGCCATCTCGCCGACGCTGCGGACACGGCGGTTGCCCAGGTGATCGATGTCGTCCACCTGGCCATTGCCGTTACGGATGTCGATCAGGACCTTCAGCACATCGATGATGTCGGAGGTCTCGCCGTACTTCTCGACAATGCGCTTCGAAGCCTCGTCCGTACGACCACCGAAGTACTTGCGATCGTAGAGAATGCCCGAACCGGTGATCTCCTGACGGCCGACACGGCGGTTGAACTTCATGCGGCCCACGGCCGACAGGTCGTACCGCTCCGCATTGAAAAAGAGGTTCGCGAACAGGTTCTCGGCCGCATCCTTGGTCGGCGGCTCGCCGGGACGCATCATGCGGTAGATCTCGACCAGCGCCTCGAGGCGCGTCTTGGTCGGGTCGATGCGCAGCGTGTCCGAAATGTACGGGCCGCGGTCGAGATCGTTCACGTAGAGTGTCTGGATCTCGGTGATGCCGGCCTCGATCAGCTTCTCGACGGAAGCGGCGGTCAGCACCTCGTTGGCCTTGGCGAGGATCTCGCCGGTCTCGGTGTTGACCACATCCTGCGACAGGATCTTGCCGTAGGCGTATTCCCGCGGCACGCGCAGGCGCGTGACCTTGGCGTCCTCCAGCTGGCGCACGTGGCGGGCGGTGATGCGGCGGCCTTCCTCCACGATCACCTTGTCGCCGACGCGGATCTCGAACGTCGCGGTCTCTCCGCGCAGCCGCTGCGGCACGAGCTGCAGCGCCACTTCCTCGCGGCCGATGTAGAACGTGTTGGTATCGAAGAACGTGGCCAGGATATCGGTCTCGTTCATGCCGAGGGCGCGCAGGATGATGGTGACCGGGAGCTTGCGCCGCCGGTCGATGCGCGCGAACACGCAGTCCTTGGGGTCGAACTCGAAGTCGAGCCAGGAGCCGCGGTAAGGAATGATGCGCGCGGAGAAAAGCAGCTTGCCCGAGGAGTGCGTCTTGCCGCGGTCGTGATCGAAGAACACGCCCGGGGAGCGATGCAGCTGGGAAACGATCACGCGCTCCGTGCCGTTGATGATGAAGGTGCCGTTATCGGTCATGAGCGGCAGCTCGCCGAGGTAGACCTCCTGCTCGCGCACGTCCTTGACGGGCTTCTTCGCGCCCGCGGCTTCCTTGTCGAGCACGATCAGGCGCACCTTCACGCGCAGCGGCGCGGCATAGGTGAGCCCACGCAGCTGGCACTCCTTCACATCGAACACCGGCTCGCCGAGCCGGTAGCTCACGTACTCGAGTGAAGCGTTGCCGGAGTAGCTCGTGATCGGGAACACGCTTCTGAAAGCAGCGTGCAGCCCGACGCTGTCGCGCGCTTCCTCGGGCTTTTCAGCCTGCAGGAACGAGCGATACGAATCGAGCTGGATGGCGAGCAGATACGGCGTGTCGAGGATGCTCGCCTGCTTGCCGAAGCTCTTGCGGATGCGCTTCTTCTCGGTGAAGGAATAGGCCATCGGGGGTTCACCTCAGAACGGAAAAATGGGGCATCCAGCCCGATACACAGGGCTCGCGCCGAGGCGCGAGCCCTGCTTGTTCCATCGCACGGCGCAGTGGCGACCAAGGGTTACTTGATCTCCACTTTCGCGCCGGCGTCCTCGAGCTTCTTCTTCATGCCATCGGAGTCGGCCTTGGAGACCGCCTCCTTGACCGTCGAGGGCACGCCCTCGACCAGGTCCTTGGCTTCCTTCAGGCCGAGACCGGTGATCTCGCGGATCACCTTGATCACGGTCACCTTCTTGTCGGCCGGGTACTCCTTGAGGACGACGGTGAATTCCGTCTTCTCCTCGACGGGGGCCGCGGCGGCAGCGCCCGCACCCGGACCGGCCGCTACGGCGACAGGCGCCGCGGCGGTGACGCCGAACTTCTTCTCCATATCGGAGATGAGCTCGACGACCTCCATCAGGGTCATCTTGGAAATTGCATCGAGGATTTCGTCTTTGCTGACAGCCATGTTGGGTCTCCGCAAATTATTTCAAGACAAGTCGGCCAAGGTGGGCTAGCCGGCGGGCTTCGCGGCACGCACAGCGTCGAGCGTGCGGACGAGCTTGGCCGGCGATGCCGCAAGCGTCGCGACGAACTTCTGGATCGGTGCCTTGAGCACCCCCAGCAGCATCGACAACGCCTGCTCGCGCGTCGGCAGGCTGGCGACCTTCTCCAGGTCCCGGCCGGGCAGTACCTGCCCGCCGAGCGACACCAGAGTCGCCACCAGCTTCTCGTTCGCCTTCGCGAAGTCCTTCACCAGGCGCGCGGCCGCGCCGGGATCGTCCTTCGAGAACGCGAGCACGAGCGGCCCTTTGAGCTTCGGTCCCACAGGCTCGAAAGAGGTGCCGGCGAACGCCTTGCGTGCCAGCGTGTTCTTGACCACACGCATGTACACGCCCTGCGCCCGTGCCTTGGAACGAAGCTCCGTCATCTGCCCGACGGTGAGCCCGCGGTACTCCGCGGCCACGACCGACTGGGCTTTGGCGGCCACTTCGGCCACTTCGGCCACCAGCGCCTTCTTGTCTTCCAGGTTGAGTGCCATTCCTTCTCTCCTCTCGGGTGAGAAGATCACGGTTACGAATGAAGCCGCCGGTCCTCCCGGTGGGCTTCGCCATGGCGACCTTCTCGCCTCGAGCAGGAGCCTCTAGCGAAGAGCGGTTCACCATCTGCGCAGGCGGTCATTAAGAGGGTCGGCCCCTCGCCTGCGGTCTTCGATGATGGCCGTGACCCCTTTCAGAGCCGCGGCCCGCATCAAAACTGTCGATCAAAAAAACTCTACAAACTCGCCTGATCGATCGTGATACCGGGCCCCATGGTCGAGGAGACGGTGACACGCTTCAGATACTGCCCTTTGGCCGAGGCCGGCTTCGCCCGCTGCAGGTCGGCCATCAGCGCGGCAAGGTTCTCCTTGAGCGCGCCGATCTCGAAGCTCGCCTTGCCGATCGTGCAGTGCACGATGCCGGCCTTGTCGACGCGATAGGTCACCTGGCCCGCCTTGGCGTTCTTCACCGCCGTGGCGACGTCGGGCGTGACCGTGCCGACCTTCGGGTTCGGCATCAGGCCGCGGGGACCCAGGATCTGGCCGAGCTGGCCGACGATGCGCATGGCATCGGGGCTGGCGATGACGCGATCGAAGTTGATCTCGCCCGCCTTGACCTTCGCCGCCAGATCCTCCAGTCCGACGATGTCGGCGCCGGCGGCCTTCGCGATCTCCTGGTTCTTGCCGGAGGTGAAGACCGCCACGCGCACGGTCTTGCCCGTGCCGTTGGGCATGACCGTCGAGCCGCGTACCTGCTGATCGGACTTGCTGGCGTCGATGCCGAGGTTCACCGCGGCATCGACCGTCTCATCGAACTTCGCCTTGGCGAACTCCTTGACGAGCTTCAGCGCCTCTTCGATCGGGTACTGCTTGCCGGGAGGAAGCTTGTCCTTCCACACCTTCATGCGCTTTGCGATAGCCATGATCAGAGCCCCTCCACGTCGACGCCCATGCTGCGCGCGCTGCCGGCGATGGTGCGCACGGCGGCCTCGAGATCCGCGGCGGTGAGATCCGGCTGCTTCGCCTTCGCGATCTCCTCGAGCTGCTTGCGGCTGATCTTGCCGACCTTGGCGGTGTTGGGCGTGCCGCTGCCCTTCTCGATGCCGATGGCCTTGCGGATCAGCACGGACGCGGGCGGCGTCTTCATGATGAAGGTGAAGCTGCGGTCGGTGTAGACCGTGATCACCACCGGGAGCGGCAGGCCCTTCTCCACCTTCTGGGTCTGCGCATTGAACTGCTTGCAGAACTCCATGATGTTCACGCCCTGCTGGCCCAGCGCCGGCCCGATCGGGGGCGACGGGTTGGCGGAGCCTGCTGGCACCTGCAGCTTGATGTAGCCCTGTACCTTCTTAGCCATTCATCTCTCCTCGGGTGCAAACGCCGTCAGGCTCCCCGAAAGGTTGTTGAAAAACTCAGGCCTTCTCGACCTGCGAGAAATCCAGCTCCACCGGCGTCGAGCGCCCGAGGATCTGCACCGCCACCTGCAGGCGGTTCTTCTCGTAATTGACGCTCTCGACGACGCCGTTGAAGTCGTTGAACGGACCGTCGACGACGCGCACCACTTCGCCCGGCTCGAAGAGCACCTTCGGCCGCGGCTTGTCGGCGCCTTCCTCGACCCGGCGCAGGATCTGGTTGGCCTCACGATCGGTGATCGGGGCCGGCTTCTCCGGCGTACCGCCGATGAAGCCGAGGACCTTCGGCACTTCGCGCACGAGGTGCCAGGTGTCCTCGTCCATCTCCATCTGCACCAGGACGTAGCCCGGGTAGAACTTCCGCTCGCTGCGGCGCTTCTGGCCGTCGCGCATCTCCACGACTTCCTCCGTGGGAACGAGGATCTCGCCGAATTTCGGCTCGAGGCTCGCGCGCTTGATGCGTTCCTTCAGCGACTCCGCCACCCGATGCTCGAAGTTCGAGTAGGCGTGCACCACGTACCATCTCAGCGCCACGATCAGCCCCCTTGTCCCGTCAATGCTTTCGTCGCCCAGGCCAGCAGCAGATCGAGTCCCCAGAAAAAGAACCCTGCGACCGCGACGAACACGAACACGATCAATGTCGTCACGCCGGTCTCCTGCCGCGTCGGCCAGACGATCTTGCGCAGCTCGACGCGCGCGCTCAGCACGAACTCGCGGAAATCGTGGCCATAGCGCGAGAACGCCAACAGCAGCGCGCCGACCACGAGCCCGGCGACCACGGCGGCCCAACGCTGCCAGTTGGCATCGCTGCCGAGCAGGTAATAGCCGGCGATGCCGGCGCCCACGGCGACGACCGCAGCACCGAGCTTCACCTTGTCTGCCGTACCGACTTCCGGGAGCTTGTTTTCGTCTGTCATGTCAAAAGCTGGCAGGCCAGGAGGGAATCGAACCCCCAACCTGCGGTTTTGGAGACCGCCGCTCTGCCAATTGAGCTACTGGCCT
>CAWEXF010000006.1:0-229617 GCA_963812925.1 uncultured Pseudomonadota bacterium | reverse complement strand
TGGGCTGTGCGGGGCGGACTTCAAGCTGCTGCCCGGCAGCCCTGGGTGCCCCCACACCGCTGCAGGGGGCCGACTACCGCTTCGACAGTGAAGGTGTGGTTCTCACCTCCCTCGGTCCCGCTCCAGCTCCAGCTCACAAGACAGGCGGACTGGCTGCAGCGGGGCCCGTGCAGCACGAAGTGTGGGAGGGGGAACGCGCAGCCGCTTTCGTCGACGGAGCGAACGGCGGCATCCTCGTAAGTTGCCGCCCCTCGGCGCCGCACGTACGCGCAAATCCGTATGGTGTAATCCCCAGGCAGCAGAGACGATGATGCTTGCGTTGATCGCCATCGATCTTTGGAGGCCGGAAGGGGCGGCAGCGGGTGTGATTGCACTGGCGGCCGCAGTTCATCCAAGGTTTGCGCCTCGCGCAATGGGGTTCGTGGCGTACGCTGCGGATGCCGATCGTATGGGTCTTGCATCTCGCATACCTTTCGTTGTGCCGGTCGGACTTTCTCTCAAGGCTATCGCCCTCCTTGCGAGCTTCTCATTCGCGGCGTTTTACCTGCACGCGCTCGCCATCGGCGCCGCCGCCATGATGATCGTCGCGGTAATGACCCGCGCTTCGCTCGGACATACTGGCCGTGCCCTCACCGTCTCGCGGCCTACGGCTTGCGCGTACTCGTTGCTTGCCGCCGCGGCCCTAGTGCGCGTGCTCGGGCCGACGGGGTTCGCGCTTCCCTACAGATGGGTGATACTGATCGCAGCCTCACTTTGGACGGCAGCATTCGTGATCTTCCTGATCGTATACGCCCCGATCCTGCTCTCACCTCGAGCCGACGGAAGGGCGAGCTGATGGAGGTTTACTCGTGACAGACGCAGTGGATCTGACGCAGCTTGCGCAGGGAACTGTCAGCCTCGATGCCGGGGTCATTGCAGGGGACCTGGGACTCGAGCCCGAGCAGGTTCTGGAGCAACTGCGCAGCGGACGTCTTGCCGCCCGATGCGAGCAGGGCATCGGGGAAGACGCTGGGCGGTTTCGTCTGACGTTTTTGCATGACAAGCGCCGGCTGTGGTTGATAGTTGATCAGGCCGGCCGGATACTGCAGCGCTCGACTGTCAGGCGAAGCGGCCGCCACGCCGTGCGAAGAGGCCCCGGTTCAGGTCCATAATTTGATAGCGGCCACCATCGAGTTCGATCCTGTGGGAAGTCTGTAATGTATACTGCTCTGCTTCTCTCGCGCATCCAGTTCGCCTGGGTCATAGGCTGGCACATCCTGCTACCGGCTTTTACGGTCGGGCTCTCGAGCTACATCGCGGTCCTCGAAGTCCTGTACTTCGTCCGGCGCCGGGAGGTCTACTTCAGGCTATCAAGCTTCTGGACCAAGATCTTCGCGATCTCCTTCGGCATGGGGGTGGTCTCCGGGGTGATCATGCCGTTCCAATTCGGCACCAACTGGAGCCGCTATGCGGATGCCACGGCGAATATCCTCTCGCCGCTCTTCGCCTACGAGGTGCTGTTCGCTTTCTTTCTCGAATCTGCCTTTCTCGGTGTGTTGCTCTTCGGCCGCCGTCTGGTCCCTCGTTGGGCTCATGTCGTGTCGGGCTTGATGGTCGGTTTTGGGACACTCCTCTCCTCGTTCTGGATCCTCTCGGCCAACAGCTGGATGCAGACTCCCGCAGGCTACAAGATCGTCGACGGCAGGTTTTTCCCGACCAACTGGGTCGAGATCGTATTCAACCCTTCATTCCCTTACCGCTTCGCGCATACGGTGGTCGCCTTCTACATCACCACGGCGTTCGTGGTGCTGGGGGTCGCCGCGTACTACCTGCGGGCGAAGCGCCACCCCGAAGAGTCTCGGGTGATGTTCTATCAAGCACTGGGATTGCTGACCATTCTGGTGCCGCTTCAGATCTTCATCGGTGATGCACACGGCCTGAACACGCTGAAGTACCAGCCGGCGAAGCTCGCTGCGATCGAGGCGCGGTGGGACACGCAAAGCCACTTTCCGCTCACGCTGTTCGCCATTCCGGACGAGCGAACGGCTTCCAATCGCGACGCGCTCGACATCCCTGATCTTGGCAGCCTCATTCTGACTCATGATCCGAATGGCACCGTTCGGGGACTGAAGAGCTTTCCTCGCGACGAATGGCCGCCGGTGATCTACCCGTTCTTCGCGTTTCGCATCATGGTGGGAATCGGGCTTCTCATGCTCGCCCTCGTGGTCGCGGCCTGGATCATGCGGCTCTTCGGACGATTGCTGCAGGCGCGCGGATTCCTTCGCCTGTGCGAGCTCGCCTCGCCGCTGGGCTTTCTCGCCGTCCTCGCCGGCTGGACGACGACGGAAGTCGGCCGCCAGCCCTGGACCGTTTACGGCCTGCTGCGCACCGCCGACTCGGTGTCACCCTCCCTGACTCCCGCCAACGTGCTCGTCTCTCTGATCGGCTATGGGGTGGTGTATCTGGTGATGTATCCGGTCGGCGTTCGATACATGCTACGGATCGTTCAGCGCGGCCCCTTGGAGCCTGCGACACGGCCGGAGGTCATCGAAGGCGGCCGGCCCGAGCATCCCGTGGAAGCACTTCCCCATGACGAGGCGGCCGATCCGGCCGACGGAGCGCAGTCATCGTGAGCCAGCTCGTGCCTGATCTCGTGCCGCTCTGGGCACTCATTCTTGCGGTCGGCATCTTCTATTACGTGGTATTCGACGGCTTCGATCTCGGCGTCGGTATCCTCTTCGGCCTGGCCCCGGATACCCGCTCGCGCAACCTCATCATGAATTCCATTGCGCCGGTGTGGGATGGCAACGAGACTTGGCTGGTGCTCGGAGGCGTGGCACTGCTCGCAGCCTTCCCGCTCGCGTTCGCGGTTCTGTTGCCTGCCGTCTACTTTCCCATTCTGATCATGCTGCTCGCACTAGTGTTTCGCGGGGTTGCTTTCGAATTCCGGTACCGCGACGCGGCGCACCGTACCTTCTGGGACCACGCCTTCAACTACGGGTCGCTCGTCGCGACTTTCGCGCAGGGCATCGTAATCGGCGCGTTCATCCAGGGCTTTGATGTCAAGGGCAGAGTGTTCGCCGGTAGCTCACTCGATTGCTTCACGGGATTCTCGATCTTTACAGGTGCTGCGCTCGTGGCCGGATACGGACTACTCGGGGCCGGATGGCTGATTCTGAAGACCGAGGGCGAGTTGCAGCAGTGGGCGCGGCGTTGGGGCCGCGTTTGCCTCGTTGGGGTGATCATCGCGATTGCAGTGGTGAGCGCCTGGACTCCCCTCCTCGAGCATCAAATCGAGCAGCGATGGTTCACTTGGCCGGACTACGCGCTGCTGTCGCCCGTCCCGGTCCTCACACTGGCCGTTATCGTTTGGCAGTGGCGTGCCCTGCGCGGCCCCGCGGAAATTACGCCGTTCATCAGCGGGATCGGGCTCTTCCTCCTCTCCTATACCGGAATCGCGATCAGCATGTGGCCGATGATCGTACCCTACCATTACAGCCTTTGGCAGGCGGCTTCCTCCTCGAGCACGCAGATATTCCTGCTCATCGGGACTGTATTCCTGTTGCCGATCGTGTTCATGTACACGGGTTGGTCATACTGGGTATTCAGGGGAAAGGTGAGGGCGGAGCTCGCGCAACACTGAGGCCGCGCGGCGCGCACCCGGCACAGACACCGGGACAATGCCGACGCGATACTGGCGATCGTCGGCGGGGTACTGTGCTTCGCATTGCGCTACATGGCGATCGAGCACGGCTGGCATCTGCCCGCCGCTCGCCGATTGAGCCGCTACGAAGAGAATTCTGCCAAAGAGCGGATCGGGTAAGAGAGCTTCCGCTCTAGGTGCGTTGCGGGCGACAGGGCGGATAAGTCCGGTTCAAATGGGGCCGCTCTACGGACTTGTCGGGGTTTGGCTGCTTCACGCTGTTGCTGTTTTGGCTGAGTCAGCGATGCAGAGCGATTCCGCCATGCTCCAGCTCAGGGATATCCTCTGTTGTAACTGCATCAGGACTGGTTAGCCGGGGGGCTTCGGCAGGCCATGCCGGCGAGTTAACTGCTTACCCGCGCCGCCGGAGCGGCGTAACGATCGGCGGGAACTCGATGTTGGGAGCCGCGGTGCTGAATACATTGAACTGAGTAGGGTTCAGAAACATGACGCTGCACTGGCTGCAGGCAAAGAATTGCGTCTCGTACCGGCTGCCGTTCTTTCTCATGACGCTCACGCGGTAATAGCGCTCGAATGCGCAGATTCGGCAGCGCCATGCGCTGCTCGATACGGGAACGGGCGTGGCCATGGCGAGATCGTAGTGAGCCTGCTCCCGCGGTGTCCATTCAGCCCTCCGGCGGAGGGGATACTGTATGGGGCCGCCGAACAGCAGCTCGACCGGAACTTTTGGCGATGGGCACGAGATCGCCGGTCAGCAACTGAAGACCATACGCATCGACCCGCTTCGTTGCTGCCCTCTCCGGAGCTGAAGCTACCGAGAGCAGTGAACGCCAAACGGCTGGCCGGTCCGCCCACCGAGGCTCAAGATGCCTGTGGCGCCGCTCGGCGATCCGGTCGAGCTCGGTCAGCTGTCAATCGGCGCGCAACCATGACCCCCGATCGGCGTGCAATGTTGACCCCCGTGTTGTGAGCGGCTGAGTGGTTTTGGATGGGGTCTGAGGGCGGGATCAGGCGGCTTGGCGGTTCTTGAAGCGCCAGCTTTCGTTGCCGGTCTCGACGATGTCGCAGTGATGCGTGAGACGATCGAGAAGGGCCGTGGTCATCTTGGGGTCACCGAAGACAGTGGGCCACTCGCCGAAGGCGAGATTGGTGGTGACGATGACCGAGGTGCGCTCGTAGAGGCGGCTGATGAGGTGGAAGAGCAGTTGGCCACCGGCCTGGGCGAAGGGAAGATAGCCGAGCTCGTCGAGGATGGTGAAGTCGAGCCGAGTCAAGTGATCGGCGATGCGGCCTTGGTGGCCCGAGCGGCTCTCGGCCTCGAGCTTGTTGACCAGGTCGACAACATTGTAGAAGCGCCCACGGGCGCCGGCACGGATGCAGCTGCGGGCGATCGCGATGGCGAGGTGGGACTTGCCGCTGCCGGTGCCACCGACCAATACGATGTTGCGCTGCTGGGTAATGAAGCCGCCGGCGGCGAGGTCTTTGACCAAAGCGCCGTTGATCGGCGTGTCATCAAAGACAAAGTCGCTCAAGTCCTTGGCGAGGGGGAACTTGGCGATGGTGAGCTGATATTTGATCGAGCGAGCCTGCTTCTCGGCGATCTCGGCCTTCAGCAGATCCCCGATGACGTGCGCGGGCTCGTGCTTGCGTTTGAGCGCTGTGGCCATGATCTCATCGAAGGCGGCCTTCATGCCGTAGAGCTTGAGCTGGCTCATCAGATCAAAGACTTCGGTTCGGTCCATTAGCTGGCCCTCCTGAGGGTGTCGTAGCGCGAGCAGTTCGCGAGCGGGGTGTGACGCAACGCCAGTGCGGCGGGGGTGAGGATCTCGCCCGGGCGGACCGGGTCGCGGCTGCGGGCGAGGATGTTGAGAATCACATCGGCGGAGTGCACACCTTGCTGCAGGGCCTCGGCGCAGGCCGCCTCCACAGCCGCCAGCCCATCGCTGAGCACGGCGGTGAGGATGTCCACCATCTGGCGATTGCCATCGCTGGTGAGCGTGAGCTTGCGTCGCACCCGTTCCATCGCGGCCGGCAGCACCCAATCCTTGAAGGGAGCGCCGTTGCGCAAGGCGCCTGGCTTGCGTGCCAGCACGGGCACGTAGTGCCAGGGGTTATAGATCGTGGCGCCGCGCTCGAAGGAGCGCTGATGCTCGCCAACGGTGCGGCCATCCTGGCGGATGAGAATGCGATCGGCATAGGCATGGATCTCCACCGGTCGACCCACAGCAGCGGCCGTCACCGAGTACTTGTTGTGGTCAAAGCGCACCAGGCAGGTCTTGGAGACCGCCGCCGGCACGGCATGGAAGCCGTCAAAGCGTCCGGCGTAGGGAACCAGTTGCGCTCGTTCGCTCTCGAAGATCTCCCACACTGTCTGCTCCGGCAGCTCCGGATGGCGATGGACCTTGGCGTAGGCGATGCACTTGTCCAGCAGCCAGGCGTTCATCTCCGAGTAGCTCTTGAACCTCAATCTCGGGGTGAAGAAGCGCTCGCGGATCACCCCGACCTGGTTCTCGACCTGACCCTTCTCCCACCCCGCCGCCGGCGTGCAAGCGGTTGGATCGATCAGATAGTGGCTGCACATCTGCAGGAAGCGGCGGTTATAGCGGCGCTCCTTGCCGATGAAGACCGTCTCCACCGCCGTCTTCATGTTGTCGTAAATGCCGCGCCGGCACGTGCCCCGGAAGAAAGCGAACGCGCGCTCGTGGGCATCGAATACCATCTCCTGGCTCTCGCGCGGGTAAGCCTGCACGAACACCATGCGGCTATAGCAAAGCCGCACATGCGCGACCTTCACCTTCACGGTCACGCCGTTGAGCAGGACGATCTCGTGGCTCCAGTCGAACTGGTAGGCTTCCCCCGGTGCAAAACTCAGCGGCACGAATGCCGCGGCCACCGACTGGCCACGCTTCTTGCTCCACCGGCGCGCATATCGGCGTACGGTGTCATAGCCGCCCGCGTACCCGCGCTCGCGGAGCTCTTCAAAGATACGGATCAGCGTCAGTTGTTCGCGGGCCGGCTTGCTCGCATTGGCCAGCAGCAGATCCTCCAGATCGCTCATCCACCGGCCCAGCTTTGGCCGCGGCTGCACCTCCCGCTCGTACTCGAACGCCGTCGCCCCCGAGCGCAGCACTTTACGCACTGTGTTGCGCGATACCTTCAGGTCCCGGGCAATCTCCTTGATCGACTTGCCCTTCAGCAACCCCTCGCGCCGGATCCGCCCAATCGTCTCCACTGTCAACATCCCCCACCGCCCGCTTGTAAAAAGCAGGCAGGCCATCACGTCTACATCAGGGGGTCAATTTTGGACGCCGATCCCCCGCTCTAGGGGGTCACTCTTGCACGCCGATTAACACGCGCGCGGGGAGCCGCTGCAGCCCGTGCGGCTTCGCGATCGTGCGGGTCGCGCACCTGAGAGAAAGCCGCTCGAGCGCGAGCCGGGTCCGGCGCGGGCGTAAGGGACGGGTTGTTCCTCTTATGGCGACCGAGCGTTCCAGTCCCTCGAGTGGCCCGGCTTCCGGGTCCGCCGCACCGTTGAGCGCCGCCGCGCCGGGGCCCTCGCCCCGGCCGCCGGTCGATCGCCTGACCGTGGGCAAGCTCTTGAATCACGGCCGCGCCCCGCACGAATTCCATCCGCGCGGGCATCCGTCCTATTTCGTGAAGATTCTGACGGACGATGGCGAGCGGACGATCTGGGGGAGGGGGCTCGAGCGGGCGCTCGCGAAGTCGCGCACCCAGCCGCAGGTTGGCGATGCGATCGGGATTCGCGAGAACAACTTAGCTCCGGTCTCCTTCATCACGCGCACTCGCAACACCGAGGGCCTCGTCATCGCCTCCCGTCAGACGGACACGCCGAGGCCCCATTGGGTCATCGAGAAGCTCCAAGACTTCGATCTGCGCGCCGCCGCGGCGCGGGCGCTACGCGACCCCACACTCTCCCGACGCGAGGCCGTGATCAACCACAGGGAGCTCGCCGACGCGTACAGGCTTTTGGATACCGCACATCAGTACGCCGGCGGCCGTTGGGAGAACCCGAAGACGCGCGAGACCTTCGAGGCGGCGGTGCGCGAGACGCTCGCGCTCGCCATCGAGCGAGGGATCGAGCTGCCGCGGGACAGGCGAGAGCCCACCCGAACGGCCTCGGAGCCGAATGGCCCACAGCGCTCGGCTGCGAGGACTCGGGAGTAGAGCACGGGCATTTCCTCCCACGAGCAGTGACGATCCACCGACCCAATGGCCGAGGGTAGATCTGAATGCGGGTCAGCTGTCTCCGTCCGCATCGGACGGGGGTGATCCACGGCGCTTGTCCCGCTCCGCGAGGAAGTCGACGACATTGCTCGGGCGCCCTTGCCGCTTAAGCCACGCGTGGAATGCATCCACCTCCTCATCGCAGACTGCGGCGAGCGCCGCACTCCAGTCCTGGGCGATGTCGGCAGCAGCCAACTTTGGCAAATCCTTGAGCCACGTGGGTGCGAGGAAGTGGCCTTCGGCTGCATCAAGGTCCGCCTGCAGAAGCGCATACGCGTACTCGGTGCTGCGCACAAAATCGATAACGTGCGCTTCGGAATCCCCCTCTGACTCTTCCTTCGAGAACACCATCTCGAGCACAGCCGGCTCGCGTTCGGTTTCGATCTCGGCCCAGGCGGCTTCGGAGAGCTGCTCCGCCTTTTGCAGCGCTGAGAGCACCGCCGCCTCCTCGGAGCTTGCCTCGACCGTGAGAATCGCCCGCTGAAAGGTCGGACGCATCAGCCGAACGTAGTATTTCGCCTTCATGACCATGACGCCTCAATCGAGGTGACGTACTCAGTGGCTAAGCCTGTGCTGCTACGCCACCCATTTCAATGTCGGCCGCAGTCCCACGCGACCTGCCAGCACCAGCAGCATATCCGCACTGAAATCTCGCCACGCACCCTTCATCAGAGCCGACACCCGCGGCTGCGTGGTACCGAGCTTCTTGGCGGCCTCGCTTTGTGTCCAGCCCTGCTTCTCGATGTGTTCACGCAGTGCCGCGATCAGATCCGCACGCATCTCGAGTACGCGCGCCTCGGCCTCATCGAAGCCGAGATCGTAAAACACGCTGCGGCTGGCCGGAGTGATATGGCGCGGGCCGTGTTCACTATGAATACGCTTTTTCATACCTTACTTTCTCACCGCTTTCGGTATGGCCTTGAATCGAGTCTTGGCCAGATCGAGATCATGTTGACTCGTCTTCTCCGTTTTCTTCTGAAAGCAATGCAGTACGTAAACTGCTTCAGGTCGTGTGGCCAGATAGATCACCCGATAAGCTCCGGTCGCATCACGTACGCGGATCTCATTAACGCCAGTGCCGACGGTCTTCATTGGCTTCCAGTTCTCTGGGCTGAGGCCACGCTGCACGAAATCCAGACTGAAACCGGCGTCCCGCCGGGCCTCCTCGGGAAAGGACTTCAGGTCGCGATGACTTGAGCCCATGAAATGGAGTGGTTTACGTGTAGCTGACATCGCCCGATTATACAGATATTAAATATTTATTCAAGTACTTGTATGGAGCCTCCCCGGCATTTTGCCGTTGCTCCCCGTCGTTCAGGGTCGTCCACCGATCGAGGCCTCGAGACCCGCGCTCGAGCATTTCGCGGCGGACCACTCGACGAGGCTCCGGGAACGCCTGGTCGGCAATATCCTTCAAGCGCTTCAGATACTCGTACCTGTGGAGCGCGGCAAGTTGAGATCCGCTTTGGCTGCGACCGCCGGTCGGGAGGCTGGGTGAAGAATCCCTCAGAGGTAAACACCTGCCGAATCCGGCAGGTCGCTGTGTCCATGTGCATCTATCGGGGACCATTCGTGAGCGCGCCTCGGTCACTGCTCCCGATCAGACGCCTGTCGCCTTCGCTCGATGAAATTTCAACGACCTAGAAGTCGTGTCGGCTCACCATGTGTTGACGTCTGGGCTCTGTCCAATTAAATAGAGCTCGATCTCCATGGCTCCATTTCCTTTCAAACTCACCGGAAATGCGTGATGACAATTGGGCTCGCTACGTCATGATAAGGACTCGATTGGGAAGTGAGGTGGAGTCATGAGAGAGAAGAAGTTCATCACTGAGGCGCCGCAAATACTGTTGCCGGCCTTGCGCTTTGAGATTACGGAGGCCGCAAGGATCCTGCGAATGAGCCGCGCGCAGCTTTATAACCGAATCCATGCCGGAGTGCTGACGCCACAAAAGGACGGCGCTCGCACCTACATCACTCGAGTGGAGCTCGAGCGTTACGTTGAGTCGTGCAACTGACGGAAGAGGCGGCTCGCGCCGCGTCGCGCGCGCCGGCCCGCAGAGGGCCGGGGACTCTCCGCATCTTTCGCGGCAGAGGGTGAGAGGCCGGTGCCTCGGCGTACTGTAATCGCGCAAGACAGGCGCCGGCGCAGGAGCAGCGGAGCGAGAAGTGCGGGATTGCCTTGGTTCCCATCATAACACGCCGTTGCAGCGGTCAACGACGAGCGCGCAGACGCGCTCGCCGCCGAGGACGGCGGTCCTCGATCGTTGAGCGCTGCACTGCGGCGTGGAGGGAAGCCGGCGGGCAATCCCGCCCACGATCACAGGACGACTATCATGAGCACGCTCTACGTCCACGACGGTTTGTCGTTTCGCGAGGCTGAGTACGACCATGTCATCCGGGAGGCACAGGTCCTGATTGCTCGCAGGTTCCGGCCCGGCGCTCCGGTTCTATCCCGGCCTCAGGAGGTTCGTCAATTCCTGAGGCTGCGCCTGGGGAGTCTCGATCACGAGGTCTTCTGCTGCTTTTATCTCGATAGTCGCCGCCGCCTCATCGCCTTCGAGGAACTCTTCCGCGGCACGGTCGACTGCGCTCAGGTTCACCCGCGAGATGTGCTGCGCCAGGCGCTCCACCATAACGCCACGGCGGTGATCTTTTCGCATAACCACCCATCGGGCTCGCTCGAGCCGAGTCCCGCGGATGACTTCATCACCCGCCGCCTCAAAGACTTGCTGGCTCTCATGGACGTCCTCGTACTCGATCACATCATCGTCGGCGATGGGGGTTGTTACTCCTTCGCGGATCATGGACTTCTTTGAGTCCTCAATTGTGATTTCTCGTTTCGGTGCGCTGGTGCGTTGTCGCCAGCGCGCCGATGCGAATCCCCGCTGCCGCTGGTAAGCGGGAGCGTCTTGTGGGGACGGCTCGCCCCTGCACGCGTGAGTTTCGCATGGCGTTCTCGCTGTCCAGACCCTCGCGCAGGGGCCGCTCGGCGAGTCGCGCTGTCGCGCGAGTCTGGACCGCTGCGCTGCGCCATGCGCTCCCGCGCGTGCGGGCAGTCCGCCCGTATTTCGAATCGGGAGTGGACCATGAGCGGAAGACGGAAGCTCACCGAGAAGCAGATCGCGGCGATTCTGGAATGGCATCGCAATCGCAAGACGCGCGGCGAACTCGCTGCGGAGCTTGGGGTTGCGAAGCACCTGATCGGTTCGGCAATCTGGAGACGCGGCATTTACAAGTGCCCGTCGCCCGAGAACCGGGAGAGGAATCTGCGTGAGCGGCGCGCCGTGATGGAGCGCCTGAAGGAACGCGCACTCTTGTAACGGCGATCTGACCTGCAGCGCCGGAGGTTTTCGCCGGCGCTGTGGGTTCGAACGCGCGCTGTACGCGCGTACTGCGCTATGGAGGCTCTGGGATGCAGTGCCAGAGCAGAGGGGCTGGGCTTGCCTGCGCTCGAAGCTTCGCATGCCGTTCTCACCGTCAAGGACGAGCGCGGACGCGTTCGCCGCCTGCGGCGGTCTTCGATCCTTGACGGCTGCGCTGCGGCATGCGGCTTCGGTCGCGCAGGCAATCCGGCCTGTGCCGTTAAGGAGAGTCAGACATGTTCAGCACCAAAGGTAGGACACGATTTCTCACCGATGCCAAGGTCGATCGGATCCTGCAGTGGCAACGCGATCGCAAGACATTGGTTCAAGTCGCCCGAGAAAACGGGGTGTCGCCTGGGACGATCTATACGGTGATCCGCAACGGTGGGCACTACAAGAGGCCGGTGCCGCTCACCAACGCCGAGCTTAGCCGGGTTCTCGAATGGCAGCGCAATCGCAAGACCCTCGACCAGGTTGCCCGGCAGCATGGCGTCTCGTCATCGACCATCCGAGCGGTGATCCGCTCTGGCGGGCGATACAAGAGATCCCCACCGCCGGCTTCAGCGATGAGCTGGCCGGAGAGCAAGAGGCGCGCCGCGCGCGGACGGTGACCGCGCGAGGATCCAATTCCAATCACCGAGGGGTGAGCTTGCAGTTTCTGTTGTGAGCTCACCCCTTTCCGCTGTCATGAGTGCTTTCGATCGGGGAGGAGAGTGAAGAGGGCGGGATTGCGGTGTTGGCGATTGTGCCACGCCTTAGGTTTGATCATGGATCTGCTCAGAGCGCGTCCAGCAGATGTGCGCAGCTCAGTGACGTGGTACGACGTGACACGCAAGGTACCGCGATGGTTCAGTCTCTAACGTGAACCGGTCACCCGTGCCGGAGCCGAGAATTGACGCGATCGACCGATATCGGCTATTCGCAAACCCCAATTGCCCTCCGGTTTGCAGTCATTCGCACAGCGAGCTATCCGTGACGCTTGTCAGCCGACTTTCTAATGGATTCGCGTCATCTCAATGAGAGACTCTTCGACACCCCTTAGGTTTTTCGATTTTGCGTTCATGATTCTCTCAAGCCAGACGCCATCTGCTGCAAGTCTTACGACACGAAGCTCGATTCTCGAATCAGTCTTCGAATGTCTCTTTAGACGTTCGCTCAGCCAGGTATCCCACACGCGCCCGATCTGATCTTTAGAGGCCAACAGACTCAAGAGCGCGCCCCACACTTTGCGTTCAGCTGCACCTTCGGAGAATGCGGCCCTAATGTACGCACGAGTAAAGCATCCGTCGGAATTCTCTTCTTCCGCCATCAGCCGGTCAAACTGCTTGTCCAATCGCGTCAATAGCATCTGCATCAGCTCCGTCACCAACGTCTCTTTGCTATCGAAGTGATGAAAGAAAGCCCCCTTGGTAACGTCCGCCAATTCGCTCACTTTGTTGACGGTGACATCAGCTATACCCTTGGTCGCAGCGAGTTCGAAGGCGGCAGATAAAAGGGATTCTCTAACGAAGAGAGGGTCCTTTTTTTTCATGTACGCGTTTTTTGCTTTGGTCGCCTTCATTTTCGAAAGTCTCCTCAACGTCTCAAAATTGTATTCCTTTGGATGAGGTCAGCGGCGCAAATAAACTGGTTGCGCTAAAAGATACCAAGTGGTATCTTTAGCGGCAATGCTCTTCAAGACGAACCGCGCCGCCGCTATATCAGGGTTGCCTTCATTGAGATCGTCGCTTTTTAAAGACGGTTAAAGCTCCCGAAGTGGCAGGGCAATTTTAAAGAACAACTTGTGAGGTGAAATCATGACCGGTTTAGCATTGAGCGAGGTGAAGACTGCCGCTGACTTAGAATTGGCAGTAGCCCACCTTGTCTTTAAGGTGGCTGATCTTAAGAGCAGTTGCCAATTCTACTCGAATCTCGGCATTCCTCCATTCTTTACTGACGAGGAGGTCGCAATTATTGAACTACGCGGAGGCACTCATCTTATCTTGCTATCAGTTGATTCGATGGCTGGAGAAGACATCGCGGAAAGCTTGACAGGACAATTTCATAAGAGATTTTCCGAGCGATTTGACCTCATGATTGAAGGAAAAGGTTTGGATGAGCTGAAAAAATATCGATTGGAGCTAATCAGTCAGGGAATCGCGGCAGGAGAGATCCCTGATGAAACGTTTTTTGGACATCATCTTTTTTGCACAAAGGACCCCGATGGGAACGGTATAACGATTTATACCAGCCATTCAATTTACTGATGTGCCATTGATTGCTGCGCGGGCGCCCGCGTGATGGGACCCCGTTGGGCGCGGTCGTTCGGGCCGCCGTAAAGCCGACATTGACCACGGACCGCGTAGGGCCGTAAGTGTGAATAGCGGCCAACGACGCCAACGTCCGCTCCAGGCGGCCAGCAACACTCGAGAGTCTTTGAGAGACAGGATTGGCGGGCTTGCTTGAGGGCTATGGACCACGGCTTAGGTTGATCGCGCGCTGCCCAGATGGAGCATGCCGGTGCAGGGAGGTGCCCCAGCAAACCTATCGACAAGTCAGCGGCGAATCGCTACCGGCGCGCTATTGAGCTTGCGCCGGAGCTCAGCGAGCTGTCGATCCCGACGATCAAGCAGGGCGCGCGTCTCGCGGTACGCGGCGTAATAATGATCGGCGAGCGCGGCCAGTTTGGAGAGTTGGTCCTGAAGCCGCGCATGGTCCGCCGCGTGCGCGGAGCGCGCCCACTGTCCAGGCGGATCAGCTGAACGGCCCTGCAGTCGGCGCAGCGTCGCAAGGACAGTCGGATGATATCGGTAGATCGCATTGCGCGAGACGCCTGCCAGTCGGCAAAGTTCGGAGATCGTCGGACCTTGGCGAGCGGCATCGGCGCCATTGCGTCGCTTGAGAAGAGCGAGCGCTTTGCTGAGGCGTGCTGCGGCTTCAGGAGTGCGGTCTGGATGTATTGTGGGCATGATGTCATTCCTTCCCGCGCGAGACAGTGAGTGAGCGGAGAACCTCGGCTGCCTCCGTGAGGCGATCTCGGGTAATCTTCAGCGTTTGTCTTGGAAGGTCCGGCTCATTGAGCAAGGCTTGATGGCGCTCGACCTGCTCTTGCCAATAGGGGCGGTGCTTGTCGGTGACGACGTAATTACGGCATCGGACGCAAGTTGACGGCTCGCGGTTGATTGGGTTCGGTTCGGTGGCGCTCCCGAGGCATGCGCTATGTTCCTGGCGATAGACACAGAATCCCCAGTCACAAACGCCGAGCGTGAGACCCGCTTGCACCAATAGCTGTGCGAAGCTACGTAGGTCTTGCTTCATCTTCAGGCCGCGGAATCGAGGGCGCTTTGCCATGATATGCGCGCCTGCTCGGCCACCCAGCGCGGGTGCGCTGAGCATCTGTTCCCATGCAGAGACAGACTGCTCAAGAATGTGTTCCTCGATCTCCCCCTGAAGCGCGTAGTCGTTGCCGACGTAGCCCTTGTCGGTCATCTGGCGGTCGCGATGACCGAGGTGTTGCGCGAGCGCGAATAGACCTGTGCGATCTCGCAGCGCCACGAAGCGTGCGAAAGTCTTTCTGCCTTGATGCGTTGAGAGAGACCACGGTTTGCCGTCGTAGTCGGGAAGCCGAAGCCAGGTGGCAAGGCGGGCAAGAGCGCGATAAATGTGCTCCGTGCGCGCGATGCGCAGTGGCGCCACGCTGTCCGGCCGCCACTCGAAGCAGCCGCGGCGATGCACGCGTGAGCGTAGCCACAGTTCTGGACGTCCAGAGCGGTGCCGGTGCGGTTCCGAAAGGGCTTCGAGGATGCTGATCGCATGAACCACGGGCGGTGGCGCGACCCACTCGTGCGTGCGTCCGTAGTAGCCGCGCTCATGCTTGAAGATCGAGCCGACAATGACCGCGAGCTCGCCGCTGCCGCGGATCTCGTCGGCGATCATCGGTCGGATGCAGCCCGCTCGAAATGCGAGGATCTCGCTCGCGCGCGGGCCGACGAGATAGGAGATCACGACAAAGCACGCGGAATACAGGAGACTGATGAGCGTGCTCAGCTCCCCGAGGTCGTTGATGACTTTGCCGTTCTCCGGCAGCCGAATCGTCCTCATCTGCACGGCGCGCAGCACCCGCCGGCGATAGTCCTGCCAGTGCAGCCCGCGCGTGAGGGCGAGCTGGCAGGCCGCTCTGTAGCGCTCTCGCGCACATAGGATGTCAATCGCCGAAGTCTCCAGGAAATCAATGGCGCCTTGAATCAACGGGACTGCCACCGGATCCGGGGTATATGGAAGTGAGCCGCCCAGCGCCCTGCTGGCGCCCGCGAGCGCATGCGCACAGGCTCCCGGGCACGGATCCACGGCAAGTCCATCGCCGAGCTCCACGCGGTGACGATGCAGATACACGAGCACGCGAAACCACAACTCCTGGCTGGCGGGTGTGAGCAGACGCGCGTTACGGCCACGGCGACTCGCGATGTGATGACGATAGCGTTGCAGGGCGATCTCATCGAGATCGGCAAAGCGCGTGAAGCCTTCTTCGATCATCCAGCGCAGCAACGTCCGCAGCCGAATGAAATACAGTTGAGTGGTCGTTCCTCGCTGCGGGAGGCCTGTGGTGAGAGCGCGCGAGCGGATCAGCGCGATGAGGCGGCGCGAAGTCTCCAGGAGGCTCGCATAAGCGCGGTCAGTGAACCGATCATCATCAGGCAGCTTGAAATCCCAGCGCAACAGCACGGGACGCTCCTCCTCGAGTGCGCTCGTGGGTGCGAACGCCCAACAGGGATCCTTCCATGTCGAGCGACGCAGGAACCAGTCTTGGGTCGGGGCAGCGCGATCCGTGTTCGCCTCGTCGTGTGCGCGATGAGCGGTCGCCTTGCTCATCGCAGTGACGGCAAGGCCGGAAGGGTGCTGCTCAGTCGCTGCGCCTCCCCAATCTCTTCGGTGGAGAAGCGAGCGAGGATGTCGTGCTCGAGTATCGCGAGCTGCGGTGCATAGATGGCCGCCCATCGAGCGGGGTGGAGTCCCGAGCTTGCCGCATGTAAGTGATCGCGCGCCTGCAGGAGACGGGCAAGCGTCCGCGCGTCGTGTGTCAAAATCGCGTTCGGACAGGTCAAACAGCCCAGGAAGTTGGTGCAGAGCTCGCCGGCGTGTGTGCCAGGCGCCACGCCCGAAAATGGATCTCGGCAGCTGAATCCGAACATGGAGACCGCCTCGCCGGCTGGAAACTGACCTTGCTGCGCCGCGACGAGATTGCCGTTCGCTCTCTCAAGCTGGCCCGCGCGAGGGAGGCCCGGATCGCGGACATGGCCGAGAAAGGCGTTCTGAAGCGTGGCGATGCGAATGCGGTTCTGCGCCTTAACTTCGGGACTCTCCACATAGGCAACGGTCGTTGAAATGTGGGCGTGGTTGGCCACTGCGCGAACCTCGCTCAAATCACCCGACGCCCGATAAAAGGCGGTGAGGACCGACGGTCTAATCGCCGCGAGCTCGAAGTCGGGCAGCTGATGGCGCTGTGCGAAACGCCGACGCATATGGACGGTGTTCGGTGAGGCCAGAGAAGTAATGCCGCTCAGCCCGTTGTAGAGAAAAAGTCGGCTGCGGAGCGGCCCGCCGGTCTGTGGTCGCAGTCGAGCCGTCCACTCAATTAGCTCGCGCACCAATGCGGGTGGATCGAACGGCGCATCCCTCCGAAAGGTACGACGTTGCAACGTGGTCGCCCGCGGCTTCTCCCAGACAAGCACCTCACGCTCATCCAGCAGCGGGATGGGTCGTAGGCAGTCGGTGCCGAGGGCTGCGATCGCCTCGGGGTTGCCGGCGGTGTGAATGAGCATCGCGATGTAATAGGGCATCAGGGCATCGCCTGTGGGATACAGGCACGGAGCGATCCCGTGCCGGCCGCCATGGGCGGCCAGCGCGCGCTCGACCTTCCAGAACTTCTCCGTCCGGGCTCTCGGTATGATCCCGCCGCAATGCTTATCGATATACTCGAGCAGAGCTCCTCGAGAGCTCAAGAAAGAGGCCTTGCTGGAGCGGGCGACGCGGCGCTCCTCGGCAACGGATAGCCGAAGTGCCCGGTTGTTCTCGATGTCCTTCTCGCAGGCTCGCAGAATCGCACGGAGCTGCTGCACCGGCAGGCGCTTGCGTGGCTTGGCCTCGCGGCGCCGGCCGGGGAATGGATTAAATGGATGGTTGATCGGCTTGATCACTCCAGGCCGGCAGCGCTCAAGCCACTGAAGGAGCTTGCGCAGCGCGGTATAGGCTACCGCGCGCGAACTCTTGCTCAATGGCGTAGCGGATGAGGTGCGCTGTTGTCCCAACCACTCGATGTAGCGCAGCAGCAGCGCGCGATCCAAGTCCGCAAGCCGCCTTACACTGTGTGTCTGGGCAGCGAAACGGCCGAAGGAGCGCAAGTGATACCACTGACAGCGGATCGCCGCTGGCCCGCGTGGCCCAACGTGGTTCCAGAACGCATCGGCCAGCGCGCACCGCACGTCCTTGGGTAAGCCGAGTGCTCGGAAATCGATCCTCGTTCCGTTTACAGACCGGGGCTCATCGAGCGGAATGTGTCGAGCGCTCGATCGGGAGGTGCTAGTGGGCCGAGGGAGTGCCCGCCTCATGCGCAGATGAGGTCTCATCCTCCATCCACCCGTGGCAGCAGCGACTCGAGGACATCCACGAGAACGTGCGTGTCTACAGCGATGGCTCGAAGATAGCGATCCGTCGTCTCAATGTGTTCGTGTCCCATCAGGACCTTGACAATGAGCAGCGGGTTGATCGGCGCCCCGGTCTTGGCGATCTGCTCGAGCCTTGCGAGCATCATACAGGCGAACGTCGCGCGCAGCTGATGGGTGGTCGCGACGAACCCGCGCCGCTGCGCCGCGAGACTGATGACCTGCTGATACGTGTTTTTGCGAACCGCCGAACCCCGTGGCCCGATAAAGAGTGCCGGATCAACCTGTGGACGGCCACGCCGAGATGCCCGGTGGAGCCATGCTGCGCGATGCAGCGAAATGTACGAGTCCGTCTCTGCAAACAAACTCTCCGAGGCGATCACGTAGCCGTTCTTGCGTCCCTTGCGAATGAGCCGAATGGTGTGATGGCCCGCCGTCGAGCGCGATCGGCGCGCCATCTTGTGCTTGAGAATGTCATGAAGGGTCAACCGCAGGAGCTCGCTGACGCGTAGCCCCGTATACAGTTGCCACCGCGCCATAAGGTCGTAGGGTGGCGTCAGCTGTGCGAGCAGCTCGCGCGCCTGAGAAGGGCCCAGCGGTTGCGGCAGGTTCTCGAACTGGCGGAGTAGGAAAACGCCCTGGTCCGGGCTTTTGGAAGATCGCCGCCTCTCACGTCGCGGTACGGTGAAGTCCCCACACTGGTCTGCTAACGGCGATGAGTCCGCCCAGCCGGAGCGAACTGCCCACTCATAGAAGCGCAGGACAGCCCGCACGCGTTGGTTGATCGTCGCGATGGCATACGGTCGACCCGTATGGGGGCTCGACTCGGTGAGCATGCGGTTACGGTAAGCGACCAGGTCGGCGCCATCGGTGTCGTCCCAGCCAATCGAGCTTTGCTCCAACGTGTCGAACCAATCAAAGAGGATCTCCGCATAGGTCCGAATGGTATCGGCGGTGTGAGCGCGTTGAATACCATGCTCGTGAAGAAAGGCCACTACGGGCTCGATGATCTGCATCGAGTCCGTGAAGAAGAGCGGAAATCCGGCAGATCGCGGCTCTCGCAAGGAGACGGAGCCCGCCGCCTGAGCGGCCGCACGAAGCCGTTCGGGAACTTCAGCCGAGGTTGGTAGCGTGGATTTACGAACGACGACGACCATCGGAACCCACCTGAACGCTCAATCGCTTGACTGCATCCACAAAGGATAGGCCTAGTACGTGCATCGTAAGGTCGATCGCGCCTCCGCCGCCAACTCTCGCGCGCGTGTCGTACCACTTGCAGCCGGTAGTCAGAATCTCATAGTCGCCCCGCTCGGTGTGGACGTTCCAGCGGCGCGTGCGCGCATCCTTCGTAGGAATGAAAGCAGGGTCGGCCTTGATCATCGTCGCGATCGCCTCAAGAGCAATCTCGATTTCAAGGTCGCGTAGCCGATCAAGAGTCGCAGCGCTGAACCGTCGCCGCATGCGATCACCACGATGAGCGATGGAAACGGCGCCCGCCCCAAGAGGCTACTCGCCTCACAGAGGAGGCGGGCTACTCGACCGAACTATAGACGGAGAGCGGGAGAAGAGAAGAAGGGCGTGCTTGCCCGATCAATCCTACCACGCCGTTCTCGCGGTCAACGACGACCGCGGAGGCGGTCGCCGCCCAAAGCGGCGGTCTGGCGATCGTTGACCGCTGCGCTGCGGCGTGGCGCGAGGTCCGCGGGCAATCCCGCCCGGAATTCATCGAGGACCTCCTCATGACCACCGTCAACGACAGCACCCCAATCACAGCGGCTCGAGTGCTCGACGAAGAGCGCATGAACACTCTGCCGAGCCACTTCGGCCGGCACCTGCTCACCGTCGAGAATGCCGTCTACGCCTGGCTGCGCGAGCTCTCCGGGGAATATTCGGGCGGCTACTGGCATTTCTATGAGCTCTCAAACGGCGGGTTCTATATGTCGCCGGACTGTGAGTCCCTGCAGCTGCGGGTGGATGGCAACGGTTACGACGGCCGCATGAGCGGGGATGCCGCCGGGATCGTCGCTTGCCTCTTCGCGCTCAGTCACCTCTCGTTCCGGATCCCGAGCGACATGCTTTCCCGCCATTTTCAACAGCTCCTCGAGTTTGCGGCGGCGCATCGGGAGGCTTCCGCCATCTTTGCGGCTACTGATTGATTCGGTGTCTTGCGAGGTTCGCCCGGGCGCCGGCCAGGCGCTCGGGCCCTCTTCGTTTCCAGAGCCACTGCTCGGTAGGGACGGGCGGGCTTGCTGTCGGCCCAGTCTACACGCCGTTCTCGCCGTCCAGACCTCGCGGCCGAAGACGTCCGCTCGCAAGCGCGCTGCGCGCGGTCTGGACCGCTCGACTGCGGCGTGTGGCCCGGCCGACGGGCAATCCCGCCCCAGCGATCCATTCTGGAGTCTTCCATGAACACGCTTCCCAGGTCACTCGACATCTCCCAGTCCAGCCACAGCACCGCCTTTGAGCAGGCGCTGAGCCCCGAGGTGCTCCGTCAGAGCGTCCCGGCTGCGTTTGCGCCGAGCGCGCATGAGCGGCTGAGCGCCTCGTACGGTTTTGTCCCGACTGCCCAAGTTCTGGACGCCCTGCGGCAAGCGGGATTCCGGCCGGTCGAAGCACGACAGACCCGGTCCCGAATCGCAAGCGCGCTTCACGCGCGGCACCTCATCCGACTGCGTCGCCACGTCGAAGTTATTGGCGTAGGCGACGCGACGCCCGAGTTACTTCTGTTGAACTCCCATGACGGGACTTCGGGGGTCCAGCTTCGGGCGGGTTTATTCCGGGCTGTCTGCTCGAATGGCTTGGTGGCTTCGGTGGGCACATTCCCGGTCTGGCGGGCCTTGCACCGCGGCCACGTACTCGAGGAGGTCGTCCGGGCTGCGCTCGAGATGAGCGAGCGCTTTGGCGTCCTTGGCACCGCGGTGGAGCGGATGGAGCGCACGCATCTGAGTGAGCCGCAGCGACTGGACTTCGCGACGGATGCTCTCGCGCTGCGCTTTCCGGAGGACCGTGAAGGGGCGATCCGGCCGTCGGAGGTCCTGGTGCCGCAGCGCCAGGAAGACGTCGGAGACGATCTCTGGCGAGTCTACAACGTGATCCAAGGGCGGCTGCTCCGCGGCGGCCTGCTGCGGCGCTCGGCGACCAATCGCCTGATTCGGACGCGGAAGATCACGGGGATTCGGCACGACCTGCAGCTGAACTCGGCGCTGTGGGATATGGCAATGGCGCGGGCCGCATAACCGCGCCTGGCCGGCGAGGGAGAGGGCAGTCCGATGCTCTCTCCCTCTTTTCCGGGTTGGCAGAGCGAGGGGCGACCCGCGCCGGAACGACAGCTTCCAGCGAGCGGCAGGGTTCCTCGTTGTCTCGGTAGTGACACAAAACTGCGAGATGATCAGGCTACGGGGTCCATCCAGGAAGGGCTGTCCGGCTCGCCAGACTCGGGGGAGGGCGAGGCGGAGACGCCAATTAGGGCTACCTGGGAACGCGCCGGTCTGCGAGTGGTGCCGGCCGGGCATACCGGAACATCGAAGAACGCGGCTGAGAACCCGCCGCAGGGTACCCAGTTCAGGGTTGTGGTACCCAGATCGCGGATTGCGGCACACCCGACGACGACTGTCGTTTTCCCTTAAAGAGGGTACTAGACGCGAGTTTGTTTGAGAGTAAAATCCGCGACATAGGTCTCTGAGGTTTGGCCCTTAATGATGGGACTGGAACCTTAAAAAGGGGACTGCGCGGCAAAGTGTCATTGTTTGCCTGGCAGTCCGAACCAGACACGTGCGCGGCATGAGGCGCATCCCCCTCAGTCGCCGCTCGCATATCACGGGGTTCCAGACCCTCACTGTTTCGGGACTGACCGAGCACGAGAGCGCGCTCGAGCGTGACTTTGTCGCCCTAACCACGTTCCGCGACGCGGCAGCGCGGATCATCTCCCAGCCGATCACTCTCTCGTTTCGCGAAGGTCCGACAGCGCGTCGCTACACGCCGGACTTCCTCGTCCACTGGGGCGACGGCCGATCCGAGCTGGTCGAGGTTAAGTATCGAACCGATCTCCGCGAGAACTGGCGAGAGCTGCGCCCAGGATTTATCGCGGCCCGTTCGTGGGCGCGCGAGCACGGTGCCACCTTCCGCATTGCCACTGATCGATCGATCCGCACTCCATTTGTTGAGAACGCCAGGCGCCTGCTACCGCTGCGCGCCGCCGCCGTCGATTCCACCGTGAGCGCTCGGCTGCTCGCAGCCTTCGACTCGCTCTCCACTCCCACCTTCGGTGCGCTGGTCGCCGCGGTTCCCGGTGACCGCGCCGCTGTCTTGGGTGCCCTGTGGCGGATGATTGCACGCGGTGAGCTCTGGACCGACCTATCCGTTCCCATCGGACTTCATACACATCTGGCATTACCGCGAGGAGAGAGGCGATGAGTGCCGAGCTGACCGAGGTTTCGTCGCAAGACTGGCAAGAGGCCCGCCGTCGACTTGAGGTCATCCAGTCCCTTGCAATCGCTACAGGCCGTACACGATGCAGCGTCGAGGAGGCTGCGCAGTTGCTGCGGCTCAGCGTCACCCATGCCTATCGCTTGCTGAAGCGGTATGAGTCCGATCCGAGACTGACGAGCTTGTTGCCGGCCCGTCGCGGACGAAAGCAGGGTCACAACCGTCTGGCGACGATGGTCGAACAGATAATTCAGAGCGCCATCGAGGAGGTTTATCTCACCCGCCAGAAGCCGCGTGTCAGCGTACTGGTGGACGATGTGCGCAGACGGTGCAGAGCATTGGGATTGGCGCAGCCGAGCGCGAAGGCGGTGCGCCGGCGCCTGAAGGCGCGTCCCGCGTCGCAACTCCTCGCCCGTCGCGAAGGACGCAAGGCTGCTCGAGACCGCTACGGTCCGATCACGGGATCGCTCGAGGCGCCCTGGCCGCTCTCTCTGGTCCAGATCGATCACACGCTGGTCGACGTGATCGTCGTCGACTCGGTGACGCGCAAGCCCATCCAACGCCCGTGGATCACGCTGGCCATCGATGTCCACTCCCGTTGCGTTCCCGGATTCTATCTGTCTTTGGACCCGCCTTCCGCCACGTCGGTCGCGCTGTGCATCGCCCATGCGGCTCTCCCGAAGGAGGCGTGGCTCTCATCCCTCGGGATCGAGGTGAGTTGGCCCATTGCCGGCATTCCGGAGCGGTTCCACCTGGACAACGCGCGGGAGTTTCGCTCTGAGGCGCTGCGCCGCGGCTGTGAGCAGTACGGCATCGGCATCGATTACCGCCCCGTCGCAACGCCCCACTACGGAGGGCACATCGAGCGGTTGATCGGCACGATGATGGGCAAGGTCCATCTGCTGCCCGGGACGACGTTCTCCGATCCGCGCATGAAGGGCGATCTCGACCCCGAGAAGACCGCGGCGATGACGCTCGATGAGTTGCAACACTGGCTCGTTCATGCGATCGCCGGCGAGTACCACAACGCGGTACACAGCGCCCTGCAGGTCCCGCCGCTCGCAGCGTGGCAACGCGGCATCGTCGGTGATGAGCACACTGTGGGACGTGGGGAGCCCACCGCCGTGTCCGATCCGCGGCGCTTTCTGATCGACTTCCTGCCGCTCGAGCGCCGGCTCGTTCGGCGCGAAGGCGTCTCATTGCACTCGATCTTTTACTGGTCGAACGCCCTCTCGGTGTGGGTGGGCCGGCCACAGAAGATGATCGTTCGCTATGATCCTCGCGACTTGAGTCGCATCTACCTGCTCGCACCGGATGGCCAGTACTACGATCTGAGCTATCGCGACCTGCGTCGACCGCCGATCACGCTTTGGGAACATGAGCTCGCGCGCAAGCGATTGCGCGAGGAAGGGCGCGCACGTGTGGATGAAGCGGCGATCTTCCATGCTGTTGAACGTATGCGCTCGATTGCCGAGCAAGCCGCACGGGAGAGCAAGCTGGCACGACGTCAGCGTGAGCGGCGATTGCGACTGATCCAGGGTGGTCGGGTTGATCCCGCGGCAGGTGATGCGCCTGCCGTCAATGACCAGGAGGAGGACACTCGCAAGCCTTGGGAACGGATGCTCCCGGTGGAGGAGTGGACGTGAGCCTCGACTACTCGCACCTGCATGCATCGATTCGGCCGCTTGCCGAGGAGAACAACGAGTCACGGATACGTCGGATCAGGACCGATCGCTGGATCACCTACGGCCGCGCCGAGGCGGCGCTCGCGGCAATGGACGATTTGCTCAGCTTCCCGAAGCGGACGCGGATGCCGAACCTGCTGCTGGTCGGCCCGACCAATAACGGCAAAACGATGATCGTCGAGAAGTTCAGGCGCTCCCATCCGCCGATCGAAGCGAGGGCAACCGCGGAGGGCGCAGCCAATGTCCCGGTGTTGAAGGTGCAGATGCCCGCCGGACCCGATGAGCCGAGGTTCTTCGCGGCGATCTTGAACGAGCTCGGCTTTCCGCACAGGTACGTGGATAGGCTCTCCAAGCGCCAGGACGCTGCAGTCCGGATGCTTCGGGAGACAGGGGTTCGGATCCTCGTGATCGACGAAGTGCATAACTTGCTGTCCGGTTCCCGGGTCCAGCAGCGGCGACTGCTCAACCTGCTGCGATGGCTCGGCAATGAGCTCCAGATCCCGCTGGTCGCCGTCGGCACCGTAGAAGCCCTGCACGCGGTGCAAAGCGACGACCAGCTCGCCAACCGATTCGAGCCCACGGGCCTCCCTCCCTGGCGCCATGGGGAGGAGTACCGACAGCTCCTGAGTACGCTCGAGGCGGTATTGCCGCTTCGCCGGCCATCGCAGCTCGCGGAGCCGATGCTTGCGGAGAAGATCTTGGCCGCTGCGGAGGGCATTCTCGGTGAAGTCGTATCGATCATCACCCGTGCAGCCGTGCACGCTGTCATGACTGGGACGGAGGCGATCACCGCAAAGCTCATCGACGAGACTGGCTTCATATCGCCTACACAGCGACGCCGGGTTGCGGTTTGAGCGCCTAAGCCCCGAGGTACACTCATCGACTGCGAAGACGCATTCACTACGGTAGGTGGGGTTGACCCGATTCGGTACACAGGTAGGACTTTGAGCATCACCGTGACCTGTGCACCACCTCCTCTTGATCTGGCTTCTTCGTTTCCATGGCTTCACCGCCGCGCAGTCTCCCGCGGATGCGGGAGAAGCCTGTCAGGATGACGCGTCGGCTTATGAGCGACTCGCTGTTCATACTCGCGAGGGGAAAAGTATCCCAACGCCGAATGACGACGATGCGGATTATACCACCCCTCCAGCCAGGTGAAGACCTTACGGCATGCTTCCTCGCGTGTCGTAAAGTGATACCGATCCAACACCTCAGCCTCCAGACTGGAAAAGAGGGATTCCATCATCGCGTTGTCGAAGCAATCGCCGACACTGCCCATGGAACGCTCGATCCCGAGCTCGAGACAGCGATCAGAGAAGGCCACAGCCGTGTATTCGCTTCCGTGGTCCGAGTGATGAATCACTTTCTCGGGGTGACGCTGCGCGAGGGCCATGTCCAATGCTTGCAGCACCAGGGCGCTGGCCAGACGCTCCGCCATCGCCCATCCGACTACGTACCGGGAGAACACATCGAGGATCGCCGCCAGGTACAGCCATCCTTCATCAGTGGGGATGTAGGTCACGTCGGCCAACCACAAGGCGTTCGGACGGCTCGCCGTGAAATGCCGCTGGACCAGGTCTGGGGCGTACTGCTCGGGTTTTCCAGGGCGCGTCGTGCAACGGAAGCGACGCTTCTGCACTCCCTTCAAGCCCGCACGGCGCATCAGCCGCGCCACCCGCTTGCGCCCCACGCGCACCCCGTGCTCCAAGCGCAACTCCATATGGATCCTCGGCGCTCCGTAAGTGCCATCAAAGGAACTCTCGTGGATCTGCTGGACCAGCGCAGTCAGTTCCACATCCTTGCGGTCGCGCTCCGACATCGGTCGATCCCACCAGTGGTAGAACCCGACGGTGGAGACCTTCAACAGCCGGCACATCGCGCTCACCGGGTAGATGGCCTGGTTCTGGTTCACGAATCCGAAGAGCGCTTCGAATTCGGAACGGTCTCCTGTGCGAACCAGGCCGCTGCTTTTGACAGGATCTCCCGCTCCATCTGCAGCCGCTTATTCTCGCGGCGCAGCCGCGTCAGCTCCTCCCGTTCAGCCGTCGTCAGGCCGCCGTCCCCGCGACCCTCATCACGATCGGCCTGCTTCACCCACCGACTGATCGCCCAGATGGAGGGACCGAACCGTTGCGAAAGATCACTCAGCGGATGGCCCGCGCGATGCAGCTCGACCATCTGGTGCTGGAACGCCTTCGGGTACCGCTTCCCGTACTTCGACTTTGATACCTTCGACTTGACCATGGCAAACACCTCGAATTCACACTCTCGGGTGTGTACCAAACCGGGTCAAGTCCAGTAGGCGAGGGTCGTCTCGATAGGTCCGCTGTCCGGCGCCCATTGCCGCACTACGTGGAGCCGGCTCCAGAGGAAGCCCTTTTGTCGTGGCTGCTGCGCCTGGCGACCCGATTGGGCCTGTCGCTGCACGCGCTCGGGAGCGATGCTTTCGGGGTCGACGATGCGTGCGCACACACTCGCTGGTGGTCTCGTCCCGATGCGGAGTTGCTCGCGCGGATCAGCAAGCGCGCCGGTGTCAGTGCCCTTCGACTGCGGCAGATGACGTTTGGGACGCTGCAGCCCCCCTATCGTGCAGACGAAGATAATGCGCGTTTCGTTGGGCGTCGCTATCTCGGCTGGGCGGCACAGGAGCGCGCGTATCGCTTCGCCGTCTGCGGCCGCTGTCTTGAAGGTGACAAGAAGCCGTATCTGCGCAACTTATGGCTGATTGGGTGGATGGCAGTCTGTCCACATCACGGAACCATCCTCATCGAGCGATGCAACGCCTGTGGCGCAAGGGTGCGTGTAGGCATAGGGCCTTTCAGCGCGGCAGCACCGTTCTCGCCTGGAACCTGTGCGCGTTGCGGCGCCAGCCTGTTGGGCGGAGAGTACCGCTTGGCACACCCGTCGGCCACTCGCACGCAGACGGTATTGCTTGAGGGCAAGCAGCTTGGCGTGGTGAGCATCCCCGGGATCGGCGAACTCACTTGGCCGGAGATGGTGGCTTTGGTCGATGTCGTGATCGGCATGGTGTGGACCGACCTGAGCCGAGAGGAGCAACTGCAAGTGTTTCGGTTGTATACGTCCGATCCCCGCCAGAACCTGCAAGCCTGCGACGCGGTGTACGATTGCCGGCATGCGAGCTTGCAGTTTCTCGCATGGCTCCTCGAGAGCTGGCCTGATGGCGAAGGCGCCCAAGTCGCCCAGTGCATGCTGATGCGGTGGTCGGCTGCGCAGCGCAACCGCTTGTGCCGGCACCTGCGGCCACGCTGGACTGACGCTTGGACCGCACATCAAAGCAATTTCTCGCCTGCGGTTGTCGAGCGACTGCGAGCACTGGCTGGCACTCCTGACAGACGTATGTCTCCGGCCATCCGTGATCTTTGCCGTCCCGGGCGTCGCACGCCGGAGGTGCTGATCAAAGTCGTCAGTCCCGGCAGCAACGTGCTCGATTCGATCGAGCACCATTTCCGCGACATCGATCAGCGGAACAACCACGCTCTTGAGAGGGATGACGGTGAGCCATTCAGGGGCAAGGGCGCGGCAAGGAGACTCATGGACAACTGGGGGCTGGATGCTCTGTCCCGGCGCGCATTTCCTCTTCGCTGGGGGCACGTCACGCCTCCGAAGCTCATTCACAAGTTCATCCTGTCGATGCCGAGCGGAACGCCACCCGAGAAGCTTCTGGAGGCCGCGCGCAACTTCGCGCAGGAGCAACTCGCGCCACTGCATCGCTACGCTCTGGCGTTACACACGGACGAGCGACACCCGCATGTGCACCTCGTCGTCAGAGCGGTGAACGAGAACGGCGTGCGGCTGAACATCCGCAAGCCGATGCTACAAGAGTGGCGGCGCAGATTTGCTCGGCATCTGTGCGCGCTGGGCGTCCCCGCCGAGGCGACACGGCGGACAACTCGCCGCACGGACCGCGCCTGCGAGCTCAGGGGCATATACCGGCCGGCTCGAAGCGCGGTTCAGGAGTAGGGCGGATGTCGAGGGGGACTCTTCTTCGATGCTATCTCATACTGCTTGGACTCTGCGTCAGCGCGATTGCCTGGCCGCGGTCGCAGCCCATGCGGCTCGTGACGGCAACGGGCACTCTGCACGGCACGCTCGAGCTTCCTGCTGGACGCGGTCCGTTCCCGGTGGCCCTGATCATTGCCGGCTCGGGCCCGACGGACCGTGACGGTAACGACAGCTCGCTGGGCCTCGATACCGATTGCTACAAACTACTCGCTCAATATCTGGTTCGGCGGGGCGTTGCCTCGCTTCGCTACGACAAGCGAGGCGCTGGGGACGATTTCGTCCTGGCCATCCCGGAGAGTCAACTCCGGTTCCAGACGTACGTTTCCGATGCCGTGCAGTGGGGCGAGAAGCTCCGCCACGACCCGCGGTTTTCAACGCTCACAGTCATTGGTCACAGTGAGGGCTCCCTGATCGGCATGGTGGCGGCACGGAAGATCCCCGCCGACGGCTTTGTGTCCATCGCCGGTGCGGGCGAGCGCGCCTCGAAGCTGCTGCTGAACCAGCTCAAACCGAAGCTTCCCGGGGGTCTCTACCGCGCCGCGCAAGCCATTGTTGCCCAACTCAGAGTTGGCAGAACCGTGGCCAAGACCCCCCAGAGCCTCGAGTTGCTATTCCGTCCGAGCGTGCAACCCTATCTCATCTCCTGGTTCCGGTTTGATCCGGCGCGGGAGATCGCCAGGTTGAGGATTCCTGTGCTGATTGTGCAAGGAGAGCGAGACCTGCAGGTGTCCATAGACGATGCGCAGGCGCTCCACCGAGCGGACCCCGCCGCGACGCTGATCCTCATTCCGGCCATGAACCACGTTATGAAAGACGTGGGGCCATCAAACTTGGATAATATGGGCGCCTATGCGAAGCCAAGCCTGCCGGTAGACGCTACGCTGGAGCGCTCGATCGGCGGGTTGATAATTCATCTGACCTCGGAGAGAGAGTCACACCATGACAACTGACAGAAGAAGAACCTCAGTCGTGATCGGTCTCGCACTTGCGCTCCTGGTCCCCATTGCCGCGCAAGCAGCAGGCGGTCAGGGGGCCGAGGGGAGCTTGGTGCCCAAGGCCGTATCGTTCGTCCGAACCCTGGCCAGAGGAGATTTCAAGGCCGCGGAGGCGGACTTTACGGATCAGATGAAGCAGGCCGCTCCGCCGGCAAAGCTCGGGGAGGTCTGGCAGAGGCTGATCAGCCAGGTCGGACCGTTTCAGGACACGGGCGATAGCAAGACCGTCGTTCAGAACGGATTTACCACCGTAGTCGTCAAGGCCGACTTCAAAAGCCGGGCACTCGGGATCGCGGTGACGTTCGATTCCGCGCAGAGGATCGCCGGCATGCATTTCGTCCCGCCCCCCTGACCTGGGACCATCGTCAGCCGCTTTTGCTCCGTATCCCAGTGTCCGGCCGATCTTGCCGGCCGCCCGGGTCTCGGGCCTGTCCGGGTCTTGGCCGCCCAAGGCTCTGGGCGGTCTTCGGCAAGCTGCGTCCACCGCAGAGCCCAAATTCCGGTACCAGTCCCATCATTAAGGTTCCAGTTCCCGATTTAAGGGTCACGGTACCCTCATTCAGGGAAAACGACAACAACAGGCGCACGTAGCATTTCCGGTCAAAGACGACGGTTATGCAGGATAGCCTGACGGCGGCTATTGTTTAACACTCTCCCGTGATGGCCGCGCCTCCCTTCATCGCTGCTCGCGTCACGCCGGAGATGAAATCGCTCCTGCGGGTCCTCGCGGAGCGCGAGCAGAAAACGGAATCGGCGGTGGTCCGACAGCTTCTCGAGGTCGTGCTGCGCACCTCCACGGTCGGCGAAATTCCGACTGCTCGACGACAAGCCGAAACCCAATCGCGACATCCGACTGTACGTGCGGTTGGACCCCAACGATCGGTTGCTGCTGAAGGAGCGGGCGGCGGCGCGGTGCGTGCCGCCGGCCACATATGTTGCCGCGCTGGTGCGATCCCACCTGCGGGGCATCACGCCGCTGCTGAAGGAGGAACGGCAGGCGCTCGACCGCGTGGTGGCCGAGCTCACAGCCGTCGGTCGGAACCTGAACCAGGTGGCACGGGCTCTGAATCGAGGTCAAAGCGTCGCGCCGCGCCGGGATGACGTCCAGGCCATGCTGCGGGTATGCGGCGCCCTTCGGGATCACGTGAAGGCGCTGCTCGCGGCCAATGAGAAGAGCTGGGACCAGGGACATGCCGACGACCGCCCGTTAGACCTCCGCGGTGAGCCGCTGCTCGATATCGCCTCCTACGCGCGTAGGGGGCCGGGACGGCGAGACCGCTTGTCGCCGGCGAGAGATCGAGCGGATCGCCAGGACCGTCCGGCGGACGCCGGAGGTCATGATCAAAGTGCTGAGCCGGGGTGGCCAGGATCTCAAGGCGGTGCGCCGTCACCTCGATTACCTGCGCGACCGGGAGGAGGGAGAGCTTGCCATCGAGACCGACGACGGCGAGCGGCTCACGGGCCCTGGCGTGGCGAAGAACCTTACCGAGGACTGGAATCTCGACCTTCAGGAGCATCGGCAGCGTTCGGATCTCGATGGGCGGGGTCGGCACTCGACGAAGCTCGTGCACAAATTGATGTTCTCGATGCCGGCGGGAACGCCGCCACAGAAGGTGCTCGAGGCAGTGAAGAACTTCGCGCGTGAGGAGTTCGCGCTCAAGCATCGGTACGTCATGGTGCTGCATACTGACGAGCCGCATCCGCACGTGCATATGGTCGTCAGGGCGGTGAGCGAGCAGGGGGAGCGGCTTCACATTCGCAAGGCGACCCTGCGCGGGTGGAGACAGGAATTCGCGCGACATCTACGGGCATTGGGAGTGCCGGCGAATGCGACGGAGCGGGCAGTGCGGGGCGAGAACCGATCACCCAAGCTGGATGGCATCTACCGAGCGGAGCAGCGCGGTGAATCCTGGCGTGCTCGGTCGCGGGTGGAGGAAGTCGGCCGGGAAATCCTCAGGGGAAGACTCCGCAATGAGCCCGGCAAGGAGACGCTGATCGAGACGCGGAAGGCGATAGAGCGGGGGTGGTGGGGGGCCGCCGAGATCCTGGCGGCGCAAGGGCAGAGGGAACTCGCCAACGAGGTCACGCAGTTTGTCGGCCGCATGCCGACTCCGAAGACAGATCGGGAGATGATCGCCGAGGAGCTGCGCAAACATCACCGGGAGGCGCAAGCTCGGGAAGGGCCGAGCCGGTGACCGGAAGTCGCATCACGACCGGGATTCTACGCGAAGTTACGGTGCTTGACGCGGCATTGCAGCTTCAGCGCACGAAGCCTCGTCCCTGCGGCCCGGGGGTTTCGCTTCTGGCGTGCGGGGGGTATCCTCCGAACAATAAGAAAGCAGGAGAGGCGCTTCGGTGAAGTCCTATGCTCTGATTGCGCTACTCGCACTTGTTCCGGGTGCGGCACGCGCGCACACACCCGTAGCCCATATTGATCTATCGAAGCCGCTTTTCACGCGCAAGGACGCTATCATTTGCCCGATCAACTCGTTTCTGAGCCCGCTTGCAGGGCATAGCCATCATGACTTGATGAAGATGTTCAACGAACGTAATTCAGATTACCGGCAGAACGATGCAGATATGCAGAACTGCGATGTGTACCAGGCAGGCATCCGCTTCGACGCACTGTCCGCCGGCGAGCGTGCAGAGGCTGTTGGCAACGCCGAAAATGACGGACTCGGGGCCCTCGCCAATTTCCTGCGAACGACGCACCTGGTCATACTGGAATATTTCGGCGACGACTCCGCTATTCCAGACATGACCTGTTGCCTTGTGACACGACTCGATCAGGTCAGAAATTAAGCCACTAAGCCCTTGGCCTCGTAGCACCTGTTCTGGGGAGCACCGCATTTCGGCGTTGGTTTTGCTTTCGTATGGCTAGTAAGCGAGTAGACGATGCCGCTGTAGTCGCCCCAGCACATCATCGGCAATAGAAGCGGTACTTGCCTCGAGAAATACTGGACACGGTGCCGCTCCAGCGCGCGGCTTCTATTTGCTGCACAAGCGGGACGAAGAGAGCCGAGATGCACAATCGCGCCGCCTGCCTTGGGGCGGCGTATTCGTTTCCAGGCGGCCAAGGGGGACACAAGCCGGCGGTCGTGACAGCGGCGCGTGGGCCAGAGACGCCAACAGCACCTCTAATGACCGCGGAACTTCGAAATTGAACAATCGATCAGCGACTCGCGAGCTTGAAGAAACCCCGTAGCTTGTCGGCACCTTCCACCAAGACACGCTCGCGCCGAGCTAGGTCCAAACATGCTCGGTTTACGTCCCACGGCACTTCGTCCAGTGCCTCGGCCAGTTGAGTAAAATGCTGCCACTCGCTGGTGCACAGCGGTAGCAGTCTTGTTTGCAACGTGGCCTCGTCTTCAACTACGACGTCACTGTCGCCTATCTCGTCATTGCACCACACAATGTTGTGATTCCAAATGATGAAGTGACTCCCACACCCGGTATCACGCCAGACAGACGGGAAGATAGATACCTGCTTTCTCTTCCGATAGAGACGCCAAGCTTTGGCTGTTCTCGGATCCAAGTTAATCGTCAGCCGCTCACCGCAGTCATCTGGACATTGTAGGACAAAGGACCTGAGCACGCCCCGGTTCACGAGAACGAAATCGCCCGGACGTTCCAGCTTCGCATCGGCCTCGTGCCGATGTGAGACGAGCCCGCGATCTCGGATTCGCGAGGCCCTACTCACGGCGGCTTTCCTCTTTTGCGTTCAATATCACGGATGATTTGGGCGCCGAATTCTAAGGCTACAACGCGCCGACCTTTGTCCGCGGCAGACCCTGATTTAAACTTACACCAGCGCCACATTGCGATTGCAAGTGCTATGGCGTACTCGTACGGATCGCTCTGATCGTAAATTCCGAATGCACGGACCCGCTGGAGACATCCGAACAGCCATGTTCCCAGTTTCGGCGCATCAACCCTGCCGGGCGTGCTCAAGATGGCCTCCAACTGGTAAAACGGCGCGATTTCTTGTTCCCAGTCTGTCTGCCGAAAGTCTAGCTTGTGCTCCTGGTCTGTACACGTAAACACCAGAGCCACCTCAAGCATCGCGACGTCGAAGCATAGGGGCGCGCCGCTCCCTGGGTCGTCTGTTCCCTTGACTGAACCGAGGTCGATCAATATTGCATCATCACCGCGTACGCGGACGTTATCGCCATGCAAATCCCCATGAATGCTTGCTGCGCGGTGCTCAAAACTTATGTCCGTGAGCACTTTCCACTGGGCGTGTACATCGATTCCCAGAGTCTGAATCCGCTCGGATTCCAAATACTCACTACAGATGTCCCCAGGGGAAATCATGCCCAATCGCTCCGCCGCCTTCGCTAACGACTCCCGCGACTTCTCGCATTGCCACGCTTGATCCCGCCATCTTTGGAGTGTACGGTTGAACAAGTTGGATATTGCTGTCTCCGCGCGGCCAGCACGGGCAACATCGAGCATTGACTCAGATTTATCGACAAAATCGGCAACGTAGACCGACTTGCGAAATCCTTCGACATGAACTTCAAGATTGGGGCGGAGTTCAAATGGAACGAACGGAGACACTACCTTCATGGCCCCGACTTCGTTGGCCAACGTCTTACGGAGCCCGATTTTAACAAGCCGAGGTTGGGTCCAATGCGCAATGGAACTCTCCAAGCGCCTCTCGTAGGCCATGAAGACTCGTGACTCCGTGAAGCCTCGCTTGAGCTCCCGAACGTGTACTTCTTCAGCCTTCTGAAACGCCCGATCAACCAGCAGGCGTTCTTCTGGGGTTAGCCTCTCAACAGTTCCCAGTTCAAAAATCGGAACACCTTTCCATTTGGGCCCGGGCTCATAGGAGATGATGTTGTCGAAGTTTATACGATTGAGGTCGGTGAGAAACGTGACCACCTTATCCCAAGGGAACGTCGGGTCGATCCGAGCCAGATGTGTGTCACGAACACGAGGAATGTCGTCTCGATTTGTGACCAGAGCAAGGATGAGAAGCCCGTGATTTATGAAGGCCGGTAGATGTTTATATCCAGATAGCTCTGTGTCGACATCGTCAACGCCATGATTCAGCACGACTATGGACGAGGTACCCAACAGCGGGTTTGTGATCGCGATATCCTCGGGATCTTCCAGCAGGGTAAACCCTCGTGTCCGAAGCTTTTCCCGTGTCCCGGGTAGAGGCGGCCGGCCGAACCAGAGGAGGGTGTTCGTTAGTCTCATATGCTTCCTGCCGCTAGAAGGGTCAGCACGCGTGAATCGCCGCTAGCGGTGAGACCCTCTGCACCGCATATTGCACACTCAGGGTCAGGCTGAGTGCTTAATGCCCGCACGGTTCCGCTCAGCCCGTCGTAGGATTGCCATCTTGCGCGCCCCGGTATTCCTGTAAAAGCACAGAGGAACATCGTGATGGACAACGATACCATTGTGCCATTTAGAGATATGACTGCCGGCTGCCCAACACCTCCCCCGTCATTAAAGTAAGGGTCTGCCGCACGTTGCTCGGGCGTCATCAATTCCTCGCGGATGATGCGTGCATCGAGCGCGTTGCTGCACAGCAGGCAAGGCAGTCCGGGAGCGAGCATCTGGGTGCGACCAGTTATGGCGCGAATGGTGCCGTCCATTGCATTGATCGAGACGCCCACGTCAAAGCCGGGAATCATGTATTGGTAGCAGAATTCGGAGAGGAATGCGCGGCTGACGTGTGAGTCAGTGCAGATGAAGATGCAATCGGCCGAACACAATAACCGGCGAGCTTCTTCAGAGATAACGGATTTTGCGCAACGCGTGATTTGAGCCCGCGGATTTACCTGGCCTATGAGGTCCGCCGCCACGTTTACTTTGTTTTGCCCCAAGGAAACGGCGACAGCGCCCACCACTCGGTTGAGGTTAGACTGTTCAACAACGTCCGGGTCGATCAGGACAAAGCTACCCACGCCGAGGTGGACCAGCTGCTGCGCCGCTAAGGAACCAGTTCCGCCCAACCCGACGATCGCGATCGTCAGGCGGCGGAGTGCGGCTTGTCCTTTGACGCCGAATGCGCGAACTTGGCGGTCATATCGCTCGCGATTGTTATCAGGGTCTGAAGCATCGTCTCGAGAGATTGCGACATCAGGGCCGATACGCCGGACAGAGATGGTCTCCGAAGTACCGAACCGCCGTGCCTTAATCTTGTCTCCGCATAACACCATCGAAAAAGTCTGGCGGGTCGGGTTGCGCGCATGCATAAATTGCGCGAGGTCTCGCTCCGCGTGGTCATCGATGATCGAGAAATCGGCACATCCGTGAGGATGTGTATGCATGAGCGCCAAGTGCCAGCCACGGTCTCGCGCGCGGCGAGTGATTCGAGTTAGGAACAGCGGACATAATGTTATATCAATCTCAGTAGCCGAGAGACGGTCGAGCTCGTCTGCTATCTCAACGGACCGCACAAGGTAGCGGTCGCTCTCGGCGTCGTAGCTCAGATACAGCGCCGCCGCCCGTTCGGCCTCGGCAGATAGCCCTGTCGACAGCGCTCGAAAGGTGGGGGCGCCGATGACGATCTCAGTCATTGCAGCGCCTCGAACCTGCTGCGAATGATGTTTACATACGTTGCTAACTGACACGTCGCAGGATTCCAAGCCGCGTTTACGTGCCAAGAGAACCACAGCGTGTCGGGATCCGGCTGTCCTGGCATGAGCTGCCCAACCACTGCGTTTTGGGGCAGCCGACCCTGCGCCAACCGCAAAGTCCGATCCGCCCAGAAACAGTCCGGAGCAGCGTATGGATATCCGTTGGGAATTACAAAGCGAATGTGTGTGCTTGACTGTGACCAACCCTTCGGCAATGGGACATTCGGGACAACCACGAGTTGCAGGCCGCTCACCGGCGTCAGGGTCGCGCCGGGAAAGGCCCTGGTAATTTCCGCAAACTGTTCGTCGATTGATTTCATCCGCGGCCGAAGGTGGCAGGCGGTACGATAATGAAGCGAGCCGGCGTTTCGCGGCCCTTGAAAACGACGGTCGTGGTTGGACGTATGACCTCGTCCGGTTCGGATCCGTGGCCCTCGAGTACGAGTGAATTGGCTGGATTCCAGCCGGCTATTTTTGCGGTGATCTGGGCACCGGTAAGTGATTCGTGCTCGGTTGTGTATTTGACGTTATCTACAAAGTATTCATAGACGGTTGGATGGGGCGGGCGCTTGCGCGTTTTTAGATGTTCTACGCCCTTGCCGCGGAGATTGAATTTTCCCTGAGTTGGGAGCACCTCTGAGCTGCCATCTTCTCGTTCCCAAAGGAGTTCTTCGTCCTCGGGAACATTGCCCAGAGTGCGGATCTCTTGAATCTCGATTTTATCGACTCCCCACCAGATCGAGTGGTCGTTGAGTGTCAGCTCGTAGCTGACGCCGCTCTCGAAGGCAAAGAACTCAGTAGAGGCTCCGCCTAGGTCAAGAGAATCTTCCGTCGAGACTACTCGCGTACCGTGCGACGTACGCTGGATCAATACGAAATCATCGGCTGGCTCGAAACCCGCGTCGGTGAGCAGTTGATCGGGGGTCGGGGACCGGTGCGGTGTCGCAGCGGCTCTGCCGTTGATCGTGTAGGGGTATTCCTGCTTCGCTTCACTATTCATTATCGTTCACCTCGTTCACCTCGTTCGCCCGTCCAACGCCACCGATTTATGCTTTCCCTCTATCGTCGCCGCTGGCCAGGACACGTCTATTGCCTCAGACTGATTGGTATAGTAGCTTTATACATCGTAAAAGTAGTTGAGTCAAGAAACTATACTGGTCGAGGTTCTAGTGGACGACGCTGGTCGAAAGACGCGCTGGGGAGCTGAGCAACGCCTTGAGTTCATTGAATTTCTATCCTATTGGGAAGGTGCGATCAATAGATCACACATCACCGAGCATTTCGGAGTTTCAGTTCCTCAAGCCTCTAACGATTTGGCGGCGTATCAGAAAATCGCTCCCGAGAATCTGCATTACGACCTGAGTTCGAAGCGCTATGAGGCTACTGCTAAGTTCGAGTGCAAGCTAATAAAGCCCGACGCCGATCAATACTTAGGCCAGCTCACAGCTTTCACCACCCATGTAGTTGATAGCAAGGACACCTGGTTGAGCGATGCGCCAGTTGCGGACGTGATTCCGGTCCCCAGGCGCCGCGTGGATCCGGTGATCCTTAGGAGCATCCTCCAGGCTATTCGTACCAAGCAGTCGCTTGAAGTCGAGTATCACTCGATGAATCCCGAGGCGCCCGATTCGAAGTGGCGTCGCATAACACCGCATGCGTTCGCGTCTGACGGATTCCGATGGCATGTCAGAGCTTTCTGCCATCGCAATAACAGGTTCAAGGACTTTCTACTATCACGGTGCTGCGGAACCCGGAACGAGGGAAATCCCGGCGCTCGCGCTGAGGAAGACACGCAGTGGTCTACCTACTTTAGCGTCGAACTCGTTCCCAACCCAGAGCTATCCTCTAAGCAAAAGAGAGCGGTCGAACTCGACTACGCGATGCTTGGCGGTAAAGTCGTGTTGCCGGTGAGGGTTGCGCTCCTGTATTACTTTGATAAGCACCTTAGAATGGATTTGGCGTCGCAGAGCAAAGGAGAGGGTCAACTGGATCCGCGGAAAACGCCTATTATTGTTGCCAACATAGGCGAATATGACGCGGCGCTCAGAAGCGTCGGCGTCGCCCGTCGCGGGCTCGCGCGCTCCTAGAACTAACAGTTTGCAGGGCGGTGACGGTACAGTGTGCATAGCGCTATCGCTTTGGCATCGGGGCTTCCGATGATGCGACTGGAGTTTAGACTCGAAACCACCGGAGTCTGGGCTTAGAGCCCTCGCCGAATTGCGCGGCATCTATGGCACCGTACATGGAAAGCATGGAAGGCTGAGGGCCTTAGCGTGCGGCATGCAAAGCTGGCGGTCAGTGCCGCAGCCACCCTGGTCACATGGGCAATCAGCTGCTTCAACTTGGACATGGAGACCCTCTCGTTCGGCATCGACGTCGCTCTCCGGGAACAAAATCCCGAGAGCTACGCGGTCGACCCGCCGATCAATCTCCAGCCGCCGGCTCCCTCCGCCACGATCGTGAACACCGCGCCACGCGCGGCGCCAAAGTGTTCACGTCCCGTGGAAACCCTGTTCACAATCGCGTGGAATACGTACTTCGGCCTCATCGCCGTCGCCGGGTTCAGAGATCGCAGCTTCTTTTTCGGCGAGTTCTGCGCCCCGAGTCGATTCTCGGGCGGGACCGTCCGATGCCCTTGAGCACCTGTTTTGCGCGTGGGGTCCTTTCCAACTATTACTGTCGCATGTAGAATCAATTACGTGGGGCACGCATGCGCTCTACAGGTTAATTTCCATTGACTATCTGCGATGGACATCACAACGGTAGCCTTCGCGCGCTACGTACGCCATGGTGACTGTGGCTGGCCCGCTGGGTGTAGAAGTGAAAACCCATTAGTGCATGCGCGCCCTACTCATGCGTAAATCGACCGCCTTGCAGACACTTCAGGGACTGAAGAGCGCGCATGATGTTGCGGCGCTGTTCGGACTCGCATACCGGCAACTCGCGCAACTGATCTACGAGGACGGCGAGGATAAGCGGTACCGCGTCTTCGAAGTCAAAAAGAAAACTGGAGGAACCCGGGAGATTGCTGCGCCCAGGAGGAAACTGAAAACAATTCAGAGAAAGTTAGCCGCTGTTCTGGAAGACACTTACATACCGAAGCCAAGCGCTCACGGGTTCATCCGAGAGCGGGGCATCGTTTCCAATGCAAAGAGGCATTTAGACAAGCGATTTGTCTTTAACATAGACATTGCGGGCTTTTTTGATTCTATACATTTTGGTCGCGTCCGAAATCTCTTTATGGCCGCACCGTTTTCAATTCCAAAGCCACCGGCAATCGTTCTTGCGCATATCTGCTGTTTTAAAGGACGCCTTCCGCAGGGGGCGCCGACCTCGCCGGTGATCACCAATCTGGTGTGTAGGAGTCTAGACAGGGATCTCCAGCGCTTAGCTAAGGCACATTATTCTACCTACACCAGGTACGTGGACGATCTGACATTTTCATTCACATGCAAGAAGTCAAGGCTGCCAGCTGCGATAGTGTTGTTCTCGGAAGAGCGGGCCGCCCCAGGGCCGGCTCTGACAGATATCATTGAGTCGCATAGCTTCTCCCTTAATCCTCTGAAGACAAGATTGCGTGGTAAGCATCAGAGATTGGATGTCACCGGTCTTGTTGTAAACGAGTTCGTCAATGTGCGTCGGCCATTTGTCCGGAGGACGAATTCCATGCTCTATGCATGGGAGACATTCGGGTTAGACGCCGCCGCTACACATTTCCATTCGAAGTACGGCCACTCTACTAGAGTCCGAGCATCCGCTGTGCTGCCGAAGTTTGAGCATGTTCTCAAGGGCCGCCTAGCTTATCTTCACATGGTCCGTGGGCAACGCGATCCGCTGTACGTAAAACTAGCGCAACGATTCAACAAGGTGTCGCAAGGGATTGTTGATCCCTTGCCAATAACTGAGCCATCGAGCCCGAAGGCCGCCGTAATGGAGGCGGTGTTTGTAATCGAGGTGCTCTACGATGACAGCGACGGCAACCATGCGTGTCAGGGGACGGGGTTTTTTCTCGGAGAGATCGGATTCGTTACCGCTGCCCATGTGGTGTCGGAGAAAGGTAAGATCTACAAAGAGATCCACGCGTTTTCATACAAAAATCCCGCGCAGCGGTTTCGCCTACAGGTCAGTGTAATCGACGAGCAGCGCGATCTGGCTGTCGGAATACTTGTGCACCCATCTGGAATCGCGCATACCTGTAAATGGCCTTTGTCTCCTGCATTCTCACCTAAACACAACGACCGTGTGACACTCGTCGGTTATCCTGCTTACAAAGTCGGGCAGATGACACCGTACTGGGCGGACGCGCAGATTGCTTCCTTCTATCGACAGCACAACGTGGAAAAATTCGAGATAACGACGCAAATTCGCGAGGGTAATAGTGGTGGTCCGGTGGTGAATGAATCGTTCCGGGTTGTGGGCATTGCTGTGGAGGGCGCTGAGAAAGGCGCCGGGAATAATGCTGCCGTGCAACTTCACGAGCTCTACGCCATGTGGAAATCTAGTGCTGCTACCCTTGAGCGGGCTGACTCGCCGAGATCAGTTGGGTGATCATCTGGCGCGATCGCGGGCAGCGAGATAGGCCTTCGAGTTTATGCAGCGCGAATTGGGTGTTTCGACATGGGCGAGTTGGACTTGCGGCGCCGCGATCTTCGGGAATGCGTGCGCCTACCGCTGTTGCTCTGGCTTCTAATGCGCCAAATTTCCTTAGATGACTGAAGCGCCAAAGCACGGCATGGACGGCGGCCAGACGAACCCCTCTTTGCGGCAGCGGCAATTCTGCTTCGATCACGCCCGGGATCTGATAGCGAGTGCAGAACTCTTGCTGGCGGAAGATGGTGGCTATCCGAATATCGCCTACCACCTGGCGATCCTCGCGCTGGAGGAGATCGGAAAGGCGGGAATGCTCGCAGCCCGCGCCGTGGTCAAGGACGCCCTAGACACCGCGTGGATGGACAAGCGCCTCGACAGTCACCTCTGGAAGCTGATGTGGGGCGTCTGGTCGCCCACGTTATCGGGGAAAATCGATCCGAAGGAGTTCGTGGAGGCGCGCTGTTTCGCCGAAAGTACGCATGCACGCCGCATGGCTGGTCTCTATGTGGATTACGGCGAGGACGGCGTCTCGGCACCACGAGAAGCGGTGCGTCCGGAGCATGCAACCTCGCTCTTGGGGCTTGCCAAGGCATGTCTCGAAGTAGAAGTCGCAAAAGGGATGCCAGCCCCGGAAGAGAGCCGCGAAGAGCTGGACTGGTTTCTCACGACCGTCAATGATCCGATCGGGCAAAAGAGACTATTCAGTCAGCCGTTCATCAAGAAGCACGAAGAGTTCGGCGGAGACACGCGGGCGTGGGCGCGCTGGGCACGCGAGGAATTCAGGAAGGTCGCCGAGGAGGAGAAAGTGCAACTTCAGCGCGAACTTTCGCGGCAGGCGGGCACGTCCGGACAGTGGAAGCCGAAATGGCTGATGAAAATCCGGGTGCAGACCCCGTCGCATTCGATACGGCAGAAAACTCTCAACTACTGGAATGATCGCATCAGTGCCGTGAAACTGCGCGCGGTCGGAAACAAGAGCAACGATCTTCTGCTGGAAATAACTATCGGCGATCATATCACGGTCGACCGGCTTTTCGACTTCGGTCTGGGGTTCAGCAGGCTGCATCTCGTGATGCTCAACATCGGGACGGGCGGTGTCTTTTGGTATGAGCTTTCCGGTCAGGCGGAAACTTACTACGAAAGCATCAAGGATCTCGACGCGCCGCAAATGAATGTCGCGATCGGCAAGCTGAGCGGTCTGCCGCGCGAATGGATGGAAACGGGGCCCAATGGCCGGAAACGGGAGCGTGTTGCCCTCGAGGAAACGCATCTCCAGAACGCGATCAACGCCATGGCGGCATTCGGGTTCATGCCGGACGCCGAAGCCGAACCGATCTTCGGACAGTACATCCACGGACTGACGCTCCTCGCCAAGGCGGACTTGCATCTCGGCGTCGGGAATCAGGCGCGCGATGCGTTCTTGCTGGTTCTACGCAGGGCGCTGGTCAGGTTCGGAGACATGAAAAGCGAGGGCGACAATCCATTGCAGGCGCTGCATCGTGTCATGGAACCGGTCATTCCGCTGGAAGAGCACAGGAACCAAGTGTTCGCGGAGCTGGAATCGCCCGATCAAGGATCGATCAGAGGGGCGGTTGCAGCCAAGCGGATTGCCGATCTCTACATGGCGCTCGTGGCGCGCAGGCTTTGGCCCGATTTCGTGAAGCGAGCGGTCGAATCCGAGAAGCCGGCGCAGCCTGCCATTTAGGCGAACGAGCATGCTTCAAACGAAATGCACGCGCTGGGATCGTCCTTTCAGGGCTTTGGCTGGCCCTCAATGCGAATGTCCGGAGATTGCCGACTGAAGGTGTCCCATGCTTTCAGCAACTGAACGGGAAGTCGATCACGTCCAGAGCTACATGGCGTCCCAAGCGCCAGACCTCACCGTGGAATTCCTTCAGAAGGTCTACGTCGAGAACGTCGGAAGCGTGCTGCACGCCGTTTGGGATGTCCATACGAACAAGGATCGCTGGTGGGTCATTACGAACCCGACGAACCTCTACTCCCAGGATCAGTTCCCGAACATGGACTACGCGCTGACGTTTCATGTGGGGCTCTGTATCCGAATTCCCCGCACAGAAGCTCAGAAACTCTCTGACCTACCGATTGAGCCCTTTGCTGCCTCCTATCGGGCGCTGTCCGACGCCAATGATGCCTTGCGACAGGCGAGCGGTGTGGCCGACTACCAGGCCGTTGGCGTCAAGTGTCGAGAGACGCTTCTTTCCTTCGTGGCTATCGCTCAGCAGATACTTCCCTGGACTTCAACGGGCGAGCCGCCACAGCAGGCGAACTTCAAGGCATGGACAGACCACATCTGCGCCGTGACGCTCGCCGGGTCCTCGCATGAGCATCGTCGCGCGCTATTCAAGACGCTGCTTGATGCCGCCTGGAAATTTACGAACTGGCTTACGCATGCGAGGAGTTCTCATCTCAAGGACGCCGAGGCGGCCGTCGAGGTGACCGAGAACGCGACGACGCTTTGCATATCCGCAGTGCTGTTGCACATGCGTGGCGTACCGCATTCCTGCCCGGCATGTGGTTCACATCATCTTTCACCTGAGCGCGGTATTCGTACATCGGAACCGGACGTGCTTTGGGAGCGGCCGACCTGCGATGAATGTGGTTGGACAGGAGAGCCTGTCGAGGTGAAGCCGGCCCCTGAGGGACCCCGAGCAGAACGGACCACGCCGGACACGGAATGTGTGATCCCCACGGCGCCACTTCGTCGCTTGAAGCGGCCGGATGACGGGGAGCAATAGGCTTGCCGTTTCGGTGCGCGCCGAGGCTAAGCATGCCAACGGCGAAGACTTACCCGGAAAGTCAACGGCTAGCGTCTCTCACTCGACTGATCCATATGGCTCGAAGGCTCGGGGTGTCGTCTGGAGTGATCGCGAGGTACGAGACAGGGGGAAAGGTGATTCAGGATTCCTCGGCTTCGCGCAATAAAGTCCACACGGGCTCGCCAAGGCCTGCCGCGATACGCTCTAGGGTGGACAACTGGATGTCCTTGCTGCCCCCACGTTCAACAAGGCCGTACTGGGCCCGGTGCATTTCAATTTGGTCGGCAAACGCCTCTTGGGTCCACTTCTGGGCTTCGCGGTGCCGCCGGATGACGCCGGCGATTCTATGCTGCAATCGAGAACGTGCGACTCTCATGCACGTACTGTACGGCAGCCGAGTTGCAAACTCAGGCATAGGGGTATAGGCTACATTTATGTAGCAGATCGACGCCGCGTATTTGGACGGCGGAAGGCATTGCCGATCGAAACGCCGAAGAGGTAACGCTCAATCAGGCTCTGAATTCGAATTGCATTGGCGGCGCCCGCCGAGACTGGCATCTCGACGAGCGCCTAACCACGTCACGTCACTTGAGGACGCGCCATGGCTATTCGCAAGTCTAACCGGGCGAGGCGCCGTCGCGCCCGTTCGGCTCGATCTAATTTCGCACTCTCTTCCCGGCGTCACGGTCGGGCGGTCGGAGTAGGCGTGTCTGCACCCCTTCCGATCCATTCGGTCGAAGTGCTCCGGCATCTCTCTGCGCTCGTGCGGCGCCTGCAGTTTATCTACGGAATCGCTGTAACAGCCGAATCCGCCCTCCGGCACCAAGCTGCGGACCAGGACGCCGAGGTCGCCGATTGCCTTCGCGCCGGCGTATGCGATCCGGTCGCCGACCAAGCCCGCGATCTTGAAGCATTCCTCGAGCGCTGTAGTGCTAAGGCGCCAAAGCCCAAACCATGACTGAAATATCGAGTGCTGCCGACCCTGTGGCGGCGGCTTTGCAATCACAACGTCCATCGTCCGGAGGATAGGGTATGCAAACGGTTAGTGCTAAGAAGATCCTTGGAAGTCTGATCGAGGGCTGCGACCCGAAATCGGGAGAGCCTCTCCCGGCTGAGTGCGTAGTACATCGATCTGACGTCTTGCGCGCATTCATCGCGGGTGCTACCGCGATTGAGCAGCTTGAGGCGCGCGCTCAGCGGCGCTCCCAGTTGCCTGACAATGTAGGGAAGGCCTGGACCACGGACGAAGAAGCGAGGCTGGTCGCCGCATTCAAACGCGGTGATTCGCCTACAGTCTTGGCCCAGGCGCACGGTCGCACGCTCCGTGCGATTGAGGCCCGCCTCCAGAAATTGGGTCTAATCACCGAGGCAGACCGCACCACGCGTGGAGGCTTCACTGGATGGGGTTGAAGGAATGCCCGCAACTCGCCTGCAGGAGTGCCGGCATCGCGACGGATTAAGCGGCCGCCGTAGATGCCGGATCTCTTGCGGCGACTGAGGTTCCCATGCCCGAGATCGATGAGTCCGGCGATGATGACGCCGTGGTTATTGCCTGCATTCAGGAGCTGGACGAATTCGTCACCAGGAAGCTCCGCCGCTACCCGATCGATGCGGTCGCGGTAGCGGCGGGCTCGTATCTCGCAGGTCTGCTCGGGGCTCTATTCGATGAGCGTCAATTCACGGCGGACGAGATCCGCGAACTTCTGCGAGAGATCGAGTCGGATATCCTCGACCCGGAGCGTCGGTCCTGAGCCTGCGACCACCGAGCCCCGTGACCCCCTCAGCGGGCGATAGCGCTAGGCAGCATCAATGGTTTTAGTTGTTCGACTTCGGAACCGAAGCGGCTGGCACTCGGTCGGCGAGGCTACGTTCGTCCGCCGCAATCTACGGCCGAATCTCCGAGCATCTGCCATACCAGCTGCCATACGGAGCTAGACGCAGTTGGTAAGGAAAAGCGCAAGTCGCTGATTTTTCTTGGTGGGCGGTACTGGGATCGAACCAGTGGCCCCTGCCGTGTGAAGGCGACTTTCGCGCATATCGACGTCTATGCGTGCCCAATGAGTAGCTAAAAACAGCCACATTGTGGCATGGATGTATAAGCCCGTCTAAGGGTAGACTTCCATAAGAAGTTCCATATGAGACGGTGGCGAGACGGCGCACGACATTCACCGGGCCGAGGCGCGCGCATAACTCCCGGTCCGTGTATACGAGCCCTATTGGCGGACTGTCGATCGCGGGCAGGCCATCGGCTTTCGCAAGATCGCCGCTGATAAGGGCTGTTGGGTCGCGCGGCGGCGGCTCCGGCGCGCGTGCGCGTACTTCAAGAATCGCAACATCAGCTATGCCGCGTAGATTCATGACGACCTATGACAAAAAGCGGGTTGCGGCGGGACTTCTGCTGGGATTCCTCGTTCTCGCGGCCGCGAACTGGCACTTCGAGTTCGCTTTTCCGCGGTTCGCGCGGTCTATCGTGGCGCTAGGCGTCGTAATGGTGGTGGTGTATTACGTTCGATTGTTTCCGACGCGCAAAGACCTTGAGGAACGTAGACGAAACCATTCTGGCAAAGAGAATTGGTGAATATGCGAGTCGTTGTGTGGTGTCACTATGTGGTTGAACAGTGACCCGGCGCATCCAAAAATATCAGATCCGCGCGCGAAGGCTCCATAGGTTCACTTCAATTACGCCGGGTTAGTAATGGCGGGTGCCGTGGTGCTTTGGCCGCATCTTTTCGGCGCCGCAGTGATTGGAGCGCCGGTGACTGACCTTGCAATCATTGGACACGGCGACGGCAGCATCGGCGCTGGCATGAACACTGAGATGGGCGACTGGAACGATCCTGCGCAGCGGCGTGTCATGGAGGCGTGGGACCCATACTTGAATATTAAGCCGGGCGTGAGTTATCCGCCGGTGCTTGTGGTCGTCGCCACCACAGACAACCAGGTCGGGCCCAGTCACTCGCGGCGCTATGTCGCCAAGCTCCAGTCGGTTGGGGCCCCGGCGATGCTGCTCGAGGGATCGGAAGGCGGCCACGACTATCCGGACGAGTACACCCAGACCGGCGATATGGCGATGCAGATGAGCTTCTTCATCGACACTTTGATGAAGCATTGACTCTTGCGTGCAGCGCGAGGCCCGCCGAAGATCTCCGAGGCGGTCGCCGGGCATCGGATACCGCAAGCGGCTCAGAGCGTCGGCCGGTCGGCGCTTCTGGCAGAGGCCTCCGATGGGGGCAGCCGTACCGGAAATTCCCCCGTGCTTCGTCATAGCAGTAAATGAGGTCTGATACATAGGGTCATGGCCGAGTCGATAGAGGCTTGGTTCGTGGAACAGGTGCTTCCTTTGGAGGCCGCTTTGGAGCGATTCATCCGCCGCCATAGCCACCCCTCGGAAGATGTAAGCGACCTCCGCCAGGAGGTCTATATCCGTGTGTATGCCGCTGCCCAGCGTGCTCGGCCTCTGCTGACCAAGCCGTTCGTATTCATGACGGCGCGCAATCTGCTGCGCGACCGCGCTCGCCGCGCGAGAATCGTTTCGATCGAGGCGGTGGCGGATCTCGAAGCGCTGAACGTGGCGGGAGACGATGTCCCCGCCGACCGAGTGGCCTCGGCGCGCGAGGAGTTGCGGCGGCTGCAGGCTGCGCTCGAAATGCTGCCGTCGCGGTGCCGGCAGGTGGTCGTGTTGCGCAAGATCCACGGCCTCTCTCAGCGGGAAGTGGCTCGCGAGCTAGGAATCACCGAGGACACGGTCGAGCGCCAGGTCTCGAAGGGCGTGCGGGCGCTGGCCACCGCGCTCTACGGCACCTCCACTGCTGGAGCCCCTCAGGAGGGGCGCTCTGAAGCGAAGAAGGAGCAATCATGAAGCGGTCGAGCGCCATCGAAGCCTGTGCAGCGGACTGGATCGCCCGCGAGGACGCGGGAAATTGGTCGGCGGCCGACGCTGCTGCGCTACGCCTCTGGCTTGAGGCCGACACCGCCCATCGCGTGGCCTATCTGCGCCTACACGCGGCCTGGGAGCGCGCCGACCGGCTTTGTGTGCTGCGGCCACCGTCGAAGAGCTCTTCCCCTGCGCCTGTGCTGCTTCGCAAAAGCAGGGTGGCCGCGCTCACCGCTTGCGCCGCGGTCCTCGGTGTCGCCGCCCTCATCGCGCTGCGCCTCGTTTCCGGTGGCTCCGCTCAGATTTTGTCGACGCCGGTGGGCGGTGAGGAAAGCGTCGTCCTGTCCGACGGCACCCGAGTCACATTGAACACCGACACGCGGGTCCGTGCCGAGGTCACTGGAACGCGCCGGCTCGTCGTCCTTGAGAAGGGCGAAGCTTTCTTCGCCGTGCGTCACGACCCCGCGCATCCCTTTGTGGTGCTCGCCGGGAACCGCCGCATCACCGACCTCGGCACCCGCTTCTCGGTCCAGCTAACCGGTGCTGTGGTGAAGGTGGTGGTCGAAGAGGGAAGCGTACGGATCGACACCATCGGGCCGCCGGCTCCGCTGCCATCCAAGGTGCGCCTCGCCAACGCGATCGAGCATACGGCCATCGTCGATCGGGACGCCGTCGCCCTTGCCAATGACGGTAGCATTCTCGTGGTGCACCAAGACCAGGCCCAGGTCGCGCGCGATCTCACCTGGCGCGACGGTATCCTCAGCTTCGACCAAACCACTCTCGCCCAGGCCGCCGAGGAGTTCAACCGGTACAACGTGAAGAGATTGGTCATCGATAAAACGGCGGCTTCCATCCCGATCGATGGCGCCTTCAGGGCCGACAATGTCACGAGCTTTGCTCGCCTGCTGCGCAGTGGCTTTGGTCTCGAGGTCGAAGATGCCGGCGGCGTAATCAAGATTTCCAACCCGGGTGAGTACCGGATTCTCAAGCGCCCCTCGTCATAACCTCACACACGCGCCGTGCGGCGCTCTGGGGGTTACAAGAATGAAGACGCATCGGGCAATCACGCACGTTCTCGCGGCGGCCGTCTGCGCGGTCGGCATCATGGCGGGAGCGGCGGCGCAGGACCGCCAGCTTCACATTCCCTCCGGACCTCTCAAGGCCGCGCTCGACGCCTACATCGCCCAAACGGGTGCTCAGCTGATCTTCCGTCCGCAGGACGTCACCGGCCGCCAAACCAAAGGTGTGAGCGGACACGTCTCCTCGACGGATGCGCTGCAGCGGATTCTCGTTGGGACGGGCCTTTCGTTCCAACGCGACGCTTCCGGAGCGATGGTGATCACGCGAGCCGACCCTTTGCAGCAAGGCGACAGCAGCGAAGCTTCCGCCATCCAGGAGGTCATAGTAACGGCGACGAAGCGCCCGGAGGCGGTTCGAAAGATCTCCGGGTCAGTGACGGCGGTGACAGGGCAGGACATGGAGAGGATCGGCGCTCAGAGCATGCAGGACTATCTGACCTTCGTGCCGGGCGTCCAATTCAACGACTCCACTCCGGGCCTCTCGACGGTGGTGATCCGCGGCGTGTCGACCACGACGGCGATCGACCAGGGGCAGGGGACGACGGGCTACTTCATCGACGACGTGCCGCTGACCGATCCCTATTTCTCGGTGGCGATCCCCGACATCGACGCCTTCGACGTGGACAACGTGACTGTGCTGCGGGGGCCGCAGGGCACGCTGTTCGGCTCGGCCTCGCTGGGCGGCGCCGTCGATTACCAGGCCGCCAGGCCCAACCTGTCGGCCTACCAGGTGCATCTGCAAGGCACGGGCGAAGACATCAAGCATGGCGGCATCGGCGGCTCGGACAAGATCATGGTGAACGTGCCGGTCGTCCCAGGCGTCTTCGCCGTGCGCGGAGTTTACGTCTACCGCGACGACGCGGGTTATATCGATAACATCGGAACGGGGCAGAAGAACGTCAACAGAACCCTGGTGCGGGGCGGCCGCCTCGAGGCGACCTGGAAGCCCGCGACCGACACCACCCTCAACTACCTGTTCCTTGACCAGACGGAGGACACGCGCGACAGCGGCCTCGAGGAGCCGAACTATGTGGGCCCGCTGGAGAGGAAGACGCTCATCCCCGAGCCGTATGACTTCAAGACTCTGATCCACAATCTTCGGCTCGATGAGAATCTGGGCTTCGCCACCCTGACCGCGACGGCGACCTATCACGAGAAGGACCAATACGCGGACGCAGACGTGACTTCCGATTTTGGCCCCTTGCTGCCAGGGGTCAGTCCGATCGAAGGGCCGCAGACGGCCTGGAGCAAAGGGACGACTTTCGAGGTCCGCCTCGCATCGCCGATCGGCCAGCGTTTCGAGTACCTGATCGGCGCGATGCACGACCTCACGCGTGAGTACTTCGATGACACATACCAGGGGGCCAACGCCGCTCAGGTCATCGACGCTCTGTACTCCGCGCAGTACGGGCCGGGCATCGGCCAGGAAAGCGCCCCCGGAGGTGTGTTCTTCTACGGCCTGCTGCCCTTCGAGGGGCAGGAGACGGCGCTGTTCGGCGAGGGCACGTATCACTTCAACGATCAGTGGAAGCTTACCTTGGGCGGCCGCGAGTTCGAGACTCAGGCCAAGAGTACGACCATAGAGGGCGGCTTTTTTGATCTCCTGACTTCGGGTCAACTCTCCACGACCCTCAACGGGACGCAATCGGAGAACGGCTTCAATCCGAAGGCGTCGCTGACCTGGACGCCGAATTCGGATTTCCTAGTCTACGCCCTGATGTCGAAGGGCTTCCGGTTCGGCGGGCCTAACGTCAGTCCCTCCGAGCCTGGCCTCACCATCCCCAGAACATTCGGGTCGGACTCCCTCTACAACTACGAGTTCGGCGCGCGCTCGGACTGGCTCGACCACAGTCTGCAGCTCGATGGCGACTTCTTCTACATCGACTGGAGCAACATCCAGCTTCGTCTGCAGACGCCCGCGGGCATCGCCTACGGCGCCAACGCCGGACGGGCCACGAACTACGGTTTCGAAGGGACGGGCACCTGGCGCATCACGCGCGACCTGACACTGCAGACAAACCTGACCTATCTCGACGCAGTGCTGGACACGACGTTCAACCCAGGCGGTGGTGCCAAGGTGGAGCCCGCCGGCACGGAGCTGCCCGGCACGGCCAAGTGGCAGATCTCAGACATCGTGAGCTACGGCTGGCGGGACGGCCCGGGAAGCCCGCTGTTCGCGCTTGCGCAGCGTTACATCAGCGCCAGGCCCGGGGACTTCTCGGGTGGCGTGCCGACGCAGGGCTACGACACTATCGACGGGCGCGCAACCTTCGCCCTTCGCGACGATCTGGACCTCATCGTCTTCGTCCAGAACATCGGCGACGTTCGCGGCGTCACCTCGGCGAGCAAGTTCCCGGGCACCCCGCTCCAGGAATACCTCATCAGGCCGCGGACCTTCGGACTGACGCTCGATCTGAGGCTCTGATACCGCCCGCCGCCGGGCCCCGTCACCTCGCGTATGCGAAGACCCGACAGGACGACGAGCCGACCGAGTGCCGATGCTTCATGGTCTGACGTTTCAAAGCACGAGAGCAAGTGAGACAGAATGCAGGGATTTACAGTACTTGGCCGACGCCCGCGGATCGAGGATCGCTTTCGATTTGCGACGACTGCTGCGCTTCTCGCATTGGGAGCCTTTGCAATGTCCGTGAGCGCGCGGGGCAGCGTCGCTCCCGAAGTGCCTCGGCGGCTCATCGCTCAGTTGGTGGCGGGGGACGAGCCGATCGTTGTGACCGAGCACACCATCCGGACGGCCGACGGGCCGCTAACCTATGAGGCTGAGATTGGGCGCCTGCCCATCCGTAACGGCGAGACCGGCGAGGTGTACGGCCACATCTTCTTCGTCGCGTATCGAGTGAAGGGAAAGGGCGGTGCGCCGCGGCCGATCACATTCGCCTGGAACGGTGGGCCGCTCATTCCATCGTCGATCATGCATCTGCGCGGATTGGGTCCCCGGATCATGGCCGGGGACCGCATGGAGGACAATCCCGAGACGCCGCTGCGTACGACCGATCTTGTATTCATGGATGCCATGGAGACGGGCTTCTCACGCCCGTTGGCGCCGAGATTCGCGCCGCAGTTCTTCACCCTGCGGGGCGACGTCGCCGCGACCGTGGAGTTCATCCGGGCCTTCCGCACTCGCCTCCGCGCGATGGATCAGCCGCTGTTCATTGCGGGGGAGAGCTACGGAGTTTTCCGGGCCGCGGCGCTGACCGACTTCATGGTGCAGCGAGGGGAGCGGATCGACGGGACGATCCTAATCTCGGGCGATTTCCCGAACGTACGCCAGCCCGTGGCCTTCTATGACGCCATGCACATCCCCGCCCGGACGGCGACCGCATTCTATTACAAGCGTCTCGCTCCGGATTTGATGAAGAGCCGAGCCGCGACCCTGAAGGCGGTAGCCGACTGGGCGGCCAATGTCTACCAACCCGCCCTCGAGCATGTCGGTACGTTGAGCGAGTCGCAAAGGGACCGGATCATTGCGCAGCTCGCGAGATATACCGGGATGAAGCCGGAAGACTTCGACCGCAAGACCCTCGTGATGCATGCGAATGAATTCCTCGATGAATTCCTTGGGGACGACGGTAATGAGCCGTTAAGCGGCGAGGACACGCGAGAGCTGAGAGTCAGCGAGGACCTCAAAGGGTCCCCTGAGGCGCTCAATCACTATCTTCGCGATGAGCTCGGCTACAACACCGATCTGACATACAGCTGGATCGAGAGCGGATACAGGCCGGTTCCGGGGCCGAGACTCAGAACTGCCGGCGAGCAGTTCGATTACGACCTCTCGATACCGCCGGATGACTGGGCCGCGACCCTGAAGACCGGAGAGGCCACCTGGGTCGCACGGAATAATCCGCCCTGGATGCCTGATGCGCTGCGGCGCGGCCGGCGGCTCAGGGTGTTCGTTGCGACCGGCCGGTTCGACCCGCTCAACATGTGCGAAGGCGACGTGCGCGTCATCGCGCAGCTCCCGCCGCACGAGCCGGCGCGGGTCGAGAGCCACTGCTATGAGTCCGGACACGTCATTTACCTGGATCCGGCGGCACGGCCCCGCCTGCTCGGGGATATCACCCGCTTCATCACCAAGACGGTGGCCGCTGCGGCTGCCACGGGGAAGCCCTGACAGGAGCCGTGACCATGTGGGAAATGATCAGTGGATGGGCGATATGGGCGGCGACGCGCGCGTGCCCTCGAGCCGAGGCCCGCATCTCGCGGGCAGGACATGTGCCCGGCGAGGGGCGGAGCCGGCGGTCCGGTCCCGTCGCTCGAATGGGGGCTTTCGCTTCGGGCCTGGCCGCACTTCTCGCACTCGTGCCGGCGGCTGAGGCCGCCGGCCCCTCAGCGGATCGGTTCTCCTATCTGATTCCACAGTTCGGGCTCAAGGCCTTGGCATGGTCGAAGAAGCAGACGGACGCGACACGGGCCCGGCTCGAGGCATCGCCTACGTTCAAAGCGGTCCTGGCCGACATGGACGCGGTGCATGCGTCGCAGAGCCCGCTGGCGACGTATTGGCTGCTCGGCGGTCGCCGATACATCCGTTTCGAGCGCGATGCGGCCCATCCCTACGGGATCATTGCGATCGCAGACGCCGTTGATGACGGCCGGCCCGGCCCGTGGCGGGCTGTGTTCGACCTCGACGCCTACAACAGGACCGTTCCGCACCCCTACACGATAAAAGTTCTGTATCCGGAGAGGGACTGCCTCGCGCCGGCCTACGAGCGCTGCATGATCCCCCTTTGGTACGAGGGAGGGCAGGATAACGCCTACGTCGAACTCGACCTGAAGACCGGCAAGCTGGTCAAGGACGGGTTCCGGATGGCGCCGGGGCGGAATCTCGTGGAATGGTTCGACCCCGATACGCTTCTCGTCGCGCATACCACCGAGGGAGCGCGCGTCATGCCGAACCAGTTCCCCGCCGAATTGCATGTGTGGAAGCGAGGAACCCCGCTATCGCGGGCGCCGAAGATATTCGAGCTGCATGCGTGGGAGTCGCTGTTCGTGCACTACGTGACAGGCGAGCCGGGGCGGCGCCGGATCATCGTCGATGAGGCGCAGAGTTACACGAGGTTCCGACTCAAGGAGCTGACGCTCAAGGGCCGCTCGATGACTCTCCCGTTGCCGGATCAACTGCACCGCGAGCCGGTATTCATGCGAGGCAGGCTGGCGATTCAACTCGCCACCCCGCAAAGGATCGGCGGCAGGACGTATCCCGCCGATACCGTCGTTGCCTATGATTTTGCGACGCGGCGGCTGAGCGTCGTGATGACCCCGCCGCCGGGGGTCTATCTTTCCGGCGACCTCAGTGGATTCAAGGACGGTTTCGCCGTCGTCGGTGTGCACCACCTGCAGCGCACGCTCTATCTCGCCACCCCGAAGGGGAGCGGCTGGTCCGTCAAGGCGCGCCTGCCGGAGCCGCCCGGATTGACGCTCACGGTGACCTCCGATGAATTCAGCGATGCTCTCCTCCTTCACGAGGAGGGAATGATGACGCCGCCTCGCGTTCGATGGCTGGATCGGGGTGCCCCGGTCCTGATCGATAGCGCGACTGCAGAGGCGGACCTGCGCGACTATACCGTCGACATCAGATCGGCGCGGGGCGCGGACGGTGTCTCCATCGACTACTACCTCATGCACAGGAAGGGGCGGCACCGTGGCCCGACTGCGACGATCCTGCAGGGGTACGGTGGCTTCGGGGTGAGCGATGACCCGAGCCATTTCTGCTGTCACTTCGGCGCGGCGTGGAAGTCCTGGTTCGATCGCGGCGGCGCATTCGCCATCGCCGCCGTGCGCGGCGGCGGCGAGCGCGGCGCCGCATGGCATCTGGCAGGGGCTGGAATGAACAAGAAGAAGATGTTCGACGACTTTGTCACTGTCGCGAAGGCGCTGGAGCGCTCCGGCTTCACCGACGCCGCGCACCTTGGGATTACTGGGCACTCCAACGGCGGACTGCTGACGGCGGGCGCGATCGTGTTGTGGCCGCATCTCTTCGGAGCCGCCGTGATCGGCGCGCCGGTGACCGATTTCGCGATCGTCGGACACGGTGACGGAAGCATCGGGGCGGGAATGGCTGCCGAATTCGGTGACTGGAACAATCCTGCTCAGCGACGCGTCATGCAGACCTGGGACCCGTATTTCAACATCAAGCCGGGCGTCACGTATCCGCCCGTGCTGGTGGTCGTCGCCACCACCGACAATCAGGTTGGACCGAGTCACTCGCGGTTGTATGTCGCGAAGATACAGTCGGTCGGCGCGCCGGCGATGCTGCTCGAGGGATTCAAAGGCGGCCATGATTATCCGGACGAATACACCCAGACGCCCGACATGGCGATGCAGATGAGCTTCTTCATCGGTACCCTCATGAAGCCTTCGCCGCCGCGGCAAAAACCAGCGCGGGCGGAAGAAAATCCATGAAGAAGGCGATCGTCGCACGGACGAGCGCTCTTAGCGCCGCCCCGCAAGCTCGATGGCGGCGCAGCAAAATTCCAGACGGAGGACAGAGGCAATGACCATCGATCGCCGATTTGACCGCAGGGCAGCGTGTGCCGCCATTTGCGTCGCAACGATATTGGCCTGGCCAGGGCCTGCGAAGGCGCAACCACCAGCGCCGCAGCGGTCGAGTGCGACTTCGCAGCACGAGACGAAGATCATACTGCTTGGGACCAAGGCGGGCCCCAGCATCATCGCGGCGCGATCGGAGACCGCAGTGCTGCTCCTGGTCGACGGCAAGCGCTATCTGATCGACGCTGGGACGGGTACGACGCGCCAAATCGCGCGGACGGGATATGACGTCACGTCCGTCTCGACGATCTTCATCACCCATGACCACCTCGACCATATCGGTGGGCTCGGGTCCGTGGTCTCGAACATCGCGGCACACAGGCAATACGTCAAGGTTGGGCAGAAGAGCCCGCCGTTGACTATATATGGTCCGTCCCCCATAAAGGCCCTCGTCGACGCGTCCCTACAATTCGCTATCGTCCATGATCGACTCTTCCATGCCGACATGCCCAGTCTCGCGCCCTTCGATCCGAGGCTGTACGTCACGCATGAAATCACTCATGGAGGGCTGGTATACAAAGATGACGGGGTGACGGTGACCGCCGTCGAGAACACACACTATCAGCACCCGTCCTACGGGCCCGACGGAACGAAGGACATGTCGTTCTCATATCGATTCGATACGCCGTCAGGGTCCATTGCATTCACGGGTGATACGGGTCCAAGCGACGCGGTGGCGCGCCTGGCGACCGGCGCTGACGTGCTCATCAGCGAGGTTTACCAGCCGTACGTGGGGTCGATGGGCGGCGCTCTTGAGCCGGGTTCGGCGCAAGCCAAGGCGCGCATTGCGGAGCTGGTGAATCACATGAAGACGGAGCATTTGACGCCTCACGAGATTGGGAAAATGGCGGCGCGCGCGCACGTCAAGGTGCTCATTCTGTATCACATCGCAGCGGTGTACGATGCGAGGAACCTTGCTGCCATGCGAGCCGGCATTCAACGCTGGTTCCACGGCGAGCTCATAATCGGAAACGATTTCACGACCTTCGATATGAACCCGGGGCGATACGCAGTCGACCAGTCGGGCGTCCATTGATGAAGGCCCTCCGGAGCGCGTGCGGGCCGCGTGGGGTCGGTCGATCTACCTTGCCGGCCGCCGCCGCATACCCGCCCGTTGCCTTCCGGCGATCAGTCGGCTTTGCCCCATCCAGCTCATTGGATCCAGATGAGGCATATTTCGCGAGCGTTGAAGTTTGTCATGAATAAATGTCGTGTCATGTCATCTTCGGGTTCGCGCCGCCGCGTTCCGGCGCGCATTTCGGCCCTCGCCCTGGTGTCCGCCTTCGCCGCGGGCGCCGTCGCTTGGTCGGCCGACGAGGCGGCTGGGCACGCGATGCCATCGGCCTCATCGATGCCGGCGGCGACGAGGCAGAAGAGCGCCGGCGCCGCAGCGGATCTGCTCCCGGCGCCGAAGTCCATCCGCCAGTCCGCAATCATCGGCGGGAAGAAGGTGGATTACGTGCTGACCGTCGGGGCGATCCCGCTCAGAGACGGTAAGGGCACGGTAACCGGCGAGATTGTGTATACGAGCTACGTGGTTTCCCAAAAAGAAGGACCGGGGCGGCCGGTCACTTTCTCGTTGAACGGCGGTCCCGGAGCGGCCTCGGCCTACCTCAACCTCGGAGCCATCGGGCCGAAGCATATCCACTTCGGGAGAAATGGCGTCTACGCGTCCCAGTCTGCCGCCTTGAACGACAATCCAAATAGCTGGCTGGACTTCACCGACCTCGTCTTCATCGATCCGATCGGCACTGGATATTCCCGCAGTCACCTCGGCGTGGAGGCGACGAGAAAGACGTTCCTGACGTCGGAGACGGACGTACATTATCTTGCAGAGGCGATCGACCTCTGGCTGAGCGAAAGCGGCCGGATGCTCAGCCCAAAATACCTGATCGGTGAAAGCTATGGCGGATACCGCGTACCCCGCCTCGCGGCATATATGCAGTCCGACATGGGGATCGGCGTGTCGGGGATTACGATGGTCTCGCCTTTCATCGATCCCGCCGCGCTGACGAGTGTGGACGAGCTGTCGCCGTTGGCGCTGATGGTGGCCTTGCCGAGCATGGCTGCTGCGGTGAAAGAGGCGCATGGACAGCCCGTCACTGCGCAGACCATGGCACCGATCGAGACCTACGCCCGGACTGAGTTTGTCGAAGACGTCTTTGCCGGGCAACGCGACAAGGCCGCGACGGATAGGTTGGTGAGCAGGCTTTCCGAATATCTCGATCTGGACCCGAAGTTCATACGCCGTCTCAAGGGTCATATCACGAGCCGGGAATTCAAGGATGAGGCCTATCGGGATCAGGACAAGGTGGCCTCGTACTATGACCTCGACCAGCTCTCGTATGACCCTTTCCCCGAGCTTGAGGGCTCGGTGTACTTCGATCCTTCGCTAGGGGCTACAGCGCCTTTCGCGGAGGCCATGACCTACATCATCAATAGCGAAGTCGGCTGGAAGGTCGATGCCCGGTATTACCTAAACAATTTCGATGTGGCGCGCACATTCGATCATACGGATTTTTCCGAGGACCTGCCGGTCAGAGACCTACGCAAGGCCCTCTCGAACGATCCCCATATGTCGGTGCTGATCGCGAACGGATACTTCGATGCGGTATGTCCGTACTTTCTCTCGAAGCTGATTCTCAGGCAAATGCCGGATTTCGGAGATGCGGATCGCATAAAGGCCGCCGTCTATCCGGGCGGACACATGTTCTATGCGCACGCACAGAGCGCGTTGGCGTTCAAGCGCGACGCGATGCACGCCTATGGCATGCGAGCGCAGTTAGCTCGAGCAGTGGGCGACGGCGCAGGGCACCCCGCAACAAGTGGCGCTGCGCTGCCGGATCGTGCTGGCGGCGCTGGCGGGTGAAGACAACGTCTCGATCGCGCAGGAGCAGGGCGTGAGCCGCCCGACGGTGCAGCTGTGGCGCAAGTGGGTGCACGAGGGAGGCATGGAGGAGGTGTGGAAGGTTGCTCCGGGCCGCGGACGCAAGCCGCAGTACGCGCAAGCGAAGTTGGATCGTATCATTCGGGCGACCTTGCAGAGCAAGCCCGAAGGCATGACGCATTGGAGCTGCCGACTGATGGCTGAAGCACAGGGGGTGAGCAAGAGCACCGTGAACCGCCTGTGGAAACTGCATAATTTGAAACCGCACCTGACTCGTACCTTCAAGTTGTCGCGGGATGCGAAGTTCTTGGAGAAGCTCACCGATGTGGTGGGATTGTATTTGAACCCACCCGATAAGGCCCTCGTGCTGTGCCTGGATGAAAAGACGCAAATTCAAGCGCTCAATCGCACCCAGCCTGGGCTGCCGCTGAAGAGGGGTCGCTGCGGCACGATGAAGCACGACTATCAGCGCAACGGCACCACGACCCTCTTTGCAGCGCTCAACCTCTTGGACGGGAAGGTGCTCGGTGAATGTCACACTTGGCATCGTCATCAAGAGTGGTTGAGATTTCCGCGCCGTCTGGATCGAGAATTTCCCTCGAACCTGAAGATGCATCTGGTGATGGACAACTACGGCACGCACAAAGAGCCGCACGTTCAGAGCTGGTTGAAGAAGCATCCGCGCTTTATTTGACACTTCGTTCCGACCAGCTCGAGCTGGTTGAGCTTCGTGGAGCGCTGGTTCCGGGAACTCACCGACAAGGCGATTCGCCGCGGCAGCTTCGCGAATAACGGCTTGTGACCGAAGCGCGGCCGACCGGATTCGGCTCACCCTTCCGTCGGCTTCGAATCCATTATGTCCACCGCCGCTACTAGCGGTCCTCGGGCGGCGTCCTTTCCCGGGTGCTCTACGCCCTGCGTACAGCTCTCGGGTGTGGCGGCCGGATCCGGGAGAAAGTGCGCCGGAGCGCGACAAATCGCGCCGAGGAGCGCCTGTGGCATGCCCGGTAGGCTCCAGGTACCCCGCTCGGGCACTACAGGAGCGGCTCTATGTCCCGAACAGCCGGGAACACGTGCAGGATCAACATCTCACCGTCTTCCGTGATGCGATAGAGGATGATGTAACGGCCGACAGGAAAGCTCCGCAGACCGGGGCGCAGATCGAAATCGCGAGCGCGCCCGACATGCGGATATCGGGCAAGCAGGAAGAAGCGCTCCGTCATGGAATCGATCAGGCGATCGGCGATCTCCACGCTACCGCTTTCCTTCGCGGCGTAGAACCAGATCTCATCAAGGTCGCCTTCGGCCTCAGGTGCCAGCCGATGGGACATCAACGCTTGGATTTCTGTTCGGCCGCAAGCCGCTTACGCCCGCGCTGCTTCACGTCATGGGCGAGTTCCCGCATGGCGTCTTGGGTGATAGCGCGGCCAGAGCTGCGCGCGAGCGACGCTTCCGCCGCATCTGCGGCGGCGAGGATCTGCGCACGCTCGCGCTCGCGCTGCTCCCATAGCGCCAGGGCCTCCCGGACCGCGTCCTCTTCACGCTGCAGCCGTCCGCTTGCAATCGCATCGCGGATGAAGGCGCGCTGGTCGGGGGTTAACTGCACATCCATAACCTAAACCTACCGCAAATCCGGCTCGGCGAACAGGGCGAACGTCGAGAGCCGGGGCGGGCGACGACTGGCTGCACGAGGGTCGCCGCAATTCGCGCTGGGATGACTGTCTACCCGCGGATAGTTCCATATTGATTCTAGGAACTCTGGATTTCTCGGGCCTAAGCCTTTGTTCTGATGGTGGGCGGTACCGGGATCGAACCAGTGGCCCCTGCCGTGTGAAGCCACGGCACTCGCACTGGCGTTGATGCGGCGCCAAGCGGTGGCGCGGTGGTAGCAGGGTGTGAGAGGCGGTACCCTTCCCGACCTCATGGCCCTCGAGATCACTGAGCCCGTTGAGATCGCCTTCCAGGACGCCGACCAGGCGGACCAGCGTCTCGACGAATTCCTCGTGCGTGATCGACTGGTGCGCAACCTGAATGACCTCGGCAAGTTCACTCCGGAACAGTGTCGGGGCAACTTCGCGTTGGTTGCGGCCCTGGAATTTATGCCTCGCCGGATGTACGGCGGGGAGCCGATCTGGGACATGTATTGGCAACCTCTGAGTAGCGCCACCGACAAAGCGGGCAAGGACCATTTCTTACCAGATGTGGCGGTCGTAGATGCTGAGATCATCGAGCAGTGGGCCGCCCGCGCCCAGACGACACGCCACCCGTTGCTGCGTGCCCGCTACGCCGACCTAGCCTGGGAGGTTACGCAGTACCACCGCAAAGAACTCGGGCGACGGCCCGACGTTACCATGGCGCGCGGTGCCATCGACGGCTACCTCGATGCCGTCGAGGGAACTCTGTTCGTCGACGACATCTATGCTTGGAACTACGTCGAGCGTGCCATCGAACTCGGGGCTTCAATTAACGATCGGGGGCGGCTCCAGCGTGCCAAGCCGATCTTGTTTAAATTTCGCGCCGCCTGCGAGTCGCGCGATCCCCGGTATGCATTTTGGCGGTTCCACCAGATTGCATGGAGCCACGCGCACGTACTTGATCTCACCGACACGGATCGGGCCGAGATTGTGCAAGTCCTTGAGTCCCAGCTGGCGCTGCGCTCTCGTATCGAGGATCCGCAGAATTTCGATCCGCACCTTGCTACGACGGCGGCGGACGCACTGAAGCTCTGGCGCGATTTCGCGGAAGAGAAGGCACAGGCAGACAGGGCTGCGCACACCGCTGGTGAAGCCTTCGAGGCAGCCGCGGCCCAGGCCACAGGGTTGACGGCCATTGCATGGCTGAGCGATCAACTCGCACGCTACCGGCAGCTGGGCGACCAAGAGGCCGTTGCTCGCATAGAGCGGGCAATTCGCGCGCGCGCCCAGGAAGCCCAAGGCGAGATGAAGCGAATCTCGGTGTCGCTCAACTTGAAACCCGAGGAGCTTGACGTCTGGGCTGATCGTGTAGCGGGCGAGAATCTCGATGATGCACTCAAGAGGTTTGGCGCCGTCGGAGTTGTGGGCCGGGACTCGAGTGAGCGCGCGATACTGGACAGCGCACAGTCGGCCCTTTCTGCCCACATTCCGATCATGATCACCGGCCGCGACGGCTTCACTAAGGCAACCATAGGCTCCGTCAAGGATGATCTCGACAGCCGCGTCGTTCACCACGCCGCTCGGGTCATTTCGCAACAGGGGCCTTGGCTCAACTTGGCGTGGCAGAGAATCCGAGCGAAGCACAACGCCGACCTCGAAGCCGTGCTCGAGTGGCTCTCTCAGTCTCCCTGCTTTCCGACGGAGCGATTGCCGTTCATCCGCCAAGGCTTGGCCGCCTGGCTTACTGGCGATCATGTAAAGACAGTTCACGTCCTAGTGCCGCAGGTTGAGTCGTCATTGCGTGACCTGCTTGCTGTTCTCGGGGGAGTCGTCACCAAGCCGGATCGTCACGGCGGCTCCCAGAAGATTTCCTTTGGTGAGGTGCTGGAAAACGAGAAGTTCTCAGTAGTGCCCGAAGCAATCAGGTTTTACCTTCAGGTGCTCTACCTAGATTCGCGGGGTATGAACGTGAGGAATGAGCTCGCGCACGGCATCCTGGCATTCGAGCTTTTGGGTCTCGGTCTGGCAAATATCGTTGTGCACTCCATCATCCTGATGGGCGCCTTTCGCCTGGAGGCCGCTCCAGACACCTGGCCTTAGAGCTCGCTCGGCCGTAGCCACTCGGGCCGACGACGAGACGTCCAAGCATGCCCAGCGGTGTCGTCCGCCAGCCAATTCACTACTGCTACCGAACTGCTACGGAGCGCTAACCTGAAAGGCGATGCTGCGCGAGTTTCGTTGCAACTTGTTGATTTATTGGCTCCCCGGGTTGGACTCGAACCAACGACCAACGGATTAACAGTCCGACGCTCTACCGACTGAGCTACCGGGGAACCGAGCGATGGAATCGCGAAAGGGCGCGAATTCTGAGGCGAGGGCCGGGATTTAGTCAAGGAACCCGGCGGCGCCGGCGCCGGTGAGGGCGAAGCAGGGCGCCGTACGCCACGATATTGATCGCGAGCAGCAGCGCCGCGAGCACCCACTGGTCCTTTTGCGTGAGCCCGGGCGGATAGAGGATCGGGACCAGGTAGTGCTCGAGAAATCCGCCCTGGTATCCGGCCTCGCCGGCGAGGTGGCGGAAATGATTCTCGAGCGGGGTGAGCGGACAGATCTGCCCCGAGGTCTCCACCCAGAAGCCCCATGCGAGCGCCGGCACATGGGCAAAGATCGCCCACCGCCACTTCCAGGCGAGAAAGCCGCCGAACACGACGAAGGCTGCGAACGCGAGGTGAAGGACGACCAGCAGGTCAGCCAGGATCCTCCAGCCCATCGACCCTCAGGCGCGTCTTGGCTACCGCGCCCCCAGTAGCCAGGACTCGTGCGATGCGCTCGACCGCCTTCTCCAGCGTCTGCAGGCTGCAAGCGAAGGAGATGCGCATGTGACCCGGTGCGCCGAAGCCGGAGCCCGGTACGACCGCGACGCCACCTTCGTTGAGCAGCAGCTCCGCGAACTCGCCATCGGTGCTGCATCCGAGCGCCGTCATCGCCTTCGAGACATCCGCGAAAGCGTAGAACGTGCCGGCACCCGGCAGGCAGCTCACTCCCGGCAGGGCATTGAGTGCGCTCACGACGTAGTCGTGCCGCTGCTTGAAGGCCTCGTTCATCTTGCCGACGCAAGCCTGGTCGCCTGCGAGGGCGGCGGTCGCCGCCTTCTGCGAGATGCTCGAAGCGTTCGACGTCGATTGCCCCTGGATGGTGGCCATCGCCGTGATCAGCTCCTTGGGTCCGCCGCAGTAGCCGATGCGCCAGCCGGTCATGGCATAGGCCTTCGATACGCCGTTGATGGTCACGGTGCGGTCGTAGAGCTCCGGCACGGCGGTGACCAGGCTGCAGAAGGGCTCCGGAGCCCAATAGATCTTCTCGTACATGTCATCGGTGCCGATGACGATGCGCGGGTGCTCGAGCAGCACCTCGCCCAGCGCACGCAGTTCCGCGCGCGTGTACGCCGCGCCGGTCGGATTGCAGGGGCTGTTGAGGAGCACCAGCCGCGTCTTCGGCGTGATGGCCGCGGCGAGCTGGCGAGCGGTGATCTTGTAGCCCTGCGCGGCACCGGCGAACGGCATCACCGGCTGCGCGTCGGAGAGCAACACCATGTCCGGGTAGGAGACCCAGTAGGGCGCGGGGATGACGGCCTCGTCGTCCTTGTCGAGGACGGCCATGCAGAGATTGAAGATCGTCTGCTTGGCCCCAGAGGACACCAGTATCTGCGGACGCTCGTACTGGATACCGTTGTCGCGGGCGAACTTCGCGATGATGGCGTCCTTGAGCTCATTGATGCCTTCGACGTTCGTATAGCGCGTGAACCCGCCGCGGATGGCGTCGATGCCCGCCTGCGCGATCGGCACCGGGGTATCGAAATCGGGCTCCCCTGCGCCGAGGCCGATCACATCCTTGCCTTCCGCCTTGAGGCGCGCGGCGCGGGCAGTGACAGCAAGCGTCGGCGAAGGCTTGACGCGCTGGACGCGTCGTGAGACGGATAGGGTCACGGGATTACCTGTGGTTCACCGAAACGGAGCGGGCGCCACTATATTAAGGGATCGGGGCGGTCCCCACCATCTAGGGCACGTAGCCGAGCGCGCAACGGCAGGAGCGGCATGGAAAAGATTCCCTTCAAACTCGAGGCAGGCTTCCAGCCCGCGGGCGACCAGCCCGAGGCGATCGCGAAGCTCGTCGAGGGCCTGGGCGACGGTCTGAGCGCGCAGACGCTGCTCGGCGTCACCGGGAGTGGGAAGACTTATGTTGTCAGCCAGGTGATCGAGCAGGTGCAGCGTCCCACTCTCGTGCTCGCGCACAACAAGACACTCGCGGCGCAGCTCTACGGTGAGTTTCGCGGCTTCTTTCCGCAGAATTCCGTCGAGTACTTCGTCTCCTACTACGACTACTACCAGCCGGAAGCGTACGTGCCGTCTTCCGACACCTACATCGAGAAAGACGCCTCGATCAACGAGCACATCGAGCAGATGCGGCTCTCCGCCACCAAGGCGCTGCTCGAGCGTCCGGACTCGATCATCGTCGCCACCGTCTCCTCGATCTACGGTCTCGGCGATCCGAAGGCGTACCTGTCGATGATCCTGCACCTGGATCGGGGCGACCGCACCGATCAGCGCAAGCTCCTGCGCCGCCTCGCCGACATGCAGTACACGCGCAACGACATGGACCTGACACAGGGCACCTATCGCGTGCGCGGCGATGTGATCGACATTTTCCCCGCGGAGTCGGAGCGCGAGGCGGTCAGGGTCGAGCTCTTCGACGACATCATCGACTCGATCGCGCTCTTCGACCCGTTGACCGGTGTGGTGTCGCGCAAGGTCCCGAGATTCACGGTGTATCCGGGCACGCACTATGTCACGCCCCGCGAGCGCCTGATCGGCGCCGTGGACGAGATCCGCGAGGAGCTGCGCGAGCGCCTGGCGCAGCTGCGCGAGGCCGGCAAGCTTCTCGAGGCGCAGCGGCTCGAGCAGCGCACCATGTTCGACATGGAAATGATGAAGGAGGTCGGCTACTGCGCCGGCATCGAGAATTACTCGCGCTATCTTTCCGGCCGCGCCGCGGGCGAGCCGCCGCCGTGCCTCTTCGACTACCTGCCGAAAAACGCGCTCCTCGTCATCGACGAGAGTCATCAAACCATTCCGCAGCTGGGCGCCATGTACCGCGGCGATCGCTCGCGCAAGGAAGTGCTGGTGGAGTACGGGTTTCGCATGCCCTCGGCGCTCGACAACCGGCCGTTGAAGTTCGAGGAATGGGAGCGGCTGGCGCCGCAAATGATTTTCGTGTCGGCGACTCCGGGCGGCTACGAGGCCCGGCACGCCAGTCAGACGGTCGAGCTCGTCGTGCGTCCGACAGGGCTCATCGATCCTGAGGTCGAAGTGCGGCCGGTGAGCACTCAGGTGGACGACGTGCTCTCCGAGATCCGCAAATGCGTCGAGAAGAACGAGCGAGTCCTCATCACGACGCTCACCAAGCGAATGGCGGAGGACCTGACCGACTACCTGCACGAGCACGGTGCGCGTGTGCGCTACCTGCACGCCGACATCGAGACCGTCGAGCGCACGGAGATCATCCGCGACCTGCGCCTCGGCAAGTTCGACGTGCTGGTCGGCATCAATCTTCTTCGCGAGGGACTCGACATGCCTGAGGTGTCGCTGGTCGCCATCCTCGATGCGGACAAGGAAGGGTTCCTGCGCTCCGACAATTCGCTCATCCAGACGATCGGCCGCGCCGCGCGCAATATCAACGGCCGCGCCATCCTCTACGCCGACAGGGTCACGGGCTCCATGCAGCGCGCGATGGAAGAGACCAACCGCCGCCGGCGCAAGCAGGTCGAATACAACGCCGCCCACTCCATCACTCCCCGCGGCATCCAAAAGGCTGTTGCGGATATCATGGAAGGCGCGCGTGGCGGCGCGCCGCAGGCGTCACAGCGGCGTCGGGACGGCAAGCGAGGGGAGGCCGCCGCGGCCGCGGATCTAAAGCCCGAGACGCTGGCGAGACAGATGAAGAAGCTCGAGGCCGAGATGCACAAGCGCGCCCGCAACCTCGAGTTCGAGGAGGCAGCGCGCCTGCGCGACGAGATCGAGCGCCTGAGACAACTGGAACTCGGCATTGCATAATTCGTTAACCGTGCGACAGCAGGTCCAGTGAATACCTCACGGCAAGCGACTGCCAACGGAACCGTGCTCCTCACGGTGATCGTGGTAGTGGCCGTCCTGCGTCTCGCGCAGGATCTGTTCGTGCCGCTGGCGCTCGCGATCCTGCTCACCTTCCTCCTCGCGCCCATCGTGGTGCGGTTGCGGCGCTGGCACATCAACCGGGTGATCGCCGTCATCGTGTCGATCGCTCTGGCGCTCGGCCTGATCGGTGTCGTCGGCGCGGTCATCTTCGGCCAGCTCTCCGATCTCGCGCACCAGTTGCCGCAGTACGAGCTGCAGCTGCGTCAGCACATCACGCATCTGCGCGGATTCATGCGCGGCGGTATCACCGACAGCCTGAATGGCCTCGATCGCCTGACCGGCCAGATCGAGAGCCTGAGCCCGCTCGCGAGGACCCCGGTTTACGTGCAGAAGGTGCAGATCGTCGCGCCGCCCGCGAGCCTGTTCGAGATCATGCGGGAGCTGATCGGACCGCTGGTGAAGCCGCTCGGCTGGGGACTGGCGGTGATGGTGCTGGTTGCCTTCATGCTGCTCAGACTCCTCGACCTGCGCGAGCGCGTCATCCGTCTCCTGGGTCCACGCAATCTGCATGCAACCACCACCGCGCTCGACGATGCCGCCGCGCGGGTGAGCCGCTATCTGCTGTCGCAGCTCCTCATCAACTCGATCACGGGCCTTTGGGTGGGCGTTGGGCTGTCGTTTCTCGGCGTGCCCAACCCCGGCCTCTGGGGCGCGCTCACCCTGGTGCTGCGATTCATTCCCTATGTCGGAATCTGGGCGGCGGGCGTGCTGCCATTCGCGCTTTCATTCGCGGCCTTTGACGACTGGGTGCACCCGGCGATCGTCGTCGGTGTCTATGGCAGCATCGAGCTCTTCAATTACGCGGTGCTCGAGCCGTGGCTCTACGCTGCGAGGACCGGTGTATCGCCCGTCGCGCTTCTGCTCGCCACCGCCTTCTGGACCTGGCTCTGGGGACTCGCGGGCCTGCTGCTCTCGGTGCCTATCACCGTGTGTGTAGTCGTCATGGGCAAGTACGTCCCGCAGCTCGAGTTCCTCGAAGTGCTGCTGGGCGACGAGCCGGCGCTCGAGCCCTATCAGCGGCTCTATCAACGCCTCCTCACCAGCAACCGCGACGAGGCCGATGCGGTTCTCGAGCAGGCGCTGCGCGCGCACTCGCTGCGGGAGGTCTGCGACATCGCCATCGTGCCGGCCCTGCGCCTGCTCGAGGCCGACTTCGCCCGGGGAACGCTCAAGCCCGCGCGCCGCCGCGCGATACTCGACCACGTGCAGCAGTGGGTGGACGAGCTGCTCGAAGGAATGCAGCGCACCGACGGGCGCGGCCTGTCGTGGCAGTCGCCGTCGATCCTCTGCGTGCCGGCCGAGGATCAGGCCGATGCCATCATCGCCAAGCTCCTCGCCGCGATCCTGCTCAACCGGGGTATCGGCGCGCGCGTGGCGTCGCTCGAGCGGCTGGAGGAGGAACTCGCAACCAGCGCCGAGGGCCTCGAGGCGGTGGTCGTCTCCGCGATGCCGCCGGAGGCGGTTCCGCCCGCACGGGCAGCGGTCAAGCGCATCCGTTCCCGGGCACAGGACCTGCCCGTCATCGTCGGCCTCTGGGGCCTCGATCACGATCTCGATCGGGCGGGGCAGAGGCTCGGCAGCGTGGGAGTGAGCCTGCTCGAGACACGGGTGGCGGGCTGCGTGGAGCGGATCGAGGGACTGCGGCACGCGCCCGGTCCGAGTCGATGTGGAGGCGCCCCCGACGCTGGTCCAGGGGTCCTGATCCCCGGTATACTGAACGGCTCAGCATAGGCGCGTAGCTCAGTGGTAGAGCACCACCTTGACATGGTGGTGGTCGGTGGTTCGATCCCACTCGCGCCTACCATCGAATCCATTGAGCGTTCCCTCGCCGCTGAGAGCGGGGAGCGTTTTGTTCAGTGATTGAGAGAGTGTCCTCGCCATGCCAGTCGTGACTCTGCCTGACGGCAGTCAACGCCGCTTCGACCGTCCGGTGACGGTCGATGAGGTCGCGGCCGACATCGGCGCGGGACTGCGCAAGGCCGCGCTCGCCGGGCGGGTCAACGGCAAGCTGGTCGACACTTCGTATGTCATCTCGAGCGATGCCGACGTTGCCATCGTCACCGACAAGGATCCGGCGGGGCTCGAGGTCATCCGTCACTCCACCGCGCACCTGCTCGCGCAGGCGGTGAAGCAGCTCTTCCCGGAGGCGCAGGTCACCATCGGACCCGTGATCGACGACGGGTTCTATTACGACTTCGCCTTCAAGCGTCCCTTCACCACCGAGGACCTTGCCGCGATCGAGGCCCGGATGACGGAGCTCGCCAAGGCCGATCAGACGGTCACCCGCCGTGTGATGGACCGCGACGCGGCGGTGGCGTTCTTCAAGAGCCTGGGCGAGCACTACAAGGCGGAGATCATCGCCAGCATCCCGGCGGGGGAGCAGATCAGCCTCTACGGCCAGGGCGACTGGGTCGACCTCTGCCGCGGTCCGCACGTGCCCTCCACCGGCAAGCTCAAGGCTTTCAAGCTGACCAAGGTTGCCGGCGCCTACTGGCGCGGCGATTCGCGCAACGAGATGCTGCAGCGCATCTACGGCACCGCGTGGGCGGACAAGAAGCAGCTCGAAGAGCATCTGCATCGCCTCGAGGAAGCGGAGAAGCGCGACCACCGGCGCATCGGCAAGGAGCTCGACCTCTTTCACCTGCAGGAGGAAGCACCGGGGGCCGTCTTCTGGCATCCGAAGGGCTGGAGCGTCTTCCAGCGGCTGATCGCCTACATGCGTGAGCGGCAGGCGGCGGCCGGCTACCAGGAAGTCAGCGCGCCGGAGCTCATGGACGTCACGCTCTGGGAGCAGTCCGGGCACCGGGAGAAGTTCGGCGAGAACATGTTTCTCACCGAGACGCCCGATCACCGGCACTACGCCATCAAGCCGATGAACTGCCCCGGCCACGTGCAGATCTTCAAGCACGGCCTCACCAGCTACCGGGAGCTTCCGGTACGCCTGGCGGAGTTCGGCAAAGTGCACCGCTACGAGCCTTCGGGGGCTCTGCATGGGCTGATGCGGGTGCGAGCGTTCACCCAGGACGATGGGCACGTCTTCTGCACCGAGGATCAGATCACCGAGGAATCGGTGGCCATCACGAAGCTGATCCTCGACATCTACCAGGACTTCGGCTTCGATGACGTGCGCATCAAGTACGCCGATCGGCCGGCGAAGCGCGTCGGCAGCGATGCGGTCTGGGACCGGGCCGAGGAGGCGCTCAAGACCGCCTCGCGGGCCGCGGGCATCGACTACACCCTGAACCCGGGCGAGGGCGCCTTCTACGGCCCCAAGCTCGAGTTCGTCCTGCGCGATGCCATCGGCCGCGACTGGCAGTGCGGCACGCTGCAGGTCGACTTCAACATGCCGGGCCGGCTCGGGGCCTATTACATCGACGAGCACAGCCAGAAGCGCACCCCGGTCATGCTCCACCGGGCGATGTTCGGCTCCCTGGAGCGCTTCTTCGCCATCCTGCTGGAGCACCATGCCGGGCGCCTCCCGGCCTGGCTCGCGCCTGTGCACGCGGTGGTGATGAGCATCACGGACCGGCAGGACGAGTATGTCCGCTCAGTTACGGAACTCCTGAAAAATCAGGGTGTTCTGGCCGTGTCCGACTTGCGGAACGAGAAGGTGGGCTTTAAGATCCGCGAACACACGCTGCAGCGTGTTCCGTATCTATTGGTCGCTGGCGATAAGGAGGTCGCCGCACATCTATTATCAGTGCGCACCCGAAGCGGCAAGGACCTGGGCACGATGACCCCGGAGGCATTTGTCGAACGCCTCCGCATCGAGCTCTCGAGCCGCGGGCGCCGTACGTTGGAGGATTGACGCATCGCCAGTGCAACAAAGCGGGTCCGGCGTAACGAGGACATCGTCGCGCCGCAACTGCGAGTGATCGCGGCCGACGGGTCGCAAGCCGGAGTGATGTCCCGCTCCGAGGCGCTGCAAATGGCAGCGGCCTCGGAACTCGATCTGGTCGAGGTATCGCCGACGGCGGAGCCGCCGGTGGTGCGCATCATGGATTACGGGAAATTCCTGTTCGAGCAGAACAAGAAGGCCCACTCCGCGAAGCGCAAGCAGAAGCAGATTCAGGTCAAGGAAGTGAAGTTTCGTCCTGGAACGGGAGAGGGGGATTACCAGATCAAGCTGCGTAATCTCATCCGCTTCCTGACCGAGGGCGACAAGGCCAAGGTAACACTGCGTTTCCGCGGCCGTGAGATGGTGCACCAGGACATCGGACGCAGGCTCTTGGATCGGGTCTCCACCGATCTCGCTCCCCACAGCGTGATCGAGCAGAACCCGCTCATGGAGGGCAAGCAGATGATCATGGTCTTTGCACCAAAGAAGAAGTAACGCTTCCAAGTAGTTGATCTACCTGGGATCGTTCGCCCGTAGCGGGTGCCTCTTCGGGGCGCCTTGCGATCGGGGCTATAGCAACGAAGTTGAGGAGTTTCAGTCGATGCCCAAGTTGAAAACCAACCGGGCCGCGGCCAAGCGCTTTCGCAAGACGGCGAAGGGCTTCAAGCGGTACGCGTCCAAACGCCGCCACAACCTCGGCCACAAGGACCGCAAGGTCAAGCGTCACGCCCGCTCGGGCGGTACCAGCCTCGTGGACAAGACCGACACCGGTCGTCTCGAGCAGCTGCTTCCGTACCACAAGTAACGCGCGCACGAGGTAATCCAACATGGCAAGAGTCAAGCGTGGCGTGACGGCCGGGCGCCGTCACAAGAAAGTTCTCGGCAAGGCGAAGGGCTATTACAACGCCCGCCGCAAGGTCTATCGCGCAGCGAAGCAGGCCGTCATCAAGGCCGGGCAGTATGCCTACCGCGATCGGCGCCAGAAGAAGCGCGAGTTCCGCGCGCTCTGGATCGCGCGCATCAATGCCGCGGCGCGCATCTACGGGCTGTCGTACAGCCGCATCATCAACGGCCTGGGCAAGGCGGGCGTCGAGATCGACCGCAAGGTGTTGGCGGACATCGCCGTCCACGACATCGAGGCGTTCGCCGCCATCGCGCAGCAGGCCAAGACCGCACTCGGCATCGCCTGACCCACGGCGGGCCTTGCTCCATGCAGGACCTGACCTCCCTCGTCAGCGAGGCGCTGGCCGAGGTGGCGGCAAGCCACGGCCTCGGCGCGCTCGATGAGGCGCGGGTGCGCTGGCTCGGAAAGAAGGGCACCCTCACCGAGCAGTTGAAATCCCTTGGCGGCCTGCCGGCCGCCGAGCGGCCCGCGGCTGGCCAGCGAATCAACGAGGCCAAGGAGCGCGTGCAGGCCGCCATCGAGGCGCGGCGCGAGGCGTTGGCGCGGGCGGAGGTCGAGCGCGAGCTCGCCGCCGGACGCGTCGATGTCACGTTGCCGGGGCGGGGCGAGCAGCGTGGCGGGCTGCATCCGGTCACTCTGGCGCGCCTTCGCATAGAGGAGATCTTTCGCCGCGCCGGTTTCGAGGTCGCCACCGGGCCGGAGATCGAGGACGATTTCCACAACTTCGAGGCGCTCAATTTCCCGCCCAACCACCCTGCGCGGGCGATGCACGATACGTTTTACTTCCCGGACGGACGGCTGCTACGCACGCACACCTCGCCGGTGCAGATCCGCGCGCTGCTGAGCCAGGGGGCACCGATTGCCATCGTTGCGCCAGGGCGTGTCTATCGGTGCGATTCCGATATGACGCACTCACCGATGTTCCACCAGCTCGAGGGACTGAAGGTGGACGAGAACATCAGCTTCGCCAACCTGAAGGCGGCGCTGCACGGCTTCCTGCAGTCGTTCTTCGAGCGCGATCTCGCCATGCGGCTGCGGCCTTCCTACTTCCCGTTCACGGAGCCTTCCGCGGAAGTCGACATGTCCTGTGTCTTCTGCGAGGGCAAGGGCTGTCGCACCTGCAAGTACACCGGGTGGCTCGAGATCGCCGGTTGCGGCATGGTGCACCCCAACGTGCTCATGGCAAGCAACATCGATCCGGAGCGCTACACCGGGTATGCGTGGGGCATGGGCATCGATCGCCTCGCGATGCTGCGCTACGGGGTGAGCGACCTCAGGCTCTTCTTCGAGAACGATCTGCGTTTCCTCGAACAGTTCCGGGCGCTCTGATATGAGGATTCCATATTCATGGCTGGCCGAGTGGGTGAGCGTGCCCTGGACTCCGCAGGAGCTGGGCTCGCGGCTCACCATGGCCGGCCTCGAGCTCGAGGCGTTGGAGCCGGCGGCGCCGGCGTTCTCCGGGGTGGTGGTGGCTGAGATCCTGACTGCGGAGCAACACCCGCAAGCCGACAAGCTGCGCGTATGCCGCGTCTCGACGGGGCAGGGCGAACCGCTGCAGATCGTCTGCGGCGCGTCCAATGCGCGCGCGGGATTGAAGAGCGCGCTGGCGGTGGTGGGAGCGCAACTGCCGGGGGATCTCACGATCAAGGCGGCGAAGCTGCGGGGTGTGGAATCCGCGGGAATGCTGTGCTCGGCGAAGGAGCTGGGCCTGGCAGATGCCTCCAGCGGCATCGTGGAGTTGCCAGCCGATGCGCCGGTAGGCACGGATCTGCGTGAGTACCTCGCGCTGGATGAGATGATTCTCGAGCTCAACATCACCCCCAACCGCGGCGATGCGATGTCGGTCATCGGTGTCGCGCGCGAGGTGGCGGCGCTGTCTGGCGGGCAGGTTACGGGACCCTCCGTGCGGTCCGCGCCTTCTGCGTTGCACGATACGTTTGGCGTGCACCTCGATGCGCCGGCCGGATGCCCGAAGTTCGTCGGGCGCGATCGTTCGCGGCGTCAACAATGAAGCGTCCACTCCCGTCTGGATGCGCGAACGTTTGCGGCGCGCGGGTGTGCGCTCCATCAGCCCGGTGGTGGACGTCACCAACTATGTGATGCTCGAGCTGGGTCAACCGATGCACGGCTATGACCTGGCGAAGCTGAACGGCGAGGTACATGCCCGCTTTGCTCGTGAGGGCGAGAAGATCACGCTGCTCGACGGCAGGACAGTCGATGTACAGCCGGATGTGCTGTTGATCACTGACGGTGCAGGGCCGATCGGTATCGCGGGCATCATGGGCGGGGAGCGCACCTCGGTGAGCGCTGAGACTACGGACGTCTTCTTCGAAGCCGCCTACTTTGCACCCGACGCCGTTATCGGGCGCGGCAAGCGCTGGGGTTTGACGACGGAAGCCAGCCAGCGCAACGAGCGCGGTGTGGACCCGTCGCACCAGGAGCGTGCGATAGAGCGTGCGACGGCCCTGCTGCTGCAAATAGCGGGCGGCCAAGCCGGCCCCGTTTCTGTCAAGCAGTCCGATCAGCATTTGCCGGCACGCCCGGCAGTCACGCTGCGTCGCAAGCAGTTGGCGCGCCTTCTGGGCATCGGGTTTGCGGACGCACGTGTGCAAACGAGCCTGGAGGGCCTGCAAATGCGTGTCGAGTCAACGCAGGAGGGCTGGCGCGTAACGCCGCCGCCGCATCGCTTCGACATTGCGATCGAGGCCGATCTGATCGAGGAAGTCGCGCGCATCGTCGGCTTCCAGGCAATTCCGGAGGCGGATGCGCCGGTGCCACAGCGCTTTGGCAGTCTGCCGACTGCGCGACCCGTCTGAGCGGGCGTTGCTCGAGACGCTGGCGCTGCGCGGCTATCAGGAAGCCATCACTTATGCGTTCGTCGATCCTCAACTGCAGGGGCAGCTCTTCCCCGAGGTCCCGGGGGTCGCGCTCGCCAATGCGATCGCAAGCGACCTGTCGGTCATGCGGGTGTCGCTCTGGCCGGGGCTGCTGAAGGCGGCGCTGGAGAATCAGCGGCGGCAGCAGGATCGCATCCGGCTGTTCGAGCATGGCGCGCGTTTCCTGGCGACCGGGGCGCAGGGCCTCGCCGCGACGCGTGAGATCGACACGCTGGCCGGCATTGCCTGTGGTCAGCGTCTGCCGGAACAGTGGGGACTGCCGCGCGACATGCGCGAGCCGGTGGATTTCTTCGATGTTAAGGGGGATATCGCGGCGCTGCTGGCCGCCACCGGTGCCCAGGCGGAATTTGCTTTCGAGCCGGCTGCGCTTTCGTGTCTGCACCCCGGCAGGGCGGCACGGCTGCTGCGCAAGGGAAAGCCGGTCGGCTGGCTGGGGGAGCTGCACCCCTCTCTGGTGAAGGCGCTCGAGTTTACATATCCACCGGTGCTCTTCGAGCTCGACATCGCGGCGGCCCTGGGGGTCGAGCTGCCCGTTTACCGCGAAATTTCGCGGTTTCCGCAGGTCCGAAGGGACCTCGCGGTGGTGCTGGATGAATCCGTGGCTTTAAGTAGCCTCACCGAGCGTGTAGTCTTCACGGCTTCAAGCCTTTTGCGTGATCTCCGCGTTTTCGACGTGTATCGCGGCCCAGGCGTAGAAGCAGGTCGAAAAAGCGTCGCTTTGGGCTTGATTTTTCAGGACATTTCTCGCACTCTTACCGAGGACGACGTAGCCGGCATCATGGCGGCGGTCGTCGCGGATTTGCGCGTGAGCTTGAACGCAAAAATACGAGAATAAAGAGATGGCCCTGACCAAGGCGGAGATGGCGGAAGCACTCTTCAACCAGCTCGGGCTCAACAAACGGGAGGCACGGGAGCTGGTGGACCTGTTCTTCGAGGAAGTGCGCGCGGCCCTGTCGAGAGGGGAGCAGGTGAAGCTCTCCGGCTTCGGCAATTTTGACCTGCGCGACAAGAACCAGCGTCCTGGGAGGAATCCAAAAACCGGCGAGGAGATCCCCATCACCGCACGACGGGTGGTGACCTTCCGACCGGGACAAAAACTAAAGGCGCGGGTCGAAGCCTATGTTGGAGCCAAAGAATAATTCGCAGCTGCCGGCGATTCCCGGTAAGCGCTATTTCACCATCGGAGAGGTCAGTGAGCTCTGCGGGGTGAAGCCGCACGTGCTGCGCTACTGGGAGCAGGAGTTCCCGCAGCTGAAGCCGGTGAAGCGGCGCGGCAACCGCCGTTACTACCAGCGCCAGGACGTCATCGTCATCCGCCAGATCAGAAGCCTTCTCTACGATCAGGGCTTCACGATCGGCGGCGCGCGTAACAAGCTGACGGGCGAGGAGGCGCGCACGGACGGGTCGCAGAGCCAGCAGATCGTCAAGCAGGTGAGGCTGGAGCTCGAGGACCTGATCAAGGTCCTGCGGCGCTGATACGTCCGGGCGAGGCTGCAGGGCCTGGGCTCCTGAGGCGGCAATCCCCGGTGATCCGAGGTATCATTACGTCCCGCGCGAGACGCCCCCGCTCGCGCCGATCGCAAGCCTGAAAACAAATCGTCGGAGCGTGGCGCAGTCTGGTAGCGCACTTGCATGGGGTGCAAGGGGTCCCGAGTTCAAATCTCGGCGCTCCGACCAGGTTTTCAGAGCATTCCAAAATCCCCGGTGGTCCCACGAGTGGTCCCATTGCTCATGGCCACCGCCCCACCCTCGATGACGCAAGCGAGCCGAACGAGGAGCGCTGGATCGGCATCGTACCCAAAGCTGATCGCCTTTACGTGGCGGTCTATACCGTCCGGGACGGAGACACGATGCGCATCATCAGTCTACGTACCGCGACCAACACCGAGATTCAACGCTATGAGCAGCAGCAAGGCCGTAAGCAAGGGAAAATTCAGGCGGAACACCGGCGCCCAAGACGCGCGCGTCAAGGCCGGCATAAAGGCCGATCCTGATACCCGCGAGCTGACGGCGAAAGACTTCGCCGAGTCGGTGCCGTTTGCCGAGATGATGAAGCGCCGGCGCGGTCGGCCGAAGGCCGCGAGTCATAAAGTGCCGGTGACCGTGCGCCTCGAGCCGGATGTCGTAGAGTTCTTCCGCCGCTCGGGTCCGGGGTGGCAGACCCGTATGAACGACACGCTCGCGCGGTACGTGGCGAGGCAACGGCAGGGTCGGTGAGGTTTATCCCGCGCCATTGAGCCAGCGCTCGATGTTCGAGCGAAGCCAGCCCCGTCCACCTCCGGCTTAATCCGACCCGACCAATTCACCCTAAGACTACTACCTTTGGCGCCGACAGGCTGTCTAGGCAGGAACTTCGCCGTGGAATTCCACGTGCTTCATCTCGGGGCCCGCAAGGGCGCCGAGAGTGAGCAGCAATCCCCCTCCGGCGAGAAGGACAACAGGACTAAACTCGTAAGGCATCAGCTTGGCGAGGGCCAGCATATACAAGGAGTAGAAGCCGGGCACTATCGTCGCCAGGCTGTAGCTGAGGCCGTATCCGCTCGAGCGAATTTCGGTGCGAAAGCTCTCTGCTATGTAGGGTGTAATGACGGCCCATGCGGGACCCGTGAATATCAGGATGAGCGCCACCAATCCGATCAGCATGGCAGGGTCGCGATAGCCGCCGGCAACCAGGATGTAATACAGCACACTTCCCGGCACGAGATTGAGAATTCCGAGCACGACGAGCGTGGGTCGGCGTCCGAATTTCTGGCTCAGAGCCCCGACGAGCGGGAAAATCGGCATCAGAATGACTGCGCCAATCAGCATGCCTGTATTGACGTCCGGCGACTTCACTCTAAGAACCGCATTGATCACACCTGGAAGTGCCGCCACGGTCGCATCTAGGGTGAGCCACGCGCCGCCCATTACCACGATGAGTTGACCTAAGCGATGCAAGTCGGCGCCCGCAAAGATTTCCTTCAGAGGTGATGCGCATTTTTTGGACGACAGCCAGACGTCGGATTCGGGGACCGCGACATAGTAGTAAATGAAGAGAGCGCCGGCGAGCAGCGCTCCGACCAAAAACGGAATGCGCCAGCCCCAAACCGCGTACGCGGATCCGGCATCGCCGGCGGGCGCCAATTTCAGCATAAGCGCCGTGAGCAAGGACACGCAAACCAACGCGCTAGGGAAGCCCATATGAATGAGCCCGGCATAAAGTCCGCGCTTTTCCTTCGGAGAATATTCCATCGCCAGAGGGTTGGCCGCGGTGTATTCACCTCCCACAAAAATACCATCCGTCAACCGCAGGATGAGCAGTGCGGCAATGGAGGCTCCACCCCAAGCCCGATACCCAGGGAGTGCCGCGACCAAAGTGGTCACAATGGCGAACCCGGCAACCGAGATTAGCGTCACCCGCCGTCTGCCAAGGCGATCCCCAAAGTGGCCGAAGATCATCGAGCCAATCGGTCGCCCCATGAGCGAAATCGCGAAGATAACGGAGAAAATCGTCGCTCTGGCGGGGGCACCGAGGCCGGCGGGAATGAAGTAGACGAGCGCCGGCGCGAGCACCGCGATGGGCAGATAAACCTCGAACATATCGACAAAAAACCCAAAGTACGCGGCGCGCACCGCTTTGCGGGCGATGAGGTCCCGGGCTGCAGTTGGTTCTGGCTCGTGCTCTGCATTCAGGCATTGTGGCATCGCGATACCCCCGCTCAAACGACTATTATTTGTAATTGTCTTTCGCCTCTTCGCCCTTCAGGAACTCCCGCCGATCGACCACGCGTCGAAAGGTCAGCCACGCCCTGAGTATTCAGCCAAAGCAATGTTTGCACAAGGCCACATGCAACCGTTTAACGCACACGCTTGCCCTGGAGGCCGCGCGAGTCGTTCTCGATGAGGTTCTCAGGAGCCTCGAACAGATGGCCCACGAAGCAGACCAGGAGGAGTCGGAGGGCCGGCCATGAGCGGCTACCTCGGCAGCCAACAGCCTCAAGACGACTCCGCGTAACTCGCTCGGCTGGCTTTTCGTTGCCCGGCCGCAGGCGCAGGTAGTGTCGAACCTCTTTACAAGCGCGCCGCCAATTTATCACCCAGTGATGTAAGTGCCCGAATCCGTTAAGTGGTGTAGATCTTGCATCCGATTCAAACCGGAACGAACCCAGATCGTGGCCAAGACTGTCCACGCGTCTGACCGTCCAGTGACAGGGAGGCACCCAGTCGGCCGTCTCAAATACAGCCAGAGGTGCTCCAATGAAAACAATGGTCCCCTTCCTCCACAAGTATCTGCTGACGGCCATCGCGGTATCGTGTGCGGGCGTGTTTGGCACGGCATCCGCGTCGATACGCTACACCAATAATTTCGCATTCGACGGTGCCACTGTCAGCCTAGTCATCAGAACCGATGGCAAACTCGGTTTGCTCGGCACGGGAGATATCACGTCATGGAACATCGATATTACCGACGGGGCGGGAACCGTTGATTTGACGCCGCTGGATAGCCAGGTCTTGGGTTTTTCGGGACTAGACCTGACCGCGACGTCGACCTACCTGTACTTCAACCTCACCGAGCCAGGTATTGTTGTTTTCGAATCCGGGCGTGATAGGCCGTTCTTCTGCGCAACTGGCGCTGCCGGTAATAACTGTTACAGCGGCATCAATGATGCCTTGATCGTCTCGACGCAGTATGGCGAGAATCCGATCGAACAGATCCATGAGAACTCCAGTGTCATAGAGCTCGGCAGCAACCTGCCCGAGCCTGGGAGCCTCGCGCTGTTTGGTTTCGGCCTTGTCGGTATGGCGCTGTCTCGGCGCAGACTCGCGCACTAACCGCGCTCCACCTGGGCAAGTGAAAAGAGCCGCCTTTGTGGCGGCGTCGAACGCGCCGCCCGGCCACACCAATTCCCCTTACGACCGGGCGGCTCGGCCCAAGGTTGCGTACGGGGTGGTAGCCAAGGGCCTGAGCGTGAGTTTGCGCCCAAGACCAGCATAGGGGAGTATGCTCGCCTAGAGCACAAGAACAGCGGGCTGGGCAGTGCCCGCGGGGAGATGGCTATGCGCGCGAAATATCGCTCTCTATTTTCCGCTTTGGTCTTCCTCGGCACGTGCGCAGTCCTTTTCGCTGCGCCGGCTTCCGCGACCGTTGTCATCTTCTACGCTAGCAACTACGCGGTCGGGACCAATTTGACTAACGCCTTTCCTGGCGCGACGCTTGAGTACGCGTCGCTCCCGTTGAACCACTCCACTCCATTCAACTTGTCGCCGCTCATAGTCGAAAGCCTTGATAAGTCGTATCCAGCGACCTTCAATACGCTCGGTTCGTCTACGTCCCAAATGGCCGATTGGCTAAATGGAGCACCGAGTGGGGATGCGTACGCGATATACATCGTCTTTACGCAGCCAGTTTATTCCGTCTCAGCGGCGGACTTTAGTCCGTCCGGTGACCCCACATTGATTGTTGACCTCAATACCCAGGGAGGCATTAACACGTGGAGCTCCACGAATATCGATTTCTGTAGCGTGTTGATCTGTACTGGGCCTGACGGGGGAATCGGTCAAGGGGAGACTTTCTCCTCCTCGACGCCGATTACTTCTGTCCTCATAGGCGCTGCCAATTCCGCAAACTACATTACGGAGATCAATTACTCGCTAGCGGCACCCGAGCCTCCATCAATCGCACTTTTTGGGTGTGGCCTCCTGGCCCTCGGCATCGTCATTTTGCGCCGACGGCGTCAGTCTAATCTCGTCTAGGGGTAACGGTGAGGGGCCTGATGGGCCCGAAGGGGAACACGGCCTCGTTGGGCAGCTCGTATCGCGATCCTGGGTGCGCTCGCCGGCGCCACAACGTTAACGTGATCGCCACGACCATTTGCCGATGTGCAGGACCCATGAGGCGCATAGACAGATTCTATTTCCCTTATCGAATTGGAAGGTCCAGCCTGCAGACAGTCACTCCACCAAAAGGGAGCACCCCATGACTGAATCGAAAAAATTCACCACGACCGATGCAGGCGCCCCGGTCGCGAGCGACGAGCATTCACTCACCATCGGTGCAGACGGCCCCATCGTGCTGAACGATCATTACCTGATCGAGCAGATGGCAAACTTCAATCGCGAGCGCATCCCGGAGCGACAGCCGCACGCCAAGGGTGGTGGCGCCTTCGGTCATTTCCAGGTCACCCAGGACGTCAGCCGCTATACGCGGGCCGCGGTCTTCCAGCCGGGCACCAGGACCGAGACCTTGATCCGCTTCTCGACGGTGGCGGGTGAGCGCGGCAGTCCGGACACCTGGCGCGACCCGCGCGGCTTCGCGCTGAAGTTCTATACCAGCGAGGGCATCTATGACATGGTGGGCAATAACACGCCCGTCTTTTTCATTCGGGATCCCCTGAAGTTCCAGCATTTCATCCGTTCGCAGAAGCGCCGAGCGGACAACGGCCTGCGCGACCACGACATGCAATGGGACTTCTGGACGCTGTCGCCCGAGTCGGCGCACCAGGTGACATGGCTCATGGGCGATCGAGGCATTCCGAAAACCTGGCGTCATATGAACGGCTATTCCAGCCATACGTATATGTGGGTCAACGCGCAGGGCGCGAAGTTTTGGGTGAAGTATCACTTCAAGACCGACCAGGGCGTCGACTTCCTGACGCAGGCCGAAGCGGACAGGCTGGCCGGGGCGGATGGCGATTATCATCGGCGGGATCTCTATGACTCGATCAAGAAGGGCGAGCTCCCGCACTGGACGCTGAAGATGCAGATCATGCCGTTCGAGGCGGCCAAGACCTATCGCTTCAACCCGTTCGACCTCACCAAGGTCTGGCCGCACAAAGACTATCCGCTGATCGAGGTGGGCAAGCTGACGCTGGACCGCAACGTCACGGATTTCCACACCGAGATCGAGCAGGCTGCGTTCGAGCCGAACAACCTGGTGCCTGGAATCGGGTTGAGTCCGGACAAGATGCTGCTGGCACGTGGCTTCTCGTACTCCGACGCGCACCGCGCACGCCTCGGGGTCAACTACAAGCAAATTCCGGTGAACCGGCCGAAATCACCGGTGCACAGCTACAGCAAGGACGGCGCAATGCGGATGCAGAACGTGTCGGACCCGGTGTACGCGCCGAATTCGTACGGTGGCCCGCAAGCCGACCCCGCGCGCACCGACGAGGCGGGACTCTGGTACGCCGACGGCGACATGGTGCGCAGGGCGTACACCCTGCGCGTCGAGGACGATGACTTCGGTCAGGCGGGGACCATGGTGCGTCGAGTACTCGATGACGCGGCGCGCACGCGTCTCGTGAGCAATATCGTTGGGCACCTCAAGGACGGGGTTTCCGAGCCCGTGCTCGCGCGGGCCCTCGACTATTGGCGCAAGGTCGACAAAGCTCTCGGCGAGCGCATAGCGGTAGGGGTGAAAGCGAAGTAATACCCCAAACGTTCAAGAAGGCACGCGGCGTTGGCGAGTAGGACCCGAGCGCCCTGCGAGCGAAGTGTTAGGAAGCAGTTCACGCAAACGGATGCGCCCCGGCTTTCCCGGAGACTCCATCAGCTCGAGCCGTCGGCAATACATCGAACAGCTATCCAGCTGAAGTCCTGTAGCGGCCGCATGGTCGTGCTTGTAGCGGTGCACGCATTGCACTACAGTACCCGATGCCAACGGTAAGGCGCTTCGATCGCTGGCGGGAAGTAATCGTGAAACGCTGCGCCGCCTATGGCGGCAATACTCGGGCCCATCATGAGAATCAACGAAGGCAAGCTCCCGCGAATCCTGAGCGTCAAGGCTGCCGGAGAGTTCCGGCTTCGATTGCGCTTTGCAAATGGCAGGTCGTTCGCTGTCGATCTGAGCCGGGAGGTGCGGCGATTGAAGCCTTATCGCCCGCTGCGCGATCAGGCGCTCTTCGCGCGCGTGGCGTTGGGCGAGGGCGGCCACAGTGTGATTTGGCCTGTCGAAGAGCTCGATATGGGAGCAGACACGCTGTGGCAATACGCACTTGAGCAAAACGGCCGCACCGACGCAGCCGAGTTCATTCGTTGGCGGTGGCGTAACAGGCTCAGCCTCACGGCCGCTGCGGAAGCCCTTGGTCTATCTCGTCGGCAGATTGCGTACTATGCGAGCGGACAGCACGAAGTACCGCGCACGGTCCTTCTGGCCTGCAAGGGGTGGGAGTCCGAGCAACAGCACGCGGCGGCGTAGGCGGTTCACTCTCGGTTCTCCCATGAACGCCAAAGCGCCGATCTCGTCCGAATGCCCGAATTGCCGTCAGGAGCGCGCGGTCACGTACACGCGCGAGGAGCTGGCCGAACTTCTGCGCACTGGGTCTGACATCGAGGTCATGTGTATCAGTTGCGACGAAGCGTGGCCGCTCTCCACCGAAGAACGAGCGGACGTTGCCCGCGCCCTCGAGCGCGGACGCTGATTGTAGTACCCGATGAATTCCGCGAATGCCCAGTAAAACATGAATAGTAGTTGTGCACGTTGCGGCCGGATTTCCCGATGGATGGGCCTACTGTGGCTCCTCATACCCATCGGCGCGCTCGCCCAAGCCGTCACCGGCGTCGGATTTGCCGCGATCGAAGTCCACGACCCTGTCAATGGCGGAAACATGCCGGGGTACGTGTTCTACCCGTCTGCGACAGCGAAAGGCGTCAGTTGGCGTGGGCCGTACGAGCTTGACGCCACCGCGAACGCGCCACCGATCGCTGGTGCCAAGCCTCTCGTGATGATCTCCCACGGACACGGCGGCTCTGATCTTGGCCACCATGATCTGGCAACTTATCTCGCGAGCCGCGGCTTCATCGTGGCAACCATCACGCATCCAAAAGACAATTTCCGCGACAGCAGTGGCGATGGGCATCCGGCCGTGCTGGTCGGGCGGCCGGTACAGATCTCCGCTGCGATCTCCTTTTTGCTGCAGAGTCCCCGGTGGCAGCCGCTCATCGATCCGAATCGCATCGGCGTTGCCGGATTCTCCAACGGGGGCTATACCTCATTGCTGCTGGTAGGCGCCGTGCCGCGATTTACCAACCTCGTCGGCCACTGTAGATTGCATCCCGACGACCGGAACATTTGTGTGCCGCTCGCGGAGCTCGAGGCGGGGGCCGCTCGACACGGTGGCCGGCCCGAACAAGCGATCGACGACTTGCAACGCAGTCTACACAGGTGGGGAAATACCGACGATCCGCGGGTGAAAGCGGCCTTCGTGATGGCGCCGTTCAGCTCGATGTTCGATGCGGCAGGCCTGGCACCCATCGACCGGCCGGTGTTTCTCTACTACGGCCAGCACGATCAGGTATTGCCGCCACGCTACAATGTCCTGCACATCGCGCCGCACATCAAGACGCTGGTCGGCATCAGGATGATTCCCAATGCGGGGCACTATGTGTTTCTCGCTCCCTGTTCTCGTGAGCTGGCCCGGGGAAATGCCGACATTTGCGAAGATCCAGCTGGCGTCGATCGGGTCGCCGTACACCGGCAACTCAATCCCGCCGCACTCGCTTTCTACCGCAAAACCCTGGGCGTCAGATGATCGTTCATCTGGTCGACGGCACGTACGAGCTGTTCCGGCACTTCTACGGGCTTCGCCGATTCAACAAGGGCCAGGATAAGCCACTGGGTGCCGTTGCGGGCGTGCTGACGACCGTCCTCCAGATGCTGGAGAAGGGCGCCACTCACGTCGGTGTCGCCACCGATCATGTGATTGAGTCTTTTCGCAACGAGCTGTGGAGTGGTTACAAGACGGGTGATGGCATCGACCCGGCGCTGTGGGCGCAATTCTGGCCGCTCGAGGACGCGCTGCGCGCGCTCGGCGTTGCCGTGTGGGCAATGGAGGAGCTGGAGGCGGACGATGCGCTTGCGTCGGCTGCGCGGATCGCTGGTGATGACCCACAGGTCCAACAGGTGTGCATCTGGACGCCGGACAAGGATCTCGCGCAGTGCGTGCGAGGCGATCGGATCGTGCAGGTCGACCGCAAGACCAATGTGATCCGAAACAACGATGGCGTGCGCGCGAAGTTCGGGGTCGACCCGGAACGGATTCCGGACTACCTGGCGCTGGTAGGCGATAACGCGGACGGCTATCCGGGAATCGACGGCATCGGCCCGAAGGGTGCCGCGGGCTTGATTGCACGCTATGGCCCGATCGAGGACTTCCCACAGCAGGCGCTCGGTGAGCGGCGCGACCTGGCGCTGCTATTCAAGAAGCTGGCGACTCTGCGGACGGACGCTCCTCTCTTCACGGCGGTAGCGGAGATCCAGTGGCGAGGACCCATGAGCCAATTTGCGGATTGGGCGCAGCGACTGGCGGCGCCGAAGCTGCTCGAGCGAGCCCAGGCCGCCGCGGGAGGACTGCAGTAGCGCGTTCTAGCCGGATTCACCGTCCGGACTGGAAACCACCACGACATAGCCGTCGGGATCGCGAAGCCAGATCTCCATGTGCTGTGGTGCGGGGTTGAAGTGCGGCCCCTGAATGATCTTGGCCCCCAAACCGCGTGCCCGCTTCACCGCCGCGTCAAAATCGTCTACCTCGAACCAGATCACGACGCCATGTCCGACCGGCGCCGCATCCGCGTTCACGAGGTTGGGATGGTCTTCCTCGTCCCACGCGTGGAGCTGAAGAACCAAACGACCGGAGCACATGATCCGATCGTAGAAGTCGCGATGCTCGTGGTGCGGAAGGGAATCCGCGCTCAGCAGCTCGGCGTACCAGCGGCTGCTCGCCCTGACGTTGCGCACCGCAATGAGAGGCTGAGCCTCAACCCCCGGCTTGCGCATTGTAGCCCGGGCTGGCCTTGAGCATCACGGCGAACTGCTGCGCCGGCACCGGCTTGCTGTGCAGGTAGCCTTGGGACTGGTCGCAGCCGAGCTGCCACAGGGCGTCCAGTTGCTCCTGTGTCTCCACGCCCTCGGCGACGACCACGAGGCCGAATGCGCGCGCGATCGAGATGATGATCGCGACCAGCCGCTTGCTGCGCGCATCCACGCCCATGTCGCTGATGAAGCTGCGGTCGATCTTCAGCGTGTCGATCGGCAGATGCGCGAGCCTGCTCAGCGAGGAGTAGCCGGTGCCGAAGTCGTCGATCGAGATGTTGACCCCGGCCGTGCGCAACAGCTTCAGCTTGTTGATCACCGCCGACGAGTCATTCACCAGCGCGCCCTCCGTGATCTCGGCGTCCAGCCCGCAGCTCGGCGTGGCCCAGGGTTGCGTGTGCTTGAGGAAGCGGCTGACGAATTCCGTTTGTCGCAGTTGCACCGGCGAAATATTGACCGCAATGCGGATGGGTGGCAGACCCTGTCGTTGCCATTGTCGGCACTCCAGGGCGGCGCGCTCGATCACCCAGTCACCGACGTCCACGATCAGACCGGTCTCTTCGAGGATGGGCAGAAATTTGGCCGGCGAGACCAGGCCTGAATCCGGATCGTTCCAGCGGATGAGCGCTTCGGCGCCCTCGATGCGCCGGCTCTTCACGCTCATCTTGGGCTGATAGTAGAGCTCGAACTGTTGCCGCTCCAGCGCCACGCGCAGCTTTCTCTCGAGGGCTACCCGGGCGAGTGCTTCCGCATGCTGCTCGGCACTGAAGTGGCCGCGGCTTTGTCTGCTCTCCTTGGTGCTGCGCAGGGAGGATTCGGCGCGATTGACCAGGGTGTCCGGATCATTGCCGTCGTCGGGATACAAGGCGATGCCGCTGCGCGCGGCTACGGGCACATCCTTGCCTTGTAGCGCGAAGGGCTCTGCGAACAGCTGATCGACATGCTGGTTGAGCGCATCGAGAGCTACTGCTGCCGACCGCTCCACGGGTTGCAGCAGTGCGAATGTCCCGCCGGCGAAGTGCGCCAGCAGCTCCGTGTCGGTGAAGCGCCGCTTGAGACGGTCGGCGACCAGCTGCAGCAGTTGGTCGCCCACGTGGCGGCCGAAGGAGTCGTTGATGGCGTTGAGATTCTGTATGTCGAGCACCGCGATGGCGTGGCACGAGCCGAAGCTGCCGGACTCGCGGAACTTCCTGCCGAGACGCTCGCAGAAGAGGGAGCGCTTGGCGAGACCGGTGAGTACATCGAAGTACGACAGCAGCCGGACTCTGCTGTCTTGCCGCATGTATTGCAGCGCGAAAGACAGGTTCGCCGCCACCTCGCGCAGCATGACGAGCTCGTCCTCCGAGAGCGCGTTTTGCTCACGTGGGCAGACTCCGAGAACGCCGACGACGGTCTTGTCGACGATCAGGGGCAGGCCGATAACGGCGGTGTGAGTTGCGCCGGCATCGCGGCAGGCGAAGGGTGCGGCGGGGTCGCGGGCCTTGTTGGGGCTCTGACCTTCCTTCGCCATCCTGGCTTCCAGGAGCTCGCAGAGCGTATGGACAATCAACTCATCCGCGCCCTGATGAGCAATGGGCTCGAGCCGCTGCGTTTTTGGCTGCCGCAGGGCCACGAGGGCCGTGGGGTAGCCGCCGACCGTCACGCTCAGCCGGCACACCTCGAGCAGCAATTCGTTGCGATCGCGGATCCGTACGACGGCGCCGTTGATCCCGCTCAGCATGCGCAGGACGCCGGTGAGGCGGCTGATCTGCTGCTCCTGGCGGCGGCGCAGGGCACGGGCTTCGGCGTCTTCCAGCGCCCGCAGCACGGCGGAGCCGAGGCGGGCGAGATTGGTCTTCAGGATGTAATCGACCGCACCGCGGCGCAACGCCTCGATCGCGCGCTCCTCGCCGATCGTTCCGGAGACGAAGAGGAAGGGTACTTCGGGAGCGACCTCGCGCGCGATGGCAAGGGCGCTCAAGCCGTCGAATGCCGGCAGGCTGAAATCGGAGAGGATGATGGTGGGCCTGAAATCCTGCAGGGCAGTCCGCATGGCGGCGTCGGTTTCGACGCGCTGCACCAGATGCGCGATACCGTGCTTCTTCAGGTGATGACAGGTGAGCTCCGCCTCGAATTCCACGTCCTCGACCAGCAGGACGCGGATCGGATCGCGGCGGGCAGGCTCGCTCCTGTTTCTCTCAGCCATGACACTTCCTCTCCGAGCTCCTCCCAAGAACCAAAACGATAGCATGCGAGTTTGCTCGAAAAATGTGAGCTTGTTCACCTCCCGGGCAAGAGCGTTGTGTCAGGGGAGGGGAGAGGCCGCGCGCGTCGGTTTTACGCGGCTCCTGTCAGTTTTACGCGCGTGTGTTTGCAGGCCCGTCTATCGCGAGCGGTCCATGGCAAACAGAACGGAAACCAGCGGCACGTGCTGCGGCGTGTCAAGCGCCGTGCCGATATCGCCCTGATATACACCGTAGGCGCAGAGGAGCCGCCCGGCTGTGTAAGGGTGGGAGGTGGTCTGGGGCGCGCCCGGCTGCTGCTGCGCCTCCTCCTGCTTTCCCGCGTATTCCGGTGTCTCGATCGCCTGGATCTCGCTGCCGTCCTGCAATGTCAATGACCAGACGGAGCCGCCGGAGGACATCGACTGACCGGCCTTGATTTTCCCGGTGACGAACACCTCGGAGGCTTTCGACAGGCTTGCCGGCACTCCCGATGAGATGTAAGTCATCTTTTCATTGAAAGGACCGGCTTTGATGTCCGGCGGCCGATTCCACCGCATCGCGATTTCGAGGTCGTGGCACGATTTGGCCTGCTCGGGATGGTCGTAGAGCAGCCGCCCGTTCTGGCCGCCCTTCGCCTGCGACATGTAAGCGATTGTCTTCAGCTGTCGGGGGGTAGGAAGCTCTTTGGATTGTGCCGGTTGACCGCCAAGCCCGAGCCTGGCAAGGCTGAGCTTGCTGCAGCCCGCGAGCAAAATGCCGAGTGCAAGGGCGCCTGCGACGGATTTCACGATAAGGTTACGCATGCGGTATCACAACGGTTGAGAACGGACGGTTGATCCACGCCAAGTCTGTCGTTTGGCTTACTGCCACGCTCACGTATTGCTCGAGCGGAAGCCGATCCTGGCGTGCGTGCCATCGCAGAATGGTTTGCTGCCGCTGCCTCCACAACGACACAAGCGCGCTTGCGTGACGCGCGCCACCACACGGCCGGTGCCCGACGTGATCTCCAGATTGCCGCGCACGCGCAGCGGACCGTCGGTTTCAGGCTCGATAGCGAGAACGCCGTCACGTGCGGCGAGCATGTCTGTTTTCCCCGAGGCCGGCTCACCAGACGCGGTGAACTGCGCCTCGTTGTGAGAGCCGTCGCAGAAGGGTTTGTTCTTCGAGGCGCCACAGCGGCATAGGGTCGCACGGAAGACACCACGTTGCCCGTTCAACTGCGTGTCGGCGCGCACCGCATACGGACCGTTCTCGCGGATCGTAACGAGGTTCACCAGCGGCGCTGACTCGTCCGCCTTCCCATCCTTGCGTCTGTAGCGGATCGTGCCTGACGGACAGACATGGGCGATCTCGACCAGACGCTCGACCTCCATGGCGTCGGGATGGATCCAAGGGCCTTGCACATTGGCCAGAAACACCTGCGGCGCCCAAGTGACACAGAACCGTGAATGGATGCACTTCCTGGAATCGAACAGCAGCGTTAGCTCTTTGCCTTCGATCTCGTCGACGCCGGCGACCGTTTTCGGGGCGGGCGGGGCGGCAGAGCCGCTCGGAGCGGCCGCCGGTGTCGAGGCCGCCGGCCCGGGAATCGCAGCCGATGCAGTGTCGAAATCACGGTGGGAGCGCGCGGCGAGGTCGTTGAGCAAACGCGCCGCGCGGCTGGTGCGTGCGTCCTCGGTGTCGATCGTCGCCGCGCCCTTGGCAAGCTCGTCGAGCCGCTCGACAAAGAAGCGTTGCGCGCCGGCGCCGGGAGGCAATGGCGCCGAGTCGCGCAGCGCCACGAATGTCACACCGGCATGGCAGTCCGGATTGGATGGGCCGGCGGGCAGGCGCGCGGCGCGCTCCGCCAACAGGGTCATGGCCGCCATGAGGCCGATGCCGAGATCCAGGGCCGCCGCTTTCGCCGGCGCGGGGCGCGGCACGACATAGGAGTAGGCGATGAGCCGAACCATCAGCCCGTAGGCCGCATTCGCGAGATCGACGCACTGGGCAGCGTCCTCGTTCTCGATCCACACGCGACCCTCCGGGCGGGGCGGGCGGCGCAGCACGGGATTGATGGCCGCCGGAAACGCAGGCTGAAAGCTCCGGTTCGCCTCCTCGAGCGCGCGCAGCTCGGTGCGGATGGCCGCGAACTTCTGGTAGTGCGAGCCCTCGCTGTCGGCCGGCGCTCCTTCGCCCTGGCGCACGATCGCATCGAAGGCAGCAAGCACGGTCTTGGCGCAGATGACCGGCTTCGCGCCGCCGAGATCGATCTCCGCCGCGGACAGTTGCAGCGCCGGATCGCCGCAGAACGCCGCTTTCTCGCCGACCCGCGCGACGAAGCGCGACACGCTCTCGCCGAGCGAGGCGTAGAAATCGCCTACCGTGTCGTAGTCGATTCCCATCGGCGTCAGCCGCGCCGCGGGGCCGCCGCGCTGATATTTCACGGGCGGCTCGAAGCCCGCGCCGTCGGGCTCGGTCGAGCCCTTGGGGCGCTCGAGGTAGATGAAATGCTGCAGCACTGCCTCATTGAACGGCGCGAGCTTCACGACCACGCCGGCAGGGAGGTAGCCGGGATCCAGCGGGAAGTTGCCCCGGCCGAAGCGCGGCGCACCGCCGAGAGCCGAGGTGATGTTCCACACCGCACAGAGATGCCCCATCTCCTCGATCGCGACCTCGAGGATGGCGCGTCGCCAGCGCGCCGTGGCCGCGGCCTGGTCGGACGACAGGCCGTCCCCGGCGTCCTTCAGGCTGAAGGCCGCATAGAGATACGTGCACATCAGGTTGTGCTCGAGCTCCGCGGCTTCGTAGAGCCTGTGGAGCAGCTCTTCGCGGGTGGGCCGAGCGATGTCCAAGGTGTCCTCCCGGAACGGCGTCGAGCGGTCAGCCGGCAATGAGGCCGGCCGTGATGTTGATCGCGAAGCCGAGTATAGCGACGTTGAACGCGAACGAAACGATCTCGTGCAGGATGACGGCCCGGCGGATCGCGACCTCCGTGGTGGACACATCGGCGGTCTGGCAGGCCGCGGCAATGGTGAAGGAGAAATACGCGAAGTCCCAGAATGCCGGCATTTCCGTGTTCGGGAAATGCAGCGGGCGATTCTCCGGCGGCGCGCTGTAGAACATGTCCGCGTAGTGCATCGTGAACATCGTGGGCACCAGCAACCACGAATCGATCAGCGTGATGGCCGCGAGCGCGAAGCCCCAGACGCGTTGGTCGTACGCGGCGTGCCGGAGAGTGACGAGCGGCTCGATGATCGCGATCAGGCTGAGGAGCGCCGCCGCTGTGATCGCTACCAGAATGATCGGCCCGGAAGGATCTTCGTCGATGTAGCGCGAGCAGATTTCGCTGGGAGTGAGACGCCGCATCCATACGTAGATCGCCACCAGAAAGAAGCTCACCCCGCAGTCCCAGCCGAGCAGCATGCGGCTGATCAGGGGCTGGCGCGTGGGCAGAAAGAAGAAGACGACGATGCCGATGGCGAGAGCGAGCCAGACCCGCAGGTGCCTGGACGGCCACTTGAGCGCGCGCATGGCGGTCTGCATTATGTGAAGTCCCCCATGAACTTAGCCGGAGCCGAAGGGAACTCACCGCGGCGGAGTATTCGCGCGGACCCCGGAGTGCGCTTGCGACTCAGCGGCGATGTGCCTTCATGCGTTCGCGCGATCTCGCGCGCTCTGCAAGCATGCGAGTAACGGCGACGTAACAGAAGCGTAATTGCGGCCCGAGCGCAGCACCAGCTCGAGCCCGGCTGCGCGGCAGCATACTCTGCCTCAGGCGGAAGCGCTATACTCGTGCCACAACGTTGCGGCGGCGGAAAAGTCCGCGCAGAAGGACCGCCGCGCAACGTTAGAACTAAAGCGTAATCAACTCCAGGGATACAATCATGCGCCTTCCAACTTGCCTATTGACGGCAGCGTGCGCCGCGGGATTCCTCGGTGCCGCTTCCGCCGCGACCAATCAACCGTTCAACGCTCAAAGTCAGAGTTCCGTCACCACAGCCCCCGCCACCAACATCACGACCTCGATCATCCTCAGCGTGACGAACCCGCAAGGCCTGGAGGACTTCGTCGCGTTGACGAGCACGCCGGGCAGCCCGCAGTACCATCGTTTCCTCAACGTCAACCAGTTCGTGCAGCGCTTCGCGCCCTCGAACCGGCAGATCCAGCAGTTCGAGCAATACCTCGAGTCCTACGGGATCACCATAGACAAGGTGTATGCCGACAACCTGGACATCACCGTGACCGGCACGGCGGCGCAGCTCAACGCCGCCTTCTCCACCCAGCTGCGCGATTACACGCGCAACGGCCACACCTTCCACCGGCCGGCGTGGAAATTCGTCCTGCCGGGCCAGTTCGCCTCGCTCGTGCTCTCGGTTCCGGGCCTGAGCAACGAGGTGGGTGACCTTCACCCGAAGAACATTCACATCGGCCAAGGAGCCAACGCCGCCGGGAAACCTGCTGCGGTCACGTGGCCGACGAACGGGACGGCTACCGGCATGCCGCAGGATTACACCGTGGGCGATACCGCCAATTTCTACGACTTCAATCCGCTCTATCGTCAGGGCATCCAGGGTCGGGGCCAGACGATCGGCATCATGACGCTCGCCAACTTCAACCAGGCCGACGTGTATGCCTACTGGCAGGACATCGGACTGCAGGTGAAGCCGAACCGCATCACCGTGGTGCCGGTGGACGGTGGTACGCCGGTGGCGGCGGGGGTCGGCGACAATGAGACCTCGCTCGATGTCGAGCAGTCCGGCGGCCTCGCGCCGCAGGCCAGCATCCGCGTCTATGTCGCTCCCAACACCCTGGGCGGTTTCCTCGACATCTTCTATTCGGCAGCCTCGGACAACATAGCCGACACGGTATCCGTCAGCTGGGGCCAGGCGGAGGAGGACTACTTCGCCGCGGTGAATGGCGGTGTGGACTACACCGACCAACTGACGGCGATCCATCAGGCGTTGCTGGAGGGGGCCGCGCAGGGCCAGTCATACTTCACGTCCGCGGGCGATGCCGGTGCCTACGATGTGAATGATTCCAACAATGCGCCGCTGCCGTACTTCACCGCGCAGCTGACCGTGGATTCCCCGGGCAGCGACCCTGCCATCACCTCGGCAGGCGGCACGACGGTCGCGGCTACCCAACCGGGTATTCCCGCGGCTGGCTGTCCGGCCATCACCATCACGCAGGAGCGCGTATGGGGTTGGGACTACATCGCGCGGGACTGGGCAGGCTGTCTCGCGAACCTCGGAATCACCGCGGCGGACCTGTTTCCGTCGGGTGGCGGCGGCGGCGTGAGCTCCTTCTGGCGCATTCCCTACTACCAGCAGTTCACCTTTGGCACGCAGCGGACGCAACCCAACCAGACCCTGACCTACTATCCGAACTATCCGAGCCTCAGCGGCGCGGAGGTCCTCAACACGCTGCCCGCCTACTTCCCGGGCCGCAATGAGCCGGACCTGTCGTTCAACGCTGATCCGCAGTCCGGGTACATCGTCGTCGATTGCACTGACTTCCCACCCGCCACGAACCCGGGTTGCGCGGAGGGGGGTTGGGGCGGCACGAGCTTCGTCGCGCCGCAGTTGAACGCCATGACGACGCTGATCGATCAGGCGTCTGGAGGCCGCGTCGGTCTGTTGAACGCGACGGTCTATGCCTTGGCACAGGGCGGCTGGTTCGCCTACGGCCGCGGCGGCCCGTTCAACGACATTACTGCGGGCGACAACTGGTTCTACTACGGCGTGCCCGGGTACGATGACGGGTCGGGCATCGGAACCGTGAATGCCGCGAACCTCGCGTACGAGTTCATAGCGCTGTCCGAGTTCCGCTTCTAAAGAGAAAGAGACGATCGCTCCAAGCCTCTTCCCGGTTCGCCGGGAAGAGGCTTTTTTTTGGCGGGCGCCCCGGCGAGCTTCACCATGCCCGCTGTCGTTCGTCTATTCCCTGATAGCTGCGTAACTACAGGGAAACAAATATGCGCCTACATACCTGCCTTCTGACGGCGGCGTGCGCCGCGGGATTCCTCAGTGCCGCCACTGCCGCGATCAACGAGCCGTTCAATGCTCAAGCCTCGGTCACTACCGCCCCCGAAACCGAGATCACGACCTCGATCATCCTCAACGTGAGGGACTTGGGATGGCTGGAGAGCTTCGTCGCGGCGACAACCAAGCCGGGCAATCCGCAGTTCCATCACTTTCTCAGCGTGCAGCAGTTCGTGCAGCTCTTCGCGCCCTCGAATCAGCAGATCCAGCAGTTCGTGCAATACCTCGAGTCCTTCGGCATCACGGTGGACAAGATCTACCCCGATAATCTGGATATCACCGTCACCGCCACCGCCGCGCAGCTCAACGCCGCTTTCGCCACGGAGCTGCGCGATTACACCCGCAACGGCCAGACCTTCCACCGCCCGGCCTGGAAATTCGTGCTGCCCGGGCAGTTCTCCTCGCTGGTGCTCGCGGTTCCGGGTCTCAACAACGAGGTGGGCGATTTTCATCCCCATAGCACTCGGCTCGGTCAGGGAGCCTACGCCGGTACGATCCCGGCCGCGGTCACGTGGCCGACGAACGGAACCGCCACCGGTATCCCAGGGGATTACACCGTGGGCGATGTCGCCGGCTTCTACGACTTCAAGCCGCTCTATCGCGCGGGCATTCTCGGCCAAGGCCAGACGATCGGCATCATGACGTTCGCCAACTTCAACCTGACCGACACGCATTCCTACTGGCAGGACATCGGACTCCAGGTGAAGTCGAACCGCGTCACCAAGGTGCTGGTGGATGGGGGCACGCCGGTGCAGGAGAAAGCCGGCGACAATGAGACATCAATAGATGTCGAGCAGGCGGGCGGACTTGCGCCGCAGGCCAGCATCCGCGTCTACGTAGCGCCCAATACTCTCGGCGGCTCCCTCGACCTCTACTACACCGCGGTGTCGGAGAACATGGCCGACACGGTCTCCATCAGCTGGGGGCAGGCGGAGGAGGACTTTTTCGCCGCGGTGAATGGCGGCGTGAGCTACACGGACCAACTGACCGCTGTCCATCAGGCGTTGCTCGAGGGTGCCGCGCAGGGCCAGTCGTTTTTCACGTCCGCGGGCGACGATGGGGCTTACGATGTCAACGACGCCAATAATTCGCCCTTTCCGTACTTCTCCCAGCAGCTGACGGTGGACGAGCCGGCCAGCGACCCGGCCATCACGGCGGCAGGCGGTACCACGGTGCCGGCGGTCGAGCCTGCCATTCCCGCGGCCGGTTGCCGGGGCATCACGATCATGCGGGAGCGGGTATGGGGTTGGGACTATCTGTTGGCGGACTGGTCGGCAGAGTGCCTGGCGAACCTCGGGATTACTCCGGCCAGCATTTTCCCGGCAGGCGGCGGTGGCGGCGTGAGCTCCTTCTGGGGGATTCCGGGCTATCAGCAGCCCACTGTCGGCACACAGCGGACGCAACCGGGACAGACGCTGATCTATTATCCGAACTATCCGAGCACCAGCGGAGAACAGGTTCTAAACACGTTGCCGGCCGATTTTGCCGGCCGCAACCTGCCGGACCTTTCATTCAACGCGGATCCGCAGACGGGGTACATCGTCGTGGACTGCACCGACTTCCCGGCCCCCAAGTACCCGGACTGCGCTGCGACCGGCTGGGGTGGCACGAGCTTCGTCGCGCCGCAGCTCAATGCCATGACAGCCCTGATCGATGAGGCGTCCGGCGGCCGGGTGGGTCAGCTCAATCCGATGGTCTACGCCTTGCTGCAGCAGCAGGGGTCGTCCGCCTACGGCAAGGGCAAGCCCTTCAACGAGGTCGTCGTGGGCGACAATTGGTTCTACTACGGCATGCCCGGATACAATGATGGCTCGGGAATCGGCACCGTCAACGCCGCGAATCTGGCGTACGCCTACATGGCGCTGGCCGAATACCGCCGCTAGAGACGATCGCTCCGAGCCTCTTCCCGGGTCGCCGGGAAGAGGCTTTTTTTTTGGTAGAGTGCGGGCCGTGAAATCGAAGCTCATATCCGGCCTGCTCGCGACGCTGGCGCTGACGACGGCATCTATCTCTCTCGCCGGCAACCTTCTGGTGCCGACGCCTTCACAGCTCTACGGCTCGCTCTTCGTCCGCGTGCAGATGGCTGGACTGCATCCGGGCAATGACAATTTCGTCGACGCCATACCGAAGGCGTCTCCTCAGGTCATCATGCAGCGCTACCGGGCGGCCGACCCGGACTCGCCAGAAGCGCTGACTCGCTTCATCGACGACAACTTCACCTTCCCGGTGCGGCCGCGCACGCCGCCGATCCCTGCCGATCGCACAGTCGCGGCGCACATTGCCAGGCTCTGGCCGCTCCTCACTCGAGCGTCGATCGTGCCGCCCGCCTATTCATCGCTGCTCTACGTGCCCAAGCCCTACGTCGTGCCAGGGGGCGCTTTCCAGGAGTTCTACTACTGGGACTCCTACTTCACCATGCTCGGCCTCATTCCCGATGGGCACAGGGATCTCGCCCAAGATCTGGTTGACGACTTCTCTTACCTGATCGAGACGTACGGCCACATTCCCAACGGCGCGCGTACGTTCTACCTGTCGCGCTCGCAACCTCCGGTTTATTACCTGATGGTGGGGCTGTTGAATCCCAACCCGGAGAGGGCATGGGCGAGCCACCTGCGAGACATCCGGCTCGAGTACGCCTACTGGATGAAAGGAGCCGCCGGGCTTCATCCCGGCGAGGCACAGCGCAACGTGGTCGAGATGCCTGACGGCTCCATTCTCAACCGCTACTGGGACGACAGGGACACGCCGCGGGACGAGGGTTATCACAATGACGTGCTGACGGCGCGCGCCGCCGGCGGCCCGCCGGCGCAGGTATATCGCGATATCCGCGCCGCCGCCGAGAGCGGCTGGGACTTCAGCTCGCGCTGGTTCGGCGACCAGAGCCACATGAGCACGATCCGCACGACAGACATCGTGCCGGTGGACCTCAACAGCCTGCTCTATGGCATGGAGGAGGCCATCGCCCGCGGCTGCGAGGAGAAGCACGAGCTCGCCTGCGAGCATCAATTCGATGCGCGCGCGCACCGGCGCAGAAAGGCCATGGACCGCTACCTGTGGGATGGCCGCACGGGCTATTTCACGGACTACGACTGGCACAGCGGCAAGCGCCGGGATGAGCTCAGCGCCGCGACGCTTTACCCACTGTTCGTGGGACTCGCGACGCCGCGACAGGCTGCGCAGGTCGCGACCGTCGTGCAATCGCAGTTGCTCAAGGGCGGCGGCATCGTGACGACGACCATTCACTCGGGTCAGCAGTGGGATGCGCCGAACGGCTGGGCGCCGCTGCAGTGGATCGCCGTCAGCGGGCTGGCCCGATATGGCGATGATGCCCTGGCGCACGATATCGCCCGGCGCTGGGTTGCGACGGTGGCGCGGGTCTATGCCAACACGGGGAGGATTTTCGAGAAATACGATGTCGAGCATGCTCTGCCCGGCGGCGGCGGCGAGTATCCGGTGCAGGACGGCTTCGGCTGGACGAACGGTGTGACTCGCGGCCTGCTGCATCTCTACCCGGACCTGCGATCGGCCCAGGCCCGCCCGCCGCTATAATCCCGGGGCCGCCCACGAGCCGGAGCGCCCGATGCATCAGTCCCGACTTTGCGCAATCTTGATCGACTGCAACACCGCCGATGTCGATGCGGCGGCGCGCTTCTGGGCGCAGGCGCTCGGGCGGCCCGTCGATTCTGAGCACGCCGGCAGCCGCGGCAACTATCGCATGCTGGAAACGCCGCCGGATGAGCCCATCGTGCAGATCCAGCGCGTACCGCACGAAAGCCGCGTCCATCTCGATATAGAGGCCGACGACATCCCCGCGGAGGTCTCGCGCCTCGAGAAGCTCGGCGCCACCGTGGTCGAGCGCCTCGAGCGCTGGGTGGTGATGCAGGCGCCCACGGGCCAGCGCTTCTGCGTCGTGCGGGTGCAGCGGCCCGGCTATCCGAAGAACGCCAACACCTGGGCGTGACGCGGCGGCCGGCTGATGTGTGCCCGCTATCAAACCCCCTCGCAAGCCGCGGCGGAGCGGTATTGGCGGGTCATCGAGCCCCTCTGGCAATTCGAGCCGAGCTGGCGCGTCCTGCCCACGGACCCCGTGCCTGTCGTCCTGAGCATAGGCGGTGCCGTCACCGGCCGGATGATGCGCTGGGGGCTGCTGCCCCATGGCGGCGAGTCCAATTTCCCGCTCATCAATGCGACCGTCGAGAAGCTCGAGACCTGGTACGCCTGGAAGCAGCCGTGGGAGCGCCGCCAGCGCTGCATCTTCGTGATGGCAGGGTTCTACGAGCCACACGTCTTCGAGGATGGCCGCAAGGAGCCGTTCTACGTGCACCTCGCGGACCGTCCGGTCTTCGGCGTCGCGGGGCTCTGGGACCGCAAGCGGCAGGCGGATGGCTCGCAGGTGCTGTCGTGCGCCCTCATCACCTTGCCGCCGAACAGCCTGATGGCCGAGATCCACAACGAAAAGCAGCGGATGCCGGCCGTGCTGCGCGAGGAGGATCACGACGCCTGGCTGCAGGGCAGCCCAGGGGATGCAAAAGCCGCGCTGGTGCCGCATCCGAGCGACACCATGGTCGCGTGGCAGGTGAGTCGCCGCCTCTACGCCGTCAAGACGCCGAACGACGCGGCGCTCGTCGAGCCTGTCGCCGCTGCGCCTGTCATTCCATGACCCGGGCGCGGTACCGATCACGCAAGTTCGCCCCCGGCTGGCCGCCGAAGGGCGTAATCTTTCCGCCCGTTGACAAGAAATGGGGGCGTCGCCGATGCCGGACGACCACGCGATCTTGACTGCCACGCTGCCGGCGACTCTGCCGGCCGGAGTTGACCTGCGGCGTACCGCCGCCAATCCCGACTATTGGTATCCCCTGGCTTGGTGCGATGAGCTCAAGCCCGGAAAGATATTGGGACGGCGGTTCGCGGGCGACCCCATCGCACTCTTTCGTGGCGCGAGCGGACGGGTAGTCGCGCTCGAGGATCGCTGCGCGCACCGCCAAGTGCCGCTGCACCTCGGCGTGGTGCAGGGAGACGGCCTGAAGTGCCACTACCACGGCTGGGCGTACGACTGCAGCGGCAAATGCATCGATGTGCCATACCTCGGCAAGGAGCGCGTGCCGAATGGGGTGCGCTCCTATCCCGTACGCGAGGTGGACGGGCTGGTCTTCGTTTTCCCGGGCGATCCGGCACTGGCGGAGGGGCGCCTGCCCAGCTCGCTCGGCGCCTCGCAGCGCCGCGATTACAAGACGCGGCGGCTCAATCGCGAGGTGGCCTGCCACTACACCTTCATGCACGAGAATCTCTTCGACATGAACCATCAGTTCATGCACCGCAAGAACATGGGCTCGATCCGCGCGAGCTGTCTCGGGCGCCGCCATGGCGAGCATTGGGCGGAAGTCGAATACTCCTTCAGCCGCACCGCGGGCAAGTCCTCCATGGGCGAGCGCGTCATCGTCGATATGATGCGCACGCGCGGCGAGGCCAAGGCGGACTTCCGCGATCACATGCGCATTCGCACGGATTATCCCTCGCAAAGCCTGAAGGTTTGGGTGGGACGTAACATCACGGAGGACCAGGACCCCGTGCTGAGCGTATGGCTGTGCTACGTTCCCACCGATGCGCAGCAGCGGACCAACCGCACCTTCGGCTATCTCTCCGTGAAGAAGCCGCCCATCCCGGGCCTGATCCATCTTGCGTGGCCGTTCTTCGTCTGGTTCACCGAACGCATCTTTCTCGAGGACAAGGACATCGTCGAGCACGAGCAGCGAGCGTTCGATGCTCAGGGAGCCGATTGGAACAACGAGGTGTTCCCGGCGATTCGCGACCTGCGGGTCGTCCTGGCCCGTTCCGGCGTGCCACTTGATGCGGCGCCCTGAGACTCATACGCGGCGGCCCGTCGGGGTAGGCGGGCGGGCGGCTGCCTTCTGATTGGCGACCAGCTCGTCGACGTATTTGGCGGCGTCTCCCAGGGTTGCGAAGGTGACGTTGTCGGAGGGCAGGCGCACACGGAACTCCTCCTCGATGAAGAAGAGCATCTCGATCATGCCGAGAGAGTCGATTCCCAGGGAATCGAGCGGCTGATCGGGCGTGAGTCGAGCGGGGTCCAGGCTGTAGTGCTGCTCGAGAATTCGCGACAGTCGTTCGAGTGTCGTCATCTTGAACCCCTGGCCAGCGGGAAGGCTGCCGCCTCGGGGTGCGCAGCCCGGGCCAGGTGAGCAAACCGGGTTCCCGCAGTGCCAAAACGTCGCTGTTAGCCGACGAGGCTCCGGGAGCCGCCGCGGCTGCCCTGCGCAGTGCTTTGGAAATTGACGCTGATGCGCGGCTCTGCAACCTTCGGATCCTTGGGTACGCTGTGCACCCAGTCCTCCTGCGCGCGCCCACCCATCACGATCAGATCGCCGGATCCGGGCTTGAAAACCACCGAGCGCCCGCCGGCGCGCGGCTTGATGAAAAAGCGCCGCGTCGCGCCCAATGTGAGAACCGGAACGATCGTCTCCGGCTGTCGGCACGAGAATCTGTCGCCATGCCAGGCCGTGCTGTCCTGTCCATCACGGTACAGGTTCAGCCACAAATTGTCATACCGCACGCCGTAGTGCCGGGACAGCGCCAGCGCAGCCTCCACGAGCATCTTGTGAGGCACGTCCTGCAGCTGCTGGTACTGCGCTGTCAGCCGAGGTTCGATGAACGTCTGATCGAACAGCTCTCTGTCATGTTGTCGCCAGGGTACAGCGCTCGCGAGGCGCTCGAAGAGAGCGTGGGAACCTGACATCCAGCCGGGGATCGCCTCGACCCACGAATGAGCGTCGAGGGTTACGCGCCGTGCCGAAGCGAACGCAGTATCGAGCGCCAAAGATTCTGCGTCGTTCGCAAAGAGATCTTCCTGAGCACGCACCGTCTATGTCTTTGGAAAGAGACTCTGCAGCCGAGAATACGGCATCGCGGCCTCGGATAGGGGGCCGGAATCACCCGTCTGCAAAAACGCGCGCGCCAGCTCCTCGGCTCGGGCCCAGAGAACCTGCGAAATGGCCGAACCCGCGCTCAACCTGCGTACTCCCAGCCGGCCGAGCTCTGTCGCGGCGGCAAGTCCCGGCCATGCCATCACGTTCAGAGGCAGTGAGATTGCGCTGGCGAGCACCTCGATGTCCTGGGCTTGCACTATGCCGGGGACAAAGAAGCCATCTGCGCCGGCTCGCGCGTAGAGCTTCCCGCGGGCAAGGGTCTCGTCGATGAGCTTCGATTTCTCGACCAGGCTGGCCAGGAGTACATCGCAGCGTGCGTTTACAAAGAGGTCGATATTCGCTTTCGAGACGGCCTCCCGGATTGCCTCGATCTTGGACGCGAGCAGCGCGGGCGCATCCCGACCGTCCTCGATATTGATTCCGGCGATGCCAAGCTCGGCAAGGCGGAGGGCGTGGCTCGCGACGACCTTGGGGTCGTCTGAATAGCCGTTCTCGATGTCGAAGGACAGCGGCACTTTGATGATGCGCGCCATCCGAGATGCAAGGCCCGTCAGCTCACTGACTGCAAGCAGCCGCCCGTCTCCATAACCGAGCGCCCAGGCCACACCGGCACTCGTAGTGGCAACCGCTGGTGCGCCAAGGCTTTCGAACAAACGCGCACTGCCGGCATCCCACGCATTGGGAAGTCGCAACGGCGTCGTGTGCTGATGAAGCTGGCGAAAGGTGGTGGCGGTGTTGACCATGCACGGTAGTACACCGTGCCGCAGATTCGCCGGCTATCGAAATCTTTAGCGATCGTTCCGCCGCTCAGCCCACCAGGTCCCTATAGGCGTGCCAGGTGGCATGCCCGAGGAGCGGGGCGACCACGATCATGCCGAGGAGGAGGGTCACGAAGCCGAGTGCCGTCAGTCCCACGATGAAGGCCGCCCATACGATCATGGCCGGGATATTGTGCACGCATGCCTTGAGGCTGGCCCACATGGCCTCGGACGCGGTCGCATGCCGGTCGATGATGAGCGGAACGGCTACGACCGAGAGCACGAAAACCGTGACCGCGAAGATGGCGCCCGATGAGAAGTAGGCGATGACTTCGCGAGTGCTGGCGAAATCGCCGGCGCCGCCCCAGAGGGCGACGGAGAGGCTCGGTATGCGGATGTCCAAGGCCGATTGCAGCAATAAAGTCGAGGCGATGAACCACACGATCGCGATCGCGGCGAGGATGCCACCGAATTGCAGCAGCGCATCGGGGTTGCGGGTTACCGCCTCCAACGACTCGTCGAACCCTCGGGGCTCGCGCGCCGCGCGGCGCCTGGAGAGCTCGCAGAGGCCCGTGGTCATGACGGGTCCCACCAATAGATAACCCGTCACCGCGGCCGCGACCAGGTAGGGGTGAGTGCCGCCCAACATGAGGAGCACCGCGCCGATGACGGAGATGATGATGCCGTGCGCGAGACTGGCGCCCTGCATGTTGCGGAGGTCCTCCCATCCGCGGCGCAGCCACACTACCGACTGCAGCGCCGGAACGTTGCGCACTTCTACGTGGAGAAAAGGACGCTTCCCGAGGGTGAGTGACGTGCTCATGGAGGACTCCCGTAACCCTGCCGCCCCGAGCATACTCCTGTAAACTTCGCCCGGCGGCGCCCCCGTAGCTCAGTGGATAGAGCGACCGCCTCCTAAGCGGTAGGTCGTCGGTTCAACTCCGGCCGGGGGCGCCATTAAATCAGTCACTTACGTGCCATTACCGCCGCCGCCACCTGAGCCGCGCTCAGAACATTGCCCGGCCCGTGAGCTCGAACAGCCTGCCGAGACCCGTGACCGGATAGCCCGCCCAGGGCTGCGGCGGCGCCTTGTCGAACACGTTGAAGACGTGCGCTCCGATCTGGAAGTGCTCGTTGAAGTTGTAGAGAACGTCCAGTTCGTGAGTGGTGCTCGACGGGATCGATAGCGGCAGCTGATTGGCCGCCGTGTAACTCAAATCGAAGTACATTCGCGACTGATAGAAGGTCTGCCAGTGGAACTGCCAGGGATCGCGGTGGTAGCCCAGGTCGGCATTGATCGCCCAGCGGGGCAGCACACCGCTGGTGGTGGTGGCCGTATTGGCGGTCTCGATCACATCGAAGCCCTTGCCGGAGATCGAGTAATTGTTCTCCCGCATATCGACGACGTTCGTAGTGAAGGAGATCCCGCCCGGATTGCGCAGGCGGCTGAACCAGGGGAGATCCTTGAGGCCGTGCTGATATTCGACCTTGTACTGGAGCAGCCGCAGGTGGTTGTAGCCCTCGTTGATGAAGGTCTCGTTGGCCGAGAGCACCTGTCCGGTGCCCGGCTGGCGTGTGAAGTCACCGCATGTCGCGCTCGGATATGTCGGACTGTCGTAGCACTCCTCCATCAGATTGGCGACGCCGGCGTATTCGATCGCGTCAGTGACGATGACCTGGATGTAATCGGCGCTCACGCTCAGCCCCTCCACCCAGCGCGGCGTCAGCACGATGCCGATATTGAGGGAATGTGCCACCTCGTTCTGCAACTCCGGGTTGCCACCCGAGGTCACCGGGATGGTGTAGTTCTCCACATTGGAGCTGGTGAAATCCGCGAGATTGGCGCCGAGCGCCGCGAATGCCGTCGCGCAGTTGCGCTCGCGCGCCGCGGGATTCGGGCCCGAGTCGATGTTGGAGGCCTGACACGGATCTTCGCCGTAGTCGAACGCATTGGTCGGCGGCGAGTACGCCTCCTGCAGCGAAGGCTCGCGGTACGTACTGGCCCGTCCCGCACGGAAGCCCACGTCCTGCGTGGGAGCGAACACGAGGCCGTAGTTCCAGGCATCGTTGGAGCCCGCCAGGCTGCTGTCGACGTGCCGGTACGCCCCATCGAGGTCCAACTGATGAGCGAACGGCCAGTGATAGCCTTCCCCGAGCAGCGGTACATTCATCTCGCCATACACCTCATGCGTGGCGAAGTGCCCATGGGTCTCGGCCGACGGCACCGAATAGCCGGTGCCTTCCAGCGACGCCAGCGACGGATTGAAGCTGGCATATTCATAGCGGCTCTCCAGGCCCAGCGAGGCCCGCGCGGCGCCCGCGGGCAGATTCACCACCGGCGCCTGGATGTTGGCCTGGGCATCGTCCTGCCAGTTGAGAGCGGTGTTACCGAAGTTTGCCGTCACGTACTGGAGCGCCGCGGCGTTGTTGTTGCCGACGCCGAACGGATTGAACGGCACGCAGCCCTTGATGTACGGGTTGGTGGAGCCCGGATTGTCCGCCGTGACGCGACACTGCGGCTGCCCGTTGGCGCCGACCACCGAGTCGAGCGCGTAGCCGAGCAGATTTGGCACGTTGAACGCCGGGTTGCCGTACACGAAGTTATAGACAATATGGCCTGACGTGCAGAGCCGAAGGTCAGGCTGGATGTTGAGGGTTGAGGGGAAGAGGTCTGCCTCCGGTGTATCGTGGGTTGCACCCCGTAAGGTGCCTATCCACATGCAGAGCGCCCGAGGGCGAACATCTGCACCAGTCAGAGGAGGCAGACCATGAGTAAGACTATCACTTCCTTCGTCGGGTTGGACGCGCACGCCGATTCGATCGCGATCGGGGTAGCGCCGAGCGGACGGCAGGAGCCGCACTTTGTGGGGACCGTGTCCCCGCAGTGGGGGTCGCTCTCGAAGGCGCTGAGTCGGCTGGGCAAGCCCGAGGCGCTGCAGGTTGTCTACGAGGCAGGTCCCTGCGGGTACACCCTGGCGCGCCAGCTGCAGGCCCATGGCTACGCTTGCCAGGTGATCGCGCCGTCGAAGGTCGCGCGCCGTCCTGGGGATCGGATCAAGACCGATCGGCGTGACGCGCTGCTGCTGGCGCGTGCCGCGCGCGCCGGGGAGCTCGTGAGCGTGACGATCCCCGATGAGCGGGATGAGGGGATTCGCGACCTGTGCCGAGCCCGGGAGGATGCCGTGCGAGCTCGGCTGAAGGCGCGCCAACAGCTCAAGGCGATGCTGCTGCGCCACGGACGTCGCTACAGCGGCCGCTCCTCCTGGACCGAAGCGCATGAGCGCTACCTGGCCGAGGTGTCCTTCACCCAACCCGCGCAGGACATCGCCTTCGCCGAGTATCGCAGCGCCGTGCGCGAGGCTCACGAGCGGGTCGAACGCCTCACCGAGTCGATGCGTGCGCAGCTCGAACCCTGGCGCATGCGCCCGGTAGTCCAGGCGCTCATGACGCTGCGGGGTATCGACATGGTAGCGGCCATGACGGTGGTCGCCGAGATCGGGGATTTCACCCGCTTTGCTCGCCCGCGCGAGCTGATGGGGTTTCTGGGACTTGTGCCCTCCGAATACTCCAGCGGCTCCAAGCGCACGCAGGGGGAGATCACCAAGACCGGCAACAGCCACGCGCGGCGTGTGTTGGTGGAGGCGGCCTGGAATTATCGCTTCCCGGCGCGCATGAGCGCGATCCTGCAGCGTCGCCAGGAGGGCCAGCCGAAGGCGGTGCGCCAGATCGCGTGGAAGGCACAGCTGCGCCTCGCCAAGCGCTACCGGCATCTCTCGGCCCGCAAGCTCGCGATGAACAAGATCTGCGTCGCCATTGCGCGGGAGCTCTCGGGTTTCATCTGGGACATCGCCCGCCAATTCAAGCCCTCGTGCACCTGAGAGGCAGCAGCCACCGCCCCATCGCATCCTCGGAGGTAAACCTCACCCAGCATCATCAGTCACAACCGAACCGACAACGCACGGGTCACGCGACGCCCGAGCACCGATGAGGGGAATCCTCGAGCGGACTATGTGGGCATCCGCGTGATGATCCCCGATATTAGAGCGAGGCAGCCCCGCGACGGACGAATGAAACGCCGGTAACCAATCCGCGGATATGAGCCTGATCATCGTCGCCAACTTCTGCTCTCGCGTCGCGTGTCCCTTGCGCTGTTGATTCGTAAAGGTTCAAACTTTGGAGCACGAAATCCGTGAGACAGACTTATGGGGGCTTGACAGGGGTCAGACCATATGAGTTCGCATAACTGGAGTACGCCTGGCCATGACTGTACGACACGTTCCAGTCGAAGCGGCGATCGAACAGATTGAAGTCGCCGCTCAGCACGGAATTGATGTTGAGCGTGCGCACGAAAGCCGAGATCGGCGACGGGGTGGCGTCGATATTGGTGCGTGACAGGTAAAAATCGCCGATGCCGTCGCCGGCCAGCACCGACTGGGCCTGGGGGTTGAGAAACGCGTTCTGCGAGCTGATGAGCCACGCCGTGCCGGGAGCGGGCTCGTTGTATGCCGGCGACACGCCAAAGCCGGGGTAGGAGTAGTTGGGCTGGTTGAAGGCCTGGCGCGCGCCCACGTAATCGAACGACACCGCCGTGTTGAAATGCAGCCAATCGGTGAAGTCGTAGCTGCCGATGCCATAGAAGAGCGCTCTCTTGAGCGGCGCCTGCAGGGACGAGCTCGAAGCCAGATTGTACGAATCACCGCCGCTCGAGTTCGAGTCGAACAGCGGGTTGCCGTCCAAGCCGTTGCCCGAGGTGGGCCCGTATACGATCCCGGGGTTGAATGGCACCAGGTTGCCGTTGTTGGCGAACTGGACCGGCGTCTGCGTTCCGGGCAGGGTGATCAGGCCGCCGGTGTTCGGGTTGATGGGAAGACCGCCGTTGGTCACCCCGTAGAAGCGGGTGTTGTTGGCGACGATCAGGGCGGGAATATTGTTGCTGCCGGTATAGGCGGGATTGGCGACGAATCCCTGCTGCAGCGCGGTCCAAGGGCGCTGCTGATCGCTGAGCGCGGTGGTTTGGTCGTACTGCGCATCGAATGCCAGGTTCATCTTGTGATTGAAGAGATCGCGCCCCAGCGCCGCTTCCACGTTGTACTCGCCTGCGTCCCACTCGCTGGAGTTGCTGACGCTGGCCCGCATCTCCGCGCCCTCATAGCGCTGCAGCATCACGACGTTGGCCACTCCCGCGACCGCGTCAGCGCCGTAGACCGCCGCGCCGCTGGCGGGAACGACGTCGATCTTATCGAGGAAAATGGACGGGAAGTCGTTGAAGTCGACCTGGGTGCCGCCCTGGTTGGCGAAGATGTTGGCCGGATTATCCGAGACGAACCGCAGCCCATTGACCAGGTCCAGGGTACGGTTCGTGCCGAGCCCGTACAGGTTGATGTAGTTCACGCCGACGCCGAAGACGTTTTGCGCGCCTGCGGGCGTGATGCTCGCCTGTATCTCGGGCAGCGAGTTCAGCGCATTGGCCACGCTGGTGTAGCCGTGCTCGTTCAGGTAGGCGTTACTCACTATCGTATCGACCGGACTCGGAGTGAGCTGCGCCTGCTGCGTTAGAAGGCGCGAGCCAGTCACCACGACCTGCTGCAGGGCGACCTCTGCGGCAGGGGCCTCGGGAGGAGGCGGCCCCGCGGGTTGCGCGGCGGTCGTATTTGGTTGCTGCTGCTGCGGCGACTGATCGGGCGATGCCGGAGGATCGGCGCCGGCCCCAGCGACACCGGAGGATTGCCCGGAGTCCTCCGACCTCGCCACCGAGGCGCGCACGATCTCTACGGTGCTGCCCCGGTCCAGGAACACGAGATCGGTGCCTTTGAGCAGCTCCGTGAGAGCCTCCTTGCCGACATATTCACCCTTCAGCCGCACCGTGTGCATCCGCCGCGCCGCGAACTTCGCGGCGAACATGATCTGGATGTGCGCCTGCCGGCCGAACTCCAACAGCGCCTTGTCGAGCGGCTGCGGCGCGATATCGAGCTGGACGACGCTATCGAGGCTCTGGGCCATGGCGCCGCGACTGGCGAGAGCGCCGCCAATGGCGCATACCGCCAGGAGCACACGTAACGTACCGCGCATACTCATATATCTACTCCCCAAGCAACTTCACTCGTCCTGGGCGTCCGATCAGTCGGATCGAATATGTTTCAATTCAAAGACGATCCAGCGGTCAAAACGGGAAGGCGCGGGAGCGCCATTCAGGGCGAATGACCGGAAGTGATTTGCTGGGCGGGAGCACTGCACTGCGACTGCCACGATCGGGAATCGGGGGTGCGAACGCAGACGTTCGCGCCGGTATCGTCGATGGCAACGGGGAAGATCCTGCTCAGGCCGTCAAGCCAGTCCTGGATCCGGTCTTCGTAAACCAGGCCGCTGAATCGGAGCTGCCCCGCTTCCGGGCTCACGAGGATGTGCCGTGACCAATAGTGATCGACATTGGCGATGACGTCGCTCAGCGGCGCATCATCAAAGACGAGGAGACCACGTGTCCAAGCCGTTACGGACCGCGCATCCGACCGGGTGACTCGCCCCACCGTGCCATCGTCTCTATAAGAAAGCTGCTGGTCACGTTCCAGGCGTATCGTCGGAATAGGCTGCACCGGCACGGGCGTCTCGCCGAGGGCAAGCATTCGTCGCGCGCGCGCCTCCGCGGCGACCTCGACTGTACCCGCTGTGACCATGACGACCACGCGATCGGAATCCCGGTTCACGAGGAACGCGGTACCGATTGCCGTGATCGTGCCGCGGCCTGCGGTAACGACGAATGGCCAGCTCGAGATGTCCCTATCCTGGAACCAGGCTTCCCCAAAGGAGAGCTGGATCGAGCGGCGTCGAGCCGTGTAGTCGACGCGCACCTTCGTGTGGCCCCCCAGAGTCACGGACGAGCCGTCCGGTAGCGAGATTTTGGTGAGTTCCTCCGCCCCGGTCTGGTACACGACCGGTCCCGGCCTGCCGCCAACCGTTGGCAGCCACGATGGCCGCAGAACGAGCAGCCCGGCGAGTGCCGCGGCCGCTAGCAGGAATGCCAGCGAGGCGTTCCGCCAGCGCGTCTTCGCAGGCGGCGGCGCTCTTTTAGCCGTCGCGACCCGATGCGCGTTGCACCACTCCTTGATCGACAGCGACGGGTCATACTGATCGGTCTCCAGTTCAGCGGCCGAGGGAGTGGCGCATTGGTCGTAGCGAAGATGGTCGGTCAACAGTCGGCTCAACTGGTCGAAGACCCGCTGATTGTCAGGCTGGCCGTACCATTGCTGCCACGCGCGTAGCCTGCTGCTCGTGAGCGCGGACTTGTCGGCTTCGCACAGGGTGGTATGCCATTCGAGCGCTTCCAGCCACCGGCTTGCGTCGACCTTGGGCCCTTGGCCGCCTTCGCTCACAGTATGCTCCCGGCTCGGTCGGCGGCATCGAGGCTGTCCTGCAAGTGCTCCAGGGCGCGAGCAACATAAGCCTTGGCCATTCTGTCGCTGACGCCCATCTCCTGACCGACTTGCTGGAACTTCAACCCGTTCATGACACGGAGAATGAACGCCTGCAGGCATCTCGGCGGCAGTTCGCCAATGGCGCGCTGTATGATTACCAGACGCTGACGCGCATCGACTACTGATTCCGAAGAGGCCTCGAGTCCATCCCGAGCCTGCCCGGCCTGCACACTGAAACGGTCGCTGAGCGCACGTCGCCGCTTGTGGTCGACGGCCAGGTTTGCCGCGACCCGCCACAGATAGCCGGCGAGAAAGCTGATGGTGTCACGCCGATCCAACGCCAGGAGCTTGGCGTAAGCCTCCTGCGCTACTTCCTGCGCGTCTTCGCGCGACCCGGTACGAAGTGTCAGGAACCGAACGAGTGCCTCGTGATGGCTGCGCGCGAGATCGGCGAGCGCTCGCGAGCAGCCATCGCTCGCAGTCACCTCATGACCTGCCGCATCCGGCAAATCGGATGTTGGTGGCGTCAGCTCGCGGCGCCCGACGAGGCTGTCACGGGTACTCACGAAGCGAGTGTGCTCCTGTCTTTGCAGGGAGAGGACCGTCTTGTGTAGACGGTTTGGGGGAGATTTCGGGAAGCGCGAGTATAAAAGACTTATAAATTAATCAGTTATAGAGTATTTCTCGCTTAAAATCTCATCCGAACGGTAGCTCCGCCTCCCATGGTCTCGCCGACATCGACGCTGGCGCCGTGCGCGGCGGCTATCTGGCGCACGAGAGTGAGACCGATACCGGTGCCCTGGCGCTTGGTGGTAAAGAACGGAACGAAAATCTTCTCGCGCTGCTCGGGTGGAATGCCCGGCCCGTTGTCGGCGACTGAGATGGCGATCCGTCCGTCCGACTCCCGGTAGGCCGAGAGGATGATCTCTCCGGAGGGGGTATCGCGCAGGGCCTCGATGGCGTTGCGCACCAGATTGATGAGCGCCTGGTCGAGGAGCTCGGTGTCCACGGCGACCTCCAGGGTCTCGGGCTCGACGCGGCTCACCATACGGATGTCGCGATCCGCGAGATCGCCCGCGAGCAGGCGTTGGATCCGGGCGAACAGGCGCTGCACCGGGATCAACTCTATCCGCGCGGCGAGCGGTTTCGTCAGGCGCCGATGGCTGCGAACGAAGTGCAGCAATCCCTCGCTTCTCCTCGACACTGCCTCCAGCGCGTCGCGGGCGTCCGCCAGGGCGGCAGCGTGCGGGTCGTCCGCGGGCAGCTGCTGGAGAACGTCCCGGACCAGATCATGGGCGGTGGTAGCGAGAGAGGACACCGGGGTAAGTGAGTTCATCACCTCGTGGGCCATGACACGGATGACCGTCTGCCAGGCCTCGAGCTCCTGGGCGCTCATCTCGTTCTCGATGTTCTGCAGGGATATCAGCCGCGTGCGCATCCCCCGCGCGGCAATCTCCGTCGCCGCCGCCTTGAGGAGCAGGGCGCCCGACTGGCGCTCCATCCGCAGGATGGCGGTGTTGCCCGGCGAGAGGGACTCGAGGCTCACCGCGAAGGGCTCGCCGTATCGCGCGAGCTGCTCGGCCTTTGTGAGCGAGCTCTCGAAGAGACGCCGTGCGGCCATGTTGAGCAATCTCACGGCGCCGCGCTCGTCGATGGAGATCAAAACCACGGGGACATGGTTGACCAGGGTTTGGAGATACTGCGCCTGCTCGTCCCGTTCCGAGCGGCCGGCACGGAGGCGCGCCAGGACGCGCTCCATCGCGGTACCGAGCTCGCGGTGAGCACCGTCGGCCGTGAGCCCGCTGAAGCTCTGCGAGAGATCGTCGACCGACAATGCATCGAGGAAACGGGCGATCTCGCGACTCGACTGCGTCGAGAACCGAACCAGGGCGATGGCTTCGTAGAGCGCCGCGGCCATGAAGAGAAAGATCGTCACGTACCACTGGGTATTCGCGATCATCCACGCCACCGCGCCGACCGTCAGGAAGAGTGCTGCGGTTCGCACCGCAATGCCGGTTCGAAAAGGGCTAGAGGCCATATTTCTGCATGCGCCGGTAGAGCGAGGGGCGCGTGAGACCGAGCGCCTCGGCGGCGCGGCTGATGTTCCTGCCGTGCGCCTCGAGCGCTCGCAGGATTGCGTCCCTTTCCATGGCATCGAGCGTCGACGCCTCCGGTGGGAGTGAGGCGGGCGCGGTGCCGTTGGCTCCCGACTCCGTCGCGGCAAGCGAGAAGTCGCCCGGCTCGAGCATTGCCCCTTCGCCCAGAATGACGGCGCGCTCGACGGCATGGCGCAGGGCACGCACATTACCGGGCCACGCATGCACCGTCAGGCGATCGAGTGCCGCCGCGCTCAATCGCTTGGGAGCTACGTTGTACTTCTCCGAGTAGATCTCAATGAAGTGATCGAGAAGCAGCGGAATGTCCTCCTGTCGCTCGCGCAGCGGCGCCAGCTCGATCTCCACCGTGTTGATCCGGTAGAGGAGGTCCTGGCGGAACACGTTCTCGTCGGCTAGACGCTGCGGCGAGAGGTTGGTGGCGCTGATCAGGCGGACGTCAATGGGCTCGGGCTTTTCAGCGCCCACCGGCGTCACTTCGCGCCGCTCCATGGCGGTAAGAAGCTTGCCTTGCAGGTGCAGCGGCACGTTGCCGATCTCATCGAGAAAGAGCGTACCGCCGGAAGCGGCGCGCAGCAGCCCGATCCGGTCCTGCCTGGCGTCCGTGAACGCTCCGCGGCGATGGCCGAAGAGCTCGCTCTCGAAGAGCTGCGGCGACAGCGTGCCGAGATCGACGCGCACGAAGGCGTGCTCGGCGCGCGCCGAGTGCCGGTGAATTTCACGTGCGACCAGCTCCTTGCCGGTTCCGTTCTCACCCAGGATGAGCACGTTGGCGTCGGTGGGCGCGGCGCGGCGGATGGTCTGGAAGACACGCAGCATGCGCGGCGAGGTGCCGATCATCTGTCCCTCGATGCGCGTGGCCTCCGCGAGCCCCTGGCTGCGGGCGCGAAACTCTGTGGCCTCGGTGCGCGAGCGGCGCAGGTTGGATGCGGCGATCAGGGTCGCGAGCAGTCTCTCGTTCTCCCAGGGCTTGGTGACGAAATCGGCCGCGCCTTTCTTCATGGCTTCGACGGCAAGGGAAACGTCGCCGTGCGCGGTGATGAGCACGACGACCGCTTGGCTGTCGAGCGCGAGCACTTGCGTGAGGACCGCCAGCCCTTCGGCACCTTTGTCGGCGCCGGTCGAAAAATTCATATCCAGCAGGAGAACGTCGAACGCGTTGCGCCGCACCAGCTCCGGCAGAGTGGCGGGATCGCGCAGTGTTTTCACGGATGCGAAGTGCCGCTTCAGGAGCAAACGAGCGGCGAGCAGGATGTCCTCCTGATCGTCGACGATGAGGATGCGGGCTGGGTTGGGTTGCGTGGGTGCCAATGTCCGAATCCGAACAGTTGTCCGCTGCAGTTGTACACCGGCGGACACCCCGCGGCCAGCCGCGTGCGGTAACTAATTGATAGCCCGTGTGTTTTTGGGTGGCACAGGCATTGCAAACCGGGGTTATGCGCGAGAGCCGAGTCGTCGATGTGTCGAGCAGGCGGGCGGGCGGCCCTGAGCCCGGACCCCCAGCGGCCAGTGGTGGAATGGACAAACCCATCGCCCGCCCGCCTGCCTGGCGGCGGTACGGCCCGTACGGAGCGGCGGCGGTGCTCGTGATCGGCCTCGCTGCCTGGCTGCTGCACGGTATCGGCATCAACACCTATCGCGTTCCAGCGGATCAGCTCACGGTCGGGACGGTGACACGGGGGAAGTTCGAGGATTACATCGCCGTGCGCGCGACCGTCGCGCCGCTCACCACTTTCTACCTCACCACCGAGCAGGGTGGTGGGGTGAAGCAGGTGCTCGCCGAGGACGGGGCGATCGTGAAGGCGGGCCAGCCGCTCATCGTGCTCTCCAACACCGCCCTGCGGCTCCAAGTCGCCTCCCGGGAGGCCGACATCTCGAGCCAGATCAACACCATCGAGAGCACCAAGCTGCAGCTCGAGGACACCCGCTTCAAGTATCAGAGCCAACTGCTCGACATCCAGCACCAGCTCGCCGTGCTGAAGAGCGACCTGGCGCGCGACAAGATCCTGCTCGACGGCAACGCGATCGCGCCCACGCTCTATGCGCAGGAGCAGGAGCAATACCGCTACGAGCTCAAGCTCCGCGACGCCACCATCGCCTCGCGCGACGCGGAGCAGCGGTTGCGCACGACCCAGCTCGCCCAGCTCGGCAAAACCCTGGTCTGGCTCAAAGACAACATTGCCACGGCGCACGCCAGTCTCGATGCGCTCGCCATCCGCGCGCCGACCGCAGGACAGTTGACGGCTCTCGATGCGAAGGTGGGCCAGTCCAAGATGGCCGGGGCCGTGCTCGGACAGGTCGATTCCCTCGACCGATTCAAGCTGACCGCGGACGTCGATGAGTTCTATCTCGGCCGCATCGCCCTCGGGCAGACCGCGTTGTTCGCCGTCGGCGACCGGAACTTCCAGGCCACGGTCGTGAAGATTTATCCGCAGGTCTCCGACGGCACGTTCAAAGTGGACCTCCACTTCAATGGTCCGGCGCCCGAGGGGATCACCGTCGGACAGGCGATCGACACCAAGCTGGAGCTCGGAGGCGCAGCCACGGCGTTGATGCTGCCCAACGGCCCCTTCTACCAGGACACGGGGGGGCAGTGGGCCTTCGTCCTGACTTCCGACGGCAAGTACGCCACGCGCCGCAAGATCGAGCTCGGCCGCCGCAACCCCGATCACGTCGAGGTTCTCGACGGACTCGAGGCCGGCGAGCGGGTCATCGTCTCCAGCTACCAGGGCTTCGAGCGCGTCGCGCGCGTCGATCTCGAGAAACCCAGCCACCAGAACTAATCGTCCAGGATGAGTCCGATGCTGTCACTGAAACGCCTTACGAAGGTCTATCGCACCACCGAAGTCGAGACGACTGCGCTGCGCAGCGTGGATTTCGACGCCGCGGCCGGCGAGTTCCTCGCCGTCATGGGACCCTCGGGCTGCGGTAAATCGACACTGCTCAACATCGTCGGCATGCTCGACAGCCCGTCGTCCGGTGAATACTGGTTTGCCGGCCAAGACATCGCCGGGTGGTCGGAAAGCCAGCTCTCGGACCTGCGCAAGAACAGTCTCGGGTTCATCTTTCAGAGCTTCAATCTGGTCGATGAGCTCAACGTGTTCGAGAACGTGGAGCTGGCGCTCCTCTACCACAGGGACGTATCGGCGCGGGATCGCAAGACACGGGTGCGCGAGGCGCTGGAGCGCATGAAGATCGCCCACCGCGCGCGGCATCGGCCGCAACAGCTCTCAGGCGGCCAGCAGCAGCGCGTGGCGATCGCGCGCGCCGTCGTCTCGAAACCCAAGCTGATCCTCGCCGACGAGCCGACCGGCAACCTCGACTCCGCGACGGGCGAGGAGGTGATGCAGCTCCTCACCGAGCTCAACGGGGAGGGCACGACCATCATCATGGTCACCCATTCCCGCCCACACGCCGAATATGCGCATCGCATCGTCAATCTCCTTGACGGCGGGATCGTCACGGAAAAAGTACGAATGGCGGTCTGAGGCGACGAGTATGTGGCGTCACTATCTGTCGACCGCGGGGCGCGCAATCGTTCACCACCGGCTCTACACCGTCGTCAATGTAGTCGGCCTGGCCTTGGGGCTGACCTGCGCGATCTTCGTCATCCTCTTCGTGCGTGACGAGCTTTCCTACGACAAGTGGATCCCTGACACGCGAGATATCTATCGTGTGGAATTGACCATAAACATTCTGGGGCGTGGACCGCTGCGGATGGCTGTCACTCCGTACCCGATGCCGGCTGTGATGCACGATGAGATCCCGGGCGTGACCGGGATGACGCGACTGTATACCTGGGGCCTGACACTGACGAACGGTGATCGGCAGTTCTCACAGCTGGTCGACGTCGTGGACCCCGACTTCTTCAGTATCATCCGGCTGCCCTTCGTCAGGGGAAGTGCCGGCTCAGTATTCCAGCAGCCGCAATCGGTGGTCCTGACCGAGAAGGCTGCCAAACAGTACTTTGGCGACACCGACCCGATCGGGCAGACCCTCACGGCTGCCGGGGGTAACTGTGGCAATAGCGCCGCCGCATGTCCGCAGATCTCACTCCGGGTCACCGGAGTGGTGCGCGATCTGCCGCACAACACTCAGCTGGTTGGGGACGCGTTCATCCCGACGAGTTCGCTGGCGAATCCCGTCGCAGAGGACACGCGGCACGATTGGTTCAGCCAGTCCGGGTTCGGCTACGTCCGCTTGGCCCGCGGGGTCGCTCCGGCGGCCGTGGTGGCGGCCATGGCCCCCATTTTCGACCAGTACGTGACGCCCGTGCTGCGGAGGTTTTCCGGCACTCCGTTGCTTGGCAGCAAGGTGTACAAGGCGCATCTGACGCCCTTTACGCAGGTTCACCTCGACTCATCCCAGTGGCAATACAACATGACACCGTCAGGAAGCCGGAGCACGCTCTGCGGCGTTGCGGTCATAGGCGTCCTGACCCTATTGGTCGCTTGCTTCAATTTCATGAATCTGACGACCGCTCGAGCGACGCTGCGAGCGCGTGAGATAGCCCTGCGGAAGGTTTTCGGCGCGGCCCGGGGACAACTGATCCTGCAGTTTCTCGGTGAGGCAGTGCTCGTGGCGGTCCTGTCCCTGATGGTGGCGCTCGCCCTGGCGGAAGTGCTGCTGCCGCTGTTCGACGAGTTCCTGCAGCGGCCGATCGCTCTTCACTATACGACCGATTGGCGGTTGCTTCTCATGTTGGCTGGTGTCGCAGTGGCTACGGGGCTCGTCAGCGGCAGTTATCCGGCGCTGGTGCTATCCGGGCTGCGTCCCATCGCCGGCTTGCGCGCGGGCGATGCGAAGCCGCTACGGTCCGGAGGGCTGCGGAACGTGCTGGTGGTGCTGCAGTTTTCGGTTTCTGTCGGCATGGGCATCGCAGCCGGTGTCGTCTTCATGCAGATCAGTTACGGGCGCGCCATGGACCTGGGCTTTCGGCACGATAACGTCGTGGTCATCAGCGGCGATCCCTCGCTGACCGGCGAGAAGCAGGAGGCGATCGCTCAGGCTCTGCGGATGAACCCCGGGGTGGCCGCGGTGGGGCTATCAAGCTTCACGCCGTTCGGATCGGGTCAGATGAGCTCAGACGTGCAGGTGCCCGGCCGGCCCGGCGAGCTTACGATCAATGCAACGGTCATTGGTCCCGATTATCCCCAGGCCTACGGCATACCGCTGATCGCCGGTCGGCTCCTGTCGAATCGTGGCGTAGATCGTCTGAACAGCCTCGGCATCGTGACCGGCGGTGATCCCCTCAACGAGGGCCGCAGCATTCTCGTCAACGCCGCGGCGGCGAGGCGGCTCGGGTGGAGCCCGCAACAGGCGGCAGGCAAGACCGTCCTCTACAACCACAATCATCTGCGGATCGTGGGCGTGCTGGCCGACGCCAAGCTGCAGGGAGCGCTGGATCCGGTCTTGCCCATGATCTATGCGTACGTCCCGAGCTCGGCGATGAGCATCTCGGTGCGGCTGCGTCCCGGTCAGATCCCGCAGACCCTCGGCTTCATCGATCGAACCTGGCACGCCTTCATGCCGACGGTAGCCATCCAACGCATGTTCCTGGATCGGAGCTTCGACGAGCTCTACAGCCAGGACGAGCGGGAGGGCGCGATGCTGGGCGTATTCGTGATCGTCGCGGTCCTGATCGCATGTCTGGGCCTTTATGGTCTTGCGGTGTTCACCGCTGAGCGGCGAACCAAGGAGATCGGGATACGCAAGGTCTCCGGTGCGCGCACCGGTGACATCGTGCGGCTGATGTTGTGGCGGATCTCGGTCCCGGTTCTGGTCGCAAATCTCGTCGCCTGGCCGGTTGCATATGTCTATCTGCGGCATTGGCTCGACGGCTACGCCGACCGGATAGTGCTCAGCCCGCTCTACTTCCTGGTCGCGGGCGCCGTTGCGTTGCTCATCGCCTGGGCGACGGTATACGGAAACACCCTGAGTCTGGCGCGCACCAGTCCCGTGCACGCGCTGCGGTACGAATAGGCCGATGTTGCGGCATTACCTCGTCATGGCGGCGCGGAGCTTGGTGAGGCACAAGCTGTACAGCTTCATCAACGTGGTCGGCCTGTCAGTGGCGCTTGCCTGCGCCATCCTCATCCTGCTCTTCGTACGCGACCAGCTCTCCTACGACGACTGGATTCCCGACACCCAAAGTCTCTATCGGCTCCAGGTGACGTGGTACGAGCCAGGGGGCCGCCTTCTCGCAACCGCACTGAGTCCTTTCCCGGTGCTCAATGCGATGAAGTCGGAAATCCCGGGCGTGGCGGCCGTTACACATGTCCTTCCGGAGCAGATGACGGTCACGCTCGGCGACCACCAGTTCCTGCAGACGGTCACGGTCGTTGATCCGAACTTCTTGCAAGCGATCAGGCTACCGCTCGTCTCAGGAGACCCGAAGACTGTGCTCGCCGAGCCCGAATCGATCGTCCTTTCGCAGAGTATGGCACGCAAGTATTTCGGCCGATCCGACCCGGTGGGGAAATTCCTGCAGGTGAGCGGAGTGGCGCCGTTCGAGTGCAAATCGAACGACCGTGCCTGCTTCTCCGCCACGCATACACTCAGGGTTACAGGCGTGCTGCGCGACTTGCCGCACAACACGCAGCTCATCGCCGATTTCGTCATGCCGAACACGTCAAAGGCGGACGAACTGACACCGGCGGAGAAGGAAGGGACGTGGCAGGGGACGTTGGGAAACATCAGCTACCTCAGGCTGGCACCCGGCGCCCATCCGGCGAAAGTGCTCGCCGAATTGCGGCCGATACTCGACCTGTCGGTAAAGACAGGCTCCAGTCTGACGGGCAGCCAACTCGAGCACTATAGTTTGACGCCGTTTCGCGGTGTCCACCTGACGAGCGGCAAGTTCGGCGAAATGAGGCCGACCGGAAGTCGCACGACCGTTTACGGCTTTGCGCTCATCGCGCTCCTGATCGTGCTGGTCGCGTGCTGCAATTTCATGAATCTCGCGACGGCACGCGCGACCCTGCGCGCCCGCGAGGTTGGGCTCAGGAAAGTGGTCGGAGCCAGGCGAAGGGACCTCGCCGTGCAGTTCCTGATAGAGGCGGTTGGCACGACTTTGCTCTCGCTCGCCATCGCGCTCTCGCTGGTCGAGATTCTGCTGCCCTTCTACGACCGCTTCCTGGACGAGCCGATCGGCTTGCACTACTTGGGCAACGGGCTACTCCTCGGCGGCACCATCGTCGGGGCGGTGCTCGTGGGCCTGCTGAGTGGTGCTTATCCTGCGATGGTTCTGTCGGGGTTCCGTCCGGTCTCGACACTGAAGGCGAGCGGCGCGGGGCACAGCGGCTCCGGCATGCTGCGCTCGGCGCTCGTCGTGGGCCAGTTCGTGGTCTCGATTGGCCTCGGCATCGCCGCCATCGTGATCTTTCGGCAGATTCACTACGCGCGCACGCTCGACTTAGGCTTCGACCGTTACGACATGGTCGTCATCAACAGCATTTCGAATTTACCGTCGGACGCACGGGTGCGGCTGGCGCGTGTGCTGAGCACGGGGCCGGGAATCGTCGGCGCTGCGCTTTCCAATGTAGTCCCGTTCAATACGGGGTGGGCGTTTGACGAGCCGGTGCGCGCGGAAGGGGAGATCGGCAGCACCACGGCCCACGTCGTGGTGATCAGCCCGCAGTTTCCCACGCTGTACGGCATCCGGCTGCTGGCGGGGCGGCTTCTGTCCGCGGATCGAGGACAGGATATGCAGGCCGATTCGAACGGGAAGAATGTTCTGATCAATGCCGCGGCCGCGCGCCGTTTCGGATTCACGACGGCCAAAGCCGTGGGCAAAACCATCGATCTCGGGACCTCGCACCTGCGGGTCGTGGGTGTCCTCAACGATGCGATGAAGGAGGGGCTGAGAAACACGGTGTGGCCGGTGGTGTACCTGGTCGATACCGACGATTCCATCCTGCTGTCGGTCAGGGTGCGCAGCGACCGGCTTCCCGAGGCGCTCGCCTTCATCGACAGGACGTGGCGGTCGTTTGCGCCCACGGCGGCAATGCAACGATATTTCATGAGCGATGCATTCAACGACCTGTTCACCTCCGACGAGAGGCAGGGGACGATGTTCGTGGTTTTCGTGACCATCGCCATCCTGATCGCCTGCCTCGGCCTCTTCGGTCTGGTCGTGTTCACCGCCGAGCGCCGCACGAAGGAGGTCGGCATCCGCAAGGTCTCGGGAGCCCGCACCACCGACATCGTGAGATTGATGCTGTGGCGGATCTCGGCACCCGTACTGGTAGCGAACCTGATCGCCTGGCCGCTGGCTTACCTCTATCTGCATCGCTGGCTCGAAGGATACGCTTATCGAATCTCGCTCAGCCCGCTCTACTTTCTGGCCGCTGGTGGGGGGGCGCTGCTGATCGCCTGGGCGACGGTGTATGCGAACACACTGCGCCTGGCCCGCACCAGTCCCATTCACGCGCTGCGCTACGAGTAGGTAAGAAGGAATGCCGGGCGAAACACAATCGCGAGGAACGTGCAGGGCGCGCGATGCGGTGGCCGCCCTCGTGATTCTTCTCTCAGCGTGCGCGACGCGCCCGCCGCAGGTGCTGACGCCGACGCTCGTACCGCCAAAATTCGTGGGGCCGGCGACGGCCGCCGCGCCGGTGTGGCCCAGCGCGGGATGGTGGCGCGGGTTCGACAGCCCTGAGCTTTCCAATCTCGTCACGTTGGCGCAGGCCGACAATCGCAATCTTGCCGCCGCGGCGGCGCGGTTGCGGGAGGCGAGGGCGGAGGTCACGATCCAGCGCGCGGCGCTCTTTCCGCAAGTCGATCTGCAGGGCGAGGCGATTCGAGCCGGCGTAGGCACGTCCGCCGTGCAGACGGGAAGCCAGCGTGTGTCGACCGGCAATGCCTTCAGTCTGGATCTCGACGCCTCGTATAACCTGGATGTCTGGGGTCTCCAGGGTGACAACCTGCGCTCTGCGATCGAGGCCCTCAAGTCATCGCGTTTTGCGCAGCAAGTAACAGCGCTGACGGTTACGGCGTCCGTGGCCGATGGTTATTTCAGCGTGCTGGCCCTGCGCGAGCAGATCTCGATCGCGCAGGAGGACATTACCGCGATCGACGGAATTCTCGGCACCATCAAGCTCAAAGTCACCGCGGGTACGGCGTCGCATCTGGATCTGGCGCAGGAGGAGGCGCAGGTCGAGTCGGTCCAGGCTGAGCTGCCCGTGCTCGAAGAGCAGGAGTTCGAGGCGCGCGTGGCGCTCGCGGTGCTGCTCGGCCGGCCGCCGGAGTCCTTCGACGTGCATGCACCCAATTCGGATGGGCTGGCGCTGCCCGCTGTGGCCGCAGGTTTGCCGTCGCAGCTGTTACTGCGCCGGCCGGATGTGGCGGAGGCGGAAGCCAATTTGGCCGCCGCGCACGCGAATCTTCAGGCGGCGCGTGCGGCGTTTCTGCCGCAGATCGCGCTGGGTGGCAGCGACGGATTTGGCAGTACTGCGGTCAGTACCCTGCTGCATGGCCCGAGTGCCGTTTGGGACGCGGGGGCTCAGCTCGTGCAGACGATATTTGCTGGCGGAAAACTCGTCGGGCAGAAGGATCTGGCTTACGCAACCCAGCAGGAGCTGGTGGCCGACTATCAGGCAACCGTGCTCAACGCCTATGCAGACGTTGAGAGTGCGCTTGGCCAGGTAGCCAACTACGCTCGCGAGGAAGCGCACCTTCGGCGCGAGGTCGATGCCGCGCGCGAGGCGTTCGGTATCTCGCAACTGCAATACCGCCAAGGAGTCGCCGATCTGCTCAATGTGCTGCAGGCGCAGCAGACGCTGTTCGAGGCGAGGGACGAGCTGGCCCAGGCCAAACTCTCCCGGCTGCAGGCCCTGGTGCATCTGTATGAGGCGCTCGGCGGCGGTTGGGTGCAGCCCGCGCGCGATCGCACTCAGGCTATTGCTGATCGCCCTGCTGCTGGTTGATTTGCTGGTGCTCCGTATTCGCGATGAACGCCGCCACGTTGTCGTGCAGCTCCTTCAGCGCCGGCACGTGCGCATAGACCATGTGTCCTGACTCGTAGTAGTGGTACTCGATGTTCGCCTGCAGCTTCTTCGGCATGGGCAGTTGCGCCATCTCGTACATGCCCTCGTAGAAGGGTGTCGCCAGGTCGAAGTAGCCGCCGTTCAGCATGACCTTGAGGTCGGGGTCATACTTCATTGCGTTGGCTAGGTCAGGCATCACGTTGAGCGCCTGCGGTTGCGGCGCAGAGAAGCCGGGCGGCTGGTGCTGGAAGTCCCACTTCTCGAAGACGTTGTATCCGGGCCGGTATCGCATCCCGGTCCCGTAGTGGAGGTCGCTGCGGACGTAGCCGTTGAATGCGGAGACGTACGCGGACCCGATCGCGGCTGACTGCGGGTCGTAGTCCGCGCGCTCGCTCAACGGGTCTAGCGACGGACCCGAGAAGCGTGAATCGAGGCGGCCAGTCGTCACGTCGGCATCGCCCTGCAGACTGTGCTCGAATTCCCCGCCGTCGATGCGCAGGTTCGCTTTCTCGATGTAGCTGACTGGCAGACCGGTGTAGTCGTGCAGCTTCGCGGCGATCGCATCGCGCTGATCGGCGCTCAGGGTCGAGCCTGCGCGCAGCGCCGCGGCATAGTCGCCCATCGCGAACTGCTCGACTTCGCCGAGGAGCGAATCGAACGACTGGCTCGCATCGGGTAGCTTGTGGTGATACCACGCCGTTGCGGCATAGGTGGGCAGCGCAAGCTCGTAGGGGAGATCGACCCCGGGATTGTCGACGACGGCGTCGACCGTATCGTCGAAGTTGAGTATCTGCGACAGCAGGATCACGCCGTTGAAGTCGGTATCGTCCTCGGTCTCGAGCACGTTGATCAGGTTGGCCGAGCGCGGCGTGCCGTAGCTTTCCCCGAAGAGATACTTGGGCGAGTTCCAGCGGCCGTACTTCGACAGGAACTGCATGATGAACTCGGAAAAGGCATGCACGTCCTGATCGGCCCCGTAAAAGCTCTTCTCGCCGCCGGCCTTCACCCGCGAGAAGCCCGTGCCTGGCGCGTCGATGAACACGAGATCGCTGGCATCGAGCAGGCTGTAGTCGTTGTTGACCAGCTGGTAGGGCGCGGCCGGCGTATGCGTATGATCCGCGGTCACCACCCGCCGGGGCCCGAATGCGCCCATGTGCAGCCAGACGGTCGAGGAGCCGGGTCCGCCGTTATAGAGAAACGTGATAGGGCGGTCGCCCGGGTTTTCGCCGTCCTTGAAGTAGGCGATGTAGAACATCGACGCCACGGGCGACTTCTTCCCGGCGTGATGACCGTGCCGTCCACCCATCGGGGAATCATCGCCGCCGCCCTTGCCAGCCGCGTCATCCCAGCCCTTTGGATGCACGATCAGCAGGCCAGCGACCGCGTGGTAGTGGATCGTGTTGCCCTCGACGGTCACAGAGCCCTCACTCGTGCTCGTGACGGTACGGAAGTAGGGATTGCCGTCGTGACCGTGAGCCTTCGCCCAACGGGATTGCCCGGCAGGCTTGGGGTCGGCCACGCCGGAATCGCTCGACGCAGAGCTCGACGATGCGTAATCAGGCGCGGTCTGTGTCTGTGTCGGCTGCATGGCGCAGCCCTGAACGACAGCGAACGCACAGGCAGCGGCGGCTGCGGAAATACCCTTGGTGAGAAGGGTGGTGCGCATCTTGTCGCTCATGGTCAGCCCCCCGCCTGATTGTCGGTCTTGCGGATGAAGGCCGCCACGTTGTCGTGCAGCTGCTTCAGAGAGCCCTCGTTGGCGTAGACCATGTGACCCGACTGGTAGTAGTGGTACTCGATGTTCGATTGCAGGCTCTGCGGTATCGGCAGGTGGTGCATTTCGTACATCCCCTCATAGAAGGGCGTCGCCAGGTCGAAGTAGCCGCCATTCAGGCAGACCTTGAGGTCCGGGTCGTACTTCATCGCGGTGGCGAGGTCAGGCATCACGTTGACCGAGAGGATCGTCGGGGTGGATTCACCCGGCGGCGCATGCTTCAATTCCCAGGAGTTGGTGTCGATCTCGGGGTAGTAGGTCTCGTCGGTCGTGTAGTGGAGCGTGCGGCGCACGTAGTCGTTGAAGACCGAGACGTATGTCGAGCCGATCGCCGCCGCCTGCGGGTCGTACTCCGCATACTCGCCCAGGGGGTCCATCTCGGGACCTGAGAAGCGGGAGTCGAGCCGGCCGGTGGTCATGCCGGAATCGTTCTGCAGCTCGTGCTCGAACTGCAGGCCGCTGATGCGCAGGTTGGCCTTCTTGATGTAGGCGAGCCGCAGGCCCGTGTAATCGTGGAGCTTCGCGGCGATGGCGTCGAACTGGTCCTCGGGAAGGTTCGCCCCCTGATCGAGCGCATGCTCGTAATCGCCCATGGCAAACCGCTCGACCTCACGGAGGAAGCTTTGCAGGTCTGCCGGCTGCGAGCCGAGCATGTGGTGATACCAGGCCGTGGCCGCGAAGGTCGGCAGCTCGATCGCGTAGGGCAGCTCGATGCCGGGATTCGACTCCGGCTGATCCGCGCTCAGATCGAAATTGAGGATCTGGGAGAGGAGGATGACGCCGTTGAAGTCGAGGTCCCGGTCGCTCTCGAGGTCGTTGATGAGCACCGCGGAGCGGGGCGTGCCGTAGCTCTCGCCGAAGAGATACTTCGGTGAGTTCCAGCGGTTGTACTGCGACAGGAACTGCATGATGAAGGCGGAGAACGCATAGGCGTCCTGATCGACGCCATAGAACGCCTTCTGCTTGTTCTTGCCCTCGATGCGGCTGAAGCCCGTGCCCGGAGCGTCGATGAACACGAGGTCCGAGGCATCGAGGAGGCTGTAGGCATTGTCGACCGCGCCGTAGGGTGCGGGAGGCGTGTGGGTATCGTTGCTAGTCACCACGCGCACCGGGCCGAAGGCGCCCATGTGCAGCCAGACGGTCGATGAGCCGGGGCCGCCGTTATAGAGAAAGGTGACCGGGCGGGTGCGCGGATCGGCACCCTGCTTGAAATAGGCGACATAGAACATCGCGGCGACGGGCGGCCCGCCGGCCGTGCCCATAGCGTCCTTCGCGCCCTGGGGTTTGGCGGCATCGTCCCATCCCTTGGGGTGCACCACGATGCTCCCGGCCATCGCCTCGTAGGAGATCTTGTGGCCCTCGACGGTCACCGTTCCGGTGCTCTTCGCAGTGTGCCCCGCGAAAACGCTCGCGGGGGCTCCTCCGGATTCGGGGGGACTCTTCGCGGGAGCGGCCTTGGGCGGCGCCGCGAGGGCGGCGGTGGCGAGCGACAACGCCGCCACAAATGGGACCACCTGTCTCATTTATCTGTCTCCGCGTGTTCCGTGTTTGCGATGAACGCCGCGACGTTGTCGTGCAGCTCCTTCAGCGCCGGGGCGTGTGCGTATACCATGTGGCCGGACTCGTAGTAGTGATACTCGATGTTCGCCTGCAGCTTCCGCGGCATCGGCAGATGCGACATCTCGTACATGCCCTCGAAGAAGGGCGTGGCCAGATCGAAGTAACCGCCGTTCAGCATGACCTTGAGGTCGGGGTCGTACTTCATTGCGTTCGCGAGGTCCGGCATCACGTTGAGCCCCTGCGGCAGCGGCCCGGGGGCGCCCGGTGGCTGGTGCCGGGAGTTCCACGTGGTGAAGAGCCGCACCGACGGCCGATAGCGCATCTTCATGCCGTAGTGCAGATCCTTGCGCACGTAGTTGTTGAAAGCTGACACGTATGCGGACGCGATCGCGGCCGACTGCGGGTCATAATCGGCGCGCTCGCTCAACGGGTCGAGCGATGGGCCCGAGAAGCGGGTATCGAGCCGGCCGGTGGTCATGTCGGCGTCGCCCTGGAGGTTCTGCTCGAACTCGCCACCGTCGATGCGCAGGTCGGCTTTCTCGATGTAGCTGACCGGCAGACCGGTGTAGTCATGCAGCTTGGCGGCGATCGCATCGCGCTGATCGGAGCTCAGGGTCGAGCCCGCGCGCAGCGCCTGCGCGTAATCGGTCAGCGCGAACTGCTCTACCTCCTTGAGGAAGGGCTCGAGCGGCTGGCCGGAGTTCGGCAGTCTGTGGTGGTACCACGCAGTTGCGGCATACGTCGGCAACGCCAGCTCGTAGGGCAGGTCGACGCCGGGATCGTAGTGGGCCATCCCGGTCGACTCGTCATAGCTCAGGATCTGCGACAACAGGATGACGCCGTTGAAGTCGGTGTCGTCCTCGGTCTCGAGCACGTTGATGAGATTGGCCGAGCGCGGCGTGCCGTAGCTTTCCCCGAACAGATACTTCGGCGAGTTCCAGCGGCCGTACTGCGACAGGAACTGCATGATGAACTCGGAGAAGGCGTGCACGTCCTGATCGGCGCCGTAGAAGTCCTTCTCCGCGCCCGCGGTCACGCGCGAGAACCCCGTGCCCGGGGCATCGATGAACACGAGATCGCTGGCATCCAGCAGGCTGTAGTCGTTGTTGACGACCTGATAAGGGGCGGGGGCCGTATGGACGTGGTCCGCCGTCACGACCCGGTGCGGTCCGAAGCACCCCATGTGCAGCCACATGGTCGAGGAACCGGGTCCACCGTTGTAGAGGAAGGTGATCGGTCGGTCGCTCGGGCTTTCACCGTCCTTGAAGTAGGCGACATAGAACATCGACGCCTCAGGCGGTTTCCTATGCGCGTGATGTCCGCGGCCACCGCTCTTGGCAGTCGCGTCATCCCAACCCTTCGGATGCACGATCAGGAGGCCCGCGACGGCGTGGTAGTGGATCGTGTTGCCCTCGACGGTCACCGACCCTTCTGTCGTGCTGGTGATGGTGCGGAAGTAGGGGTTGGTCTCGTGGTGCCCGCGCGCCTTCTTAGCAGTCGTTCCGGAGTCGGTCGCAGGTGCATCGGTCGACACATTGTCCGTCGACGCATTGTCCGCGGACTGCTGATTCTGCGACGGCTGTATGGCGCAGCCCTGTACCAGTGCGAACAGCAACGCGCCCGCGACTGCGGAAATGCCTTTGATGCTCATGCTCATTCCCCCGCCTCGCCGGCGTTCTTGCGGATGAAGGCCGCCACGTTGTCATGGATCTGCTTCAACGAGGTCTCGTTGGCGTAGACCATGTGACCCGACTGATAGTAGTGATACTCGATGTTGGACTGCAGGCTCGAGGGGATCGGCAGGTGGTGCATCTCGTACATGCCCTGGAAGAAGGGCGTCGCCAGGTCGAAATAGCCGCCGTTCAGGCAGACCTTGAGGTTGGGGTCGTACTTCATTGCCGTGGCGAGGTCCGGCATCACATTGACCGCGCCCGCCAGTTGGAAGGGCGCGTCAGGGGGCTGATGCTTGAATTGCCAGATGTTCCAGATGTCGATCTCGGGGTAGTAAGCCTCCTGCGCCGTATAGTGGAGGTCGCGGCGAACGTACTCGTTGAATGCCGACACGTATGCCGAGCTGATGGCGGCACTCTGCGGGTCGTATGCGGCGTCCTCGGCCAGCGGGTCCATCACGGGACCGGCGAAGCGCGAATCCAGCCGGCCTGTGGTCAGGTCCGAATCGTTCAGCAGCTGTTGCGAGAACTCGGGGCCGCTGACACGCAGGTCCGCCTTCTTGATGTAGGCGACGGGAAGTCCGGTGTAGTCGTGGAGCTTGGCGGCGATGGCGTTGAACTGGTCCTCGGGAAGGTTCGCCCCCTGAGCGAGCGCATCGGCATAGTCGCCCATGGCGAACTGCTCGACCTCCTGCAGCAGGCTCTCCAGGTCTCCCGCCTGCGTGCCGAGCTTGTGGTGGTACCAGGCCGTGGCGGCAAAGGTCGGCAGCTCGATCTCGTAGGGCAGATCGACACCGGGATTCCCCTGCGGCGCATCGGCCATCAGATTGAAGTTGAGAACCTGCGACAACAGGATGACGCCGTTGAAGTCGATGTCCTGCCCGGTCTCGAGGTCGTTGATCAGCACCGCGGAGCGGGGCGTGCCGTAGCTTTCCCCGAAGAGATACTTCGGCGAATTCCAGCGGCCGTACTGCGACAGGAACTGCGTGATGAAGGAGGTGAACGCGTTACCGTCCTGGTCGACTCCCCAGAACGCCTGCTTCTTGTCCTTGCCCTCGATGCGGCCGAAGCCCGTGCCGGGGGCGTCGATGAACACGAGGTCCGAGGCATCGAGCAGGCTGTAGGCGTTGTCCACGGTGCGGTACGGGGCGGGAGGAGTGTGCGAGTCGTTGCTCGTGACGACCCGCACCGGGCCAAACGCTCCCATGTGCAGCCAGATGGTCGATGAGCCGGGGCCGCCGTTGTAGATGAAGGTCACCGGACGCGTGTGCGGGTTGGCCCCCTGCTTGAAGTAGGCGACATAGAACATCGAGGCGACAGGCGGCCCATTCGTTGTGCCGATCGCATCCTTCGGCCCCTGGGGCTTGGCGGCATCATCCCAACCCTTCGGATGCACGATGATCGTGCCCGCCATTGCGTCGTAGGCGATCTTGTGCCCCTCGACGGTTACCGTTCCGGTGCTCTTCACCGCCCGGGGCACGAAAATGCTCGCGGGGGCCGTGCCGGATTCTGCTGGACTCTTGCCCGGCGCGCCTTTCGGTGGCGCGGCGAGCGCTGCGGCGGTGGTGATCGAGAACGCCGCGATCAATGTGACCGCTTGCTTCATTGAGATACCTCCCAGGCGCAAGCGGTCATGATGCCCGATCACTGCACCGCCCGAGCACCCGATGGCACCCTGGCGAGGGCGATCTGCGGCAAATGCCCTTGCAGCCGCGACGAAGCGAGGGCAACCGGCCCTGTCACAGGGTCGTCACAGTGCCTCGCTAGAGTCCTGCCGACCGCAATTCCTCCGATGAAGGGAGCCCGCTCCATGAGAAATCTGCTTTGCAAGCTGCCGAGCTTCCTCGGCGCCGCAGCCATAGTTTCCTGCGCCGGGTCCGCGGCGCTCGCCCAGAGTCCCTCGTACTGGGGCAGCCCCGGGACCGCGACCCCCATCAAGCACCTCGTGGTCATCTACGATGAGAACATCTCGTTCGACCACTACTTCGCGACGTATCCCAGCGCGACCAATCCTACCGGCGAGCCGTCGTTCGAAGCGCTGCGCGGTACCCCGAAGGTCAACAACCTCGCGAACGCCAATCTGCTGACCAACAATCCCAATTTCACCAACCCCCTGAACGGGACCAATGCCGCCAATCCTTTCCGCCTGGATCGGACGCAGGCTGCGACGGCGGACCAGAACCACGGCTACACCGCCGAGCAGCAGGCATATGACGGCGGCAAGGCCGATCTCTTTCCGCTCTATACAGGAACCGCCACCGCGGGTGGCGTCGGCGCCTTCGGGACCAAGGGACAGGTCATGGGCTACTACGACGGCAACACCGTGACCGCCCTCTGGAACTACGCGCAGCACTTCGCGATGAGCGACGACGCCTACACCGATACGTATGGACCGTCGACGCCCGGCGCTCTCGAGGCGGTCTCGGGTCAGACGAACGGCGTGAATCTCGTCGCCACGAACGAGAGCGCGTATTACATTCAGGACGGCGCGGGCGGCCTCAACCTGATCAGCGATGTCGACCCGGCCTATGACGTCTGCTCGAGCACGACCAACCAGGTGCAGATGCTCGGCAGGAACATCGGCGACCTGCTCAACGCCAGAGGCATCAGCTGGGGCGGCTTCATGGGCGGTTTCGACCTCCAGACCACCAACTCCAACAGCACCACCGGCTGCGCCCGCACGACCACTTCGACGGTCACCGGCGTGACCGAGAACGACTACATCCAGCACCACAACTGGTTCCAGTACTTCAAGTCGACTTCCAACCCGACACATGCGCGGCCGGCCTCGGTCTGGACCGTCGGACACAGCTATGACGCCAACGGCCAGGCTGATCCCGCTAACCATGAGTACGACGTCGATGACTTCTACGCCGCCGTGCGCGCGGGTAACTTCCCGGCCGTGTCGTTCCTCAAGGCGCCTGCGTATCAGGACGGCCACGCCGGCTACTCCGATCCGCTCGACGAGCAGGCCTGGATCACCAAGGTCATCAACTTCCTGCAGCAGCAGCCGGAGTGGAGGGACACGGCGGTCATCGTTGCCTGGGACGATTCCGACGGCTGGTACGATCACGCCTTCGGGGCGACCAAGAGCCCCTCGTTCGACTACCCGGCGGATCAGCTCAACGGACCCGGCGTCTGCGGCAAGGGCGCCCAGCCCCTGGGCCTCGCCGGCAAGCCGGTCAATGGCCGGTGCGGTCCCGGCACGCGGACCCCGTTCTTCGTGATATCGCCCTGGGCCAGGTCCAACTACGTGAGCCACACGTATGTCTCGCAGGCGTCCATCACGCGCTTCATCGAGGACAATTGGCTGCACGGTCAGCGCCTGGGTGGCGGCGCATTCGATGCGACCACCGGAAGCATCATGGACATGTTCGACTTCTCGAGCCGTCCGAACGCGCCGCTTTTCCTCAGCGAGCAGACGGGTGAGCCTATTCACACCCGGTCGGGACCGTGGTACACGTCTGGCCATTAAGACCTCTCTTCGATCCATAATCACAATAGCCGGCGTGCTGCTGGGAGCTTTGCTCCTGGCCGCCGCCGGCTTCCTCTTTTGGTCTCCGGTCCCACTGAGCACATGGATGAGCGGGCCGCGGGACGCGCTCTGGCTCGCGCTGGGTGAGAATCCTCATCCTGTAAAACTCGTGGTTCCCGCGTATCCGCCGCTCTCGGCCGTGGCGCTGCTCGGGGTGCGACTCTTCAACGATCCGACCCTCTCAGGCTCGGGACGAATGTCCTGCGCGAGCTGCCACGATCCGGCGCTGGCCTACGGGCCCGCCGGGAGCTTGCCGGTGGTCATGGGTGGGCCGCACGTGACGACGCCGGGCTTTCGGGCGGTGCCGTCGCTGCGTTACCTCTACCGCCAGCCTGCATTCACGATCGGTCCGGACGTCGAGAACGGCAATGACGTCGTGGTGCCGCTCGCTCAGCAGGCCCAGGCGGCCACGGGTCAGGCCCGCGCGCTGAAGACGGCGCTGACGCCCCAGGCGGCGGCCACCAACCTCGTTCCACAGGGCGGGCTCTTCTGGGACGGCCGCGCCGATACGCTCGAGCAGCAGATCAATGGCCCGCTCTACAATCCCGCGGAGATGGATGGCGGCACGATGCAGGAAGTCGCGCACAAGCTGGCCGCGGGACCGTACGCGGCGCAGCTGCAGCAGCTCTTCGGCGCCGGCCTGTTGCAAAACCCGGGGATGACCGTCGACGAGGCGATGTTCGCCATCGGACGGTACGAGATCGAGGATCCCACCTTCCATCCCTTCACCAGCAAGTACGATGCATGGCTCGAAGGCAACGCGCGGCTCACGCGCGCCCAGCTCGCGGGCTATCTCCTCTTCAATGACCCGGCCAAAGGCAACTGCGCCGCGTGCCATCTCGACCAGCCGGCCCCCGACGGCGCGCCGCCGCTCTTCACCGATCATCAGTTCGAGGCGCTCGGGGCGCCGCGCAATCCGGCCATCGCCGCGAACCGCGATCCAAACTATTACGATCTCGGGATCTGCGGCCCGTACCGTACCGACATGCGCGCATCGACCCAGTACTGTGCCATGTTCCTGACACCGACCCTGAGAAACGTCGCACTGCGGCGCGTGTTCTTCCACAACGGGGTGTTCCGCAGTCTCACGCAAGTGCTCGATTTCTACGTCGATCGGGATATCCACCCGGAACGTTTCTATCCACGCAATGCCGCCGGCGACGTGATGAAGTACGACGACATTCCGCCGCAGTATCGGGCCAACGTCGACACCGTGGACGCACCGTTCAATCGCCACCCCGGCGATCAGCCGGCGCTCACTCCCGCGGAGATCCAGGACATCATTGCCTTCCTCGATACCCTGACGGACGGGTACACTCGGTCGCAATGAGGATCATCCATACCTTCGGCGTCGCAGCGGCGGCGCTGCTCATTACGCTTCCGCGGGCTCACGCGACGACGGTAATCACCGCGGGAAACGCTCGCTTCGAGTTCCTGACGCCTTCGCTCGTGCGAATGGAATACTCGCCGCAAGCGCGGTTCGTCGATGCGCCGACCGCCGTCGTGCAGAAGAGGGACTGGCCATCGGTCGCGGTCACCGAGGACCATAGCGGCGGCTGGCTGCTCGTCACCACTCCCGCGCTGCTGCTGCGCTACAAGGTGGATTCCGGCCCGTTCGCCGCCACGAACCTCGAGGTAACCTGGCGTGATCCTGCCGGCGACCGGCATGCCTGGTTCCCCGGGCAGCCCGATCCCGGCAACCTTGGCGGGCTCACGTACTCCCTCGACAACATCGAGAGCGCGAATCTGCCGCCGCCCGGCGACGATCTCGGCAGTCCGGTGCACAACGTGATTCCGGGCATCGACGTGTTGCTGCAGCCCGCGACGCCCGGGCTCTTGAGCCGCAGCGGCTATGCCCTGCTCGACGACAGCGCCACTCCCGTATGGAACGCCGGGCACGACTGGATCGAGCCGCGCCCGGGGCCGGCGGGTCAGGACTGGTATCTCTTCACCTACAATCATGATTACCACCGCCCGCTGGAGGAATACGCCGCGCTCTGCGGGCCGGTGCCGATGATTCCGCGCCAGGCGCTCGGGCCCTGGATCACTGACCTCAACTTCGAATACTTCCCCGGCACCGCCGATACGCGCTCGCCCGCCATGCATCGCTACGGCGAGCAGCATCTCGAGACCGAAATCACCCGGCTCCGCGCCAGTGACATCCCGCTCGCGGGGCTCGTGCTCGATTTTGCGTGGCACAACTACGGCTGGCAGGGCGGATACGACTGGAGCCCGCTCATCCCGCGGCCGCAGGCGCTCATCGACTGGCTGCACGCGCGCGGGCTCGAGCTTTCTCTCAACGACCATCCGGGCTATGCCAACACTCAGGAGAGCATCCTTTCCTACAGCGACAGCCATGCGCCCGCGGCATTGCAGGCGCTGGGACGGCCGCTGCCGCCGCGGCCGTCCTACGACCAGAGTCTGGCGCGAGATTGGAAATTCTCTCCCGATCCCCACGATGCCGGGCTCAAAGAACACTGGTACGCCGGCGGCTCCGGCCAAGTCCGCTGGCACCCGATCGAGACCGGCGACTCCTGGCAGCATCAGGGCTATCCCGACTACCAGGGAATCGGCTGGTATCTGTTGTCCTTGCGCGTGCCGGCCACGCTGCCGCCGGCCGTCTACCTGTATTTCGGCGAGGTGGCGGGTGACTACCGCCTTTTCGTCAACGGCGGGGAGGTGCGGCACAGCCACGTGCAGTGGCCGCGCCGGCTGACTTACGCCGACATCACGAGTGCGCTCCATCCTGGCCAGCTCAACGTCATCACATTGCGCGTCGAGCCGCCGCCGCAGGAGCAACCCGGAAGGCCGGCGGGCATCCTTCGTGGGCCGGTCGCGCTGCGCAACACGGTGCCGCCGCCGCGCATCTACTTCAATCTTGCCGATCGCAACGCGGCGCGCGTCTCCATGGAGGATTTGCACGCGCCGCTCATCCACCATGGCGTCGATTTCTGGTGGGTGGACGGCGGCGGCGGCGCGGCGCAGATGCCCGGCCTCGACCCGCAGCTCTGGACCAACGAGATCTTCTACGACGCCACTCAGCGGCAGACCGGCAAGCGCGGCTTCATCCTGAGCCGTTACGGCGGCTGGGGCAGCGAGCGCTACCCCGGGTTCTTCACAGGCGATGCGTACTCTGAGTGGCGCGTGCTGGCCTATGAGGTCGCTTTCACCGCCCGCGGCGGCAATGTGCTCGTCCCCTACATCAGCAACGACATCGGCGGCTTTCATGGCGCGAAGATTCCCTTCGGCCTCTATGCGCGCTGGATCGAGTTCGGCACCTTCAGCCCCATCCTGCGCATGCACAGCGCGCACGAGAATCCGCTCGAGGGCAACACTCGCATGCCCTGGGGCTACGGGCCGAAGGGTGTCGCGCTCATGCGGAAGTATTTCACCCTGCGCATGCAGCTCATGCCGTACCTCTATACGTACACCTGGCAGGCGCACCGGCGCTCCTTGCCGCTGCTGCGCCCGCTCTACCTCGAGTGGCCCGACCTCGATCAGGCGTACCAGCACTTCCACGAGTATCTCTTCGGTGGACAGATGCTGGTCGCGCCGGTTCTGGAGGCGGACGACGAGCGCAGCGTCTACCTGCCGCCGGGAAGTTGGATGGACTTCTTCTCCGGCCGGCGCTATCGGGGCGACACCACCTTCACCGCGCATTACCCGGTGGATGCAACACCGGTCTTCGTGCGTGAGGGCGCGATCATTCCGCAGCAGGAGGCGCCGCGCGATGTCCTGACGGTCAACGTCTACGGCGACGGCAACAACCGCTTCGATCTCTACGAGGATGACGGAGTCTCCCTCGATTACGAGCACGGCTCCTACGCACTGACGCCAATGACGTACCAAACCTCGGGTGCCAGCCACCGGCTCGTCATAGGACCCACGACGGGATCCTTTGCCGGGCAGCGGCAGGCGAGGGCATATGGGGTGCGCATTCACACGGCGCGCGCACCTGCGTCGATCACGGTGGACGGCAAACGCTCGGCTCATTGGCACTGGGACTCGCACGACGCGACCGCGTATTTGGTGCTACCGGCCGAGAGCATCCGGCGGTCGCTCACGGTCACCTGGTAGGCCCTCAGGCGCGCGGCTTGCTTGTGGGTCGGCCCACAGGCCACGTCTGACGGGAGGTCCCATGGCTGGTCGTCTTTTGCTCAGCGCCGCGGTTGCCGGCGCTATTTCGATGTACCTTCTCGATCCCGCCCAAGGTCGCCGCCGCCGCGCTGTGGTGCGCGACCGGGTGGCCAGCGGTATGAGCCTGCTGGACGATGCGGCCAGCATCGCCTCACGCGACCTGCGAAATCGGGCGCGCGGCGCCGCTCACGAGTTCCGTGCGCGCCTGACGCCTGAGGACGTGCCGAATGAAATCCTTTCCGAGCGGGTGCGTGCGCGTCTCGGCGGGACGGTCTCGCATCCCGGCGCGATCGAAGTTGCAGCACTGTCGGGCAGGGTGACCCTGAGCGGCGCCGTACTCGAGCGCGAGTATGTGCGTCTGCTACGGACGGTCTGGACGGTACGCGGCGTTGTCGATGTAGAAGACCGTCTGGCCGTGTATGAGAGCGCTGCCGGGATCTCGGCCCTGCAGGGCAGCGGCCAGCTGCGCGAGCCGCGCTTCGGTTGGCCTCCGGGCGTGCGGATGGCCCTGGGGGCGGTCGGCGGCGCGCTCATCCTCAATGCGCTGGTCGGCAGGCGCACTGGCCTGGGTTTCCTCGGCGGCTTGGGGGGCGTGGCGCTGCTCGCGCGCAGCGGCACCAACATGCCGATCGACCGGCTGGTCGGGGTGCGCCGTCCGGCGATGGAACTGCAAAAGTGCATCGAGGTCGCGGCTCCGATAGAGCAGGTGTTCGAGACTTTCTCGCAGCTCGAGCGCTTTCCCGAGCTCATGAAACACGTGCGCGAAGTTCACTTGCGGGGAGACGGCACCTCGCAATGGGTCGTGGAGGGACCTGCGGGCGGCACGATTTCCTGGGATGCGGTCACAACCCGCCACGAGCCCAACAGGCTCATCGCATGGCGGACGCTTCCGGGCTCAGCGGTGGACCATGCAGGGTTGCTGCGATTCGAGGCAACTGACAGCGGAACACGCGTCTTCGTGACGATGAGCTACACGCCGCCAGCGGGTGCGCTCGGTCACGCGGTGGCGCGGCTCTTCGGCACCGACCCGAAATCGGAGCTCAACGACGACCTGATGCGGATGAAGGTCTTCCTCGAGACCGGGCGCCGCGCCCACGACGCCGCGGCCTCACGGCATTAACGCTGGGCAGGCTGTGACAAGCGTCACGATCGGCCGTCGGGCGTGCAGGCTGCTTGACCGGTACAATTAACAGATAGGAATACCAGCCGAAAAGAACGAGTTCGTGCCCATTCTGTTCAATGACCGCGAGCCCGATGCCGCCACCGCGGAGGAATCCGAGCGGCGTCGGGGACCTGACAGGCGGACTCGCGTGGCACGCGCAATTGTGCATGGCAGCTTCAAGCCGCGACGGCTCGGGCCGCGGCGGACCGGGGAGGAGCGACTCGGCGCCATCGACTGGTATCACCCGTGGTGGCTCGCGATCGCGACTCTCATTCTCGCGCTCTGCGCGGGCGATGCCGTATTGACCGTCGTGCTCATCGACCGTGGCGCCTACGAGCTCAACCCGGTGCTGGCACCGCTCATCCGCTCGGGTGCGCTCTTCGTGGCGGTGAAAGTCGGGCTGACGGGCATGAGCGTCGTGCTGCTCACGCTCCTCTCGCGTATCAGGGCCTTCGGCCGCATCCCGGTGGGGCTGGTCCTCTACGCCGTGCTGGCAGGCTATGCGGCACTCATAGGCTACGAGCTGCACCTGCTCGGCTGGCTGTAAGGCGGGACCGTTTCCGCTAGACTAGCGCTTCGCAGTTTGCCCTCCCCAATGCTTGAACCTACCCCCCTTTTCGGCGGCAATGCCGCCTATATTGATGCCCTCTACGAGCAGTATCTGCGCGATCCGGCGAGCGTAGAGGCAGAGTGGCGACGCTATTTCGAGAGCCTCCCCGGGCCCAAGGGGGCGGAGCGTAGCCAGGGGCCCATCGAGGCGGCGCTCGCCGAGCGCGCGCGCCAGGCTCCCTCCCGAAGCTTTCCAAGCGCAGGGAGGCCCGCATCGGGCACGGACGCGGGCGTCAACGCCAAGCAGGCAGCAGTCTCGCGGCTCATCCAGATCTGGACGAATCGCGGCCACCTGGTGGCGAAGCTCGACCCTCTGGGCCTCATGCAGCGCCCACGGCCGCCAGTGCTCGATCTCGACTACTTCGGGCTCGGGCCCGCCGATCTCGACGCGGAGTTCTTCACTGCCAGCCGCACCCAGGCGGTGCCGCAGCGGATGAAGCTGCGGGACATCCTGCGGCAGCTCGAGACCATCTACGCTGGCCCCATCGGCGCCGAGTTCGCCCACATGTCGGAGTCGCGGGAGCGTCTCTGGCTGCAGGACCGGTTCCAGGCGGGCATGCTGCAGCAGCGCTTCACGGCAGACGAGAAGCGCAACATCCTCTGGCAGCTCACCGCCGCGGAAGGTTTGGAGCGCTACCTCCATACCCGGTACGTCGGCCAGAAGCGCTTCTCGCTCGAAGGCGGCGACACCATGCTGCCGCTCCTCGATGACCTCATCCAGAGGTGCGGTGGCGCGAGGATAGAAGAGGTCGTGATCGGCATGGCCCATCGCGGCCGCCTCAACGTCCTGGTGAATCTTCTCGGCAAATCGCCGGCGACGCTCTTCTCCGAGTTCGAGGGCGCCTACGATCTGAGCCATCTCAAGGGCTCGGGCGATGTGAAGTATCACAAAGGCTTCTCCGCGGACCTGCGCACCGGTGCGGGTAACGTTCACACCGTCCTCGCCTTCAACCCATCGCACCTCGAGGTCGTCAATCCCGTGGTGGAGGGCTCGGTGCGCGCGCGTCAGGAGCGTCGCAGCGATGTGAAGGGCGATTGCGTGCTGCCACTCCTCATCCATGGCGATGCGGCGTTTGCGGGCCAGGGTGTCGTGATGGAGACGCTGCAGCTTTCCCAGGCGCGCGGCTTCTACACCGGTGGCACCGTCCACGTCATCATCAACAACCAGGTGGGCTTCACCACCTCGGAGCCGGCCGACGCCCGCTCGACACTCTATTGCAGCGACGTCGCGAAGATGCTGGAGGCGCCGATATTCCACGTCAACGCCGACGATCCCGAGGCGGCGGTCTTCGTTGCGCGTCTCGCGCTCGAGTATCGCATGCTCTTCCACAAGGACGTCGTGATCGACCTGGTCTGCTATCGCCGCCACGGCCATAACGAGGCCGACGAGCCGGCGGCGACCCAGCCCGCGATGTACCAGGTCATTCGCCGACACCCCACCACGCGGCAGCTCTATGCAGAGCGGCTCGTGGCAGAGGGTAGCCTCACGCAGGCGGATGTCGACGCAATGCCGGAGCAGTATCGCGACGGGCTCGACCAAGGCCGGCCGCAGGCGCGTGCCGCGCTCGGCATGATCGGCAACAAGTTCACGGTCGACTGGACGCGTTACTCCCAGACCGACTGGACGGAGAGGGTGCGCACCGGTGTGGAACCGGCGCGCCTCGAGTCGCTCGGCAAGCGATTGCTGGAGTTGCCGCCGGACCTGACGCTGCACCCCCGCGTCGCCAATATCATGAGCAATCGCAAGAAGATGCTCGCGGGCGAGATCCCGCTCGACTGGGGTTGCGCGGAAACGCTCGCTTACGCCTCCCTGGTCGAAGACGGCTTCTCCGTGCGCATCTGCGGGCAGGACAGCGGGCGCGGCACCTTCTTCCATAGGCACGCGGCGCTGCACGATCAAGGCTCCAATCGAGTCTATATTCCGCTGCAGCACCTCATGAATCCGCAGCCGCGGGTCGAGATCATCGACTCGGTCCTCTCCGAGGAGGCGGTGATGGGCTTCGAGTACGGCTACTCGACCACGGAGCCCAACAGCCTGTCGATCTGGGAGGGCCAGTACGGCGACTTCGCCAACGGCGCGCAGGTCATCATCGACCAATTCATCAGCTCGGGCGAGGCCAAGTGGGAGCGCTACTGCGGGCTCGTCCTGCTGCTGCCGCACGGCTACGAAGGGGCGGGACCGGAGCATTCGTCGGCGCGCCTGGAGCGCTATCTGCAGCTGTGCGCGGAATCCAACATGCAGGTGTGCGTGCCCTCGACGCCCGCGCAGATGTTCCACATGCTTCGCCGGCAGATGCTGCAGCCGTTCCGCAAGCCGCTCATCGTCATGGCGCCGAAGAGTCTGTTGCGCCACGATCTCTCGGTCTCGAGCCTGGAGGACCTGACCCGCGGCAGCTTCGCTCGCGTGATTCCGGAGAGCGATGACCTGCCCGCGCCGGGAGTGCGTCGAGTGGTCTTCTGCAGCGGCAAAGTGTACTTCGATCTGCTGAAGGCGCGGCGCAAGGACGCCATCCGCGATGTCGCGCTGGTGCGCGTCGAGCAGCTCTATCCGTTCCCGAGCGAGGATTACGAGGCGGTGGTCGCCCGCTATCCCAATGCGCGCGAGGTGGTGTGGTGTCAGGAGGAGCCGCAGAACCAGGGCGCGTGGTATCAGATCCGCCATCGCCTGCAGGAGCCGCTGGGCCAGCGGCGCATCGTGCTCTACGCCGGCCGCGCGCCGGCCGCGGCGCCCGCCACCGGGATCGGCAAGATTCACGAGGCCGAGCAGCAGTCGCTCATTGCCGCGGCGCTGCACGCCACGACAACGGAGGATTCGGCGAGAGAGACGACGCGTCTCACGCCGGATGCCGCTGCCGCGACACCTCTCAGAAAGAAGACTTCATAAATGACCGAGATCAAAGTTCCCCAGCTGCCCGAGTCGATCACCGATGCGACGCTGGTCGCCTGGCACAAAAAGCCGGGCGATACGGTCAAGCGCGACGAGAACCTCGCCGACCTCGAGACGGACAAGGTGGTGCTCGAAGTGCCCGCTCCCGCCAACGGAGTGTTGCGGGAGGTGAAGGTGCCGACGGGCGCCGTGGTCACCGCGGGGCAGTTGCTGGCGCTGCTGGAGGAGGGTGCGCAGGCGGTAGCGATTCCTGCCGCGGCCAAAGAGACGCCGCCGGCCGAAGAGCTCAAGGCTACCGGCACGGACGCCGGCAAAGACAAGCTGAGTCCGTCGGTGCGCCGACTCATCGAGGAAAACCGGCTCGACGCGGGCGCCATTCCGGCCAGCGGCCGGGACGGGCGGTTGACCAAGTCCGACGTCGTGGAGTTTCTGGGCAAGAAGGAAAGTGCTCCGGCCGCCGCGGCTCCGCCTGCCGCGGCTCCGGCGGAGCGGCCGGCGCCTACCGCGCCGGCTCTCCCTGCAAGCGCCCGCGGCGAGCATCGTGTGACCATGACGCGTCTGCGTGCACGCATTGCGCAGCGGCTGATCGAGGCGCAGTCCACGCAGGCGCTTCTGACGTCTTTCAACGAGGTCGACCTCACTGCGGTGCAGGAGCTTCGCGCCCGGTACAAGGACCGATTCGAGAAGGAGCACGGCGTGAAGCTCGGCTTCATGTCCTTCTTCGTCAAGGCGTCGATCGAAGCCCTGAAAAAATTCCCGGTGATCAATGCCTCGGTCGACGGTAACGACATCGTCTATCACGAGTTCTACGACATCGGCGTCGCCGTCTCGACGGAGCGCGGGCTCGTCGTGCCGATCGTCAGGGACGCGGACGTCAAGAGCTTCGCGGCCATCGAGAAGGAAATCGGCGACTATGCCAGGAAGGCGCGCTCGGGCGGCCTTGCGATCGAGGATCTGACGGGCGGCACGTTCACCATCACCAACGGCGGCGTGTTCGGCTCCCTGATGTCGACACCGATCGTCAACGCGCCGCAGAGCGGCATCCTGGGCATGCACAAGATCCAGGAGCGGCCGATGGTGGTCGCCGGCCAGATCGCCATCCGGCCCATGATGTACATCGCCATCACCTACGATCACCGCATCATCGATGGCCGTGAGGCCGTGCAGTTCCTCGTGACGGTCAAGGATTGCCTCGAGGATCCCGGCCGCATGCTGTTGGGGATATGACCATGGCAGATTCCTTCGACGTCGTCGTCATCGGCGGCGGCCCGGCCGGCTACCCGGCCGCGATCCGCGCCGGACAGAACAAGCTGAGCGTCGCCTGCATCGACGAGTGGAAGAACCGCGACGGCACGCTGGCCTTCGGCGGCACTTGCCTCAACGCCGGCTGCATTCCCTCCAAGGCGCTGCTCGAGTCGACCGAGCTGTATCACCGTCTCCAGGAGGAGTTCGCGGTGCACGGGATCCGCGCGAGCGGCGTCAGCCTCGACGTCGCCCAGATGCAGAAGCGCAAGGGCGGCATCGTCAAGACGATGACACAGGGCATTCTCGCTCTCTTCAAGGCGAGCGGCGTCACGCCGCTCCAAGGGCACGGCAAGCTGCTTCCCGGCAAGAAGGTCGAGTTCACGGCGCCTGACGGCACGCGCCGGGAGCTGACCGCGAAGCACGTGATCCTCGCTTCGGGCTCGGCGCCGATCGAGCTCAAATCGGCTCCCTTCCAGGCGCCGCACATCGTCGACTCGTGGGGCGCGCTCGATTTCGATGCGGTGCCCAAGCGCCTCTGCGTCATCGGTGCCGGCGTCATCGGCCTGGAGTTGGGCAGCGTCTGGCGCCGCCTCGGAAGCGAAGTGACCATGCTCGAGGCACTGCCGGAGTTCCTGCCGATTGCCGACCAGCAGCTCGCCAAGGAAGCCGCGCGGCATTTCAAGAAGCTGGGGCTCGATATCCGCCTCGGGGCCAAGGTGACCGGCGCCCGCGTCACCGCAGGCGCGGTCGAGGTCGCTTACACGGACTCCAAGGGCGATCAGACACTCACGGTGGACAGGCTCTTCGTGGCGATCGGTCGTCGTCCCTACACGCGTGATCTCCTTGCTGCCGGCACGGGGGTCGAGCTCGACGAGCGCGGGTTCATCAAGGTTGACCATCAATGCCGTACCGGCGCCGATGGCGTCTGGGCAGTGGGCGATTGTGTGCGTGGCCCGATGCTGGCGCACAAAGGCAAGGAAGAGGGCGTGATGGCGGCAGACCTCATCGCGGGACGCTTCGGGGAGGTCAATTACAAGACCGTTCCGTCCGTCATCTACACCGCGCCTGAGATCGCGTGGGTCGGCCAGACCGAGGAGCAGGTGAAGGCGAGCGGCCGGCCCTACAAGATCGGTACGTTCCCTTTCCTGGCCAGCGGCCGGGCACGGGCCATGGAGCAGACACAGGGCTTCGCCAAGATCGTGGCGGCGCAGGACGATGACGAGATCCTGGGCGTGCACATCATCGGGCCGCTTGCCGGTGAGCTGATCGCCGAGGCGGTGTTGGCGATGGAGTACTCGGCGAGCACCGAGGATCTGCAACGCACCATCCATGCGCATCCGACGCTGTCGGAAGCAGTGCACGAGGCCGCGCTCAACGCCGATAAACGGGCCATCGACTCGATCAATCGCTGACGCCTAGTGTGCTCGGCGCGCCTGGATGACGTTGGGCACGGCGCCCAAGCGGTGCAGCACACGCGCCAGCTGTTCCAGGTTGCTTACCGGAAACGTCAGCCGCACGTGCGCGGTGCCCGCGTCGTGATCGGTCACGGTCGACATCGCCTCGATGCTCAATCGCTCCACGGCCAGCACGTCCGTCAGGTCGCGCACGAGTCCCCGGCGATCGTAAGCGGTGACCGCGATCTCCACGGTCAGCTCGGTGCCATCCCCTGAGCTCCAGTCGACCTGCAGCACGCGCTCGGGCCTGATTTCCCGCATGCGCGCCAGGCTCGGACAGCTGCTGCGATGGATGGTCACGCCGCGCCCCACGGTCACGTAGCCCGTGATCGGCTGCGGTGGCAAGGGCGCGCAGCAGTGGGCGAGGGTGATCGGCAGGTTGCCAACGCCCTCGATTTCCACCGGTGAGCCGCCGCGCGCGGGCTTTGGCCGTGTGGCTCGCGGCGGCAGTGGGGGTGGCGGCGGGGGAGGAGGCTCGGGGGTAACGCTGGTCTCGCGGCCAGCGGATGACTCGTCCTGCTTGCGAAACCACGCGCGCACCTTCGAGCGGTTGCGGGGCGAGATCAGAAAGCCCTGCTCGGGCGCCAGCCAATCGCGGCTCGGCGCATCCTGCTTGCCGGTGATGATCTCGACGATCTCGCCGTTCGACAGCGCGTAGGTCAGGGGCACGATCCGGCCGTTTACCTTGGCTCCGCGGCAGCGGTGACCGAGCGAGGTATGGACGCTGTAGGCGAAGTCGAGCGGGGTCGCGCCACGGGGCAGATCGACGACTTCGCCCTTCGGTGTCAGCGCATAGACACGGTCCTCGAAGAGCTCCGAGGTCACCTGCTCGAGGAACTCCCGGTCGGTCTGCGCCTCGGATGCCTGGGGCTCGAGGAGCCGCCGCACCCACTCGATCTTGCGCTGATACTCCGCATCCGTCGGCGCGCCTTCCTTGTAGGTCCAGTGCGCCGCGACGCCGAGCTCGGCGTGCGCGTGCATTTCGCTGGTGCGGATCTGTACTTCCACGCTCCGGCCCTGCGGTCCGATCACCGCCGTGTGGATGGAGCGATAGAAGTTGCCTTTGGGTGTGGCGATGTAGTCGTCGAACTCGCCCGGGATGTAGGTCCAGAGGCCATGAACCACGCCCAGCGCGGCATAACAGTCGCGTATCGTGGCCACGATGATGCGCACGGCCCTGACGTCGAACAGCTGCTCGAAAGCCAGCTGCTTGCGCTGCATCTTGCGATGGATGCTGTACATGTGCTTCGGACGGCCATAGACGTCGGCCTCGACGCCGGCAGCCTGGAGCTGGGTGCGCACATGCTCGCAGAGCCCCTCGATGTAGCGCTCGCGATCGGCGCGCCGCTCGTTGAGCGCGCTCGCGATCCGCCGGTACTCCTCCGGCTCGAGATAGCGGAACGCCAGATCCTCGAGCTCCCATTTGAGCTGCCACACCCCGAGGCGGCTGGCGAGCGGCGCGAAGACCGCCCGCGCCTCGATGGCCCGGCGCTCCCGCTCGGCGAGCCCGGCCGCATCGCCCGGCAGATCCCTGGCATGGCGCAGGGCGACCAGGTGCTCCGCGAGGCGCGCGAGGATGAGCCGCGGGTCACTCACCACCGCCAGGAGCATCTTGCGCAACGTCTCAGCCTGACGGGTGTCGAGTCCCTGGGCGGGGGACCAGTGGCGCGGCAGTCCGAGATCACCAAGCCGGAGAAGGGCGAAGGCGGTGTCGGCGGCCGACCGACCGGCCATGGAGGCAAGCCCGTCCGCGGCACGGCGGGGATCCAACCCCGTTTGTCCGGTGAGGTCGATGGCGGCCTTCACCAGCACCGCTTTGGCGAGGTCAGCGTCGGACGTCAGCGCGCCGAGGAGCTCGGCCGCTTCGGCTGCCGTTGCCAGCGCATTGGGGCCGAGCGCGCTCAGCTCCTCGATCCCGCTCCGGGTGGCGGCGATCGACTCGATCAGCTCGGGTGGACAGAGTTGCCGGGTCTCCATTGCTGCCTGAAGGGCCCCTTTGCGGCTATCATGGGCGCCGACAATACTTTATGGCCAGTCACACCAAGTGGGCGAACATTCAGCTGGGCAGGGCGGGGCGCAGGGCCAATGGCACGGCCCAGGCCAACGGCCAGGCCCTGATCCGCTTCGAGGGCTATGGACCCGGCGGGGCGGCGGTGCTGATCGAATGCATCACCGATGACCACAATCGCACCCGGGCGGACCTGCGCCAGGCCTTCAGCGACCACGGCGGCCATCTGGGGGCCGAAGGCTCGGTGAGCTACCTCTTCAATCACGTCGGCCTCATGACCTACCCTCCGGGTACGGACGAAGAGCGCCTCATACACGCGGCGCTCGAGGCGGGCGCCGAGGACGTCGTTGCCAACTCCGACCGCTCGATCGAGGTGCTGGCCGATCCGATGGAGTTCGACACGGTGCGTGCGATCCTCACGGACCGCGGCTTCGTCCCGGCCGCCGCGCAGCTGACCGAGCGCGCTTCTCTGACCACGCCGCTGTCCGGGGAACCGGCGCAGCGGATGGTGCACCTGCTCGAGTCGCTGGAAGAGCGGGATGATGTGAGGAACGTGTACTCGAATGTCGAGATATCGGACGAGGTCCTGGCGCGCATTTGACCCGGGCGCTGCGCACACGCTGCCCGCTCGCACTACCGGCCTGCGGATCCTCGGCCTCGACCCGGGATCGCGGCGGACCGGGTACGGTGTCATCGAGCGCCGCGGCACCGACTGGGTGCATGTTGCGCACGGCTGTGTGACGGTGGCCGCGACGGCAGAATCCCTGTCGGAGCGCCTTCGGGTCATCTTCGAGAGCCTGTGCGAGCTCATCGCGACGCACAGCCCGGGGGAGGTGGCCATCGAGCGGGTGTTCGTCAACAGGAACGTCGACAGCGCGCTCAAGCTCGGTCAGGCCCGTGGCGCGGCGCTGTGCGCGGTGCCGAAGGGCCTGCCGGTGTTCGAATATGCGCCGCGGGCCATCAAGCTCGCCCTGGTGGGTTCGGGCGCGGCGGAGAAGGCGCAGGTGGCTCACATGATTCGCACGATTCTCGGCCTCCAGGGGCGTATTTCCCCTGATGCTTCCGACGCGCTCGCCGTGGCCGTCTGTCACGCGCACTCGCTGCGATGATCGGATCGGTCCGAGGACGCATCGTCTCGAAGACTCCGCCGCAGTTGTTGGTGGAGGCCGGCGGTCTCGGCTACGAGCTCGAGGCCCCGATGTCGACCTTCTTTCTCCTGCCGGCCATCGGCGAGGAAGTGCGGCTGCTCACGCACCTCGTGGTACGTGAGGACGCTCATATCCTCTATGCGTTCGGCACCGAGGATGAGCGGCGCCTGTTTCGCAGCCTGATCAAGGTCTCGGGCGTCGGTCCGAAGATCGCGTTGGCGCTGCTCTCGGGCATCAGCGTCGAGGCATTCGCGCTGTGCGTGCAGAGCGAGAATGTGGCCGCGCTCATCAAGGTGCCCGGCATCGGCCGCAAGACCGCGGAGCGCCTGGTCGTCGAGATGCGCGACCGCCTGGAGGCATCCGGCGGCGGCGCGGCGAGCGCCGTGCCCGTGGGGGCGAGTCCGGAGGCCGAGGCCTTTGGTGCCCTGGTTGCTCTTGGTTACAAACCCGTGGAGGCTACACGCTTGCTCAAGGCCGTGGGTCCGGGTACACATTCCACCGAAGAGCTGATCCGTCGCGCCCTGAAGGGCGCGGCGCCGGAGTAGAGCTACCTTGCAAGAAGCTGAACGAACAATCGGCGCCGGCGCCACGGGCGAAGATGAGGCGGTGGAGAAGGCCATCCGGCCGCGGCGCCTCGCCGAGTATGTCGGCCAGCCGCAAGTGAAGGCGCAGCTCGACATCTTCATCAGCGCCGCGCGCCAGCGCGCCGAAGCGCTCGATCACGTGCTCATCTTCGGGCCGCCCGGGCTCGGCAAGACGACGCTCGCCAACATCATCGCCGCGGAGCTCGGCGTCAGCCTGCGTCAGACCTCGGGCCCGGTGCTGGAGCGTCCCGGCGATCTCGCCGCGATCCTGACCAACCTGCAGCCGCGCGACGTGCTCTTCGTCGATGAGATCCACCGCCTCTCGCCCATCGTGGAGGAGGTGCTGTATCCGGCGATGGAGGATTTTCAGCTCGATATCATGATCGGCGAGGGGCCGGCGGCGCGCTCCATCAAGCTGAACCTGCCGCCGTTCACCCTGGTCGGCGCCACGACCCGCGCCGGGCTTCTGACCTCGCCGCTGCGCGACCGTTTCGGTATCGTGCAGCGACTGGAGTTCTACGGGGCGGAGGATCTCGAGCGCATCGTGCGGCGCTCCGCCGGGATCCTCGGCGTGCCGGTGGAGGGGGAAGGAGCGCGCCGGATCGCGCAGCGCTCCCGCGGCACGCCACGGATTGCAAACAGGCTGTTGCGCCGCGTGCGCGATTTCGCCCAGGTGAAAGCGGACGGGCGCATCGTTGACGCGGTCGCGGACGCTGCTCTCGACCTGCTCGAGGTGGACCCGCAGGGCTTCGACAGCCTGGACCGCAAGCTCCTGACCACGATCATCGAGAGATTCGACGGCGGCCCGGTCGGCATCGACAGTATCGCGGCGGCCATCGGCGAGGAGCGCGATACGTTGGAGGACGTGATCGAGCCCTTCCTCATCCAACAGGGATTTCTGGTCCGCACGGCGCGGGGACGCATGGTGACGCGCGCCTCCTACCTGCATTTCGGTTTGAAGCCCCCGGAGCGCGCCGCGACGCCGCTGTCGCTGTTCGAGGACGGGCGGTGAGCGTCTTCTCCTGGCTGGCCCGTGTATACTGGGAGGATACCGATGGGGGCGGGATCGTCTATTATGCGAACTACCTGCGCTTCCTGGAGCGGGCCCGCACAGAGTGGCTGAGGTCGCTCGGCTACTCACAGCAGATCCTCGCCCGGGAGCCCGGCATAGTGTTCACGGTGGTCAGTCTCACCGTCGAGTACCGGCGCCCGGCGCGGCTCGACGACGAGCTGGCCATTACCTGCGAGGCGCACGCCGATCGGGCGGCGACGATCCGATTCGAGCAGGCGATCTTCCGGGACCGCCCCGGGGAAGGACCGCCGGTCCTCAACGCGGGGGTGCTCGTCGCCTGTGTCGATGCGCACACGCTGAAGCCGAGAAGGCTGCCCGAGTCCCTGATGAACGTGTTGATCTCACCCTCTGATACAGCATGAACGGACAGCTTTCCATCATACGCCTGGTGGTCGATGCCAGCATCCCCGTGCAGATCGTCGTCGGGTTGCTGCTCCTCGCCTCACTCACGTCCTGGGCCATCATCTTCAAGAAGCGGCTGCTCATCGGGCGCGCCAAGCGCGAGGCCGACCAGTTCGAGAACAACTTCTGGTCGGGCGGCGACCTGGCGCAGCTCTATCGCGCGATCGAATCGCATGGCGGCGCGACCGGCATGGCGAGCATCTTCGAGTTCGGCTTCCGCGAGTTCGCGCGCCAGCGCCAACAGGGATCCATACCGTCCGAGCAGCTCCTCGAGGGCGCCCGGCGGGCCATGCGCGTGGCGCAGCTCAAGGAGATCGACCGGCTGGAGCACAGTCTGGCGACCCTGGCGACGGTGGGCTCCACCAGCCCCTACGTCGGTCTCTTCGGCACCGTGTGGGGCATCATGACGGCGTTTACCGGGCTCGGCGATGTCCAACAGGCAACGCTGGCGGCGGTGGCGCCCGGCATCTCGGAGGCACTCGTCACCACGGCGATCGGCCTGTTCGCAGCCATCCCGGCCGTCATTGCCTACAACCGCTTCGCCGACCAGGTGACCCGACTGGAGGTGCGCTTCGACGCCTTCATGGAGGAGTTCTCGACTATCCTGCAGCGGCACGCGACCCGCGGCGCGCCGGCGGCGCCGGGGGCGGCTCACGTGTCCGCCACGGGCAGCGCCGGGACGCCGAGCGTCCTGCCGGGCACTGCCGGAGCCCGCTAGGAGATCCGCATGGCGCAAGGCTCCCGCGGCCGGCGGCTGATGGGCGAGATCAACGTCGTCCCGTACATCGACGTGATGCTCGTGCTGCTCATCATCTTCATGATCACGGCGCCGCTGCTGCAGCAGGGTGTCAAGGTCGATCTGCCGAAGGCCCATGCGCAACCGCTGCCCAAAAGTGAGAACAACCCAGTCGTGCTGTCGGTCGATGCTCAGGGCCAACTGTTTCTCAATATCGCGTCCGACCCGAAAACGGCTGAGGACTCCGATGCCGTCGCGGTGCAGGTGACGGCGGCTTTGCAGCGCGATCCGGACCGAGCCGTGGTGGTCAAAGCCGACAAGTCAGTGTCCTACGGAGTCGTCATGCAGGCCATGGTCGTCCTGCAGCAGGCCGGCGCGAGCAAGGTTGGAATGGCCACCGACGCACTGCCGCCGCCGCGGCGGCCGGGCAGCTAACCCAACCGCGATGGCCGAGTCTGTACGCGACCGATGGTTGTCTATTGGCATGTCCGTGGTGCTGCACGGCAGCCTCATCGCGCTGCTTGCGCTCGGCTGGTGGCACTTCCGGCAGGCGGCCCCGCCGCCGAGCGTGCCCATCAATGCGACCGTCGTGGATGCGCGTACGCTGAAGGGCGTTGGGACCGCATCGACACCGTCACCTAAGCCGAAAGCGCCACCGCAAGCTCAGCCGCAGCAGCCCCCGCCTACGCCCATCGAGGGACCGCCGCCGCCCACCCCGGACGAGGTAGCCATGCGGGAGCAGGCTGCCAGGGAGGAGGCCGAGCACCAGGCGGAGGCCGAGAAGGCGCAGCAGGCGCGTGAGGCGGAGCGCAAGGCGGCGCAAGCCGCGGCCGAGGAGCAGGCTGCGGCGGCCCAGAAGGCCGAGGAAGCGCAGGCGGCTGCCGAGGCCAAGAAGCTGGCGGCAGCGAAGACGGCAGCGGCAAAGCTCGCGGCCAAGAAGAAACTGGCGGCGGAGCGCAAACTTGCTGACGAGAAGAAGCTCGCCGCGCAGCAGGCGGCGGCGGAGCGCGCGGCCCGTGTGGCCGAGCTGCAACAGAACCTGCAGGAGGATGAGCGCGCCGCCGCGGCAAGCGGCGCGCTGGCAAGCTGGCAGAGTGAAATCACCTCCCGTATCCAGAATGCGTGGATCAGACCGCCGACGGCCCAGCCGGGCATCAAATGCGTGCTCAACGTAGGTCTGGTGCCGGGCGGCTCGGTGACATCGGTTAGCATCGGTGACTGCAATGGCGATGACGCGGTGCGTCAGTCCATTCAGACTGCGGTATACAACGCCGCGCCCTTGCCGGCGCCGCCCGATGGCATTCCATTCCCGCGCCAGCTCATCATCACGTTCCAGCCGACCAACTGACCGCGAGACCCATGAAACCGACACTGAGAATGGCATCCCTGCTGCGGATTTTCCTGGTGGTACTGACGGCCGCGTGCCTGGCGCCTCCCGCCGCGCGAGCACAGTTGCAGATCCAGATCACCTCCGGGGTGAACAACCCCGTACCCATCGCGATCGTGCCCTTCGCCGAGGCGCCGACCGATGGCACCGACGTTGCCGGTGTCGTGCAACACGACCTCGTCGGCAGCGGCCGCTTCACTGAGTTGCCGCGCGACAAGATGCCGGCAACGCCGACCAGCGCCGCGGACGTGAAGTTCGCGGACTGGAAGGCTGCGGGCAGCGACTACGTCGTCGTCGGGCAGGTGGTGCCGGTCGCCGGCGGCCAGCTCGCGGTGGATTTCAACCTGCTCAATGCGCTGACCGGCCAGAGCATTGCGCGCCAGCGGTTCGTCGGCAGCGCTTCCGCGTTGCGCAACGCCGCTCACCGGGTGAGTGATGTCATCTACCAGGCCATCACCGGCATCCGCGGCGCCTTCGCGACGCGCATCGCCTACATCGCCCTCGCCGGGGAAGGCGCCAACGAGCGCTTCCAATTGGTGGTCGCCGACGCCGACGGCTACAATCAGCATTTGATACTCGAGTCGCGCTTCCCCCTCATGTCGCCGGCCTGGTCCCCGGATGGTCAATGGCTCGCCTATGTCTCGTTCGAGAATCACCTCTCTGCCGTATATGTGCAGCGCGTGTTGACCGGCGAGCGGACCCGCGTCTCCATGCGCGCCGGCATCAACGGTGCGCCGGCGTGGTCGCCTGACGGCAAGAAGCTTGCGCTCACGCTCAGCGGCGACAGCGGCCACCCGCAGATCTATGTCCTCGACCTGGACAGCCAGCACCTGATGAAGATCACTGATTCGCCGTCCATCAACACGGAGGCGACCTGGTCGCCCGACGGGCGCTCGCTCTACTTCACGTCCGATCGCGCGGGTGAGCCGCAGATCTACCGGTGCGCGGCGATGCCGGGCAGTAACCCGCAGCGCATCACCTTCACCGACGAGTACAACGCCGGCCCGCATGTCTCGGCCGATGGGAAGCTGCTGGCGATGGTCACGCGTGACGACAGCGGCAGCTACCGCATCGCCGTGCAGAACCTCTCTACCGGTGAATTCCGCATGCTGACGCCCGGGCGGCTGGACCAGTCGCCGAGCTTTGCGCCGAACGGCGCCGCCATCATGTACGCCGCCCGACCGGGCCAGGCCGCGGCGGGCATTCTGGCGACCATCTCCGTCGACGGGCTCACGGGCCTGTCCCTCAGGCCCACTCAGGGCGAGGTGCGCGATCCGGCGTGGGGTCCGTTCATTCAGTAGCGGTTCAGTAGTCAAGTCCGAACGTCCAACAAGAGCTGCCGCCTGGCGGCGAACCTGGAGAAGGGTCTATGTATCGTCGAATTGCTGTCTTGATGTTGCTGGCCGGATGTCTCGGTCTCGCCGCTTGCGCGAGCCACAAGCCGAAGCCATCGGCCGAGCAACAGCAGTCGTCTTCCGAGAATGCTGCCGGCGCCAATTCGGCGGGCGCCTCCGGCGCCAACGCCAACGGTGGTCCCTTCGGCAACCAGAACTCGATTGCCGGCCCGCTGGCGGGCATGCTCGCCAAGCGCACGATCTACTTCGACTTCGATAGCGCCGTGATCACGGGCGACGGCACGGATATCGTCTCGGCCCACGCCAAGTACCTCTCCGACCACACGGACACCCGTGTGCGCCTGGAGGGCAATACCGATGAGCGGGGCTCACCGGAATACAACATCGGCCTCGGGATGCGGCGCGCGCAGGCGGTCCGCCAGGCGCTGCTGCTGCAGGGCGCTTCCGCCGCGCAGATTACGGTGGTCAGCTACGGCGCCGAGCATCCGGTGGATCCGGCGCACAGCGAGGACGCCTGGCAGAAGAACCGGCGCGTGGACATCGTGTACCTGGCGCCGAACGGGCAGCCGACTGCGCCGCCGCAGTAAGCTTGCCGACAAGTCTCACCAAAGGAGTCCGCCATGCGCCCGATCATCCCGCTCGCGCTCGCAACGGTGCTCACCGCCGGCTGCGCTTCGGTTCCTCCCGACCAGGACCCGGTGCAGATCAGGCTGAATGACCTCGATGCGCGGGTCTCGAAGGTCGAGCGGGTCGTGTCCAACCAGAGCCTGGTGCAGCTCGCGACCGAGGTCGATACGCTGCAGGCGCAGGTGCGCGACCTCCAGGGCAGGGTGGACGACCTGCAGAACAGCAACCGTGAGCTGCGCAAGCAGCAGCACGACCTCTATGCGGATCTCGACAAGCGGGTCGGGGCGCTCGAGCACGGCGGCACCGCTGGGGGCGGCTCCGATGCCGGGTCCGCGGCGGGCGGCGCTGCGGGCGGTGCGCCGGATAGTGGCGAGCAAGGGGTGTCGTCCACCGAGCAGTCGATCTACGGGCAGGCGTTCGATGCCCTGAAGGCCGGCAGCTACTCGACCGCAATCAGCGGCTTCGAGAGTTTCGTCAAGCAGTACCCCTCGAGCCCGCTGGCGCCCAACGCCGAGTATTGGCTGGGCGAGGCGCACTACGTGAACCAGGATTATGCCGCCGCCGGGACAGCCTTTCAGGTCGTGCTCGACAAGTGGCCGAGCTCGGGCAAGGCGCCCGATGCCATGCTCGACCTCGGGAACACTCAGCTGGCGCAGGGCAAAGCGACCAAGGGTCGCGCGACTCTGCGGCAGGTCATCAGCCAATACGCCGGCACCGACGCAGCTTCGCGCGCGCAAGCGCGACTGAAGCAGCTGTCATCGCAGTGACGGATGCAGGTGGCGCGACTCAAGATCACCGAAATCTTCTACTCCCTGCAAGGCGAGGCTGACACGGCGGGGATCCCGACCGTGTTCGTCCGTCTCACCGGCTGTCCGCTGCGGTGTCAGTACTGCGACACGGCGTACGCCTTCCACGGCGGTGAGTGGTGGGAAGTGGAGTCAGTGGTGGAGCGGGTGAGGGAGCTGGGCGGTCGCTATGTCTGCGTGACGGGCGGCGAGCCGCTGGCGCAGAAGAGCTGCGTGGACCTGTTGACTCAACTCTGCGATGCCGGCTGCCGCGTCTCGCTCGAGACGAGCGGCGCCATGCCGTTGGCGGGAGTGGACGAGCGGGTGGTGCGGGTCGTCGACGTCAAGACTCCGGGCTCGGGAGAGGAGGCACGCAACCGCTATGAGGAGCTCGCCGGCCTCGGCGCCCGGGACCTGGTGAAGTTCGTGATCTGCGATCGCGGCGACTACGAGTGGAGCGGCGCGAAATTCCGCGAGCTCGGCTTGGAGGGGCGCTGTACGGTGCTGTTCTCGCCGAGCCACGAGCAATTGCCTGCCCGGCAGCTCGCCGACTGGATCCTCGAGGATCGGCTGCCGGTGCGCTTCCAGATCCAGCTCCACAAGTATCTGTGGGGCAACGTACCTGGAAAGTAGACAACAAAAGTAGGCTGATCATGGCGTCCCATAGGGCTGTCGTTCTCGTCTCTGGCGGCCTCGATTCGGCCACCACGTTGGCCATTGCGCGCGAGCAGGGTTTCGAGTGCTATGCGCTCTCCGTCGATTACGGCCAGCGGCACGCCGCGGAGCTCGACGCGGCGATGCGAGTTGCCGGGGCGTTGGCTGCGCGCGAGCATCGGATCATGCGCGTCGATCTCGCCGGCATCGGCGGCTCGGCGCTGACGGATACCTCCATCGCCGTGCCGGAGCAGCCGAGCGCCGGCATTCCGGTGACGTATGTCCCGGCGCGTAACACCATCCTGCTCTCGCTTGCACTGGGTTGGGCCGAGGTGCTCGGTGCGGAGGATATTTTCGTCGGGGTCAATGCCGTTGACTTCTCAGGCTATCCCGACTGCCGTCCGGCCTTCATCGAAGCTTTCAGCCACTTGGCTGCGCTGGCGACGAAAGCGGGCGTCGAGGGCCATCCATGCCGAGTCCAGGCACCGCTCATCTCCTGGTCGAAGCAGCGCATCATTCGCGAGGGCACGCGCCTCGGCGTCGACTATTCCCTGACCGTTTCCTGTTACCAGGCGGACGATCTTGGCGCTGCCTGCGGCCGCTGCGACTCCTGTCGCCTGCGCCGCGTCGGCTTCGAGGCCGCCGGCGTCCCTGATCCCACGGTGTACCGGCACCTGTAGCATCCGCGGAGGTTCCAATGGTCAGCTCAGACACGCTCTGGCCCGAACTGGCCTACCCAACATGGCGCGACACCGCCGCGACGCTGCAGTTGTGGACCCAAATCGTGGGCAAGGTGCGCCTGGCGCTGACGCCCTGGATCAATCACAGCTGGCAAGTCCCACTGTACGTGACCGTCCGCGGGCTGAGCACGTCGCCGATTCCGGCCGGCGGGGAGAGCTTCGAGATCGATTTCGATTTCATCGCGCATCGCCTCGTGGTGCGCGTCAGCTCCGGTACCGAGCGGGCGCTCGCGCTCGAACCTAAGTCGGTTGCCGACTTCTATCGTGAGGTGATGGACCTGCTGCAGGGACTGGGCATCGTGGTTGCGATCCACGAGATGCCGAACGAGCTGGCGGATCCGATTGCTTTTTCGCAGGACCACTCCCACCACTCATATGACCCCGGCGCCGCTCATGCGTTCTGGCGTGTGCTCGTCCAGGCGGACCGTCTCTTCAAGCATTTCCGCAGCGGGTTTCTCGGCAAGGCGAGTCCGGTCCATTTCTTTTGGGGCAGCTTCGACCTTGCGGTCACGCGCTTCTCCGGGAGACCCGCACCGCCTCATCCGGGCGGCGTGCCGGGATTGCCCGATGCCATTACGCGCGAGGCTTATTCGCACGAAGTGAGCAGCGCCGGGTTCTGGCCCGGGAACGATGCTTTTCCATCGGCCGTGTTCTACTCCTACGCCTACCCCGAGCCGCCGGGCTTTCGCGACCGGGCGGTCGCGGCAGGCGGCTACTTCGACGCGAAGCTTGGCGAATTCATCCTGCCGTACGATACGGTTCGTCTCGCGGCGGCGCCGGAGGCATTGGTGCTCGATTTCCTGTGGACCACTTATCTGGCTGCGGCGGCGGCCGGCGGGTGGGATCGTGCGCAACTGGAATGCCCTCTCGGCGTTCCGGGCCACGTGCGCCGTCTCTCCCGGTCGTAGGTGGACGTCAGTAATACAGCTCCGAGAGCGTCGTAACAAGGGGCTCGACGCCGCTGAAGGCGCTGCCCTGTCCGTACCGGACACCGAGGGCCCGGAGCCGCTCGGCGATCGCCATGCTGTCGATGCCGGTTGCAACTATGCGCACGTCCTGCCGGCTGCCCCATTCGACCGCTGCGCGCACGACTGCCTCGGACTGGCGGTTCGTCAGCAGGTCGCAGCCGTAGCGGCTGTCGATCTTGGCCATCGCGACGGGCAGCGTGTTGAGCGGTGCCTTCTGCCACAACACGCCGCTGACGCCGTCGATGCACAGCCGGCAGATGCCCGACTCGGTCAGCTCCGCGAGGCGGGCGAGGAGCTGCTTGTCCTGGCGCAAGCTCTTGGCGAGCGCCGATTCGCGCAGCTCGATGGCAAAGTGTGCCGCCAGTCCCTCGGCAGGCAGCTCGTGCGCCAGCAGCCGCACGAATTCCGGATCCGCCAGCGAGGCGACGGAGAGGTTGAGCGAGATCGTGAGATTGCGGAGCGCAAACATCCGAGCGTGGCTGCGAAGAGCTTCCATGACGTGCCGAAAGACCCAGCGGTCGATCGATACGGGCGGCACCTGATGCCGCGCGCTCGAGATGAAATTGCCGATGGTGTGAACGGTGCCGCTGCCTGCCTGGATGCGAACCGACACCTCGTAGCCGACCGCAGTCGCCTTGTCGAGGCTCACTACCCGCTGTGCCTGCAGGACCAACTCGTTGGCGTGCCGGGCGGTTTCCGCGGCACCCGCTTGCCCGTCGACGAGGAAGGCGCGACGGCGGTTGCGTCGCAGCCTGGAAGCAAATGGCGTGGTGCGCAGCGCGGTCTCGATGGCCTCATGGAGCTTCTCCAAGGGACACGGCTTCAGGAGCAGGCGCACGACACCGGCATCGTTGACTGCGCGCGCCGCCGTCTCGGGCGTCGCGTGTCCAGTGAGAAGAATGCGCCGGGTGGCCGGGAACTCCCGGGCTATGCGGCTCAGCAGCTCCGAGCCGCGCATGCTCGGCATCAGCTCATCGGCGACGATGACATCGAAGGCCTCGTCACGAAACATCTGCAGCGCGAGCTCCGGCGAGGTCGTCGCCGCAACCTGGTACGGGTACTGGAGGAAAGCGCGCCGCAGTCCCTGGACGACCTCCCACTCATCATCGACGAACAGCACCTTGGGCATCGCGTGCCAGTCGGCTGACAGCACTTCGTTCGCCGCGGTAGGCGCGGCGCACGGCAGGCGGGCGGTGCTCGAGAGCGGAACGCAATTCGACATAGTGTTCATATGACCATCTCCCCACAGCGAACCTTCCAACTGGCAGACACAAGCAAGCTGTTCGCATTTTGCGACTCTGCGCGATAAATGCAACGGAGATCAGACATAACGCTCGCACGCACGACATAATCCCGCGTGCCGCGGCCGGTTCCGCTACGGCAGGCTGCAGGTCAGCGTCAGGGTGATGCGGCGTGTGCCGCCGAGGAGATCCAGATAGTCGGCAGTGACGGTCCACTGTGTGCTCGTGAACGTCTTCGCGACGCCAACGTAGCCATCCCAGTATCGAGGGACCGCTCCCGTTGCGCCGGTCTGTATGTTGAGCACGGGCGGTGCGACGTGGCCCTGCGCGCCACCGACGAACCACCTGACCTGCGCGCCGAGGTGATCCAGGCGCGCGCTCGTATAGACCGTACCGAGGTTGCCGCCGGTGGAGTGCGCATACGCGACTCCGAGCATCCAGTGGCCAGCCATGAAGAGCGACAGACCGGCCTTCGGCAGGTTGCCGTGAGTCGTATAGACATCGAATTGACGCGACTCGAGGTCGAGCGATATGAAACGGTCCACGGTGTCCGTGAAGCGCACCGCCTCGACATCGTAGTCGAAGCGCTGCGTGCCGATATCGCCGCCACCGAAGCGCCCGTCGGCGGCGATGGTCCAGCGGTTCGCCTGCGAGCCGTGGCTGAACGCGGCGGAAAGACTCGCCAGATCCCAGTGTGCGTTGCCGATCGTGTCGTACTCGCCGCCGACGCCGAGAAGCGTGTCCAGGTTGACGGAGTGTAGCCAGGTGAGCGAGCCCGAACCGCCGCCGCTCGAGTTGTCCAGCGTCGAGCCGCTTACGCTCAGCAGCAGCCGATCCGGCTGGAAGCCGGGCGTTGCGGCCGCCGCCGTGACGAAACCCAGCGCCAACAGCGCGAGCGCGGCGCGCCCGCTGCGGCGGCCGCCCAGCCGCCTACAGTCGGTCGCCTGACTGTACGGTCCAGGATGCATTGGCGAGTCTGTTCCAGGCTGCGGTGCGGTGCCCTGTCGGCCATAACATGAGATAGCCCGGCCGCGTCCCGAGTCCGGCGCGACGCGCGGCGGCGGCGATCAGTGGGTCGAGCGTGTACAGGAAGAACTGCCGCTTTGCCGCGGCGCTCGCGGCTGCCAGGCGCGCGATGGCCGCGGTCACTTTCTCGCGCGGGCAGGCGAGCCACTGCAGCCGATCCGTTTCGTGGACCGTCTCGACCAACGCCAGCGAGTCGTGAGCCAGCCGCAGGGCGCGCACCGGGGCGGGCCGATCGATGAACTGCCGGCGCCAGTCGCTGGAGGAGGTATAGAGAAAGCGCATGCCCGCAGGGTGTGATGATTCTCTTTGGGCGAAGGCGGCCGTCAGCCGCTCGGGGGCGCAGCGCCCCAAGCCGTCCCGGGCGGGACGACTCGCGGGCCTTCTACCGCGAGCCGAAACGATGTAGAAACTCGGAATCGCCAGGGCACCGCGATGTGCCAGCCCTTTGGCGCTCACGTTATCTCGCGTCACGAACCCTATGATGGCCGCATAGCCCTTCATGGCGGCACGCTCCCGTACCGCCTCCAGCAGTCGTCCGTAATGACCTCGGCCGCGCTCAGTGGGCAGCGTTACCGTAGAGCCGATGACGCCGACGTCTACAGGGAAAGTGGCGTCGTTGCAGACCTGACGGTAGGACAATGTAACTACCGAGAGGGCGCGATGGCCGTCTGTGACAGCGAACGTATCGCTCGCAACACCGTGAAAGGGCCGTGTTATGTACCACTCGTAGCTGGGGCGGCTCCACTGTCCGGGGAAGGCCTGATTCAACAAACCGATGTGCCCGGTGGGATCGAGCCACTCCGGGTTCAGCTCGACGCGGATAGTCGATGCGCTCACGACGATGCGCCACGCAGGCGCGTGGCGACCTCCGAGAGATGTGCCCACCACAGCCGGGATCCGAACTGCTGGTGCAGATGGGTGAAGATGAGATCGAGATAGTTGCAGTAGAGATCGTCGAGGCCATCGAGCATGTGATGGCCGCCGCCGGTCTTGAAGATGTGTGCCTTGATGTGGAGCAGGCCGCCGAGGCGCAGGATCTGCAGGGCGCGCTCAACCGGGGAGGTCGCCTGGAAATTGCAGCTCAGATGCACCATCCCGCGAGGAGTGATCACTTCGGGATGGATGAGCGAGACGCCCTCGAGGCCGCTCATCGCGGTCACCGCGCCGGGGGCTACGGGCGTACGCAAGTCGCGCGCGGAGGCCAGGAACTCGAACTCGAGCCGGCCCAGCGCGGCGATCAGCGCGGGCGGCGCATTCCATGCGGGCGGCATGAAGCCGCGGACGAAACGGATCCGGGCGGCGTGAAAGATCTCGAGCGCGCGCTCCAGGATGGCCACGCACTCTGCCTCGGATTCATCCTGGAATTCGACGGCCCAATGCGGGCCGGCGTGGGCGTGCGACAGGCCGTGCAGCACGACTTCACAGCGCTCGAGACCGTTGAGATAGGCGACCAGCCGCGGATGGCGGTCGAGCCGGAAGTGGCCGGCGGGGCGCAACCGTGTCCAGTTGACGCGCCGTCCGATCCATCCGATGTGACGCAGCGGGCCGGTGTCGGGTACCAGGGAGTCGAGCTGCCAATCGGGTGTGACAGCGAGCGTCGCTTTGAGGTGGGGATGGCGCCGCTGCAGGTGCGCGAGTCTTCCAAGGGCCCCCTCGGCGAGGTCTCCACCGGCCTCGTATGCATCCTGCGACGTTGCCGGGTGAACATCGTCGATGCTGAAGCAGACCGCGGCTGTCTTGCCCGCAGGAAGCCACTCGAGCCGCTGCGGGTGAGCGGCGGCCAGAATGCTCGGTGCGGCCGCGAGGTGCCTCATGCGATCGCCTCCCGCTTCTCGGGGAGGGCCCGGTCGTTCATCCACCGCTCAGCCGCCTCGGCCGGCATGCTCGGAGCGAAGAGATGCCCCTGGTAGAGATCGCAGCTGGTGAGGGCGACGAGCTCGTGTTGCGCGAAGGTCTCAATGCCCTCGGCGATCGATTGCATGCCGAGATAGCTCACGAGATCGATCAGCGCCTTCAGGAAGCCGAAGTCGCGCGACTCGATCTCGATGCGCTCGATGAATGAGCGATCGATCTTCACACCCTTGAGGGGCAGGGTGCGCAGGTGGCTCAAAGAGGAGTAGCCGGTGCCGAAGTCGTCGAGCCAGGCGTTGACGCCGAGCTCGGTGAGGCGCTGCAGTGTCCGCACCGTGCCGCGCAGGTCTTGAACGAGCGTCGCCTCCGTGAGCTCGATGACGAGCTGGTTTCCCGGCAGGGCGAACTCGGCGAGGAGCGCCGCCACTTCGTCAGGAAGCTCCGGCCGCAGGAACGCCTCGGCGGTCAGGTTGAAATTGATGAAGAGATGGTGGTGACCGGCGCTACGCCAGAGCGAGGCCTGGCGGGCGGCCTCGCGCATGACCCAGGCGTTCAGCCGATGGGATAGTCTCGACTGCAGCGCGATGGGCAGGAATCGGCCCGGGGAGATGCGTCCCTCCGTCGGGTGATACCAGCGGATCAGCGCCTCGAAGCCGGCGACCTCCTGATTGGCCGCGGCGATGAACGGCTCGTACTCGAGCACGAACTGATTCTCCTCCAGGGCACGCTCGAGATCGGCCTCGAGCTGAAGCCGGCCGACGGACTCGGTGGAGGTCGCGGCGTCGAACCGCCGCCAGGGCTGCGGACTGTCGCGCGGAACGGCATCTAGAGCCGCGTGCGCGTGATCGAGGAGCGTTTCGGCATAGTCGTAGCCCGAAGCCGTCTCGGCGATGCCGATACGCGGCAGCAACAGGAAGGTGTGACTGCCGAGCGCAATCGGCGATTCGACTTCCGCGGCGATCCGCTCGGCCATCCTCTGGGCTTGCGCGGCATCCGCGTCGGGCAGTACCACCGCAAGTTGGAAGTCGCGGGTGCGAAAGAGCAGGTCCTTCGACGGCAGGATGAACTCCAGCCGCTCGGCGGCGATCACCAGGGCGCGCGCGCTGAACTCGGCGCCGAAGGAGCGGGCGATCTCGGGCAAGTGATCGAAACCGATCGCCATCACGGCGAGCGTCCGTTGCTGTGACTGGCGCATGGACCCGAGCGCAGTGTCGATGCGGCGCACGAGCGCGCTGCGATTCGGGAGCCCCGTGACGGTGTCGAAGTCGGTGACGAGCTGCAGGCGCGACTCCACGGCCGCCAGGCTTTCGAGGGCCTTGCCGTATTGAGCCGTGACGGCGCTGCGGCGCTCCTCGGCGTCGGCGACCTCGACCACCGAGCGGCGCAACGCGGCGTTACGGCGCAGCTCGTGCGAGAGCCAGAACACGAGGGCGAGCAGCAGCGCGAGCGTAGAGCTCAGAATGTGAGCCGGCGCAGCACTGCGACCTCGCGGCGCGGCGCGCAGTTGCAACGAGGAGGCGCCAAAAGGTACGGCGAGCGTGAGGGTGGCGTGCAGGTCACCATCGTCGCTCTGATACAGCGCTGTTCCTTGCGTGGCATCGTAGAGCTGCAGACGATACCCCCGGCGGATGATCTTCGCGATGGGGGCACTGGAGAAGATATCGTCGACCAGCCGCCATGCGCCTATCCACTGCAGCGGGCTTGTCGCGCGTGGCGCGCGTCTTGCCAGGATGACAGCGTTGGTTGCGGCGTCAGTGGCGAAAGGCCCAAGCAGCAGGGTGTGGTCGGCCGCGGCGAGGTGTGACGCGAGCGCGTGTCGCAGATCGGATTCCGGAATCGGTGGTGTGCCACCGCCGACGTCGTGGTAGCCGGCCGCATCGAGACTCCAGGCGTGCCAGGCGCACGGTGAGCGTCCGCACACCGGGGGCGCCAGCGTTGCCCGCTCGCCCGTCTCCAGCTGCGTTGCGAGCTCGTTGGCGGCTGACTCGAGCAGTGTGCGCGCACGGTCCGTCTCGCGGACGGCCTCGAGCTCGTACCGCATCCGGACCAGGAGCGATGTGAGCGCGATCGCCGCGATGGCCGCGAACACGAAGGACGGCCAGCCGGTTGAGTTGGCGCGCATCAGGCGGCCGACCTGGACTCGGCGAGCTGCACGAAGGACAGCTCATGCGCGCTCGCGGCGATCCGCACCCGCCGAATCGAGGCGTAGTAGCGGCGCTCGCGGTAGTCGAGAAGTCGGTGGGCGCTCGCGAGCGGTGCGATTTCCCACCAGTGCGCCGCGTGCGCGGCGAAGACCGCCGTCGCCAGTCCGCCGTCCGCTTCGGGACCGAACAGAGTCAGGGCGGATTGATTGAGATGGGCCAGCCGGCCGTCGGCGTCGATGGCGAACAGCGGTTCCTCGAGGGCATCGAGCTGACCGCGCAGATAGAGGTCATCGCCGCTCTCGATGGTGAGCAGCGTAAGGGGAGAGGATGTCCGCGGCAGTACCTCGGCGCGCACGCGCAGCAGGCGCTCTCGCCCCCGCACGGTGGCTGGCTGGATGTCCTCGCCGCCGACCGTCATCAGCCGCCGCACGACCTGTGGGTGCTTGAACGCGATGGCATCGAGGAGAAAGGGTTCCGGGGAGCCGTCGAGTCCGAACGCCGCGATCAGACGGTCGCTGGCGTGGACAATGCGGCCGGTGCTCGAGGCGATCAGCACCGGAGCAGGAGTTCGCGCGACCAGCTCTCGCGTCGCCTGGCGGAGCCGTTCGACTTCCTCCTCCAGCGCGCTGACCTGCACGCCCTCCCGCCGGCACAGCGTCACGAGTGCGCGCGCCGTCGTACTCAGGGCGAGGCAGACGACTGCCACCATCGTCGTGAGCAGCAAGTCATAAGCGGGCGAGGTGCTGACGTCGGGGAATACGACGCGACTACGGGGTATGAAGCTCGGCAACAGATGAACGGACGCCAGGCCGACGCCGTAGCGCTCCTGGATGAAGGAGTTCGTGTCGGCGGAGAGAAGTACGCCCGACGCCAGGACCACGAGAATGGCGCCGAGCGCAATCTGCTGTTGCCAGAAGGTCAGCACCAGCGTGCCCGTGAGCAGCGGCAGGACGATGATGAGCGGATAGAGCGGCTGCTGGATGCCACCGAACAGATGCCAGCTCACCGCGATGAGCGCGGTGCCGAGCAGCTGCGAGCCGAGGGCAATGTGCCGCAGGGTCGTGGCGGATGTCGCGCCGCGTGCCTGAGAGTTGAGCAGGTATTGTATGGCCGCGAGCGCGGCCAAGGCCCAGATGACCGGCGCGACGGCGAATTGGGCCAGGCCGAGCTCCCACCAGGCGACCGCCAGAACCGTCGCCAACAGCGTGGCGAGGGTCCAGGTGTTGTCGAACATGACCTTGTGGCGGCGCAGCTCCTCCACGGCCTGTTCCCCTGACTCGGGCATCACGAGCCATCCTTCAGCCGGTAGATGCCTGTAGGCGCAACGTCCAGACCGTTGGCGTGAAAGATGTTACCGCGGCTACGCGGTTCGGCCTTGCGGGTCGTGCCTCCCTGAACGAAGTCCAGCGGGCGCAGCGCCGCGCCCCGGTTCCCGAGGAGCCGGTTGTCCTCGAGGAGCAGGGCGCCGCCGATGAGCATGATGCCATCGCCGCGGTTGTCGGTGATGAGATTGCCCTTGACGAGAGGAGCGAAGCCGCCGGGGCCGCCGATCAGAACGAGGCCCACGCCATTGCGTGCGACTGTGTTTGTTTCGATGCTGACGTCGCTGTCACGCACCATCAGCGCGGTCGCCTTGTTGTCCGCGAGCGTATCGCCGTCAAGCACGACGGAGCGTCCGGAGATCACCGACACCGCATCGGCTTGCGAGCCGCTTATCTCGCTGTGATCGACCACGGCCGCGCCGCCGAGGACGGTCAGAGCGGTCTGGTTGTCGATGAAGCGATCCTTCTGCATGAGGCCCGCTTCGTTCGCCAGTACGACCCCGGTCGCGTTTTTCTCGAAGACCGTGTCGAGCACCCGAATCAGGGGATCCGACGCGACCGCATCGGGCGCGCCGCCGCTGCGGGCCGCCGCGGCGCCGACAAACCAGAGTCCGGCGCGGGTATTCAGGCGGAAGATGTCGTTGGCGAGCGTGACCTGGCGGACGCCGGGCTCGGCCATGAGGCCGATGTCGTCATGCTCGAGCAGCGAGGTACGGACGATCGCCCCGGAGGCGCCCGCGCCCAGCATGACGCCGACCTTCGAGTCCTGCACGGTAACCGCCACCAGTTGGACACCGGTCGCGTCGATCAGGATGCCGTAGCCGTGCGCGTGAAGAACGTGCAGGCCAGTCAGGATCGACCCGATACCCTTCACCTCGATCGCGGGGCCCTTCGTCGCGCGATCGGCGTCGATCGTGCCAGCCCCGGCCACTGCTTCCACCTCGACGCCATGAGGGTTGATGAGCGCCGGCAGCGCCGACTCGATGACGATGCGCGGCACCTTGATGACGATGCGGCAACGGCTCGAGAGGCGGTCGGCGGCGAGGAACGCATCCCGCAAGGTCCCCGGACCAGCGTCGCGCGCGCTTGTAACCACGAACTCGGCGTCTGCGCGCCCGTCCAGCGGCGCGTCCCGATGCACGCTGCGGGAGGTGATCGCTGCACCAAGCGTGACGAGACCGCAGGCGACCACTGCCCCAACCGTCAGGCCGAAGGGAGGGCGTGCCGTGCCGCGGGTCAGGCTCAACTTGGCGCTCCCTCATAGTGGTCCTGATAGAGGCGGGCACCGAGGTATTTGAATGTCAGGAAGCTGAGGTAGCCGACGGTGATCGGCAGGTATTGCAGCAGGGCATAGATGCTGTAGAACGGCAGCGTTACAAGATGACGCGCGCGCTCGCCACGCGGTATGGCCACCCAACAGGCGCAGGCGATGACGAGCAGGGACTTGACATACCAGAGAGCGAACAGCAGCGGCTCGTTCCAGCTGTGGGCCGGGACCACATGGAGCAACAGCAGGTCATCCAGCGCGCGCAGGAAGCTCGTGGCGAGAATGGCGATGGCGACGAGCTTCAGGGGCAGAAGCACGATGCCGTTGATGCCGAGATAGCAAAGGTACTGGTATGCGCCCAGAGGGCTGCGCTTTGCAATCGCACGCAGCAGCGGCAGGCGCTCGGCGAAGACCTTGGCGCAACCGAACGACCAGCCGACGCGCTGCGAGAAGAGACCTCGCCAGCTCGATTTGGGGACCGTCTCGATCGTGAGGCGATCGTCGTAGTAGATGCGCTCGCCCGCCGCAAGGAGCAGCACGGAGTTCTCGAAGTCCTCGGCGTAGATCGAGAGGCTGTGGCGGCCGAGCGCGTCCTCGAGGGCGGAGCGTCGATAGACCGAGACGCCGGAATTGCAAGCGAGGTCGCGCAGACTCTTGCGCCCGATCCCGCAGGAGAGCTCGTACTCGAGCGCCTGACACTCCGAGAGCCAGCCGCCGCGGGCTCCCCGCACGCGCGGCGTGAGCGCCGCCGCGCCGCTCCTTTGCAGGTCACTCACGACCTCCTCCAGCGCGGCGAGCGCCGACCCGGCGGGGAGGGCCCAGTAAACATCGGGATCGAGAACCACGACCGTGTGAATCTCGGCGGGTAGCCGCGCGAGGAGCTCCTTGAGAGCGCCCGGCTTGTTGCGGTTGACGCCGCCCGCGATGCAGTTCCAACCCGCTCGACGCAGCTGCAGGAGCGTCGTGTCGCTCGAGGCGTCGTCTATCAGCCAGGCGCGCGCCTTGAAGGGCTCGAGCGTCGTCAGGAAGCGATCGATGTGCTCCGCTTCGTTGTGCAGCGAGGCGACGACCGCGTAGGGCAGGAGGCTCACGCGGCGCTCGGCGTCTGATATCTCCGGCAACTCGAGGTCCAGAGAGGGTCCCCAGGCGGCAGCGCCGTGCAGGCGCCGGAACCACATGCGCAGGATGAGGTCGATCGAGTCGAAGCCGAGCACGAGGTTCGCGACCGCGTAGATAGCGATCCGCGAGGCGTCCGCGAGCAGCCCGCTCGCCCCCGCGATCGCCCAGCCCGCGAGGCTCGCCAGCACCAGCGCAGCGATCACGACGGCGTGCTCGAGGCCCTGCCGTGGCTCTCGAGGTGGCCGGGGGCCGGCGCGCGCGAAGGTGCGGGCCAAGGAGCTCATCATGAGGTCTGGGCGGCGAGCTGCGGCGCTTCCTCATCCTGAGCGGCGGGCGGCGAGGTGAGCAGGACGGCGATCTTCGACTGCGGGAGCTGCTTGGCGAAGTGCCGCAGATGCTCGAGGAAGCTCGGCGTCACCTCGCAGCCGCGAGGGGCGATCAGGACCTGGCGGCTGGTCACCACATCCTGATCGAGGATCATGCCGCCCGCGAGCGACCCGACCGGAATCTCGACGCGCGTGAGCGCCTCGCTCTGCTCGGCCTGGGTGGCCTTGAGGGCCGACAACAGGGCTGGGGAATAGTCCTCGGAGGCCTCCAGGGTCTCGAAAATGGCGTGGCCACGCAGGCCCTGCGTCTCGAGGCGCTCGGCCTCCATCGCCAGCCGCAACACTTCCACGTGTGTCGGATCCGGGCGGGCCACGATCCCCGGGTCGGCGCCGACTCCGGGCTCGGCGAGCGCGTTGAGAATCGCGCTCACCGCCTCGAGCCGCGGCACGTGATTGATCAGGCGATTCGCGGCGCGAGTCGTCTCCCGCAGGTGCTGCGCCTCCTCCTCGTCGAGCTCGGTACCATGGGCGATCTTGTCGGTGAGAGCGTCGGGAAGTGACACTTCACCGAGATGCGACAGCAGCGCCGCGGTCTCCACCTGCCAGCGCTCCTCGAGCTTCAGCTCCGTGGCCAACGCCGATACGCGCCGCTTGAGCCGCTGCGCGCGGCCTACGATCGCGGGGCTCACCAGGGTCATGATGTCGGTCAGAGCCTTGATCGCGCCGACCAGCGTTCTCTGCAGGAGCAGCCGCTCGGCGGCGATCAGCTCGTACTGGCGAATGGCCTCGCCGATCACGCTCAGGAACTGGTCGGGCGCGCAGGGCTTGGTGAGGAAGCGGAAGATCTGCCCCTCGTTGATGGCCTTGATGGCGGCCGACATGTCGGCCTGGCCCGTGAGCAGCACGCGTACCGAGGACGGCCGCAGCACGCGCGTATGCCGCAGGAAGGTTGCTCCGTCCATCTCGGGCATCCGCATGTCGGAGACGACCACGCCCACATCGCGGTGTTGCTTCAACACATCGAGCCCCGCTGCGCCGCTCGCCGCCGTCAGGACCTCGTAGGTGTCCTGCAGATGCCGTCGCAGCGAGTCGAGGACTCGCGGCTCGTCATCAACACACAGGACTTTGAATTTGTAGTCAGTCACGGGGTCTCTCCTCTAGCCAATCATCAACGCGTCAACGTCGGGGGAACCGGTGTCAGTGCTCTTGGTTTCGATGCCGGCGGGCAGCTTCAGGGTGAAGGTGGCGCCTGCGCCCACGGTGCTCGACACCGTGAGCTCGCCGCCGTGGGATTTCATGATGCCGCGGGCGATGGCGAGGCCCTGGCCCGAGCCCTTGCCCACCGCCTTGGTGGTGAAGAAGGGATCGAAGATGCGCGGCATGACGGCGGCGGAGATGCCGGTGCCGGTGTCGGCGATATCGATACAGACCCGGTCGCCCTCGCCGCGGCTCGTGATCGTGATGGTGCCGCGGCTGGACTTGCCGGAGGCCTCGATGGCGTGCGCGGCGTTGACGATCAGATTCAGCAGCACCTTGTTGATCTCGGCGCGCCGGCAGTCGACGGGCGGGATGTCGTTCAGCACGGTTTTGACATCGGCGGCGTGCTTGTACTCGTTGCGGGCCACGATGAGCGTCGTGCGGATCGCCTGGTTGAGGTCGGTAGAGGCGATCTCGAGGTCGCCGGGGTGCGCGAATTCCTTCATGGCGCGCACGGTCTCGCTGACGCGCTGAATGCCCTCGAAGCTGTCGCGGAATGCGTCGGAAACGTCGTTCAGCAGCCGGCCGCGATCACCCACCGCCGCGGGGGTCGTGAGCCGCTCGAAGGCGGACTTGAGGAATACGGCGTTGTCGCCGATGAACTGCAGCGGGGTGTTGATCTCGTGAGCGATGCCGGAGGCGAGCTGCCCGACGAGCTCGAGCTTGCGCGCGAGATGCAGCTGTGCCTCGAGCTGCTGTCGTTGCTCGACGGCGTCGCGCAACTCCGTGATGTCGGTGAGGACCGCCTCGTAATAACAGACGCCGTCATCCATCGCGACCACGCGGACGCTCGACAGGATGCGAATCTCGCGGCCGTCGCGCCGCTTCATGCGCAGCTCGAGACTGCGGATACGGCCCTCCTGCTCCAGTGTCGCACGCACGTACTGCACTCTCTCCACCGGGGTGACGTATAGAGCGGTGACGGGAACCTGCTTGAGCTCCTGCTCGCTGGCGTAGCCGAAAAGCTCTAGGAACGGCTTCGAGGCCGCGGCAATGGCTCCGTTGGGTGTCGTTACCACCACGGGCGCCGCGGCCTCTCTGACACGGAGCCAGTAGTCCTTGAGCGCGGAGAGGTGGTCGAGGACCGCCACTCGCCGCAGGCGCGCCACACTGCCGCGGTAGCGGCGAGCGGCCTGTGCATGCCGCTTCAGGCGCCGCAGTCGATCCAGAAGACTGCAGAACGACAGAAGAAGCGCCAGCACCAGCAGAAGTATGCCGGCGCTGATCACCCACAGGAGCGAACTGAATCCCCACGTACGCATGAGCTCACCTGTGTCGTGCGACGAGTACGGCGTGCCAGGAGTGACGCGCGAGTGCACCGCCCAGTGCCCAGTCGAGCGGCAGAGAAATGGCCGTAGTCAGGGCGAGGGCCGGCAGCCGCAGGGGCGGCGGCAAGCGTTGATACACCGGCAGCAGCCAGCTTTTGAGGGGCATCGGGTCGACGCCGTGCCGCGCGGTGAGTCGCAGGCCGGCACGCTGAAGAGCCTCCACATACCACTCGGTCGTTCGTGCGCGGAATGCGGCTGTGTCGCAGCGCGTGGTGGCGAGGGACGGCGCCGCCTCGAGCAGCACCAGCTCGCCGGCGGGAGACAGGTGCGCGGCGAGGCGCGCGATTGCAGTCTCCGCGGCAGCAGGGTCCGTGATGTGTTGCAGCACGGTCACGCAAATGATGAGATCGAAGCTGCGGCCGAGAGCGAGTCCCGCTGCGTCTGCAACGGCGAATCGGCAGGCGACACCGGCTTCCCGTGCCCGTGCCTCGGCGCGCTCGATCATGCGGGAGCTCAAGTCGACGGCCGTGACGTCATGTCCCAGGCGAGCGAGCTCCAGGCTCCAGCGCCCAATCCCGCAACCAACATCCAGCGTCGCGCTTCCGGGACGCGCGCGGTTGTGCAACCAGGGGGCGAGCGCCCGGCGCTGGCAGATGTCGATGTAGCGGTTGTAGAAGGCGGGCATCCCGTAGGAGCAGACGGCTGCAAGCCCGGGTCCGTGCAGGGCAAACCGACGCGCGCGCTCGTCCCAATAGCTTGCAGGGGTCGTTGCCATCACGGTGCTCATGTCGTCACGCGGTCGCGGGAAGTGCCTCGGGGTCAAAATCGACTTCCTCGCCGGCCTCATTCAGGACGCGCCGGGCGGCCTCCAGCCACAGCACGGAGCGCACTCGCGACGGCAAGTGCGCCACTCGGCTCGCGTGCCATCGGCTCGCCAGGGTGAACTGCTCCTCGATCTCGAGGATGGCATCGCGGGTCTGCGGGTCGGCGGGCAGGATCTTGGTGGCCTGCCGCCAGACGAGGTCGGTCTCAGGGACGGTGAAAGTCTCGTATACCGTCTGCGGCTCGAGGCTTGCATCGCCGGCGATCGCCGCTCCCGAGAACGGAATGATGTAAGGGTAGATGCCGACTTCGCATCCGGCGGCGAGCCAGTGCAGGGCATTGCGCACGTTCTCCACCAGGTCCGGCAGGGTGCTGCCCGGCGAGGTGAGGATGAGGTCGAGGAAGGGCGTGATGCCGAGCTGCAGGGCGGTCTGCAGCGCCGGCGCGATGTGCCGGTGAATCTGACTCTTGTTGAATTCGGTGAGCACCGCGCGCGAGAAATTCTCGACGCCGAAGCCGAGCACGCGAAAGCCGGCGCGACGCATGGCCGTGAGGCGCTCGGTGCTCATGGCGTCGATGCGGTTTGTGCTGATGAACTGGAGGTTGCGCGGCAGCTGGCCGGTCGCTTTCGCGGCGACGATCGCATCACAGAGTGGCACGACACGCTCGTCGCGTGTAAACACGAAGATGTCGTCCTGAAAGATCACCGTGCGTACGTCAGGATGGGTCGAGACGATGCGCCCGAGCATCGCAAGGGTCTCGGCGGCATCCAGGCGTGCGACGCGAGGCACGCTGCCCTGGGCCTCTCTCAGGAAGTTCGTCGAGGAGCAGAACGAGCACGCCATGGGACAGTAGTTGAGCGTCATCATGCGCACCGCCCGAATCTCGGCGAGGCGCGCTTCGCGGTCCGCTTTGTAGGGCAGGCGGCCGACTTCGTAGGCGTTCTCGAGCCGCTCCCAGTACTTGCGGTACGGCATGCGCTCGTACGGCGTGGAGCGAATTGCCTGCGAGAGCTCCGGGCCCGTCATAGCGGGCTGGTGGAACCGGACGACCGTACCATCGTTGGCGCGCACGGCCGTGCCGGGGATGCCATCGAGTCGTGACCCGACTTGCAACCGCGCGGCGATCTCCAGCAGCGGCTTCTCGCCTTCGCCGAGAACTATCAGATCGAATGGGGGACCAAGCTCGAATGCGCGTTCGGGCTTGAACGTCGCCTCCATGCCTCCCGCGACCAGACAGGCGCGCGGTGCCACGCGCTTGGCGAGATGCGCGAGCGAGAGGTCGTAGCGCAGTGTCATGGCCGTCGTCGAGAGGCCGATGAGATCCCAATTGTCCGAGCGCAGAATCGACTCGAGGGTGGCGGCGACTCCAAAGTCGCAGCAATTCGGATCGAAGACGTGCGTCTCTATTCCTTGAGCGCGCAGGCTGCCCGCAATCCGCCATACGCCGAGTGGCGGAGCGAGAAAGGTGTACTCGCCGCAGTGCGGGTCGTACGGGCCTATCAGCAGAAGCTTGATGTTGCCTGCATGCTTCCAGGATTCCATGCCTAAAACCTCGATCTCTTTACGCGAGTGGTGCCATAAGGAGACGGTACCAAGCTACCGCTTGATACCACCCGCAATCCGTGCACGGGTCGCAATCCGGGCGGGCGCGGCAGTGATAAGTCAAATCTGTGACACGCTCGTGGCTTCCGCCCAACAGCGAGTTGGCGCGGGACGTCAGGAGTTGGCAGCTGTCGGGTCCGGCGAAATGTGATCTGTCACGGAGGCATGTCGCGCCGGTTGGCGTTAAATGAAGCCGCATTCCGCGTTCTCTTCCGAGGAAACGTCAATGGCAGCGGCTGCGGACAAGAAGCGCATTCTCTTCGTCGACGACGATCGGCAACTGCTCGACGGGTTGCGGCGCGGCCTTGCGGCGCGCGAGGCCGGGTGGGAGATGCGCTTCGTGGAAAGCGGCGAGGACGCCCTCGAGGAGCTGGGACGGTACTCCTGCGACGTGATCGTGAGCGATGTACGCATGCCTGGACTTGACGGCACCGCGGTGTTGGCCACCGCCAGTGAGCGCTGGCCAAGCGCGATCCGGATTGCGCTCTCCGGGGCCGCGGATCTTGCCGACACCGTGAGGCTGTTGCCGGTCGCGCACCAGTATCTGAGCAAGCCTTGTCCGGCGGCACAGCTCGCGGGCGTGATCGAGCGCTGTCTGAAGCTGCACGAAGTGCTGGGCGAGCCGTCGTTGCGCGCACTGATTGGCCGCGTACGGCAGCTCCCGGCTCACCCGCGGATCGCGACCAGACTCAAGGTGACTTCAGCGAACGATGCCGCATCGTTTCAGCGGGCCGGGCAGCTGATCACCGCCGACACGGTGCTCGCAGCCAAAGTGGTGCAGATCGTCAATTCGTCATTCTTTCGGCCGGCACGCCGCATCACGAATGTTGAGCAGGCCGTGCAGTACATGGGTTTCGCCGGGGTGCGCAATCTGATGCTGTGCGCCGAGGTGTTCGCCCGCTGGCCGGGCAAGCTCGCAAACGCCACTGTGGACCTGGAATCGCTGCAGCAACATGCGCAAACGACGGCGGCGATCGCCGCGGCGCTGACCAGCGGGACCGTCTGGGCCGATGATGCGGTTCTCGCGGCGCTGCTGCACGACATCGGATACTGGGTCCTGAGCCAGGAGTGCCCCGGTGACCTGGCGCGTGCGCTCGATCTCGCAGTCGCGGCAGGCATCCCGCTGCATCGCGCGGAGACGCGCGTCATCGGCGCCTCGCATGCGGAAGTCGGGGCTTACCTGCTGGGCCTCTGGGGACTGCCTTCCCCGGTAATCGAGGCGGTGGCGCATCATCATGAGCCGGATAGAGTCCGCTCCGGGCGCTTCGAGGTGCTCTCGGCGCTCGCCGTGGCGCTGGCGTTTTCCGGCACGGACGACGGCGACGCTTTTCGCATCGCACCCCCGCGGACCGAGACGGTGGGACCGTCCTACCTGCAGGGCCTTGGCGCACCCTTCAGCTGGAATGAGGCCGAGGCGCGGGCGGTCGCCTGCCTGGCGGCGCCGAATGCGGCGGTGGGCTGACGTGTAGTATCATCCCCGCCCCGCGGCGCCCGACCCATCCCGGACCTCGGGCGCCGGCCAATCCGCGGGGCGTTAGCTCAGTCGGTAGAGCATCGGACTTTTAATCCGCTGGTCGAGGGTTCGATTCCCTCACGCCCCAATTAAACCCCTTGATATTCAGTACCTTGCGCGCCGATGCCTCGCGCAAGCTTCACTCTCGTGGTTGTTTCGTGCACACTCAGTGCAGTGGGCTTACTCATCGCTGTACGCAGTGCACCGAGGTGCGTATGGCTTCCATTCAACGCATCGTCAGTCCGCTGACCAACGTGGTGTCCTACCGTGCGCAGGTGCGAGTAAAAGGGCGACCCGCACAGTCCGAGACTTTCCCGAACCGCAAAGAGGCGCGGCAGTGGGCGCAGTCGATCGAGACTGCAATCCGCGAGGGTCGGCACTTTCCGCACGCGGCGGCGCGGCGCACGAGCTTCGATGCGCTCGCGAAGGACTACACCGAGACGGTGCTCGCGGAATTCGACGAGAAGGAGAGGTCGACGCGCACGCGACAGCTCAAATGGTGGGCTGAGCAGTTCGCGGGTCTTGCCCTGGCTGAGATTACTGCCGATCGCATCTCCCAGGCACGCGACCAGCTCGCGGCTGAGACGTTCACGCGTGGCAAGCCGCGCAAGGACAGGAAGACCGGCGAGACGATCCCGCCGAAAGAGCACAAGCGCAGTGGCGGCACGGTGAACCGCTACATCGCCTGTCTCTCGCATGCGCTGTCGTTCGCGGTGAAGGAGCGCCGGCTCCTTGATCGCAACCCGGTGAGCGACATCAGCCGGAAGAAGGAGTCGCGCGGGCGGACGCGGTTCCTGACCGATGAGGAGCGGGCGGCGCTGCTCGATGCCTGCGCCAAGTCCGAGTGGCCGGCGCTGCAGGCGCTCGTTCTGCTCGCCATCACGACGGGCGCGAGGAAGGGCGAGCTGATCCGCCTCAAGTGGTCAGATAGTGACTTGAAGAACGGCAGGGCACTCGTGCGCGAGACCAGGAACGACGAGCAGCGCACGCTGCCGCTCGCCGGCAAGGCGCTGGATGCGCTGAGGCAACTCAAGCTGCAGAACTCCGCGCGCAGCGAGCACGTGTTCCAGCAACCGTCGGGCCTCCCCGGGCCTTATGAGCATTTCGATGCACATTGGTACGCGGCACTCGAGGCAGCGGGCATCAGGGATTTTCACTTTCATGACCTCCGCCACACCACGGCTTCGATGCTGGCCGCGCAAGGCGCCTCACTGCTGGAAATCGCCGACGTGCTCGGGCACAAGACACTCGCGATGGTCAAACGTTATTCCCACCTCGTGGTCGATCACAAGGCCAAAGTCATCGAAAAGATGATCGCGGCTAAGGGGCTGTGAGCTCTCTCGGCGTGTTTCGGCGGACCGTCAGCTAGCCACACACTTTTTCAAGGCAATGGGCACTTTGTGCCCACGGCCGCCCCTGGCGACTGTCCGCAATAGGGCAACGAAACTCAATACGCAACAAACGCCGATCACGCATCAATCAAAGAAAAATCCAAGTGATCCCGGCGGACAATAAGCTCGGATTTCCGCCGGCGGCATTGAATCGCTCGTATTCGGCTCGAACGGCCCACGAGCCGAACCTGTACTGCGCACCTACGCCGCCAGCGCCACTCGTGTTCCTGCGTTCAAGTTGGATGGAATTCAGACAGAAGTTGCAAGCACACGGGCCACAGTAACTGTAATTTAAGGTGCTCTCGAGGCGCGCGACGCCCGCCTTCAAATAAACATCCACCACGGGCACTGGCAGGTATAGAACGCCGAACGCAGCCACGCCTTTGATTGATGCGCTCTCTGGGAATGTATTAGCCTCGCCATCTGGTTTTCCGAAATCGATGTAGTCGATTTCCGCACCCAGCAGAGAAATCGGGCGCGCACCCAGTGCCACCTGGAATGCCAGATGTGTCTTAGCAAATTTTTCCGTGATTGTCATACCTGGGTCAAGATCGCAAAGACACTCTGTTTCTGTGGCTTCTACTACTCGCGACTGTCCGATCGTACCGCCGATATAGAGCCCCAGCGAGTCCTCGGCAAGGACATTACCGCTCGGCTTTACTAGAAGCACGAGGGTGGCAAGCAATAGCAGCAGCGAAACTACCGAATGAGTGGATCTCAAAGATTTTAGCCGCATTGATACACTCCCCTTTAGGGTCTGACCGGATAACTGCACTTCGATGCTTGCGACCCATCTCGAAGTTGGCAGCGGGTTTAGCTGTTCACTTGGACGGTGGCGCGCCCGGCCCCCAATTGCTCCTACAATTAATCGAACGATACATGCCGCCGTTGAATGGAGGTGTTATTGAGTTGTGCAAAAAGTGTAGCGATCTGTAATGTCCCAATTTCGCAGGTGCCAATGGGCGCTTCCCGGCTAACATTTCCATTTATCGAATGTCGGCCAGCTCCGGCCAATGCGTGATCGGCGAATTCGTCGGCCTGAGTCCAAACGCATGGCCGCCTCTGGCGTAGATGTGCAGCTCCGCGGGCACGTGAGCCTTCGCGAGCGCTATGTAGTAAATCAGTGACTGTGTCACCCCGTCCACGTAGTCGTCCTCCGCCTGTACCAATAAGGTCGGTGGTGTCTCACGTGAGACTAGAACGTTGGGGTTCAACGCGTCGTTACCGCTCGAAAGGTCTCTGTTGATCGCGAGATGCCCCGGGTAGATGGCTATGGCGAAATCGGGACGAGCACTTCCCTTGTCGGCCGCGTCCACCGGTGTATACAGGTGACGCATGAAGTCTGTGCTGACTTCGGCCACGAGATACCCACCCGCCGAGAACCCGAGCACGCCGATCTTGTGTGGATCGATATGCCACTGGGCGGCGTCCATGCGCACCAGTCGAATCGTGCGCTGTGCGTCCTGCAGTGAAGGCAGCGATAGCTCGAGGTCGTTCGGGCGGCATTTGCAATGCCAGTCGTACGGCGCACTCGGAACGAGATACTTCAATAGCACACAGGTGATTCCGATGGATGTCAGCCAGTTACAAGCGTCGGTGCCTTCGAGATCGATAGCCAGACCTACGAACCCGCCACCAGGAAACACCACCACCGCAGCACCTGTGTTCTTCCCCGAGGGGGCATAGACCGTCATCGTGGGGCGCGACACGTTAAATGTGGCCGTGACCGGCCTGCCGCCGATTAGTTTGTGGCCCATCCGCTGGCCGCGTGAGCAGACAGACCCATTCCCCTCAGATCCGGCACGACGACGGTACGATCACTGACCAGCGCTGCCGCTAGTGGGGCCCACATGTCTCCGGTGTCGCCAAAGCCGTGTAGCAGGACGACTGCGGGCCCCTTGCCGCCAAAACGCACGTGCAGACTGGAACCATTGGTTTGCACCATTCGCGCTTGAAAGCTCGCGGGATACGGCTCGATTGCCATGGAACCTCCGCGGCCGCAAATGGCCGCCGGGCAAGGAATGCCTGTACCGCGATTATAGGCTCGCGCATTCGCAAGCGCTGCCTGTCCATCAACATGATTCGCGCGCTGCACGACAAGCTTGGAATCTCAGCGGAGATTCTCATTCGGTCGATTCGCGGGCCCAAGACCATCCGAGCTCGCCCGGCAGGAGAGCGCTCCCGTGGCGCCCCTCAATCCAGGGGTTCTTCCCGATCGATCGAGGTAGCGCTGAGCGGAGCCCAGGTTTTGTCACGAATTTTTTATACGTATATACGTATAATATACGTATCGGATTGGACGAACACGGAGCCCCATCATGAGAGGCAAGCTCAGGCAGTTCCGGGTCAATGCCGGCATGACCCAGACGCAGGCGGCACAGGTTTCCCGCCCCCAGAAAACCCCTCTTACTCTCGATTTCCGAAGGGGAATTCCGCCGTCTGTATCATCAGCTTCAGCGACACAGCGCCTTCGTCACGGTGGCGAGCCTCGCGAATCAGACTGTCGCCGTGAGGACCAGAGCAATCGCGGATTTGAGGTTTTCCGGTGAGGCGAACGACCACGGCGGCTCTGGAATTTCCGACCCGGGCCAGTGGGAGATAGTGGAAGCGCTGGCGGGTGGCGACGTCGGGGAGTTTGACCCTGCCGAGGTGGATCGAGTTACCGGCCGTATCATGATGACGGACGAGCAATACCGGGACATGGTTGCCGAGGGAAGGATAAAGCCGGACGATCTGGCAAGCACGCGCGAGAGGGATCAAAAGAAAATCGCCAGGATTTTCGAATTGGCCACCAAAACGACATACCAGCTGTCGTGTGGGCGGCGGCGACATGTGTACTTGCACGGCCTCGAGACCGCGTTCAGTGCCTTCTGCGAGCTGACGGATTTTGGTGGCGGAGATCCGGACAACATGATCGAGGTTTCAGTGGACGGTGCGCACCGCGCCATCTTCATAAACAAGGATGCTCTGGACTACGTCATGATCCCGACGCATCAGTATCTTCGGGGTAAGACCCCGGATCACAACTCCAATACCCGCACATGGCCGGCGCTGCCGTAGTCGATGATGGTCTTATCACGCGTAGCCAGAGTAAGGCCCCGAATACGCGCCGCGGCAATCAGGAAACGGTCTGCGGGATCTCCGTGAAGCTCGCCTGGCAGGAGAGTGCTTTCGGCGGCTGACTCGGCGTCAAGAGGGAGGAGAGCGATGCCCGCCGGAGCGAGAGCGTCTCGCACCCAGTCTCGAAGCGGAGCGGAGAGCTGGATTCTGCCTTTGGTGTGCTGGACTCCGATCTCCCAGACGGAGACAGGCGATATGCGCAGGCCATCAGTTTGTCGCGCCCGATCCAGCTTTTTGACCCCTGCGGGGGTGAGCTGCGCCGCATTCCCTTCGGCGTACCAGAGCCAGATGTGCGTATCGAGGAGGAGGGCGCTCACTTTTTGCGAGCCGGCTTCGCCGGGGTCCTCACGCCTTTGTAAAGGTGATCTTCATCGCCCGAGAGAGCGCTCCACGCGATATCGAGCGGTGCCATGACATCCCCATTCACCCGCAACGTGCCCTTCATGTACCCGAACAAGGAGTCGGTGTCCGCAGGTACCGGTGCCAGCTGTGCTACAGGTCGGCCGTGCTTGGTGATAGTGATTGGCTGGCGGGTTTTTTCGACCTGATCCATCAGCTTGAGACATTCCGCCTTGAACTGTGCGGCAGAGATATCCATGGAAACCTCATGGTGACCATAAAATATGGTCACTCATGATAGTCTGCGCCCGTGGCGCACGTCAATCCCACGTATCGACATCCTTGCGGCAGTCGGCACGGCCTGCACTCTTGCGCTCTTGTTTTTCGTGGCCGCTTTGCTGTGACCCGGCAGCTGCGATCTCGAGCTTGTCGGAACCGTCCCGGGCGCTGCATTGACCTCGTAACTCTTCATATGTAGACTTATACCGATGGGTCTACATAGAAGGAGTTCCACTCAATCTCTGGCGGTGATGGCAGCGCTTCTGGAGCAAACACGTATCTGGCGACACGGATATGCTTTGTCCAAAGCAACGGGTCTTCAAAGCGGGACGCTTTATCCCATACTCGCTAGATTGCAAGATCGCGGCTACTTGGAGTCAAAGTGGGTGGAACCTGCACACGCGGGCCGCCCACCACGGCATGTCTTTCGTCTGACGTCCACTGGTGTGACCCACGCGCGGGAGGTTGTGGGCGAGCAGAAATACGTACGACGGTTCCGTCAGGATGGCGTCAAAGCATGAATGCTGAAGACTCTGTGCTGCGATTCATATCGAGAATGCTGGTGCGCCACGCATTGCGTGCGTGCCCCCCGGGCCGCGCTAAATGGATCGCGGCCGCCAGCAACGAAATTGACTCCATAACGAATTCGTATGAGGTATTTACGTGGTCTCTTGGGACGGTGTGGGCAAGCTACAAAGAGCGCTTTTGCGCGATGTCCATAGCCGAGCCGCAGGTCCCAAAACTGTTACTGACATTAGAGGTGTTGACCTGCTTCCTGCCAAGCAGCCTCTTATGGATATGGACGTTAAAGGCAACGACCAACCATATGCTCCCAGTTGTCGCCGCCCTAAGCCTGGCTACCGCGGCATTGATTGGCCCTGCCGGACTGGTATTTTTCGGACAGGTGGCACTTGGTATCTCTGGTTCTCGTGGAAGAGACCGATCGCTTGCGCTTATTTTCCTTGCAACCTGGAGCGCTGTCGTCATTCTGCTGCTGCCGAGCACGCCTACGCCATTCAAGGAGTTGCCCTGGCGGGATTGTGTCCTGTTCATCGTTCTTCCCATGATTGGCGCGGCGCACTTTGCGTTTCTCGAACGCAGGGCGCAGTCAATGGATGCTGAGAACACCTTACAGGGGAGACTATGAATGTCCTCGAGGTTGACGGACTGACGAAGCGCTATGGGAAAAAATCTGCCATAGAGGATCTGAGCCTTGCCGTAGGAGAGGGGCAGATATTCGGCTTTCTGGGCCCCAACGGCAGCGGCAAAACAACTACGATCGGCATGATCTTCGGGATCATCAGGCCGACGCGCGGCGACATCGCGGTATTCGGCGCAAGCAATCGCGAGGCGCTCGCGCAAAGGCGCATGAGCGGAACACTCGAGCAACCCAACCTGTACCCCTATCTGACGGGTCGAGAAAGTCTGACGCTCGTTGCGGCCATAAAGGGACTCGACAAGAAGTACATCGAGCCCGCTTTGGCGGCAGTCGATCTGCTCGAGGCGGCCAATGGGCAGGTAAAGTCCTACTCGCTCGGTATGAAGCAGCGCCTCGCTCTGGCGGCGGCAACGCTCGGAGATCCGGAGCTCCTGATACTCGATGAGCCAACCAACGGTCTGGATCCGGAAGGGATGCGTGAGATACGGGAGCTTCTCGTACGCCTGGCGCGGTCTGGTCGCACCATCTTCATTTCCACTCACCTCCTGGACGAGGTCGAGAAAGTCTGTACGCACGTCGCGATCCTGAAGCGAGGCCGGTTGCAGCGCAGCGGCGCGGTGACCGACTTCACCGGCGCCAAGGTCAGCTTTCGACTCTGCGCGGATGACACCCGGCAGCTCCTCGAGGCTCTAAGGCAGTATGAACCTGCAACAGATGTCCGCACGGCGGGCGACGCCGTCTATCTGGATCTGACTGATGCGGCGCCGGCGAGCCTGAATCGATATCTCGCCGGTCGTGGCATATACCTCAGAGAGCTTTCGAGTCAGCGCCAGACCCTGGAAGAGGCCTTTCTGGCGGTCACCGGAGAAGAGGCGTGATTCGTAAGGCGCTTTGGCTGGAGTGGTTCAAGCTGCGCAAACGCCTTGCCACCTGGGTCGTGTACCTGATCTTTCTCACACTCACGCTATTTCTGTTCGGAACGCTCTTCTACAACGGCCATCGTGGGCATATGCATGGCGCCTATTTGGGGTTTCCGGATGCCTGGGAGGCCGTCCTTACTGCCGGTGCGCCCATTGCAAGCCTCTTCGGCGCCGTGCTCGTGGCGCTGTCCGTTTGTGGTGAATTCGAGTGGAGAACCAGCCGGCAAAATATCATTGACGGTCTATCCAGGCAGAACTGGCTTCTGGGGAAGTTTTTGCTGATACCGATCATTTGCGTGGCGCTGTACGGCACGCAACTCATTCTGGGCACCGCCTGGGCCTATTTGGATACTCACCCGCCACACAAGCTTTTCATGAATCCAGGGTCCACGTACGTGACGGCAGCGCTCGGCGTGTTGGTTGGGATGTTCTGGTACTCATTCACCGCGCTGCTCATTTCAGTGCTGGTGCGCAGCTCCGGACCGGCCATTGGGCTGATCATCATTTATCAGGTGTTTGATAACATCGTGGCGGGAACACTGGTTGGATTTCATCTCGACGGCATTGCGGCCTGGTTCCCATTTCAGGTGCACAAGGCGCTGCTGGAGTTCAAGCAGTATTGGCCGCAGCCGTCTCCGACCCTCGAGTACCACTGGGTGACCTGGAATCTGCTGCTGGCGGGGATCATGTGGATGATTGCATCCGCCGCCGCGGCCCGTTGGGTCTACCTGCGGCGCGACCTGTAGAGCGCATCACGATCGGTTTTCTCAATGGCCCCATAGAGAGAATCGAATTTGCGCCGTCCTTAGCTGACGTAGTTCTCGAGTCGATGGGGTTCAAGACTTTCGGGTTCGGGGGCGGCCGCGCGGACACGTGGGAGCCGGAAGAGCTCTATTGGGGCCCCGAGGGCACCTGGCTGGGCGATGAGCGCTATAGCGGCGAGCGCGAGCTGCAGAATCCGCTGGGCGCCGTGCAGATGGGTATTCCCGATGCGCACGACAAGTCCAAGAGGCATGTTCCGACCATGCTCACCACGGATCTGTCGCTGCGCCTCGATCCGGCCTACGAGAAGATCTCGCGACGCTTCTACGAGCATCCGGAGCAGCTCGCGGATGCGTTTGCGCGCGCCTGGTTCAAGTTGACACATCGTGACATGGGCCCGCTCGTGCGGTACGTGGGCCCGCTCGTTCCGAAGGAAACCCTGATCTGGCAGGACCCGATCCCTATCGTGAATCATCCCCTGATCGGCGACGCTGAAGTGGCGGCGCTCAAGACCAGGATCCTGGCCTCCGGCCTGCCGGTTGCCGCGCTGGTATCGACCGCCTGGGCGTCTGCATCGACCTTCCGCGGCTCGGACAAGCGGGGCGGCGCCAACGGCGCTCACATTCGGCTGGCGCCGCAAAAGGACTGGGAGGTCAATGAGCCGGCGCAGCTGCGCGCAATTGCGGAGGTCTACGGCTCCGCGGACGCGAAGCGGAAATTCGCGCAGGACTTCGTCGCGGCCTGGAGCAAGGTCATGAACCTCGATCGCTTCGATCTGGCTCGGGACTGATACAGGCACGACACGCGGATGCTGGATTCCGTCACCCCGGTTTCAACCGGTCGCAGCCTGCGCTAGCATAGAGGTGCTGAAGGTGCCCGCCCCAAAGGCGGAAGAATTGGGAAGCCGGTGAATGCCGGCGCTGCCCCCGCAACGGTAGTGGAGTGTCGACTCGGCATGGGCCACCGAACCCGATCATAGGGTTTGGGAAGGCGCCGAGCCGGTCGCCGAGTGAAGCTCGGTGGCCCCTCCTGAGCCCGGAAACCAGCCTGCAGCAATCTTTTGGCCGTTTCACGGGGAGTGAGCATGACCATGACCATGACCATGACCACGATCAGCGACCAGGTGCGCCACAGCCTGCGCGAGCGTACGCCCGGCATGGGCCTGACACGCGAGTTCTATACCGACGCCGACATCTTTGCTCTCGATCTGGAGCACATCTTCTACAAAGACTGGCTGTTCGTTGCGCACAGCGCCGAGCTGCCCGAGGCCGGCAGCTATCTCACGCTGCAGATTGGCGCCTATCCCATATTGCTCACACGCGCCGCTGACGGCGTCATCCGTGCCTTCATCAACTCCTGCCGGCATCGCGGGGCGCGCGTTTGTCCGGCAGCGGCAGGCAAGGCAGCCAAGCTCGTTTGTCCTTATCACCAGTGGACCTATCATCTCGATGGACGACTGTTCGCCGCCCGACACATGGGGCCGGGCTTCGATCGTTCGCAGCTCGGGCTGAGAGCGCTGTCTTGCGAAGCGGTCGCCGGGTACATCTTCGTCTGCCTCGCGGCCGAGGCCCCGGATTTCGGCCCCACGCGGCGGCATCTCGAGCCCTATCTGCTGCCGCATGGTCTCTCCGAGGCGCGCGTGGCGTTTCAGTCGACCATCATCGAGGACGGCAACTGGAAGCTCGTCTGGGAAAACAACCGTGAGTGTTATCACTGCGCGAGCAACCATCCCGAGCTCGCGCGAACCTACCCTGACACGCCCACGGTGACGAGCGTCAGCGGCGCCGAGGATGACCCGAGAATTGCCGAGCACTGGCGCCGCTGCGAGTCGGCGGGACTCGTGAGTCAATTCAAGCTCTCAGCCGATGGCCAGATGCGTACCGCCCGGATGCCGCTGCTCGAGCCGGCCGAAAGCTACACGATGACCGGTCAGCCCGCGGTTCGACGCCGCCTCAGCGATTCCATTCCACGCGATCTCAATATTGGGGCGCTGCTCTTTTTCAACTACCCGACGACGTGGAACCACTTCCTCGGAGATCACGCGGTCTCTTTTCGGGTGTTGCCGCTGGGTCCCACGCGCACCGAACTTACTACGAAGTGGCTCGTGCACCGCGACGCCGTCGAGGGCGTGGATTACGACCTCGACGAGTTGACTCAGGTATGGCTGGCGACAAACGCGCAGGATCAGCGAATCGTGCGTGAGAATCAGATCGGCATGAATTGCCCGACCTACGAGCCAGGACCCTTATCGAACGTGACCGAGGAGGGCGTGAGGCAGTTCATCGATTGGTACTGCAGCCGCCTCGAGCAGCGGTTGCCGGCGGAGGCTTTGCGCAAGGCCTCCTGATCAGGCTTCGGTCTGCGGATCGCTCCAGCAGTCGGTGACGACCGACCGCAAATCGCAGCGGTGTGCCCAGTTCTGCTCCTCGAGCATGGGGCGCGCGTAGAAGGCGGGAACGTGTCCGAGGCAGAGCACGGCGATCGGGCGGGACCCTGCGGGCAGCTTCAGCAGCTCACCCAGGGCCGCGGGATCGAACAACGAGACCCAGCCCATGCCGATGCCCTCGGCGCGCGCCGCGAGCCAGAGGTTTTGGATCGCGCAGGCGGCGGATGCCAGGTCCATCTCCGGCATGGTGCGGCGTCCGAACACGTGCGCCTCACGGCCGGCCATCAGGGCAACCACGAGCAATTCGCCGCACTCGAGGATTCCCTCGACCTTGAGGCGCATGAACTCGTCCTCACGCTCGGCGAGAGCGCGGGCGGTAGCTACCCGCTCGGCTTCCACGAGCGCTGTGGATTGAGCGGCGCAATATCGGGTCGCGAATCCGCAGGAAGCGCCAGGGCTGCATGAATCCCACGCTGGGGGCGAGATGCGCGGCGCCGAGCAGGCGCTCGAGCAGAGCCTCATCGAGGGGGTCGTTGAGGAAGTGCCGCATGTCGCGCCGCTCCGAGATGACGCGATAGACGGCGTTGATCTCGAGTTCGCTGAAGTCGCTCATCGTCGGGTCCGCAAGCAGCGTGGGCGGCCATGATCGCACGGTTTCTCGCAGCTGTCCCACTATGGCGCAGGTGCGGCAGAGTCGATTTGACAAACAATACAAACTGATGAATTATCAAGTCAGGCCATCCTTTCATACCCGTTTTGCACTAATGAAATCAACCCGGCGCGGTCTCATTCAAATGGCGGCGACGCTGTCTGCGTTGGCGTTGCGCTCCGGCGGTCCAGCCCTGGCTGCCGCAGGCGATGAGCCTGCAAGGGGGCCGGCGAGCCCACCGCGGCCGCTCGCCCTGCCCGACAAGGCGAATTTCGACTTCGCGGGAACCGATCTCAACGCCGCTTACACTCATCCGGTTGGGAATTGGACGCGCGCAGCGCTCGAGGCCTATCTCGACAGCCGCCAGCGGGATGCGGCTCGCAACTGGCCGGCGCAGAACTCGCGCGACGAGGCCGTCGCCTTGTTTGCCGGACTGATCAATGCCGCACCCGCCGAGGTTGCGGTCGTGCCCAGCACCTTGGAGGGAGAGAATCTGGTCGGCGCCTCACTGATGCTGGGCCCAGGGAAGGGTGTGGTCACGGATGCATTTCACTATGACGCATCGCTCGTCAGGTACAGTGAGCTGCACAAACGGGGGATGCCTCTCACTGTAGTCCGCAATCGGGGCAATCGCATCGATTATTCGGATCTCGACGCGGCCATCTCGCCCGAAACCAGGCTGGTTGCCGTCTCCTGGGTATCCAGTGCGACTGGTTACCAACACGACTTGAAGCGCGTCTGTGACATTGCCCATCGCAAGGGCGCGTTCGTCTACGCGGACATCATCCAGGGCGTCGGCGCCGTGCCGCTCGACGTGAAGGACTCCGGCGTCGATTTCTGCTGTTCGGGATCCTACAAGTGGCTGATGGGAGAGTTCGGCGTTGCATTCCTGTACGTCAGGCCGGACAGGCTGCGGGAACTGCAGCGAGTACAACTGGGATGGCGCGCCATGACGGCCTACACATCGCACTTTCTCCCGTTCGACTCTCCAGGCCCTGTTGCGGGGGACTATCGGCTCGGCACGGACACGGCGGCAATATTCGAGGTCAGCACACCCGATTGGGCCGGCCTTGCGGCCATGACGGGCGCGCTGAAGTATCTGAAGAAGCTCGAGGTCGGCAGAATCGCGCGCTATCGGGAGCCGATGCTCGAGCGGCTGCGGCATGAGTTGCCCCGATATGGATTTGCCGCGCTGACACCGGATGATCATCGCGGGCCCTACCTGGTATTCTCGAAGGAAGGAGCAGGCCGGAAGTACGGTGCAGCGCTGACGGAGGCGAAGATCTACGTCACTTTGGCGAAGAATCGGATCCGTATATCACCTTCGGTGTACAACGACATGGCCGATGTGGAGAAGCTCATTCGTGTCCTGGCGGCTTAGGCGAGGCTGATCGTGGCAGCACCCAGAACAAAGCCGAAGAAGGGGGCGGTTCAAGGCACGTTCCAGGTACGCGAGAGAGCGCCGCGGAGCGAGCCCTTCAAGGCTTATTTTCCCGTCTGCGAGGCCATCGTCACGCTCTTCTATCCCTATGCGGAGGTCGCGCTCCACGACCTGCGCACCGCGCGGATCGTAAAGATCTGGAATTGCTGGAGTGACCGGCGCCCCGGGGACCTGTCGAATCTGGACCACCCGGAGAGGCAGTTCACGCCGAGCCAGGCCATTCTCGGGCCTTATGAGAAGGCCCTGCCTTCGCAGGGGCGCAGCAAATCGATCACGGCGGGCCTGCGCGACGCCGACGGGGACCTGATCGGACTGCTATGCATCAATCTGGATGTGAGTCTGATCGATCGCGCCGCGGCGATGTTGACCGGTTTCTCGTCCACCGCCATGCATCGCCCGGAGCCTATTTACCGCACCGACGTGCAGCAGCATCTCAATTACATCGTCCGCGACTTCTCCATGCAGGTCAACAAGACTGTCGACAATCTCAGTCGCGAGGAGAGGATGCAGCTGGTCTCGCACGTGGATCGTGCCGGACTCTTTCAGGCCCGCAAATCGGTGGACTATCTGGCCAAGGCCATGGGGATCAGCCGGGCCAGCGTCTACAATCTCCTCAACGATCCGAATCGCCGGACCCGGAGCTGACAGTCCTCATTGCGGGCCGCCCAGCCAGGCTGAGGGCCGCGATGAAGGCGACCAACAGTCCCGGGACCGCGATGAGTGGGACAGTAGCCGGCGGAAATCCATGGCTCAGCCACAGACCCGCCAGCACCGGCCCTGAGATAGATCCCAATCGCCCGGCGGCTACCGCTGCGCCGACGCCGGTTCCGCGCACAGCTGCCGGGTAGAGCGCGGGGGCCATCGCGTAAAGAATCAGCTGACCCCCGATTACGAAGAATCCTGCGAGGAATGCCCCGGCAAAGAGAGCGGCGCCGTGGCCCAGAGCCAGCACGAGAAGCGATGCGGCCATTCCAAGATAGGTCACGACCAGGGAGCCGCGCGGCGCGAATCTATCCGTCAGCGCGCCGAGGGCGAGACTCCCGACGACGGCACCCGCATTGAGCATGATTGAGGAGATTGTTGCCTGAAGGTGGGAATATCCGGCCGACATCACCAGGGAAGGCAGCCAGTTCAACAGAAGATAAACCACGAGCAGCGTGAAGAAGTAGCTCACCCAGAGGCGTGCCGTTACGCCGAGCGCCGAGCGCAGCGGGTGAATGCCAGCCGCGGTGGCTCGCGGTAGCCGGGCTCGGGCAGGTGCGCCGTGCTGCGGGTTTGATGGCGGAAGCCTGGCGAGAAGAAGGGGAACGAGCAGCAGCGGTCCGAGGCCGCCAACATAAAAGACGGGGTGCCAATTGCCAGCCGTCGTCCAGGAAGCGACCAGGCCGGCTGCCACACCTCCCACCGGCAGGCCGATATACATCCAAGCCAGGGATGCCGCCCGTTTGCTCGAAGGACTGTGCTCCGCGACGATGGCTATGAGATTGGGGAAAGCACCTCCCAATCCCAGACCGGCGAGGACCCGAATGATACGCAGACCGACGTATCCGGGCGCGGCTACGGTGGCGAAGGAAAAGACGGACAGCACCGCCATTGCGATCACGATCACTCGCGCGCGCCCGATCCGGTCCGAGAGCCAACCGCCCGCAGCAGCGCCGAGCATCAACCCGACGGTGCTCGCGCTCATCACCTCACCCATTTGCGCCGGCGTCAGGCGGAAAGCTGCAGCGAGTCCCGGTGCCGCGACACCCATCGCCTGGATGTCCACCCCCTCGAACACCGCGACCAGGAAGCACAGGAAGATGAGTCTGCCCGTCGCCGGCGACCCAATACTGGTGGACTGCATCAGAAGGCGCTCCGTACGACCGGTTTTGATTCTGACAGGTTGTCTCGCTTGACACTCTGTCATAGCGGCCGCTAGGATACTTTCAAATCGCGTCCCCCGCAGGCTCTTCTTGCTTTCCCGGGTTTGGAGCCGCTAGGCTCAGGGGCCCGCCCTCATGACCGACACGCCCTACAAGTCTGGTATTGCGATACGCGTGGCCGATGTCGCCCGGCTGCGCGAGACGCCTCTGGCGGAGCTTTATCGCAGGCACTTGAGCGAGCTTACGCGCTATATAGCCCGAACCTTCGGCGCAGGACCTCCGGACCCCGAGGATGTGGTCCAGGAGGCCTTCGCCCAGTTCGCCGCCCTCGAGAATCCACACGCGGTCGAGAATCCTCGCGCGTTTCTCTTTCGCAGCGCCCACAATCTGGTCGTCGATCATCATCGACGTCATCTCGTGCGCAATCGCTTCGCGCGAGAGCAGACCCCAGCCGCCACGGTGGAGAGTTCGGACGACCGGGACGCGGAGCGCGTCTTATCTGCCAGGCAGAGGCTTTCGATCGTCGAAGGAGCCATTCGGGACATGGAGCCGAGGCGACGTACCGTATTCGTCCTGAATCGCATTCACGAGCTGTCTTACGCTGAGATCAGCCGCCGGCTGCGGATGCCGGAAACGACGGTCAAGCGCCTCGTAGCGGCTGCGATCGTCGAGTGTGAGAGGAGCCTGCGGGCACACGGGATGGCCGGTGAAGAACCCGGGTGATGAAAAGTGATTGAGGAAAGTGAAGCGGATCAGGCCAGGATCGACGCGGAAGCGGCGGACTGGCTGGTGCGGCACGACGACGGCGCGCTTGCGCCGCAGGAGCGCGCCGCGTTCGATGCATGGGCGGCGTCGGATCCGAGGCGATCCCGTACCTTTGCCGCGATGTCTCGGACCTGGCGAGAGGCCGCAAACCTGAAACATCTCGCACACCTTGCCGAAGCCGCACCCCCTCGCCGGGCGAGCAGGGCGTTCCGTTCAGTTACGCCATCACCCCCGAGCCTGCGAGCCCTCGCGCTCGCGACCGCTGCGGTTGCCGTTCTGGCCTTTATCGGCTCGTTCATGATGGAGTTCCTGGAGGGCCATGCGACAGGCGTTGGTCAGACGCGAGTCCTGACGCTCTCGGACGGTAGCACCGTCGTCCTGGGGGCAAGGTCGCGAGTCGTCGTGAGGTTTACGCAAAGGGAACGCTTAGTCAGGCTCACCGCGGGCGAAGCGCTCTTCGAGGTGAGGCACAACGCGGCGCGCCCGTTCGTTGTGGACGCTGGCGACACCGTGATCCGAGACGTCGGCACCAGATTCGACGTCAACAGGGCTGGCGCCAGTGTTCGAGTCGCGGTCCTCGAGGGTGAAGTCGAAGTCCGTGAGAGTGGTGCGCCGGCGGCACACCTGGTCAGAGTGGTGCAAGTTCTCCGGGCCGGAGACAGCCTCGAGGCGATTCAGGGGCAGGCCGAGGATCGCCTCCAGCAGCCGGCCAGCTTCATCGTGCGTCCAGTCGAGCCCGTTGCGGTAACCGCTTGGCGCGGTGGGCGTCTGGTTTACGAGAATGCACGACTGATCGACGTGGTTGCGGACGTGAACCGGTATTACGGCCCCGGCGTGACCCTCGATCCAGGCTCCGCGAACCTGCGGGTGACCGCCTCTTTCCGGACGAACGAGATCCCTGCTTTCCTGAACACGCTGGATTCGGCGCTGCCGGTGAAGATCGAGAGGGGAGGCAGCGGTCACTTCGCCGTGAGCCGGCGCTGAAAATTCGATAATAGGCGGACGGTCCGGGATCACTCTGCGTCTCATGGGGAGAGATGACCTTCTCCAGCTTTGGCCGCTCGCTTACCGCGCTCGCCTTTACGGCCGTATCGTTCATCGCCCTCGTGGCGGTGGCGCCGGCGTTCGCCCAGGAGCAAGTGCGGGTCTTCAGCATTCCGGCGCAGGCACTCTCGAGCGCACTCTTGGAATACTCGCGTCAGTCCGACGTACTGGTGGTCGTGGCCCCGAGCTTGATTGCCGGCAAGCACTCCCCCGGCGTATCGGGCGCTTATACCCCGAGCGCCGCGCTCGAGAAGCTACTGGCCGGCACCGGGCTCAAGCCGGTGCGCGCACAGAACGGGGGCTTCACGCTGACATCGACGTCCACGCAAGATGTGGCTCGCGATGGGCCTGACGACGATGATTCGGTCGTATCGACGCTGACTGAAGTAATCGTGACCGCGACACGACGGGCGGAGCCGGTCAGCAAAGTGGGGGAAGGCATTTCCGTCGTCACCAGCGATCGGCTCGATACGCTCTCGGCAAACAGCCTGGAGGACTTCGTGCAGCTCACGCCCGGTTTGAGTATGCAGTCCTACGGCTCACCGGGCTACGGCTCGATCCAAATCCGCGGCATCTCCCCTCAGAGTGTGGGGGCGACGGTCGCCGTCTACGTCGATGACATTCCCTTCGGTGGTTCGAGCAATCTGTCCGAGGGCGGCGATTTCACTCCGGACCTCGATCCGGCGGACATCCAGCGGATCGAGGTGCTGAAAGGGCCTCAGGGAACGCTCTACGGCGCTACTTCGCTCGGCGGGGTAATCAGATACATCACCCGGCAGCCGAGCCTGGAGCGCGCAGAGGGAAACACGTCCGAGGATGTGAGCTTTACCGAAGGCGGCCAGCCGAGCGCCAAGGTGCGGACCGCGCTCTCGGCGCCGCTCATTCGAGACAAGCTCGCGGTACGGGTGAGCACCTACTACCGGAGGATCGGCGGGTTCATCGACGATGTCGGTTTCCGCGGCCGGGATGCCAACAGCGGCTACGACTGGGGTGTGCGCGCTACGGCGCTCTACAAGCCGACAGACGGTCTCAGCATCAACTTCAACGCCATGACGCAGCAATCGAGCGTCGATGGCCTCGACACCGTCGATCTTGACCCGAGCACGCTGCGTCCGCTCTACGGAAGTCTGGCTGAGCTGCGCCATACCCCGGAAGAGTTCGTTTACCGGACCAGTCTGGGATCGGCCGAAATCAACTGGAATACGCTCTACGGCACGCTGCTCTCGGCGACCAGCATCTCCGAGATCAGGCCGGAAAACTATCAGGACGTGACGGTCGACTTCGAGCCCTTCGGTCTGGGTGTCTCTCCATCCAACCCCGTGGGCGCAATCGGGCACCACTCCGACCAGCAGGAGACCCAGGAGGTCCGCTTCACCTCGAACCGGATCGGGGGCCTGGAGTTCATCGTAGGGACTTTCCTGCAGCACGAGTACCTGACGGACGGCAACCTCTACCCGTTCTACACCACAACAGGCCAGCCGCAGCTGCAGGACCTGCTCGGCATCGATGACAAGTACGGTACTTTGCACGAAGCTGCGCTCTACCTCAACGGCACCTACTTCATATTACCGCAACTCGACCTGACGCTGGGTGCGCGCTACAGCCGGATCAATCAGTCTCGCTCGCAGTACTACGGTGGCCTGCTCTACACCGGTAGCGCCAACAGCTTCCTCACCAACGCGCAGACCTTCTCGGCGAGTCCCAAGACTTACTCGGCCGGGCTGCGCTGGCGGTTGAATGCGGACGTCATGTATTACCTTCGTGCGGCGAGCGGTTACCGTCCGGGCGGCGGCCGCACGATTCCCCCCGGGGCGCCGCCGGGGTTCTCGCCGGACTACGTATCGGACAGCATCTGGAGCTACGAGGCGGGCGTCAAGATCCGCGCGCTGGGCGAGCGGCTCTCGCTCGATGCCGATGGCTTCTGGATCGATTGGACGAACATTCAGTCGCTCGTGTACATCGGTCAATTCAACACGGACGGCAATGGCGGCCGCGCCCGCAGCCGGGGGCTCGAGCTGCAGGCCGACTACGTACTGATCAAGGGGCTGGTCGTCGGCGTGAATGCGGCCTATACCGACGCCATCTTCACCGAGACGATCAACAGCTTCGTCAATGGCGAGCGGCTGTTCCAGGTGCCAAAATACACGGCGACTCTGACGGCGGATTATGACTTCCCGCTGCAGTACGATTGGACCGCCGACCTGGGTGGCGATTATGCTTACGTCGCCTCAGAGCTCGACACCACTAACTATCCTTTGCCCCCCTACGGCATCCTGAACCTGCATGCCGGCGCCGAGCGGGGACCTTACCGGCTGAATCTCTACGTCAAGAACGCGACGAACCGCAGAGCCTACATAGGGGACTTCGGCTATTTCGCCGACGAGCCGCCCTACACCGTGGTGGTTTATAGGCCTCTCACCGTCGGCGTGATGTTCAGCCAGAGCTTTTGAGGGTGAACGCATGAGGCGCCGATGTCTGGCCGTGCTCGGAAAATTGAGCGCTTCGGTCCCCCTGTTCGTCGTCGCAGTGTCCGTTGCAATGGCGCAGCCGGCCGGACTGGAGCGGGATCCGTATGCCTTTCTCATCCCGCAATTCGGCAAAAAGGCCCTGGAGTGGGCCAAGGAGCAGACCGATGCCACCAGAGCCAAGCTCGAAAGCTCTCCGAGCTTCACGGGCGTGCGTGCGGACATGCGGGCGGTGCATGCTCACGAGCGTCCGTTGCCCATGTATTTCCTCCTGGGCGGCCGTCTCTTTATGCGGCTCGAGCGCGACAAGTTGCACCCCTATGGAAACATAGCCGCAGCGGATACGGGGCGCGACGGTCTTCCCAGGACCTGGCGTACGGTTTTTGATCTTGACGCGTACAACAGGACGGTGCCGGTGCCTTACACCTTCAAGTGGATTACCCCCGAGGCGGAGTGTCTGGCGCCTGCCTATGACCGCTGCATGTTCCCGCTCTACTATAACGGCGGCCAGGATAATGCGTACGTGGAAGTCGACTTGGCCAGCGGCAAGGTGGTCAAGGACGGCTTCCATATCGGACCGGGCCGCAACTTCGTAGCGTGGCTGGACCCAGATACGCTGTTGGTCGCTCAGACCACACACGGGGCGCCTGTACATGCCAACCAGTTCCCGGCGCAACTGCAGCTTTGGCGACGGGGAACGCCGCTTGCGCGAGCCCGGGTGATTTTTCGCGAGGATCCACGGGACTCGCTGTTCGAGTTCTACGTCACGGGGGTTCCCGGCAGGCGACGCATCTTTCTCGATGTCTTCAAGACTTACGAGAGCTTCCAGTTGGAAGAGCTCACGACGGGCGGCCGCATCGCAGTATTGCCGCTCCCGCAAGCGCTCGCCAATTTAGGCGCCCCGGAATTCAGCCGGGCAAAGATTGCCGTCCAACTGGCCGAGCCTGCGAGCATTCGGGGTCGGCGTTATCCGTCCGACACGATTATCGCCTATGACCTGCGGACACATGAGGTGGCGCCCGTGATGACGCCGCCGCATGGTGTCTATCTGAGTGGCGGCTTCACCGGCACGCGCAGCGGTTTTGCCATCGTCGGCGTGCACGACCTGCAGCGGGTCCTTTATCTGGCGACACCGAATTCAAGGGGCTGGACCGTACGCGCACGGCGCGTCGAAGAGCCTGGCGTGGTGCTTCGACCCTCATCCGACGAGCAGAGCGATACCTTGCTGCTGCGAGAGGAGGGTCTGATCACGCCGCCGCGATACAGTATGTGGGGGGGCCGGGCGCGGGCCGTGTTGATCGATCAGGCCACACCCGAAGCCGACCTCCGCGGATACGCCGTAGACATCCGCCACGCCCGTTCGCGGGATGGCACGGTCATCGACTATTACCTCATGCATGAGACCGGCGGGCGGCCGGGGCCAACCCCGACGATCCTGCAGGGCTACGGCGGGTTTGGCGTGAGCGATGACCCGTCCTATTTCTGTTGCCATTTCGGAGCAGGCTGGAAGAGCTGGTTCGACCGAGGCGGGGCTTTCGCGATCGCAGCGATCCGCGGCGGGGGGGAGCGCGGCTCGGCCTGGCATCTGGTTGCGACTGGTATTCACAAGATCCACTCTTTCGAGGACTTCGACGCGGTTGCCGAAGCATTGGAGCGTTCCGGGTTCACCGATGCGGCACATCTGGGCGTTACCGGCCACAGCGAAGGCGGCGAGCTCGCCGCCGTCGTGGCGGTGATGCGCGCGGATCTCTTCGCTGCTGCCGTGATCGGAGCTCCGACTACCGACAATTCGATCATCGGGCACGGCGACGGTGGCATCAGCGCGGGCATGGCGAGCGAAGAGGGGGATTGGGACACTCCGGCACAGCGTCGGTACATGCAGATCTGGGATCCGTACTCCAACATCCGTCCCGGCGTGGCGTATCCGAAAACGCTCTGCGTAGTCGCGACGACCGACAATCAGGTCGGGCCCAGTCACTGCCGGCGCTTCGTCGCCAGGATGCAGTCCGTCCGAGCGCACGCCATGCTGCTCGAAGGACTGGAGGGCGGCCACGACTATCCCGACGAATATACCCAGACCGCCGATACGGCGATGCAGATGAGTTTCTTCATCGATGTTCTGATGCGTCCCGCGGCGCGCCCTGGTCAATGAATCGCGGGCCAGCCGCGGTCACACACTCGCGAGAGTTTTTTCTTCCCGACGGCGGACGATCCGCAGCGGCCGCGCGTCTCATGGATGAAAAGGCGCCAAAGGTCCGCACACATGCGGCAGGCGCTCGCCTTGGACCGGGGAGAAAAAATGTTCTCGTGCTGCAACCGTCCGCTGCTCGTGCTTGCCGTTGCATCGGCGTCACTCACAGCCGTCGTCGCCCCGAGGGCCGCCCTCGCCGACGATGGCGCTGGCCCGGTCGCATCGACGCTGAATGAAATCATCGTAACCGCTACGCGGCGGGCGGAGCCGGTCAGCAAAGTCGGGGAGGGCATCTCCGTCGTCACGACCGATCAGCTCGATATGCTGTCGGCGAACAGCCTCGAGGACATCGTGCAGCTCACGCCCGGCCTGAGCCTGCAGTCCTACGGCTCTCCGGGCTACGGCTCGTTCCAGATCCGCGGCATCTCGCCCCAGAGCGTCGGGGCGACAGTCGCGGTCTACATCGATGACATTCCGTTCGGCGGCTCGAGCAATCTGGCCGAAGGCGGCGATTTCACCCCGGACCTCGATCCGGCGGACATCCAGCGGATCGAGGTGCTGAAGGGGCCTCAGGGCACGCTCTACGGCGCTACTTCGCTGGGCGGGGTAATCCGCTACATCACCAAGCAGCCGAGCCTGGAGCATGCAGAGGGGAGCGCGACCGAAGATGTGAGCTTCACCGAGGGCGGGCAACCAAGCGGCAAGGTCCGGGGCTCGTTCTCGACCCCGATCATCGAGGACAAGCTTGCGGTGCGAGTGAGCACCTACTACCGGAGGATCGGCGGGTTCATCGACGATGTTGGCTTTAGCGGCAAGGATGCCAACAGCGGCTACGACTGGGGCGTGCGGGGGACGCTGCTCTACAAGCCGACGTCCAATCTCAGCATCGACTTCAATGCCATGACGCAGCAATCGAGCGTCAATGGTCTCGACACCGTCGACCTGGACCCGAACACGCTGCGTCCGCTCTACGGAAGTCTCTCCGAGGAGCGCTACATTCCCGAAGAGTTCGCCTACAAGACGAGCCTGGGATCGGCCGAGATCAACTGGAACACTCTCTACGGAACGCTGCTCTCGGCCACCAGCATCTCCCAGATCAAGCCCGAGAATTATCAGGACGTGACGGTCGACTTCGAGCCTTTCGGCCTGGGCGTCTCGCCATCCGACCCCGCCGGAGCCATCGGGCACCATTCGGATCAGCAGGAGACCCAGGAGCTGCGCTTCACCTCCAATCGGCTGGGGGACGTGGAGTTCATCGCGGGCACGTTCCTGCAGCACGAGGCTCTCGGCGACGGCAACATCTATCCGTACTACACCACTGCAGGACAGCCCGAATATCAGAACCTGCTCGGCATCGATAACAAGTACGGAACCTTGAATGAGGCGGCGGCATACCTCAACGCCACCTACTACATACTGCCGCAACTCGATCTGACGTTGGGCACCCGCTACAGCCGCATCAACCAGAGCCGCTCCCAATACTATGGCGGGCTGCTCTACACAGGCAGCGCCACCAGCTTCCTCACCAACGCACAGAGCTTCTCGGCGAGCCCCAAGAGTTACTCGGCCGGCATCCGCTGGCGGATGAATGCCAACGTGATGTATTACCTGCGCGCGGCGAGTGGCTACCGTCCGGGCGGCGGCCGCACGATTCCGCCCGGCGCGCCTCCGGGGTTCTCGGCGTCCTACGTGTCGGACAGCATCTGGAGCTACGAGGCGGGCGTCAAGGTGCGTGCTCTCGATGACCGTCTATCGCTCGATGCTGATGGCTTCTGGATCAATTGGACGGACATCCAGTCGCTCGTGTACATCGGGCAATTCAACACCGACGGCAATGGCGGGACGGCTCGCAGCCGGGGCCTCGAGCTGCAGACCAATTATGTGCTGCTCAAGGGGCTGGTCGTCGGTGTGAATGCAGCCTACACGGACGCCATCTTTACGCAGACGATCAATACCTTCGTCAACGGCGAGAGGCTCTTTCTCGTGCCAAAGTACACGGCCAGCGCGACCGCCGACTACACCTTCCCGCTGACAGGGGACTGGACAGGAAATGCCGGTGGCGATTTCAGCTACACCTCGTCCGAGCTCGACACCACCGATTATCCATTGCCTGCCTACGGGATCCTGAACCTCCATGCAGGCGTCGCACGTGATGCATACAGGTTGAGTCTCTACATCAAGAACGCTACGAACCGCAGGGCGTACATCGGAGACTTCGGCTACTTCGCCGGCGAGCCGCCCTATACGGTAGTCGTTTACAGGCCTCTGACGGTCGGGCTCTCGTTCACCGAGAATTTCTAATGGAAGCGAAAGTGACGTTGGGGAAGGAACGCCTGAATCCCTTGATCGTCGGCCTGGCGCTGGTGCTGGCGGTGTGTGCCGCCGCTTCAACCTCGAGTGAGGCGTTTGGCGCTACGAGCTTAGCGGCTGACGCGTCGCGGCAGGTCATCGCTCCACTGGTTCAGGGCGACGAGCCGATTGTCGTCTCTCGGCACACCGTCCAGACCGTTGACGGTCCGCTGACGTATGAAGCCCAGATAGGCCGGCTCGCGATCCGGCGCGGCGATGACGCAGAAGTGCACGGTTACATTTTCTTCGTGGCATACCGCGTCAAGCCCATAGCGAGCGTACCGCGACCGATCACCTTTGCGTGGAACGGCGGCCCGGGCGTGCCGTCCTCGATCATCCACATGGGCGGGCTGGGGCCGCGGATCATGATCGGTAGCCACGTCCAGGATAGTCCCGAGACACTGCTGCGCACTACGGACCTGGTGTTCATGGACGCAATGGAAACCGGCTTTTCGCGCCCTGCGGCGGCGAGATTCGCTTCGGAGTTCTTCACGCTGCGCGGCGACGTCGCCGCGACTGCTGAGTTCATCCGCGCCTTCCGCACCCGGCTTCGCGCCATGGACCAGCCGGTGTTCGTCGCGGGAGAGAGCTATGGAGTGTTCCGCGCGGCTGCGCTCTCCGATTTCATGGTGGATCGCGGTGACCGGCTGGACGGGACCATCCTGATTTCGGGCGACTTCCCCAATGTTCCGCAGCCGATCGCCTTCTACGATGCGATGCACATCCCCGCGCGGACGGCTACGGCGTTTCATTACAAGCGGCTGGCGCCGGATCTGATGAGCAATCGCGCGGCGACGATGCAAGCGGCGATCGACTGGGCGACCAACGTCTACGAGCCCGCCCTCGAGCACGTCGCCACGCTGAGCGAGGCGCAGAAGACCCGGATCATCGCGCAGCTTGCACGCTACACCGGCATGAAGCCCGAGGACTTCAGTCGCAAGACGCTGGTCATGCACGCCACCAAGTTCATCACGAATTTCATGGGGAGCGATGGCGACAACCCGTTGAGTGAGGAGGATACGAGACAGCTGCAGGCCAAAGAGAACCTGAAAGGGTCTCCGGCGGCGCTGGACCAATACCTGAGAGGGGAGCTCGGGTACGACACCGATCTGTCGTACGGCTGGATCGAGGCCGGATACAGGCCGGAGCCGGGACCCAAACTCCTAACCGCCGGCGGGCAGTTCGACTACGACCTGCCGATCCCATCCAACGACTGGGCCGAGACCCTGAAGGCCGGAGAGGTGACCTGGATCGCTCGCGACAACCCTCCGTGGATGCCCAACGCACTACGGCGTGACCGGAAGCTCAGGGTGTTCGTGGCGACCGGCCGATTCGATCCGCTCAACATGTGCGAAGGCGACGTCCGCGTCACCGCGCAGCTTCCAGCGGACGAGCGGGCGCGGGTCCAGAACCATTGCTATGAGTCCGGACACGTCATCTATGCGGACCCGGCGGCGCGCCACCAGCTTGCTGGGGACCTTGCCGGATTCATCCGCCAGACGATTGCACTCGAGAAAGTGCCCGCGAAGCCCTGACAGGAAAGATCGAGGAGCGGAACATGCGTTTTATCTCCAGCGCTGTAATGTTGGCCTACGTGACGGCCGCGCTAGTTGCACGCGCGCCGGTGGCGTGGGCGCAGGCGAACGGTCCGGCCGCGGACCCGCTCGCCTATCTGATCCCGCAACACGGAGCCCAGGCCGTGGCCTGGTCGAAACGGCAGACCGATGCCACCCGGACCAGGCTCGAGGGCTCGCCGACATTCAAGGCCGTGCTCGCCGACATGAGGGCGGTACACTCGTCAGAGAGGCCGCTGCCGACGTATTGGCTTCTCCACGGGCACCGCTACCTCCGCTTCGTGCACGACAAATCCCACCCCTATGGGATCATCGCGACCGCCGAGGCGACCGCTGGCGGTCAGCCGGGACCCTGGCGGACGGTGTTCGATCTCGACGCCTACAACAGGACGGTCCCGCATCCTTACACGATCAAGTGGCTGCAGCCGGAAGCGGAGTGTCTCGCGCCGGCAATCGATCGCTGCATGATCCCGCTCTGGTATGAGGGGGACCAGGATAATGCGTACGTCGAGCTCGACCTCAAAACCGGACAGTTGGTGCGGAATGGATTTCGTATCGCTCCCGGGCGCAATTTTGTGGGGTGGATCGACCGCGATACCCTGCTGGTTGCGCACACGACTGAGGGGGTGCGCGTCATGCCGAGCCAATTCCCGGCGGAGCTGCACGTGTGGAAGCGGGGCACACCGCTTTCCCGTGCGCCAAAGATATTCGAGCTGGGACCGACGGACTCGCTTTTCGAATTCGATGTGACCGGCGAGCCCGGCCAGCGCAGAATATTCATCAGCAAGGCGAGGACCTACACGAGCTTCCAGCTCGAGGAGGTGACGCTCGACGGCCGCGTGACCGATCTGCCGTTGCCGGATCAGCTCGACAACTTCGGCTCACCCGTGTTCACACGAGGTAAGCTCGCAGTCCAACTCGCCACGTCGCACACCGTCAATGGCAACACGTATCCCGCTGATACCATAGTCGCCTACGATCTGGCGACGCGACAGGTGAGCGCCGTGATGAGCCCGCCCCCGGGGGTTTATCTGTCGGGCGGCTTCAGCGGGCTGAAGTCGGGCTTCGCTGTCGTAGGCGTCCGGGATCTCCGGCGTGCCCTGTACATCGTTCGGCCGAAGGGCGACGGCTGGATCGTGAAGCGCCGGCTGGTGGAGCCGGCTGGATTGACGCTCACCGTATCGTCCGATCACCTGAGTGACGACATCCTTCTGCACGAGGAGGGATTGGCGACGCCTCCACGTGTTCGCCGACTCGGTAGAGGTGCGCCTGTCCGCATCGACAGTGCGGCTCCTGAGGCGGACTTGCGCGACTATACGGTGGAGATCGGATCCGCCCGAGGCTCGGACGGGGTCTCCATCGACTACTACCTGATGCACAAGAAAGGTGCGCGCGGCGGGCCGACCCCGACCATCCTGCAGGGTTACGGCGGTTTCGGTGTCAGCGACGACCCGAGCTACTTCTGCTGTCACTTCGGGGCGAGCTGGAAGTCGTGGTTCGACCGCGGCGGGGCCTTTGCGATCGCCGCCGTGCGCGGCGGCGGCGAGAGGGGCGGCGAATGGCACCTGGCCGGCGCCGGAATGAACAAGAAGAAGATGTTCGACGACTTTGCTACTGTCGCAACGGCCCTGGAGCGCTCCGGCTTCACCGACGCCGCTCATCTCGGCATCACCGGGCACTCCAATGGGGGCATATTGACATCCGGTGCCATAGCTCTGTGGCCGCATCTTTTCGGCGCTGCCGTGATCGGCGCGCCGGTAGCCGACTTCGCCATCGTCGGGCATGGCGATGGGGGTATCGGAGCAGGGATGGCTACGGAGTTCGGCGACTGGAGCGATCCGGCTCAACGGCGCGTCATGGAGACGTGGGATCCGTACTTCAACATCAGGCCGGGCACGATCTATCCGCCATTGCTCGTAGTCGTTGCCACCACCGATAATCAGGTTGGACCGAGTCACTCGCGGCTCTATGTCGCGAAGATGCAGTCGGTCGGCGCGCGGGCGATGCTGCTCGAGGGATCGGAGGGCGGTCACGACTATCCGGACGAGTACACCCAGACCGCCGACATGGCAATGCAGATGAGCTTTCTCATCGACACCCTGATGGGCCGGTGAGTGTAGGGGCTTGATGATGCGCGCATTGGTTGCCTTACTGATCATACTTGCAGTTGCGTGCGTTCCGGCGCACGGCCGTCCGCTGACGGCGATGGACCTGGCGAAGATGAGCCGAGTGTCAGATCCGAAAATTTCGCCGGACGGAACGCGTGTCCTCTACAGTGTGACGCAGGCGGACTACGCCGGTAACAAGTACGTGAGCGCCGTTTGGTTGGCCAGTCTGAAAGGTGATGGCGCCCCTGAGCGGCTGTCCATTTCGACGCGAGGAGCATCGAATCCGCGCTGGTCGCCCGATGGACGTTGGATCTATTTTCTGTCCAGCAGGTCCGGCTCCAGCCAGGTCTGGAAGTCGGATGCGCGTGGTGTCCATACCATGCAGGTGACTCGTCTGCCGCTCGCCGTCGGCTCCTTCAAGCTGAGTCCGGACGGGCGGTGGATCGTCGTGTCGATGGCGGTCTATCCGGACTGCGGCACCGCACGGTGTACGGTCGAGCGTGACAAGGAAGACCGGTCGAGCGGACTCCATGGCAAGGTCTTTCGCAGTCTCTACGTCCGTTACGTGGACGCCTGGATCGACGGCAAGCGAAACCATCTCTTCTCGCTGCAGCTGAACGCCGCGGGAGTCGCCGGCGGTGATCCAATTGCCCTGATGGCTCATCTGGATGGGGATACCCCGGAGAAGAGGTGGGGTACGGACGTGGGCTACGACATTTCTCCGGACGGCCGCGTCGTGTTCTTCAGCGCCCTGATCGCTGGTCGCAGCGAAGCGTGGAGTGACAATTTCGATATCTGGCGCAGTCCCATCGACGGGTCGAGGCCACCGGTTGACCTCACCATAAGCAATCCTGCGGCGGATGTGCACCCGGTGATGTCGCCCGACGGACGGCAGCTCGCGTACTGCGCCGGTAGACCCTCGGACCAGCCGCTCGCGCAGTTTGTGGACCACATTCGGATCATGGACGTCGGCAGCGGGTTGACCCGGGACGTGGCACCGGGCCTCAGTCTCGTATGTTTCGGGGGCGGCGGTCTCGAGTGGACGCGCGACGGTCGCAGCCTTGTCACGGTCGTCGAGCAGGCGGGAGCCAATCGACTGATCAAGGTCGACGTGAAGAGCGGAGCCGCGCGCTTTCTGACCGCCGGGGGGACGGTCACCGACTACGATGTTGGCGCGAAGACGCTGGTGTTCGCTCGCGGATCCTTCGTGCGGCCGCCGGAGCTCTATGCGCTTCGCGGCGATGTCGGAATCACCCAACTGACCGCTCAGAGCGCACGCGATCTACATGACGTCAAGCTGGTCAGCGTGACGCCCTTCGCGTTCAGAGGATGGAACGGCGACACAGTCCGCGGTTACGTCTTTCCGCCCTATGGCGCCGTGGCCGGACACCGCTATCCGGTTGCCTTCCTCATCCACGGCGGCCCGCAGGAAGCCTGGGACGATGCGTGGGCCTACGGCTGGAATCCGCAACTCTACACGGGTGCCGGTTATGCAGTGGTGATGATCAACTTTCACGGCTCCTCGGGTTACGGCGAAGCCTTTTCGGACGCGGTGACCAACCACTGGGGCGATCGTCCGCTCGAGGATCTGCGCAAGGGATGGTCGGCGGCTCTCGCGCGATTTCCATATCTCGACCGCTCACGGGCGTGCGCCGTGGGACCTTCCTACGGCGGCTACATGGTCTATTGGATCGCGGGAGTATGGCACAAGCCCTGGCGCTGCCTGGTAGCGCATGATGGGGTCTTCGATACCCGCATGTTCAGCTACGCAACCGACATCGTCGGCATCACTGGCCTCGAATTCGCCGGTTACGCCTATCAGCACCCTGAGAATTACGAGCGGTTCAATCCCGTCGATCACGTCTCGGATTGGTCGAAGCCGATCATGGTGATCCACAGCGGCCGCGATTATCGGGTGCCTCTGGAGCAGGGACTCGGCGCCTTCGCTGCGGCGCAGCTGCATGGTGTCCCGAGCGAGCTGCTGTATTTTCGTGAAGAGGAGCACGAGCTGGTGCTGCCGCGAGATTTGGTGCAGTGGCAGAACGCCATCGACGCCTGGTTGGGAAAGTGGACGGTCCAGTGATTCAAGGCTCGCCGTCACCGATCTCGCCGCGGCGGCGGTTGACGTACTCATCGAGCGCCTCGGCGATGGCGGGATCCAGCGCCGGCTGTTCGTATTCCGCCAGCGCCCGCTTCCAGATCCCGGTCGCGCGCTGGGTGGCGTCGTTGCCGCCCGCAATCTGCCAGTTCTCGTAGCTCTGCCAGTTCGAGACCATCGGCTCGTAGAAGGCGTGCTCGTAACGCTCGAGGGTGTGCGGCTCGCCGAAGAAGTGGCCGCCGGTTTTGACCCCGCGGATCGCCTCGAAACCCAGCTCGGCCTCATCGACCTGCACCGGCTCGAGGAACTGCATCATGAGCTGGAGCATCTCGACGTCGAGAATCAGCTTCTCGAACGATGCGGTCAGTCCTCCCTCCTGCCAGCCGGCCGCATGATAGATGAGGTTCGCGTGACCGAGAATGGCGCCCCACAGAGACATCTCGGTCTCGTATGCACCCTGAGCATCGGCTGCGTTGGAGGCACTGGCGTTAGAGGTCCGATAAGGCAGTCCATAGCGTCTGGCCAGCTGTCCGCTTGCAACATTCGCCTTCGCGTTCTCCGGTGTGCCGAAGGCCGGCGCACCGGAACGTAAGTCGACGTTCGATGTGAAGGCTCCGTACGCAACGGGCGTGCCGGGACGTACTGCCTGCGCAAGAACCACGCCGAAGAGCGCCTCGGCGTTTTGCTGCGCCAGCGCCGCGGCGAGAGACACCGGCGCCATCGCGCCCATCAGGGTGAAGGGTGTGATGACGACCGGTTGCCCGTGTGTGGCCATCGCAACCAAGCCTTCGGTCATGCCTTCATCGAAGCGGCGTGGACTGTTGACCGATATGATCGTGATCACGCCCGGGCTCGATGCAATCTCCTCGAGAGTGATTCCGCGGGCGATCGCCATCATCCTGATGCCATCGAGCGCGCGTCCGGCGCCGATAGCGCTGACGTGAAACGCCAGGTCGCAGTAGCGGATGTTGGCGCGGTAAGTATCGAGATGGCGTGAGCTCGCGGGCAGCTCGATCGGCGCGCACACTTGGTTGCCGAGGAGATGAATGGCGTTGAAGTAGTGCGCCAGGCGGATGAAGTCGCAGTAGTCGGCAAAGTTCCCCGAGCGGCGGCCGCGCTCGAGATCATGGACGTTCGGCGGCCCCGCCACCAGTCCGAAGTTGATGTGATTGCCGCCCAACGTAACCTGTCGGGCCGGATTGCGCGGAGTGAGCGTGAAGGAGCGCGGCGCCGTCGCGAGCGCCTGCTCCACGAGACCGCGATCGACGCGAACCATGTCGGCATCGTCGACCTCTGCGCCCGCCGCGCGCATGATGTCGCAGGCGTGTGGCGACCTCAATTCGACACCGAGCTCCTCGAGAATGCGCAGTGACGTGAGGTGAATGGCCTCGAGCTGGTCGGCGGTGAGCACTTCCATGGGCGCGTAGGGATTGCGCACCGCGCGCCAGGAGAGCTGTCGCAGATGGGTGGGGGCCGCGCGGCGGCCTCTGCCGCCTTCACGTCGTCGCCTGGGTTCCATATCCCGATGATCTCGGAGGCCGTCTGCCCGGGGTTGCGCAAAGCCGACACCCCCGGTGCCCCCGTGCGACCTTGTCCAAGCGCTACCTGCGGCGGCGGGGCACATCCATGTGCCTGGGTTAGGCGCAAGTCGGGATTCTGCAACCGATCGTCGGGAATACGATATTCGGCCAACAGGCCGCCTGCCATGCTCGGCGAACCACACATGAATTCGCGAGCGCACACGTCCATCGGGCGGGACCGCGCGTCGGTCGCCGGGAAGCAGCCGCCCGTAGACGAATCGACCGACCTGCTCATCATTGGCGCGGGGCCGGCGGGGATCTCGGCAGCGCTGACCGCCGCGGGCGGCGGGGTGCGGGTCACGCTGGTCGACGAGGACCCGGTCCCTCTCCGGACGATGGGGGAGGACGTGCCGTTACATTTCGGTGGCCGCATGGCCCCGACCGTGGCGAATCGCAATGCGGTGCTGGAATCGGTCCTCGGAGCCCGGCCGCGGCTCGTCGAGGCCATCGACGCTGGCATCGACGTCCGCCTCGGCACAGCCGCTTGGGGTCTTTTCCCCCAGCGACGCACAGCTGGCTGGATCGACGGCCATGTGGCAGGGCTTGCGGATGAAGATCGCGTATACCTACTGCGCTTCAGGCAGGTGATCGTCGCCACGGGCTGCCGGGACATGGGTGTGGCATTTGACGGCTGGCAGCGTCCCGGGGTGATGGGCGCCAGCGCGGCATACAGGCTGGCAAAAACCTACGAGGCGCTGGACTCCAGGAGGGCGGTGCTCGTCGGTAGTGGCGCGGAAGCGCTGCAGATCGCCAATGCTTTGCTGGCTACCGGCATTCAGATCGCGGCGGTCGTAGAGCAGGCGGAAGCCATCGCCGGACCGAAGGACCTGTTGGCTCGCCTGGTCGCGGGTGGCGCGCGCCTCTTCACACGACACGTCATAGAGCAGACGGTTGGCGATCCGCACGGCGTCACTGCCGTCCGGCTCGCCAGCATCGAGGTGGACGGATCTCGACGCCCAGGCGCGCTCGAGCAGATCGAGTGCGATACCGTGCTGCTGGCCGTGGCTGCGATCCCCGCCATTGAGCTGATAGAGGCAGCGGGTTGCGACGTAAGCTTTCAGCCGGCGCGCGGCGGCCACGTGCCCGTCATCGACGGCTCGCAGCGCGCGTCACTGCCATTTCTATATGCCGCGGGAGACTGTGCCGGCATCTGGCCGTCGAAAACCCTCTCCGACGGTACAGCTCGGCGCGAAGGACGAATTGCAGCCGTCGCGGCCCTCGGGGCGCTCGGCGCAGTGCCCGCTGGCGCCGAGGAGGAGGCGGTATCGCCGGATCCCCCCTCGAGCGATATCGCGCTCGACCGCTTGGCGTGGGTCCGGGCAATGACGTTGAAATCAACTGCGGCGCCATTCGTCTGCCAATGCGAAGAAGTGACGGCGGCCGAAGTTCTCGGGTTGAGCCCTCCCCGTTATCTGCATTGGCGGCGCGAGGGGCCTGAAGCCTGGCGACCCGGCAGGGTGGATTCGGACGGGCCGCCCCATCCCGATGTGGTGAAGCGCCTCACCCGCGCCGGAATGGGGCCGTGTCAGGGACGGCGCTGTCGTGAGCAGATCGCAGCGCTCATGGCCCTCGGCGCAGGCAGCGCGCTCGCCGACATTCCGCTCGCGACCTACCGGCCGCCAGCGCGGCCCCTGAGGCTCGCGCAGCTGGCGGCGATGCCGGAGGCGCCTGCAATGGGCGAGGGCTGGGAGAGTTGGTTCGGCATACCCTCGCAATGGATCCCGTTCTGGCGGCTCGGGCCCTCGTACGCCGCAGCCGAGCGTTGCGCGGACGAGCCGGTGTCGGGCGAATGAGCTCTCGCGACGGCGATGGCGCCGCAGTCGTCATCATCGGCGGGGGCGTCACCGGGCTCAGCGCCGGGTGGTGGTTGGCCCGCGATGGAGTCGATGTTCTCGTGGTCGAAGCGGGCGCAGCCGGCTGGGGCGCCTCGGGACGCAACGGCGGCGGCTGCTCGCATCATCACAGTCCGCTCTTCCGGGAAGAGCAGCGCCTGTGGCCCCTCATGGACGAGCTGCTCGGCTATCCCACCGAATTCCAGCCCAATCGGATCCGCATCGCGCTCGATGAACGGCAGTTCGAGCTATACCGGCGCGCGCTCGACAACGGCGCCCAACAGGGTTTCCGTTCCGATGTGTTGGATCCCGGGCAGCTTCGGGAGCTCGTGCCCCTCGCCGGAGACAATGTCTTCGGCGGCTACTTCCATCATTTCGGCGGCCACGCGAACCCGCATCGCACGCTGCAGGCTTATGCCTGGGCAATGCGCGATTGCGGAGGTCGGCTCCTGCAGCACACTCGCGCTTTGGGTTTCGAGATGCGCGGAAGTCGTGTAGTAAGCGTAAGGACGAGCCGCGCCACGCTTTCCTGCGACCAGGTCGTCATTGCCGCAGGGCCTGCGACCGGAGAGCTCGCATCCCTCCTCGGAGTGACCGTGCCGCTGATGAGCGCTCGCGCCGAGATGATAGTGACCGAACCGTTGCCGATCATGACGCTGGGCGGCGTCGATGGCAACGGGCTCTACGGCCGACAAACCTTGCGTGGCAATCTCGCCTATGGTGGCGGCCCTCATGAATGGATCGATGCCGTGGATGCGGCGCCAACCCGTCCGTACTCGACACCCCTGCAAGCCAGCATCGCCCGCCGGCTCTGCGAGCTGCTGCCGAAGGCCGCTCATGCCCGTGTCATACGGAGTTGGGCCGGATTCATCGAGAACACCCCCGACGGACGGCCCATCATCGACCGTCCCGCCGCGGTGGAGAACCTGACGATTGCGACGCTTTCGAGCGTGGGATTCGGGCTCTCGCCGGCCGCCGGGCGGGCGATCCGCGATCTGGTGATCAATGGCGGCTGCGGTTTCGCCGATCTGTCGTCGCTACAGCTCAGCCGGTTTGCGGGTCTGGAGCCGGATTGGCCGGCGCGGCAGGGATGGCTGCCCAGCGTCGTCGGCGGCGAATGAGCGGCGCTCGTGCGTGGGAGGAATGCCGTAGCGGCGCTTGTAGGCGTGACAGAAATGAGAAGGCGAGCCGAAACCGCATTCGAGCGCGATGGTGCGCAGCGACCCCAGTGTCCGGCGCAGCAGCGTCCGCGCCTTGGCGAGGCGCAGATCGAGATAGAAGCTCTTCGGCGAGGCGCCGATGTGCTCGCGGAAGAGCCGCTCGACCTGACGGACCGAGATGTTGGCGCGTTGCGCCATCTCGCGCAGCTCCACGGGCTCATCGAGGGCGCTTTCCATCAGCGAGATCACCTGGATGAGCTTCGGGTTCTCGATGCGATAGCGCGCGTGCAGATCGAGACGCTGCTGCTCCTCCTGGGTTCGCACCTGCGGGTGGATGAACTGTTCGGCCACCGCCAGTGCGAGCTGGCTGCCGCCCACCTGAGCGATGAAATGCACCATCATGTCGAGCGCGGCGGTCCCCCCGGAGCAGGTGAACACATTGCGATCGATGACGTAGAGGTCCTCCGTGACCTCGAGGTGCGGATAGCGCGTGCGAAAGGCCTCGAGGTATTCCCAGTGAACCGTGCAGCGCCGCCCGGCGAGCAGGCCGGCTTCCGCGAGAAGGAACGAGCCGCTGCTGATGGCGCCGACAACGGTGCCGTGACTTGCCACTCGCCGCAATTGGTGATGGAGCTTGACGCTGCGCTCGACCTCGGGCGCCTCGAGACCGGCGCAGGCGATGATCATGTCGACCTTGCCGAGCTCCGCGAGCGAGCCCTGGGTCGCGACCGAGATTCCGTTGCTGGCCTCCACGGGCGCGCCATCAGCCGAAACCAGTTGCCATTCGAAGAGCGCCGAGCCGCTCAAACGGTTGGCGGAACGCAGCGGCTCGACGCCGGCTGCAAACCCCATCATCGAGAAACGGGGCACGAGCAGGAACGCTATTCGAACAGGCTTACCGGACCCGCCGAGCGCCATGTAGCCCCTCCTTCCCGGCAGGTGCGATGCCGGGCCGCTGTACGCTAATGTAGCACGCGTAAGATGAGGTCCCATGCGCTATTCGATCTTTAGCCTGCTGCGACAGGCCGTCGCGGGCCACCGGGGGTGGGAGCCTGCGTGGCGGGATGCCAGCCCGAAGCCGGCCTACGAGGTGATCATCGTCGGCGGCGGTGGGCACGGTCTTGCCACCGCGCACTACCTGGCGAAAGTGCACGGCATCACCGACGTGGTGGTGCTCGAGAAAGGTTGGATCGGACTCGGTAATGCGGGACGCAACACCACCATCATCCGCTCGAATTATCTGCTGCCTGGAAACAACCCGTTCTACGAGCTGTCGATGCAGCTTTGGGAGGGCCTCGAGCAGGACGTGAACTACAACAGCATGGTGAGTCAGCGAGGCGTTTTGAACCTGTATCACTCGGACTCCCAACGCGACGCTTATGTGCGCCGGGGTAACGCGATGCGCCTGCACGGCGTCGATGCCGAGTTGCTGGACGCCCGCCAGGTCAGGCGCATGCTGCCCTTTCTCGACTTCGAGAATGCGCGCTTCCCCATCCAGGGAGGATTGTTGCAACCTCGGGGCGGCACGGCGAGACATGACGCCGTCGTCTGGGGCTATGCGCGCGCTGCGAGCGCGCGTGGTGTCGACATCGTCCAGAATTGCGAGGTCACGGGGTTCATCCGGGAAGGGGGGCGGCTGGTTGGCGTGCGGACCTCGCGCGGCGACATCAGGGCGCGCAAGATCGGCATGGCCGTTGCCGGCAACACCTCCAACGTGGCGCGCATGGCCGGGTTGCGCCTGCCCATCGAGAGCCACGTGCTGCAGGCTTTCGTGTCGGAAGCCATCAAGCCCATGATTCCGTGTGTCGTGACTTACGGCGCCGGACATTTCTACGTCAGTCAGTCCGACAAGGGCGGCCTGGTCTTCGGTGGCAACATCGACGGCTACAACTCCTACGCGCAGCGGGGCAATCTGCCGACCGTGGAGGACGTCTGCGAGAGCGGCATGGCGCTGATGCCCGCCATCGGGAGGGTGCGTGTCCTGCGCTCCTGGGGCGGCATCATGGACATGTCGATGGACGGCTCGCCGATCATCGATCGCACGCCGATCGCGGGACTCTATCTGAACGGCGGTTGGTGTTACGGCGGGTTCAAGGCCACGCCGGCCTCCGGGTATTGCTTCGCTCACCTGCTCGCCCGGGACGAGGCTCATGAAGTGGCGCGCGCCTACCGCCTCGACCGGTTCGCCACCGGCAACCTGCTCGATGAGAAGGGGCAGGGGGCGCAGCCGAATCTGCACTGAGTTGCCATGCGCATCGAATGTCCATTTTGCGGGGATCGGGACGTCAGCGAGTTCGCTTATCTCGGTGACGCCGGTTTCCGCCGCCCACGGCCGGACGTAGACAGCCCGGCCGACCGCTTCTATGAAGCCGTGTATCTGCGCGACAACCCCGCCGGTCCCCATGAGGAGCTGTGGTATCACGCGGCAGGCTGCCTCTCGTGGCTGCGGGTCACCCGTAACACACGCACTCACGAGATCCTGGGCGTGCAGCTAGCAACGGAGTCGACACCGTCATGAGCACTCACCGCCTGAGGGAAGGCGAGGGTGCCATCCAGCGCGACCGTACGCTCTCTTTCACGTTCGACGGCAAACGCTATGCGGGTCATCCGGGCGACACGCTGGCTTCCGCACTGCTCGCATCAGGGGTCAGGCTGGTCGGCCGCTCGTTCAAATACCACCGGCCGCGGGGCATTCTCACGGCCGGTTCGGAGGAGCCCAACGCGCTGGTGGAGCTGCGGGCCGGGGCGCGTCGCGAGCCGAATACGCGCGCCACGGTCGTGGAGCTCTTCGACGGTCTCGAGGCCCGCAGTCAGAATCGCTGGCCGTCGCTCGGTCTGGATTTGGGAGCCGTCAACTCCATCCTGTCATCCATTTTCGTCGCGGGCTTCTACTACAAGACCTTCATGTGGCCGGCGGCCTTCTGGGAAAAGGTCTACGAGCCGGCTATCCGCCGCGCCGCGGGGCTCGGCCGCGCCAGTCTCGAGCCCGATCCGGATACATACGAAAAGGCGCACGCCTTTTGCGACCTGTTGGTCATTGGTGGCGGCCCGGCCGGTTTGGCCGCCACGCTGGCAGCCGGCAGGGCCGGCGCCCGGGTGATCCTCTGCGATGAGGACTTTCTTCTCGGCGGACGCTTGAACGGCGATCGTCACGAGATCGACGGCACGGGCGGCGCGCTCTGGGCCGCGCAAGTCGCCGCCGAGCTCGCATCGCTCCCCGAGGTGCGGGTGATGACCCGAACCACGGTCTTCGGGGCGTACGACGGCAGCACGTACGGGGCGCTCGAGCGCGTGGCGGACCATCTGCCCGTACCCGCTGCGCACCAGGTCCGGCAACGACTTTGGAAGATCGTAGCGCGCCGGACGGTGCTCGCCGCGGGTGCGCTGGAACGGCCGGTTGTCTTCGGTGGCAACGATCGGCCCGGTGTCATGCTCGCCTCGGGCGTCCGAACGTATGTGAATCGCTTCAGAGTGACGCCGGGACACCGAGCTGCCGTCTTCACGACATGCGATGACGGCTGGAAGACAGCTTTCGATCTCATCGACGCGCACGTCGAAGTACCGGTGATCGTCGATACGCGGCGGCGACTCCCGGCAGCGCTAGAGACTCAGGCGGCACGGCGCGGCATGCGCGTCATGCGGCGTGCGCAGGTTCTCGATGCTCATGGCGCCAAAGGAGTCCGCGGGATCGATGTGCGCGACGAGCATGGACGCACGATAAAAATCGCCACCGACTTGCTGGCGGTGGCGGGAGGCTGGGATCCCAACACAGCCCTTGCCACCCACCTCGGGGGCCGTCCGAAGTGGTCCGAAGTCATAAACGCCTACGTGCCTGCAGACCCACCGCGAGGGATGACCGCCGTCGGCGCCGCGGCCGGTGATTTCTCATTGGCGGGCGCGCTGCGCACTGGAGCCGCAGCCGGCCGGGAGGCTGCCAGCGAGGCGGGTTTCGAAGCGCCGGCGCAGAGTTTGCCGCGTGTCGATCACGAGGCAGTGGACGGCGCGCCGCTCTGGTTCGTGCAAGGCTGTCGCGGCAAGGCGTTCGTCGATCCCCAGCATGACGTGACGACCCAGGATGTTGCCGTCGCGGCGCGGGAGGGCTTTTACTCCGCCGAGCTGCTGAAGCGCTACACGACGCTCGGCATGGGCACCGATCAGGGCAAGACGTCGGCTCTCAACGGACACGCGCTGATAGGCGCACTCACCGGGTGTACGCCCGCAGATCTCGGCACCATCGCCTCGCGACCGCCTTACACGCCGGTCGCGATCGGCGCGCTCGCGGGGATGCACCGCGGCCCCGACTTCAGGCCATGCCGGTTGACCCCGAGCCACCATTGGGCGGAAAGCCTGGGTGCTACCTTCGTGGATCTCGGCGAGTGGCGCCGGGCGAAGGCATTTCCGTTGAGCGGCGAGGGAGACTGGAAGCGCACGCTGGCACGGGAAGTCCGTGCCGTGCGGCACGGTGTTGGCGTCTGTGATGTCTCGACGTTGGGAAAGATCGACGTGCAGGGAACGGACGCCAGCGCGTTCCTCGACCGCGTATACGCGAACATGATCTCGACCCTGCCAATGGGCAAGGCGAGATACGGCATCATGCTGCGCGAAGACGGCATCGTTTTCGATGATGGGACGGTGGCTCGTCTCGAGCCGAATCACTTCGCGCTGTCGACGACGAGCGCGCATGCCGTCAAGGTGCTGCAGCACCTCGAGTACGCGCGGCAGGTGCTCTGGCCGGAGCTCGATGTGCAGCTCGCATCGGTGACCGAGCAATGGGCGCAGTTTGCCATTGCCGGCCCGCGGTCGCGCGCGCTCCTCGAGCGGCTGCTCGGCGGTGCCTTCGATGTCTCGAACGCGGGCTTTCCCTATCTCGCCTGCGCCGAGTTTCACTGGCAGGGCCGGCCGGCGCGGCTGTTCCGCATTTCGTTCTCAGGGGAGCTCGCTTACGAGCTTGCGGTGCCGGCGCGCCGCGGCGATGCCACCGTACGCGCAATCATGGCGGCCGGTAAGGATCTGGGGGTCGTGCCATACGGCATGGAGGCGCTGGGGACCATGCGCATCGAGAAAGGTCACGTCACCGGCGCGGAGCTCAATGGCACGACGACGGCGCACGACCTGGGACTCGGGCGAATGATGTCCACACAGAAGGACTACATCGGCCGGGTGCTCGCGGCCAGGCCGGGACTGAGCGCGCCGGACCGGCCGGCGCTGATCGGGGTGAAGCCCTCGAAGCTGGGTGCGAAGCTGGTCGCGGGCTCTCATTTGCTGCGGCTCGGCGCGCAGCCGAGCCTGGCGAACGATGACGGCTTCATCAGCTCGGTGACTTTCTCGCCGATCCTCGGGCACTGGATCGGGCTCGGCTTCCTGAGGAACGGTCGCGCGCGCATCGGCGAAATGGCGCGGGCGCATGATCCGTTGACCGGCGGTGATGTCGAGATCGAGATCACCCATCCCGTCTTCTACGACCCGGACGGCAAGCGCCTGAAAGACTGAGCATGCACGCGGATCCAACGCTCATCGAGACTTCGCCCTTTGCGGGATTGCCGACGGCCGCCGGCAGTGGCAGCGGTGTACTCGCCACGGAGCGCAACGGACTCGGTATCGCGAGAATCGTGGCGCGCAGGGGGCACGGCGCCAGGTTGGCGGAGCTCTTGCGGGCGAGCTTCGGCGTCGAGCCTCCGAGCGGACCGCGCCGCGCGAGTCGCGGCGATGTTGGCATCGCGGGCATCGGCCCGCAGACCTGGCTCGCAACGCGCGCTGGCGCCGGCAACGATTTTGCGGAATCTTTGCGACGCTTGCTCGCCGACTGCGCCTCCGTTTCAGATCAGAGTGATGCTCATGCCATCCTTCGGCTCACCGGTCGCAGGGTGCGTGAGGCGCTGGCCAAGCTGACCCCCCTCGACATTCACCCCCGAGGCTTCCACGTGAACGATGTTGCGCAAACTATCTGCGGTTACGTGAATGTCATGCTGTGGCGCCTGGAGGACGGCGCTCAGAGCGATCCCGTATTCGAGATCTGGGTCGGGCGCAGCTTTGCGGTCAGCCTGTATCAGGCGATCGCGCACGGCGCGGCGGAATTTGGCTTCGTGAGGCAGAGCGCATGAAGCCCACTCAGACCGCCTCGCTGGCGGAGCGCTGGTACGTCGCCATCATGATGTGCCTCGTCTACACGCTCAGCATCTCCGATCGCTACTCGATATCCACCGTGCTCGAGCCGATCCGCAAGGAGCTGCATCTCTCGGATGCAAACATCGCGTTCCTCACGGGCGTGTCGCTCGCGATCTTCTACGTCCTGTTCGGCTTTCCGCTCTCGTGGTTGCTCGACCGCCGCAGCCGCCGCAACATCATCGGGATCTGCCTCATCGCCTGGTCCATGCTGACGGCGGCCACCGGCATCGCGCGCAGTTACTGGCAGCTCCTGGGGGCGCGGATCGGTGTGGGTGTCGGCGAGGCCGGCGGCACGCCCGGCGCCAACTCCATCCTGTCGGATTTCTTTCCGCACTCGCGCCGCGCCATGGCGCTGTCGGTCTTCTCCCTGGGCGCCCCGATCGGCGCCTGGCTCGGCTCGCAGATCGCCGGGCTGATCGCCTACCGGCTCGGCTGGCGGGCGATGTTCCTCGCTCTCGGCATACCGGGAATTCTGGTCGGGCTGCTCGTTCTCGGCAGCATTCGCGAGCCGCGGCGCGGCTGCCTCGATGAGTGCGAAGATCGCGGCGCGTCACCGTCCTTCTTCGAGACGATGCGCTTCCTGCTGAGCCAGCGCTCCACGGTGCACTCCATCCTCGCTCAGTCCCTGACGGCGCTCTGGGGTTGGGGTCTCATGTGGTGGACGCCGGCATTCCTGATGCGCAGCTACTCACTGAATGTCGCGCAGGCTGGCGGAATCCTCGGGCCCGTGCATTTGATTGGGGGCAGCCTGGCGATGGTGGGGAGCACGTGGCTGCTGTCCCGTCCCTGGCTTTCCGACGAGCGGCGGGTCATGCGGCTGCTCGCCCTCAACATCGCCCTCGCCACCGCGGTCACCGCCATCATCTACTCGACCCACTCCCTGGCGCTCACGAAGGCGCTTTTCTGGCTGTACGTGCCGTCCATTTACGTGTATCTCGGCCCGGGGTTCGGGATTCTCAACAATCTGGCGCAGCCGAGGATGCGCGCCATGTACTGTGCCGTACTGCTCTTTCTCGCCAACATCTGCAACCTCGTCATCGCGCCGCAGATGGTCGGGCTCCTGAGCGACTGGTTTGCGCCCCACCACGTGCCCGACGCGGAGTCGCTCCGGCTTGCGATGCTCTGTCTGGTGCCTACCGGCTTCTGGGCGGCGTGGCATTACTGGCTGTCGGCACGCGATCTGCTGGAAGATGAGAGACGCGCGGCGATGGCCGCGGCTGGAATCGCGCTCGACCCTCAGTCTCCCTGAATATCGACTTTGGAGGACGATCCCAGGAGGCCTTTCGCCTCGCGTCGGGTCACGGCGATGATCCAGTCGAGCACTTTGCGAACCGCGGAATTGCGGCGCAGCTCCGGCAGCACCAGGATCCAGATCTCACGCACGATGAGCGGTGCCGGCCCGCTGAGCCGCTGCAGCTGCGGCCGGGCGTCGCCTTCGATGCAGGTGAGGAGCCCCGCACCGTAGCCTCGTGAGACCGCCTCGGTGTAGGCGGGGCCGCCGTTGACGGTCATGGCTACACGCTCTGGAGGTACGTTCGCCTCGATCCACCGGAACTCCGGCCAGCGATCGGCGACGTGCGCAAAGCCAATCCACGGCAGCTCACGACGCCAGTCGATGCCCGGGCGAAGAAGTGCCTTGGGAGCATACGCGGCGGAGCCGAGCTCGCCGATCTTGCGCACGGCGGACTGGCCCTGCGCCGGGCGCACGTAACGGATGGCGATGTCCGCTTCACGGTGCTCGACCACCGAGTCGCGATTCTCGCAGATCAGCTCGAGTCCGATGTCGGGATGTCGCGCCTGAAAATCGGCGAAGTGACAGGCCAGAAAGCCGGTGACGAAGGTTTGAATCACGGAGACACGCACGATGGGCCGGCCGTGGGCCGGGTCGTGTGCGAGATCATCCTGCAGCGCAAGACTCGCCGATTCCATCTCCTGCGCGCGGCGCACGACGACCATGCCGCGAGCTGTTGGAGTGAACCGGCCATCGATGCGGTCGAAGAGGGGTGTCTGCAGACGTGCCTCGAGAGCGAAGATGCGGCGGCTGAGAGTAGTCTGATGAACACGCAGTGCCCCGGCTGCGGCAGCCATCGTTTGATGTTGCGCCAGCGCGAGAACGTGCAGCAGGTCGCTCCAGTCGATCTTTCCGGAATGCATTGGCGGTCACCCCCTTTGAGATACGGAGTGCACACGACGCCCTGCATTTTTGCAAGGCGAACTTGCAGGCTTTTGAATGGTAAGCGCTCGGAGGCTGCTCCATGATTTAGCCCATACCAATTTCCCGGGGGATATCGGTGACGGACAGCACGCACGCGAACCTCGATGCCGGCCCGGGCCTCTGGCTCACCGATACCGAGCCGGCGAGCGTCGACACCAGGCGTTTGCGCGCCGACAGGCTCGAGCGCGTGCGCGCCATGATGCGCGACAAGGATTACGCAGCGATCCTGCTTTTCGACCCGTTCAATCAACGGTATGCGACGGGCTCGCGCAACATGTTCGGCTACTTCCTGCGCAATTCCACGCGCTACTTCTTCGTTCCGACGGAGGGACCGGTCCTTCTCTTCGAGTACCCGCAAAGCGCGCACGTCTCGACCGGGCTCGAAACCGTGCAGGAGGTGCGGCATTCGAAGATCGTATGGTCATCGGTTGCGGGTCGCGATGCCGAGACCGCACGCCCGTTTGCGCAGGAGATTGCCGACCTGGTGCGCGAGCACGGCAGAGGCTCGAAAAAAGTCGGCCTCGATCGCTGCGGGCACCTGCTGGCACTGGCTCTCGAGGCCGAGGGCTGCACGGTGACGGACTGCCAGCAGGAGCTGCTGCACGTGCGGCGCATCAAGACCACGGAGGAGATCGCCTGCCTCAAGCTGAGCATGGCGGCCACGGAATTTGCCGTGGCGGCGGTGCGGGAGGCGCTCAAGCCCGGTGTCTCGGAGCAGGAGCTTTTTGCCGTGATGTACGGCGAGGTGGTCCGCCAGGGAGGAGAGTTCATCGAGACGCGTCTTCTCACCTCCGGGCAGAGAACCAACCCGTGGTTCAGCGAGGCGAGCGGACGGCGCGTGCGGCCCGGAGAGCTGGTGGCCCTCGATACGGACGTCATCGGCTGCTTCGGGTATTACGCTGACTTCTCACGCACCTTCTTCTGCGGCCCCGGCAGGCCGCGTGGCTACCAGAAGACGCTGTACGCGCTGGCCTACGAGCAGATCCAACACAACTCCGGGATCCTGAGGCCGGGGATGACTTACCGGGAAGTGGCGGAGCGGGCCTGGCGGATACCGCAGCCGTTCGTCGAGCGGCGCTACACCTCCGTTCTGCATGGCGTCGGCATGCACGGCGAGACGCCTTACATCGCGCACCTGCAGGACTTTGGCAAGTTCGGCGGCGTCGGGGTGCTCGAGACCGGAATGGTGGTGAGCGTCGAGAGCTACATCGGCGAAGTGGGAGGCCCCGAGGGCGTGAAGCTGGAGGAGGAATTCCTCATCACGGCGACGGGCGCCGAGCCTGTTTCACGCTTTCCTTATGAGGAAAGCCTGCTCGGTCGGGAGACCTGACCCGGCCGGAGATTCCAATTTCAATTGGGGGATGAGTCGTGAGCTCGAACTACAAAAGTTCCTCGGCCTGCGGAGGTCGGCGCATGAAATCGAATCACAAGCTCTCACGTACAATTGCTGCTATTTTGAGCGCGTCTGCAGCGCACGTGGTGCTCGCTGCCGATGCTGCGGCCGCGGGGCCCGTTGCGCCAGCCCCAGCAAGCGCTGAGAGTAGCGCGACGCTGCAACAGGTGATCGTAACTGCGCAGCGGCGTACGGAGAACGCGCAGGACGTTCCTATCACCATCCAGGTGCTGACGGGCCAGACGTTGCAGCAGCTCAACGTCCAGACCCTGTCGGATTACCTGAAGTACGTACCGAACGTCACCACCGGAAGCTTGGGCGCCGGCAATGACATCGTAACCATGCGAGGGCTGTCCTCGACGAACGAAGATCCGGAAGGGCAGGGCTCGGTAGGGCCATTTCCGAACGTCGCGACTTATCTCGACGACCAATCGACCCTGCTGCCGGCCCGTAATCTCGATGTCTACGCGGTCGACCTCGAGCGCGTGGAAATCGATGAGGGCCCGCAGATGTTCTTCGGCGCGGGAGCCGAAGCGGGTGTGATCCGCTATATCACGAACAAGCCGAAGCTGGATACGACGTCGGTGGATGTCAACGCCAGCTACGGGACCACGGCGCATGGGGATCCGAACAACAGCGAGAACGCTGTGCTCAACGCTCCGTTGATCGAGGGCAAGCTCGCGGGCCGCGTGGTCCTGTTCATCGATCGCCGCGGCGGCTACATCAACAATCTGCCCGCGACATTCTCGCGGAACTCGACCGATCTCGGCATCGCGGACGAGAACGGCGGCATCGTCCCGCAAAGCCCGACGATCAATAACTACAACCAGACCGGAAACGCGATCAATCCGCTCACCTACCAGGGAGTGCGCGGCGAGCTCCTCTACAAGATCAACGACGACTGGAACGCCGTGCTCTCCGTGATGCAGCAGAACATGGACGCCGAGGGAGTATTCTATGACATGCCCTACAGCGCCGTGGGGGAGGAGACGAACGACGCGACGGGCGCGCCGGTCGGCACGGTGGCGTTGCCGGCGCTATCGGTGAATCTGTTCAATCCCTCCTACGACAAGGACAAGTTCATCGATACAGCGCTCACCGTGAACGGGCAGGTGGGCCCGTTGAGCCTGGTGTACTCCGGCTCCTACCTCGATCGCAACGTCGACCAGACTCAGGACCTCACCAGCTACGCGCGCGGCAGATTCGGCTACTACTACCAGTGCGCCGGGGTCTCCTACAGCGGGACCACGGGCAATGCCAGTGCCACCTGCGCCTCACCCAGCTCGTATTGGAACGAGACCGAACGCAACACGAACGTGCAGCAGGAGCTGCGGTTGAGCACGCCGGACACCTGGCGGCTGCGCGGACTCATGGGCATCTTCTACGGCGACCTCGATATCTGGGACGATACGGCCTGGAGCTACAAGACCGAGCCGAACTGCGCCCCGGGTGGTCCGACGTCCAACTGCTTCCTGACGGTTCAGTCCTGGCCGGGCGCGCCGGCGTACATTTACGGAGACCGCCCCAGCGTCGGCTTCTTCGACGACTTCAAGCGGGTGGTGAAGCAGCGGGCGGCGTATGTGTCGTCGAGCTTCGACATCATTCCACATACTCTCATCATATCGGGCGGCATCCGCTACTTCGACATGTACGACTCGGAGACGGGTGGGGACGTGGGCAGCTTCTACTGCAAGATATTCAGCGCCAGCCAACTGGCGAACATGCCGATAGTGGATGGCAATTACGCGCCCTGCGGGACGGACGGGCTGCCGGACGGCTCGTCTTCGCCATACGGCACGGATTTCAACAATCAGGTCCACACTCTCGTGGAGACCGGCCACCTCGGCCGCGGCAATCTGACCTGGCATATCACTCCCCAGGCGATGGTGTACTACACGTACTCGCAGGGGTACCGTCCGGGAGGATTCAACCGAGGCAGCTCCGCGGAAGAGCCGGATGCCAATGGAATACCCCAATACCTGACGCCGTTGTCGTACAACTCGGACATCCTCACCAACCAGGAGGTTGGCTGGAAGACGGTCTGGCTCGATCAGCGACTGATGTTCAACGGCTCGATCTACAACGACATCTGGAGTGATGCGCAGCAGGAGTTCTTCTGCCCGCAGTGCGGCTTCGGCAATCTCATTTTCGCGATCAACGGACCGAAGTACCGGGTCCGCGGCACGGAGCTGCAGTTGGCGGCAAGGCCGATGCGCGGGCTCACGGTGGACGCGTCCGCCGCGATCAATAGCGGGCACCAGCTGAACTCGCCGTTCCTGACGGACAACAATCCGGCCAGCCCCAATTACGGCAAGCCGCTCACCACGCGCTACGTCGGCGGGGTGGCGACCCCGATCGAGAATCCCTATGGTCCCGAAGGTCAGGATACGGCCCTGTCGCCGCCGCTGAAGTGGAACCTGCGGGGCAGGTACGACTGGCCGGTCGGCAATTACATCTGGTTCGTGCAGGGAGGTCTGCAGCACCAGGCGCAATCGATCTCTTCAACCACCTACTTCACGCAGTTCAGGATGCCCAGCTGGACGACCGTGGACGCGTCCGCGGGCGTATCGGAAGGCAACTGGACCGTCTCGCTCAACGGCTCGAACCTCACGAACGTGGACAAGAGCCTGTTCACCACGGACACTGAGATCATTCTCACCGAGACTCCGATGCGGCCGCGGGTGATCTCGCTGAATTTCGGTTACAGCTGGACGCAGCATCAATGAGGGCGTGAATGTGCACAGCATCGATCATGAGGCGAGTGTGCCGCGGCATGGTGGCGCTATGGCTCACGGCGCTCTGCCCTTGGGGGCGCACGGCGCGATCAGTGAGGCGTATCTCCAGCGTTTCGATGCCGGCAAGCATCTGATTGGACTGAGCGATGGCGAGACGCTGGCGTACATCGACATCGGGCCGCGTAATGCCGTGCCGGTCGTGCTGCTCCACGGTTACACCGACAGTGCGCGCGACTGGGCGCCGGTCGCGCCCTTCCTTGCGGGACGGTTCCGCCTCATCATCCCCGACCTGCGCGGCCAGGGGGCATCGGGCAAACCGGACTGCTGCTATACCCGTTTCGACTTCGCCAACGACATCAAGCTGCTGCTCGAGCGGCTGCAGGTGCGGAGCGCCGTGGTCGTCGGGCATTCGCTCGGCAGCATCGTCGCGCAGACATTTGCCGAGGAGTGGCCCGCGAGCACGCGGCGACTCATTCTCATCTCATCGACCGGAACGTACTTCGGTCCGGCGGCGGCACAGGACTGCCCAGCGGTCGAATCCGTGCTGCCCGCGTCGCTCGCGGGCGCGGCGAAGCTCACGGACCCCATCGATCCGGACTCGGCCTTCATGAAGAGCTGGTGGCACGAATCGATGCGCATCAATCCGGCTTTCTTCTCCAGCCGCGAGCGGCAGGATGCGGCGGCGATTCCGGCGCGCGTGTGGCGGGCCATCGCCGAGCAGACCCTGCTCGGGGTGGATCTGCGCTTCATGCTGCCGCGCATCCAGGCGCCGACGCTTCTGATCTGGGGCGGTCAGGACAGTCTGGAGGGTCCCGCCGGACGCGCGGCGTTGCGGTCGGGGATCAAGGGAGCGCAGGTTCGAAATTTTCCCTCCCTGGGTCATGATCTCATCTGGCAGAACCCGCGCGGTGTCGCCCGCGCGATGACGCAATTCATCCAAGGGCCGCCGTGAGCGTGTCGCCGGCGGAGCTCGAAAGGATCGAATACGACGATGCGCCGGTGCGGCTGTTCCACTTCAGGGTGGCGATCGGCGCCTCGGGCGGCGAATTCAGCGACGGTTTCGGACTCGGCATCATCGGCATTGCACTGAGCCTCGCAACACCCGCTCTGCATCTCACCGCGCTCTGGACCGGTCTGATCGGCGGCGCGTCGCTGGTCGGCATCTTCGTCGGCGCTCTTTTCGCCGGACCGGCCGCGGACCGCCTCGGGCGGCGGCCGATATTCGCCTGCAACATGGCGGTGCTCGGCGCGCTGTCGCTGCTGCAGGTGCTGGCGGCATCGAGCGCCCAGTTGCTCGCGCTTCGGCTCGCCATCGGAGTCATCCTCGGAACCGACTATGCGGTGAACAAGCCGATGCTGATCGAGTTCACGCCGCGGCGCATTCGCGGCAAGCTGCTCGGCATGCTCTCGGTGGCCTGGGCGGTGGGTTACGCCTGCGCGTATTTCGTCGGCTTTGCGTTGCAGTCGAAAGGACCGGACGCCTGGCACTGGATGTTGCTGGCGAGCGCGGCGCCTTGCCTTCTCGTGCTTCCCCTGAGGATCACGGTGCCGGAGACTCCTCTCTGGCTGATGCGACATGGCCAGACCGAGAAAGCCGCGCGGATCGTGCGGCAGCGGCTCGGAGCGAATGTGGCGCTGCCGGTGTGCCACCAGGATGCACTGCTCGGCCAACATCGATGGCGTGAGCTTTTCTCGCCCATGTGGCGGCGGCGTACACTCCTTGGCTGTGCGTTCTTCAGCTGCCTCGTCATCCCGTATTTCGCCGTCGGCACCTTCGTGTCCCAGGTGTTATCCGCGATGAAGCTGCAGAGTCCTTATGGCGGCGGCGTGGTCTACAATCTCACGCTCCTCGCCGGGGGCATCGCCGGCATGCTCGTGGCCGACCACCTCTCGCGACGACGCTTTCTCATCGGCAGCTTCGCGGTCGCCGCGGCCACGATGCTCATCCTGACCCTCTGGCGGGCCGCTCCGGCGATTGCGGTCACGAGCCTGTTCGCGCTCTTCGCCGGCGTCCTGTCGGCGGCTTCCAACCTCGTGTACGTCTATCTGCCGGAGCTCTTCCCGACGGAGCTGCGAGCCTCGGGGATAGGTCTCTCGAGCGCGGTGAGCCGCATCGGCTCGGCCGTCAGTACCTTCCTGCTTCCCGTGGTCGTCGCGACCTACGGCATTCGTACCGCCCTCGCTGCATGTGTTGCGGTACTGGCAATCGGTACGGCCATCTGTCAGCGGTGGGCGCCGGAGACCGGGCAGCTTCGGCTCGCAGAGCTCGATCAGGCGTCGGCGGCCGCAGGCGGGTAAGGCATCCGCGATGCCGGTGCGACGTCAAACTGAGCTTCCCGCCCCCAACGAATACTTCCGTCCGCCGTCAGGCGCGCGCGCCGCGCCGGAATTCTCGGGCCTGCTGCACATCGCGCAGGCACCGATCGCGACCCGGCCTCGGCTCAACCACCCGAAGATCGACGGTCGCGATGCGGGGCTCTTCCCACGCATCACGCTGGGCTTCGTCACCGCCGGAGATGTCCTGGTGCCGCTGCAGCGCGGTCAGCTCGTGTCGGAGCGGGCCGGCGAGAGCGCGAGCTACTGGTCGGTCATCCCGCAATTCGGCCGCATCTGGCGCGATCCCGGCGAGGCGGGACCCTGGTCGCGCGCGGCGTTGCCGCTGATGCTGGTGGGGGACACGGAGAACCATTCCCATCAGGGCGTGGCCACGTTCAGATACAAAGGGCGTGAGGTCAGCGAGCTCGAGTTTCAGTTCGTGCAACAGACGGCGCCGTATCTGCTGCATCAGCATTTCATCGGCTGGGGGCGCGCGCGCATGAAGGTTGCGCCGCTTGCGGCTCGTGAGGCCGCACTACAGCGCCGTTCGGCTCTGGCGGAGCTGGCGCGGCGCCTGCCGCAGCGGCCGTGGGTCGATCTCATCCAAGAGACGGCACCCAAGTCGCTTGCAGGTTTCGGCGGCCCGGTACGGCCGCAGTGGCGTGTTCTCGCAGCCCTCGTCCGCGACGGTGTGATCCATTATCAGGATTCCTCGACGCCATGCGGCGACTATCCGTATCCGCTCGAGATGCGGCTCGGAGTCCGCTCCGTCATGAAGAGCATCGGGGCGCCGCTCGCGCTGCTGCGATTGGCGCAAGTATGCGGCCCGTACGTGCTCACACTGAAGATCGGTGACTTCGTGGACGGACTCGATCCGAAGTATCGCGCGGTTCGCTTCATCGATGCGGCCAACATGGCCACAGGTTTCGGGGGCACGGGAACGTGGAAGACGAACCCGAATGATCCGCTTGACGGCTACCTCGATGGCGATTACGACGCCTGGTACACCGCACCTTCTCATCGCGAGAAAGTGCGGCAGATCAGGCGATCGCTGCGTCCATATCCGTGGGAGCCGGGTACGGTGATGCGCTATCGCGACCAGGATTTCTATCTCCTGGGTGTCGCGATCGACCGCTTCGTCAAAGCCATGCGCGGACCGGGCGCCGATGCCTGGGACATGCTGCGGAGCGAGGTGTTCGAGCCGATCGGCATCGCGCACGCTCCTCTCGTGCGAACCCGGGAAGCCAGGAATCGTCGCGGGCTGCCCTGGTTCAACGCAGGCTATTACCCGACGCTGGATGACCTTGCAAAGATCGCGCTGCTCTACCAGAGCCGCGGTGCACACGGCGGGGAGCAGATACTGCATCGCGGTCTTACCGACGATTTGCTTGCTGGGCGGGGAGCGCTTCCAAAGCGGGGCGATCTGTCTCTCGGTGGCACGGACGCCAACGGCGAGCTCTACAAGATGGGGTTTCACTTCCGGCCCTACGTCGGTGCCAGCGGCAAGCGGTACTATCTGCCTACCATGTGGGGCGCAGGTGAGAGCGAAGTGATCCTCTATCCGAACGGTGTCGTGTCGATCGTGATTGCAAAGGCCTTGGAGCTCGCTGCCGGCGAGACCGCCACGTCCGATGAGGGTCCGGAAACCATTCGGGCGGTGGAGCGACTGCAACCTTTCGATTGAGACGGACCCGTGACGGACTCCATTCCGACAGTCGACATCGCGCCGCTTTTCGACACGGCACGTACGGAGTGGCACGTCCCTGACCGCGCGCTGGCGGCGGCGGCGCGGGATATCGGATTCGCATGCGTCCGCGGAATGCCGGGGGAGGCTGCGCCCGGACCAGCCGAAAGAGCGCGTCTGCTCGCCATATTCGCGCTGGACGAGACCGGGAAACGCCGCCTCTATCGGCGCAAGTTCGCGCCGGAAAATCCCAACGTCTATCGCGGTTGGTTTCCGACGCAGCCGGGGAACCTGACTGCCAAAGAGGGTATCGACATCGGCGGCGACCTGGTCCATGGGTCGGCCATCACCGTGGCCGGAGATCCGCTGCGCGAGGCGAGTCCGCTGCCGCCCGAGAATCGGCTGCCGGGCTGGCGCCAGACGGTTGCCGTCTACTATCGGGCGATGGAGAGGGTGGCACAGGTGTTGATGCGTTCCCTCGCTCGCGGTCTCGACCTGCCCCCGGACTACTTCCACGACTCCTTTCGCCGCGGACTGTCGACTTTGCGGCTGATCCGCTATCCGCCACGGGAAGCCGAGGAGCTTGCGACGGTGCAGGATCCCGCGGTGTGGGTGGAGTTCGAGGGGAAGCGGCGCTATCTCGTCGGCGCGCCGCACACGGACTCGGGCTTCGTCACGCTGCTGGCACAGGACGGTGTTCCCGGCCTGCAGGCGCGGTCGCGATCCCGCGAATGGCTCGATGTGCCGCCGCTCGAGGGCACGCTGGTCGTCAACTTCGGTCAGGTGCTCGAGCAGTGGTCGGCCGGCCGAATCCGCGCCACCGAGCACCGGGTGCTGGGCTCGGGCCGTGAGCGTTTTTCCATTCCCTTCTTTTATGAGGCCCGCGCGGATGCGACCATTACGCCGTTGCCGCTCGATCGGCCGGACCTGTTCACGCCCTTCGAATACGGTGACTTTCTCTGGAACCGCATGACTTCATTCGTCGAATTTCACGGCCTGGAGCGCGCAAGAGGTAACCATGTCTGAATCACCGGTTGCACGCGGCAGTTGTCTCTGTGGCGGAGTGCGGTTCGAGGTCCATGGCCCGCTGCGTCCGATCATCTACTGCCACTGCACCATGTGCCGCCGCTCAGGCGGTCATTTCGACGCCGCCACCGCCTGCGCGCTCGAGCACCTGCGCCTGCTGTCCACGCAGTCACTGCGCTGGTATCAATCTTCCGCCATCGCGCGGCGCGGCTTTTGCGGCACCTGCGGGTCGGCTCTGTTCTGGGAGCCCGCACACGGCGGCCATATGAGCATATGGGCAGGCACCCTGGATAAGCCGACGGGCCTGAAACCCTCGATGCACATCTTTGTCGCCGAGAAGGGTGACTACTACGAGATCGCGGACGGACTGCCACAGTGGCCGGGAGACTCCCCTCCCGACGACTGAGGAGATTGTTGACAATTAACAATCGGCCTGCTTGAATCTGCCGAAAGAAGATAGCCAGGCAGCCATGCGCACAGTCAGCTTCCGGCAGATGAAGGATGGGACGCAGGCCGAGTATCTGTTGCTCGGCCGCCTGGAGCGTGAATACATCGGGCGCTTGCCGGATCGCATCCTGCATACCCTCGCCGGCATGGATGACGGCTTGGCCGGCTACCAGGTCACGCGGCTCGCGCATTCCTTGCAGACGGCCACCCGGGCGGAGGCGGACGGTGCCGACGAAGAGATGATCGTCGGTGCGCTCATCCATGACCTGGGCGACAGTCTGGCGCCGGAAAATCATTCCAATTTTGCCGCCGAGATCATCCGCCCCTATGTCAGGGCGGAGGTGACCTGGGTGGTCGAGCACCACGGCGTGTTCCAGAAGGTTTACTACGCCCACTTTCTCGGTGAAGACCCTGAGCTGCGCGCGGCATATCGGGATCATCCCTACTACGAGAGCTGTGTCCGCTTCTGCGAGAGATGGGATCAGGCGGCGTTCGACCCGGACTATCCGACCAAGTCGCTCGAGCATTTCGAGCCGCTCGTGCGCAGGATTTTTACTCGCCGGGCATTCGACCCCGCTGTCGTGGGTGGCACCACCTGAGGCGGGCGCTATGATCATCGGCTTCATCGGCCTGGGAAATCTGGGCTCCAAACTGGCGGCGACCCTCGTCCGCAACGGACGTCAGCTCATCGTCCATGATCTCGACCAAGCCGCCGCCGGGCCGCTGCTCGAGCGCGGCGCGCAATGGGCGGCGACGCCAAAAGAGCTTGCGCAGCGGTCGGATCTGATCATCACGTGCCTGCCTTCACCTGCCATCAGCGCGCAGGTCCTCGAGCAGCCGGACGGAGTACTCGAAGGCCTCTGCGCCAACAAGCTCTGGCTGGAGATGAGCACGACGGAGGAGGGCGAAGTCAAACGCCTGGGTGAGCGGGTCATGCGCAAGGGTGCCAAGGCGCTCGACGCTCCCGTGTCGGGCGGCTGCCATCGGGCCGCATCGGGGAACATCTCGATCTTCGTCGGCGGCGAGCGCGCTGCGTTCGAGCAGGCGCTGCCGGTGCTGCGAATCATCGGTCGCCGCATCATTCACATCGGACCCCTGGGCAGCGCGTCCGTCCTCAAGGTGATCACCAACTATCTCGCGTTCGTGAATCTGGCCTCTCTCAGCGAAGCGTGGATCGTCGCGAGCAAGGCGGGCTTGGATCCCAAGACGACTTATGAGGCTATCAAGGCATCATCCGGCAATTCGTTCGTACACGAGACCGAAAGCCAGGTCATCCTGAACGGCAGCTACGACATCAACTTCACGGTCGAGCTGGCGTTGAAAGACATCGGGTTGTTTCTCGACGTGGCCCGAAGACACGGAGTGCCCACCGAGGTTGCCGACACCGTAACTGACATGTTCCGCGACACGCAGGCGCGATACGGCCCGCGCGCTTTGTCGCCGCGCATCATTCAGCGACTCGAGGACCATTGCCGCATCCAGGTCCGCGCGCCGGGATTTCCGCCGCAGCTCGTGGACCTGGAGCCCGAGGCGACCGGTCAGGAGGTCATTCCCGCGGAGACTCGCTACGCATGAGCGCCCTCGAAGACAGAGTGACGGCGACGATCAACAAGCAGAGCCTGGAGGCGCAGGCGGCCGATCTGCTCCGGCGCCAGATCCTGCGTGGCGAGCTGCGAGCCGGCGAGCGCCTGCTCGAGACGCCGATCGCGGAGCGCTGCGGGTTGTCACGCGGCACCATCCGCGCGGCACTGCGCCGCCTGATCGAGGAGGGACTGGTCTGCCACGTCCCCTATACGGGCTACCAGGTCATCGAGTTCAGCGAACAGGATCTCTGGGAGCTCTACACGCTCCGCGGCGCGCTCGAGAGTCTCGGCACACGCCTGGCGGCGCTGAGGATCGATGCGCAGGGCATCGAGCAGCTGCGGGCGGCGTTCGCGCAATTGATGGCCGCGGCGGAGTCGGAGGATCATGAGCTGGCCGATCGGCTGGACCGCGACCTGCACAAGCTCATCGTAACGCTTTCCGGCCACGAACGTCTGCTGCAGCACTACGTGCGCGTGGAGAATCAGTTCCGGGTCTACATTGCGCTGTCGAACCGAGAGGTGGATGCGCGGGAGATCTGCGAGTCGCATCGCGAACTGGTGGACAGCATCTGCGCCGGCGATGCCGAGCGCGCCGAGAAGCTCGCGCGCGCCAACATCGTGCCGCCGGAACAGATTCAGGGTAGAGGCGTGTGATGAACGGCGTGCGTCTCAGGCTCGAAGCGGATCCGCCGCGGATAATGGTCGAGAGCGGCAGCAGCGCCACGGAGCTGCCGGCGCTCTGGCTGCGGGAGCGCTGTCAGGATCCGGCCCATCTCGACCCGCACACCCGGCAGCGCCTCTTCGATCCGCACCGCTTGCCGGACGATCTCACCCTGGTTCACGTCGAGCAGAGCGGTGAGAACCGGGCATGGCTCGCCTTCAGCGACGGCTACGCCGGTGAGTATGAGTTGAGCAGCCTCGCCGATGACCTCGACCTGGAGGACGGTCTGCCGCGGGAGATCCCATGGCGCGCCGATCTGTCTCTGGACGCGGTCAGCGTCGACGGACGCACGCTGGACAGCGAGGAAGTGCGCCTGAGGTCGGCGCGGACGTTTCTGACCCATGGCCTGGTCATCATCCGCAATCTGTCCAGCGAGCCGGAGTGCATTCTCGAGGTGGCGCGTCGCTTCGGTTACGTGCGGGAGACCAACTTCGGGCGCCTGTTCGAGGTCTATTCACGCCCGGGCTCGAATGATCTCGCCTATCGCCCCGTTCCCCTCGGAGCGCACACCGATAACCCGTACCGCGAGCCCGTGCCCGGGATTCAACTCCTGCACTGCCTCGTGAACGAGACCTCGGGCGGCTGGTCCACACTGGTGGACAGCTTGTCGGTCGCGCAGGCGCTGCAGGAGGAGGATCCAGAGGGCCTGCGGCTCTTGGGCTCGACGCCGGTGCGATTCCGCTTCATCGATGCGAGCGAGGAGCTCATCGAGCACCGACCCATCGTGCAGCGGGACGCCAGCGGCCGGATGACCGGTGTGCACTACAGTCCGAGACTGGACTATCTGCCATTGCTGGATGCCGCCACGACACGGCGCTTTCAGCGGGCGCGCCGCCGCTTGAGCGAGCTCTTCGCCGATCCGCAGTTCGAGTTGCGCTTCCCGCTCCGGGCCGGCGAGCTGATGATGTTCAACAACAGTCGCGTATTGCACGGGCGCACCGCATACGATCCCAATGAAGGTCGCCGGCATCTGCAGGGATGCTACATCGACCTCGACGGTCCCAGGAGCCTGTATCGTACGCTCAGCAGGAAGCTTGGGGCTGCGCCTGGCAGCAGATGACCACGCTGGTCGCAAGCACTGCGGCGAGCGCACGCTCCCTCAGGATCCGCCAGGCGACCGTCATCTCGCTGCTCTTTGGCGGCTACGCATCGCTCTACTTCTGCCGCGCCGATCTCTCCGTGGCGACGCCGCTGCTTGCGAGGGAGCTCGCCCGGCGCGGCCTCTCGTATGACGATGCGCTGGTGCGCATCGGTGAGATCACCTCCCTGGGCATCCTGGCCTACGCGCTCGGCAAGCCGTTCATCGGCGGCCTGGGCGACTACTGGGGAGGCCGCGTCAACTTCCTGCTCGGACTGGCCGGCGCAACTCTGTTCACGGTGCTGTTCGCTTTCTGCGGCGTGCTGCCGCTCTTCACGCTCGCCTGGTTCCTGAATCGTCTGGTGCAGTCAGGCGCGTGGGCAGGCCTGCTCAAGATATCGTCCCGCTGGTTCGACTACTCCTCGCACGGTGCGATCATCGGCGTGCTCAGCCTGAGCTATCTCATCGGCGACGCGGTCGCGCGGGAATGGATGGGGCGCCTGATCGCGCAAGGGCATGGCTGGCGGAGCCTGTTTGCGCTTGCGGCGGCGGTCACCGGCGCGATGCTCATCGCCAATTTCATCTTCCTGCGCGAGTCGCGGGTTGCCGCCGGCTATGGCGACACGGTAGCCAATCCTCTCAATGTGTTCGGCAGCTCGAAGGCGCCACCGCTGACCGTCCGGGAGCGGCTCGGTCCGCTCGTGAGAAGCCCTGCATTCCTGATGGTCTGCGTGTTGTCGCTCGTCTGCACCATCGTCCGCGAGACCTTCAACGACTGGACCCCGGTGTACATGCGGGATTTCGTCCATCTGAGCATGAGCGACGCCGCCGGGATGAGCGCGATTTTCCCAGGTGTGGGCGCGATTTCCGTGCTCGTGACCGGCTGGCTGGGCGATCGTCTCGGCGCCAATGGCCGACCGCAGATCCTGTTCGTCGGCATGACCGCGACCGCCGTCGCGCTCTTTCTTTTGACAATGATCCACCGGGGTGGAACGAACACCGCGTTGCCGATCGCCCTGATCGGCGTCGTCGCCTTCTGTCTGCTTGGGCCGTACGCCTACCTCGGAGGCGCGATGGCATTGGATTTCGGCGGCAAGGCGGCGGGCGCCGTGGCCTCCGGTATCATCGACGGCGTCGGCTATCTCGGCGGGGTCGCCGCCGGAATCGGGGGCGCGAAGCTTGCCGTGACGTATGGTTGGAGAGGTGTGTTCGCGACGCTCGCCGTCATTGGCACGGTCGGCGCGATCGGTGCCGGGTCGCTCTACGTGATGGAGCGGCGCGCGATCGCGGCTCGTGCGGCCGCGGCTGGCGTGAGTGCATGACAGAGGGGGAGGGCTCAGACTGTGAAAGCAATGCGCGCAATCTCGGACATGCGTTGGACGCCTTCGGCGTTGACGCTGGAGTGGGCTGACGGCGACCGGGTCGAGCTGGCAAGCGTGTGGCTGCGCGACAATCTCCGGGAAGATCGCGACCCGGGAAACGGTCAACGGCTGATCGACGTCGCTGATCTCCCGCTGGCGCCACGGATCCGACACGCCGCCCTGCAGGGCGAGGCGGTCCGCGTCGAGTGGGAGGAAGAGGCGACGGGCGCGTCGTTCGATCTGGGTTGGCTGGCGGCGCAGGCTGCGGCGATCGGGGGCGCGCCCACGCCGCACCGACCCCGGTTGTGGCTGGATGGCGGCCAGCTCGATGCGACTCGGGACTTCGCGTGGGCGCGCGTCGGGGCTGTACGCGATGACATAGGCCTGCAGGCGATCTGGCTCGGGCGTCTGGTTACGGATGGTCTTGCGTTCCTGGCGGACGTTGCAACCGAGCCGGGGGCGATACTCGAGACCATGCGGCTGGTGGGGCAGGTGGCAGAAACCAACTATGGGCTCCTGTTCGATGTGCGCGCGGTTCCCGAGCCCGAGAACCTCGCCTACTCCGATCGCGGGCTGGGGCTACATACCGACAACCCGTATCGGGAGCCCGTGCCCGGCTTCCAGGCGCTGCACGTGCTGGTTGCATCGCCGGACGGCGGCGAGAGTCTGCTTGCGGACGGCTTCGCGGTCGCGGAACACCTCAGACACGAGGACCCTGACGCCTTCGAAGCTCTGGCGCAGACGCCGGTGCCCTTTGCCTATCGCGCCAGGAACGCGGCACTCAGCGCCGAGCGGCCGCTGATCCAGCTGTCCTGTCGCGACGAAGTCGTTGCCGTTCACTACAACAACCGCTCGATCCAGCCGCTGCCGTTCGCGGCCGCGGCGGCGGAACGCTACTACCGGGCCTATCGCCGGTTCGCGACGCTGCTTCGCGAGCCGCGCTTCATGCTGCGATTCATGATGCGCGCGGGCGATCTCATCGTGTTCGACAACCAGCGGATCCTGCACGGCCGCACGGGCTTCGCGTCGGCGCGGTATCCGCGTCACCTGCAGGGGTGCTACCTCACGCGCGACAGCGTTTTCAGTCGCGCGGCGCTGCTCGCCGACGCGACCGGCAGATGAGCATCATCGACGAGATATTTTCTCTCTACGACACTCGCGGCGCCGCAGCCTACTTCGGTGAGGCCGTGTCCATGACCGAGCACGGCCTGCAGGCTGCTCATTTTGCTGAGCTCGAGGGCGCACGCGAAATCGTGGTTGCTGCCGCACTGCTGCACGACATCGGTCACCTGATAGCGACGGTGCCCGACGACATCGCCGACTGGACTGTTGACGCACGCCATGAAGCCACCGGTGCGCGATGGCTCGGCGAATGGTTTGGGCCCGACGTTGCGGATCCCGTTCGCCTGCATGTCAGGGCAAAGCGATATCTCTGCACGACCGACCCGACGTACTTTTCGCAGCTCAGCCCCGCCTCCGTCCTTACTTTGAAGTTGCAGGGAGGTCTGCTCTCGGCCGATGAAGTCGTCGCCTTCGAGGCCGAGCCGGGCTGCCGCGACGCGGTCGTCGTGCGCCGCTGCGACGATCGCGGCAAGGTGGCCGGGCTGGCGACCCGGCGGCTGGACGAGTATCGCGAGCTCCTGAAGTCGCTGGCGGCGCGCCGCCGCTGACCCACCCGGCCCCCGGGGGGATTGCAGACCGGCTGCCGGCGCATTATATTATTCACGCGATAATAAATAGCAGCGACCACCTTCCCGCCGAGGTATCTCTTGAGCGAAGACGAGCCGCCGCAACGCCAGGGGCTCCTGCGCCATGCCGCAGGGGGGCGCCGCCTGGCGCTGCAAATACTTGCTGTGACCCTTGCCGTCCTGGCGGCGCGGGCGCCGGCCGGGGCGGACGTCATGCAGGTCGATCTGCGACCGCTCGATGCGGCAAGGCGCACGGTCGCGTTGCCGGACGGCATCACCCTGGCGTACGTGCAGTTGGGCAACCCGCATGGCGTACCGGTGGTATTGATCCACGGGTATACCGATAGCGACCTCGACTGGGCGCCGCTCATCCCCTATCTGTCGCGGGACTTCCGCCTCGTCATCGTCGACCTCAGGGGCCATGGGGCCTCGAGCAAGCCGGAATGCTGCTATACCCGCCTCGATTTCGCCTATGACGTGAAGCTGCTGCTCGATGCGCTCGGGATCGGGCGTGCCGACATCGTCGGCCACTCCCTCGGCAGCATGATCGCTCAGACCTTCGCCGAGTACTGGCCGCAGCGCACCCGCCGGGTGGTGCTGATCTCATCGACGGGCGGCCCGCCTCGCGGATCGCACCCGAAAAAGCCGGAGTTCGACTATGCCGCGGCGATCCGCCGCTTGCATGAGCCGATCGATCCGGACTCGGCCTTCATGAAGGAGTGGTGGGCGTCACCGAAGCCCGTCGATCCGCAGTTTCTGCGGCGCCAGCGGCGCAACGCCGCCGGCATTCCTCTGCAGGTCTGGCTGGCCGTGCTCGACCAGGGATTGGTCGATTCGGACCTGCAGCGGACGCTGCCGCGGCTGCGCGCGCCGACGCTGCTCATCTGGGGCAGTGCCGATCCGATCATGGAGCCGCCGGTGCGCCGGACACTACGGCGAGCATTGCCGCACGCGAAGGTAGTGGTGTTTCCCGGGCTCGGCCACAACCCGTTCTGGGAGGATCCGCGCGCCTGCGCGGCCGTCATCGACGACTTTCTGGCCCCTGGCGCGCCGGTGGCGCGCTACGCGGCGGCCGGCTGATTCATCAGGGGTAGGGGTTCTTTCACGTCAACTTTGGGGTAGGTGATATTATGATGACGATAATAACTCGCTTCCGCCGGGCCTGCACCGGCGTCCAGCCCATCATCCTCATGATGGCCGGCCTCATGGTCTCCGGTCCGCTGACCGCGCAAGGCCAGCCGACGGCTGCCGCAACGCCGACCGACGCTGCACCGCAGCAGCTCGGGGAGATCGTGGTCACGGCGCGCAAGCGCAAGGAGCTTCTCGCAAGGGTACCGACCAGCATCACGGCGTTTACCTCGCAAGCGCTGCAGGACTTCCACATCACCTCCTTCGACGACTACGCCACCAAGACCCCGAACCTGTCCTTCTCCTACGGTGGCGGCCCGACCGGCATAGCGGATTCGCGCACCATCGCCATCCGCGGCATCACCGGCCAGAATCTCTTCGGCACCTCGGGCGCGACCGGCTTCTACATCGACGATACGCCGATGCCGAGCTCGATCGATCCGCGCATCGTCGATATCGACAACATCGAGGTGCTGAAAGGCCCACAGGGAACGCTCTACGGTGAAAGCTCGCTCGGCGGCAACGTCAAGCTGGTCACCAAGCAGCCGAACATGGCAGGGCGGGAGTTTGACATCACCGCCCAGGGCGGCATCACCTCCGGTGGCGGCAGTCCGGACGGCGGCGCCAGCGCCATCGCCAACCTGCCGATCCGGGATGACCTGGCGGTGCGGATCGTCGCGTTTGGCAATCACGATGCCGGTTATCTCACCCGCACCTATCCCACCGATCCAACCAGCCCCGGGGTGACCGACCCATTCCTGAGTGTGCCGCGCACCAGCGTCGACAACCAGGGCGCCATCTCCACGTTCGGGGGCAGTGCGACCGCGTTGTGGAACGTGACGGACCGCTTCAGCGTCGAGCTGCGAATCATGCACCAGGAGCAGACGGACAACGGCTTCCCGGCCACCTTTGCGCCGCTGCCGGCGTTCACTCCCGTCTACACGCTGAACCGCGCCTTCAACGTGCAGCCGTCCGCATCGGACCGCTGGACGATGCCCTCGCTGGTCGTCAAATTCGAGGGCAACAGCTGGGACTTCGTCTCGTCGACGAGCTACTTCCACCGCCGCACCCAGGACGTGGAAGACTCGACCTACGGCACCCAGCAGATATTGAGCTCCTACTATCAGGTGAGCGGGCTGCCGGCCCAGCCGTACCTGTGGGACGGCGAGCATTACTTCAACCAGGTGAGCAGCGAATCGCGCCTCACCTTTCAGCCGAATCGGATCGTGAGCGGCACCGCGGGCGTGTTCTTCTCCAACGCGCGCGCACTGTTCGTGATACCGCCGACCAATGCCACCGGCCTGCCGGCGGCGACCCTCAGCGACACGTTCACCGGCCCGTGGCCGAATGATCTGCTGTGGACCCAGAGCAACCCCGGCACACAGAAGGACTACTCGATCTTCGGCGAGCTCTACATCAAGTTCCTGCCCAGGTGGACGCTGACACTCGGCGCGCGCCAGTACTGGCTGCAGCAGTTCAGCGACTTCACGGCCAACGGCTTCATGAATTTCGGCCCGACGCCGAGCGCGCCGCAGAACAACAGCCAGAACGGCACCAACCCGAAGGTCGGCCTGTCCTATCAGGCGACCCGATCGACCATGCTGTATGCATCCGCATCGAAGGGCTTCCGTGCCGGCGGCGCCCAGGCCTACCTGCCATTCTGCGCCCTGGCGGACCTCCCGGTCGATGACATCACGCATCTGAAATCGGACACCCTCTGGTCGTACGAGGCGGGCACGAAGATTCAGCTCTCCGATCCGGGCCTGCTCATCACCGCGGACGGCTTCCACATCGACTGGAACAACATCCAACAGCAGGTGGCGCTGCCCTGCGGCTCCTACTTCGACATCAACGGCGGCAGGGCGAAGATCGACGGCGGCGAGTTCGAGGTCGTCGGCTACGCCGTGCCGAGCCTGCAGGTGCGCGTCGGGCTGGGGTACGAGAAGACCGACGTGACGGATCCGGGCGCTCTGGGCCTGGTAGGCCTCCCGGCCGGGTCGCGCATCAACGGCGTTCCTGCCTGGACCGCAACCGCGGGCGCAGTCTACCGCCGGCCGCTCACGGGCGCGCTGAGCGGCTTCCTGTCCGCGGACTATAGCTTCACCGGCAACAGTGAGTCGCTGCTCAACGGCGGCTACGGCGCGATAGCCACGCGCCCGTCCTACTCGCTGGTGGACGCGCGCGTCGGTATCGATTGGGATACGTCGGAGCTGTCCTTGAACGGCAGC
>CAWEXF010000005.1:0-336251 GCA_963812925.1 uncultured Pseudomonadota bacterium | reverse complement strand
ATAAAGTCCGGGCAGCGTATAACCGGGCCGAGCGGCTGGCGGAACGCATAAGCATGATGCAGGCATGGGCCGATTATCTCGACCGATTGCGCCTCGGTGGCCACCAGCTCCCCAATAACGAGACCAGCTCAGCGAGACCACTCCGAGAAAGTATCGACGGCCGCGGGAAGAGCCCAAAAACTCCGAATATTTCAGCTCATCAACTGGAGTTCGCACTGGGCGTTCCGGACTGAAGCCGAAAACCACGACTCGATTCACCCTCGACGCCCGCAAAGCAATAATCGAAATCTGCGCCGAGGACCGAATTACCAACCATCCCCAAAGCCGCTTCGCAAGCTTGTGGGCTTCGGTACGCGCTCCGGCTACCATCATCATCTAAACCTTTGCCGCTATGCTGACCTCCTAAAACCTTAAGGCAATCGGGTCCCAACAGCATGCATCGCCATGCTGTGACGCTTGCATGGATTTCAAAACCGGGGCGGTTTATGCTTCGCCACAAAATCGACGGGGGCATAAATGGATTACCAACTCGAAAATCTCGGCCCGGAGCGCTTTCAGGAGGTATGTCACGCTCTTCTGGTACGGACCTTCCCTAAAACACAATGTTTTCCGATTGGACAGCGGGACGGCGGGCGGGACGCCATCTCTTACCTGGATGACGGCTCAGACGGCTTCGTTGTCTACCAGGTTAAATATGTCCGACGGCCACATGCCGAAAAGGATCCCCATCGATGGCTCACAGAGGTAGTGAAAGAGGAAGCACCGAAGGTTCGAGAACTTATACCAAAGGGCGCCAAGCAGTATCTTCTGCTCACGAACGTACCTGGAACCGCGTATCCGGAGTCTGGCTCGATTGATTCCGTGAAGGAGATCTTGGCTGCCAATATCCCAGTTCCTGCTGATTGCTGGTGGCGAGATGACGTCAATCGTCGGCTTGACGACAGCTGGAATATAAAGTGGTCCTACCCGGAAATACTCAGCGGTCCCGATGTACTCCGCTACATCGTGCAAAGTGGGCTGCACGAGCACGCAGAACGTCGTACTTCAGCCATTCGAGCGTATATTCGCGACCAATACGACCGAGAGACCCAGGTACGCTTTAAGCAGGTTGAACTACAGAATCGACTTCTAGATCTCTTCATAGACGTTCCAGTCGACTTGCGAGACGCATTCAATGCTCGCTCGTTGCGCAAGCACGAATTTCAGGCCTTGCGTGCCATCCTCGAAGAGCAACGCAAAGAGAGTGTCGAGTTCAATGAGGACTCCCTGGGGACCGCAACTCTGCTCCTGCACCGCTTGGCACAAGAGCATCTTTCACAAGTTGTAATCGAAGGCGGCCCTGGGCAAGGAAAGTCAACGCTCGTCCAGTATATCTGTCAAATACATCGTCAGCGTATATTGAACGAAGCTTTGGATGACCCACGAATTTCGGACGAGCATCGCCGCAGTCCGGTAAGACTTCCACTGAAGGTTGATTGCAGGGACCTCTCACTGTGGCTCGGCAAAGAAAATCCCTTCGCCGCTTCAGAGTCAGAAAGTGTTCCGGCGACTTGGCAAAAATCTTTGGAGTCCTTCCTTGCAGCTCAGATTCAGCACCATTCAGGCGGGGTACCCTTTGATATCGCTGATTTGCATGCGGTGGCCCACCTGAGCTCACTGCTGCTTGTTTTCGACGGGCTTGATGAAGTAGCTGACATTGGGCGCCGGCGCGATGTCGTCGACTATATCAACAAGGGCGTTAACAGACTAAGGGAGAGTGCCGTAACGCTGCAGACTGTGGTAACGAGCCGTCCTGCCGCATTTGCCAATTCACCCGGCCTACCCGAAGACAGTTTTAGGTACCTTACTCTAGCCTCCATCAACAGACCGCTCATTGAGAATTACGCCGCAAAATGGTTGCGAGCTCGCAAGCTGGACGGCAAAGAAGCCGCTGACGTCCGCAAAATCCTCCGAGATAAACTAGATCAGCCACATCTCCGCGAATTAGCCCGCAATCACGGGTGGCTTCGGTTCTTAGGACAGATTTCTCATCGGGATAAGTGGATCTGCCAGCCTGGTTGATGGTCTCTTCGGTCTGTCTCTTCGTCAATCGTTCGTTCCTACGCCATGCAGTCTGACGCGAAGCGGCAGAAGCTCTGCGGATCGTGCTTCGGTGACATCGATCATGCCGCGAGCCTGAAATCCGCACGGCCGTAGTAAACATCGTCCGGGGTCTGGTAGTCCAGCGCCTGGTGGGTGCGCATGACGTTGTAAAAGTCAAAATACTCCGTCAGTCCTCGTCGCAGCTGCGTTCCGGTCTCGTAGGCATGCAGGTAAATATTTTCGTACTTTACGCTGCGCCACAGGCGTTCGATAAACACGTTGTCGATCCATCGACCCTTACCGTCCATGCTGATCTGCACTCCGGCGGCCTTGAGCGTATCGATCCATTCCCCGCAGGTGAATTGCGATCCCTGGTCCGTGTTGAAGATCTCCGGCTTCCCGTATTTCTGCAGGGCCTCCTGCAGCGCCTCGACGCAGAAGTCCGGCGTCATGGTGTTCGACACCCGCCAGGAGAGCGTCTTGCGGCTACCGACATCGATGATGGCCACCAGATACTGGAACCCATGTGCCATCGGCAGGTACGTCAGATCGGCCGCCCAGACGTGATTGGGCCGTTCGATCTTCAGTCCCGTGAGCAGGTAGGGAGAGGTGGCTGCGGTTTTTCGGGCAGGAGTGTAAGTGGAAATCTGCCGGTGCAATATAGCAACCGGAGGACACAGATCCATGAGAAGACCCAGACGAAACCACTCAGCGTCGTTCAAGGCACGAGTGGCCCTGGAGGCAATCCGGGGTGAGAAGACGGTGGCGGAAATCGCAGCGCACCACGAGGTCCATGCGACCCAGGTGACGGCCTGGAAGACGGAACTGCTGGAGAACGCCGCGGCGATCTTCGGCGGGGATGTGCTGGCTGCGGACGGCAAGGAGCGCATCCGGGAGCTGCAGGCGAAGATCGGCGAGCTGACGATGGAGAACTCTTTTTTAGAAGGCGCGCTCGGGAAATTCCCCGGCCTGAGCGGAAAGCGATGATTGAGCGGGATGGCGAGATATCGGTGAAGCGCCAGGCACAGCTGCTGGATCTGAGCCGTTCGAGCGTTTATTACGTCCCACGGACCTTGCCGGAGCGGGATTTGAGGCTGATGCGGCTTTTGGATGAGTTGCATCTGAAGTGGCCGTTCTACGGGGCCCGCAAGCTGACCCGGGAGCTGCGGAAGCAGGGGCACGAGGTCGGTCGCCGGCATGTGACGAGGCTGATGCGGCGGATGGGGATGGAGACGATCTACCGCAAACCGCGTACGAGCATCCCGGCGCCGTTATCTGCGGTCTACCCCTACCTGCTCACGGGACTGAAGATCGAACGGCCCAATCACGTCTGGGCGGCCGATCTGACGTACCTGCCGATGGCACATGGGTTCCAGTATCTGGTGGCCATCATCGATGTCGGTAGCCGCAAGACGCTCTCCTGGCGGGTGTCGAACACCATGACGCCGGACTTCTGCGTCGAGGCGCTGCAGGAGGCCCTGCAGAAATACGGGAAGCCGGAGATCTTCAACACGGACCAGGGATCGCAATTCACCTGCGGGGAATGGATCGATACGCTCAAGGCCGCCGGAGTGCAGATCAGCATGGACGGTAAGGGTCGATGGATCGACAACGTGTTTATCGAACGCCTGTGGCGCAGCGTAAAGTACGAAAATATTTACCTGCATGCCTACGAGACCGGAACGCAGCTGCGACGAGGACTGACGGAGTATTTTGACTTTTACAACGTCATGCGCACCCACCAGGCGCTGGACTACCAGACCCCGGACGATGTTTACTACGGCCGTGCGGATTTCAGGCTCGCGGCATGATCGATGTCACCGAAGCACGATCCGCAGAGCTTCTGCCGCTTCGCGTCAGACTGCATGGCGTAGGAACGAACGATTGACGAAGAGACAGACCGAAGAGACCATCAACCAGGCTGGCAGATCCACTTATCCCGATGAGAAATCTGTCCTAAGAACCGAAGCCACCCGTGGGGTAGACCGCAGATAACGGCGCCGGGATGCTCGTACGCGGTTTGCGGTAGATCGTCTCCATCCCCATCCGCCGCATCAGCCTCGTCACATGCCGGCGACCGACCTCGTGCCCCTGCTTCCGCAGCTCCCGGGTCAGCTTGCGGGCCCCGTAGAACGGCCACTTCAGATGCAACTCATCCAAAAGCCGCATCAGCCTCAAATCCCGCTCCGGCAAGGTCCGTGGGACGTAATAAACGCTCGAACGGCTCAGATCCAGCAGCTGTGCCTGGCGCTTCACCGATATCTCGCCATCCCGCTCAATCATCGCTTTCCGCTCAGGCCGGGGAATTTCCCGAGCGCGCCTTCTAAAAAAGAGTTCTCCATCGTCAGCTCGCCGATCTTCGCCTGCAGCTCCCGGATGCGCTCCTTGCCGTCCGCAGCCAGCACATCCCCGCCGAAGATCGCCGCGGCGTTCTCCAGCAGTTCCGTCTTCCAGGCCGTCACCTGGGTCGCATGGACCTCGTGGTGCGCTGCGATTTCCGCCACCGTCTTCTCACCCCGGATTGCCTCCAGGGCCACTCGTGCCTTGAACGACGCTGAGTGGTTTCGTCTGGGTCTTCTCATGGATCTGTGTCCTCCGGTTGCTATATTGCACCGGCAGATTTCCACTTACACTCCTGCCCGAAAAACCGCAGCCACCTCTATCCAATGCAGCTTGCCATTCTTCTGAGTCTTATCCAGACTCAGGGAGGATCTCTTCCGGAGAAGAGAACTGCCTTGTATGACAGCTACGTTCAGCTCTACTTCAACCGGGAATCCGAGAAGTCCACCGTCGTCCGGGATAACCGCCAGCTACTTATCAATATCCAGGGGCATCTCGCATGGATTCTTCACGCGGAAGCACAGACAAAGCGCGAGCGGGGAGCGATACGTGCCGATCATTTAAAAGACCTGGTTATTGATTATCTAAAGAAGGAGGAACACGACACTTCGCCTGCGGAGCAACTGTTCACTGGTATGGTGGAGCGTGTGGGCGCGCTCGTATCTCGCGTCGAGGGCACCTACGAGTTCGAAGTCCAACCGCTCAGAGAGTATTTCGCGGCGCGCCACCTCTACGATACTGCCCCATATTCCCCTGCGGGCAATCCTAAATCTGGGACACTGCCTGATCGATTCGACGCTCTGAGCCGGGATTTCTACTGGCTGAACGTGACTCGATTCTACGCCGGATGTTATAATCGCGGCGAGCTCCCGTCCCTCGTAGACCGGCTAGAGGAACTGTGCCGGGCCCCCGGATACAGGAATACCGGACATCCATATATTCTCGCAGCGACGCTCCTCTCTGATTGGGTCTTTGCTCAACATCCAAAGTCCATGAAGCAGGTGGTTGCGATGGTGCTTGACGGGGGGCTGCGCCATATAACCTCTGGGAGTCGGTGGGGGAGTCGGAATGAACCACTCATTCTCCCCAAACAAAGTGGTAATGAGGAACTTGTCGATCGTTGCTTTGAGTTACTCACTGAGAATGCGCCGAGCGATTACGCGATGATGCTTGTGGAGCTAATTCGTGCCAATGCAACTCGTCGTGCGGCGACGGATAAGTGGCAAGCCGCCGTTCACGACAAGAAAGGATCTGAGCGCACGCGCTGGATACGATATGGGCTCTTCCTGGGAATTCTGCCGATGTTGCAGAACACGGAGCTGGAGGAACTTATTGCGGAGGACGGCGAGACGGCAGAGCGTCTCATGATACTTGTGCGTGGCGGGCAGCGACGGTTTGTTGAGTCGGATGACGCAAGACTCGCTATTGCTATTGACCATCTCCTATCAAGGAATTCCGAGGGGATGGTAAGACGAGGATCCTCACTGATTGACGCATTTTCTCAAGCAATCGATTCTCATAGATATGCAGCCGCGTTTCAGCACAGAAATCCCTTGCCACTGACCAAACTACTGAGTCATACACAGCTCTTGGACGAGCCACATATCGAAAAGGAAAGCGAACAGCCGAGTAGCGAACTTGCTAATCGGTGCAAGGAATTGGTATCGGTAAGCCAGCAACTTGCCGAGCGAGCTACTGCGGATTGGGCAACCCAACTTGATCCATGGGAGAGTTTGGTGCAGCGGGGACGAGATCTGTTCGGTGATAGGTGGGCGTTTTATGTTCTTTCAAACGTCAGCGCTGGGATCAAATCCAAGACAGAGACTTGCGAGCATGCGGCGGATCTACATGATTCAACCGTACCATTGTGCTCGCGTGTTAGATATGCGCGACTTCGCGCAGGGACGTCGCCTTGGTGGGAGGCGCAGTTGAAAGCCGCGAATGGTCACGAGCGTGTCGCATTCAGTCTTTTGATCCTGTTTACTTGGGGCGGGCCAACAATCTTCACGAAACACGCTGCGCTAATTGATCAGAAGCTTCGTAGTCTGGATGCGCAATGGTGGGCACGGCTCCACGCGGCGCTTCGGTCTTTCCGCCACTTTGGGCCTGAAAGGCGGGAAATGGAGATTGACCTTTCGTCGCTTCTCACATCGGCATCCGCGCGAATGCTAGTGACTCTGAGTAAACGCCTTGGCCCTCGGGCGGCAGAGCTGGTATTCAAGGAGCGACTTGCGTCGTATGACGGGAACGATCGTATAGTGTTGGACTTCTGTCAACAATCAGCAATGGCGGCAGCCCTGGAGGACCCGCGCAGTTGGGACAAATGGCTTCCGGTTATCTCACGCAGCTACAGAAAGGGCGCAGTTTCGCAGACAAATCCTCGAAGATTTATGCGGGCAGTGAGTCACCAACCTCTTCCTCGAGACACTGCTGAGGAAATCGTCAAGAAGCCGGAGGCGTATCCTGCTGACTTAGTGGCGTTTGCGGAACTTTCCTGTCGACAGTATCTAGCAGAAGAAATAGTGCCCGTTGGCACTGTGGCTGAGGCGCAAAACTGGTTTCGTGTGTGAGGGCGTGGCTATCGAAAAATGTCAGAAGCGGTAAACATGTCTGTGTCGTAAGCGGCCGGGGAAGACCGGGGAAGGCCGTAGCCGAATACGGGCGTTATTTGCCGTGTATGACGCCTAGTACGCGCCCGTAAAGCCTATAGTCCTATATCCAGAGCCAGAGCTGCCAGACGCCGACGCCTATCGTGATTAGAGTGGCGATCACCGCAATACCCTTCGCGGCTCTGCTTTCAAACACCCTGTCAAGAAACACTCCCAGCCCCCGCGACGCCGTTCGCAAGCGGCCCCGCAAGAGCTTGTGGATCACGGAGCTGAAAAATCCGACCTTGCACAGGGTGGAGTTGTGCATGCGGATGAACTCGTTGTTTCGGAAGGCTTGTACCTCCTCTGCACCACTGAGGAAGTCCCTGTGCATACCACCATTCAGCTCCATTAAAGATTTTAGCTTAGGGTGTGCAGCGTAGCCACCGCCGTATCGATCCGCCAACAGGTCGTTCAAGTTTAGGCGGCGCTCCACGGGAATCACTGGGGCGTTATTGCTGCCCAGAACACGATATCGGTGTTCCAGATGTTCGAAACCAAACGTGAGATTTCGCATGTTCCAATGAACCCAATACTTATCGCGTCGGTCCCGAACGAAGTCATAAAAGTCCTGCAACAATTTGTGCTCCACCTCATCAAACCGCTCCCGGACTTCTTCCCGAGGAATGTGTAGCTCCTCTGCAATAGCGTGAGTGGAAAAGCTCACGGTCTGCCCGGTTGCATAGTGTGTTATCGCGATTGATGTTATGCGTGGTGACAACGCTTCGTTGTCGTCGTACAGGCTCTGACAGGAATAATGAATTAAGTAGAAGTTTGAAGGATGGTCCTTGGCTTCTTTGATGAAGCTCCGACTATTGTTGATGCTCACGCCTCCCCTCCCGTTTTGATATTATGTATCTAGCGCGTTCGGTTGGGCGACCTGACGTGTGCTTCAGCCGGTCGGGGCTGAATTTGCCGAAACTCCGTCGGTTGCGACGGATTCGATTTCCTGCATTGCCGGGCCAAGACGGGTGGCTTCGGTTCTTAGGACAGATTTCTCATCGGGATAAGTGGATCTGCCAGCCTGGTTGATGGTCTCTTCGGTCTGTCTCTTCGTCAATCGTTCGTTCCTACGCCATGCAGTCTGACGCGAAGCGGCAGAAGCTCTGCGGATCGTGCTTCGGTGACATCGATCATGCCGCGAGCCTGAAATCCGCACGGCCGTAGTAAACATCGTCCGGGGTCTGGTAGTCCAGCGCCTGGTGGGTGCGCATGACGTTGTAAAAGTCAAAATACTCCGTCAGTCCTCGTCGCAGCTGCGTTCCGGTCTCGTAGGCATGCAGGTAAATATTTTCGTACTTTACGCTGCGCCACAGGCGTTCGATAAACACGTTGTCGATCCATCGACCCTTACCGTCCATGCTGATCTGCACTCCGGCGGCCTTGAGCGTATCGATCCATTCCCCGCAGGTGAATTGCGATCCCTGGTCCGTGTTGAAGATCTCCGGCTTCCCGTATTTCTGCAGGGCCTCCTGCAGCGCCTCGACGCAGAAGTCCGGCGTCATGGTGTTCGACACCCGCCAGGAGAGCGTCTTGCGGCTACCGACATCGATGATGGCCACCAGATACTGGAACCCATGTGCCATCGGCAGGTACGTCAGATCGGCCGCCCAGACGTGATTGGGCCGTTCGATCTTCAGTCCCGTGAGCAGGTAGGGGTAGACCGCAGATAACGGCGCCGGGATGCTCGTACGCGGTTTGCGGTAGATCGTCTCCATCCCCATCCGCCGCATCAGCCTCGTCACATGCCGGCGACCGACCTCGTGCCCCTGCTTCCGCAGCTCCCGGGTCAGCTTGCGGGCCCCGTAGAACGGCCACTTCAGATGCAACTCATCCAAAAGCCGCATCAGCCTCAAATCCCGCTCCGGCAAGGTCCGTGGGACGTAATAAACGCTCGAACGGCTCAGATCCAGCAGCTGTGCCTGGCGCTTCACCGATATCTCGCCATCCCGCTCAATCATCGCTTTCCGCTCAGGCCGGGGAATTTCCCGAGCGCGCCTTCTAAAAAAGAGTTCTCCATCGTCAGCTCGCCGATCTTCGCCTGCAGCTCCCGGATGCGCTCCTTGCCGTCCGCAGCCAGCACATCCCCGCCGAAGATCGCCGCGGCGTTCTCCAGCAGTTCCGTCTTCCAGGCCGTCACCTGGGTCGCATGGACCTCGTGGTGCGCTGCGATTTCCGCCACCGTCTTCTCACCCCGGATTGCCTCCAGGGCCACTCGTGCCTTGAACGACGCTGAGTGGTTTCGTCTGGGTCTTCTCATGGATCTGTGTCCTCCGGTTGCTATATTGCACCGGCAGATTTCCACTTACACTCCTGCCCGAAAAACCGCAGCCACCTCTAAGTATCTGATTCAGGGAATCGCAAAATTCGTCGGGCGAGAGACGACGATCTTGCCGTCTAAGCGCGAAATGCGCTTTGACCCAAGTAGCAGGACCTAGCCGCCATGCAATACGCCTCACGTCTTTTGTGAGTTTCAGCTGCGCCTCGGTAAAGCCCTGCTCGATGGTCCTGCTTTCCAGGCGTGTGATTGATGCGGGCACATTGGGGTCCAGTGCTAATGCAGGGTGCCGCCGGATACCCTCGTAGTAGCTCCTCAAGGACTGGTCGAGACTCACGACATCCATGCCCGCCAGGCGGTGTGCAATGAGCGGGCAAAACGGTACGGTGGCCTTTACCGCCTCCGCATATCGAGTCGCTAATCTCTCCTTTTTCAACAGCGGAATGCGTATATCCAATAACTGCCCAATGAGGCGCTGTGCCTCGGGTGTCTCTAGGATGGGCGCAGATCCCTCCCCTAATCGCTTGCTGATCATTCGGCGGAGCGTCTCCTGCATAAGGGCCGGGTCTGATGCACGGATTTCCCAACGTATTTCCAGCAACGAGTATAAGACCCCATTTAGGGCCTTATGTCTTTCACGCCGTAGCGTCCCAATGGACTGAAGCGCTGCGGACACGTATCCGATGAGGCCAGTGACGAGCGGGATGAGTACTTCTTTCGATGGAATAGAGCTTAAGTGCATATCACTGACTACTCCATCGCCCCGCGAGTGTCGCAGAGAAGCCTTCCCCGCGGTGCTATTTCCATAGATATGTTCGGCAGGAGGTACAAATAGCTCTATAAGGTGCGTCTAGGTACTGCTCCACGCTGTCCCCTTGAAAAACTAGCTCTGCGGCGTCTGTGAGCGGCAATTTCGGTTCGGACAGTTTTGCCAATACGAGGCAAATGGAGTGCACCTCGAGAAACGTATGATACGATTGCCTAAATCCATCCGCGCTGTAAATAGGTCCGTTGCTGCCCCATATCGTTGCATTCGTAGTGTTTCCTCTGGCATGACTGTATTGGCATAGCCTTCTATAGAGGGCTCGCAGCCATGCTCCGCCTGTCCTATTATTTTCTAACAGGACGCCGGGACCATTTTCTGCCCTCACTCGATTGTCCAGCTCTTGAACTTGCGGGACCGCCTGTAGCTGATCGCAGATTTTCCCGAATCGAAGCTCCTCCTCCCCTTGCAGCCATTCTTCCCATTTTTCCGTATCAGAGGTCAAAGTGCACAATGTGGACAAGGCGATAGTTTCGATCGCAGTCCTCAGGATGGACAGTGCCTCTTTGTAAAATCCATGCAGTTGGCTGAAGGTGGATGAATAGAACGCGTCGGCAATGTCGAGCATAGCGATACTGACAATCCCGTCGGGTGTAAGTATCTCAACCCAAGCAGATGTTATGTCGTTTAAAAGCGTAATCCGAGATCCCTGAAATCCGCTGGTGCGGATCGCTACATCTCCTGGCAGCGTCATGATGTGGTCCCAAGCGTCCGGGTCTATCAAGTCCGTTGGCGGACCATCAGGTTTTCCATCAGTCAGGGCGAAGTCCTCAGGCTCCAGCACCTGACGTACAGCACGAAAGTCATTGAGCTCCAGGTTCTTTACCATGGAAATCTCCGGACCTGGTTTGGGGATTTGATCGAGGCGAGCAACATTGTGCCGGGCACCGCCGCCGCGTTTCGGCTGCGTATGCTGTGTAAGTCGATCTGGCAGGTCAAGCCATCGGAAGAAGCACTTCGAAACCCGCCTCCCTAAAGTGCCGGTCTGTGGTCAGAGCCGATCCAATTTCTAAGTCGTCCATCACGACAAAGCTTGTACAGTCGGTAAATGAGTAGCCGTGATCCGAATGCTTGCGAAAGTACTGCTTCGAAGCTAGCAAATCTTTCGCTGGTAAGCATCTCTAGATCAATCGATTCCGAGCGCTCCATTCTGTCGAGCAGCGAGAGCGAGGTCGGCGCATCAATGCGGGCCTTCGTCAACGTGAGCGTTTCGTCTACAACGTAATCTGTGGTCACGACGCGAGAGCCGGCTCGCAATAGTTTCTCGTAGGCGAGTGACCGCAGGACGATGCGCCGGGTCGCGCTTAGCCACCAGGGCGAAAAAGAATGACGTGTCGCCGAAAACTCGTCTAGATGCCATAGACGGTGCGGTCGATATCCTCGTTGGCCGTCGGACCAATGGGACCATCGTAGCTATACTCGTCTACGCGCAAGAGCGGGTCATCGAGAGGCCTGGAGCGCTTCTTGACCTTGCGCGCTGGGTCGGAGCTCGGCAACGGGCTTGCCGGCGCGGGCGATCACAATCCGCTCTCCCCGCTCGACTCGGGCGATAAGTCGCGAGAGCTGGGTCTTCGCGTCGTGGATATTGACGGTCTTTTCACTCATATCCGTAGCTTAGCTAAGCGTGGTGGACTAATCAAGCTTGCTCTACATCTAATGCGGACAGCAGCTCCAGCTGGTACTGGTTCAAGTTCTGGCAGCCGCGACGCCTGATGCAAAACGGAGCGCATGACTCTTTATCTTGAATTGCCGTTCTTTCAGCCTTACAGTGACTCCCGTGCCGCAATAGCCGATAGCGCGGCTGCCCGCCCGCAAGGGTCCGCACCAAGTGTGGGATAACCAAGAGGATCGGCGTACAAACCCCGCCCCAAGTGGCGGGGTTTGCTTTTATGGGCGGCACGTTGTTATCGGACGGGCGCATCGACGTCGGGAGTCTGACGTGCTCGGAGTGCTTCCCGAGACGAGGCCAAGTGCTGAGCGAATTTCGCGGCCAGTCTCTCCGTATCCGTGAGAGCCGGCGGAAGGTGCTTCGCGAAGTACCGTACGTCTCCGGCGAGAATCACCTCGCCTTGTCGGTCCAGTGTGTCCGCGATCTTCATCCAGTTCGCGACGACGGCCTTTCGCGTTTCGATGAGTTTGGCTCGGGCCGGATCGCTGAAGCGGCCGCTCTTTTGCAGCTCGGTGGCTATCATCGTTACCTGTGCGCGGATGGCGCTCGACTTCCCCCGGCGCTGAGCGCGGAAGGCTCCATCGCGCGCCTTACCTTTGTTCCGCCCGCGAATGACGCGTGATGTCGCGTTCGCGGCGATCCCCTGCTCTCTCATCGTCCGCGCGAAGTCCTCGCGCCATTCCCTCAGCATGGGTTTGTGGATATGCAGGCGCCTTCCGTACTCGTCTTCGGCTTTCACGACAAGATGGACGTGAGGGTGAGCCTGGTCCGTGTGCAATACCAATGCATAGCGGTGCCGAACCCCGAATTTTTCTCTGGCGAACGCGTGGGCTGCGGCGAGCACCTTCTCCGGTGGGGTTGGTGCCGGCATCGATAGCACAATTTTGTGGACCAGCTTGGTTTCCCGGGCATCGGTAAGAGGTGGCTGCGGTTTTTCGGGCAGGAGTGTAAGTGGAAATCTGCCGGTGCAATATAGCAACCGGAGGACACAGATCCATGAGAAGACCCAGACGAAACCACTCAGCGTCGTTCAAGGCACGAGTGGCCCTGGAGGCAATCCGGGGTGAGAAGACGGTGGCGGAAATCGCAGCGCACCACGAGGTCCATGCGACCCAGGTGACGGCCTGGAAGACGGAACTGCTGGAGAACGCCGCGGCGATCTTCGGCGGGGATGTGCTGGCTGCGGACGGCAAGGAGCGCATCCGGGAGCTGCAGGCGAAGATCGGCGAGCTGACGATGGAGAACTCTTTTTTAGAAGGCGCGCTCGGGAAATTCCCCGGCCTGAGCGGAAAGCGATGATTGAGCGGGATGGCGAGATATCGGTGAAGCGCCAGGCACAGCTGCTGGATCTGAGCCGTTCGAGCGTTTATTACGTCCCACGGACCTTGCCGGAGCGGGATCTGAGGCTGATGCGGCTTTTGGATGAGTTGCATCTGAAGTGGCCGTTCTACGGGGCCCGCAAGCTGACCCGGGAGCTGCGGAAGCAGGGGCACGAGGTCGGTCGCCGGCATGTGACGAGGCTGATGCGGCGGATGGGGATGGAGACGATCTACCGCAAACCGCGTACGAGCATCCCGGCGCCGTTATCTGCGGTCTACCCCTACCTGCTCACGGGACTGAAGATCGAACGGCCCAATCACGTCTGGGCGGCCGATCTGACGTACCTGCCGATGGCACATGGGTTCCAGTATCTGGTGGCCATCATCGATGTCGGTAGCCGCAAGACGCTCTCCTGGCGGGTGTCGAACACCATGACGCCGGACTTCTGCGTCGAGGCGCTGCAGGAGGCCCTGCAGAAATACGGGAAGCCGGAGATCTTCAACACGGACCAGGGATCGCAATTCACCTGCGGGGAATGGATCGATACGCTCAAGGCCGCCGGAGTGCAGATCAGCATGGACGGTAAGGGTCGATGGATCGACAACGTGTTTATCGAACGCCTGTGGCGCAGCGTAAAGTACGAAAATATTTACCTGCATGCCTACGAGACCGGAACGCAGCTGCGACGAGGACTGACGGAGTATTTTGACTTTTACAACGTCATGCGCACCCACCAGGCGCTGGACTACCAGACCCCGGACGATGTTTACTACGGCCGTGCGGATTTCAGGCTCGCGGCATGATCGATGTCACCGAAGCACGATCCGCAGAGCTTCTGCCGCTTCGCGTCAGACTGCATGGCGTAGGAACGAACGATTGACGAAGAGACAGACCGAAGAGACCATCAACCAGGCTGGCAGATCCACTTATCCCGATGAGAAATCTGTCCTAAGAACGGGAAGCCACCCGTGTACGCTGGTCACGGGGACCACGATACTGACCCGCTGACAGCTCGAGGTGCCAGGCAGCCAGAAACGTACGCTGTGCATCCGTGCCGGCAATCCGTTCACCCTCGTCCGTCTCGATCTCGAGTTTCCCTTTCCGGCTGATATAAGCGAAATGCGCGGCGACGCTGCCGGCATTCGTGCCACCGCCGGTGACCTTCACCATCACCTCGGGCGCTCTTCTCAGAGTCCGCCTGATTTGCTCGATTTGTGCGGGGCTGAGTCGCGTGGTCCCAGGCGGTCCCGAACGGCCGAGACTGGCGAGCTCGAGAAAAGTAGGCTCACCAACCGGCAAACGAAACGGTCGCCTACTCATACCGTGACTCCCAGCTCCGAAGTGCTGCCCGCGCCAAATCGCTTGTGCGCTGCTCTGCAGCCGCAACGACGGAGCGTGTCTGTGCTAAGGCTTGGCGCACGTCGGGCGGCAGGGACCCTTTCTGGCTGCCACAGCGGGCGATCCGGGAGAGGACCCGCCCCACCCCTGCAAGCACGATGACGGCTTGCTTGACGGTCTCGAGCTCGTCGGCAGTGAGAACCGTGTCGGCGGCGATATGGGAGCGCACCAGCGCCGCAAGGTAGGTGGAGGCCTTCATCCGCCGCCGGGCCGCACGGGCCTCGAGGGCCGCGCCGTCCCCTGGCCGCAAGCGTATGGTGATCCGGTCCGTCGCCGCTTCACGGGGCGATGCGCTCGGGATATTGACTACGGAGGACGTGCCTCGGACCAGCAATGCGCGGAGCGTGACCACGGCCAGTGCACACTCCGAGAGCCCGCGGCTTGCCGCTAACTCGGCGAACCGCCGCTTCTCCTCCGGCGTGAGTCGCACGGTGATGGTCGGCAACCGTGAGCTGGCTCTGTCGCTGGTCACGAGAGCCGATCCTCTCGTGCAGCACATCGCAGACACTTCGCTATCCTGCCTTCAACAAAACACCAACTCCAAAACGCTGCTCCGCGTGCGACCAGCGGCGTGCAGGAACCGATCATACGGCAAACCGGATCAGGGCTCGCCCACTCCAGCGAACCCATCGGTCCGATTGCATGATGTCCCTTTGCGCAGCTCATAAGAACGTCTGCCAGGTCGTCAGCCGTTGCTGACCCGTCGTCGCGACCGAGCACTCTGTGGCGGCGGGAGAAGCCCCAGCGACGGCTGGATGGGCCGCGAGCGTAGGGCCTGAATGGCTGGGCTTCGGGTCGTCGTTGACTTCTTGACGAGCTCCGAGATGGCCTCTGCGGAAATGAAGCGCCGGCACCCAATGACCACGCTCGGCAGCTCACCGCTTCGCAGCAAGCCGTAGATCATGTTCCGCGACATCTTGCCCAGGAGTTCCCGGGCCTCAGTGATGGAGTACAGCACGCGATCGTTCATGGCAGACACCTCTCTGCGAAGACAAGTGGATCTGTGGCGGCTTTGGCTGAGCGGAAGTTGGAAATCTCAACTCACCTGTAAGCCGAGTGTATTCAGTTGAATTGAAAATGGAAGCCTCTATTGGTACCGAATTTGCCCCAATACTTCACTTTCTGACCGTCACCTGATGCACTGAGACGCGATCAGATGTCAGGCTTAGAAACGAGATGACACTGTTGGATAGTCTTGGACTCTCCGTTCGCGTTGATACCGCGTGAACGCTCCTGATACCGCCTGAGATTTCCTGAGCACTACCCAAGTGAACGCCCTCGACGTGTCGGCGATGAACGGCGTTGGCCGCCCTTGGTACGCGGTGTGCGCGTGTGGATGGCGACAATGGCGAGATCGAGTTCGTTATAGACGGCATCGAGCGCGGCGAGTCCCCTCCGCAGCACGAATTCCTCCTCGAAGGCGACCTCGAGCGCATCGAGCGACCGGTGAGAGACGCGGATCAGCGTGATCGCATCGGCGAACCTGCCGAGTAATCCATCGAAATCCGGCTCGGCAATCCGCATAGACCGTCTGCGGACAGCCGAGGACATCCGAGAAGAGCGTGATCGCGACGTGCGAGTAGAATCTCGCCGTGTAGCAGTACCCATGATCGGCCTCCAAACCAGGCTGGTTGTGGTAGGCCCTCGTCGGTGTTAGCAGCACCGGCGGGGGCCGCCTCGGATGGCGGAGGCAGGCTCAGCCGAAAACGGGGGTAAGCTGGAGAATCGAGCCGGATCAATCCCTGCAATATCAATAGCTTACGTAGCTATTGTGAGTCCGGCCCCGGGCATTCTGGAAGGTGATACCCCCGCCTTCCCAGCCCGTCCTGTTAACCCCAAGATCGCGTGGAAGCACGGGAATCTTCGTGTTTCCAGACTGCGCATCGACACGCGAGACTGCTCTACTGAGGTGCAAGTTAGAAGATCCGGCAAAATGGACCGTGCCCGGGTCAGTAGAGGCAGTTGATGGTCGCGGCGCGCCCCCAAACCGGGGCGGCCCGAAAGTTGTGCGTCTGCGCACATCGTAGGAATTGACGTCTCTCGAAGACGCCATATGAAAGCCATTTTTCAAGAAATCGGCTTGGCGCAATTGCGATCAGACCTTCTCCTCCCGCAGAATAAATACGCTCGCGCGAGGGCAAAGCAGAGGCGGGAATTATGCGAGATGAATACGACTTTAGCCGCGGCAAGCGCGGGGCAATGATTGCCTCACCCGCACTGGGCGATGTTTCAGTTCTAATTTCCGCCGCCATGTTTGCGGCCGAAAAGCATCGCAACCAGCGCCGCAAGGATGCCGACGCGTCGCCATATATCAACCACCCCATAGCGCTCGCCAACGTACTTGCAAACGAAGCCAGCATAGTCGACGTTCCGACCATTGTGGCTGCGCTCCTGCACGACACGGTGGAGGACACGGACACCACAGCAGAAGAACTACGTAGACGTTTCGGCGACGAGATCACCGCAATTGTGCTCGAGGTCACTGACGACAAATCGCTGCCAAAAGCCGACCGCAAGCGACTGCAGATCGAGCATGCCGCTCATCTGACACCGCGCGCGAAGCTGGTAAAGCTAGCCGACAAAATTTGCAATCTCCGCGACATCCGGCGCACACCGCCCGCCGACTGGCCTCTCGAGCGGCGACGCGAATACCTGGATTGGGCGTGCCGGGTGGTCGAGGGCTTGCGTGGCACTCACAGTGGCCTGGAAGCGCTGTTCGATGCAGAAGTGTCGTCATCTCATCAAAGCCTCAAATGACAGCCGCAAAGAAACGCAATCTCTTCGAAGAGATCCGCGAAGGACTGGAAGCGTACCGTGATCGCCGCGACGCCCTCTCGAGGCGCAAGCTCTCCGCAGGCGGGTGGGGAGAATTCCGCCTGGTGACGAGTGCAAAGAAACCGACATGTCGGCGAAAACTCGGCTAAACGCCACACACGGTGCTGTCAATGTCCCGATTATTCGTCGGCCCGATCGGACCATCATAGCTGTACTCGTCCACCCGGAGCAGCGGGTCATCCAGGGGATGGAGCGCCTTTTCATCTTGCGCACCGGCCGAAGCTCCGCAACGGGTTTGCCCCCGCGCGCGATGACAATTCGCTCGCCGCGCTCTACTCGGGCAACGAGGCGAGCGAGGTGAGTCTTCGCATCGTTGATGTTGACGGTTTTGCCGCGCATATGCGCGGCTTGGCCAACCGAGGTGGACTAATCAAGTCGGCCAGCGACTGAGCCACCCACTAGTAGCCGCCGAGTCGCGTCGTACTGAACGATGGTATAAGAAATCCAATACGGTATGGGAGCGTGAAAAGTGCAGAGAGAGCTTCGCATGTGGAGAATCTATGGCGCGGTCTCGACACTTGCATTGGTCGTCGTCGCCGCCTCGGGACCGTCCGGGAAAATCGTCAGTCAGTTGTCGCAATCGAAATGAAGGCGCTGGCGCCTCATCAGTAGATTCATCGCGGAGGGCATCATGGGCGAAGAGCGCGCGGCGCACCGCATTCTCAGTCTCATCGGTCTCGTCTTTGCTCTGGGTGTTGCTTTTCCGCTCACCCGCTGGGGTCAAACCTACGTCGGCGCCGGACATCCCTGGCGCGCCGAGGTGTTATGGTGGGTCGCGGTGCTCATGCTTCTGGGCTATGTGGTCGCCGCCGAGCACCGCCCATTGAGCTCCATCGGCTTTACCGCGCCACGCGGATGGGATATCGGATGGGGTCTGATCTTCGGCGTTGCCTTGTTCCTGGGCGCGGGCATCCTCGACTCGATCGTCCTTCCGGCGTTGCATCTAAGGATCAACCTGGCGACGTATCAATCGATCATCGGCGCGCCCGTCGCGTACCGGATCGCGCTGGTCACGCGCGCGGCGGTCTGCGAAGAGATTCTCTCCGAGGCTATTCAATCGAAAGGCTCAAGGAATGGAGTGGCAGCGCCTGGCTCGCGGGTCTGGTCACGTTGGTGATATTCACTCTCATTCATCTTTCGTCCTGGGGCGCCCCACAAATGATCGTGGCGGGTTATGGCGGCGCCCTCCTGACGGTTCTTTATGTCTGGCGTCGTAATGCCACGGCCAATATGTTGGCGCACTGGATCGGCGACTGCGGGCTCATTATCGCGCCACTCCTGACCGTACACCACTGAGGGCCGCCGGCTGCGACCCCGGATTAGCCTTGGGGTGAGCGCATGGCCGAATAGATGGTTGCGAGCCGAGGGTTACCGATCTGACGCACTGCGTCCGCGATCGCGCGCGCCTCGCAGACCCGGCTGAGCGAGGCTCTATGGAGGTCGAGTGGATCGTATTCGGGACATACCTGGCGAGCGGCCTGCTCGATGCGGCGGTACAGAACCCGGACGCCTCGCTCGGTGGCAAGATCCGCCGTACGGTAGGTGAGCGTTACCGTGGGAACCTGCGCGACAGCGGGCAATGCGCAACCGGACAGGGCGGACAAGACGGCGAGCTGCAAGAGCACCCTCAGGGAGGGTAGCGAAGGGCGTAACCGAATGGCAGAAATCAATGGGGAGCGCATGGCATATCTCCTGGTGGTTCGGGGTTGAAGTGTTCGGAAACAGTTGGCGCACGGTACCGTCGCAACCTGCCGCGCGAATCGGGTAGGCCCCCCGAACTTGCGACCCCGCGCACCCCATTTTTTCGAGCCGGCTGCCCGGATCGGGGTAGCGATCGGCTTGGTCTGGATGGGCGCCTCGGTTGCATAATCGGCGCGTATGCAGCTGCTCGAACGCCAAAGCGAGCTTGAGACGCTCAGTCAGTGCCTGCAGGAGGCCCGAGCGGGTTCCGGCAAGCTGATCCTCATTGCTGGGGAAGCCGGCATCGGCAAGAGCTCGCTCGTGGAGCAGTTCGCGCTGGAGCACCGGCGCGAGGCGCGTGTGCTGTGGGGCGCGTGCGATCCGCTCACCACGCCGCGGGCGCTCGCACCGGTGCGCGAGATTGCCGCGCAGACCGTCGGCCTCAGGGCACCCGGCACCGACGAGGCTGAATCGGGGGATCGGCTGTTTCGCGTTCTGCTCGAGGAGCTCTCACGGCGTGCCGGCACCGCAAGCATCCTCGTCCTCGAGGATCTTCACTGGGCGGACGAGGCGACGCTCGACTTCCTGCGCTTCATCGGTCGACGCATGCAGCGCACCAGTGCGCTCCTTCTCGCGACCTATCGCGACGAAGAGCTATTTCCCGCGCATCCCCTGCGCCTGGCTCTCGGGGAGCTGACGGGACTGCAGGTAATCCGGCTCCGGCTTGCGCCGCTGTCCCTGGCGGCGGTCGAGATGCTTGCGCGCGAGAGCGGACGCGACGCCCGTCTGCTGCACGGGACGACCGGGGGCAATCCGTTCTTCGTGCGCGAGGTGCTTGCGAGCCCGGGCGAGCCGGTTCCGGAAACAGTGCGCGATGCGGTCCTGGCGCGGCTCGCACGCTGCTCGGAGACGACCCGCGAGCTTGCCGAGCTCGTCGCGATCTCGCCGACCAGGACCGAGGCTTGGCTCGTCGATGCGGTTCTGCAAATCTGCCTGGCAATCGTCGACGAAGCCGGTGCTCGCGGCCTGCTCGAAATCCAGAGCGACTCGGTCGGCTTTCGCCATCAGCTCGCGCGGCTTGCGGTACTCAGCGCGATTGCGCCCGAGCGCGTCCGGGCGATGCACATCAGAGTGCTCGATGCGCTCAGGCGCCGTGGCGCGGACCCCGCCCGCCTCGTGCATCACGCCGTGTTCGCCGGGGATGCGGCAGCGGTTCTCGAAAATGCGCCGCTCGCCGCCAGGCAAGCGGCGCGGCTTGGCGCCCACCGGGAGGCGGCCGCACACTTGAGCACCGCGCTGCGCCATGGAGCCCCGCTCACGCACCTTGCGCAGGCGGAGCTCCTCGAGTGCCATGCGTTGGAAAGCGCTCTTGCCAATCAGACGCGGGACGCGATCGCATCCGGCGTCGCCGCTGCCGCAGCCTGGCGCGAGGTCGGCAATGTCGAGGCGCAGTCCCGCGTCCTGAGACTGCTTGCTCAGGAATATCGTACGGTGGGCGACAAGGCAGGCGCGGATGAGTCTGTCGCGGGTGCGATAGCGCTGCTCGAGACGCTGCCGCGCAGTACCCACCTGGCGATGGCCTACGGGGCGAAGTCTCTCCTGGCCCTCAATCGGGGATGGAATCGGGAAGCGCTCGAGTACGGGCAGCGCGCGCTGGCGATCGCCCGCGAGTTCGCCGATAGCGCGGCCGAGTCGCACGCGCTCTGTCAGATCGGTGGCGCGCTGCTCGGCACGGGCGATCGCGCCGGCTACGAGCCTCTCGAAAGGAGTCTCGCGCTCGCTCTCGAGCACGGGCTCGAGGATCATGGCGCACGCGCCTACCGCACCTTGCAGTTCTATGCCGGCTTGAATCGCGACTTCCCGCGGGCAGAACGGGCCTTTCATGAGGGCGTCGAGTATTGCGAAGAGCGCGGAATTTTCTCGCACAGCGCTTATATCCGTGCCTTTTACACTGTGTGCGAGCTCGATCGTGGGAGGTGGACGGACGCGGCGCGGTCGGCAGGTGAGCTGCTGCACGGATCCATCAGCGCTGTGACTCAACGCGTGACTGTCATCACTACCCTAGCGCTGGTGCGGCTGCGCCGCGGGGAAGAAGGCACGGACGAGCTGTTGGACGAGGCTCTGCGGCTCGCGCTGCCTACAGGGGAAACCAGCCGCATCGCACGCGTGGCCGCGGCACGCGCCGAGCAGGCATGGTATCGCGGTAATCTCACGGACGTCGCGCGCGAGGCCGCGGTCGGACTCGAGCACGTGGCAGGACACACGACGCCATGGCTCAACGGTGAGTTGTTATTCTGGCGGTCGCGGGCCGGGCCCCCCGAGATCGCAGGCGAGGCGGCGCAGCCCTACCGGTTGATGCTGGCCGGCGACTGGCAGGCGGCGGCCGATGCGTGGGAACGCATTGGCCAACCGTACGAGCGCGCGCTTGCCCTCACGGAAGGAGGCGAAGATGCCCTGCGCGAGGCACTCGCAATTCTGCTCGGACTCGAGGCGGGGCCGCTCGCCGCACTTGTGCGCCAGCGCTTGCGAGAGTGCGGTGCGCGCGGTGTTCCGCGCGGTCCGAGAAGGGCCACGCTGGGAAACCCCTCGAACCTGACGACAAAGGAACTGGAGGTGCTACAGCTGCTTGCCCGCGGCTTGACGAACCCGCAGCTCGCGCGGTTGCTGCACCGCTCACCGAAGACCGTTGAACACCACGTGTGCTCGCTGCTGGCAAAGCTGGGGGTGCACTCACGGGCCGAAGCCGTTGCAATGGCTCAGGCACGCGGTATGGTTTCCCCACGCAGCTAATGACTGCCAGTGGCCTCGTTGTCCGCCGGGCCTACGCCAGGAAGTCTGCCTCGACCGCTTCTATGAGCGTAGGTCCCCTGCGGGCTAATGCCCGGCGTATGCCTTCGGTCAGCGCTGCCGGGCTCGCTGCGCGTATGCCTTCTGCCCCGAACGCTCGTGCCACGGACGGGAAATCAGGATTGAGCGCTACAACACCTACCGGTGGTATTCCGGCGGACTGCATGTCGTCGCGGATCTGACCCAGCGCGGCGTTGTTCCAGACTACGACGGGGAGACTCAGCTCCAACTCGACCGCCGTCATGAGGTCCTGCAGCGTAAACTGCAGACCGAAGTCGCCGGCGAGCGCGACGACGGGCCGCTCGGGCTGCGCGATCTTGGCGCCGATCGCGGCGGGCAGCGCAAAACCCAGAGCGCCGTACCCACAGGGATGGAACCAGCATCCCGGCCGGTCCACCGCGTAGGCGTAGTTGCCAAGGTAGGCGATCTGAGTCTGATCGCTGAAGACGACACCCTCGGCGGGCACGCCCTCACGGATTGCCGTCAAGGCCTCGAGACGGGCGCGCGCGGGGGCGTTGAGGGACTGCTCGATCTTGGCCCGATGGTCAGCCGCTGGGCCCGCCTCCGTGCGCCAGCCTCGCACGTTTCTTGACGCCGGCCGCGATCCCTTCGAGGCTCGCGCGCGCATCGCCGCGCACTGCGACCTCGGCGCCGTAGTGGTCCGAGAGCTTCGTCGGATCGAGATCGATCCGGATCAGCCGTCCGGACATCGGCAGGCGGGTGCCGGTATAGAAATCCGTCTCGGACAACTCCGTGCCCACCGCGACGACCACATCGGCGGCAGCGACGAGCTCCTGAGTCTCGCGGAAAGGGAGCGATGCGCCGAGGTTTGCCGGATGATCTTCCGGCAGCAACCCTTTGCCTGCCGTTGTTGAGACGAAGTATGCATCCAGCGCATCAACGAGCTGCAGGAGCGACTCGGAGGCTTCGCGAGCCCCTCCTCCCGCAATGATGAGCGGCCGCCTCGCGGTCGCGAGTGCGGAAGCCGCCTCGTCGATCGCCTCTTGCGGGGGTAAGAGGCGGGCGTCAGGGGTGGCAAATCGCTCGGGCTTCAAGTCCGTCGGTTCGGCAAGCAGATCCAATGGGATCTGCAGATACGCCGGTCGCGCCCGACCCGTGCGGAAAGAAGCGAACATCGCCCGCAGATGATCGCGAACGTCCTCAGCTGATAATGCTGCTCGCGCCAGCCCCGCGACACCGGCGGCGAGCGCCAACTGATCGGGCACCTCGTGTAGAACACCCCATCCCTTCCCCAACGAAGCGCGTACTGGCGCGCTCGCCACGACGATCATTGGGACGGAGTCGGAATATGCTTGCGCCATGGCCGTCAGCGCGTTGGTCATTCCCGGACCCGAAATGACGAATGCTGCCGCAGGGCGCCCCGTCGCGCGCGCATAGCCATCAGCTGCGAAGCCGGCATTCTGCTCGTGCCTGACGAGAATGTGGCGCATGCCGGTGAGCGCCAGGCCGCGATACAACTCGAGCGTGTGCACGCCCGGTATGCCGAACACGACATCGATGCCGTTGGCGGCAAGCAGCTCGACAACGTAACGACCAATGGTCGAATTGGCACCCATGAGTTTTATATTGACACGCGTAAATAAAAATGCATAGTTCGAGGGCTATGAAATTCTCTCCCCTCGTCGACCGCATCAGCGGTGATGGCTCCGACGCGTGGGTCACCCATTATGAGGCGGCAGCCGCGCGAGGTCGCGGCGAGGACGTCATCGTACTGAGTATCGGGGATCCTGCTCTCGAAGCCCCTCCTGTGGTAGTTGATCGGGCCATCGAGCGGCTGCGGGCCGGGGATCTTCGCTACACGCCGGCATCCGGCCGCCTCAGGCTTCTGGAGGCGATCGCGGCAGCGCACAGGGCGCGCACCGGACAAGCCGTATCGCACGAGAATGTGGTGTATCTCGCGGGTGCACAGAACGCGCTATTCGTTGCGTCGATGTGCCTCGCCGGCCCTGGCGACGAGGTGATCACATTTGACCCGATGTATGCGACGTATCCGGCGACGATCGAAGTTTCCGGGGCACGGATGATTCGGGCGGCAACCGGTGCGGGCTTTCGTCCCGACATCGGTGTGCTCGAGTCCCTGGTCTCGCCTCGCACACGTGCCATCGTGTGGACCACTCCCTCTAATCCAAGCGGCGTGATCATCAACCAGGCTGAGCTGAACGCCATCGCGGAGATCGCGCGGCGACACGATCTGTGGCTCGTTTCTGATGAGGTGTACGCGGGACTCGCGCCCGGCGGCCGTGTTCCGAGCCTTGCCGCAACGCTGCCCGAGCGCGTGGTGACCCTCGGTAGTCTCTCGAAGTCCCACTCGTTACCGGGATTGCGGGCGGGATGGCTCGTCGGGCCGCGAGATCTGGTGAGGCATGCCGAGTCACTGGCCATGTGCATGCTCTTCGGGCTGCCAGGCTTCATACAGGAAGCTGCTATCGCGGCACTGTCGGTGGCCGCAGAGGCGGAGCATCGAATCCGAGAGCTCTGCAACACGCGCCGCGACCGGATGCTGGCGGGACTTCGCGGCATTCACGGCATTCAACCCATAGTCCCCGAGGCCGGCATGTTTATGTTGGTGGACGTGTCTGATACCGGCCTGTCCGCATCCGAATTCATGCGAGCGCTGTACAAACAGCAGCGGGTATCGGTGATGGATGGAGCGGCGTTCGGACACCGGACGCGCCAGTTCGTGCGTATCTGCTTCGCTACGGAGGAAGCGACGATTGATACGGCGTGTGCGCGGATTCGGCAGTTTTGCGAGCAAGAGCTGCGCTGACCTTGGAGTTGCGCCGCCCGTAGAGGGCGTAGATCGCAAGGCCCAGGCCGACCCACACTACCAGTCGGATCCAGGTCCCGGCCGGGAGGCTCAGCATCAGCGCCACGCAACTGAGAAACCCCAGCGCCGGGACCACCGGTACCCACGGAGTGCGGAACGGCCTACGAGCCTCGGGGGCGATGCGACGAAGGATCACCACGCCGGCGCACACCATCGCAAATGCCAGCAGCGTTCCGATCGAGATGAGCTCCCCGAGCAGCTCGAGCGGCGCCAAGCCGGCCATGATCGTGGCGGTGATACCGGTGATGATGGTGGCGAGATAAGGTATCCCGCCCGCGCCGCTCAGGCGCCCGAAGGACGGAGGCAGGAGTCCATCGCGAGCCATGGAGAAGAAGATCCGGACTTGCCCGACGATGCTCGCCAATACCACCGAGAGCAGCCCGGCAATGGCGACGACCGCGACCAGACCTCGAAGATAGCTCAGGGACGCCCCTGCTCTGGAAAGCGCGAAATAGAGGGGATCGGATACACCCAGCGCGCTATAGGGGGCAAGACCGGTGACCACGACGCTCACGCTGACGTACAGCACCGTGCAGATAAGGAGTGACGCGAACAAACTCCACGGGACGGTTCGTTGCGGGTTGCGAGCCTCTTCCGCTAGCGTCGACACGCCGTCGAATCCGATGTAGGCGAAGAACAGCGTGCCTGCCGCTCGGGCGACTCCCGACCATCCGAACTGACCAAATCCCGCCGTGTTCCGCGGGATGAACGGTCGCCAGTTCTCGGGGTGCACGTACCGGGCGCCGATTACGATGAGCAGCACGAGCGCGATCACCTTTGCCACGACGATCGCGGTGTTGGTGCCAAGCGATGTCCGGGTTCCCACAAGAGCCAAAGCGGTACAGACCACGACCACGAAGACTGCCGGCAGGTCGATCCAGGAGCCGCTCAGCGTCAAATGGCCGGAAGCGTTCATCGCGAACGGAGAATGAATCAGGGCTGCCGGCAGGGGGAACCCCAGATCCGCGAGCGCTGCGCTCGTATAGCCGGACCAGCTGACTGCAACCACGGATGCCGAAAACAGCCATTCGAGTATGAGGCTCCAACCGATGATCCAGGCTACCCCCTCGCCAAGAGTCACGAAGGCGTAGGAATAGGCGCTGCCGGAGATCGGTACCAGGGCGGCGAACTCGGCATAGCAGAGTCCTGCGAAGAAGCAGGCGATGCTCGCGGCCACGAAGGCGAGTGAGACAGCCGGTCCCGCGTGGTGAGCGGCCACATCGCCGGTCAGGGAGAAGATGCCCGCCCCGACCGTGGAGCCGACGCCGAAAGCCGTGAGACCGACTATTCCGAGTGAGCGACGCAGGCGCGGACCCGCCTCGCCGTTCGCCTCGGCGGTACACATTTCGATTGTCTTGCGCGACCAGAAGGCCATTCAGTTCGATCAGCCGCGCGGTCGGCGTGGACGCGACAATCGATTGCTCAAGGCGCGCGGCTAGTGCGTATCGGGATCATGCTGCTATACGGCACGCTGGAAATCGGGACCCATGCCGCCACCTGGAAACGCCGATTGAACCAATTCAGGGATAGTATAACTCAGGCTGGCGAGGCGGCGGCCCGAGCATGAGATCGCGTCAGCGAGCCTGTTTGAGGGCCTCGTCGATCCCCGCCTGGGCTAGCGGTGCCATCACGGCATACCCGGCCGGCGCGGGATGCACGCCGTCGGCACTCAGACCGGGCTTGAATCCGCCCGCAGCATCCTTCATCGCCGCGTAGTAGTTCACGTAGGCGTAGTGCTCCCTCACGGCGTAAGCCTGGAGCCATTTGTTCAGCGCGGCGATGCGGGGCGCGGGATTCTGTAGCTGCGGATGCCACCAGTAGCGCACGGACGGCGGTACCGAGCACAGGGCCACGGCAATGTGATTGGCCCTGGCGAGCTCCGCCATCGATTCGAGGTTGCCTTCGATCTGGGCCAATGTCGTGGGGCCGGTGTTGCCGGCGATGTCGTTGGTGCCGGCCAGGATCACCACCACGTTGGGATGGAGATCGATGGCATCCTGGCGGAAGCGAAGCAGAATCTGCGAGGAAGTCTGTCCGCTGATGCCGCGATTGACGTAGGGCTTGCCGGGGAAGGATGTCTCCAGCTTCCATGCCTCGGTGATCGAGTCGCCAATGAATACGACCCGGTGGGTGTCTTTCGCTCCCAATTGTAGGTCCTCCGCGCGGTAGCGAGCCAGGTTGGCGAAGTCCACCAGCAGCTGCTGATCGAAGTTGGCCCAATAGTCGCCGGACTGCCACGGCGCCACGGTCAACTCTACCGGCGCTCCCTGCCGCTGCGGCACGGGAGAGCTCTGGGCCATGGCTGCGAAGGGAATGCAGAGCGCCATGAAGGCAGCCATCGGTATCAGCCGTCGCTTACGCATTGCTATCTGTCCTGGAAGGAGACGGAGAAGCATACCAGTCCATGCACCAATTGCGTGCATCCGGCCTTCCGGGGCGGCCCAAAACGGTGCGGAGCCGGCCTCCCTGTCCTCAGAATCAGCCACTTAGAAATGGCATGCACGTTGCACGCTGTTGGCTGGCGCGGGCGCCGGTTTCCACGGACGACTACTCGCGCGTTCCCTCCGGCGCTCGAGCCCAACGCAACCAGAAGTAACAACCACTACTCGACCCTGGAAGGGGGATCCTGATGTTAGTTCCATCACCCCAATGGCTAGACACAGGCGACAACGCCTGGCAGTTGGCCGCTGCTACTTTCGTCGGCCTGCAGAGCATCCCCGGTCTCATGGTCCTTTACGGCGGCATCGTCAAGAAGAAATGGGCGATCAATTCGGCCTTCATGACGCTCTACGCCTTCGCGTCCGTGCTGATCGTGTGGGTACTCTTCGACTACAACATGGCGTTCGGGCCGCAATGGTTCTCGTTCCTGGGCAAGCCGAGCCTGGCGGTATCGGCCGCCTTCACGACCGGTCAGGCGACCATTCCGGCCGCGGCGTCGGGGATGCCCGCTCTCGCCTTCCCGATGGCTACTCTCGTTTTCTTTCAATTCGTATTCGCCGCCATCACTCTCATCATCCTCGCCGGCTCCGTGCTGGGACGCATGAGCTTCAAGGCATGGGTGATCTTCTGCCCTGTCTGGATGACTCTGATCTATACCGTCGGCGCATTCAGTCTGTGGGGCGGCGGCTGGCTCGCCGCCTTGGGTGTGGCGGACTTCTCCGGCGGCTACGTCATTCATCTGGCGGCCGGTGTCTCGGGCTTCGTTGCCGCGGCCATGGTAGGTCCGCGGCTGCAACAGGATCGCGAGCATTTTCCGCCCAATAGTCTCCTGATCACCCTGGTCGGCGCCGGGATACTGTGGCTGGGCTGGAACGGCTTCAACGGCGGCGATCCGTATTTCGCCAATGCGGATGCGGGTGCCGCAGTCCTGAACACCAACGTCGCCACTGCAGTCGGGCTCCTCGTCTGGACGTTGATGGACAAAATGGCCTATGGCAAGCCGTCGGTTCTCGGCGCGGTCAACGGGATGATCGCAGGTCTCGTGGCGATTACCCCCGCCGCAGGTTATGTGGATGGATGGGGCGCCATCATCATTGGAGTCTGCGCCGGGATCGTTCCGTGGTTGGCCATGAACAAGCTTCAGAAGACGAAGCTCATGATGAAAGTCGACGATACGCTCAGCGTGTTCTCCACGCACGGCTGCGCTGGCCTCATGGGAGGCCTCCTGACGGGTATTCTTGCCAATCCCAAGATGCTCGAGTACGTCGGTACTGGTAAGGATGCGCCCGGCGTCAGCGTCACCGGGTGGGCGTACGGCAACTTCCATCAGTTCGTGCTGCAGTTCTATGGCGCGGCGTTCATCATCGTGTTCAACGTCGTCGGCACGTTCATCATCCTCAAGGTCATCTCGTTCTTTACGCCGCTGCGGATGGACGAAGCGATGCTGAAGGTTGGCGATGACGCGGTTCATGGCGAGACGGCCTACGCGATCGGGGCCGAGGGAGAATAACCGGTCACAGCGGGGGCTCGCCGGTGGCAGAGCCGGCGAGCCACTCGTGCTCAGCGCCACAACAACGACAAAATGAGCGCCAGGGCAAGCAGCGCCGCCAAACACTTCCAGAAGAGAAGCGGGGCGCGCTCGTAGGGGGTTAAGGGCCGACGTGGCGTGCCTGGTGCGCCCGCTGGCCCTGCTTCCATTTCCAGCGCGAATTCGCTCATGTCGCGAAAGCGTTGCGCCGGATCGATTGCAATCGCCCTGGAGAGTGTGTCCTGGAGCCACGAAGGCAAATCCGGCCGAAGCGCGCAAAGCTCCTGCGGGCGGGTCCGCGTCGGGGGGCTCGTGGCGTCAGTGTTGCCATAGGGAAATTCGCCCGTGAAGGCGCGAAACATCGTGACGGCCAGAGCATAGATGTCCGTGGCCTCGTTCCCCGGCTCACCCGCCAGCATCTCGGGAGCCATGTACCCCGGGGTACCCGGAACGTCCTCGGCGGGAGAGTCCTCCAGTCCGGGCACGCGCACGACTCCCAGATCGATGAGCTTCAGAGCGCCGTCACCCTCCAGAATCACGTTGTCGGGCTTGATGTCGCGATGGATGACGCCGCTGCGGTGCAGGGCCGTCGCAGCGCGCGCCAACTTGACCGCGATGTGACGGCCTTCTTCCAGGCCCAGCGACGGTCGGCGGGCGATTCGCGTCTCGAGAAGCTCGCCTTGATAGAGCGGCATGACCGTATAGAGGCAGGTCTGTCGCCCCTGCGGCAGCTCGATGATGCGGCCGAGCCAGGGGCTTTCGACACGTGCTCCCACCCAGGCCTCGCGGAGGAACGCCCTCCTGTAGGCATCGACCTCCGCAACCCTGGGCTTGGGGAATTTGAGCGCGACATCGCCGCCTTCGACCTCGTCCGTGGCGGCAAAGAGGCGCGTATACCGCCCCTCCGACAGCAGGGCTTTGAGGCTGAAGCCGTCGATGGTCTCGCCGCCCGTGGGTACCGGGGCGATCGGCAACTGCATGATGGTGGCATCGATATCGGCCGACGCGGCCATCGGTAGCTCGGACACGTCCAGCACCAGGGCGGTGCAGTTGTCGGTGCTGCCTGAATCGAGCGCGCCGGTGACCAGGGCTCTGGCGGTATCGGCAGGTGCGGAGCGCTCGCTCAGGATATCGACGATGCTTTCGTCCGTCAGCCATCCGTGCACGCCATCGCTGGACAGCAGAAATCGGTCGTGTCTCGCCATCGGCTGCGCGATGTACTCCAGGCGTATCTCCGGTTCGATACCCAGGGCGCGGTAAAGACGGCTCGATGGGCGCCCGCCGGCATCGACGCGAACGTGATCGGTAGTGAGGCAGCTCAAGCGTTTGCCTGATAGCCGATAGGCTCGCGTATCGCCGGCGTGCAGCACGTGCGCGATGCGGCCGCGCAATACGAGGCCCGTGAAGGTGCATCCCATGCCCGCCAAGTTCGGATCCCGCTGACTCTGGGAGTGCATCCAGGCGCCAATCGCATTCAATACCTGCGCCGCCGATCGTCGAACCTCGGTTGTTTCGGGCAGCTCGCAGATACCGTCCAGGAAACCTCGGACTGCGGTCTCGGCAGCGACGCGGCCTCCCTTGGCGCTGCCGATTCCGTCGGCGATCGCCGCGACGATGTCCCGACGGGGCTGCGGCAGGTCGGCTCCGAATACGGCACCCGCGAAATCGTCATTGCTGCTGCGCGGCCCGGAGGCCGAGAAGAATCCGACGCTCGCCTTGATGCCTGATCTCGCGTTCAATTCAATGGGTGGGGCGCGCACCGGTCGTGGAGGAAGTAGCCGCCGGTGCTGGATGCGACGATGACGGTGAGATCCCCCGACTTGCGGTCCAACGTGTAGTTTCCGCCATCCGTCCGGTCGTGCCACGTGATCTTGGCGTCGCTGATGCTGGCCGGGTTGGAGTCCACCCGGCTGCCGGCAAAGTCAATGTGAATCTGCCAGCTCACATGGCTCACCGGGTTGGTGCAGACGAGCGTGGTAGCGGGATGGGAGTCCGCACGTGCAGCGGGAAGAGCGGCGGCTGCCAGGGTGACTGCCGCGAGACCGATCGCAAGTCGCCCGTTCGGAGACATGACTGCCGTGAGTGGATTGCCTGGAGGTATACTTTATACGTATAAAATACGTTTATACGTATAAATTCAAGGGGGTCGTCAAATGGAACCGATGCCGCAATCGCTCGTCCGGCGGGCGGGTCTGCCTCTGATCCTGATCGCGGCGGTCATCCAGGGTTGGTCGCTCTACGCTCTGCACTGGGCTATCGAGGCGCACCGGTGGCCGGCGACCCATCTCGCCTGGCTCGTCTCGCTCTATACAGTGGCATTCCTGGTTCCAACGACAGTCCAGTTGATGGTGGAGTACGCCGATCGGAGCTCCGCATGGGTTCTGACCGCCCTCCTCGCGGGCGCGCTCTTTTACTTCGGCTGGCACTACGGCGGTGCGGTTGCCGATTTCCAGGCGCAGAACTTCGAGGATACCGGAGAGACTTTCCCTCTGGCCCTCGTACTCCTCGTCTGGTGGCTACTCACGTTGCCTTTCATTCAGAACCGAGTCGCTACAGGCCTGTGGAAGCCTGATTATCAGCGGTTGTTCGCCTTCGCCTGGCGCAACGTCATCTCCCTCGCCGAGGCGACACTCTTTACCGCGCTCTTCTGGCTGCTTCTATTCCTCTGGCAGTCGCTGTTTCACATGCTTGGGATGGATTTCTTCAGGACCTTGTTCGACAAGCCGATATTCGCCTATCCCGTGACGGCGATAGTCTACGGGTGCGCTCTACAGCTGATCGGCTCGATCGACGCGCTCATCTCTGCCGTCCTCGAGCAGATCCTCAACGTGCTCAAGTGGCTCGCGACCGTGGCCGGCGCGTTGCTCATCCTTTTCACGTTCGCCCTACTGACGAAATTGCCGGGCCTGGTCTTTTCGGGCCGGCGGGCGATCGGCGCCGAGTGGCTGCTCTGGCTCGTGGCGGTGATCGTGCTTTTCCTCAACGCGGCTTACAGGGACGGCACGGTGGAACGCCCCTATCCGCGCTGGATTGCGCAGACGCTACGGTTCGCCGTGCCCTTGACCGTCATCATTACGGCTACGGCGCTGTATGCGTTGATCGTCCGTAGCAGCCATTTCGGGCTCACTGTGGAACGCGTCTGGGGTTTCATTGTCGCGGTCGCGGCACTCGTCTACTCGGTGGGCTACTCGATCGCGGCGTTCCGGCGAGGTCCGTGGCTCTCAATGGCGTCTCGTGTGAACGTGATCGCGGCGATCGCCCTTATTGTCGTCGTCGGGCTCGCCCTGACACCGCTGCTGTCGCCGTACCGTCTGGCGGCGAGCAGCCAATACCGGCTCATTCTGGACGGTCGCTACGCGGCGCTGACGCGGAGTCCGGGGAGCGGATCATTCTTCCATCCGCTTGCATCACCGTTCGACTACCTTGCGCGTTTCACAGGCAATTACGGCCGAAAGGAGTTGGAGCGTCTGCGCACCCTGCAGAGCGGCCGGGATGCGGCACAGATCCGCGAACTTGCCGTCCAGGCTTTGAAACCGAACAGTCCCATCCGTATTGGGATTCGACCTATCTCCGACGGCCGGGCGGTCGTCGCCAAACTGCCGCTTTACCCCACCGGACGCACGCTCGATCCCGATCTGTCACAGCGCCTGGCGACGGACTGGAACCGCTTCCGACCTTGGGTCGGAACGGACAACGTTGCGCAGACCACCGCCGGAGTATTCATCGATCTCCAGGGGGACGGCAGCGATGAGTTCGTTCTCTTGTCCGTGAACGGCGGTCCCGTCTATCAGAACCGCGGAGGACATTGGCAATACGTCGGGATGCTCTTCGCAGCGGGAATGATTGCGCCGTGGCCCATACTCCTCAAGTCGCTCTCGGGCGGAGACGTGACCGCTGTGGTGCCACCCTGGAAGGACCTCTCGGTGGGTAATCATCTCTATCGGGTGACCCCGCAGCCGCAACGCGCAAACGTTCCCTTCAACGCCGTGCAGTGAGGCTTGATTCGCCGCGAGCCGCCGGCACATCATGGCCTTCTTCGCATGCGGGAGGAGCCCCATGTTTCGACTGCTCAGGCTCTGGCGGCTGGTGGCGAGCGACCTTCGCCTGCTGTGGTTCGCGCTGCGTCATCCGCGACGGCCGATCTGGCTGTGGCCCGTCGCTGTGGTTCTGGGCCTCTACGCGCTCGATCCGGTGAATTTCGCCCTGCCTTTTGTCGGGATCGTCGACGATCTCGTTCTAGTCCCCCTCCTCGTCCATCTGGTGGTGCGGCTGCTGCCGCTCGAGATCAAAACCGGGTTCGCGCTTCGCCCGCTGAATTGAGCCTCGCGACCGATCTTTTCGACGCCTCCGGGGCGGATCGCGCCGCCGAGCTGGGACTGAGCTACCTTCCGGGCGTCGCCCTGCCGTTCGAGAGGGAACTGCTGGCCGGGATCATCCAAGTCACGACCGCGGCACCCTTCCGAAACATGCTCACGCCCGGCGGACAAAAGATGTCGGCCGCCATGACCAACTGCGGCGAGGTCGGCTGGGTCACCGACCGCAAAGGCTATCGTTACGATCGAGTCGATCCCGAGACGGAGCGGCCCTGGCCGCCGTTACCGGAGTCCTTCGCACGCCTGGCGGAGCTGGCGGCCGCGCAGGCGGGGTTTAGCGGCTTCCGACCGGACGTCTGTCTCATCAACCGATATGAGCCTGGCGCCCGCATGTCGCTGCATCAGGACCGTGACGAGCGTGATTTTTCAGCACCGATCGTTTCCGTATCCCTGGGGCTCGAGGCAACGTTTCTGTTTGGCGGTTTGAAGCGCTCCGACCGGCCACATCGCCTGCCGCTGGCGCATGGCGATGTGCTCGTCTGGGGCGGAGCGAAGCGCCTCGCCTATCACGGAATCGCTCCGGTGGCAGATGGGTCCCACCCGACCGTGGGTCGGATGCGCCTGAATCTGACAATGCGAACGGCGCTTTAGCACCGCGTCCACGACGCGGTACACCACGCCGTAGCAGCCGGAAATGGCGAGTGCGGCGGCGCATGCGGCAGTATACTTCATGAATGCCGCATAAGATCATGAATAACCAAGCTATTATTGCCCTAGATTGGTCGGGTATATCCGCGCAACTGGACGCTCGTGGCTGCGCAGTCTTGCCGAGTCTGATCGCTCCATCCGCCTGCCAGGAGTTGGCTCAGCTCTACGCCGACGACAGTCGCTTCCGCAGCCGCGTCGTGATGAGCCGACACGGCTTCGGACAAGGTGAGTACAAGTACTTCTCCTATCCCCTCCCGCCGCTCATTGCCAGCCTGCGGACCACGCTCTATCCGCATCTCGCGCCCGTCGCCAATGAATGGAGCCGGCGCCTGGGCGCGAAACAGTGCTACCCGGCCACCCTCGATGCGTTCCTGGAGCGCTGTCACGCCGCAGGACAAGTGAAGCCGACACCGCTGCTGCTGCAGTACGGACCCGAGGACTACAACTGCCTGCATCAGGACCTCTATGGCGAATGGGTGTTCCCTCTGCAGCTGACGGTGCTCCTCTCGCAGCCGGGTCGCGACTTCACTGGCGGAGAATTCGTGCTCACCGAGCAGCGGCCACGGATGCAGTCGCGCGTGGAGGTAGTGCCTCTCGCGCAAGGTGATGCCGTCGTGTTCGCGGTCCATCACCGGCCGGTGCACGGCACGCGGGGCGATTACCGGGTCAACCTCCGTCACGGCGTTAGCCGGGTGCGCTCCGGCCGGCGACACACTCTGGGCATCATCTTCCACGACGCGGGCTGATCCCGCGGCGCAGCCCCCGCTTCGGGAACAAGCATGCCGCCTCTGCCGTTGAGGGGCATGGAGCTCTGCTGTTGCTGAAGATACTGGCGCCGTGCCTGCTCGCGGGGATCATGGCTTGCGGCGCGCGTGTCGCTTGCGCGCAAACGCCTTCTCCGCTGCAGGAGTGGCAGTATCCCGGCGGCATCGAGCTCGAGAGGCTGTTCGCGCAGGAAATCCCCGAGTGGGACAGAATCCTGGGGCTCGCCGCCTCGGTGCAGCCCGTCTATAGCGGTGCCAGCCGGTACCGCGCATCCGAGGGACCGGTCATCAACATCAGATACCGCGACCGCGTCTTCTTCTCCACCGGCGAGGGGCTCGGCGTCGATTTCCTGCAGGGAAAGCACTATCGCGTCTCGCTCTCCGTAGGCGTCGACCTCGGCCGCCGCGAGGAGTGGGACATCTCCCAGCTGCGCGGTCTCGGGGACATTCCACGGGCGCCCTTCTTCAAGCTTTCGAGCTCCTACGTGATTTCGAAGCGCCTGCCCATCATCCTGCGCGCCGACATCAGAAAGATCGCCGGCGGCTCCGCGGGGCTCGTCGGCGACGTCGAGGTCTATACGCCGCTTCCCGGCAGCTCGCGCAAGTTCGTGATGTTTGCCGGGCCGTCCGTCACGGTCGCCGATCGCAAACACGTGCAGACGGGCTACGGCATCAGTGAGTTGCAGTCCCTCGACTCCGACTACCCGGTCTACACCGCCCATGGCGGGCTGGAGAAAGCGGGTTTTGGTTTCAGCGCGACACGCTTCTTCACCACCCACCTCCTTGCCAACACCGATCTCTCTGTAAGCAGGCTCCTCGGCAGCGCCGGCAACAGCCCGCTGGTGCAGCGCCGGAACCAGGCTTCCTTCGACCTGTCGGTTGCGTATCGCTGGTAGCCTGCGATACCAACATAACTTCATTCACGCGCGATTCAGTATTCATTAAGATTTCGTTCAGTTAGTCGGCACGGATCCTGCGTCTTCACTGGAGTGTTTGGGTCATACGGGATCACTCAGTGGAGAAATTCAGAACGCTCGAAAATCTCAAGGCGCAACTGACCGTCGTGCGCTGGCACCTCCATGCCGCCGCGGCGTTGAAAGATGGAGACAAGAAGCGCCGCCACCTCGACAGTGCCAGTCTCACCTATCAAGGGGCGGTGGAGCTGCTGGCGCAGCTCGCCCTGCCCGATGCGGAGCAGGCTTCGGCCACGAAACAACTCGCGGAACTCGAGCAGGGTCTGCGGGCGGCGGGCCAGGAGGTGTAGCTCGCCGTGCCCGAGCGTGGCCTCGGGCGGAGCAATCTGCCCGCCAAGTGCCCCCGGGACCGAAAGTTGCGCCTAAGCTCTCATACTCACAGGAGCCCCTCGGATGCTGTACTACGCCGTTGTATTTCTCATCGTCGCCCTCGTGGCCGGAGTCCTTGGCTTCTGGGGTCTGGCAGCCACTGCCGCCTGGATCGCCAAGGTCATCTTCGTCATCTTCCTGATCCTCGCGCTGATCTCGTTCCTGCGGCGAGCGTGACGAGGTAAGACTCAGTGTGGGCGCGTGCCGTCAGCGGGCGTCTGCGGCAACGCGAAGGTCAGCAGTGAGCGCCCTATCACCACCGACACGAACTGCTGACCGCCCACGGAGAAGGTGACCGGAGCGGCGTACGTCGTCCCTCCGGCGCCTACGGTCCAGAGCGTCTGGCCGGAGCGTGCGTCCAGTGCGAAGAACTCACCGTCCGCAGCCGCAAAAACCAAGCTACCGCGCGTACTCAGCAACCCCGATACAGTCGAATCCCCCGTCCGCTCGCGCTCGCGATGCTCCCAGACGAGCTTGCCGGTGTAGGCATCGACCGCGCGAACCGCGGTATAGAAGGTCTGCTCGGAGCTCGGCAGAGACTCGAATGTCGGAAAGAACGTCATGCCCTGTTCCAGCGCCGGAATGAAGGTGAGCCCGAGGTCAGGATCGTAGCTGGGCGGCCACCAGTTCGTACCGCCCCGCGCGCTGGGAAACACCACCTGGCCTTGAAGGCTGTGGCTCATCGGCGCAGGGATTGGCCGCCCGTGAGCGTCGAGTCCGGTAGCCCAGTTCTCCCGTACGAACGGCACGCCGCGCACGAATGCGCCCGTCGTGCGATCGAGCACGTAATAGAAGCCATTGCGATTCGCCCACAGGACCTGCTGATCCTGATGTCCGTCCACGGTGCGATCGGCGATCATCGGCACCTGGACCGCGTCCCAGTCATGAGTGTCGCCCGGCGTGGACTGGAAATACCACAGCAGCTTCCCCGTGCTGCCCTGCAGCGCGATCATCGAGTTCGAATAGAGGTTGTCCCCCTTCCGAGTCGAGGCGTCGAAATCCGGCCGCGGGCCGCCGACCCCCCAGTAGAGCACATCGCTCGCCGGATCGTAGGAGCCCGTCATCCAGGGCCCAACACCGCCAGTGCGCCAGGAATCGCCAGCCCAGGTGTCGTGCCCCGGCTGTCCGGGCCCCGGCACGGTGATGAAGCGCCAGCGCTGTTTCCCCGTCCTGACATCGTACGCGGCGATGTATCCACGCCCCTCCCCCGTCGGGGTCGTGACGCCGACAACCACGAGATCGCGGTACGCAAGCGGAGCCCCGCTGATCCATGTGCCTGGATAGGGACCCACGCGCCGCTCCCAGAGCACCTTTCCGGTGGCCGCCGACAGGGCGGTGAGTGTCGAATCCCACGTTGCGACGAACACTCGATTGTCGAGCAGCGCCACACCACGGTTCTGCCCGAGCGGCCCTTCCCCGTCGCCGATGAGCTTGAAAGGATGGTCGTGCTCCCATAACTGGTGCCCGGTGAGCGCATCGAGCGCCATGACCTCGCCCTCCGGGCCGGTCACGTACATGATGCCGTTGCTCTCGAGCGGCGAGCACTCGATCTTCCACAGGGTGCCGGCGAAGGGATACAACCAGCGCAGCGCCAGCCTGGAGACGTTCCGCGTGTCGATTTCGCTCAGGGTGCTGAAGCGGTCGCCGCCATACGAGCCACTGAAAGTCAGCCAGTCATTGGCGGCGGCGGATGTTTGAGCCAGCTCGCCGTACGGCACATCGACCGCCGCGAGCTTCGCCGCCATGTCGGGGGCGAGCTGCTTCGCTTCCGGGGGCACCCGCAGAGAGGTCACGTACGCGACCAGCTCCCAGAGCTGTCGGCGTGCCAGCGGATGCGGCGGCATTCCGGTTCCGGCGACACCATAATGGATGGTCCGATAGATGGACCACGGCGTCTCGCCGTGCGACAGCGCGCGTCCGACGAGTGCCGGTGCCCCGGGTCCTCCCATTCCGTCAGGCGCGTGGCAGCCGGCGCACTGTTCGTCATAGAGCTTCATGCCCGCAGTCTTTTCAGCGGCGGTCAGCGGCGGGATACGGATCACAGGATAGGGATTGCGTGTGTCGATGAGTCTGCCCAACTGCAACTGCCCCGATTCCGGCCGCATCATGGCGAGCAGGTCGGCGAGCCCCAGATCCCGGATGCGGCCGGTGAGAACGAGCGCCACGGCTTCCGCCCGCATGCGCAAGCCCGGGATGGCGAGTGCCACGATGATGGCAACCAGGAATGCCCCCACGGCAACCGTGAGGTTCCACACAGGCCTGCGGGGCGGAGGCGGACTCTCTCTCACGAGCTTCAGTGCCGGCGGGCGCTGATCAGTGCCGGTTGGGAGACGAATGGTGTGAAGAGACCAGGCGCGACGAACTTCCGCGCCGCTGCGGGGCCGCCTCGCGCACTGCCGAGGCGATTTCGTCGTACGCCGCGTCGCGCGTAGCCTTGCAACACAGTCGAGCGAGCGCCCGCGCGCTTCCCTCGGCCACCTGCGCGGTGAGCGTCGTGTCGGTGAGCGCGGCCACGAGCCCGTCTGCGAATCCGGCCGCATCGGGCTGCGTCAGTATGGCGCACTCATTGGTGAGAAGTTGGTTGTGCACCAGAGTGTCGGTCGCCACCACGGGCCGACCGGAGGCGAGGTACGACAGCAGCTTGCCCGGAGGGTTGATGCCCTGCACTCGCGGCGAGACCAGCACGTCGGCGGCGGCCAGATACGCCGGAATCTCGGCCTGCGGCCGCGCCCGCTCGAGGATGACCCGGTCGGCAATGCCGAGGCGCGCCGCCACGGCCTCGAGCTCCGCAATCTCCGCATCTTTGCCGCCAACGAGAAGGAACCGCGCCTGTGGGATCGCGGCGAGCACGCGCGGCGCCCCCTCGAGCAGGAGGTCGAGCGCCTGCAGCGCCACGAACGAGCCGGTATAGACAATGAGCTTCTCTTCCGGACCGACTCCGTGGCGCGCGCGGATCGCCTCGCGATCGCCGCTTTTCGTCTCTTCTGCCTCGAAGTAATTGGTGAGCACGATGCAGAGGGCGTCCGGCCACGCGCGCTGAGCCGCTCGCGCCACGGCCGGTGAGATGGCGACGACCGCGCAGGCGCCGCTCACGCTGATTCGCTCGACCAGGCGAAAAAGCGCTACCACCCAACGGCGGCGACTGAACTTCCAGTCCGTGATCTGCAGCGGCAGGCTCGAGTGCATGTCGTAGACGTAGGGGATGCGGAAGAGCGCGCCCGCGAGGCGCGCGAACAGCGCCGCCTCCTCATGGGCATAGAGAGCGTCGTAGCGCTGCCTGCAGAGCCGGCCGATGAGGCTCGCGAAGAGGAGCACATCCAGCCAGATCTTCCGCCCCGAGGGTCCGGCGCGCACCGTGCGACAGAAGTGTGGTCCGCGTGCGCGGAAGAGGCGAACGTCGAGGTCCGGCGGCTGCTCGCCGATGCCGTAAGTCAGGAGGTCGACCTCGTGCCCCCTCGCAAGCAGCTCGCGCGCGCGATGGTAGGCGCTGAGCGGCGTGCCCCTGGGTGCGTAGAAGGCCTGCGGGACGATCTTGAGAATACGCATGAGACCGTTGTCGTGTCAGTCAGACCCGCCAGTAACTCACCAGCACCCCGCCGCTCGCCGCCAACACGGCGCGGAACTCGGGCGAGAGCAGGTATTCGAGCTCATCTCCCCGCCGGTGGCTGCCGGGCTTGCCTTTATCAGCCGCGGCCGTGCCCGGATGGCAGCAGACTTCAACCGGCTCCGGGCCGGTAGCGGCGCGACCCAAGGCCTGCTCCAGCGCCTCGCCGCCGATGAGATCCCGCAAGTCGACCGTCCGCACGGGTGAGCGCAGACGCGCGCGCGCAAACACGCACGCGGCGTGCCGAGCCGCGATCTCTCGCGCCAGCGTCATGGCGCCGCGCGCTTTCAGCCAGCCGCCGAGCCGTGTAATTCTCACTCGCTCGATCCCAAACCTTGGCAATACGTTCGCAACCGCCGCGCAAACGATCGGCAGTTGATGCAGATGCTTGTGGCCGTCGAGATGCGAGATCCTGAGGCCGGCATCGCGCAACAGTCCAACCTGCGCCGCGATTTCCGCCTCGAGCTGCGGCAGCGACAGCTTTCCGGTGAGCGCCCGCGCCGCCAGCACCCGCTTGCGCAGGAACGTGCCGTCGGCGTCCGTCAGAGTCGATCCCCGGGTGAGAGGCCGACCCTCGCAGAGATTGAGGTGGACGCCGAAACTCGCGTGCTGGGCGAGCGACGGCGCGCGCCGCAGTGCTGCCGCCGTCCCGGGCATGTTGGCCATCACCGACGTGCTGGTCACGACCCCGGCCTCGATCGCCACGCAGATACCTTCCGTGATGTCCACGGTCTCCCCGAAGTCATCGGCATGGACGATGACGGGAAGATAGGCTCGACGATGACGGGAGGCGACGGCCGCCGGTGGAGCTGTTCTAAGTGGGTGTACCGCGGACACGTCCCTGGGCTTAGCAGAAAGCATTCCCGCCGCGCCTCTGCCGGGACCGGAGGCTCGACCGTGGGAACCGGCACCTGGGCCTGCATATTGCAGGGCATCACTCATGTGTGGCATCTGCGGGTTCAACTGGAGCGACGAGCTTCTCATCGAGAGGATGAAGGCACGGCTGGTGCACCGTGGTCCTGACGACCACGGCAGCCACGTGGCCGAAGGCATCTCGCTCGGTCATCGGCGGCTCAGCATCGTCGACCTCAGCGAGGCCGGCCGACAGCCGCTCTGCAACGAGGACGGCACCGTCTGGATCACCTTCAACGGGGAGATCTACAACCATCTGGAGCTGCGCTCGCGGCTGCAAGCCAAGGGCCACGTGTTCCGCAGCCGCACCGACACCGAGGCCATCGTCCACGCCTACGAGGAGTACGGTATCGACTTCGCGCGGCAGCTCACCGGCATGTTTGCGCTCGCGATCTGGGATGCGCCGCGCCGGCGGCTGGTGTTGGCGCGCGACCGCCTGGGCCTCAAGCCCCTCTACTACACACTGGAGGGGAACCGGCTGCGCTTCGCCTCCGAGATCAAAGCGCTGCTAGCGGACCCGACGCTGCCGAGGGCGCTGAACCGACAGGGGCTGCTCGACCTCCTCGGCTACGAGTTCGTGCCGGCACCGGCGACTCTGTTCGAGGGCATCCACAAGCTCCTCCCGGGCTGTCTCCTCATTCTCGAGGCCAACGGAAGCAATCGCCTCACCCGGTACTGGTCGCTCGAGCCGAAGGACGTCGAGCCCCGCGAGGAAGCGCTCGCCGCGCTGCTCGAGAGCGCCTGCGGCGAGCACACCATGAGCGACGTGCCGCTCGGGGCCTTTCTGTCGGGCGGTGTCGACTCGAGCACCGTCGTGAGCTTCCTCAGCCGCTCGCTGCCGGCGGGCCTGCAGACTTTCGCGCTCGGCTATCGTGAAGCCTCCTTCAGTGAGTTCGAGTACGCGCGCGTGGTGGCGGAGCATTTCCATACCCGTCACACGGAGCTCCTCGTGCAGCCGGTGGACGCCGCGGCGATCGAGCGCTCCGTCTGGCACCTCGATGAGCCGACCACCGATCCCTCCAACCTGCCCTTCATGCTGATCTGCGCCGAGGCCCGCCGCTACGTGAAGGTCTGCTTGAGCGGCGACGGCGGCGATGAGCTCCTCATGGGCTACGACCGTTTCCGGGCGAGCAAGGCCAATTCCTGGCTCGAGCGCCTGCCGCTGCCACAACGCCAGCGCCTGTATCGCGCGGCCGTGGCCTGCCTGCCCGACAACGAGCTCAAGAAGGGCGCGATCAACGTGCTGAAGCGCTTCCTGCAGGGCGCGCTCCTGAGCGCGGACGGCGAGCACATCCGCTGGCAGTACTTCAGCGATCCGGCACAGACCGCCGCCATCCTCGAGCCCGAGTTCCTGCACGATCTCGACCGGGATCCCTTTGCGCCGATCAAGCGCTGGTCCGCGCAGGCGCCGAGTGAGCGCGGACTACGCGAGCAATACGTCGAGCTCAACACCGTGCTGCCGGACAGCGTGCTGATGAAGGTGGACAAGATGTCCATGGCCTGCGGCCTCGAGGTGCGGCCGCCCTTCCTCGATCACCGCGTGGTCGAGTTCTGCTATTCACTGCCGACCAGCGCCAAGCTTCGCGGCCTCACCACCAAGTGGCTGCTGAAGAGCGCCATGCGCGAGCGGCTGCCGCCCGGCATCGCGATGCGCCCCAAGCAGGGCTTCAGCATCCCGATGAAGAACTGGATCCGGGGCGAGCTGGCGGCGCTGACGCGCGACGAGGTGTTCTCGTCGCCGCTCATCGGCGAGCACTTCCGCCGCGAGGCCCTCGATCGCCTGTGGCGGGAGCATCAGGCGCGGCGGCACAACCACAGTCACCTTTTCTGGACGCTCCTCAACCTCGCGCTCTGGGAGCGCATGCTGCTGCGCGGCGACGCGCGTGCGGGCGGCAGCGCGGAGGAACCGGCCGCGAGCTTACTGGCGAGACCCGCGCCCCAACCGGCGCTCCAGGCCGCGTACGGATGCTGAAAGCGCTCTATCGATCGGCCTCGCTCCGCACGGCCGCGGCGATGGGAGTCGGGGGCATCGGCTTCAGCCTGGGGAGCCTGCTCTTCGCCCGCCTGCTGCCGACCGAGCAATACGGGCTCGTCTCGCTCTTTCTCGGCATCGTCGCAGTCGCAGGCCTCAGTGCCCCGCTCGGCCTCGATCAGGTCGTCGCCCGCCGCGGCATCAGCCTGGATGCCGGCTGGCGGCGTGCGGCCCTGGGTGCCTGCGTCCTGACGGCAATGGCTGCAGCGGCAGTCGCGGCTCTCGTCTATCACCTCTCGGCGGCGCTGGTCGCGGACACGGCGCTGGCCGCTCTCGCGCTCGGCATCGCGCAGTCCGCCGGCGGACACTTCCAGGGCCAGCAACACTTTCGCGCGGCCGTGTGGGTGGTGCAGTTGCTGAACGGAGCGCTCGCTCTGGTGGCGGTGCTCGACATCGGGCTCCGCCTCAGCAGCGCGAGCGTTGTCTGCTTGCTCGTGGCCGCCGCCGCAATCCTCGGCGCTGCCGCCATCTGGTGGCTCGTCCGGCGCCGTCAAAGCGTGGGCGATGACCGGTCGCAGCCCTGGGGAGTGCGTTGGGAGGCAATGTCACTTCTGACAGTGCAGGCCTGCAGCGCCGGGTTCATGCAGCTCGAGCGGCTGCTCCTCGGGCCCATCGTCGGATTGCACGATCTTGCGCTCTACAGCGTGCTCGCAGCGCTCGTCAGCTCGCCATTTCGCCTGCTGCAGGCCGCAGTGCAATTCACGCTCATTCCGACGCTGCGCGGTGCGGGTGGGGCCCGAGCCCGGCGCGCGAAGATCGGGCGTGAGGCCAGCCTGGTCTTTGCCACCATCGCGGCAGGGTCCGTGGCCATCTGGGTGCTTGCCCCGCCGATCGCACGCTGGATGACGGCCGGGCGTTACGCTCTCTCGCACGCGTTGATCTTGGCCACACTGATCTCGGGATTCCTGAAGGTGCTGAGCGGCTTCACCACTGCTGTGGTGGTGTCGTGCGGCGAGGAGCGGCGCCTGCGCCTCCTCAGCGTCGGCTGCTGGGGTTCGATCGGCATCAGCGTTGCCGGCGCGTTCCTCGCCGGCCCATGGGGCCTGGTCGCCGTGTTATATGGCATTGCGGCGGGATGGCTGGTGCGCATCCTCTTCACGGGCTGGCTGGCACTGCCGTATTTGCGGCAGACCCGTGAGAGCGAGTCGCCCGCGGTGCAGCACGAAGTCAGTTTGCGGCCGAGTACCCCGCGATGACCGCACGCGCGCCGCCGGGAAGGTCGGTCTTCGGCTCGAAGCCGAGCGACTGCCGTGCCGCCCCGATGTCGAAGGCGTTGTCGTTCTCGAAGAAGGCGAGCGTGCGCCTCGAGACTGGCGGCTCCGCCCCGACCACCGCACTCACCTGCTCGGCCGCCCAGCCTACCGAGAACCCGAGCCAGCGCGGCGCATGAAATGCGGGCGGCGGCACGCTGAGCGCCCGCGCGAACTCCCCCACCATCTCCTCCACGGTCATCCAGCGCGGTCCCGCGATGTTGAATGTGCGTCCGGAGACTTCGGGCCCGGCCGCGGCGGTGAGCTCCAGCGATGCCGACAGGTCGTCGATGTAGATGGGATGGCGCAGGTTATTGCCGCGCCCGATGAAAAAGAACCGCCGCTTGCGCAGCGAGCGGATGAGTTTGGCGGTGCGCGGACAGCCGACGCCGTACACCCATGACGGCCTCACGATGACGAGGTCGACGCCGCTGCGCCGGGCAGCCTCGCGCGCGGCCTTCTCGCCGGCGGCCTTGGTGCGCTCGTAATCGTTTTCGGGGTTGAGCGGCGCGTCTTCCGCTGCGGGCGGGTGCGCAACGTGGCCGTACACCCCGACACTGCTCACCTGCACGACCCGGCGTACGTGCGCAGCTGCGCTCAGCTCGATGAGCTGCTCGAGCGCCTTCACGTTGACGGATTCGAACTGTTCCGGCGTCGCATGCACATCGAGATGCACGCTCGCCAGGTTGAACACCGTATCGAGGCCTCGAAGCGCATCCGCGAGCCCGCGCGCATCGCGGATGTCCTGCACCCGAAAATCCACCCCGCCTCCCTGCAGCCCGGCCGGCGGATGGACGTCGATGGCTCTGACCTCGAAGCCGCGCGCCGCGAGATAGGGCGCGAAGTGCGAGCCCACGAAGCCGGCCGCGCCGGTGACGAGTACGCGCCGGGTCATTTGCGCGCCGCGACCGCGACCGCGTAGCCGCCGCGCCCCGGAATCAACTTGTCGAACAGCGAGAAGAGATACATGAAGGGATAGATGAGCGAGTAGATGCGGTACTCCTTGCGCACGGCCTCGAGCTCCTTGCGTGAGGTCGGAGCAATGGTGCCCGCCATCACCGGCGGGTGCTCCTTCTTGCGGGCGAGCACCTTCACGTAACCGAAGTTGATGACGAGCTCCGCGAGCTCGGTGAAGAAGCGTGAATAGCCGCCGCTCGCCACCGGCCGCATCGCGACGGAGCGGAACATTCCCTCGAGCTCGCGGATGCGGTAACCCTGTACGACGTGGCCGTAGGTGGCGGGTCCCATTCCGACCACGCGCTTCAGCGCCGCAACGGGCAGGCGCGTATCGCCGTTCGGCGTCGTGATGATGGCGAGTCCGCCCGGCGCGAGGACACGGCGAATCTCGCCGTTGATGCCGCTCAAGTCGGCAAAGTGCTCGTGCACGTCGATCACGATCACGACGTCGAAGGCCTCGTCGGGAAAGGGAAAGCGGTTGATGTCGACGTGCACCACCGGATCACCCAGGAACTCCGCCATCTCGCCGATGCCCTGGGGATAGACCTGCCCCCAACTCCACTTGCCGCCGGCGGCGCGGAAGTGCCAGTTCATGGCGCCGTTGTTGTCGTGGCCCGAGATGAGGAGGCACCTTTTGCCGTCCGCGGGGCCGAGCAGGCGCATCAGCAGCTCCACCTTCTGCCGCTTCTTCAGCGACTTGGCGTACATCTGCAGCTGCCAGGGCGTGTCACCGCTCGGCAGGGCAATGGGACTCGTGGTCGTCATGAGAAGCTCCTCAAAATCAGGCTGCTGCAGGCTCGAGGTCGCGCATCAGGGGCCCGCGAAAGGTCGCCAGCTCGCGCGCGGCCTCATCGAGCTGGGCGCCGGTCTCCTTGGTGCTCCAGCGCAGCTCCCGGGCGAGTGTCGCGGCGCAGGCCGTGAGCGCCGGCCGGTCCAGCGCGCGGCTGAGATAAAGCGGCGTGCGGCGCATCACCACATCGGACAGGCGCACGGCCATTTCCACGCGCGCCGCATACGCGACCTGCGCGAGCACGACCGGCAGGTCCGCCACGACCTGTACTGCGAGCGCTGGCTCAGTGGCGATGATGGCGAGCACATGTCGGTACGCGGCGCCATAGCACTGCTCGAGATGCGCAACGACGGCACGATCGAGAGGCGGTACGCCGCGAGGACCCTCGAAGAAGGCGCTCGCCATGGGAGCCAGCTTGCGCGGGCGCCGCTCGGCATGCTCGTCGACGCCGAGGTGCCGGCAGGCCTTTCTCACCGCCTGGGAGGCGACTGCCGGCGCAATGGTCCACTTGACCCCGACGATGGACAGGAGGCCCCGGAGTCCGGCCGGCTCGTGATCGATCACCTGCGGGTCGCGCTCGAGCGCAACCTCGGCGCCCGAGTTGTCGTCTTCCTCCGGCAGGAGGCCCGCAAACACCCCGTGCACGTCGGCGGCGCTCAGCCGGTGGCTGCCCAGCACCGTGTTGAGATCGTTGACGAACTCGAGCACTTCCTCGCGCATGACATTGGTCGAGCGGGCGCTGGGGTCACAGCGCAGGTGGCGTGTGCCGATGAGCGAATAGCCGTTCCACGGCAATATGAAATACGTGGTGTCGCTGCTGCCATGGGCGCGCACCGTGAGCCCGACGCCATCGGGGAACGGCAGCGGCCGGGTCAATAGGTTGAATGCCCGCGAGGCGCGGAACAGCGGCGCCTGCGGCCGGCCGGCGCCGGCGGGCAGCCAATCCTCAACCCAGGGACCCGCGGCGTTGATGACGAATCTCGCCCGCAGCTCCATCTCACGTCCCGTGAGCTCATCCCGGGCGTGCACGCCGCGGATGCGGGAGTGACGTGCCAACAGCCCTGTTGCCCTGACATAGTTGACTACGGCTGCTCCAGCGTCTGCGGCGGCGCTGATAATCGATAGCAGCAGCCGCTCCGTATCCAGGCAGACGGCGTCGTGCCAGGCGGCGGCGCCGTTGCACCCTGCCAGGTCGATGCCTGGGAGAGCAGCGCGCGCCGCCGCCTCACTTAGAAGCACTCCGCCCGGTAGCCGGCGGTCGGCGCGGACGCCGCGATTACGATCGGTGCTCACTACATCGTTGAGCCAGAGCGCCGTCCGCATGACGAGCGGCCCGCGCAGCCCTTGTCCGCGAGTGGGCAGAATGAAGCGCAGCGGGCGGGCGAGATGCGGCGCCAGGCGCAGCCACTCCCGCCGCTCGCGTATCGACTCCCGCATCCGCTTGAGGTCGAGGCGCTGCAGGTGCCGCAGTCCGCCATGGAGGGTGCGCAGGCTGTTGCCCGAGGTGGCGCCGCCGAAATCGCCGGCCTCGACCAAGGCCACTCTGAGACCGCGCAGCACTCCTTCCCAGGCGGCGCAAGCGCCATAGATGCCGCCGCCGACGACCACGATGTCGTAGGGCGTCGCCGTGAGCCGCGTGATGTTACGCAGCATCGACATGCACTCCCGGCAGCTCGATGCCCGCCTGGAACCGGTCGCGCCAGAGCTGAAACACCATGAGCGCCCACAGCAGATGGCTGTGGTTGTGCGCTCCGGTCTCGTGCTGCCGCATGAGCTGCCCCACGTAGCGCGCATCGAAAAGCCCTTCCGCGGCGAGACTGCGCGGACTCAGCAGCTCGTGCATGAGCGCATTCCATTCGTGGGCCAGCCAATGCTTCATGGGCATGCTGAAGCCTTCCTTGCCGCGCTCGAGCACCGCCTTGGGCAGCGCCCCGGCGAAGGCGCGCTTGAGGATCCATTTGCGCTCGCCGCCGCGCACCTTGAGCTCCGAGGGAATGGCCAGCGCGAGGTCCACCACCTCGTTGTCGAGATATGGCACCCGCGCTTCCAGCGAAGTCGCCATGCTCATCGCGTCGACCTTCGCCAGGATGTCCTCCGGCAGGTAGAGCCTGAGGTCGCAGCGCATCTGCGCCATGAGGCGATCGCTGCCACCGTCCTCGAGAACCGCGCGCACCAGACCCTCCGTGGCACCCGTGACCTGCGCACGGAATTCGGGCGTGTAGAGGCGCGCGCGCTGCTCGTCGCGCAGGAAGACCATCCAGCGAAGGTGTTGCCAATCGGACGGCAGCCGCGCCCCCTCGAGGAAACGGCGCACCTGGTTCACGAGTCCGCGCTTGCCGCGGCCGAGCGGCAGGCCGCGCCCGAGCCACTCCGCAGCCGCGCGCATCGGCGCCGGTTGCCAGTCGAGCAGGCGCGCGCTCAGCCGGTCCGCGCGATACGTGTCATAGCCGCCGAAGAGCTCATCACCGCCATCGCCCCCGAGCGCGACGGTCACCCGGCGTCGCGCCATTCTCGCGACCAGCAGCGTCGGGAAGACCGAGAAGTCGGCGATCGGCTGATCGAGCTGGGCGATGACATCGGGCAGCAGCGACAGGTAGTCCGGAGTCAGGATCTCTTCGTGATGGCGCGTGCCGCAATGCTCCGCGACAGCGCGCGCGAAACGCAGCTCGCTGTAGGTCGGGTCGCCGAAGCCGATCGAGAACGTGAGCGGCGGCGAGGGTGAGACTTCCTTCATGGCCGCCACGAGGATGGAGGAATCGATGCCCCCGGAGAGGAAGGCGCCGAGCGGCACATCGCTCGCGAGCTGCCGGCGGACCGCGCTCAATACCGTCTGGCGCACCCGCTCGGTGAGCTCCACCACATCCGTTACGGGGCTCGGCTTGGCTGTTGGCAGCGACCAGAACCGCCCCTGGTGGAGCTTCCCTCCGCCCACGGTGAGCCAACTACCGGGCGGAAGCTTCTTCACGTCCTCGAAGAGTGTCGTCGGGCTCGCCGTGTACTCGAACGTCAGGAGCTGATCGACCCCGAGCGGATCGATGGCGCGCGCCGTGCCGCCGCCCGCGAGGATGCATTTGACCTCGGAGGCGAACCAGACGTTGCCGCCATGGACGCTGTAATAGAGCGGCTTGATTCCCATCCGATCGCGCGCCAGCAGCAGCCGCTGCGACTCGCTGTCCCAGAGCGCGAGCGCGAACATACCGTTGAGGCGCGAGAGAAATGCGAGGCCGTGCTCCTGGTAGAGGCGCGGGATCACCTCGCTGTCGCCGGTGCCGCGGAAGCGGTGCCCCTTGGCGGCGAGCTCGGCGCGTAGCTCGCGGTAGTTGTAGATCTCGCCGTTGAAGACCGCGTGCACGGTGCCGGCCTCGTTCGCGACCGGCTGATCCCCGGTCGCGAGATCCAACACGGCGAGCCGCCGCATGCCGAGACCCACGCCGGGCGCGGCGAATATGCCCTCCCCGTCCGGCCCGCGATGCCGCATCACATCGCACATCGCGGCGATCAGCTCGCGCGGCGGTGTGCTTCCGCGGGTGGCCACTCCGGCGATTCCGCACATGAGCGATCCCTCAGGCGTGCAGCCGTTTACGCAGCTGCATGCCGATCTGATTGCGCACGAAGCGCAAGGGCGGCTCGAGGGTGGCGAACCGCTCGACTGGCGAGCCACTATCCGTCAGCGCGCGCAGCAGGCTGGCGCCAGGACGCGCCGCGTCGAGATCGACCTCGATCTTGAGGCCCATGCGGCCCACCTTGGCGACATCGTGGGGGAACGGCAGCGGGTCCGTGCCGGGCAGATCGCGCACCCCCAGCCGTGCCGCGTGGGCGAAGTGCTGCGGGTAGCCCCAGAAAGCCGGTCGGCCGCCCTCATCGCCCAGGAACAGAGTCGGCTTGCGGAATTCCGTGACCAGCTCATTCAGAAGGCGGCCGCGACGGAAGAACCATTTGCCGGGTCCCCATGGAATGACGCGCGGCACTCCCAACGCATCGGATTCCCGCAGGACCTCGCGGATCGGTCGTCCGTCCTCGAAGCGGTGCGTGGTACCGAGAACCAGCACCTCCAGGCCCTCCCGGCAGGCTACCTGCCTGCCGGCGACGATGAAGAGCTCCTGCCGCCCACGGCGAGCCACGACACTGATGCTCTCCTCCGTGGCTGCAACAGCCCAGTGCCGCAGGCGCAGGTCCGAACCGCCTTTCGATGCCGCCAGTCCGTCCGCAAGAGCTCGCAGCGCGCCGAAACAGTCATCCCGCTGACACTCCGCAAGCAACAGGAAGTAGGCTTTGCGCGCGGCAGGGTCGATGCCATTACTCGCTGTAGCCAGATTGTCAGACGCGTTCTGCAGCAGCTCATCGGGGTCGTAGCAGGAGTGCAGATGTACGTGTGCGTCGACGCAGGCGATGACGTTGCCCATAGATGCCCCTGCCAAGCAAGCTTCGGACCCGCTGAAGGCCAAGGAGCCCCACGGTGAGCCAGGTGAAGCAGTTGCCAGCGCGGTACCGCATCACCGATACTCGGAGTTCCGGAAAAAAGTGCGGAGGTGCTCACCCGTGTCCCCCAAGAACAAGCCCGATCACTCGCGCCGCTCCTTCCTCGCCGGCGCCGCCGTGGCGGCCTCGGCCGCGCTCGTCGGGCTGAAGCCCCCCGCCGCCCGCGCCGCGGGCGAGAGTCTGCCGCATCTTTCCGAGAGCGACCCGCTTGCCAAGTCGCTCGGCTACCAGTCGACCGCGAAGAACGTCGACCAGTCCAAGTTCCCGACCTACAAGGCCGGCGAGCACTGCGGCCTGTGCCGCTTCTTCCAGGGCACCTCCGGCGCCAGCTCCGGCTTCGGCGGCTGCCAGATCTTTGCCGGCTACGCGGTGAACGCCGGTGGCTGGTGCGCCTCGTTCAACGCCAAGAGCTGATTTCGCGCACCTTTGGGGGCGCTCGCCCGTAGCCCGGGGAGCGCCCCTGCTTGTTCGTCATACCTGCCCGGGAGGCTCCCATGTCATTGCGAATCGGCGACCAGGCTCCCAACTTCACGGCCGATACGACTCAGGGGCCGCTCAACTTTCACGAGTGGATCGGCAATGGCTACGCGATCCTCTTTTCCCATCCGAAGGACTTCACCCCGGTGTGCACCACCGAGCTCGGCTACATGGCGCGCCTGAAGCCCGAATTCGAGGCCCGCAACACCAAGATCGTCGGCTTGAGTGTCGATCCGGTCGAAGACCACAAACGGTGGTCGAAGGATATCGAGGAGACCCAGGGCGCTCCCGTTTACTACCCGATGATCGGCGATCCGGAGCTCAAGATCGCGAAGCTCTACGACATGCTGCCGGCGGAGACCGCCGGCGAGGCCAAGGGACGCACGCCGGCCGACAACGCGACGGTACGCTCGGTGTTCATCATCGGTCCCGACAAGAAGATCAAGCTGACCCTCACCTACCCGATGAGCGTGGGCCGGAACTTCGATGAGGTGCTACGGGCGCTCGATGCTATCCAGTTGAACGCGAAGCACAACGTTGCGACGCCGGTTAACTGGAAGCGCGGCGATGACGTCATCATCCCGACCTCCATCACCGATGCGGAGGCGAAGACGAAATTCCCGGCGGGCTGGAAGGCGCTGCGACCCTATCTGCGGATCACGCCGCAACCGAAGTAAGCTGCGCGTCGGGGGGCGTCATGGGCTCCCCGTTCCCTTGGGGCCACAGCCGGTGGTCCACTCTACCTTCCTGATGATTCCCGCGGCGTCGGTGTGGACCGTGACCGTACAGCCGCCGAAGTTGTAGCCGTCGAATTGCCAGGTGGCTTTCTGCCCCTTGCCCGCATTCGCAATGTCCAACGGCGTACTCCACTTCATCTCGAGGTCGACCAAGGGGCCGCCGACGTAACTCGCAACGATTGCGGAGGGATAGCGCTTCGGCGGCGTATCGTCGAGCATGGCGCAGCCGGCGAGCAGCAGCGCAACGGCCGGCAACAGGAGAAGAGCCGCGCGCGCGCGTCTCACCGCAGCATGGCCTTCTGCGCCGCCCACGCGGTGAGGAGCGCCAGCACGACACTGGCAGCCAGCGCAAGCGCGGCGCGGTGCTTCTCGTGAGTGACCAGTCGTTTGCCGTCGAGCGGTGTGATGAGGAACGGCTCGCCGTGAGTGGTCTGACCGACGACGCTCACCCGCGCCTGCGCGGAGCCGACACTCGCCTCGACCTGCTGCCTGGCGGCGGCACGCGCCGTTTCCCATTCCGCGGCGTCGAGCTGGCCGTCATGGTTGCGATCGAATCGCGCGAGCAGTCCCGCCTGATCGTGCTTCCACTCGACCACGACCTTGCCGACCTCGCGCTCGATCGATTCGACGACCGAGCGGGAGCGCAGCTCGCCCATCACGGTCAGATGCGTGCCGGCGCCGATCACTCGCTCCGTATAGCGGTAGTCGCATTCCGGGCGCCAGCCTCTGCCCTCGAGGCCCGGCAGGCAAGCGGGGCGCGGCCTGTCGCCATACCAGGTCTCGTGCGAAGTCGGCGTCACGGCGGCGCCGACAGGTCCGACCAGACACTCGGCGTCGCCGTCGCTCAGGGAAAATGGCGCCACGCTGCTGGCCCTGTCGACGACGCGCCATGATTTGCTGTTGTTGCCGCTCGTCGTGCGGTGCTCGATCTTGTAGTCCCACCACACGCAGGGCGAGCCACTCAAGGGAGCGGTGATCGGCCCTTCGGGAGGCGGTCCCGCTCTGCCCTCCAGGTGCACGTAGCCCTGTGCGGCGGAGCGGATATGCGCCAAGGGCGTATCGGCCGCGAACCGGTCACGGCGCAGACTCACGAAAACCCAATAGACGGCGTAGACGGTGCCGGCGGCCAGCAGCAGCGCAAGCGCGAGGAAGTGAGGTTCGACTCCCTGCGGGCTCATTTACTGAACGCGAGGCCGACATCGACGTCGGCCTTCTGCGCGGCATCGAACTTGAGCAACCGCTCCGGCGCGAAATTGAAGAAGCCGGCGACCATCGCATCGGGGAAGGTCTCGATCCGGACATTCTGCGCGTTCGCCGCATCGTTGTAGATCTCGCGACGGTCGGTGATCGCGGTCTCGAGCGCGCTGATGCGCGCCGAGAGATTGCGGAACATGGTGTCGGCCTTCAGATCGGGATAGCGCTCGGCAACGGCGTAGAGATTGGCGAGGCTGCCGCGCATGGCTCCTTCCGCCGTGCTCAACGAGCCGACATCGCCGGCGTGACGCGCCGAGTCCACCTGGGACCGTGCCTGGGTGACGCGCTGCAGCGTCTCCTGCTCGTGCTGCATGTAGCGCTTGCAGACATCGACCAGCTTCGGCAGCTCATCGTGCCGCTGCACCAGCAGCACGTCGATGTTGGACCAGGCGAGCTTGACCTCGTTGCGGGTGCGCACGAGGTTGTTGTAGATCGTGACGATGTACCCGGTCAGGAGGACCAGGAGCAACAGGAAGATGACGCCGGCAACCATACTTCACCCCGAATCCAGTCAGCAGGAGCGCTCGCAACCACCGCGCAGTTTCCCAGAGAGGCCGCCGCAGCCGCCATCGGCAGCCGCTCGAACTGTGCGCACGGTAGCACTTCCCTTTCTCGGAACGTGAAGTTGGCGCACAATACCGCCGCTGTCGGGTCAGAACTTCGCACCAGCCAGGGGGGCTGCCCATGCTGCTCCCGCGATCCATCCGCTCCCCGCCTCGGGCGGAGGCACGCCGACCCTTTGCCCCGTTCGGTGTCCCCCTGGCGCTCAGTTGGGCGCTCCTTGCCTACGCCGCCGTCGCGGTGGCCGCTGGCAGCGCGTTCGCGGCGCTCAGAATCCACGCCGACTACCTGCAGGTGATGCAGGATGAGGCTGAAAACCTGCGTGGGGTGACGGCGGCATTGACGAGCGCCGCCCAAGCCATGCTCGATGACGGAATGGGGGCCGGACGCGCCGCGCTGAGTGAGATCCGAGCCGCTGGCGGGATCGATAGCCTCTCCGCGATGACGGTTGGACTGGCGCTGCGGCGCCATCTTACGGGCGGCACGTACGTGCGCTCGCTTTTCCTGGTGGATCCCGGGCACTTCGTGCTCGCCGGCCGCGTCCGCGTACTGGCGGATGCAAGCGCTCCCAAGTACCTGGCGGGGATGCCCACGGCCGGCGATGTGTGGGTCGGCGCGCCGATGCCCGATCCGGAGGACCCCGCCCGCTGGGTGGTCCCGGTCGCACAACGGGTGCAGACGAGTCCCGGCGTGAGCGGCTGGGTGGGCGCGTTGCTCAGCTTCGCCAGCCTCGAGCAACTCAAGCAACGGTTCGGCGCCGTGGTGAGTGAGCAGGGGCTGGTCGGATACGACGGCACCATCCTCGCGAGTGTCGAGGATCGGTACAACGGCCGCAACGTCTCGCAGAGCACACTATTCCGCCACGGCGTCGCGACCGGGCCGCGCGGCGGCATCGTCCAGGGCCAGGGCGAGTTCACCCGCAAGACCATGATCTCGGCCTACTCGCCGTTGCGCGGCTATCCCATCCTGGTGACGGCCGGCCAATCCGAGGACAGGGTCCTGGCAGGTTGGCGGGTGCGGCGCGGCCAGTTGATTGCCGCCACAGCCGCCTTCAGCGCCCTGGTCCTCATCCTCACCGCCGTGCTCAATCACTATATGAGCGCGCTGCGCACCCGGGAACGGGACTACAACACCCTGGTCGACAGCGCGCGCTTTGGCGTCTTCCTGCTCGAAGGCGATCGGTTCGTGGACGCCAATCGCACCGCGGCCGTCATGTTCGGGCTGGAGAGCGAGCGCGCCGCCATCGGGCTCACACCCTGGGCGCTCTCTCCTGAATTGCAGCCGAATGGGCGTCCCTCGGAAGAGCTGGCGCGGGAGCGGATTCTCGCCGCGGCGCGCGAGGGCGGCATCACCTTCGAGTGGATGCACAGGCGCGCCAATGACGGCAAGAGCTTCCCCGCCGAGGTCGATCTCTCGAGCCTCAGCACCGAAGGCACCACGCTCGCACTGGCTCTCGTTCACGATGTCACCGCGCGCAAGCGCGCGGAGGAAGAGTTGCGGCGAGTCACCGGCGACCTCCTGCGGTTGCAGGACGAAGAGCGGCGGCGCATCGGCCGCGACCTGCACGACTCCACCGGCCAGTCGCTGGCGGCGCTCGAGATCGATCTCGCACAGCTCGGGAACGAGGCGGCGAAGCTGTCCCCCGAGGGGCGCGAGCAGCTCGAGCAGTGCGTGCGCCTGGCGCGGCAGTGCTCGGCCGAGATCCGCACCGCCTCCTACATGCTGCATCCGCCGCTCCTCGATGAGCTCGGGCTCTCGAGCGCGTTGCGTTGGTTGGCCGATGGCCTGCGGGCACGCAGCGGGCTCGAAGTCAGGTTGGAGCTGCCCGAGCGGTTGCACGGAGTTCCGCCCGAGGAGGAGCTGGCCCTCTTCCGGGTGGCGCAGGAGGCGCTGACCAATGTGCAGCGTCATTCCTCCAGCCCCTGGGTCGCGCTGCGGCTGCGGGCCGAGCCTGGGAGTCTCGTGCTCGAGATCGAGGATGCCGGGCGCGGCATGCCGGCAGCCGAGGCCGATGATCCGCAGAGCTCGGGACGGTTTGCCGGAGTCGGTGTGGCGGGCATGCGCGAGCGCATCCGCCAGCTCGGAGGCACGCTCGACGTCGAATCGACTGCGGCTGGGACGCTGGTCCGTGCCTGCATCCCGCTGTCAGGCCGGGCCAACGAGAGGGCTGCGTAGTGGCGCCGGTTCGAATTCTCATTGCCGACGATCATGAAGTCGTCAGGCGTGGCATTGCCGCGCAGATCTCACTGCGTCCGGGCTGGCAGGTCGTCGCCGAAGCGGCGAACGGACTGGAAGCCGTGACGCTCGCCCTGGACCTCAAGCCCGACCTCATCGTGCTCGATCTGACCATGCCCGAGCTCAACGGACTGGCCGCGGCGGCCCGGATCCGGGCGTCGTGGCCCGAGGCGCGCATCCTGATCCTGACCGTCCACGAGTCGGAGCAACTCGTGCGTGAGGTGATCGCCGCCGGCGCGCAGGGCTACGTCCTCAAGTCGGATGCCGGCCGCATCCTGATGGCGGCCCTCGAGACGCTGCTCGAGGATGGCTCGTTCTTCACGCCCAAATTCGGCAAGATGGTTCTCGACGGCTATCTGCGCAATCCAGCCGCGGCCGAGGCGCCAGGCGCAGGGGGATTCTCGGCCCGCGAGCGCGAGATCGTGCAGCTCCTCGCCGAGGGCAAGAGCAACAAGGAGGTGGCGACAGCGCTCGGGATCAGTGTGAAGACCGCCGAGACCCATCGCAGCAACATAATGCGCAAGGGTGGCTTCGGCTCTCTCGCGGAGCTGGTGCGCTACGCCATCCGTAACCGCATCATCGAGCCCTGAGCCGACAGCCGGCGGCGCGCATACGCCGCGCATACACACTCTCCCCCTGGCCGATACCGAGAGTCCTCAATTAGCGGCGCGCGCGCGAACCGCTATGGTAGCGGATTACATCCGACCCAAAGCGGTAACCCTCGCCTGCCGTGACGCACCTCGTCGATCCCGTCATCGCCGCATTTGCTACCGGTATCACGCTCCTGACCTGCTACGGCAGCATGCCAGTTGCCTTGCGGCTCGCGAGCGCGCGGCCGCCGGGCGCGGCCGTGCGGATTGCGGGCAACACCCTGGCCCTCGGTGTGGGACTCTGGTCGGCGTGCATGCTCGAGGCGGTGGCGCTCGGCTTTCGCGGCTGGCCTTTCCCCGGGTTGGCCGACGGCCTGGCGCCGCTCGCGATCGCGTGCTCGGGCCAACTCTGCGCCCTGGCCTTCATCGCCGGCCGCAACCCTGACCTGCCCGCGATCGCCGGCAGCGCTTTCAGCTTCTCGCTGGCAGTCTGGGGCACGCAGTGGTCGCTCGCCGAGACGAGCGGCGGCCTTCTCGGCTCGCCGGCGGCGGCAGCGTGGAGTGTCGGCTGTCTGATCCTCGCGTTCGGCGCCTTCTCGGGCGGTCTGTGGCTGGTATTCGGCCGCCATCGCATCTTGCGGGTCTCGAGGAGGGCGCGGCTGGTGCTCGCAGTGGTGATCGCGTTGGCCGTTCTCGCCCTCGGCGCCGGAGTACCGTCGCACTGGCAGCTCCTCGGCGCCCGTTGTTGCACTGCGCCCGTTTTCAGCAGGCGCCTTCTGGGCGTGGCCATCGCCGCGCTCGCCGCCGCCGCGCTCATCGTCAGGCAGTTGATCGCGACTTTCCAACAAAAGCTCGAGGAGCACGCCAGCCGCAGCCGGCACGATCTGGCGGAAGCCCACGCCCGCCTGCACCACATCGCCACGCACGATCCGCTCACCGGGCTCCCCAACCGCAATCTCCTCAAGGAGCGGCTGGCGCGATCGCTCGCCGAGCGGCATTCCCCCGGGCGAACGATCGCCGTCGCGGCCATCGATCTCGATCGGTTCAGCGCCATCAACCAGTCTCACGGCCACGGCGTCGGCGATGGCGTGCTGATCGAGATCGCTCATCGCCTCGAGTCCGCGGTACCGGTTCCCCACACGCTCGCTCGCGTCGGCGGTGACTCTTTCGGGCTCCTCATCGACAGCATGAATGCACGCATGGAAGCGCACGCCATCACGAGCGGGATGCTGGCGGCTCTCGAGCAGCCGTTCCTGGTCAATGGCGAGGAGATCCGTGTTCGCAGCAGCATTGGGGTGAGCGTATTCCCCGACGACGCGCGCCGCGGCGACGATCTGCTCGCCCATGCGGAGGCCGCCCTCGTCAGCTCCAAGCGCAATGGCGGCGCGCGCGTCAACTTCTTCGACCCGAGCATGTCGGATTCCATGCAGGAGCGGCTCGCGCTCGAGAACGACCTGCGGCGTGCGCTCGCGGCGCGCGAGTTCGAGGTCCACTACCAGCCGCAGATCTCGACCCGGACGGGCAGGATTCTCTCGGTGGAGGCGTTGCTGCGCTGGCGTCACCCGCAGAAAGGACTCATCGGCCCGAGCTCCTTCATCCCGCTGGCGGAGCAGACCGGGCTCATCGTGCCGCTCGATGCCTGGGTGTTGCAGGAAACCTGCCGTCAGGCGCGTATCTGGGCCGCGGAATCCGGCATCAACTTCAAGGTCGCGGTCAATCTCTCGATGATGCAGTTCCGCTGCCCGGATGCCCTGGAGACCATCGTCTCGGCGGTGAATGCCGCGGGACTCGATCCGCGGAGCCTGGAAATCGAGCTGACCGAGAGCGCGCTGATGATCGACCCGGACAAATCGGCGACCGTTCTCAAGCTGCTGCGCTCCATGGGCATCACCATCGCCATCGACGATTTCGGCACCGGCTACTCGAGTCTCTCCTACCTGCGCCGGCTGCCGATAGACAAGCTGAAGATCGATCGCAGCTTCATCAGGGATCTGCCCACCAGCCAGACGGACGAGTCGATCGTGCGCGCCATCGTCTCGCTCGCCCACAGCGTCGGCCTGCAGGTGGTCGCCGAGGGCGTGGAGACGGCAGAGCAGCTCGAGCGCATCCGCGCGCTCGACTGCGATCAATGGCAGGGCTACTACTGCTGTCAGCCGCAGCCGGCCGCCGAGCTTGCCCAGCGGCTCCTCGGGGATTCGGCGATCTCTTCCACGGGGCTCAGGGCGGCGTTGACCCGCGCTTCCCGCCTCCTCTCTCCCTGACGGTATAATGGAGGGATGCGACTCCATTACCTGGCGATTGTGGGGATCTTGTTCGGCCTGTCGGGGACGGTGCTCGCCGCCGGCACGTCGGTTGACAACGACCCGCTGCACCCGAGCTGGCTCGATACCAGCGTAAGCCCCACGCAGAACTTCTATCTGTACGCGAACGGGGGCTGGCGGAAGAGCCATCCGATACCGGCCGCCTATTCCTCCTGGAGCACCTTCAACATCCTCCAGATCCGTAATGAGACCATCATCCGCCAGTTGATCCAGGATGCCGCCAAAGGCCAGGCGGCGCCCGGCAGCGCCGCGCAGAAAGTAGGCGACTTCTACGCCAGCGGCATGGACGAGAAGCTCATCGACCAGGTGGGCGTGGGCGCGCTCTCTCCCGAGCTCGACGGCATCTCCGGCATCAGAACTCTCGCGGACCTGGAGCGGGAGGTGGCTCAGCTGCAGATGATCGGCGTCGATGCCATGTTCGGCGTCGGCGAGATGCAGGATTTCAAGGATTCCACCAAGGTGATCGGGGTCGCCGGCCAGGGCGGCATCGGACTGCCGGACCGGGACTACTATCTCAAGCAGGACCCGAAGTTCAAGCAGACCCGCGCCCTGTATGTGGCGCATCTCACACGGACCTTCCATCTGCTCGGTGACGGTCAGGAGCTGGCCGCGCGTGAGGCCGCCATCGTCATGGCGATCGAGACGCGGCTGGCGCAGGCCTCGATGTCACGCATCGAGCAGCGCAACCCGCGCGCGATCTATCACGTCATGAGCCTGGTGCAGCTCGATCAGAGCATGCCGAACTTCTCGTGGCGCGACTATTTCCGCGAGATCGGCTATCCGCGGATCCAGAGCATCAATCTTGCCATGCCGAAGTTCTTCGGCGCCCTCGGCAAGGACCTGCGCGCCGTGCCGCTCGACCAGTGGAAGGTTTATCTGCGCTGGCGTCTGATCGATGGCTTTGCGCCCTACCTGTCGCAGCCCTTCGTCGACGAGGATTTCACGATGCAGTCGGCGCTGAGCGGAACGCAGAAGCTGTTGCCCCGCTGGCAGCGCGTCGTGCGCGCCGAGAACGATGCGCTCGGCTTCGCGATCGGCGAGCTCTACGTGCAGAAGGAGTTCCCGCCCTCCTCCAAGCAGGCAGTGCTCGAGATCCTGCACAACATCCGGGCGGCGCTGCGCAGCGATATGGCGACCCTCTCCTGGATGGCTCCCGCGACCCGCCAGGCGGCGATCGCCAAGCTCGACCTCATGGGCGAGCGCATCGGGTACCCCGACAAGTGGCGCGATTACTCGCTGCTGCGCATCGATCGCGGGCCGTATGTGCTCAACGTGATGCGCGCGAACGAATTCGAGCAGCGGCGGGAATTGAACGAGATCGGCAAGCCCCTGGACCGGAGCGAGTGGCTCATGACACCGCAGGAGGTGAATGCCTACTACGATCCGCCGATGAACAACATCAACTTCCCGGCCGGAATCCTGCAACCGCCCTTCTTCGATCCGAAGGCGCCGGCGGCGCTCAATTACGGCGCCGATCGGCTGGGTCATGGGCCATGAGACGACCCACGGCTTCGACGACGAGGGCTCGAAGTTCGATGGTCACGGCAATCTCAAGAACTGGTGGACGCCGGAGGATGCCAAGCGGTTCCACGCCGCGACCTCCTGCATCTCCAATCAGTTCTCAGGCTACACGGTGGACGGCAGCCTGCATCTGCAGGGCAAGCTGGTGATGGGCGAGGCGACTGCCGACCTCGGCGGCCTCATGCTGGCGTGGCGGGCGTTCCATGCCTCCAGCGCTTACAAGACCGCGAAGACCATCGATGGCTTCACGCCAGATCAGCAGTTCTTCCTCGGCTCGGCGCACGTCTGGGCCGACAACACCCGGCCGGCGGAGGCGCGTCGCCTGGCCACGATCGACCCGCATGCGCCGCCGGTATACCGCGTGAACGGCACGCTCGCGAACCTGCCGCAATTTCAGCAGGCGTTCCACATTCCCGCTGACAGCCCGATGGTCAGCGCGCGCAGGTGCGCGATCTGGTGATCGGAAGCGCCGCCGTTGCCGGCTTTGCGGCTCAGTGGTTCACTACGGCCAAGCAGAAGCCGTCGTAACCCTTGGCGCCGACCGTCTGGATGGACGTCGCCTCGACGCGCGACTCCGCTGCAATAGAGTCGTAAAGTTGACGCACGGCCCGCACTGCCGAGTCGCGTGACTTCGAATCAATCACCTCGCCCTCGCGCACGACGTTGTCGAATACCATTACGCTTCCGGGCCGCGAGAGCTTGAGGCAGGCGCGGAAGTAGTCCGGATAGCCTTCCTTGTCGGCATCGACGAAGAAGAAATCGAACTGCCCTGAGAGGGTCGGCAGCAGCTCGAGCCCCGGCCCGACCCGAACTTCCGCTACCTGCGCCAGTCCGGCGCGCGCGAGATTGCTGCGCGCGACCTCGGCATGCTTGGCGCTGTACTCGAGGCTGATGAGCTGGCCACCCGGCGGCAGCGCTCGCGCCAGCCAGATGGCGCTATAGCCGCCCAAGGTGCCGATCTCCAGGATGCGCTTCGCACCCATGGCGCCCGCCAGAAGATTGAGCAGCTTGCCCTGCGGGGCGCTCACGGCGATCTCGGGTAAGCCGCCGCTCCGGCTCGCCGCGAGGGCGGCGCTCAGCGCCTCATCCGGCCGCACGATGCGGTCATTCAAGTACTCATCGACCGCGGTCCAAGTCTTTTGGCTCATGCGGCCACTGTACCCCAATGCCGCCCTTCGTCACAGCGCGGGTGGCAGTGTCACCGGGATAAGCCGAGCTTCGCGGCAACGAGTGCCAGCTGCGCGCTGTTTCTTGCACCGAGCTTGGCGCGGATGGCCCACTGCTGGTTGGCGACCGTCTTTTCGGAAAGACCGAGTGTCTCGCTGATGCTCTTGGTCGTCTCGCCCTGAACCAGCAACCGCAGAATCTCCAGCTGGCGCGGTGTCAGCGCATCTATCTCCGACCCTGCCGCTTGGGCGGCCGATCGCCCGATGTTCGCCGCCACGTCGGAGCTGAGGTAGGACTCGCCGCGGGCGACCGCGTAGATCGCCTTCACCAGAACTTCCGGCGCGCTCACCTTGCTGAGATAACCGAGTGCCCCCGCTGCCAGCGCGCGCGAAGCATAAATCGCATCGTCGTACATACTGAATATCAACACGCGCAGCTGCGGCTGCTCTTTGATGAGCCGGCGTGTCGCCTCTATGCCGCTGACTCCCGGGAGCGCGATGTCCATGACCACGACATCCGGGCGCAATGCGCGCGCGGATTGATACGCGTGCTCGGCATCGCTGGCCTCGCCGACGATGCGCATGCTCGGCTCGCTCTCGAGGAGTCGCCGGTACCCTTCCCGCACGATGGCGTGATCGTCCACGAGCACAATCTTGATCGGGTCCGTCATGGAGGGGTCGTAGCCGAATCTGGCTGTTAGTTAGTGTACCGCGGACTCGAAGCGACCATGGCGCGAAGTCTGTTCCGTTTGTGGCGCAGCGGCGTTGCGGCGCAACGCGCGGGCGAAATCGGGAGAAACTCCCTGGTAAATCGGGAACGCTTCCCTTGCGAATCCAGATTGGGCGCAGCAATCATCTTGCAATAAATGCGGACCGTGGCGTACCGCCGCGGGCTACTGTTGGTGTGCCGCCCGTGGATATGAGGGGAGCTTGCAATGATCAACGAGCGGATCGCGAGGGCAGCGCCGATTGGCGTTGTCGTGGCCCTTACGGCCATCGGCTCGGTTACGAGTTTCGGCGGCGTTGCTTGCGCGGCCGACGCGGGCCCGAGCGTGGAAAGCCTGGAAGAGGTCGTGATCCAGACGACTCCTCTACCCGGCCCGGGCGTCGACCTGGATGAAGTTCCGGGGAATGTGCAGGTGCTGTCGGCCGGCGATATTTCGCGGCAAGGCACGGCAAGCCTGACGTCGGCGCTCGATACGGGGCTGAGCAGCATCAACATCAACGACGATCTCGACGACCCGTTTCAGCCGGACATCCTCTATCGCGGCTTCGAGGCTTCGCCCGTACTCGGCACCCCCGAAGGCCTGGCGGTCTATCAGAACGGTGTGCGCATCAACGAGGCGTTTGGCAACACCGTCAACTGGGACCTGATTCCCCCGAACGCAATCGACAAGGTGGAGGTCATCAGCTCGAGTGCCGTCTACGGGCTCAATGCCCTCGGCGGGGCGATCTCAGTGGACATGAAGAACGGCTTCAACTACCAGGGCGCGGACCTCGAGGCCTCGGGTGGCTCGTTCGACCAGCAGAATGTGACTGCCGAGGCCGGTGGCCACTCGGGCGCGCTCGGCTTCTACGTGGCCGCCCGCGAGCTCGACTGGAGAGGGTGGCGCTTCATGTCGAGCGACCGGCTCCGCGACGTGTACGCGGCGCTCAGCCTGCACACTGACGTGGCCAACTTCGATCTGACCTACACCCGGGCGCAGAATTCGCTGAACGGCCAGGGGCCATCACCCATGCAGGAGCTGGACTACCTCCGCTCGCTGGCATTCACCGGACCCCAGACCAACGTCAACGACCTCAATTTCGTGACCTTGAACGGCACGATCCCCCTGCCCGGGAGCTGGTCGGTGCAGACGGTGCTCTATTATCGCCAGTACGGCCAGTCGGTCCTGAATGGCAATACCACGGATTACGAGCCCTGCGACTCTACTGCCGGCATCCTGTGCCAGCCCGACGGCTCCACGCCCCTGACGAATGCCGCGGGACAGTACCTGCCGGACATCTCCGAGGGGGGCCAGTACTATATCGGGGAAAACGACTTCGAGTTGGTCAGCGCCTGGGGCCGCGGCGCGACCCTGCAGGCCTCGAACAACGCTCCGATCTTCGGCCGCCGCAACAACCTCACCATCGGGGGCGCACTCGACTACGCCTCGACGACCTTCTACACCGGCGCGCAGATCGGGCTGGTCACCTCGAACCTGGCCGTGGAGCCTTCGAACCTCATTGTCGATACTCCGGAGAACTCCGCGGCCGCAATCGCCAACGGGGACCCGGTTCCGGTGAGTGTCGACTCGGTCAACAAGAGCCTTGGCGTGTATTTCACCGATACGTTCCAGGCCACGAGCGCCCTGGCGATCACCGCGGGCGGCCGCTACAACGTCGCGAACATCGATCTGGTCGATCAGCTCGGCGAGAACCTGACGGGCTGGAACCGCTTCGTGCACTTCAATCCGTCCATCGGTGCCACCTACAAGCTGCTGCCCTCGATGACCCTCTACGGTGGCTACTCCATAAATACGCGTACGCCGACGGCGAGTGAGATCGAGTGCTCGAATCCCCTCACACCGTGTCTCCTGCCGACGGACCTGGCCGGAGACCCGCCGAACCTGCGGCAAGTGGTTGCGCACACCATCGAGATCGGCCTGCGCGGCCGCGTGCCCCGGCCGTCGCCGGCGACACCGGCCAGCTAACCTGGAACGCGAGCGTCTTTCGGACCGTGCTGGAGGATGACATCTACGGCATCGCGACCTCGGTGAGCCAAGGCTTCTTCCAGAACATCGGTGACACTCGCCGAGAAGGCGTCGAGATCGGCCTCAATTATCACGAGCAGCGCTGGTCGTCCTACTTCAACTACAGCCTGGTAAAGGCCCAGTTCCTCACGGCACTGACGCTGAATTCCCCGTCGAACCCCTATCAGAATGCGAATCAGGACATCGAGGTGCAGCCCGGCGATTACTTGCCTGGCATTCCCAAGAACCGCATCAAGGTCGGGGTGAATTTCCAGGTGTTGTCCCACTGGACGGTCGGCGCCAGCGCGGAGTGGGTGGGCAGCGTCTACTACGTGGGCGATGAGTCCAACCAGCTGCCGCCGATCCCAAGCTATACGGTGGTGGATCTGGAGACGACCTACACGCCCGTGCAGCACGTTGAGATCTTCGCCTCGATCGACAACCTCCTCAATCGGAAGTATGGGACTTGGGGCATCCTCAGCGATCCGACCGACACAGGTGCGCCGGGCGTGCCTGTCTACGGCTATACCAACGGTCCGGGAGTCGACAACAGATTCCTGAGCCCGGCCGCCCCCCTGGAGATCTTCGGCGGGATACGAATCCAGTTCTGAGCAGAATGTCAAAACGCCTGCGGCTGCCCACGCTGTTCTTTGCGCTCGCCCTGAGTGCAGTGCTTGCGGCCTGCGACGACGGCTCCGGGTTGAGCGCGGGCGGCGGCACAGCGATGATGCATCAAGTGCCTCTTGTCGCGCTGGCTCCGGGCCAGCAAAGGGCGGTGCCGCTGGCCGTCGCCATCAGGCGAATGTCTGACGGTGGGGATGGGCGAACCGTCTCGATCCTCGTGCTGGTCTCTCCGACACACGCGGCGCTCGTTCCGCGACAATTGCCCTCACGGCGATAACGGACGACGGTTCGGCGTCACTTGGACCGTTTCCCCGTCGGCCGGAGCGGTCGCTTCCCGCAGCTTCAACCGCGCCGCGGTCAGCTTCACTGCGCCGCGCGCCGGCATCTACACGTACCTCGTCGCGCCATCCGAGGGGACCGCTCGGCGACCACGCTCAACCCGCATTGAGCCCGCTTGGGCGACGCAAGAACTCACGTTTTCTGAATGCTTCCATTGAACGTTTTCATTCTCCTACCCCGTCAACTTCGCCTGCGGATACACGAAGCTGCACGATGGTAGTGAAGCGAATGGGCATTAAGAGGAACGCAACGGCGCTCGCGCTGGCAAGCTCTTTGGCGCTGCTCTGCTGCCTGCCTCTGCCGGCCAGGGGAGCCAGCCTTGGCGACTGGCGAACGGGCGTGACCACGAACGGCAAGGAGTTCTTTGCCTATACTCTGAATGACAGTGGTCAAGCATTTGGAGAATGGTGCTCGGTGGACTCAGGGTATTGCACCTGGATGATTGGAATGAGCTACGGCTGCGACAAGAATTTCGCCTACCCAGTGCTCGCGAATTCAGATGCTGAAGCAGAGTCGCTTTCGATGAACTGTAGCGGAACGATTGAGGACACTGATCTATCGAGATACGCGTTTACCGACTTCAAATTGGTCAAAAGCCTGCTCAAGGACGGGCATGTCGTAGGGTTCGCAATACCGATGCAGTCCGATCAATTCAGAGTCATCAAGTTTTCGCTGGATGGCTGCTCAGACGCCATCTCAACCATGGAAGCAGGCGCCACGGCAGCCTACCAACGTCGAAGGAACGGCGCGGCTGCTACGCGCGACGTAAAAGTGCAAGCTGACTCAGGTCAGAGCGTTTCAGTCCCAACCCCTGCCCTTCAGCCGATCGCCGCGAAGAAGCTGTAACCAAAGTGGCCTAAGATGGCGCTCGCTGCAGCCGCGCGAGATGGCGCGGTACCTCTCTGATCGTCTGCCCGCGACCGAGCTATAATCAGCCTGTTCGAGCATCCGGCAAGTTCCGGGATCGTACTGTTCCTTCGCTTCGACGCTTCGACTACTAATGCTCTTATAATGCAGCGTGTCCGGACGCGAGGTGCCTCACTAGGAGACGGAAGTGAGCATTGAATTACCCGCCAATTTCTCCCAACGAATCAATGCGCTTGTGAGCTGCCTGGATCGTTACGACGATCCGGCTCGGGTGCTCTCGGACTCCGAGCGAGTGAATCTTCAGCGCGAGGCGCTAGGCCTGTGTTGTTCGCTCCTGCAGAGCGTGGATCTTGATCAATTGGAGCGGGAGCTACAGCGGCTCCTCGGAGCCGGCGATGGGAGCGCGCGACAGAACGCATCAGAGATACTCAGGAGGAGTGATCTTTATGGCTTATTCGAGATCATGGAACGTGAGCTTTTGAGACGAGTGGGCTTGAGCTTCCCCGCCCGCGAAGGAGTGCTCGCGCTGTTAAGTTCGGTCCGTTACGAAGCTGCTGATCAGATTTCCAAGCTGGAGCCCAAGGCAGTGGTGGAATCTGTAGCGGGGCTGAAAACGTGGATTTGCAATGCCAGTAATGACGAATCAGCGACGGCAGAAGCGGACCGAGATGACGGGCGGACCCGTGAGCGGGACACTGCAATAGTCAACAGTCTAGGCACCACCGCCATCGTGATCAATGCCGGCGCCGCCTTTGCTGCTGCAGCCAGCCTTCTCTTCCTGCCTACGATGTCCTTAGCCGCATGCGCGGCATCGGCCGCCGCCGGCGCGGTCGCCCAACGCCGCAAACCGGGCAAGCCGAAGCCTGCACCTGGCACGGGCGGTTCAGGCATTCTTTGGCCGCGACGGCCTAGGAAGGGCGGGGGGTGGTGGAAGCGAACCTAGATTTTGGGCGCCGAGGCCAATTGCCGGTCGTCCAGAACCGTGCCTAGGCGGTTATATCGATGAAGATGCCGATCTCGATGTTCTGTCCACTGCCACCCGAGTTGGCGGCGCTAGCTGGGGCCGACGACGTAGCCGAGGCCGACGAGCTGCTGCCGCTGTCGGTATCGTTGCTTGCAGCACTGCTGCTGTTCCAGGTGCTCACGCCGCGGGCGCCGTGGTGATGACCGTGCCCGTGATCGTTATGATGACCGTAAGTTTGGCCGCCTTGGCTCAGCGCCTGACTCAGCTCCTGCAGGAAGTCCTGCAACGCAGCTGTAAGGCTGCTGCTCGCACTGCCGCTCGCAGCTGTCGTACCACCGGTGGTGGAGGCGCCCGAGCCGCTGCCGGAGCTCTGAGAGGTGCCGGCATTGACGCCGAGGGATTGCAGCAGCGCCGCGAAGTCGGCCTGCAGCGTCTCTAGCGCACTCTGCAAGCTCGGGTTCGTAGTGTCGCTACTCGATGAAGTGGTGCTCGAGACGACACTGCTCGAGGGCGTGCTGCTCGTCGGGCTCGTTGTAGCGACCGGTGTAGTCGTGACGGGCGTCGTGGTCACAGGGGTCGCGGAGCTCGGTGACGTGCTTGCTGATGGACTCGTGGCAGCACTCGAGGCCGCAGATCCTGTCGCCGAGGCACTCGTCCCACCGCTAGCCGATGACACCGACGAGGGCAACGCCTGGGCGAGCTGGGTCAGCGCCGAGGAGATGGCGCTCGCGGGGCTGGCGGCAGCTCCGACCGGACTGCCTGTCGAGGTCGGCTGTGCGCTGGCGGCCTGCTGTAGAACGACCGACAGTGCGTCGAACAGCCCAGAAAGGAACTGCGTCAGTGCTTGATCGAACGCCGCGGTCGACCCGCTTTGATCCGAGTCGCTGTCGCTGGCCCCTGCGGGCGCAGGCGCGGCGCTAGAGCCGGAAGTACTCGAGGCAGCTCCGGCAGAGGATCCGGTGCTGCTTGCGGCCCCAAGACTGCCCGCGCTACTCACCGCCGCTGTGCCGCTCGACGGGCTCGCGCTGCCCTGGGTGCCAGCGTTGCCCGGATCGGACTGGACCTGATTGATGGCCTGGAAGACGGCGCTCAGCAATCCACGGCCGAAGCCGAACCCGTAGGGTGCCTCGTTCGCTGAGGCAGGTGAATTGACTGTGAGGCCACTCAACCGGACTGCAGTGCTCTGCGGAGTGCTGTTGGAGTTGGCGACCCCTTGCTGCCCGAGCAGGGCAACGTTGATGCTGAGCGACATTGCGCGACCCTCGATTATGTGAAAGTCGAGAGCGTTATCGGCACATGTGGCCGCACGTTGAGGCGGTGCGACGTAACTGCGTCACAAAAGAGCAACGTGATGCGCATGAAAAGGGGTCGCCCCTATCACTCTGGCGAACGCCGCGCCCGATCATGTGCAAGGCCTACAACGCGTCGGTTCGTGCACCGGTCGAAATCTCCATGCGACGGCGTGCAGAGTGATCGGACCGGAGACTCAAGCCCGTATGAGAGCTCGTGGGGCAAGTCATCGACGCGGTACCACCAACGTCCACGCCGACCTCGACTATCGCGCCCCCCAGACGATGTTCGTGAAAGCGCAGCTCGTCAGCAGAATCGCGGAAATCCTGGCGGAGGACGCTGTGAGTCGGACGCAGGCCGCATCTGCGCTCGGCATCCCGCAACCGAAGCTATCGAAAATACTCCGTGGTCAATTCCGCGGACTCTCCGAGCGCAAGCTGATCGACTGCCTAACACAGCTCGGCCACGCATCCAGGTTGTAAGCGGATCGAGCAACCTTTGTGTCCGAATGGAACTCCATGAGGCGTGTGCTGTCGCGGAGATACCGTCCCGATCCATAAAGGCAAAGTCCTCAAATGAACATGCACCGAGACGTTGCTCCTCTTATACGCGCCTTCGCACTTCCCCCTCTCCTGGCCATCCTGGGTTCCGCCCTGCTGCCTTCCGTCTGTGACGGCGCCCTCGCACAGCCCAAGCCGGCTCCTGCCATCGCGGAAGACGCGAGGGTGCTGCCCTACGCGAAGCCGGGCCAGCTCGTTGACATCGGCGGCCGGCGTATCAATCTGCACTGCACGGGCTCTGGCGGCCCTACGGTCGTTCTGATGGCTGGTATAGCAAGCTGGTCGCCGGTCTGGTACAAGACCCAGCCCGTGATCGCGCAAAAGACACGCGTCTGCGCCTTCGACCGGGCTGGCTATGGCTTCAGCGATCCAGCGCCGCGACCGGAGATCCTCTCCGATGTGGCGAACGACCTGCACGCGGCGCTCAGGGATGGGGCCATACCGGGACCGTACGTGCTGGTTGGACACTCTTCGGGCGGCGTGGAGGCGCGGCTCTACGCGCAACGCTGGCCCAAGGAAGTCGTGGGCATGGTCCTGATCGATACCAGTCCGGCCGACGAGGGGCTCATCGACGAGGATCAGCCGGGTTTCGATGCGGCCACGGGGCGAGAGAACTTCGCGTCGTATCAGCTGCAGTGTGCATTACTGGCCGCGCATGGATCTCTCGTGCCTTCGAGGCCGGAGTACAAGGGTTGCGTGTTCGCCTTGCCGCCGGGTATGCCCGCCGCGTTCAGAAGGGTTTGGCCTCACTTCTTCACGGCCTACTATTTCACCGATAAGGTGTCGCTCATGTCATCACTGTATACGCACCGATATGACAGCGTCGACCACCTCCGCCTCGGTGCAATGCCCTTGGTCGTGCTGTCGGACGAGAACCCATGGAATAACGGCACGCCTGCCGGCATCCGGTTCAACCGACAGTACCTGAAGGTCTGGGTAGCCATGCATGTGGCCCTGGCGCACCTCTCCTCGCGCGGCATACACCGGATGATCAAGGGATCAGGTCACGAGATTCAGTTGGACAAGCCACAGGCGGTCATCGACGCCGTGGACGAAGTGCTCCGCCAGCTTCACGCTGGAGCCCAGTGAGAGGCACGATATGGCAAGACGAGCAAGCAGACGCATCTGTGTCGAGGCAAGCTCCGGCAACGTATTTGCGGATCTCGGGCTACCGGATGCGGCAGAGATCGATACGAAAGTGCACCTCGCAGTGAAGATTAACGCACTGATTGCCGCCCAGCGGCTCAACGAGGTCGCGGCAGCTGCTCGGTTGGAGGTCAGTCAGCCGAAGATATATGCGCTCAGGAACTACCGCCTCGACGGCTTTTCTGTCGAGCGACTTACGAGCTTCTTACTGGCGCTGTCATCTTCCGGCAACTCGGTCTCCGTGGCGAAGTGTTGACGAAAGTCAACATCTGCAAACAATCCGCCACACCGCAGATACGCTCGCCTCTACTCGAGTACCTCAACTGGCTCGTTGCCGAACCCGTGTGACGCTCACCGTCCACCCGGACGGGTAAAATCAGGCTAGGGTCGGAATCGAACCGGCGTAGACGGCTTTGCAGGCCGCTGCATGACCACTCTGCCACCTAGCCACTAGACGACAAGAAGCCCCGGGATGGCCACCGGGGCTTTGGGTGGGCGATTTTGTACCGATTCTGAGCCGGTGGCAATCATCGGCCCAGATGCTGCTGCGCCGCCGCTCCGGCGGTGCTCCCCTGCCCCGCGCTCGGTCCTGGCGGTTACCATGCCGGCATGGTCTTCACGAGAGCTCGGAAAATGCGGCAATGGCCGCTTTGGGTGCTGCTGCTTTTTGCAGTATCTGCACAGGCAGCGGACGTATCCGGTGTGCAGGTGGCGCGCAACGGCGAGCGCTTCGTGGTCGGCATGGATATCGCCATCCACGCGTCGGCGCCGGCGGTTTTCCGGGCGCTGCAGGACTACGCCGCGATGGCGCGCTACAACCCCGATCTACGCGCGGTGCGCGTCGAGCCCACCCCAGCACCTGATCGCGTGCGCCTCTTCACGACGATCCATGCGTGCGTACTGGTCTTCTGCAAGACGATGCATCAGGCGCAGATCATGACGGCGACTGCCACCGCGGACGGTGGCACGCTGAATGCCAAGTTGTTGCCTTACGGGGATTTCAAGGGAGGCCACGGCGTTTGGATCGTCAAGCCCTGTCCGAAAGTCAAGGCGGTGACCTGCCTCGACGTCAGAATCGAGCTGGTGCCGGCTTTCTGGGTCCCGCCGGTGCTCGGTCCGTGGGTGATCACCAGAAAGATGGATCTGGAAGCCCACTACACCGGTGATGGCCTCGAGCAAACGGCGCGAGCGCTCATGGAGCGTCCCGCCGCTTGATGGCGCGCGGCTCTACTCTCCGGGCGACTGCTGCCCGTAGCCGCCGAAGCCGTGTCCGTGATGTCGGTGCTGCTGTTCCATCTGCTCGAATTTCTGCAGCTGATCGGGAGTCAGCACGGCGCTCATCTTCGAGATGAGGTCGCTCTGCACCTCTTGCATGATCTGCCGTCTGTCCTCGCCGGAGCTCTGCAGCTGCTCGCGCTGCGCTTGCTCATCGTTGAGGATCTGCTGCACCTGCGTCTTCTGTGCCGCCGTGAGATCGAGCTCACTCGCCAGCTGGTCGATGGAAGGTTGGCCGTAATGGCGGTGTGGCTCCTGGGCGCAGCCGGCCTGCGCGAGCAGGAGTGTGGCCGCGAGGGCGCATATCAGGGACTTCATAAGCTCCGCAGTCTAGGGAGCTGCCGCCGGCCCGGTTGTAAACAAAGGTCTCAGACTGTCAGATAAGTTGCTTCTCGAACCAGTGTTGGGCGTAAGGGTTGTGGTTGTAAGCGGGGATTTCGCGGTAGCCGGACGTGCGATAAAGATGGAGAGCCTCGGTGAGCGATCCGTTGGTATCGAGGCGAACCGTGTGCAGCTTGCGTGCGATCACCGCTCGCTCCAGCTCCGCGAGAAGGCGACGCCCGACCCCGAGACCGCGCACGTCAGGCGAAATCCACATGCGCTTGAGCTCCCCTACCCCGGGACCGAGCGTGCGGATCGCCCCGCAGCCGACCGGCTCACCGAAGAGTTGCGCGATGATCATGCCGCCTCCGGGCGGCGCAATCTCGTCTGCGGCCGGCGCGTCATCGGCGTGCAGCTCGAATCCACTCGAGAATCTTGCGGCCAGCTCGGCGTAGTACTTCTGCAGGCATCGTTCGGCATCCGCGCTGCGGAAGTCCACCGGTGCGAACTCGACGCTCGAGGCGCGCACCAGGCGGTCGACCTCGCTCATCGCGGCGACCAGCCGCTGCGCCTGATCCGGACTGAGAGGCGTGAGCATGGAGCGGGCGAGATCGTCGGCGAGGGAGTTGATCCGCTCGAGCTCCGCGAGCCCGGAGCGCGTGAGTCGGGCAATCCTGATCCGGCCATCCGAGCCTGACGGTTCGGTCTTCATCAGTTTCTTACGCTCGAGTGAACGTAGAAGGCGGCTGGAGAATCCGGAGTCGAGCCCCAGACGCGTGCGGAGCTCCCGGACCGAGGCACCCTGCGTGCCGATCTCGAATAGCAGCCGCGATTCGACCAGCGGCCGATTGCGGCCCAGGTAGCGCTCGTTCAGTACCCCGAGCCGCCGGGTGACCGTGCGATTGAAGGCACGAATTCTCGCGATATCCTGCATTCTCTGACTGTAGTCAGAGATATGGCGGCTGGCAAGACCCCGGGGGCTTATTGACAATGATTCTTATTTACTATTACCATTCTCCTCACTATGTACGTATGCGTCTGCTGTGCTGTGACGGACCGTCAAATCCGCGATGCCGTATCGGGCGGAGCGGTGTCGCTGAGCGACGTACAATCGGTTGTTCCCGTCGGGATGTGCTGCGGGCGTTGCGAAGACGTGGCGCGCACTGTCGTCGACGAGTCCCTTCGCGAGCTCACCTGCGCCCGCGCCGCCTAGGCGCACTTCCCTCCCCGCTGTTGCGCAGTCTTCCCTGCTCCGCCATGCTGGCGCGATTCCATCGCGAGCGGAGCATGGCATGAAGGGCAATACCAAGATCCTGCAGTACCTCAACTCGGTACTGAAGAACGAGCTCACGGCGATCAACCAGTACTTCCTGCACTCCCGCATGTTCCGCAATTGGGGCCTCGAGCGCCTTGGGGAGACCGAGTACAAGGAGTCCATTGACGAGATGAAGCACGCCGATCGCCTGATCGCGCGCATTCTCTTCCTCGAAGGGCTGCCGAACCTGCAGGACCTGGGCAAGCTCCTCATAGGCGAGAACGTCAAGGAATGCCTGCAGTGCGACCTGAAGCTCGAGATGGCCGCGCGCGAGGTTCTGAAGAATGCCATCGCCGAGTGCGAGTCGAGCGCCGACTACATCTCGCGTGAGATCTTCGAATCGATTCTCGAATCCGAGGAGGAGCACATAGATTTCCTCGAGACCCAGATCGACCTCATCGGCCGCATCGGCATCGAGAACTACTGCCAGTCGCAGATCGGCAAAGGCGCCGAGAGCTGATTCCCTACTGGCCGCTCGAGAGCACGGCGACGGTGCGCTCGAGCGCCGGCAGATCCACCGGCTTGACCAGGTGCGCATCGAACCCCGCAGCCAGCGCACGCTGGCGATCCTCCGCCAGGCCATATCCCGTGAGCGCGATCAGCCGAATCGTCGGCGCCGGCATCGAGGCCCTCCAGGCGCGCTTCCTCGCCGGCGCGCGCGGAGAGCAGGATCACCGGCACGTCACGCAAAGACTCATCGGCCCGCAGCGCCTGCAGCAGCTCCAGGCCGGTGCGCCGCGGCATCATGATTTCGGACAGAATGAGATCGGGACGCTTGCGACGTGCGGCCTCGAGAGCTTGCTCACCGTCAGCCATAGCTGCCCGTGGCGAGTCGCCACCCCCGCCGGCAAGATCGGCGGAGACATGCTGCTCAGGTATCCAGCGTAGCGCCTCCTCGACGAAAGCCCGTGCGCCGATCGCGGTCGAGCTCAGCGTACGGGGCACTTTGATGCGAGCCGCCGGGAGGTGGGCGCCGCCCAGCGGCACGGCAACCCGAAAGGTTGTGCCGTGCCCGAGTTGGCTTTCCGCACTGATGCTGCCGCCATGGAGCTGGACGAGCTCGCGCACGAGGGCGAGCCCGACACCTGAGCCCTCCCGCGTGCGGCCCGGCGTCCCTTCGACCCGATGGAAGCGCTCGCAGTCGACCTCGAGCGCAACTGCGGCGCGCTCGATGGCGGAGCGGAAGTTGCTTGCGAGGTCGCCGGTCAACACCCCAAAATCAGTCGGCTCGTAGCAGGCCTGCACGCGCCCCGCCTCGATCCGCGAAAAGTCGAGCAGGCTGTGACGAGCTTCTGCAATCTGAGCGCATTGCGTTGCACCACTTCGAGCTGCGTACGCACTTGTTGCCGGTATCGCCGGGTTGGCGGCGGCTTCCTCGACCGGCCCCAGCATGAGCGTGAGCGGGGTGCGGAACTCTCTGCGACCACTTCTCGGGCGGTCCGACGCGGCTCTGCGTCCTTATATGGCTCCTCGGGCCGCCGCTCGGCTTTTCCCCCCCTCCGGCGTTCGGACCGCACTTCTTATCTCCCCATCATGAACCATTGCGACCTGGAGTTGTATGCCGGTCGCGCGCAACTGGGACTTCAGCGAAGCAGTCGAGACAGGGTGACCCTGATATAGTCTGAGCAACATGCTCGTTCGTCATCTTTCCTATTTTGTCACGTTGGCGCGGGAGAGGCATTTCGCGCGGGCCGCGGAAGTGTGCAACGTGGCGCAGCCGACACTCTCCGCGGCGATTCGCAAGCTGGAGGAGGACCTCGAGGCGCGGCTCGTCATCCGCGGGCACCAATTTGTCGGCCTCACGCCGGAGGGAGAGCGCGTGCTCTCCTGGGGCCGGCAGATCCTGACAGACTACGACAGCTTGCGGGAAGACTTGTCGCGGTTGCGCCGCGGCATGGTGGGAACGCTGCGGCTCGGCGTCATCCCGGCCGCAATGCCGGCGGTGTCCTTCGTCACGGCGCGGTTCTGCCGGGAGCACCCGGCGGCGGACGTGGAGATCCAGTCGCTCAGTTCGCGCGCCATCCAGCGGGGCCTCGACGCCTTCGAGCTCGACGGCGGCATCACTTATCTCGAGAACGAGCCGCTGGAGAACGTGCGGCGCCTGCCGCTCTATCGCGAGCGCTACGTCTTCGTGACACGACGCGAGCATCGCTTCGCGGCGCGCAGCAGCCTCACCTGGACGGAAGCCGCCGGCGAGAAGCTCTGTCTGCTGAGTGAGGACATGCAGAACCGGCGCATTCTCACCAACCTCCTGGCCTCGATCGGCATCGCCATCACGCCATCGGTCGTCAGCAACTCCTTCCTCGCCATCTACTCGCATCTGCAACACGGCGAATGGTCCAGCATCGTGCCGCACACGTTCGCATATTTGTTCAGCGGCGCGCGCGATCTGGCTGCAGTCGATCTCATCGAACCTGCTCACTCACAGTCGGTCGGACTCGTGCTGTCAGATCGCGAGCCGCCGTCGCCGATGGCCAGCGCCCTGCTCGCCTCGGTGCTGGAAGGCGAGCTCCATCTGCCCTTTGCGCCCCGCCCGCCGGCTTGATCGAAAGCGCCTATCAACTGTTCCAAAGTTTTCATTGGATGCTGCAACGCCGACGGGTCAGTATCCGGGCCGCTACGCACCCGGAGGAATCTACCCATGGCCAAAGTTCTCTGCGTCCTTTATGACGATCCGGTCGACGGTTACCCCAGAAGCTACGCGCGCGATGATCTGCCGACGATAGAGCGCTATCCGGACGGCCAAACGCTGCCTTCGCCCACGGCGATCGACTTCAAGCCTGGGGCGCTGCTCGGCAGCGTGTCCGGGGAGCTGGGCCTGCGCAAGTTCCTGGAGTCGCTCGGGCACAAGCTGGTGGTGACTTCCGACAAGGATGGCCCCAATTCAGTGTTCGAGCGTGAGCTGGTGGATGCGGACGTCGTGATCTCCCAGCCCTTCTGGCCCGCCTACCTCACCGCCGAGCGCATCGCCAAGGCCAGGAAGCTCAAGCTCGCGATCACGGCGGGCATTGGCTCGGACCACGTGGACCTTCAGGCCGCGAGCAAGAAGGAAGTTACGGTCGCCGAGGTGACCTTCAGCAACTCGATCAGCGTATCCGAGCACGTGGTCATGATGATTCTGTCGCTCGTGCGCAATTACATCCCCTCACACCAGTGGGTCATCAAAGGCGGCTGGAACATCGCCGATTGCGCGGCGCGCTCCTATGACGTGGAAGGCATGCACGTCGGCACAGTCGCGGCCGGACGCATCGGTCTTGCGGTTCTGAAGCGTCTGAAGCCCTTCGACATGCATCTGCATTATTACGATCGCCACCGCCTGCCCGCCGCTGTCGAGAAGGAGCTCGGCCTCACCTTCCACCCGAGCGTGGAAGACATGGTGAAGGTATGCGACGTGGTGACGATCAACGCGCCGCTGCATCCGGAAACGGAGCACATGTTCAACGACAAGCTCCTGTCGCAGATGAAACGCGGTGCCTATCTCGTGAACACGGCACGCGGGAAGATCTGCGATCGCGATGCCATCGTGCGCGCACTGCAGAGCGGCCGTCTCGCCGGCTATGCGGGCGATGTGTGGTTTCCGCAGCCAGCGCCCAAGGATCATCCGTGGCGGACGATGCCCCACCAGGGCATGACGCCACATATCTCGGGCACTTCGCTCTCCGCCCAGGCTCGCTACGCGGCAGGCACTCGGGAGATCCTCGAATGCTTCTTCGAGGGCCGGCCGATCCGCAATGAGTATCTCATCGTGCAGGGCGGCAAGCTGGCCGGCGCGGGCGCGCACTCGTACTCGGAGGGGGACGCCACCAAAGGCTCGGAGGAAGCGGCCCGATTCAAGGGATAGCCGCCTGCAGCGGGGCAATACGGCGGCCGTGCGCGCACGGTGACCGGATGTAGAACAGCGTTGGCGCTACCGGGTCCCCGGGGCGCCAACCGAGGATCCGCGGCATAAATTGGTGTAACGTAGGCTGAGTTCAATCGAGGCCCGATTGCGAGGAGACTCCAATGAACGCAGCCGTCGACATCATTTCCCTGAGCCCACGCGTCAAGAGCTTCATCGGTCAGCCTCGTCAGGCGTTGATCGACGGCCGCTGGCAGAGTGCCCGTGACGAAGAGACCTTCGAGGTATTCAACCCCGCGACCGAGGAAGTCATCGCCCACGTGGCCGATTGCAAGAAGGCCGACGTCGATCTCGCCGTCGCTGCCGCCCGCAAGGCCTTCGACTCCGGTCCGTGGCCCAACATGTCGCCATCGCAGCGCGGCAGGATTCTCTGGAAGATCGGCGATCTCATCCTGGAGAATCTGGAGGAGCTGGCGCAGCTCGAGTCGCTCGACAACGGCAAGCCGGTCAGCGTGGCGCGCGCGGCCGACGTACCGCTCGCGGCGGACCTCTTCCACTACATGGCGGGCTGGGCAACCAAGATCGAGGGCAACACTCTCGCGCTTTCGGTGCCCTATACGCCGGGTGCCGAGTATCACGCCTACACCCGCCGGGAGCCGATCGGGGTCGTGGCGCAGATCATCCCGTGGAATTTCCCGCTGCTGATGGCAGCGTGGAAGCTCGGGCCGGTGCTCACCGCCGGTTGCACCGTCGTGTTGAAGCCCGCTGAGGAGACGCCGCTCTCGGCCCTGCGCCTGGCGCAACTGTGCCTCGATGCCGGCCTGCCCCCCGGCGTGCTCAATGTCGTCACCGGATTCGGCGAGAGCTGTGGCGCGCCGCTCGCGGCGCATCCTCAGGTCAACAAGGTGGCCTTTACCGGCTCGACCGAAGTGGGCAAGCTCATCGTCAAGGCCGCCGCCAACGATCTCAAGAAGGTCACTCTCGAGCTCGGTGGCAAGTCACCCAACATCGTGCTCGATGATGCAGATCTCGACGTGGCCATTCCGGGCGCCACGAATGCCATCTTCTTCAATCACGGTCAGTGCTGCTGCGCCGGCTCACGCCTGTTCGTGCAGGAGCGACGCTACGAGCGTGTGCTGGAAGGCGTGAGCGATGCCGCCAGGAAGATCCGCCTCGGGCCCGGACTCGATCCGGCAACCCAGATGGGACCGCTGGTCTCGAAAGTGCAGTTCGAGCGCGTGACCGGCTTCCTCAAGTCCGGCAAGGAGGAAGGCGCGCGTACCGTAGTGGGCGGCAGTCGTCACGGTAATACCGGCTACTTCGTCCAACCGACGGTGCTCGACGGGACGCAGGAGAACATGCGGGTTTACCAGGAGGAGATCTTCGGGCCCGTCGTAACCGTTACGCCCTTCAAGGACGTCGACGAGGACCTCATCCGGCGAGCCAACGATACCGTATACGGGCTAGCGGCCGGGGTCTGGAGCAGCGACATGAAACGGGCGCATCGCGTCGCCAACAAACTGCGCGCCGGCACCGTCTGGATCAACTGTTACAACATCTTCGATGCGTCGATGCCTTTCGGCGGCTACAAACAGTCCGGCTGGGGACGCGAGATGGGTCACGAGGTGCTCAACAACTACCTCGAAACCAAGGCCATCTGCGCGGCGATCTAGCCGCCGGCGTTCAGGGCGCGGGTTCGAGCAGGAACTCGAACACCGCGCCCATCCCTTCCCGGTCCAGCAGCCTGATGTCGCTGCGCTGCAGTTGCAGCATGCGCTGCACGATCAGGAGGCCAAGGCCGCCGCGATGCGCATCGCCCACCTTGAGCGCGCGCTGGAACAACCCCGCGCGCAGCTCCGCCGCAATGCCCGGGCCGGTATCGGCAACGATCACCGCAACCTTGCCATCCCGCTGCTCCAGCTCGATCCGCACCGTCCCGCTTTTGGGCGTATGCCGGATGGCGTTGTCGATCAGGTTGGTGAGGACACGCTCCATCATGGCAAGGTCCGCGTGCACGGTGGGTAGTCGGGGCGGTATGCGAGCCTCGAGCGCGATCGACTTGGCTTGCGCCGTCAGCTCGAATTTCTGAAACACGTCCTGGATCAGGTCGGCGAGCGCGAAATCCTCCCACTGCGGCGCGACGATCCCGTACTCGAGACGGGCCAGCTCGAACAGCGACTGCGCGAGCTTGCCGACCTTGTCGCTCTGCGCGAGCGCGGTGCCGAGATAGCGGTGCCGCTCGGCCTCACTCAGCGCGTCGCCCTTCAGCGCGAGCAGCTCGAGATAACCGTGCAACGACGTGAGCGGCGTGCGCAGATCGTGCGAGATATTCGTCACCAGCTCGCGCCGCATCTGGTCGCTGCGCGCCAGCGCGCCCAATTGCTCGTTGATCCGGGTTGCCATTTGCGCGAACGCTTTCTCGAGAACTGCGATCTCATCGTTCGCGTTCCGGTGCCGCGGCCCCGCCGGCGAAGCGAGTGCCGGTAGCGGCGTCGGGTTGGCGCTGGGATCGAAGTCGCTCAAGGCCTCGGTCAGGCGGCGCAGCGGACGGATGATCCAGCCAAATGCGATCAGCCCGGCCGCGATTCCCAGCACGGCGACTATCGCCATCGAGCGCAGCGTATTGCGCAATGTCGCGCTTGCCGCGGCGCGTGCAGCCAGCGCATCGCGGGTTTCGCCGAGGAGGATCACGTAGATATAGCCGCCCACGGCGCCGTTGGCGCCGGATAGTGGGGCAGCGCTGAATACCTTGAGCCCATCGATGCTGCGCGGGTCGTCGCCGAGGACCGGCAAGGGCGCTCCCGCGAGAAAGCGGCGCACCGGAGCGAGATCGACCTGGTCGCGCTTGACGTGCCCGGGCGGCGCGTCGTCTCCGGTGATGTGGCCATCGGCATCGAGCAGATAGACCTCGACACTGGGGTTGACCACCATGAGCTGTCCGAAAAGCCGGCGCACCGCATCGGGCCTCAGGCCGCCTTCATCCATCAGCTCCGAGCTCTGCGCGATGTGCGCCGCGAGCCCGCGCGACAGGCGCTGGGTCACCTCCTCCTCGCGCAGGTGGCTCGAGCGCACCTGGAGCCACGCCGAGGCGCCGCAACAGGCGAGCAGCAGCAACGCGAAGACGAGTGACAGGCGTTGCGTGAGCGTCAGGCTCACGGCCCCTCCCCCGGCGGCAGGAACTTGTACCCCTGCCCCCACACGGTGACAATACAAACAGGCTCGGCCGGGTCGGCCTCGATCTTGGCGCGCAGCCGGTTGATGTGAGTGTTGACCGTATGCTCGTAGCCCTCGTGGTTGTAACCCCAAACAGCATCGAGCAGGCCCATCCGCGAGAACACCTTGCCCGGGTGACGCGCGAAGAAATGCAGCAGGTCGAATTCCCGCGGCGTCAGCTCCAGAGGCGCGCCCGCGAGCGAAGCCGAGCGCGCGATCGGGTCGATCAGCAGCCTGCCCTGGCGCAGGCTCGCATCTGCCTGACCCTGGGCGCCCTTGGCCAGCGCATCGACGCGGCGCAGCAGCGCCTTCACGCGCGCCACCAGCTCCAGCACCGAGAACGGCTTCGCCAGGTAGTCGTCGGCCCCGAGCTCCAGCCCGACGATGCGGTGAGTTTCGGTCGAGCGCGCGCTGATGATGACGATGGGCGTGTAGCGCGGCATGGCGCGGGCGCGCCGGCAGATCTCCAGGCCGTCCACGCCGGGCAGCATGAGATCGAGGATCAGCACGTCCCAAGCCTCCTGCTCGAGGCGGCGCAGGCCATCATCGCCGCGGGCACAGTGGACGATCTCGAAGCGTTCTTCCCGCAGATGCACGCCAAGCATGTCCGCGATGTCGACGTCATCTTCGATGATCAGGATGCGTTTCTGGTGTTCCACGAGATCGCCATGAAGCAAGGCGCCGCCATGATAGGCGAAGCATTCGGGTGAGTAATCACGAAACGTTTAACTTTCCGTGAGGACTCGGCAACCCCGTCCGTAGCAGCATGCGCCCACAGTCGTTACAGCATCGCCCCCGGGTGATGCGCCAGGAGCCCGCCATGCCCAGTCGTAGACGATTCCTGCTTTCGGCCGCCACCGGTGTGACCGCGCTGGTCGCCGCGCGCCGGCACGTGCTCTCCTTCGCCGCGGCTGCCCCTGCCGCCGGCAGCTACAAGGTCACTCACACCGATGCGGAGTGGCGCAAGCTCCTGACGCCCGACCAGTATGCCGTCCTGCGGCAGGCGGATACGGAGCGTCCGTACAGCAGTCCTCTGAACGCGGAGCATCGCTCCGGCATTTTCGCTTGTGCCGGATGCGCGCAGAACCTGTATTCCTCCCGCACCAAGTTCGACAGCGGCACCGGCTGGCCCAGCTTCTGGGCGCCGCTGCCGAATGCGGTTTCCACCCAGAAGGATTGGTCGTTCGCCATGCTGCGCACGGAAGTGCACTGCACCCGTTGCGGCGGTCATCTGGGTCACGTATTCGACGACGGGCCGCCACCAACCGGCCTGCGCTACTGCATGAATGGCGTGGCCATGACGTTCAAGCCGGGCGCGGCCTGAGGAGAACGCACTCGTGTTGCTCATCCTGCTTGCCTACATCGGCGGTGTGCTGACCATACTCAGCCCCTGCATCCTGCCGGTGCTGCCATTCGTGTTCGCGCGCGCCGATCAGCCGTTCTCGCGCAGCACGTTGCCGCTGCTCGCGGGTATGGCGGTTACCTTCGCGGGCGTTGCGACCCTCGCCGCCATCGGCGGCGGCTGGGCGGCGCAAGCCAATCAGGTCGGCCGAGCTCTCGCGCTGGCACTGCTGGCCCTCTTCGCCGTGACCCTGCTGTGGCCACGCCTCGCCGAGCGCGTCATGCATCCTCTGGTCAGCGCGGGCAATCGCCTGGAGGCGCTCGCTCGAGCGGACGGCAAGCCGCCCGGCGTCGGCTCCTCATTCCTGCTCGGCATCGCCACGGGCCTCCTGTGGGCGCCTTGCGCCGGTCCGATCCTCGGTCTGCTTCTGGCAGGCGCAGCGCTGCACGGAGCCAACGCCGGCACCACACTGCTGTTGGCCGCCTATGCGGCAGGCGCGGCGACCTCGCTCGCCATCGCGGTGCTGATAGGTGGGCGTGTCTTCGCCGCAATGAAGCGCTCGCTGGGCGCCGGGGAATGGGTGCGACGCGGCATCGGCGTGGCGATGCTGGCGGGGGTTGCCGCCATCGCGACGGGGCTCGATACAGGACTCCTGACACGGATCTCGAGCGTTGCCACGGGTGGCCTGGAACAGCGGCTGGTCAACCGTCTCTCGCCCCCGCACACCACGCTCGCCGACGCTCATGCAAACTCGCCAATGATCGCCGAAGCAACGGCCGCGGCGCTGCCAACGGCAGAGACCCTACCGGTGGAGGGTCGCATTCCGCCGCTATCGGGCGCGGTACAGTGGCTCAATTCGCCGCCCCTCAGCGCGCAGGAGCTGCGCGGCAAAGTCGTCCTGCTCGATATCTGGACCTACTCATGCATCAACTGTCTGCGCACGTTGCCGTACGTGAAGGCGTGGGCGGACAAGTACAAAAACGATGGCCTGGTCGTGATCGGCGTGCACGACCCTGAGTTCGCCTTCGAGCGCGATCCCAACAACGTCAAGCGGGCAATCGCCAGCCTCGGCATCACGTATCCGGTCGCGATCGACAACAACTATGCGATCTGGGATGCGTTGAACAATGAGTACTGGCCGGCGCACTATCTCATCGATGCCCAGGGCCGCATTCGCTATCACCATTTCGGTGAAGGCAGTTATGACGAGACCGAGCAGGCGATACGGCAGCTGTTGGCCGAGGCCGGTCATGCACAGGCGCTGCAAGTGGCGTTGGGAATGCCACGGCAGGACATGCCCGCCCAGGGAGTGCAGGCCGCGGCCGACGATCGTGATCTCGGCTCGCCCGAAACCTATATCGGCTACGAGCGTGCCGCGAACTTCAGCTCGCCAGGAGGAGCGGTGCAGGATGCGTCGGCCGATTACAGGCTGCCGCCGGCGCTCGATCTCAACGATTGGGGCCTGGCCGGCGATTGGCGGGTCAGGGCGCAATACGCCAGCCTGCAGCGCCCCGCGGGCCGCATCGTCTTTCGATTTCACGCCCGCGACCTGCATCTGGTGTTGGGCCCGGCGGCGGACGGCAAGCCCGTTCATTTCGTGATCCGCATCGACGGCGCCCCGCCGGGCGAAGCGCACGGCAGTGACGTCGCGCCCGACGGCAGCGGCGTTGTAACGGCAGAGCGCTTGTACCAGCTGGTGCGGCAGACCGGACCGGTCGCGGACCGTACGTTCGAGATCGAGTTTCTGAATCCTGGCGTACAGGCGTATTCGTTCACCTTTGGCTGAATCGAGGTCGATATGAAAGAACCTACAGCACGGGCCCGTGTCGGCGGCTTCCTCGCCATCATCGCGATCGGCACGTTGACCTGGCTCCACATTGCGCGGTCGGCCGAACCCGTGGTCAGCATTCCCGCACCGGCACAGGACGAGCCCGCGACCGGAGCACACAGCGAAACGGCGGTGTTTGCCGGCGGCTGCTTCTGGGGCGTGCAAGGCGTTTTCGAGCACGTGCGCGGCGTGCAGCAAGCGGTGTCCGGCTACTCGGGCGGTTCAGCAGCCACGGCGCAGTACGATACGGTTGCAATGGGCAACACCGGGCACGCGGAGTCGGTGCGCGTCACCTTCGACCCCGCCCAGGTGAGCTACGGCCGGCTGCTGCAGATCTTCTTCTCGGTCGGCCACAACCCCACCGAGCTGAACTACCAGGGGCCGGATGAGGGGACGCAGTACCGGTCAGCGCTGTTTCCGTTGGATGCCGCCCAGCGCACCGTGGCACAGGCCTACATCGCCCAGTTGGACCAGGCCCACGTGTTTGCGGTGCCCATCGTCACCCGCGTCGAGCCTTTCAAGGGCTTCTATCCGGCCGAGGGCTATCACCAGAATTTTCTGACGCTGCACCCGGACAACTCGTACATCTACTACAACGACCTGCCCAAGGTTGCCGCCCTGAAGAACCTCTTTCCGAGCCTTTACCGTGCCACTCCTGTGCTCGCCCGTAACTACAACTAACGATTCGTTACGAGAACATAGATTAATATATCACTATAATATATTGATTTATTACGTATTTTTATCGAGAGGCTCGACCAAGGTGCCGGCCACGCGCTCGCATGCAGACTGAGAGTTGGCGCCAAGCCTGTCCGTAACCCTTGCGGGTATGCTTCGCAGTCATGTGACTGCCGCCTGGTACAGGAAAATCCATGCGTCGCGTGCTGGCGCTGATCAACCGCTTCCTGCCGCTGCTTTTCTTCGTCACGCTGACCCTCGCATTGGCGAGGGCGATCAAACACTATGACGAAGGTCTCGGGCGCTGGAGTTCCGATCTGATACGTTCCGTCGGCGCCTGGCGGGGAGCGATCCTCGCGCTCGCCATGCTGCTCTGGCTCGTGGTCATCGTCGGATTGCTCGCCCGCGCCGGCCGTCTGCCGGTGTGGATACTGCGTAGGAGTTGGGTTATGGACGTGCTCGATCGACTCACCAATCGTGCGGCGCTCGAAGGTCGCATCAATCAGGATACCGATGCGGAGTTCATCGACGCCGCGGGCCTGGCGGACGCGTTGAAATCGCGGGTCATCGGCCAGAATGCGATCTGCGACGACCTCGCCGCGCAGATACGCCGGCGCCTGGCTTTGCAGCAACGCGGCAAGCCGGTCGGTGTGTTCCTCTTCGCCGGCTATCCGGGAACCGGCAAGACCTATCTCGGCAAACGTCTGGCAGCAGAGCTGCATCGCCAGCTGCTGCATCTCGATATGACCCAATGCTCCAGGGGAATGGGTGCCACCATCCTTTTCGGCTCACCCCGGGGCTATGTCGGGTCGGACAGCTACGGCAAGCTCACTGCCGGATTGCGCGAGACCCCGGATGCCGTGGTGTTGTTGGATGAGATCGAGAAGGCCGACCCGGAGGTACACAAGAAGTTCCTGACGGCGTGGAACGATGGCTTCGTCACGGAAGCCTCCGACGGCCGCTCGATTTCCACGACACGGGCGATCTTCGTGCTCACCACCAACGCAGCGCTCGACACCCTGGAGGATATTCGCCGCCGCTATGCCAACGATCCCGACGAGATGCGGCGCGCGGCCACCAGCGCACTGAAGGACGCAGGCTTCGCGCCGGAAGTCCTCAACCGTATCGACCGGATTTTCGTATTCTCCCGGCTCGAAGGCCTCGACGTCGCGCGGGTTACCGCCCTGGAGATCGAGCAGATGATCCAGGGATATGGCCTCGCCGTGGGAAAACAGGGCATCGACCCCGAATTGCTCTATCGCCTGATGCGCCGTCAGGAGAAATTTGCCGAAGCCGGCTCCTCACGTGATCTCGTCCGCGTCATCGAGGAATCCATTGCAGACTCGCTGATCAACGCCAAGCAGCAAGGCGCGCGCTGTGTGGCTTTGATCGAGGACGGGAACGCGGTTCTCGCCAAGCCCGTCGAGTGCCCGCAAGCCGAGGCGTTGCCATGAAGGATGAAATCTTCGCGCCCAAGCGCTCCCTTGGCGGAAGTGGCGGCCAACTCTGGCGTGGCTCGACGACTTGGAAACTCGCGCTGCTCGGCGCAACGATCTGCACCGGCCTCTATCTGCTGAATCCGCCATGGCAATGGAACAAACGTCCAGAGGCGGCCAGCGCCCCGCCTCAACAGAGCCTCCCGTTGGCACCCCAACCCACCGCACGCCCGACGCCCGTGCTGCAACAGCAATCCGTACCGGTTCAATCAGCCGCGCCACCGCCGCCCGCTCCGATGCCGGTCGTGCAGACGCAGCCACGGGTCGCGGAGGCGCCTCGACCCATTCCGAGAGGAATCACCAGCCAGATCGTGCTTGCGGATCAGAATTGTGGTGGCGGCGCCCCGATGCACGAGGCTCTCAACCCCCCACCCGCCGTCGCGGGACGCGTAGTGGGTTTCGTGCCGAGGGAAATCGCGATGGCGATGATCCCACGCTCTGAAGCGGGCGCGAACGGAAGGATCGACCCAGACTACGTTCACAACCTGCGGGCACTCTTCCACCCGTACGATGCCGCGCCGGGCGTGCGCGTGGCTGTCATCGTTCCCGAGAACATGAACGTCTATGTAGGGGAAGACGTCCAAATGGTCGGCGGACACGCGTCGCCGAAATTAGCCTGCCACTATGTGCCGAATCTCATCGTGGCTGCTGGGACGGGGCCGGCTGATTGACTACGGGTAGCAGCACCGCGCTGGGCGCCTGAGGCCCGTGCATGATGGTCACCGTCGCCTTGTGGAAGTCGGACGGTTTGGCGAACAGGATGTTGGGCACGTAGGTCTGCGGATTGCGATCGTAGACAGGGAAGAGCGACGATTGGATCTGCACCATGATCCGGTGACCTGGCCGGAAGGTGTAGTTCACCGTTGGCAAGCGAAATTTGTATTCCTGTACTTGCCCGGCAGGAATCGGCGACGGGTTCGAGAAGCTCTTGCGGTAGCGGCCGCGGAAGATATCGAGCGCGATGGGCAGCTCATAGCCGCCCATCTCTGGCTGCTGGGCATACGTTGGTGGATAGACGTCGATCACCTTGACGACGAAGTCGCCATCCGTCCCGGTGGTCTTGGCGAAGATGTCGGCGATCGGCGCGCCTTCTAGCCGGACCTCATGATCGAGTACCGGCGTTTCGTAGCTCAGTACGTCGGTGCGATTGGATACGAAGCGCTGGTCCTGTACCAGCCAGGTTCGCCAGGCGTCCTCGTTTTGCTGCGGAATCGGCCGCTGTAGGTACGATACCGGCTTGGACGGATCGGAGACGTAGCTTTCCCCGCCCGGAGCGGCCTGGTGGAAGGCAAGAGCGAAATCGCTCTGCAGATAGATGGGCGTGAGCTGGCTCGCGCCCGGCCAGTCGGCGAACTTGCCCCATTTCTTCTCGGCCGGATTGAAGACCATCACTTGCGCCATGGACATCGCCGGATGGTCGTCCTGAAGGTACATGTCGAAGAATGGAATGAGGACGTGTTGGCGAAAATCGGCGGCGGTGTCGCCATTCCACTTGAGCGGTCCCACGTTCCAGCCGTCACGGTTGATCTGGCTATGCCACCAGGGGCCGATGACCAGATGGTTGTTGGCTTCGTGCCCGGCGGCCTTGAGCGCTTCCCAAGTGTGGACGGCGCCGTAGATGTCCTCCTGGTCCCAGAAGCCCTGCAGCCAGACGGTCGGGACATTGGACGGGTGAGCGGCGGCCAGCTTGTCCAGCGCCTGGTCCTGCCAGAAGGCGTCATAGGCGGGATGGGCGGCGAAGCGCTTCCAGAAGGGCAGTTGGTCGAAGCCGGCGCTTTCCGCAAGCGCGCCGGCACTGCCGGCCATGAGGTAATTCTCGTAGTCGTCGTAGGCCCAGCGCGGGATTTCCTGGCCCTTGCCGGTCTCGCTCGACTGGCCAATGAAATAGTCGAGATTGATTTCGCGGAAGGCGCCGTAGTGATACCAGTCGTCGCCCATCCAACCATCGATCATCGGGCTCTCGGGCGCCGCCGCCTTGACCGCCGGGTGCGGGTCGAGCAGCGCCATGACGACCGTCCAGCCGTCATAGGAGGAGCCGATGAGGCCGACCTTGCCGTTCGTCCCCTGCACATGCTTGACCAGCCAGTCAACCGTGTCCCAGGCGTCGGTGGTGTCGTCGGTCTTGCTAGGGTTGAGCGGCCCGCGCGGCGGCCGGGTCATGACATAGTCGCCTTTCGACCCATATTTGCCGCGAATGTCCTGCCAGACCAGGATGTAATGGCCATTGGCCCAGTCGCGATCGCCCGACCAGACGGCGTCGTGCATGTGCGGACTGTCAGTATCGGAGAGGCTGCTGGCGTCGTAGGGGGTGCGCTCGAGCAGCATCGGCAGGTTCTTCGCGCCCTTCGGCGTCATGATCACCGTATGAAGCTTGACCCCGTCGCGCATCGGGATCATGACTTCAGTGCGGGTATAGTCGAAATTGTCCTGCGGCTGCTTCCAGTCCTTGGGGATGTCAGTCCCGGTCTGGATCATGTCGCGCGTGGGCGGCGGCGTCGCGGCGGCGATCGAACAGGTGGCGCTGAGCGAACAGGCGGCGATGACCGCAAGCGCGGTGGTCTGGCAGCGTGTCATGAGCATCCTCTCGCCGCAGGGTCAGGAAGAATTCCCTGAGAATTCCCTGACCAGCAATGGCGTGGCCGCGTAAGCCTTTGTACAGAAGGTAGGTTTGGAGCGGGAAACGAGGCTCGAACTCGCGACCTCAACCTTGGCAAGGTTGCGCTCTACCAACTGAGCTATTCCCGCGCCCCGAGGGAGGGACGGGATTTTAAGTGCCCGGCCTGCGAAGTCAAGGAAACCGGCGCTCAGCGCCGCAGCTCCGGCCACGCCGCCCGCAGGTAGGCCACCATCGAGACCAGCGTCGCCGCTGCGGCGAGCTCCGTGAGCACCACCCCGACGCGATAGATGGGGATGCCGATGAGCTGGATTCTGTAGAGCATCATGGAGAGCCCCACGATCTGCAGCACGGTCTTGATCTTGCCGAGCTGCGACACCGCCACCTTGCGGCGCGCGCCTATCTCCGCCATCCACTCCCGCAGGGCCGAGATCGTGATCTCGCGGCCGATGATGACCGCGGCGGTGAGCACGATCAGGGCTCTCGTGTCCTTGCTGATGAGCAGGACGAGCGCCACCGCCACGATGAGCTTGTCGGCCACCGGATCGAGGAAAGCACCGAGGCGCGAGGTCTGCCCCAGACGGCGCGCGAAGTAGCCGTCGAGCGAGTCCGTGATGCCCGCAGCCACGAATAGGAGCCCCGCCGCCGGGTCCGACCAGTGGTACGGCATGTAGAAGAGCAGGACGATGAGCGGGATCGCAGCGATCCGCAGCCAAGTCAGCGTGTTCGGCACGTTCCAGGGCATCGCGCGCTCAAGAGCCGGGGTGGAGGTGGTCATACAGTGTGCGCGCCAGTGCCGCTCCGATTCCGGCCACTTCAGTGAGATCCGCCACTCCCGCGCGCATCACCCCCTGAAGGCCGCCGAAATGGGTCAGCAGCGCGCGTCGCTTGGCGGGCCCCAGGCCCGGCACGGCCTCCAGCACGGACTCATTGTACCGGCGCGCGCGCCTGCGCCGGTGCCCCGTGATCGCAAATCGGTGCGCCTCGTCGCGAATGCGCTGAATGAGCCGCGAGGCGGGCGAATGGGCCTCCGGCATCCGGGGCGCGGCGGCGCCGTAGACGAAGAGCCGTTCCTGGCCCGGCCGGCGGTCCGGCCCCTTGGCGACGCCGACCAGCATGATGTCGCCGAATCCTAGCTCCGCCAGCACCTCGTGGACCCCCGCGATCTGCCCGAGGCCGCCGTCGATCAGCAGCAGGTCCGGCACCGGAATCTCCCCCTCCCGCACGCGCGTGTAACGCCGCTCGAGCGCCTGCCGCAGTGCGCCATAGTCGTCACCAGGCGTGACCCCGGAGATGTTGAAGCGGCGGTATTCCTTCTTCAGCGGCCCTTCCGGGCCGAAGACGACGCACGAGGCCACGGTGCCCTCGCCGCCCGTATGGCTGATATCGAAGCACTCGATGCGCTGCGGCGCCTCCGGTAGCTCGAGCTCCGCCGCAAGGGCGGCCAGCATCTCATCCAGCCCCTGCTTCTGCGCGAGGCGCATGCGCAGCGCCTGCTCCGCATTCTCGCGCGTGAGCTCGGCCCAGCGCGCACCGAGGCCTCGCGACGGCCGGCGTACGTGCACGGCATGGGTGGTTCGCGCCCTCAGCGCCTGGCTCAGCGACTCGGTGTCCTCGAGCTTCTGCCCGACCAGCACCTCGGGAGGGGGCTCCTGCGCGGCGTAGTACTGCATCATGAACGAAGAAAGCGCCTCTTCGGGCTCCGAGAGCACCGCACGAGGGAAATAACTCGTGGTGCCTAGATTGCGTCCGCCTCGGATGAGCATCACGCTTATGGCGTACTCCCCGGGCTCCCCGACGATCGCGAACACGTCAACGTCACGCTCGCCTTCAGCTGTGACGATTTGCTGCGCCTGAATATGCTTCAACGCCGCGAGCTGATCACGGAGCTGCGCGGCGCGCTCGAACTCCAGCCGGCCCGCGGCCTCCTCCATGCGTGCCTGCAGCGTCGCGTTCACCTCATCACTGCGACCTTCGAGCACCTTGACGGCTGCTTCAACGTCCTGCGCGTACGCCTCACGACTGATGAGCCCGACGCAAGGCGCCGTACAGCGGCCTATCTGATGCTGCAGGCAGGGGCGGCTGCGGTTGGCGAAGAAGCTGTCGCGACAGTTGCGTATCCGAAAGAGCTTCTGCAGCTGATTGAGCGTGTCGCGCACGGCCCAGGCGGTCGGGAAGGGCCCGAAATATCGCCCCGAGCCGCTGCGCGAGCCACGATAGAAGGCGAGCCGCGGAAACTCGTGATCGGCGCAGAGCTGCACGTAGGGGAAGCTCTTGTCGTCCCGCAGCACGATGTTGAAGCGCGGCTTGTGCGCCTTGATGAGGTTGTATTCGAGGAGCAGCGCCTCGGTCTCCGAGTTGGTGACCGTGACCTCGATGTCGGCGATCTGCTGCACCAGCGCCTGCACCTTCGGATTGACGTTGCTGGCAGCGAAGTAAGTGCTCACCCGATCCTTGAGGCTTCTGGCCTTGCCGACGTAGAGCAGCTCGTGCGCGGCGTCGAACATCCGATACACGCCGGGCCGGCGCGGCAGCGCCGCCGTGAAGTCTTTGTGATCGAAGTCAGTCGCGCTCATCTACGCTCAATCAGCGGATACCCGCGATCTCACACGCACGCGCCACGACCTTTCTGAACATCGGCGCGGTGAGCACCCCGGTCGAGGTGTTGTAGCGACTGCAATGATACGAGTCGATGAGGCACCGCGTCTCGTCGAGCCGGTGCTCGCTGCCGTGGCCGAAGGGAAACTGGCTGCGCTTGAGCCCGCTGGCCATGAGGAAGGCATCGTGCCCCACCCTGCCTAGCGCCAGCACCACCCGGGCGCGCCGGAGCGAGGCGAGCTCGACCTTCAGGTACGCGTTGCAGGTGCGGATCTCATCCGGCAGCGGCTTGTTGCCGGGCGGAACGCATTTGACCGAATTGACGATGCGCGCCTGCCGCAGCTCGAGTCCATCGTCGGCCGAGACTGACTCCGGCCGCGTCGCGATCCCTACCTCATACAGCGTGCGGTAAAGCAGCTCTCCCGCATAGTCGCCCGTGAACGGCCGCCCGGTCCGATTCGCCCCGTGCAGACCCGGAGCGAGGCCCACGATGATGAGGCGCGGGTCAGCGGCGCCGAACGAGGGCACGGGCCGTGCCCAATAGTCCGGGTAGCTGCCATGCACCTCCGCCAGGAACTCCGCCAGCCGCGGGCAGCGGGTGCAGCCGGGGTCGTACGCCTCGCTGCGCTTGACCGGCAGAACCGGGCGGCGCCCCTCGTTCGTCCGTACCTGCTTAATGCGGATCGTCCATATGGTGGATGATCGCCGTCGCGAAGCCGGAGCAGCTCAGGAGTTTCGCGCCCGGGATCAGGCGCTGCAGGTCCTCCTCGACGCTCTTGCGCCCTGCAAGCTCGCGCTTCGGCGCCTTGATGGCCTCGCGTAGCCGCGCGAGGTCATAGGTGAGCTCTTTGTTGGCGATGGTGTTGGTGACGCCCTTGATGATGAGGTCGGCGGCCTCGGTCCATCCGAGATAGCGCACCATCATTTCCGCGGAGAGAATGAGCGAGCCCGGGTTGACCCGATCCTTGCCCGCGAAGCCGGGCGCCGTGCCGTGCGTCGCCTCGAACACCGCGAGCCCGTCGCCGATGTTGCCACCCGGCGCGATACCGATACCGCCGACCTGCGCGGCGAGCGCGTCGGAAACGTAGTCGCCGTTCAGATTGAGTGTCGCGATGACATCGTATTCCTCAGGGCGCAACAGCACCTGCTGCAGGAAGTTATCCGCGATCACGTCCTTGACGATGATCTCGTGGCCGGTGAGCGGGTTGGGGAATTTCAGCCATGGACCGCCGTCGATCTCCGTGGCGCCGAACTCTTCCTTCGCGAGCTGGTAGCCCCAGTTGCGGAAGGCGCCCTCCGTGAACTTCATGATGTTGCCCTTGTGCACCAGCGTCACCGAGACGCGATCGTTCTCGATGGCGTACTGGATGGCCTTGCGGATCAGGCGCTGGCTGCCCTCCTTCGACACCGGCTTGATGCCGATCGCCGAGCTCGCCGGGAAGCGGATCCCCGTGACCCCGAACTCCTTTTGCAGGTAGGCGATGAGCTTGTGCACATCGGCCGAGCCCGCGGGCCATTCGATGCCGGCGTAGATGTCCTCGGTGTTCTCGCGGAAGATCACCATGTCCGTCTGGCTGGCATCCTGCATCGGGCTCGCGACGCCGGGGAAATACCGGATCGGGCGCACGCAGGCATAGAGATCGAGGCTCTGCCGCATCGCCACGTTGAGCGAGCGGATGCCGCCGCCGATGGGCGTGCCCAGAGGCCCCTTGATCGAGACCACGAAGTCGCGCAGCGCGTGCAGCGTCTCGTCGGGAAACCACTGTCCGTAACGGGCATTGGCCTTTTCCCCGGAGTAGACCTCCATCCAGCTGATGCGGCGCTTGCGCCCATAGGCCTTCTCGACCGCGGCGTTCACCACCCGAAGCATCGCGGGGGTGACGTCGATGCCGATCCCGTCCCCTTCGATGTAGGGAATGATCGGGTTATCGGGGACGTTCAGGCTGTTATCGGGATTGACGGTGATCCTGCGTCCCTCGGGAGGGACGACGATGTGTTCGTATTGCATGCGGGCAATTGTACCGATCAGGCACAGGGATGTGCCCCGCCGCCGCAGGTGGCGGAGCTTGATAACAGCTGCCCGGTCCGGCAGACCGGTCGCGTCGAGTCTGCGTGCTGTGCTCCGCGATCAACATGGCAAGCTCCAGGGCCTGCTCGTGGTTCAGGCGCGGATCGACCGTCGAGCGGTAAGCCCGCTGCAGGTCCGCATCCGTGAGGCCACGTGCCCCGCCCGTGCATTCCGTCACGTCTTCACCGGTCAACTCGATGTGCACGCCGCCCAGATGAGAGCCCATCTCCGCGTGAATGCGGAAGGCGATATCGAGCTCTTTCTGAATGTTCTCGAAGCGCCGGGTCTTCAGTCCGCCGGTGCTGGTCTCCGTGTTGCCGTGCATCGGGTCGCACACCCAGAGCACGGTCTGGCCGGTCTCCCGCACGGCCTCGATGGCCTTCGGCAGGGCTGTGGCGATGTCCTTGGCGCCGAAGCGGTGGATCAGGGTGAGGCGTCCGGGCTGATTCTGCGGGTTCAGCGTCGTGACCAGGCCCTGCAGCCATGCGGCATCCATGGCGGTGCCGACCTTGACGCCGACGGGATTGGCGATACCACGGAAGTACTCCACGTGCGCGCCATCGAGCTTCGCGGTGCGCATACCGATCCACGGCATGTGCGTCGAGAGGTTGTACCAGCGGTTCTGCCGCGGGATGAACCGCGTCTGCGCCTGCTCATAAAGCAGGTGCAAGCCCTCGTGGCTGGCATAGAAATCGACCAGCGTCGCCTCGTGGACGGCGGTGCCGCTCATGCCTTCGAAGAAATCCAGCGCATCGCCGATCGACTGGATGATCCGCTGGTAGGCATCCTTGAGCGGCGCGTGCTTGACGAAGCCCAGGTCCCAGTACTCCGGGTGATGCAGGTCGGCGAAGCCGCCATCGACCAGCGCACGCACGAAATTGAGCGTGAGAGCCGCCCGCTCGTAGCCCCGCAGCAGCAGATCCGGGTCGGCCGCGCGCGCGGCGGCCGTGAATTCCGGACGGTTGACGAGGTCGCCGCGGAAGCTCGGCAGTGTCACCCCATCGCGGGTCTCCGTGTCCACCGAGCGCGGCTTGGCGTACTGGCCGGCCATGCGGCCCACACGGATGACGGGCTTCTTCAGGCCGTGCAGCAGCACGAGACTCATCTGCAGCAGGATCTTCAGCTTCTTGACGATCGTGTCCGACTCGCAATCGGCGAAGGTCTCGGCGCAATCGCCGCCCTGCAGCAGGAAAGCCTGCCCGCGCTGGGCCGCGGCCAGGCGCTCGCGCAGCGCCTCGACCTCCCAGGACACCACGATCGGCGGCAGCCGCGACAGCTCCGCCACCACCCGCTGCAGGGCGGCCGGATCGTCATAGACGGGCTGCTGCTGGGCGGCCTTGGCCTGCCAGGTCGCGCTATGCCAGGAGGTTGTCTCGGGAGATCGCATGTCGCGACGATCCTACCATGCCAGCTATAATGCAGGGTTTCGGGAGCCACTGAATGCATCGTGTACTCATCCTCGGCGCCGGCAAGATCGGCGCTCTGATTTCCGGGCTGCTCGCCAGCTCCGGCGGTTACCAGGTTCAACTCGGCGATGTCGACGGCGCCGTCGCCGAAGCGGTCGTCCGCGCGCACGGCGCGCCAGGCCTCACCGCGCATACCTTGAACGCCAAGCAGAAAAGCGCGCTCGAGCAGCACTTGGCCAGCCATCCGGTCGACGCCGTCATCTCCAGCCTGCCGTTCTACTGCAATGTCACGGTGGCGGAAGCTGCGCGCGGCGCCGGCATCCACTACTTCGACCTCACGGAGGACGTGGAAGTCACGCGCGCCGTCCGTGCTATCGCAACCGGCGGCTCGCAGGCCTTCGTGCCGCAGTGCGGCCTGGCGCCCGGCTTCATCAGCATCGCCGCGGCGGAGCTCATCAAGCATTTCCAGGAGCTGCGCGCGGTGAAGCTGCGCGTGGGCGCGCTGCCACAGCACCCGAACAACGTACTCAAGTACTCGCTCACCTGGTCGACCGAAGGCCTGATCAACGAGTACGGCAATCCCTGCCAGGCGATCGTCGACGGCCGCACCGTGGAGGTGGCTCCGCTCGAGGGAATGGAGGAGATCGAGATCGACGGCACGCTGTACGAGGCGTTCAACACCTCCGGCGGCCTCGGATCACTTGCCGAGACGCATGGCGCGCGCTGCGAATCGATGAACTACAAGACGATCCGCTACCCCGGACACTGCGAGCAGATGCGCCTGCTGATGAATGATCTGAAGCTCAATCAGGATCGAGGCACGTTGAAGCGCATTCTCGAGAACGCGGTGCCGCAGACGCTGCAGGACGTCATCATCGTGTACGCCGCGGTCACGGGCACCCAGGACGGCGAGCTGCGCGAAGAAAATTACGTCAACAAGATCTACCCGCAGCTCATCGCGGGGCGACTCTGGTCCGCCATCCAGGTCACAACCGCCGCGGGCATCACCTCCGTGGTCGACCTCGTCCTCGAGCATCCGGAGCGCTACAAGGGTTTCATCGCGCAGGAGGAATTCCGCCTGACCGACATCCTGGCCAACCGCTTCGGCCGCTACTACGCGCACGGCGGCACCAAGGACGTCTCCGCCGAGGTCATCGTTTCCGGCAAGACCGGGCACCAGCGGTCACAGAAGAAGGCAGCCGCGAGATGAGCGCCGTCGAATCCAGCATCAACAGCGTCCTGGCGCGCCTCGATCTCGCGCCCCTCAATCCCGGCGCGTGGTCCGGATCGCACGGCTGGGCGAGCGGCGCCAATCTGCCGCTCCTGAGCGTACGCAACCCCGCAACCGGCAGCCTGATCGCCCAGGTCCGCCCCGCCGGTGCGCAGGAATACGAGGCCGTCATCTCTTCCGCCACTGCGACCGCCGCGGCCTGGAGCGCGGTGCCCGCCCCGAAGCGCGGCGAGGTCGTCCGCCTGATAGGCGAGGAGCTGCGCCGCGCCAAGGCCGACCTGGGCACGCTGGTCTCGCTGGAGAACGGCAAGATCCTCGCCGAAGGCCTGGGCGAAGTGCAGGAGATGATCGACATCGCCGACTTCGCCGTCGGCCAGTCGCGCATGCTCTACGGCCTCACCATGCACTCCGAGCGCCCCGGCCACCGCATGTACGAGCAGTGGCATCCGCTCGGTGTGGTCGGCATCCTCTCCGCCTTCAACTTCCCCGTCGCCGTCTGGTCGTGGAACGCCTTCCTGGCCGCGATCTGTGGCAACGTCTCCGTCTGGAAGCCTTCCCCGAAGACCCCTCTCACCGCCATCGCCGTGCAGCAGCTCTGCAACCGCGTGTTGTCGGAGCGCGGCCTGCCTCCCATCTTCCAGCTCTTCATCGACGGCGGCACCGAGCTCGCGACTCGTTTCGTCGACGACCGTCGCGTAGCCCTGATCTCCTTCACGGGCTCCACTCCAGTCGGACGCAAAGTCGGTGAACGCGTCGCCGCGCGCCTGGGCAAGAGCCTCCTGGAGCTGGGAGGCAACAACGCCATCATCGTAGACGAGACCGCGAACCTGGATCTCGCCGTTCCCGCGATCGTCTTCGGCGCCGTCGGCACCGCCGGCCAACGCTGCACCAGCACCCGCCGCGTCTTCGTTCACAAAGCCGTAGCCGCCGAACTGGAGCGCCGTCTGACCAACGCCTACCGCCAGGTCCGCATCGGCAATCCAATCGACCCGTCAACCCTGATGGGCCCCCTGATCGACGTCCAGGCAGTCGAGCGCTACGAGTCCGCAGTAGCGGCCGCCCGCTCAGGCGGCGACGAAGTCCTCTACGGCGGCCACACCATCAGCGGCCCCGGCAACTTCGTAGAGCCCACCCTGATCCGCGCCCGCCACGACTCCCCCATAGTCCAGACCGAAACGTTCGCCCCGATCCTCTATCTCATCCCCGTCGACTCCCTCGACGACGCCATCGCCCAGCAGAACGCCACCCCCTACGGCCTCTCCTCCGCCCTCTTCACCGACCGCCTGCAGCACGCCGAAGCCTTCCTCTCCGCCGCCGGCAGCGACTGCGGCATAGCCAACATCAACATCGGCACCTCCGGCGCCGAAATAGGCGGCGCCTTCGGCGGCGAAAAAGACACCGGCGGCGGCCGCGAATCCGGCTCCGACGCCTGGAAAGCCTACATGCGCCGCCAAACCAACACCATCAACTGGTCCCGCGACCTCCCGCTCGCCCAAGGCATAAAGTTCGAGCTCTGATTCACGGCGGCCCGGGAAAGTCCCTTTCATCGCTGCGTCGCAGCTCCGGGTGTAATCTCAATCCTCTTCCCCGGCAGCCTAACCAAAAACTTCGCCCCTCCCAGCCCCGATTCCTCCACCACCAGCTTCCCCCCATACAAGTCCACCGTGTCATGGACCATGGCGAGCCCCAGCCCATATCCCGGCACCTTCTCATCAGTCCTCATCCCCCGCTCCAACACCTTCACCCGATTCTCCTCCGCAATCCCCGGCCCATCATCCTCCACCACCAGCGCCAGCCCCCCCTCCTCCACGGTCACTTCCACCCGCACCCTCTCCCGACACCACTTGCAAGCATTGTCCAGCAGATTCCCCAACAGCTCGACAAAGTCCCCCCGATCCCCGATGAAGTAAGCCCCCTCCTGAATAGCCAGCTCGATCGACAGATCCTTGCGCGAGTACACCTTGAGCAGCGCCCCCCGCAGATCCGTCGCCACCACCGCCACCGCCACCGGCGCCTGCCCCAGCAGCGCCCCTCCCGAAGCCGCCGCCCGCTTCAACTGATGCTCGATGATGTCAGTCATCCGGTCGATCTCCGACCCGATCGTAGTGCCTCCCGACCCAACATCGGCGTGCAACGCCGACCGCATCACCGCCAGCGGCGTCTTCAGTCCGTGCGCCAGGTTCCCCAACGTATCGCGATACCGCGCCACCCGCTTGCGCTCCCCGACGAGCAGTGCGTTGAGATGCCGCGCCACCCCGCTCAGCTCCCGCGGATATCCCGACCCCAGCATCTCGCTCCGCCCCTCCTCCACCTCATGGATCTCGCGCTCCAGCCGCCGCAGCGGCGCCAGCACCCGCCGCAGCAGTGCCGCCATCGACACCAGCAGCAGCACCATCAGCCCCGTGAACCAGCCGAGCATGCGGCTGCGAAAGACCCAGAGCTGCTCCTCGTAGGGCGTCAGGCTCACCGCCACACTGAAGGTGAGCGCGTGTCCCGGCTGTTTCGGGTCATCCGCGAAGGAAATGCCGCGACTCTCCGTCGCAACGCGCGTGTGGCCGACCAGCGTGTAAGAGAACGTCCGGTCTCCCTGCGCCAGGGGCGGACCGAAATCGATGGGCACCCCGGCCGTCGAGGGTGAACGCCAGAGCAGGTTGTTGGATCGGATCTGTGCATACAGACCCGAATCCGGTGACGCCAGGCGAGCATCGAGCCCGTTGAGCGGCGCATCGTAGCCGCCCGAGGAATCGGGCTCGGCGGCGGCGATCAGTGTGACGATCTGTGAGTTGAGGAGTGCGTGCAGCTGCCGTTCCGACAGCGTCCGAAATCCAGAATCGAGCACGAGCATCATCACCGCGAAGAAGAGCGCCAGCGGCACGGCGACCGAGATCAGCAGCCGGCGGCTCAGCGAATGCGCGGTGCGCCCTGCCCTCGCCTTGCGCGCCGGGCCCAGCGAATCAGGAAGCTGGATCACGCGCCAGCGCGAAACGGTAGCCGCGACCGCGCAGTGTCTCGATGGGCTTCAGGCGATCCTCGGGATCGAGCTTGCGCCGCAGCCGCCCCACCAACACCTCGATCACATTGCTGTCGCGCTCGAAGTCCTGGTCGTACAGCCGCTCCGTGAGCTCGCCCTTGGAGATCACCTCTCCGGCCCGCAGCATCAGGTGCTCCAGAATGCGGTACTCGAACGTCGTCAGCTCGACCGACTGAGCGTCGACTCGCACCGTCTGGGCGCGCGTATCGAGAGCCACCGGGCCGCACTTGAGCTCCGGGCTCGCCCAGCCGCCCGCGCGGCGCAGCAGCGCCTGCAGGCGCGCCAACACCTCCTCGAAGTGAAAAGGCTTGGCGACGTAGTCGTCGGCCCCGGCCTGCAGGCCCTCGACCTTGTCCTGCCAGTTGTCGCGCGCGGTCAGGATCAGGATGGGGAAGGCCTTGCCCGCGGCCCGCAGCCGGCGGATGACTTCCAGGCCCGCAAGCTTGGGCAAACCGAGATCGATGATCGCGACGTCGAGGGGATACTCCTTCCCAGCGAAGAGACCCTCTTCTCCGTCCTGCGCCACATCGACGGTGAAGCCTGCCTCCGTGAGATGCGTCTTCAGCGTCTCGCGCAGCGAAACTTCGTCTTCGACTACAAGTACCCGCATTGGAAGACTCCCCGCCAACCCGGCGTCCCCGCGGGCCGTCAGATAATAGCGCCGCTGGACGCGTCGACCCGCACCGCAAAAACCCGTCCATTGCCATCAAGCATCCGCAAGACGTAGATGGTACGGTCTCCCTGCGTTTGCGTCTCGGCCCGGACGACCCTTGCCCTGAAGCGGCGCTGGGCCATTCGCACGGCTTGGTCCATGGAGAGCTTCGCGGGCTGGGCAGGCGGCGCCTCGGCCACTCGTGCTGTGGAGGGCGGAGGCTGAGCGCGGGCAAGCAGCGAACCGGCCGAGAGCGCCAGCGCCACAGCCACGATCACCGAGCTCCGAACGGCCTTCATAATCCCGCAAAGCTAGCGCGATCTGCGTGAATCCACGCTGAATCTGGACCGTGGCTGCCCCTTTCGGGATTACCGCCCCGGCCGCGATGCCTGCGAGGGCGCCGCTACACCTCTCGCTTGGCCTGCCGCCACAAGACGTCCCACCGCGCGGGATCGAGCGCCTGCAATGGCGTCCCCTGCGCCGCCGCCAGGGCCTCCATGCGCCGGAAGCGGCGCTCGAATTTCGCATTCGCCGCCCGCAGCGCCTCCTCGGGGTCGATCTTCAGGTGCAGGCCCCAGTTGGCGACCGCGAACAGCAGATCTCCCAGCTCCTCCGTCAGGCTGGCCGAGCCGGCGCCGGCGCCGGCGCCGCCGGCCAGCTCGTCGTCGATCTCGCGCACTTCCTCCAGCACCTTGTCACGGACCTGCGAGGGGTGCTCCCAGTCGAAGCCGACCCGCGCCGCGCGGCGTCCGAGCTTCGCTGCCCGGGTGAGCGCCGGGAGCGCATGCGGCACATCGGCCAGCGCGCTGTGATCGGCGGTGTCTCCGTCTCCGGCCGCCTGAGCACGCTCGCGTGCCTTCTGCTCCTCCCAGATCCGTGACAGCTGGCCGACATCGGCGGCGAGCCCGGCGTCCTCGAAGACGTGTGGATGCCGCCGGACGAGCTTCTCGTGAATGCTGCGCGCCACGGCCGCGAAGTCGAACCAACCCTTCTCCTCCGCCATGCGGGCATGAAACACCACCTGGAAAAGCAGGTCGCCGAGCTCGTCGCGCAGCTTCTCCGGCTGACCGCGCTCGACGGCATCGGCCACCTCGTAGGCCTCCTCGATGGTGTAGGGCGCGATGGTGCGGAAGGTCTGCTCGCGATCCCACGGGCAGCCGTGTTGCGGGTCCCGCAGGCGAGCCATCAGCTCGAGGAGCGCGCTCAGCGCCTCCCCGGGCTCACCGCCGCCGCTCATGGAGCGCCCTCCGTGCACACCCGGTAGAGATTGACGAGCATCCCGGCCGTCGCGCCCCAGATATTGCGGTTGCCGTACTGAATGTCGAACAGCCTGGCCTCCGCATCCGCCGCGCGGAAGCGATGCACCCGCGGCCGGTGGTTGCGCGGATCGAGCACGAAGGAGAGCGGCACCTCGAAGCTATCCTCCACTTCCTGCGCATCCAGGAGCAGCTCGAAGCCGGGACGCACCATCGCAACTACCGGGGTGACACGAAAACCGCTGATCACGACGTGATCGATGAGGTATCCGACGACGGATACGCTGGCCGCTTCCAACCCGATCTCCTCGCGCGCCTCCCGCAGCGCCGCCGCGGCGGGACTCTCGTCCTGCAGCTCGATGCGGCCGCCGGGAAAGCTGACCTGACCGGCATGGTTGCGTAGCTGAGTACCGCGCTGTGTCAGGAGCACGGTGGGCGCGCCCGGATGCTCCACGATGGGGATGAGCACTGCCGCGGGAATGGGATCGGCCGGAAAGAAACGTATGTAGGCGCGGCTCTCCTCCGCCGTCAGGCCGGGGACGAGCCAGCCCTCGCGCTCGTGGCGCGGCCGGCTGCCCGCGAGCCGCTCGCGGATTCTCGCCGGCCAGTCGAATCCCGGCGGAACTCCGCCCGGCGCGGTGCTGCCCGCCTCCTCGATCCTGCCGTCCGCCTCAGCCACCGCCGCCCGTGCCGCCTTTGATGCCGCCGCGGGTGAGATCCGCCGGGTCGAGAAGCCGCGCCAGCTCCTCGCGCGGCAGATCGGTCATTTTCTGCGCTACTTCGCGCACCGGCTTGCCCTCGGCGTAGGCCTTCTTGGCGATGGCGGCGCCCTTCTCGTAGCCGATCACGGGATTCAGCGCCGTCACCAGGATGGGATTGCGCTCGAGCGCCTCGGCGAGCCGCTCGGGATTCACCTTGAAGCCGGCGATGGCGCGGTCGGCGAGCGCCCGCGAGATGCTGGCGATGAGGTGGATGCTCTCGAGCAGGTTGCGGGCGATCACGGGCAGCATCACGTTGAGCTGGAAGTTGCCCGACTGACCCGCGACGGTGATGGTGGTGTCGTTGCCGATGACCTGGGCCGCCACCATCGCGGTCGCCTCCGGGATCACCGGATTCACCTTGCCCGGCATGATGCTGCTGCCCGGCTGCAGCGCCGGCAGTGCGATCTCACCCAGGCCCGCCAGCGGCCCGCTGTTCATCCAGCGCAGGTCGTTGGCGATCTTCATCAGGCTGACGGCGATCGTCTTGAGCTGCCCGGAGAGCTCGACGGCGGTGTCCTGAGAGGCGAGCGCCTCGAAGTAGTTCACCGCCGGCGTGAACGCCACGCGTGTCAGGTCCGCCAGCGCTTCGCAGAAGCGGGCGCCGAAGTCAGGATGCGCGTTGATGCCGGTGCCGACCGCGGTGCCGCCCTGCGCCAGCGCGAGCAGACGCGGCTCCGTGGCGCCGAGCCGGGCGATGCCGCTCTCGATCTGCGTGCGCCAGCCGGAAAGCTCCTGTCCCAGGGTCACGGGCATCGCGTCCATGAGATGCGTGCGCCCGGTCTTGACCACCGTGCCGACCTCACGCTCCTTTACGGCGAGCGCAGCGCGCAAATGCTCCAGTGCCGGAATGAGCTCGCGGCGCACGCCGAGGGCCGCGCTCACGTGGATCGTCGTCGGGATCACGTCGTTGCTGCTCTGGCTCATGTTGACGTGATCGTTGGGATGCACCGCCTTGCCGAGGCGCCGCGTCGCCAGCGTGGCGATCACCTCGTTGGCGTTCATGTTCGTGCTGGTGCCGGAGCCGGTCTGGAAGACGTCGATCGGGAAGTGCGCATCGTGCTGCCCGGCCGCCACCTCCGCCGCCGCCGCGTCGATGGCGCGCGAGGTCGCGGCATCGAGCAGCGCGAGCCGCGTGTTGGCGCGGGCCGCGGCCTGCTTGACCAGCCCGAGCGCGCCGATGAAGGCGCGCGGCATCGGTAGGCCGCTGATCGGGAAATTCTCCACGGCGCGCTGGGTCTGCGCGCCCCAGAGCGCATCCGCCGGCACCTGCAGCTCACCCATGCTGTCGTGCTCGGTGCGAAAGGAACTCGTTGTCATCGCCACTGCTCCATAGCTCGTCTGCGTTATGATAGCGCATGGCCGATTCCCGCCCGGATTCTCTTGGCCCCGACGCTCTGGCCGCGGTCGCCGCGCTCTCGCCGGTCGACGGCCGCTACCGCGCCGCCACCGAGCCGCTGCGGGATCTGCTCTCCGAAGCCGGTCTCATCCGCGAGCGGGTGCGGGTCGAGGCGGCGTGGCTGCTGCATCTCGCAGCGGCGGTGCCGCAGCTTGCCGGCGCAGCCATGCCTCCGCCCGCGATTGCGCGCGCGTCGGAGCTCGCACGCGCGCCGGATGCCGACTGCGCACAAGCGGTGAAGACGATCGAGGCGGTCATCAACCACGATGTCAAGGCGGTCGAGTACTACGTACGCCAACAGCTTGCCGCCGCGGGAGCGAGCGAGGCCTCTCTCGAGCTGGTGCATTTCGGCTGCACCTCCGAGGACATCAACAATCTGAGCTACGCGCGGCTCCTCGGCGAGGCGCGCGCGCGCATGCTCGGCACGCTCGGGGAACGCACGGCGGAGCTCACCGTTCTCGCTCACCGCGAGGCTGACGTACCGATGCTCGCGCGCACTCACGGTCAACCGGCAAGCCCGACGACGCTCGGCAAGGAAGTGGCCAACTTCGTCGCGCGGCTGCGACGCGCGGAGCGGCGCTGGAGTTCCGTCGAGATTCTCGGGAAGTGGAACGGTGCCGTAGGCAACTTCAACGCCCACCATGCGGCTCTGCCTGGCGTCGACTGGCCTGCGGTGAGCGGCGGCTTCATCGAGTCTCTCGGCCTCGAGTGCAACGTCTACACCACGCAGATCGAGCCGCACGATTGGATCGCCGAGTACTGCGATGCCATCGCCGCGATCAACACCGTGCTGCTCGACCTGTGCCGCGACTTCTGGGGCTATATCTCCCTCGGTTATCTCAAGCAGCGCGCCGCCGCGGCCGAGGTGGGCTCCTCGACGATGCCGCACAAGGTCAACCCCATCGACTTCGAGAATGCCGAGGGCAATCTCGGCATTGCCAACGCCCTGCTGCGCCACTTCGCCGACAAGTTGCCGATCTCCCGCTGGCAGCGCGACCTCACTGATTCCACCGTGCTGCGCAACCTCGGCGTCGCACTCGGCCACACACTTGTTGCATGGCGTGCGCTCGGACGCGGCCTGGGTAAGGTCAATGCGGACGCCGCGACCCTCGCGGCTGATCTGGAGGGAGCATGGGAGGTACTTGCTGAGGCAATCCAGACCGTACTGCGTGCGGCGGGAATACCGGGAGGGTACGAGCGCCTCAAAGAGCACACGCGCGGGCGCGTTATCGATGGGCGTGCGCTGGCAGAGCTGATCGATACGCTGCCCTTATCAGCGGAAGAAAAGCGTCGGTTGAAGACGCTGCGACCCCTCGACTACACGGGCCTCGCCGCCCGTCTGGCCCGTGCAATATGACAAATATTGCAGGAAAACTGAGAACCACGGCTCGGTTTTAACTCAATGAGCCTATCTAAGCGCCTGAATTCGTGATGGATTCGACAAGTCATGGGTGACCGCTCTCTCTAAGATCGCCAGGCCTGCACAGGTTGCAGGCGAAGACGGCAGGCGCCGCTCGTGGCTGAATACGGGGAACTCGAACATAAGGGCGCGCTGGCACAACTTGCCAACGCGCGCTATTCGCCGGAATCGAATACCGGCAAGAGCGGCATTCGCTCGGCCCGGGGCATGGAAATGCTCACCGTGCTCACCACCCTGGCGGAAGTACGCAGTGCGGTATGCCAGGTCGCCGCGTCGGCGCAACGCCTCATCTCCATCTACACCCCCGATCTCGAGCCCGATCTCTACGACCAGACGGGCTTCCTGGAAGTGATCAAACACTTCGTGCTCGCACGCAGCTTCGCCAAGGTCCGCGTGCTGCTCGCCGAGCCGACACGCGTCATGCGTGACAGCAACCGTTTCGTCGCCATGGGACGGCGGCTCTCGAGCTGCATAGACATCCGCTACGTCGCGGCGGAGGCCCGCCAGCGAGCCTCGGCCTACCTCATCGCCGACGACCGCGCCATCGTCTACCGGATGCGCGCCGATACCTGGGACGGTGTCGCGGACATCAACAACCCGCCCGTGGCGCGACTGTATCTGCAGGAATTCGACCAGATCTGGGATGCCAGCGCACCCGAGCACGGGTTCCGCGCCGTTCGCCGAGGGTAGAAACCAGCCTGCCCCGCAGACGGAATATAATTCCGTCCATGCCCAACCCCGAGATCACCGTTGCCGCCGTAGCTGAGGCTGACGGCCGCTTTCTCGTCGTCGAAGAGCGCATCGAACGCCGCCTGGTCATCAATCAGCCGGCGGGACACGTCGAGCCTGGCGAGACGCTGCTCGAGGCGGTCGTCCGGGAGGTACGCGAGGAAACCGCATGGCTCTTCACGGCCAAGGAGCTCGTCGGTGTGTATCTCTGGCGCAGCCCGGTCACCGGCCGCATGACCAAGCGCTTCACGTTCACCGGCGCAGTCACCGATCACCGCCCGGATCAGCCGCTGGATGACGGCATCATTGCCACCCATTGGCTGACGCAAGCCGAGCTCAAAGGGCGCGAGCCCCAGCTGCGCAGTCCTCTCGTGTTGCGCTGCATCGAAGACTACCTGGGCGGCCGCCGTCAGCCGCTGGTCGCGGCGGCGGCTCTCGACCTCGGCTCTGCGCTCGAGTTCGGCGCAGTGGCAGTCTGATATCGACTGTGGAGCCATGAGCAACCGCGTCATCGTCGGACTCTCGGGCGGCGTCGATTCTGCCGTGGCCGCCCTCCTCCTCAAGGAGCAGGGCTGGGAGGTCCACGGCCTCTTCATGAGCAACTGGGAGGAGGACGATGACGGCTATTGCACCGCCGCCCAGGATTTCCAGGATGCGCGCGCGGTGGCGCGCGAGCTCGCCATGCCGCTGCACCGGGCGAGCTTCGCGGCCGAGTATCGCGAGCGGGTCTTCCAGTATTTCCTCACCGAGCACCGCGCCGGCCGCACGCCCAATCCGGACGTGCTCTGCAATCGCGAGATCAAGTTTGGCGTCGCCCTGCGTCATGCGCGGCGGCTCGGCGCCACGGCCTACGCTACCGGACACTATGCCCGCATCCTGAGGGGGCCGGCGGGTGCCGAGCTGCACAAGGCGCGCGATGCCGCCAAGGACCAGAGCTACTTCCTTCACGCCGTCGACATCCGGCGACTCGACGGCACGCTGATGCCCATCGGAGAGCTGGAGAAGGGCGCGGTGCGCGAGCGTGCTCGGCAGGCCGGCCTGCCCGTGTTCGACAAGCCCGACAGCACCGGCATCTGCTTCGTCGGCGAGCGTCCGTTTCGCGAATTCCTCGGCCGCTTTCTCGCCAACCAGCCGGGGCCGATCGAATCGGCCGACGGCGAGCGGCTGGGCGAGCACCAGGGTCTCGCCTTCTACACTCTCGGCCAGCGCGAGGGGCTGCAGATCGGCGGCCGCCCGGGGCGGGCGGAGCTGCCGTGGTTCGTCGCGCGCAAGGACGCGGCCCGTAACGCCCTGATCGCCGTGCAGGGCCATGATCATCCGCTGCTCCTCAGCGCGGCGCTGACCACCGGGCCCATGCATTGGCTGAGCGAGCCCCGCGAACGCCCGTTCCCCTGCTCGGTGAAGGTACGTTACCGTCAGGCTGACCAGGCGGCCCTGCTCGAGCCGGCGGCCGACGGCGGCACGCGTATTGCCTTCGAGGTACCGCAACGCGCCGTCACGCCCGGGCAGTACGCGGTCGTCTACGAAGGCGACAGGTGCCTCGGCGGCGCCGTGATCGAAACCATAGAGCCTGTCACGAGACCCTATATAATCCGCGCCGCTCTTAATACGGAGAGATTCCGCTCATGACAAACAGCTTCAAAGTGCGCTCGAGCCTCGCTGTCGGCAATCGCTCGTACGAGATCTGGAGCCTGGCGGCCCTGCCGCGCGAGAAGGTGGCGCGGCTGCCCTACTCGCTCAAGGTGCTGCTCGAGAACCTGCTGCGCTTTGAAGACGGCGTCAACGTAACTCGCAACGACATCGAGGCGCTGCTCGCCTGGGATCCGGCGGCAACGCCCTCCTACGAGATCGCATTCACGCCCGCGCGTGTCATCCTGCAGGATTTCACCGGCGTGCCCTGCGTGGTGGACCTCGCGGCCATGCGCGATGCCATCGTCCGCCTGGGCGGCGATGCGGAGCGCGTCAACCCGCTCGCCCCTGCCGAGCTGGTCATCGATCACTCCGTTCAGGTCGATGAGTACGGCAGTGCCGGCGCGCTCGCCGCCAACACTCGCATCGAGTTCTCGCGCAACGTCGAGCGCTACGCCTTCCTGCGCTGGGGACAGTCCGCGTTCCGCAACTTTGCCGTGGTGCCGCCGAGCACGGGCATCGTGCACCAGGTGAACCTCGAGTACCTGGGCCGCGTCATCTTCGACGCCGAAAAAGATGACAAGCGCAGCGCCTATCCTGACACCCTGGTCGGCACCGACTCGCACACGACCATGATCAATGGCCTCGGCGTCCTCGGCTGGGGCGTGGGCGGGATCGAGGCGGAGGCGGCCATGCTCGGCCAGCCGGTCACCATGCTGATCCCGCAGGTCATCGGCTTTCGCCTCACCGGGCGCCTGAAGCCCGGCGCCACCGCCACCGACCTCGTGCTCACGGTGACGGAGATGCTGCGCAAGAAAGGCGTGGTCGACAAGTTCGTGGAGTACTTCGGCGACGGCCTCGCCGGACTGCCGCTCGCCGACCGCGCCACCATCGGCAACATGGCGCCGGAGTACGGCAGCACCTGCGGCATCTTCCCCATCGACGAGGAGACCATCCGTTATCTGGAGCTCTCCGGACGTTCCCGGGAGCGGATCGACCTCGTCACCGCGTACGCGAAGCATCAGGGTCTCTGGCGCAATCAGGGAGAGAAGCCCGCACAGTACACGGACGTCGTCGAGCTCGACCTCGGCACCGTCGAGCCGAGCCTCGCGGGCCCGCGCCGCCCGCAGGATCGCGTGCCGCTGACAGCGGCCAAGAGCACCTACGAGAGCAATGCCAGGAAGGCCGCCGAAGAGCGCGCCACGCGCAACGCCGCCGCCCATGCCAACGCCCAGGGCACGGCGCAAGTGACGCTCAACGGCTCGAGCGTCGAGCTGAAGGACGGCGCGGTGCTGATCGCCGCCATCACCAGCTGCACCAACACCTCGAACCCTTCGGTCATGTTGGGAGCGGGCCTGCTGGCGCGCAAGGCGCGGCAGCGGGGCCTGAAAGCCAAGCCATGGGTGAAGACCAGTCTCGCCCCGGGCTCGCGCGTCGTCACCGACTATTTCAAGCGCGCAGGCGTGCTCGACGATCTGGCCGCGGTGGGTTTCGACCTCGTGGGCTACGGCTGCACCACCTGCATCGGCAACTCCGGGCCGCTCAAGCCCGAGATCTCCGCCGGCGTGAAGGCCGGCGACATCACGGCCTGCTCGGTCCTCTCCGGCAACCGCAACTTCGAGGGCCGGGTGCATCCCGAGGTGCGGATGAACTTCCTCGCCTCGCCGCCTCTCGTCGTCGCCTACGCCCTCGCCGGGACGCTCGACCTCGACCTCACGACGGAGCCTCTCGGCACCGGCACCGACGGCAAGCCCGTCTACCTCAAGGACGTCTGGCCGAGCGACAGCGAAGTGCAGGAGCTGCTCACGCGCTCGATCGACTCGAAGATGTTCCAACAGAGCTACGCCAGCGTGTTCACCGGCGACGAGCACTGGAGCGGCATCAAGGTGCCGGCCGGCAAGCTCTACACCTGGGATGCGAAGTCGACCTACGTCAAGAACCCGCCCTACTTCGACGGCATGAGCCCCACGCCGCCGGCGCTCAGCGACATCCACGGCGCCAGAGCACTCGCGGTGCTCGGCGACTCCGTGACCACCGACCACATCTCGCCGGCGGGCGACATCGCGAAATCGAGCCCCGCGGCGCGCTACCTCGTCGAGCAGGGCGTGAAGCCCGCCGATTTCAACTCCTACGGCGCGCGCCGCGGCAATCACGAGGTGATGATGCGCGGCACGTTCGCCAACATCCGGCTGCGCAATCAGCTGGTGCCCGGCGTCGAGGGCGGCATCACCATCCACCTGCCGAGCGGCGAGCAGACTTCGATCTACGATGCCGCCATGCGCTACAAGCAGGATCGGCACGCCGCTCATCATCCTCGCCGGGCGCGAGTACGGCACCGGATCCTCGCGCGACTGGGCGGCCAAGGGGACCATGCTCCTCGGCGTGCGCGCCGTCATCGCGGAGAGCTTCGAGCGCATCCACCGCTCGAATCTCATCGGCATGGGCGTCGCGCCGCTGCAATTCCAGCCGGGAGAGACCGCGAAATCGCTCGGCCTCACCGGCCGCGAGGTATTCGAGATCACGGGGCTGGCCAGCGGCGATGCGAAACACGTCACCGTGAAGGCAACTCCAGCCGACGGCGGCAAGGCCATCACCTTCACGGCGCGTGTCAGGATCGACACGCCCAAGGAGCGTGAGTACTACCGTCACGGCGGCATCCTGCAGTACGTGCTGCGGCAGCTCGCCGGCGCCGCCCGCGCAAGCTGAGCGGCGCGCGGGCCGGCCGACGCAGGCGTTGAGCGCGGCTCATGCGTCTGGCTGTATTCGACCTCGACGGAACGATCACCAGGCATGACACGCTCGTGCCGTACGCGCTTGGGTTCGTCGTCCGGAAGAGGTGCTGGCGACTGCCTGCGCTGCTGCTGGTGCTGCCGGCGGTGATCGGCAACGCGCTCGGCATCATCGATCGCGGTGGGCTCAAGTCGGCCTTCATCCGCGCCACGCTGGGCGGTTGCCGGCGTGGGGATCTGGAGCGCTGGACGGCGACGTTCATGAAGCGCCTCGAGGCAACCGGCTTCTTCTCGCAGGCCATCGAGGCGATCCAGGCGCACGCTCGCGCCGGCGATCGTCTCGTCCTCCTGAGCGCGAGCACCGACCTTTACGTGCCGGCCATCGGCCACGCGCTCGGATTCCACGAAGTCATCTGCACGGGAGTGCGCTGGGACGGTGGGCACCTGGTCGGCACGCTGACGACACCCAACCGAAGAGGCGAAGAGAAGGCGCGATGTGTCACCGCGCTGCGGGCACGCCATCCAGGCGTGTCGTCAGCGGCCTATGGCAACGCCGCCAGCGACATCGCGCACCTCAAACTCGTCGAGTACGGCGTACTGGTCAACGGCTCGGCGGCCGCACGCCGGCAGGCGGCGCGGGCGGGCATCGTTTGCACCGAGTGGCGGTGAGCGCCCTGCCTACATCGAAGTCCGGATCTGCCAGAGCTCCGGAAAGAACTTGAGCTCGAGCGCCTTGGCGAGATAGGACACGCCGCCGGTGCCGCCCGTGCCCGGCTTGTAGCCGATGATGCGCTCCACGGTCTTGAGGTGATGGAAGCGCCAGAGCTGGAACTTGTGATCGAGGTCGACCAGGCGCTCGGCGAGCTCGTAGAGGTCCCAATCCTTCTCGGCGTTGTGATAGACGCCGAGCCAGGCACCCGCCACCTGTTTGCTCGCGCGATAGGGCTCGCTGAAGTCCCGTGTCAGATAGTCCTCCGGGATACCGTAGCCACGGCGGCTGAGGAGGCGCAGTGCCTCGTCGTAGAGAGATGGCGACTCCAGCGCGCGTTGCAGCGCCTCATGGGCCTTGGGGTCGCGCTTGTGGACGTCCAGCATCTCGGCGTGCTTGTTGCCGAGGAGGAACTCGAGCATGCGGTACTGGAACGATTGAAAGCCCGAGGAGCGCCCGAGGGCGTTGCGAAACGCCGAGTACTCGAACGGCGTCATGGTCGAGAGAACTTCCCAGGTCGAGATGAGCTGCGCCTGCACCCGCGAGATGCGCGCCAGCATCTTGAAGGACGGATCGAGATCATCGCGCCGCACGCATTCGAGCACTCCCGCGAGCTCGTGCAGCAGCAGGCGCATCCACAGCTCCGAGGTCTGGTGCACGATGATGAACAGCATCTCGTCGTGCTCGAACGAGAGCGGCTTCTGCGCATCGAGCAGTTTCTCGAGATGCAGGTAGTCGCCGTAGGAGAGCGAGGAGCCGAGATCCCAGTGGATGCTCTCGCCGCTCAAGTCCCGGCGCTCGGACTTGTCGTAAGGTTTCGTGCTCATGCTTCCTCGTCGCCGAAGACCCAGTCCGGCACGCGCCGCCAGCCGTCGAGCAGTTCCCTGTCGAGGCTGCGGTACTCGGGGCAGTAGCGCGCCACGCAGTGCCAGAACCGCCGCGAATGATTCATGTGCAGAGTATGGGCGAGCTCGTGGATCATGAGATAGCGCACCACCGCCGGCCGCTGAAAGAGCAGGCAACAGTTGAGACTGATCGTGCCGCGCGTCGAGCAGCTTCCCCAGCGCGTGCGTTGCCGGCGGATGAGCACGCGGTCGTAGCTCAAGCCGAGCTCGCGCGCGCATTGCGCCAGAAGCGGCCCGAGCACCAGGCGCGCTCGCTCGGTCAGCCAGCGGCGCAGCACCTGGCGCACCGACTGGGCGTTGCCGATGGCGCCCGCAAGAGCGAGCAGACCTGATCCCGAGGCGGCGATCCGCGCCCTGCCCGCCCCGCCCGACAGATGAATCCGCCAGGTCTCCGCGCACGCCGGCAGCTCGATCTGCGGCGGCGGGAAAGGAACCGGCGGCCCGGCCCGGCGCCGCGCCTCCGCGCGCTTGCGCTCTATCCACGAGCGATGCCTTTCCAGAAAGCGCTCCACCGCGCGCGCCGAGGTCCTGAAAGGCACTACGACCTCCACACGACCCGTGTGGAAGACGCGCACGGTCAGGCGCCGAGCTCGCTGGCTCTCACGGACGCTCCACCCCTCTGAAGCGTCCTTGTCGGACCACAACGGCAACTGGGACGTCACCATATTGGAAATCATGCACCGTGGCGGCAGAATCCCTGGCCCCCCATAATACCAGTCGACGGCGCGGCACATGCGGCGCGACCGGCCAGGAGATGCCGTGCCCGAGAGCGCACCGATCCTCGAAGTCCACAATCTGGTCAAACAGTATCCCGCCGTGACCGCGGTGGACGGCGTCTCTTTCGCCGTGCCGGAGGGCACCTGCTTCGGGCTCCTGGGACCCAACGGCGCCGGCAAGACGACCACCATCGAGATCATGGAGGGAATCCTGCCGCCGACCTCCGGCGAGGTGCGCTACCGGGGCGAGCCCCTCGGGGCGCGCTTTCGTGAGGAGGCGGGCATCCTCTTCCAGAAGACCGCGCTGCAGGATTTCCTCACTGTGCGCCAGAGCGTCGCGCTCTTTCGCGGTCTCTACGAGCGTGGCCTGGAGGTCGAGGAGGTACTCGCGGCGTGCGCGCTCGAGAAGCTCGCGCAGCGCGACAACCGCAAGCTCTCGGGCGGACAGCAGCAGCGCCTGCTGCTCGCGATCGCGCTGGTGAATGACCCCAAGGTGCTCTTCCTCGACGAGCCGACCACCGGCCTCGACCCGCAGGCGCGGCGCAACTTCTGGGAGCTGGTGGAATCGATCAAGGCGCGGCGCAAGACCATCATCCTCACGACACACTACATGGAGGAGGCGCAGCTCCTCTGTGACGAGATCGCCATCATGGACGGCGGTCACATCATCGCGCAGGGCGCCCCACAGCAGCTGCTGCGCGAGCACTTCGCGGAGGTGCTGCTCGAGCTGCCACGGCAGGAGTTTCCCGAGGACGCGCGGCGACTGCCGCTCAAGCTCATCGACGCCAGCGACCGCGTCGAGATCAGCACTGACGATCTCGACGGCACGCTACGCACCCTCATGGAAGCTCACGTGCCGCTGCAGAATCTGCGGATCCGCCCGGCGAATCTGGAAGACCTCTTCCTCGACCTCACCGGCAAGGAGCTGCGCACTTGATCAAACGAATGCTCGCCGTCTGGCATGCACGCAATCTCGAGTTCGTGCGCGACCGTCCGACGCTGCTATTCACACTCCTGCTGCCCGTGGGCGTGGTGATCGGCATGGGATTCATCTTCGGCGGCCCGCCGCGGCCACTCTTCACGGTTGGCGTATTGGGCACGAATGTCTCGACCCATACGAATCCTTTGCTCGCGGAGCGCTACGTGCAGCCCGTGGCTATCCCCGATCAGGCCACCGGCCTCTCCGAGGTCACTCACCAGGAGATCGATCTGCTGCTCGAGCTCGATGGCGGCGTGCGCTACTGGGTCAACACCGATTCCCCCAAGGGTTACATCGTGGAGAAGCTGCTCATCGCCGTGGACCCCGGCGCCAGGCGCCAGCCCGTCACCGGCCAGGCGATCCCTTACGTCAACTGGCTCCTTCCGGGAATCCTGGGGATGAACATGATGTTCAGCTGCCTCTTTGGCGTGGGTTACGTCGTGTTGCGATATCGCAAGAGCGGCTTCCTCAAGCGCCTGCACGCAACGCCGCTGTCGGCGTTCGAGTTTCTCACAGCCCAGGTACTCTCGCGCCTGAGCCTCATCCTCTTCGTCACGGTGGTCCTGTACGCCGGGATTGGCGCCATCATCCACTTCCACAGCGTCGGCAGCGTCGCTCTCCTCCTCCTGGTCGCGGTGATCGGCTCACTGTCGATGATCGCGCTCGGCCTCACCGTCGCCGCGCGGTTCGCCAGCGAAGAGGTGGTCGGAGGCCTGTTGAATCTCCTCACCTGGCCGATGATGCTCCTCTCCGGCGTGTGGTTCTCGATCCAGGGCTCGCCCCGCTGGGTGCAGTGGGTGGCTGACATCTTTCCCCTGACTCAGGTGATCCAGGCAGCGCGCGCCGTGATGCTGGACGGCGCCGGCATCCAGCGGATAACACCCAACCTCATATATCTTGCCGCGACGACGCTCGTGTTCCTTGCGTTCGGCGCCTGGTCATTCCGATGGAGGGTCGATTGAGCCAATTGATGCGCTTCTGCAGCGACAACACCGCGTCCGTCTCGGCGGAGATTCTGCAAGCCATAGCAGCCGCCAACCACGACCTCATCCCGGCGTACGGTGAGGATCCCTGGACGCAGCGTCTGGACCAGGTGCTCGGGGAACTCTTCGGGACCGAGGTGCGTGCCTTCGCGGTTACCACGGGAACCGCGGCCAACGCCCTCGCGCTCGCAACTCTGACGCCGCGCTATGGCGCGATCTACTGTCATCCGGAGGCTCACATCGCCGTCGACGAATGCAGTGCACCGGGGTTCTTCACGGGCGGCGCGCAACTCGAGCGGATCGAGGGCGCGGGGGCGAAGCTCACCGCCGCGGCGCTGGCCGCGACGCTCGATGGCCACACCGTCTCGGTGCACAGCGTGCAGCCCGCGGCGGTGTCGATCAGTCAGGCCAGCGAGCTCGGCACCGCATACCGACCCGCTGAAGTCGCCGCTCTATGCGAAGTGGCACGCTCGCACGGACTTCACGTCCATATGGACGGCGCACGCTTTGCGAACGCTGTGACGTACCTGGGCTGTCATCCTGGCGATGTCACCTGGCGGGCGGGAGTCGACGTGCTCTCCTTCGGAGCGACCAAGAACGGCGCCCTCGCGGCGGAGGCAGTGGTGTTCTTTCACCTGGGACTGGTCAGAGACTTCGAGCTGCAGCGCAAGCGTGCGGGTCACCTCGTGTCGAAATCGCGCTACGTCGCGGCGCAGCTTCTGGCCTACGTCGAGTCGGGTCTCTGGCGCCGCAACGCGGAGCGCGCCAATGCCCTGGCCCGCGCCATCGGCAAGGCTTGCGGCCAGCGGCTGCTGCATCCGGTCGAGGCAAACCAGGTATTCGCCGATCTGGGCACGGCGGGCAAGGAGTCCTTGCGGGCAAAGGGCTTTGAATTCTACGATTGGGGCGCGCCCGCGTCCGGCATGGCACGCCTGGTCGCTTCCTGGGACCAGAACGAACACCACGTCGAGGCGCTGTGTGCGGCGCTGACTGCAATCTGAACCCAGGAGAGAGCGCATGGCCCGACGAGAGTCCCGCATGCTGGCGCTCGGTACGCCGGCTCCGGATTTCATCCTCACCGACCCCAGCGGCAGGCGTTTCGCGCTGCGCGACTTCGCGGGCTCGAAGGGACTCCTGGCCGCTTTCATCTGCAACCACTGCCCGTTCGTCAAGCACCTGCTCGAGGGCTTCGTGGAGTTCGCGCGCGAATACGGTCCCAAGGGCATCGCGATCGTCGCCATCAATCCCAACGACGCCGCGAAGTATCCGGAAGACAGCCCCGAGAGCATGAAACGGATCGCCGCCGCGAAGGGCTTCACCTTTCCCTACCTGGTCGATGACAGCCAGGCGGTGGCGAAGGCGTACCAGGCCATCTGCACGCCGGATTTCTTCCTGTTCGATGCGGCGCACAAGCTCGCATACCGCGGCCAGTTCGATGGCAGCAGGCCAAGCAACGCACTACCGGTAACCGGTAGCGACCTGCGCGCCGCCGCGGACGCCCTCCTCGCCGGCAAGCCGATCGGTAATCAGATCCCGAGCATCGGCTGCAGCATCAAATGGAAGTCGGGGCAGGCGCCGGACTGGGCGTAGGACGAGTCAGCGGTCTAAAGCTCTCGCAGACCCTCCGTCACTGCCATCCGCGCCGCGCGCACGGCGGGGAAGAGTCCGCCCACGAACCCGATCGCCAGCGCCCACTTGAGGCCCGAGGCGAGAAGGGCTGGCGTCACACGGAATTCGAACACGACCTCACTGAAGTTCGCTCCGAGCGTCGAGGCCGTGTAGTGATCGAAGATCGCCCACGCCAGGCCGGCCCCGATCACTCCGCCCGCGATAGCGAGCAAAAGCGTCTCGATCAGCACCGACACGACGACCGGGCCACCGCGGAATCCCGATCGCCCGCAGGGTCGCGATCTCGCGCGTGCGCGTGGCCACCGCCGCATACATGGTGTTGAGCGCACCGAAGACGGCGCCGATCGCCATGATGATGCCCACCGTCGTGCCGAGGACACGGATCAGCTGCGTGAGCTCTTGAGATTGGCGGTTGTAATAGTCGCGGGTCGTGCTGGCGTCGACCTTGAAACGCGGGTCTGCGGTCAGGACAGCCTTGTACGCATTGAAGTCAGCCGGGCTCTTCAGCCGAACCGTCACGGAGGTACGGCTGTCGCCCCGGCGGTAGGTCGACGCGACCACATCGGCGTCGGCCCAGAGCTCTGAGTCATGCTCGTCGCCGGTATCGAACTCGCCCACGACGGCCCAGGGCTGTCCGCCAATGTCCATCGTCGAGCCGAGAGCCGTGTGCCCGAACTCCTTCATCGCGCGCTTGCCCACGATGAGCTCGCGCAGCCCGGGCGTGAAGCGTCGGCCGGCAACGATGCGGGCCTGCGGGCGCAGCGCCCACGCTTCCTGGCCGATGCCGCGGACCTCCACGTTGGCATCCAGCCCGGTGCTCTTCTTCGGCAGGGACGCAACGACCACCAGCTCCGGAGAGGCGATCGGCTGGCCGTGCACGTCACGCGCCACCTGCGGCTCACCCCCGATGATGCTCGTCGCGTCATGGTCCAGAACGGAATTCAACTCCGTCTGCGAGTTGGCGCGCAGCACGATGGCGGTATGGACGTTGCCCGTCTGCGCGAGCGTCGCCTGAAATCCCTGTGACATCGCAAAAAGTGCCACCAGCACGCCGACGACTCCGGCAATGCCGACCACGACGACCGAGGCGGCTCCCAGGCGCTGCGGCACGGTGGCGATACCGAGCTCGGTGACCGACCAGGCCTGGCGCCCGGAACGTGTCGAGAAGAGCCAGACCACGAGCAGGGCCGCGGCGACGACCGCGGACCACCAGGGCAGCGCTACCAGCAGGGCGACGAACGCTGCCGCGACGATCAGGGTGAGGAGAGCCGAGCCGAACTTTCTCATGCCGATGCTCCTCACCGCCCCGAGAGCGCATCGACGATGCGCAGCTGCATGCCCCGCAACGCGGGCAACACCCCGACCAGAAGCCCGATGACGATCGCGAGCGTGATGCCATCGAGCCAGGTGTGCGCTGTGACGGGCAGCATCGGGATCAGCGGACCCAGCTTGGCGCGAATGCCGCTCACCGCGGCTCCGGACAGCAGCAGTCCGACGATGCCCCCGAGCCCGAGCAGCAGCACCGACTCCGCGAGGACGAGTGACAGGACGCTGCGATTGGAGAAGCCGATGGTCTTGAGGATGGCGAGCTCGGGAATGCGCTCGCGCACGGCCTGCGCCATGGTGTTGCCGGTGAGGAGAATGAGCGTGAAGAAGACGGCGGCCATGATCCCGCCCACGATCAGCCCGATGTTGGCGAACTGGCCGACGAAGGAGGCCTGGAAGGCGGACTCGCTCTGGGTCTTGGTCTCATGATCGGAGTTGGCGGAAATCACATCGATCGCGCGCGCGACGCCGTCCGCGTCCTTGGGCTGCGCCACCCGCTCGATGTACCAGCCGGCCATGCCGCCGCCGAACTGAGTGGCTTTGTCGAAATAGTCCCAGTTGAAGAAGAGCGCGCCCTCCTGGCCCTTCAGGCTGGGATCGTTCACGTGATAGATGCCGACCAGGTCGAACGTCCAGGTGTTGGATCCGTTGCTCTGCGGGAAGATCGTGGCCTGGACCGGTATCTTGTCACCGACCTTCCAGTGAAAGTGCGCGGCGAGGCTCTCCCCTACCACGGCGCCCGTGCGGGTGGCGTGGAACGCCCGCAGCTGCGCCGCGGGCAGCACGAACTCCGGATACAGGTCGAAGTAGTTGGGAGCGACCGCCTCGGCCACGAGCTGATTCTTCGGGTCCTGGTAATAGCCGCCGAACCAGTTGGCGTAGGTCACGGCGCTCACCCCGGGCACCGACTGGATGCGCACGAGGAGACTGGTCGGCAGCGTGACTATGAGGCTCTCTTTCGACATCGTGATCAGGCGGCTCGCGCCGGCGATGCTGTGTCCGGCGCTGGTGAAGGCGGCGCGCACCGAGTAGAGCAAACCGAAGAGCAGGAACGCCGCGATGACCGAGACGATCGTGAACACAGTGCGGGTCTTGCGCCTGAAGAGCGCCGACCAGATGAGGGGCAGGTATTTCATCCTGCCGCCGCGGCAGCCTGCGCCGACTCCACCAGCGTGCCCTTGTCGAGGTGCAGCGTATGGCTCGCGTACTCGGCCGCCTTGGGATCGTGTGTGACCATGACGATGGTCTTGCCGTGTTCGCGATTGAGGCGCTGCAGCAGCGTCAACACCTCCACCGCCGACTGCCGGTCGAGATCGCCCGTAGGCTCGTCGCAGACGAGCAGTGTCGGGTCGGAGACGATGGCGCGCGCGATGGCGACGCGCTGCTGCTGTCCGCCGGACAGCTCGCCGGGCTTGTGCGCGGCGCGATCGGCCAGGCCGACGAGCTCGAGCGCCACGGCCGCGTGGCTGCGGCGCTGGGCCGCCGGCAGCTTGGTGAGCAGCAGCGGCAGTTCCACGTTCCTCGTCGCCGACAGCATCGGCAGCAGGTTGTAGAACTGGAAGACGAAGCCGACGTGCGTGGCCCGCCAGCGGGCGAGATCGCTCTGTCCGAGCTGGTCGATCCGCCGCCCGGCGACGGCGATCGTGCCCTCGGTGGGGGAGTCGAGGCCGCCGATCAGGTTGAGAAGCGTCGTCTTGCCCGAGCCGGAGGGCCCCATGAGGGCGAGAAAATCTCCCTGGGCAATGTCGAGATTGACGTGGTGCAGCACCTCGATCTTCTGCCGCCCGCGTGTGTAGACCTTGCTGAGGTTGCGGATCTCGACCTGTGGACTCATGACCCTTATTCTCCTAAATATGTCGCCAGAATCTCGTATCGAAGGCTCCGCACCCAGTGCGGTTTATCACCAGTTGATGTGACAGTTGTCACCCGGGCGGCGATCCTCACCCATTGTCCGACTTGACCGCGACACGCGCGCCGTCGCCGAGGCGCTCGGGAGGCGATTGCACGACCGCCGCGCCGCTGGCGATACCCTGCACGGCGCGTAGATCGCCTTGGCTCTCGCCCGGTGTCACGGCTTCTTCGCGGGCCTTGCCGCCCGCAACCACGAATACCACCGCGCGGCCGTCGCGCTGTACGACCGCGGACGCGGGTACCCACACCGTGCCGGCCGGCAGCGAGCTGGCGGCGCCGCCACCCGACTGTGCCGACGGCTCCTGCAGGAACGACACACGCACACCCATGTCAGGCAGAATGCGGGACTCCAGCTTCTCGAATGCAACGCGCACCTTCACGGTCGCCTTGCTCTTGTCGGCCGTCGGCACGATGGCGATCACGTGGGCCGGAATGTTCCAGTCGGGATAGGCATCAAGAACCGCGGTCGCGCCCTGACCCGGCTTCACCCGGTGGATATAGGCCTCGTTCACATCGACGTCGACCTCGAGGGAGCTCATGTCGACGACAGTCGCGATACCTGCCGCCTCGAAGGTGCCGCCCCCGAAGATGGGCGAGATCATCTCGCCGATCTGGGCCGCTTTGTCGATCACCACCCCCGTAAACGGCGCCTCGACGACGGTGTAATCCTCCTGCACCTGTGCCGCCTTCACGCCGGCCTGAGCCAGCTCGACCTGACGCTGCTGGGTCTTGACTTGGGCGGCCTGCGTCGCCGCTTGCGTCCGGGCCGTCTCGAAATCCTCCTCCGACACCAGATGCTGGCCGATCAGCGCCGCATCGCGCGCGAAATCCCGCCGGTCCTGCGCCAGCTGCACCTGATACTGGTTCAACTGCGCCAGCGTCGCCGCCAACTGTGCGCGTGCCTGGTCCAGCGATGCACGCTGGGCGCTGTCATCCAGTCGTGCCAGCACCTGCCCGCGGCGAACGTGCTCGCCTTCCTGGAAGTACACCTGGGACACCTGTCCGGCGATCTGCGAAGAAACCGTTGCCTCGCGCTCCGCCGTGACGTAGCCGGTCGCTTGCAGGATTGCGGCCGGGGCAGCACCCGCGGAGGCGGCTACCGCAGTCGCTTCACTCACCTCGACTACCCTGTTGCGCGTGTAGAGAACCGCCGCCGCCGCGGCGGCGGCGACCACGACGATGATGACCGGCAGCCACCATTTGCGATGACTCGCGGCAGCATCGTCGCGCTCGCTGCGATCGATCCTGAGCTGATGGATGAGGTGAGCTTTGTCGGAATCGGGTGCCATACGGATGTCATACGCGCTGCAGCGCCGCCTACTGGACCGGAAACTCTCCCATCGGGTACGGCACCCGCTCGGTGACGAAGGTCAGGTACTCGATGATCTGCGTAGTATAACGCGCGAGCCCGCCGCCGAAACGTGCCAACTCGGCGCTCGCGTGGCCGGTCGACAACCGCACCAGCAGCTGCGCGATCGCGGCGACCGCGAGCGTCCAACTCACGATCCAGAACACGATCGCGAAGAGCAACATATAGAGGACGCGCACGCCCAGATCGCCTGGCGGCGGCGCGACCGTTTGCGGTACGCCACTCATGGATGCCCTCCCCCACTGCCCGTCATGATTGTTATCCCGAGATGATCTCCGCCATGAGCCGCTTTGCCTGCGTGAAGTGCGGCGCGACCAGCAGCGCCCGCTCGAGCACGTTGCGGGCGGCGAGAGCCTGGCCGCGCGTGAGATAGTCCTGCGCCAGATAGGTGAACGCATCCGCGGCGCCCCAACCGGGCAGTCCTCGCGCCGGCGCACCTGACCGTTCGAACGCCGACACCGAGTGCAGCATCAGCTGGAATGCCTGTTGGCTGTCACCGCCGAAGAAGTGCGGCCGCTCGCGGGTGGCCAGGGCGCCGAGAAGGAGCACGCGCGGGTTGTCCGGCGCGAGCTTCAGCGCCTTGTCGCCGCGGGCCTGGCTGAGCGGCGCCGCCAGCGGCGAGCGCCAGGGATCGAGATTGCTCTGCAGCGCGAAGCAGGCCGATTGCAGCGCGAGCGCTTCGGCGGAGTCGGTATCCACCACGAGCACGCGGTTCAGCCGGTCGATGCATTGCTGCGCGAATGGCCACGCTCGCGTCTCATCGCTCCTTGCGAGCAGCGCCAGCCGGTAGGCGGCGAGCGCCGCATAATAGTTGCGCCACTCCGCATCCCCGGCGTTGCCGGCCGCACCACCATCGGGCGAGAGGGCGGCAACCACGCCGGTGAGCCCGGCGGCATCCTGCTGGAAGTAGCCGCGCTCGATGCGGCGCTCGATGTGCGTCCAGTGCAGGCTCGATGGCGATGCGCCGACGGGCGTCGCATGAGCCGCGATGGCCGGTACGCCCGCCAGCAAGGCGACGAGGAGCAGTTCCACGAGCCGAGCCGCCGGCCGCAAGCCGCCCCCTTCAGTAGAATGCGCCGCAACCATGACCGGGCACGATAGCACAGGGGCCTCGCCGGCCGCCCCCTCGCGGCAGGCGCCCACACAGCGGCGGCCGGTATCGCCGCTCATCGACATCGGCGTCAATCTGGGGCACGACAGTTACGATGCGGACCGCGGCTCCGTCATCGCGCGCGCCGAGGCGGCGGGTGTCGTGCAAATGATCGTCACTGGCTCCTCGGCCGTGAGCTCGCGTCAGGCCGTCTCACTTGCCGGCCAACATCCCGGCAGCCTCTTCGCAACCGCGGGAGTGCATCCGCATCACGCGACGGAGCTCGACTCCGCCGTCCTCGCGGAGCTCGGCGAGCTGTCTCTCGCCCCGGAGGTCGTGGCCGTCGGCGAGTGTGGACTCGACTACTATCGCAACTACTCGCCGCACGCGGCCCAACGCGAGGCGTTTCATCGCCAGCTCGAGCTCGCCGCCCGCTGCGGCAAGCCTGTATTCCTGCACCAGCGCGCCGCCCACGAGGATTTCATCGCGCATTCTGCGCGAGCACTGGCCGGCGCTCAGCGGCGGCGTGGCGCACTGCTTCACCGGCGGCGCCGCGGAGCTCGAGTGTTATCTCGAGCTCGGGCTTGCGATCGGCATCACCGGTTGGATCTGCGACGAGCGGCGCGGTGCGCACCTGCTCGAGCTGGTGCGGCGCATCCCTGCCGAGCGACTGCTTCTGGAGACGGACGGCCCTTACCTCCTGCCGCGGGACCTCGAGCCGAAGCCGGCCTCGCGCCGGAACGAACCGGTGTATCTTCCGCACATTGCCGCCGTGGTGGCGCGCGCCCGCGGCGAGCCGGCCGAGTCGCTGGCCCTGACGAGCACGGAGGCGGCGCGCCGGCTTTTCCGTTTACCTAGACTCGACTCTAGTAAAAACACGTAATATATTGATAGTGAAGGAGAACATGGTGGATCTCGAGCAACTGCGCAGCACCATCGCCGCCACCTGGCGCGGCTCGATCGTCGATCGCCTCACGGCGTACGTGCGCATTCCAAACCAATCACCCATGTTCGATCCCCAGTGGGAAGCCAACGGACACATGGACGCGGCTGTGCAGCTCATGGCCGACTGGTGCCGCGCGCAGCCCATTCCAGGCATGCGCGTCGAGATCCACAGGCTTCGCGGCCATACGCCCGTGCTGCTGGTCGACATTCCCGGCGAGCTCCCGGGCTCGGCGCTCCTCTATGGGCATCTGGACAAGCAACCCGAATTCACCGGCTGGCTGCCCGGTCTCGGCCCCTGGGAGCCGGTGCTGCGTGATGGCAAGCTTTACGGCCGCGGCGCCGCGGATGATGGCTATGCCGTCTTCAGCTCCCTCACGGCCATCGCTGCTCTCAAAGCCCAGCGCGTCGCACTTCCCAGATGTGTTCTCCTCATCGAGGCATCGGAGGAGAGCGGCAGCATTGACCTTCCGGCGCATCTCACCGCGCTGGGGGCAGACGCCATCGGCGACCCTTCGCTCGTGGTCTGTCTGGACGCCGAATGCGGCAACTATGAGCAGGTATGGTGCACTACCTCGCTACGCGGGAACCTCGTGGGTCTCCTGCACGTGCGTGTTTTGGAGGAAGGCGTGCACTCCGGCATGGCGACCGGAATCGCCCCGACCCCGTTTCGTATCGTCGAGCAGCTCCTCGCCCGCCTGGAGAGCCCGATCAACGGCGGCCTGTTGCTCGATGAGCTGTCGGTCTCCATCCCGAAGGACCGGCGGGCGCAGATCGACGCCGCGGCCCGTGTGTTGGGCGAATCGGTGGCCGGCAAGCTTCCCTGGGCATCGGGCGCACACGCCGTCTCCAACGATCCCGTGGAGCTTCTCATCAACAGTACTTGGAAAGCGACGCTGGCGGTGACGGGCGCCGATGGCATGCCGCCGACAATATCGGCCGGCAATGTGCTCCTGCCCTCGATTTCATTGAAGCTGTCACTGCGTCTACCGCCGACGTGTGAGCCAACACGTGCTGCGCGCGCGGTGAAGGATGCGTTGGAGAGCAATCCGCCGTATGGCGCGGAGGTGCGCTTCGAGTCCGGAGGGGCCACTGCCGGATGGAACGCTCCCGCCTTCGCGCCCTGGCTGGAGGAGTCGATCACGAATGCCTCGCGCCAGGTCTACGGGCGTGCGTCGGTCAGTGTGGGATGCGGCGGCACCATCCCCTTCATGGGCATGCTCGGCGAGCGCTTTCCGCGCACGCAATTCTTCATCACCGGGGTGCTCGGGCCGCACTCCAATGCCCATGGACCGAACGAGTTCCTCCATCTGGAGTACGCGGAAAAGCTCACCGCGTGCGTCTCGCTGGTGCTGGCGGACCACGCCAAGACGTTACAGCCGAGGTAGAAGTCTATCTCATGTGCGTCATGTAGCTCGGCTTCACCGCGCCCTTGACGCTGTTCCAACCCTCGCTGAACGAGGTCATCGCATCGGAGCCGTGCTCCATGCCCGGGAACTCCGCCCGCAGCGCATCGATCATGAGCGTCCATTTGGGTAATCCCTTGGGAAAGCGCCCGCGCCGCGTGAACACCACCCGGCCTTCGACGGGCACTTCTCCCGAGATCGCCTTGACGGCCGCAATGCGGTCATACAGACCGCTCTGCGGATTGGTGAAGGTGAAGCGCCGCGGACCGTCCATGACTGTCCAGTCCGCCATTTGATCGCCCCCGAAGATGTTGCCCTGCACATCGCGCAGGTCGACGACGAGCACACCGCGGGAGGTCAGGAGCAGGAAGTCGACGTGAAAGCCGCCGCCCATGCCATCCGGCACCAGCACGTCGACCACGTGGTCGGATCCAGCAGCGGTTACCGCCAGGCGCAACGACTTGCGTGCGCGGTATTGTCGATACCAGCGCCACAGCCACGAGATGCCGAACCCCAGCGCCGCAGCGATGGCGATGAGAACCCAAGCGGTGGGCGGCAGCTTCTCGATCTCATCCACGTCAACTAACCTCCGATACCCGTCCATCCGCCAGTGCGTCCCGGAGCGATGCCAGGTCGGCGTCGATCTCCGTGCACTCGGTCGGTCGGGCGAACAGCTTGGCAAGCGTTTCCGGCACCGCGATCTCGCGACCGATCAGGGGCTCGACGACCTCGCGGAATTTCGCCGGGTGAGCCGTCGATACCAACACCCAGCGGCCGTTGTTGCGGCGCTCCGCGGGGAGCCTGGCGTAGGCTTCGGCGGCAGTGGCCGTATGGGGGCACCAGATCTGGCCGAGCTCCTGGTAGCCCAGGCGTATGCGTGCACGGATGGCCTCGTCGTCCACCGTGTAGGCGCTCACCGCGGATCGGATCTCGCTCAGCTCCGGATACAGCGCCCGCAACCGCTCCATGTTGCTGGGGTTGCCGACGTCCATGGCGGACGCCAGGGTGGGAATACTGGGGCGCGGACGCCAATCGCCGGTGTCGAGAAAGTCCGGTACGGTGCGGTTGGCGTTGTGCGCCAACACGACGTCCGCGATCGGCAGCCCGAGCCGGCGGCCCCAGATACATGCCACCACGTTGCCGAGGTTGCCGCTCGGCACGATGAAGGACGCCCGCTCGCCATGAGTCCTGAAGACCGCGAGACTCGCGGCCGCGTAGTACACGGTCTGGGGCAGCAGCCGCCCGAGATTGATGCTGTTGGCCGACGAGAGCGCGCGCTCCTCCTGCCAGCCGCGCTCGAGGAACGCCTGCTTCACCAGTCGCTGGCAGTCATCGAACGTGCCGCGCACCGCAAAGGAGCGGACGTTCCCGCCCCAGCAGGTGAGCTGGCGCTCCTGGGTGGGCGAGACGAGCCCTTTGGGAAAGAGCACGGCGACCTCGATGCCCGGACGCCCGTGGAATGCCGCCGCGACAGCCCCGCCGGTATCACCGGAGGTGGCGACGAGGATGGTGAGGGGGCGCGCCCCAGGGCCGCGCAGCCGGGAAAGGCAGGCGGCGAGAAAGCGGGCGCCGAAATCCTTGAAGGCTGCCGTCGGACCGTGGAAGAGCTCCAGCACCGCGAGCCGCCCGCCGCCTCCCAGCGCGATCACCGGGGCGGGGAAGTCGAAGGCCTCAGCGGTGATCTGCGGCAAAGACGGCTCGAGCGCATCGCCCGCGGCGAAAGGCGCGAGCAGCTTGGCGCCGATGCCCGCGAGGCTTTCGCGCACGCCGAACGAGCCGGCCTGGACAGGCGGCCACTCGGTCGGAACATAGAGGCCGCCGTCCGGCGCGAGCCCCTGGGCCAGGGCCGCGCCGAATCCGGCTGTCTGCTGCGCATCACGCGTGCTTCTGAACCGCATCGTGCTCATCTTTATCAGCCGGACTCGATGACCCGGGCGCCATCCGCCTCGATGTCCACCAGCCACTCGTCGATGCGAATGGAGGCGGTCGCGAACTCGGCCCGCATGGCCTCGAGGACCCGGTGCGCGTCCTTCGCCAGCACCCAGGCGAAGAGCGCCGGCCCCGCCCCTGAGATCGAGCAGCCGAGCGCGCCCGCCGTCATGGCGGCGAGGCGCACGCCCTGGAAGCCAGGTATCAACGCCTGACGCTGCGGCTCGATGACGACGTCCTCCAGGGAGGCGCGGATCATGTCGAGATCGTTGGTGTAGCAGCCCGAGATGAACCCGGCCAGGTTGGCGGTCTGCCAGACGAAATCCGACAGCTCGACACTGCGCTTGAGGATCGCCCGCGCCTGCCGGGTCGAGAGAAACATGTGCGGGTGCACGATGACCGCGCGGATGCCCTCGGGTACGGGAATCTGCTTCACCCGCGGATGATCGATCCCGACGGTGAGCACCAGACCGCCGAAGAGCGACGGCGCGATGTTGTCGACATGCAGCGAGCCGCTGGCCACCGCCTCGCCCTGCATGGCGAACTTCAGCAGCTCGAGCCTGCTGCAGGGTTGGCGCAGCAGCGCATTGGCCGCTACCACCGCCCCCACGGCCGAGGCCGCGGAGCCTCCCAGGCCGGAGCCGAGCGGAATTCCTTTGTCGATGCGCATCGCGAAGCCAAACCCCGGCTGCAAGGCCTCCTGCATGGCGAGCAACGCACGCCCGGCGGTGTTCTGCGCCGGCTCCGTCGGCAGGCTTCCCGCTACACCGATGACCTCGGTGATCGTGACGCCTTTCGTCTCCGTGCGGCTCACCGTGACGCGATCGCCGAGCGCCGCCACTGAGAAGCCAAGGATATCGAACCCAATTGCGACATTACCGACGGACGCCGGCGCGAAGGCGGTAGCCCAGCGTGGGGAGACACTCAAAGTCGCGCTCCGAGGTACGCGGAGAGACGCAGGAGGTCGGCGAACACGCCGCCGGCCGTGACCTCGGGGCCGGCACCCGGCCCCTGGACGATCAGAGGATTGTCGCAATAGCGCCGCGTGGCGAAGCGCACCACGTTGTCGGTGAGAGCGATGTTGGCGAAGGGATGTTTCGCCTCCAGCTCCACCAGACCGACCGTGGCCACCCCGGTTGGCGCCTCGTCACCCGCGGCGGTGCGCTCGCAGGTCAGCCGGCCGACATAGCGCAGCACCTTGCCGCGCGCGCGGGCTTTCTCGAGCCGCTCCCGCATGGCCGCATCGTGCCGCGGCAGGCGCCCCATGAAGTCCTCGATGGAGCCGCTCTCGAGCCCTGCGGGCACGAGGCTCTCGATCCTGACATCACCGAGCTCGAGCTCGAGACCCATCTCGCGGCCGAGGATGATGAGCTTGCGGGCGACGTCCATGCCGGAAAGGTCATCGCGGGGATCGGGCTCCGTATAGCCGCGCTGGCGCGCATCGATAACGATATCGGAGAACGCCGTGCGGCCGTCATAGATGTTGAACAGATAGGCGAGCGTTCCCGAGAAGATGCCCTCGACGCTCGTGATCTCGTCTCCGGTTTCTCTCAAGTCCCGCAGGGTGTGAACGACCGGCAGCCCCGCGCCGACAGTCGCCTCGTAGAGGTAATGCGAGCCGGCGGCGCGGCGGGCCGCGTGCATGGCGCGAAAATAGGCCAGGTCCGTGCTGTTGGCCTTCTTGTTGGGTGTCACGATGTGCATGCCGGCGCCGAGCCACGCCGCATAGCGGCCGGCGACCTCGGCGCTCGCGGTGCAGTCGATGACGACCGAGTGCGGCAGGTAGTCGACATGCACGTGCTCGATGAAGCGGTCGAGGTCGGCCGCAACACCCTGCCCCTCGTACTCCTGGCGCCAGCGATCGAGCGGCACGCCGGTCTCGGCGAGCACCATGCGCTGGGAGCCGAGAATGCCGCGCACGCGCAGATCGATCTTGAACTGCTGCCGCAGCCGCTCGCTCTGCGAGGCGAGCTGATCGAGGAACACCCGTCCGACCGTCCCCGGTCCGATGACCCCGATCGAGATGGTGTGTGGCGAGAGATAAAGACCGGCGTGGACGGCGCGCAAGGCACGCGTAGCGGACCTACCTTCGACGACCACGGAGATGTTACGTTCCGATGCGCCCTGCGCGATCGCACGTACGTTCACGCTCGCTGTGCCGAGAGCGCTGAAGACTTTCGCCGCAACGCCCGGCGTTCCGGCCATGCCGTCGCCGACGATGGCCAGGATCGCGAGACTCGGGTCGATCTCGACGCTCTGGATCTGGCCTTCCTTCAGCTCCCGCTCGAACGCCTGCCGCACGACGACCGCGGCGCGATCGCCCTGCTCGTGCGGGATGGCGCAACAGATCGAGTGCTCGGAGCTGCCCTGGGAGATGAGGATGACCGAGATGCCTTCCTCGCGCAGCGCGCCAAAGAGCCGGTGCGCGGTCCCGGGCACGCCGATCATGCCGGCGCCCTCGAGGTTGATGAGCGCCACCTTGTCGATGCTCGCGATGCCCTTCACCGGCAGCTTCGAGGTGGGCTGCGCGCAGATGAGGGTGCCCGGCTTCTCCGGAGCGAAAGTGTTGCGGATCCAGATGGGGATGGAGCCACCGATGGCCGGCGCCATGGTCTGCGGGTGAATGACCTTCGCCCCGAAGTAAGCGAGCTCCATCGCCTCGTTGTAGGTGAGGGAGTCGATCACCGTCGCATCGGGCACCCGGCGCGGATCGGCCGAGAGGACGCCGTCGACGTCCGTCCAGATGTGGATCTCCGCGGCATCGAGCAACGCGCCGAAAATCGAGCCGGAAAAGTCGCTGCCGTTGCGGCCGAGCGTCGTCTGCACGCCGCGCGGGTCCGAGGCGATGAAGCCGGTGATGATCAGTGTGCCCTTGAAGTCGCTGTCGACCAGGTCCGAGAGGTTGCTGCGGGACTTTGCCCACTGCACGCCAGGACCCAGCGGGCCCCATTCGACCACCACGACCCGGCGCGCGTCGATCCACTGCACTGGACCGCGCTGGCTGCCGCGCTCCTCATAGAAGCGGTGGAAGAGCTTCGTCGACCAGATCTCGCCGTAGCCGACGATGAGATCGCTCACGTTGCGCGCCGCCGCGCGGGTGAGCTTCACCGTGTGCAGGATGCCCTCGAGGTCGTGGCAGTCGCGGTCGTATCCCGCGAGGTAGAGGCGCGCCGACTCCGGGGTGAGCAGCGTCTCCGCAATCTCCGCGTGCCGCGAGCGCAGCGCGCTGAGCTCCACGCGATAACGGTCGTCCTGTGCTTCAGCACGCGCCACGAGCCCGAGCAGAGCGTCAGTGACGCCCCTACAGGCCGAGAGCACGATGCCGACCCGCGGGGCCCCCAGGGAATCGACGATGGCCGCGACGCGGCGAAAGCATCCGGCATCAGCGACGCTGGAGCCGCCGAACTTGTGCACGACCCAGGGAACGGCATTGACCATGGATTGGGATCGACCAGAGGGAAGGCGGTGCGACTCTACTGACGAGCCCGAGTGCGCGCAACGTAGTTCACGGCATAATCCGCAGCAATGGACTCAGAATTGGGACCCCTGCTGCCGCTTTTCGCACGCGAGCGGGCCGCCGACCGCCCGACGGCCCTCGGCATCCTCGTGCGCACCCTCGGCTCGACGTATCGCAAGCCCGGGGCGATGCTGCTCATGGCGGGTGACGGCGAATACGCGGGGCTCATCTCCGGGGGCTGCCTGGAAGGGGACCTCGGTGAGCGAGCCGGTGAGGTGATCGAGACCGGTGAGGCGGCGCTCGTGACCTACGATTTGCGCAACTCCGATGATCTCCTCTGGGGACTGGGCCTCGGCTGCGAGGGCGCGATGCACATCCTGCTGCTGCGCGTTGGCCCGCGGGAGGATTGGCAGCCGCTTGCGCACCTGGCCGCCGCGCTGGGCGCCCATATCCCAACCGCTATCGGAGTGGTGACGGAATCGCAGGATCGGGAGATTCCGCTGGGCGCGCTGCTGCTGCCGCAGGCCGCCGGGGCATCCGCAATCACTCTGCCGCGCTCGCTGCCGTCGAGCGCGCAGGCAGCGCTCCTGCAGCCACAGGTACTCGCGGCGCTGACAGCGGCTCCCGGCTCGGACGCGGTCGACAGCCTGGAAGGACCCGGCGCCCGCTGGCGTCTTCTCTTCCTTCCGCTTTCCCTGCCGCCCCGGCTACTCCTTCTCGGCGGGGGGGCCGATGCCGTACCGGTGGTCGACCTTGCCGCACGCCTGCATTGGCGGGTGACCGTGGTCGACCATCGCCCCGCGTACGCTGTGCCAGCACACTTCCCTTACGCGGAGGGCGTCCTGCTTGCACGTCCGGAGGCACTCGCGGAGGCCCTCGATCTCAGACGCTTCACCGCGGCGGTGGTGATGAGCCATCACTTGCCGTCGGACCTCGAATATCTGCGCTCCTTGAGCGCGAGCGCCCTGCCCTATATAGGACTGCTCGGCCCCGCCGCGAGACGTGAGAAGCTGCTTTCGGAGCTTGGTGCCGAGGCAGCGCGTCTGAGACCGCGTCTGCATGCGCCGGTGGGGCTCAACTTGGGAGGCCGGACGCCCGAGGCCATCGCGCTGGCGATCGTCGCGGAAATCCATGCGTTCGTACACGGTAAGCAGCAAATGAGCAGTGCACATGAATGAGCTCGAGATCATCCGCTCCCAGCTTGCCGTCGAGCAGGCCCACGCTGCGGGAGTTGTAGACGCATGCGCGGCAGTGTTCGGACGGAGCGGCGCAGTGCCCGCGCCCGCGGAGGCGACCGAGCTGTTTCGCGAGGCCAGCGTCAGTTACCTGGTCTGGGTTCTGGCCCGGTTCGAAGAGCGCGATCAGACCACGTCGGAGCTTCTCGCCTCGCGACAGTCGCCTGGCGACGGCGCCGTGGCCGCGAGCGCGCGGCATCTCGCCAGTCTCCTCAGCCGCCCCGGCACCAGCCGCGAGGCGCTGTCGCGGCTCGAGGCCGCGCTCGCCGCCGGCGAGTCAGCCGCCGCACGAGCCGGTTGGCAGGAGTTCGGCCGCTTTTTCAACTCGACTTGGGTTCCCCGGCGCACCGCCCTCGAGGGAGCCCTGGCGGAGCATCTCGGCGTGGCCGACTGGCGCGCCGTATGCGCGATCGACGCCGACTCCATTCTGGATGAGCGCAACCGTTTCGGGCGTGTCACCGCGGAGCTGCCGCCTGGGACGGAATTGCGGCGGCCGCCGCCCGCCGATTCCAGGTCATGACCGACGAGAGCGACGCCGGCAGTCTCCACGCCATCGTGCTAGCGGCCGGCGGGTCGAGCCGCTTTGGATCCGCCAAGCAGCTGGTGCGCATCGGCGACCGCCCGCTGCTGAGCCTCATCGCCGGCCGGGCGGCGGAAGTCGTGGGCCACGCGCTCTTCATCGTGCTCGGCGCGCAGGCCGCCGAGCTGGCGCCGCTCCTCAAGCACTCGGCCGGCTCGACGGTGGTCAATCGCGACTGGCGCGAGGGACTCGCGAGCTCGATCCGCACCGGCATCGCACGCCTGCCGCCCTCCTGCGCCGGTGCGATGTTGGTCTTGGCCGATCAGGCCTGCGTCACGGCGGAAGACCTGCGGCGGCTCGCGGGAGCATGGCGCCGCCAGCCCCTCTGTGTCGCCGCGGCGCAATACAGCGGCTCGGTCGGCGCACCCGCGATCTTCCCGCGGCATCTCTTCAGCGAGCTGAGCGACCTCAGGGGCGACAGCGGCGCCCGCGTGCTCCTCAAGCGCCATGCCGACAGCCTGGTGAAAGTACCGATGACGAGTGCGGCCTTCGACCTCGATACGCCCGACGACCTGCTGGAGCTCGGCAAGTCCCCCCAGACGTAAGCCGCTGAAATTGAACGGTCGATAGCGCTCATAACCCGCCGCGCGGGATACCAAACCACACGGTATTTAGCGCCTCGCCGGCCGCCGCCTATAGTCCGGCGGCATGTACCGCTACGATGCGATAGACCACGCGCTGGTGACACAGCGAGTCGAGCAGTTCCGGGATCAGACCCGGCGCTATCTCGCGGGCGAGCTCTCCGAGGACGAGTTCCGCCACCTCAGGCTGCGCAACGGCCTCTACCAGCAGCGTTTCGCGCCGATGCTGCGCATCTCGGTGCCGTATGGTCTGCTCGAGTCGGCGCAGCTCAGGAAGATGGCGCACGTCGTGCGCAAGTACGACAGGGGTTACGCGCACTTCACCACACGGCAAAACTTCCAACTCAACTGGCCGAAGCTCGAGCAGGTGCCGGACCTGCTGGCGGAGCTCGCCGAGGTACAGCTCCACGGCATTCAGGCCTGCGGCAACGACACCCGCAACATCACCAGCGACTATCTCGCCGGCGTCGCGGCCGACGAGCACATCGATCCCCGGCCCTACTGCGAGCTCCTGCGCCAGTACATCACCCTGAATCCGGAGTTCTACTGGCTGCCGCGCAAGTTCAAGTTTGGCTTCACGGGCGCCGCGGTCGATCGCGCCGCCACCCGCACGAATGACGTGGCCGTGCATCTGGTGCGGCGCGCCGACGGCGCAATCGGGTATCGCTTCTTCGTCGGCGGAGGCCTCGGCCGGTTGCCGATGCTCGGTCAGGAGATGAACCCGTTCGTGCCGGAGTCGGACCTGCTGCGCTATGCGTGCGCGGTCCTGCGCACCTTCAACCGTTTCGGGCGCCGCGACAACATCCACAAAGCGCGCATCAAAATCGTGCTGCGCGAATGGGGCATCGAGCGCTTCCGCGCGGCGATCGAGGAGGAATACGCGAAGATCAACGCCAGCGTAGAGGGCGATGAGCTCCTGCTCCTACCGGAGGACATCGAGCGCATACGAGCGCATTTCACGACGCCCGCGTACAAGTCGCAAGCGGAAACCAGTGCCGACGTTACTGCTATCGCCGCGCGCGATGCGGGCTTTGCCGCTTGGATCAAGCGCAATGTGCGCGCGCACAAAGTGCCGGGCTATCGAGTGGTTTTCGTATCACTGAAGGCACCGGATCACGTGCCGGGCGATTGCAGCGCGGAGCAGTTCGAGGCGCTGGCCGACATCTCCGACACCTACAGCTTCGGCGAGCTGCGCTCGACGTACGATCAGAACCTGGTGCTGGCCGATGTCGCCGAGCGCGATCTCTACGAGGTCTGGCGCAGGCTGGATGCGGTCAAGCTGGCGACGCCCAACATCGGGCTGGTCACGGATATCGTGAGCTGCCCGGGACTGGATTTCTGCAGCCTGGCGAATGCGGGTTCGATCGGGGTGGCGCACGACATCTACCGCCGGTTCGATACGCTGGATGCGCAGTATGAGATCGGCGCGATCCGCATCACTATCAGCGGATGCATGAATGGTTGCGGACACCACAGCGTCGGGCATATCGGCATTCTTGGCGTCGATAAGCATGGTGAGGAGTGGTACCAGGTGACGCTGGGTGGCAGTGCGGGGAATGACGCTGCGATTGGCGAACGCATTGGGCGTGCGCTGGCGCGAGATGAGATTGCGGATGGTGTGGAGCGGCTGATCCGGGGTTATCTCGAGCTGCGTTGTGATGAGGATGAGACTTTCATCGAATGCTACCGGCGGGTGGGAATGGCGCCTTTCAAGGCGCGGCTCTACCTGAACGAAGCCGAGGCGGCGGCGGCATGACGGCGATTCTGCGCGGCGGCGAGATTGTTGCGGATGACTGGACGGTCGTCGAGGACGGGCGTACGGAGCTCGGAACGGCCGGTGGCAAGGTTGTCGTGACGCTGGCGCGTTGGCGGGCGGAACGGGATGCGCTTCTGGCGGCGCATATGGCTGTCGGGGTGCTGGTGCCTAACACGGCGGATATCGAGGCGGTTTACCCGGAGATTGATGATCGGCCGTTGATTGCGTTGCAGTTTCCCACGTTTACGGATGGGAGAGCTCTGTCGCAGGCGGTGGTGCTGAGGAAGAGGCTGGGGTTTCGGGGGGAATTGCGGGCGGTGGGGGATATCATCCGGGATCTGGTGTTTTGGTTGGGGCGATGTGGGTTTGAGAGCATCGTGCCGCGGAAGGACCAGGATCTGGAGGGGTGTCGGGCGGCGCTCCGGGAGTTGAGTGTGGCTTATCAGGCTTCTGCTGATGGGCATACGCCGGTGTGGGTGCGGCGGCGGCATGGTGTTGCCGCGTTAAATTAGGGCGGCCGCGCGGGGCTGACCCAAAACTTTTTTGGCCATCCCCGTGCTATTTCACGGGTAGCTTGATGTCGGAGAAGATCTCGGCGATCTCCTCCTGGGTCGCGGCGCGGTGGGCGCGGTCTACTGCCCTTCTGTCGAGGTGGGGGGCGATCAGTTGGGCGAAGTCGTACATGTATTTGCGCAGCAGGGTGCCGCGGCGGAAGCCTAGCCAGGTGGTGTGGGCTGGGAGGAGATGGGAGGCGTCCAGGACGGCCAGGTCGGGGTCGTGCTCGTCTACGGCCATGTGGGCGACTATGCCTACGCCGATGCCGAGGCGGACGTAGGTCACTATTACGTCGGAGTCGCGGGCGGTGATGGCTACGTTGGGAGTGAGGTTGGCTTTGGCGAAGGCGTCGATCAGGGAGGATGGGCCGGAGAAGCTGAATGTGTAGGTGATGATGGGGTATGCGGCCAGGGCGCGGTAGGTGAGCTTGCCGGCGCTCGCCAGGGGATGGTCGCGCGGGACGATCACTACGCGGTTCCAGCGGTAGCAAGGGAGGATTGTCAGGTCGTTGAAGAGGCGCTCCGAGCCGGTGAGGATCGCGCAGTCGATGCGATCCTGGGCCACCATCTCGGCGATCTGCTCCGAGGTGCCTTGGTGGAGGTTGAGGCGCACATTGGGATATTTGGCGAGGAATTCCTGGATGACGCTGGGCAGGACGTAGCGCGCCTGCGTGTGCGTGGTGCCGATCGAGAGGCTTCCCTTGCCCTCATCGCGCAGCTCCGTCGAGAGCGCGCGGATGCTCTGGGCTTCCTGCAGGATGTGCAGGGCGCGCTCGATCACCTGCTGGCCGGCGGGGGTGATGCGTGTGAGATTGCGGCCCTCGCGCACGAAGATCTGGAAGCCGAGCTCGTCCTCGAGCAGCTTGATCTGCTTGCTCACCCCGGGCTGGGACGTATGCAGCTTCTGCGCCGCCGCGGTGATATTGAGGCCGCTTTGGGCCACCGCGGCCAGATACCGTAGCTGATGCAGCTTCATCGACGCTCGCCTCCGGAATGGCCTTTGATCATAACTTAAGAAGAAATCGTTCGTTCTGCTGGTCGGGGCGTCGTGGCTATAGTGATCAATATGATTAGGGAACGGCTGAATCTCGATCTCGAACAGAAGGCGGCGGGCGTGCGCGAGCGGCTCGCCGCGGCGGTGCGCGCGCATGGCCGGGTGACCTACTCGAACAGCCTCGGCGCCGAGGCGATGGTGCTCACCGACATCATCTGGACGCACGTGCCCGAGATCGACATGTTCAGCATCGACACCGGGCGGCTGCATCAGGAAACCTACGACCTGCTCGAGAAGCTCGAGCGGCGCTACAAGCGCTCGCTGCGCCTCGTCTACCCGGATGCGCAGGCGCTCGAGCAGCTGGTGTCGGCGCAGGGCGTCAACGGCTTCTATCACAGCCTGGATGCGCGCCTCGCCTGCTGCCGCGTGCGCAAGGTGGAGCCCTTCAAGCGCGCCATCGAAGGCTACACGGCGTGGGTGACGGGTGTGCGCCGGGAGCAGTCGGCGACGCGCGCGCAGGCGCAGTCGGTGGAGTGGGATGCGGAATACGGACTCTACAAGGTGAGCCCGCTGCTCGATTGGAGCGAGACGGAGATCTGGCAGTACATCCGTGCCCGCAAGCTGCCGTACAATTCGCTCCACGACCGCCAGTTCCCGAGCATCGGCTGCCATCCCTGCACCCGCGCGATCCAGCCGGGTGAGAGCCGCCGTGCCGGCCGCTGGTGGTGGGAGCAACCCGAGTCTCGCGAATGCGGCTTACATCCCAGAGCTCGCCATGCGGCAGCCCAGGCCTGACGGACGAACCGGCGCCGATGGACTATCTGCCGGTCTTCCTGCAGCTGCGCTCGGCGCGCGCGGTGATCATCGGCGGCGGTCGCATCGCGGCGCGCAAGGCGGATCTGCTGCTCAAGGCTGGCGCGTGCGTGACGGTGGTCGCCCCGCGACTGCACGAGGATCTCCGCAGTCGCGCGACTGCCGGTGAGCTGACACACCTCGCGGAGAGCTTCGTCCCCGCGCACCTGGACGGTGCGATCATCGCCGTTGCCGCGACTGGCCTCGAGGATGTCAACGCGGCCGTCTCCGGGGCCGCTCGCCAACGCAACGTGCCAGTCAACGTCGTCGACGACGCTTCGCTGTCAACTTTCATCTTCCCTGCCATCATCGATCGCTCTCCGATCGTGGTCGCCGTGGGATCCGGCGGACAGGCCCCTGTCCTCGCCCGCTGGGTGCGCGAGCGGATCGAGGCGATTCTTCCCGCGGGCCTCGGCGCGCTCGCACGCTTCATGGGCGGACGGCGCAGCCGTATTCAGCGTTCGTTGGGCCCGGCCGCGCGCCGCGGATTCTGGGAGCGCATAGTCCGCGGCACGGCGGGCGCTCACCTGTTGGCAGGGGACGAGCCTGGCGCCGAGCGCGCGTTCGATGCGGAGCTGTTGATCTCCCAGCTCACCACTTCCGCCCTCACGGGCGGCAGTGCGCTCGGTGAGGTCTATCTCATCGGAGCAGGCCCCGGCGATCCGGACCTCATCACGCTGCGCGCGCTGCAACTGCTGCAACAGGCCGATGTGGTGCTCTACGACAGGTTGGTTCCGACGGCCGTGCTGGAGCGTGCCCGGCGCGAAGCGCGCCGGATTTTCGTCGGCAAGAGTCATGGGGAGGGCGCCGATCGTACACCGCAGGAAGACATCCACGAGCTCATGATCCGCTTCGCGCGCCAGGGGCTCAAAGTGGCGCGGCTGAAGGGCGGCGACCCATTCATCTTCGGACGCGGCGGTGAGGAAGTGGAGGTGCTCGCGCGCCACGGCATCCCCTATCTCGTCGTTCCCGGTATCACGGCTGCGCTCGGTGCGGCGGCCGCGGCCGGTATCCCGCTGACGCAGCGGGAGCTCTCGCAGAGCGTGACCTTCGTGACCGGACATGGCGCGGACGGCGACTCGCTCGACTGGCGTACGCTCGCGCAAGCGCGGCAGACGGTTGTCTTCTACATGGGCGTGGGCAAGCTCGAGCCGATCGTGGCGCGCCTGCGCGCCGCCGGCGCTGCCGATACGCTTCCGGCGGCGCTGATCGAGCGGGCGACACTTCCCGGGCAGCGCATACTCCGGGGTACACTGGCGACGATCGCCGATCTCGGCAACCGGGCCGCCATCTCGCCGCCCGCCCTGCTCATCGTCGGCGAGGTTGTGGCGGCTTCGTTGGCCGCGGAGCCGGGGGCGTTGCCGGGCACCGCCGCCGAAACCGCCGCTGACCTCATTCAGCCCATATGACACCGCCCGAGTGACCGGAGAGTATCGAGCATGCGCGCAGGGTTCATAGGATCGGTCGGCAACACGCCGCTCATCAGGCTGCGGCGGATCAGCGAGGAGACCGGCTGCGAGGTGCTCGGCAAGGCGGAGTTCATGAACCCGGGCGGGTCGGTCAAGGACCGCGCCGCGCGCGCGATCGTGCTCGCCGCGGAGCGCAACGGCGAGCTGGCCCCTGGCGGCACCGTGGTCGAAGGCACCGCCGGCAACACCGGCATAGGCCTCGCGCACGTATGTAACGCGCGCGGCTACCGCTGCCTCATCGTGATGCCGGACAACCAGTCGCCGGAGAAGTACCGGCTGCTCGAGACACTGGGCGCCGAAGTCTACAAGGTGCCGACGGTTCCCTACAGCAATCCCAACCAATACCAGAAGGTGTCGCAGCGGCTCGCCGCCAGCCTGCCGAACGCCATCTGGGCGAATCAGTTCGACAACACCGCGAACCGCCAGGCGCACATCGAGACGACGGGGCCCGAGATCTGGGAAGAGACCCAGGGACGCGTCGACGCCTTCGTCGCCTCTTCGGGCACGGGTGGTACTTTCGCCGGCGTCTCCGAGTACCTGAAGTCCCGCCGCCCCGCCGTGCGTTGCGTGTTGGTCGATCCCCCCGGCAGCAGTTTGTATGAGTACGTGCGTAACGGGACGTTGCGGGCGACAGGCTCCGGCTCGATCACCGAGGGTATCGGGATCGGTCGCATCACGGCCAATCTGCAAGACGCGCCGATAGATGACGCGGTGCACGTCGAGGATCCGGAGACCGTCCGCTTCGTCTACCGTCTGCTGCGCGAGGAAGGGCTATTCCTCGGAAGCACCAGCGGCATCAACGTCGCCGGCGCGGTGCGGGTCGCTCGTGAGCTCGGGCCCGGTCACACGATCGTCACCGTGCTTTGCGACGGCGGCGCCAAGTATCAGTCGCGTCTCTTCAATCCCGAGTGGCTGCAGACGAAAGGGTTCGCCGCGGCGGCCGGGCAAGCGCCTTCCGGACCTCCGATCGCCATCGACAAGGTCATGGTTGCGGGATGATTCAGGCAGCCACCGCCGGCTTCTGATTCTCCGCCGGTGCGGCCAGCGCCACCTCCAACGCCTCCGCTACGCGCTCGACCCAGACGAACTCGAGCATTGAGCGCGTGCTTTGCGGAATGTCCTCCAGGTCGCGGCGGTTGCGCGCCGGCAGTATGACCGTGCGAATGCCGGCCCGGGCCGCGGCGATGGTCTTCTCCTTGATGCCGCCGACCGGGAGCACCAGCCCCCGCAGGCTGATCTCGCCCGTCATCGCGATATCCGGCCGCACGGCCCGGCGCTTCATGAGCGAGGCGAGCGAGATGAACATCGCGACTCCGGCGCTCGGCCCGTCCTTCGGGATCGCACCCGCGGGCACGTGCACGTGGATGTCGCTCTGATCGAAAAGCTTGGGATCGATGCCGAGCTCGGCGGCCTGGGCCTTCACCAGGCTGAGTGCCGCCTGCGCGGATTCCTTCATGACATCGCCGAGCTGGCCGGTCAGGATGAGCTTGCCGCTGCCCGGCATCCGCGCCGATTCGACGAAGAGAATGTCACCGCCCACCGGCGTCCAGGCAAGCCCCGTGGCGACACCCGGAACAGAGGTGCGTTGCGCGACCTCGTTCTCGTAGCGCGTCGCTCCCAACACCTCGGCGACATCGTCGGCCTCGAAGCGCACGCTCTCGGCCTTGCCTTCCGCGATGCGCATTGCCGCGCGGCGCAGCAACGCCCCTATCTGGCGCTCGAGGTTGCGACAGCCGGACTCGCGCGTGTACTCGCGGATGATGCGCGAGATTGCCGCATCTGACAGGCTCGCCTGCTCGGGCTTGAGGCCATTCGCCTTGAGCTGTCGCGCGACCAGATAGCGCTTGGCGATCTCGAGCTTCTCGTCCTCCGTGTAGCCGGTGAGCTCGATGATCTCCATCCGATCGCGCAGCGGTCCGGGGATGGTCTCGAGCACGTTGGCGGTGGCGATGAAGAGCACGTGGCTGAGGTCGAACGGCTGGCCGAGATAGTTGTCGCGGAACGTCGAGTTCTGCTCCGGGTCGAGCACCTCGAGCAGCGCCGAGGCCGGATCGCCCTGGAAGCTGGCGTTGAGCTTGTCGATCTCATCGAGCATGAAGACGGGGTTGTGCGTGCCGGCCTTGCGCAGCCCCTGAATGATGTTGCCAGGCAGGGCGCCCACGTACGTGCGCCGGTGGCCACGGATCTCCGCCTCATCGTGCACGCCGCCCAGGCTCGCGCGCACGAACTTCAGGCCGAGCGCCCGCGCGACACTCTGGCCCAGGGAAGTCTTGCCGACTCCCGGCGGACCGACGAAGCAAAGGATGGGGCTTCGGCCCTCCGGGTTGAGCTTGCGAACCGCGAGATACTCGAGGATGCGCCGCTTCACCTTATCGAGGCCGTAATGATCCTCATCGAGCACCCGCCGCGCGCGCTCGATGTCGATGTCCTCCACATCCGCCTTGCTCCAGGGCAGCGCCACCAGCAAGTCGAGATAGGCGCGCACCATGCCGTACTCGGGGCTCGCCTCGCTCATGCGCCCGAGGCGTTTCAATTCCTTGCGGGTGTGTTCCTCGACCTCGGCGGGCATGTGGGCCGCGGTGATGGCCTTGTCGAGCTCGGCGATGTCGCCGCCGCCGCCCTCGCCTTCACCGAGCTCCTTCTGCAACTGGTGCAGCTGCTCGCGCAGCACCGCTTCACGCTGGCGCTCGCCGAGCGCAGCCTGCGTCTGTTCCTTGATATCGCGGGTGATCTTCAGCACCTCGACGCGATGCGCGAGGAGCTTCACCACTTTGTCCAGCCGCTCCTTGAGGTCAAGGGTCGCGAGCAGCTCCTGCTTCTCCTCCGGCTTGACGTCCATGAAGCTGACGATCAGGTCCGCGAGCTGGCCGGGAGAGTCGATCCCACTGATGGTTCGCGCCAGTTCGGTAGGCACCTGCGGCAACAGCGACAGCGCTTCCACGGCCCGCTGCTTGAGGAATTCCATGCGCGCCTCGATGTCGGCGGTCTTTTCCTGCGGTTCGGGCAAGGTCTCGATACGCGCGGCGAGGAACGGAGTCTCGCGCACGACCTGCAGCAGGCGGAAGCGGCTTTCACCCTGACAGACCAGGTGATGCGCGCCATCGGGCGCAGTGACGTAGCGGACTACGGTGGCGAGAACGCCGAGGTCGTAGAGATCCGTCACCTCAGGCTTCTCGACGGTCGGATCGCGCTGCAGGAGAAGACCGACTTTGCGTCCGGTGCGTACTGCTTCCTGGGCCGCGGCAATGCTCTCCTCACGCCCCAGCGTGATGGGCAACACGATGCCGGGGAAGAGCACGACATTACGCACCGCCACCACCGGCACGGCGTCGGCAGGCAGCGGCGGCAGCTCGATGCGCGAGCCTGGTTGGGTCTGAACGGTATCCGTCATAAATTAGTTTTCCCGGGTCAGCCGGACTTCGAGGCAGCCGTTCTCGTAGCGCCTTGTCGCCAACTTGAGTGGCACGCCCGAGAGAGGAATGCGTCGGAAAAAGCGTCCGTGCGGAATTTCGAGACGTCGGATTACGGCGTCAGGAGAGCTAAGCTTGAGCGGACGCATTGCGCTGACAATCAGCTCAGTCGGCTCGAGCGTCAGGCTGATCTGCTCCGCAGCCACGCCGGGAAGCGCAAAGAGCAGAATCAGGCCATCGGCGGTTTCCTGGATATCGACCGGCGGCTCCCAGACCGCGGCATCGACTCCCGGCCCCACATAGCGCAGGAACTGGCGTTGCAGGCGCTCGGCCCGGTCCAGGACCTCGCATGCCTCCACCCACATCCAGCCGAATTGCCGCTCACCGCTCATTCACGCACCAGGCTCGCAAACACCGCACCTGCGGCCTACGATGCGGCCGCTTGCGGCCAAGTCAAGGTGCGTACGGGCCGGCGCTTGCGTTAAGGTCAGCCCCCACCGACAAGGTCGCGCCTGCTCCCCAGTGAGGAACTCCCCATGCCCGCTTTGAGTCCCACCGAGCTCGACGCGTTGCGCCTCAGTCTCGAGATCGCCCTGCGCAGCGTCGCTTTCAGCCTGCCGGTCGCCCTGCTCGTGGCTTACCTCCTGGCCAGGAGCCGCTTGCCGGGCACGCTCGCGCTCGACGCACTGGTGCATCTGCCGCTGGTGCTGCCGCCGGTAGCGGTGGGATATCTGTTGCTCGTGTGCCTGGATGCGCACAGCGCCGCCGGCGGGTGGCTGCTGGCTCATTTCGGCATCTCGCTGCCCTTCACCACGGCGGGCGCGACATTGGCGACGGCCGTCATGACCTTTCCGCTCATGGTGCGAGCGATCCGCCTGGCGCTCGACAGTGTCGATCGCGGGCTCGAGGCGGCGGCCCGCACGCTCGGGGCCGGACCGCTCGACCGATTCTTCTCGGTCACTCTGCCCCTGATGCTGCCGGGCATTCTCGCCGGGCTGCTCACGGCCTTCGCCGCCGGGCTCGGGCAGTTCGGCGCGGTGATCACCTTCGCCTCCAATGTGCCCGGGGTCACCCGCACTCTGCCGCTCGCGCTCTACACCGCCATGCAGGAGCCGGGCGGCGATGCGGCGGCAATGCGACTCGCCATCCTCTCCATGGTGCTCGGACTCCTCGGATTGGTGCTGGCGGAGCTGCTCGCGCGGCGCGTTCACCGGCTCCTGGGGCGCTGAGCCACCCACCATGCTGCGCCTGTCAGTGAGCAAGCGCTGGGAAGGGTTCGAGCTGCGCGCACAGCTCGATGCCCCGACGCCGGGAATCGTCGCGCTCTTCGGGCGCTCAGGCTGCGGCAAGACGACCCTGATCAACATCATTTCGGGACTGCTGAAGCCCGATGAGGGCCGGGTGGAGCTCGACGGTGTCGTCCTGACGGACACGCATGAGCGCGTTGCAATTCCCGTGGAGCGCCGCCGCATCGGTTATGTCTTCCAGGACTCACGCCTCTTTCCGCATCTGGGCGTGCTCGCCAATCTGCGTTACGGGTTGCGACGCGCGCCCAAGGGCAGCCGCTCCATCGGCCTCGATGAGGTGCTCGCCCTTCTCGGGCTCGAGCCGCTTCTCGGCCGCCGCCCCTACCAGCTCTCCGGCGGTGAGCGCCAGCGGGTCGCGCTCGGGCGTGCCCTCCTCTCGCAACCGCGCCTGTTGCTGCTCGATGAGCCGCTCGCCGCGCTCGATGCGGCGCGGCGGGAAGAAGTGTTGCCGTACCTCGAGGGGCTGCGCGACAAGCTGTCGATCCCGATGGTGTATGTCAGCCATCAGCTCGAGGAAGTGCTGCGGCTCGCGACCCATGTAGCCCTGATGAAGGCCGGCCAGATAGTCGCTGCCGGCGCTCTGAGCGACATCAGCCTGCGTCCGGAGCTTCAGGCCATCGTCGGGTCGGAAGCGGTAGGCGCGATTCTCGATGGTGCGGTGGCTCGCGTTGATGCCGAGCGAGGAATAACCGACGTGCAGGTTGGAGGTGGCGTCTTGCACGTCAGCCTGCAGGAGGCGTCGGTGGGGGCACGCATCCGTGTGCAGCTCTTGGCCCGCGACATCATCCTGGCAACGGAGCCGCCGCGAGGATTGAGCGTCCGCAACGCCCTTCAAGGCGTCATCGCGGAGATCTCCGACGATGTTGCGAATGCCGTCCTGGTCAAGGTCGACATTGGGTCTGGCGCCGCCGTGCTGTCACGAGTCACCCGTCACGCCGCGCAGGACCTCGGACTGCGGCCCGGAATGGGTGTATGGGTGCTCGTGAAGGCAGTATCCGCCCGCGGGCACGCCTACTCCGGGCCGACGCTCGTCGGCTCCGACAGCGGCGGCAGCTTCGGGCGATAGTTGAGCCACGGCGCACGCTGATAATGCGGCAGCGGATGAGCCTCCAGCTGCTGCACCGCGATCTGCACGGCCCGCTCGAGCTGCGGATCGTGGCCCGCGCGCATGAGCTTGGGGTCCTGCCACACCGTCACATCCGGACTCACGCCATGATTCTCCACGGGGAAAGTGTTATCGAGCGCCTCGACGGCAATCCGTGGCGATGTGATCGAGCCGCCGTCCATGAGCGCCGGGTAGCCGTAGATGCCCACCAGGCCGCCCCAGGTGCGCTCACCCACCAGCGTGCCCACGTGGTCCATCTTGAAATACCACGGCAGCGCGTCGCCGCCCGAGCCCGCGTACTGGTTGATGACCATGACCTTGGGGCCGAAGATCGCTTCCGGAGGCTCGATCTGCGACTGTCCCCACCGCGAGACCACGATGGACATCGGCCGGCGCTGCAGATAGTCGATGATGTAATCCGACAGTGAGCCGCCGTGATTGAAGCGCTCGTCGATGACGACGCCCTGCTTGTTGACCTGCGAGAAGAAATAGCGGTTGAAGTTGGTGAAGCCGCCCCAGCTGGTATCGGGCAGGTAGACATAGCCTATCCTGCCGCCGCTCAGCCGGCTCACGAGCTCGACGTTGTGCGCTATCCAGGCGACGTGGCGCAGCCCGGCCTCATTGGGAATGGTCTTGACGATCACCTCGTGGGAGCCCTGCATGTTGGGATTCGGGCCCACGGTGAGCGTGACGGTCTTGGCCGCAAGATCCTCGAACGCCTGATAAACGTCCATGCCCGCATCGATCGGATTACCGTTGACCGCGAGCAGGTAGTCGCCCTCCTTCACCTTCAGACCGGGCTGCGCGAGCGGCGCGTAGAGTATCGGGTTCCACGGGCCGCCGGTGTAAATGTGCGTGATCCGGTAATGACCGTCCTCGACGCGATAGTCAGCCCCGAGGAGGCCGACTGTGACCTGCTGCATCGTCGGCACGTAGCCGCCGCGGATGAACATGTGTCCGACGGAGATGTAACTCATCATCTCCTGGAAGAGGAACGACAGGCCATCGCGGCTGGCGATACCGGGCAGGAAGCTCGCGAATTCCTTCTCGGCCGCCGTGAGGTCGAGTCCGTCGAAGGTGGGGTTGTAGAAGAATGCCCGCTGAATGCGCCAGGCATCGCGATACATCTGCGCCCACTCCTCGTGAGGCACGACCAGCACACGCATACCGCTCAAGTCGAGGTGGTCCGGCTTGGCGTGGGGCTGCGCATCGGCGATGAACCAGTCATCACCCCTGGCGTACAGGAGCTTCTGGCCATTGGTGGAGAAAGCGGCGGCGTTGATGCCATCGACGATGTCCTGCGTCTGCCGCGTCTTGAGGTCGAACTCGAATATCTTCGCGGGCGGCCCGACCCGGCTTCCGATCACGGGCATCGTGACCAGAGGCGCCATCGCCAGATACAGGGTGCCGCTGCGCCCGGGAACGAGGTCGATGTAATTTGCCGGCCGCAGCGGCAGTGGCACGGCGCGAGCCTGAAGTCCCTGGAAGTCTATGGCGACCGTTACGGCCTTCTTGGGCGGGTTCGACGGGTGTCGGCCGGCCTTGGCGGCATCAGGTTTCGGCGCCGCCGCGGTGGCGCTCTCGAAGCCGCCGCGCGGCGCCAGCGGCGAAGCGGTGGCCGCCTGCAGCGTCGCCACATACACGACTCGAGTCAGCGGCCGCTCCATCGAGGTCATATCGAGCCAGCCGTAGGCGAGACCCGTATCGGTGCTGGAAGTGAAGTACAGATATTTGCCGCCGGCATCGAACCCCGGAAGCATGCAGTCGCTGGTGGCGTCGGTGACCTGGTGAGAGGAGTCGTCGGCCAGGGAATAGATGAAGATCGCATGCAGGTAATTCGTCATGAGCTTCGTGTAGACGACCCAGCGGCTGTCAGGGGACCAGCGCGGATCGAACTCATGCAGCGGAATGTCGAAGTTGTCGGTCGCAATCTTCTTGGGATGCGCGTCGGCGCCGCTCACGTCGACATACCAGAGCTCGAGCTTCTGATCGGTGAAGAGCAGCTTCTTGCTGTCGGGCGACCATCTCAGGTCATAGTAGAAGGCATCGTTCTGGCCGAGGGAGATGCGTCGAACGGCGCCCGTGCCGTCCTGATGGCGGATGTATAGGTCGTACTCGCCCGCGCCGTCCGAGAAATAGGCGATGGACTGGCCGTCGGGCGACCACGCCGGATCGCGCTCCATCACGCCGGGGCTATGCGTAAGGTTCTCGATGCTGCCGTGCTTCGCAGGCACCGTCAGAATATCTCCGTGCGCCTCGAAAACGGCGCGCACGCCGTTCGGCGAGATGCCGATACCCTGGATGTCATGCGAGGCATCCTCGAAATACGGACGGCGCTGCGGCAGATCGCCCGCCACCGTTACCGGTACGGCGCGAGTCGTGCCGGTGGCGAAGTCGTAGATGTGGAGGTCGCCGAACTGCGAGTAGACGATGCCTCCGGGCCCGGCGGAGGCCGACGTGATGTCGAATCCCTTGTTGTCGATCAGCCGTTGAACCTGCCGAGTATCGGTGTCGTAGGCGTATAGCGTTGCCGGGCCGTCGCGGTCGGAAAGGAAATAGACTTTGTGGCCGACCCACATGGGGTCGCCCTCGTTGGAGTTCAGATTCGGGATCTGCACCGTGCTCGAGTCCGACAGCCGCGCCAGGTAGATCTCGGTGTGCTGGCCGCCTTTGTAGCCTTTCCAGAAAGGCTCCCACTGGAATCCCGGAACATAGGCAATCCGGCTGCCGTCATCGGAAAACGAGCCCATTTCCCCGCTCGGCAGCGGCAGCGCCGTCGGGAACCCGCCGGTGACGGGCACCGTGAAGAGCATGTCGGGGTCGGAATAGCTGTAGCGATGCGAGCTGAAGAGAATGCTCTTGCCATCCGGCGTCCAGCCGAGAGCGATGTCGGGATCCGGATGATATGTCAGGCGGCGCGGTTGTCCGCCGCTGGCAGGAATGACGTAGACGTCCGTGTTGTTGTCATACGTGCCGGTAAACGCGATCTGTGAGCCATCCGGCGAGAAAATCGGCTGGGCCAGCAGGTCCATGCCGCTTGCCAGCACGTGCGCCTGTCCGCCGGTGCGCGGCACGCTCCAGAGCTCGCCGCCATACTCGAAGACGATCTGAGTCTGCGACATGGCCGGGTGGTCCAGCAGGACCCGGTCCATCTGCCCTGCCCCTGCTGTGGAGATACACGTGAGAACGAGCGTCGTTGCCAGCCACTTCAGCATGACAGTCCTCTCCACTTCCCCCGCAGGGCGTTAGGCCGCGTAGCATACGCCCTACCGTCAAGCGTCGGGCACGTTCTTGTCGCTCACCATAGTCAGTACGTCGTAAGCGGCGACCGTCTCGCCTGCTCCGTTGGTAATGAGCGCATCCCAGCGGACCTCACCATAGCCCTGTCCGGCGCGGAGCGACTTCTCCTTGCAGGTGATGCGGACCTTGATGCGGTCGCCGGGCTTCACGGGCTTGGTGAAGCGCAGGGCGTCGATGCCGTAGTTGGCGAGCACAGGGCCGAGCGGTGGATCGACGAAGAGACCCGCGGCGGCGGAGATGAGGAAATACCCGTGGGCAACGCGGCCACCGAAGATCGGGTTGCGGCGCGCCGCCGCCTCATCCATGTGGGCGTAGAAGCGATCGCCCGAGAGGTCGGCGAAGCGCTCGATATCCGCCACGGTCACCTCGCGCTCCCCGGAGTTGAAAGTGTCGCCGATGACGAGCGCCCCGAAGGGAATCCGGAAAGGATGAGCGCCGGGATCGCGCTCGCGCGAGCCCTTGATCCAGCGGCCGGTGACGGCGGTCAGCACATCGGGCGTGCCCTGCACCGCCGTGCGCTGCATATAGTGCAGGACGCCGCGGATGCCGCCCATCTCCTCTCCCCCGCCCGCGCGGCCCGGTCCGCCGTGGACCAGATGAGGCAGCGGCGAGCCATGTCCCGTGGATTCCTTGGCGCAGTGGCGGTTCACGACGAGGAGACGCCCGTGAAAGGGAGCGAGCCCGACCACCAGCTGCGCTGCGATGGTGTCGTCCCCCGTAAAGACCGAGCCGACCAGACTGCCGGCGCCGCGCCTGGCAAGCGCGATGGCGGAATCCAACCCGTCGTACGGAACGACCGTGCACACGGGACCGAAAGCCTCGATCTCGTGGATGGCCGCGGCCCGCGCCGAGTCTTTGCAGTAGAGGAGCGTCGGCGCCATGAAGGCGCCGCGATCGGCATCGGCGTCGGCGAGCTCGACCTGCCGCCCATTGCCGTAGACGACCTCGGCCTCGCGCTCGAGCTTCGCGAGCTGGCCGAGCACCTCGCGCCGCTGCGCGAGGGAGGCCACCGGCCCCATGCGCACCTGCTCCAGTCGCGGGTTACCCACGACCACCTTGGCGAGTGCCGCCTGCAAGGCGGCCACCACATCGGCCGCGACTGCGGCCGGCACGATCGCCTTGCGGATCGCCGTGCACTTCTGTCCGGCCTTCACCGTCATCTCGCGCGCTACCTCGCGGACGAAGAGATCGAACTCCGGCGTTCCCGGCGCTGCATCGGGCCCCAGCACACAGGAGTTGAGCGAGTCGGTCTCCGCCGTGAAGCGTACGGAATGATCGATCACGGTGGCGTGCATCCGCAGCTTGCGCGCCGTGGACGCGGAGCCGGTGAAAGCAACGATGTCCTGACAGGTGAGATGATCGAAGAGATTGCCGACGCTGCCGCAGATGAGCTGCAGCGAGCCCTCCGGCAGAATGCCGGACTCGACGATGCGGCGGACCGCCAGTTCCGTGAGATAAGCGGTGGCGGTCGCCGGCTTGACTATCGCAGGCACGCCGGCGAGGAAAGCCGGCGCGAGCTTCTCGAGCATGCCCCAGACCGGGAAGTTGAAGGCGTTGATGTGCACGGCCGCGCCTTCGAGAGGCACGCAGATATGCTGACCCACGAAGCCGCCGGATTTCGACAGGTTTTCGGTGGCGCCATCAACATAGATGTGGGCGTCAGGCAGGTCGCGCATGCCCTTGCTCGCGTAGACGAAGAGAGTGGCGATACCGCCGTCGATGTCGATCCAGGAGTCGGACTTGGTCGCTCCGGTCGCGTAGGAGAGCGCGTAGAGCTCTTCCTTCTTCTCCGTGAGATGCTTCGCCAGCGTCTTGAGAAGAGCGGCGCGCTCGTGGAAGGTGAGCCGGCGGAGGTTGGCGCCGCCGACCTCTCGCGCATGGGAAAGGCCCGTGGAGAGGTCCAGCCCGTCAGCGGAAGCATTGGCGATCACTTCTCCCGTGGTCGCATCGCGCAGTGCCACAGGCGTGCCGCCACCTGACTGCCAGCGGCCGGCGATGAAGCTTTCTAACAGCATGGCCATCCTCTACGACTCCTGCGCTGTATCAACGACCGGTGAAGCGCGCGACGCGCTTCTCCATGAAAGCCGCGACGCCTTCGGCGTAGTCGGCGGAGTGGCCGAGCTCCTGTTGGTAGTCGCGCTCGACGTCGAGCTGCTGCTCCAGAGTGTGGCTCCAGCTCTCGAGCATCGCCTGTTTGGTCCGCGCGAAACCCCGCGTGGGAGCGGCCGCCAGCTGGCGCGCGATCGCGTCGACTTCGTCTGCGAGCTGACCGTCATCCACACAGCGCCAGATGAGGCCCCACTGCACCGCCTGTTCCGCGGGAAGCTTGTCGCCGAGGAGGGCGAGACCCATGGCCCGGGCGTGGCCCACGAGCCGCGGCAGGAACCACGTGCCGCCGGAATCCGGCACCAGGCCGATCTTCGAGAACGCCTGGATGAAGTTGGCGGAGCGCGCCGCAATGACCAGATCACACGCCAGGGCGATGTTGGCGCCGGCGCCGGCGGCCACGCCGTTGACCGCCGCAATGACCGGCAGCGGCAGCCGCCGCAGGGCGAGGATCAGGGGCTTGTAGCCGTTCTCGATGGACTGGCCGAGGTCGGGGGGCGCGCCGCCGGGAGCCACGACACGATCGCCCAGGTCCTGGCCCGCGCAGAAACCGCGTCCTGCGCCCGTGAGCACGAGAACACGCGCCGAGCCGTCCTGTTGCATGGCGGTCAGGGCGTCCTGCACCTCGGAGTGCATGACCGTGTTGAAACTGTTCAGACGCTCCGGCCGATTGAGGGTGAGCCGTGCGATTCCCTGTGACGTTTCGAAAAGAATTGTCTGGTAGCTCATGCTGGATGATCCTCAAACCTCGTCATAGTCGAGCTCGAGCACGGGAGTCTTGACCTTCGACTGGCAGGCGAGGACGTAGCCCTGCTCGAGCTCCCACTCCTCGAGTGCGTAGTTCTGGTCCATGGCGACCTCGCCCCTTACTACCTTGGTGCGGCAGGTCGAGCAGACGCCGGCACGGCAAGAGAACGGCAGGTCGAGGCCGGCCCGAGCAGCGGCGTCGAGCACGGTCTCGCCGTTCATGGACATGGTGAACGAACGACGACGGCCGTCCATGATTACGATGACTTCGGCGACGCCGCCCGTTGTTTGAGGCGCTGGATCCGGGCCTCCTGCCCGGCCCAGCGCGCCCGGAGCAAAAAGCGTGGTTTTTGCTCCGGGCTCCGCCACCTCCGGCGGCGGGGCACCTCCCTGTGCCTGGGCTACATCCACGGTCGCGACGGTGAAATGCTCTGCTCTGATTCGATCGGGCGCAGCACCGAGCTCACGCAGGGTTTGCGACACCGTGTCGATCATGTCGCCGGGTCCGCAGACGAAGTACTCGGCGACTTCGGTGGGCGCGAAGAACGCGGCTCCGAGCTGTCGCACATGCCCGGCGTCCAGCTTGCCGTTGTAAATCTCGGCTTCCTGCGGCTCGCGGCTCATGAGGAAGTGCAGCGACACGCGGTCGGGATAGCGGTCCTTCAGGGCGAGCAGCTCCTCCAGGCACATTGCCCGCGCCATCGCGCGATTGCCGTAGAAGAGAATGACCCGTCCCGTCGGCCCCGTCTGCAGCCAGCTGCGCACGATCGAGACAACCGGTGTGATGCCGCAGCCGGCCGCAAAGGCGACGCAGGTCCCACGCCCCGCCGCCGTCGAATGCGGCGTAAAGCTGCCGTTGGGCGGCAGCACGTCCAACAGATCACCCGGCTGCACGTGCTGCGCGAGGTGATTCGATAGGCGGCCTTCCGAGTGAACTCGGGCGACGATACGCAACAGGCGCTCGCCCGGCGCACTGACCAGCGAGTACGTTCGCCTCACCTCCTCGTCGGCGAGCGAGGCGCGTAAAACGACGTGTTGGCCGGCGACGCCGCGGTATTCTGCGGCCAGCTCGGCAGGAACTTCCAATGCCAACGCGATAGCGTCCTCGGCTTGCGTTTGGACCTGCGCTACGCGCAAGGAGTGAAATCTCAGCATGGGATCAGATGCACTTGAAGACGTCGAAGGGCTCTAGGCAATCACCACAGCGATAATGTGCTTTGCAGGGAGTCGAGCCGAATTCGCTCACCCGCTCCACTTCACGGCTGCCACAGCGCGGGCACGCCAGGTTGGCAGCCGCACGCGCCGTGGGCGCGGCAATGCCGAATGCTTCCAGCTTCCGCCTTCCCTCCTCGCTCAGCCACTCGCTGGTCCACGGCGGCGACAGCACCGTCTCGACAGTGACATCCTCGAGATCCTCGCGCGCGAGCGCCTCGCGGATCGAGCGCTGAATGACCTCAGTGGCGGGGCAGCCGGAGTACGTAGGCGTGATTCCAACGTGCAGGCCTGCTCCGTCAGCGCGCACGTACCTCACGACGCCCAGGTCGACCACATTCAACACCGGGATCTCCGGGTCCATGACGGACCGCAGCACCCGCCACACCTGCTCGCTCACCATGTCACACCGGGGAAGGTGCGCGGCAGATGTTGCATCTCAGCCAGCATGTGACCGAGGTGTTCCGTGTGCACGCCGCGCTTGCCGTGCCAGAGATACGATGCGGTCGCCGGCCGCTTCAGCGTGGCTTCCTCCAATACCGCGCCAACCCGCTCCTCCCATCGGACCCGCAGCGCGGCCAATGACGGCGCGATGCCGGCCGCTGCCATTTCCTCATCGAGCGCGTCGGGCGTGAGCAGCTCGTCGGTGAAGCGCCAGAGCGCATCGAGCGCCGCCGCGACTCGAGCATGACTCTCCGCCGTGCCGTCGCCGAGCCGCACCAGCCAGCCGGCGCTGAAGCGCAGGTGATAGCGCGTCTCCTTGACCGCTTTGGCGGCGATCTCGGCGAGACGAGCATCGCTCGAGCCGGACAACGCCTCGTAGAGCTCGAGTTGCCAGGCATCGAGCAGGAACTGGCGCACGATGGTGTGGCCGAAGTCGCCATTCGGCTGCTCCGCCAGCGAGACGTTGCAGAATTCGGGCGCGTCGCGCAGGAAGGCGAGCGCGTCCTCATCGCGCCCGCGCCCCTCGATCTCGCCCGCGTAGGTGAGCAGGAGCCTCGCCTGTCCGACCAGGTCGAGAGCGATGTTGGCGAGCGCCAGATCTTCCTCCAGCGCGGGCGCATGGCCGACCCATTCGCCGAGCCGCTGGCCGAGCACGAGGCTGGTGTCGGCGAGCCGCAGTATGTAGTGGAATGTCGCTGCGGAGGTCACAGGTTCTTGACCTCGTCCGGAATCTCGTAGAACGTCGGGTGCCGGTAAACCTTGTCGCGCGCGGGCTCGAAGAGCGCTTCGGCCTCCTCCGGATCGGAAGCGATGAGCTCGCTCGAGCGCACTACCCAGATGCTCACCCCTTCCTGACGCCGCGTATAGACGTCGCGCGCATGCTCGATGGCCATGCGCGCATCGGTCGCGTGCAGGCTGCCGACATGCTTGTGCTCGAGACCCGAGCGAGCGCGGATGAAGACTTCGAACAGCGGCCAGTCGTCACTCATGTCTGTGGCTCCCGTGTTTGGCCGCGTGGGCGGCGGCTGCTTCCCGGACCCAGCGACCCTCCTCATGCGCCTTGCGTCGCGCCTGCAGCCTCTCCCGGTTGCACGGCCCGTTGCCCTGCAGCACCGCCTTGAACTCGCTCCAGTCGATGGGGCCGGTGAGGTAGTGCTGGCCGGCCTCGTCCCAGCGGAGCGCCGGGTCGGGAATGGTGAGCCCGAGGAACTCGGCCTGCGGCACGGTGACGTCGATGAACTTCTGCCGCAGCTCGTCGTTGGTGAAGCGCTTGATGCGCCAGCGCATCGACTGCGCCGTGTGCGTGGAGCTGGCATCGCTCGGCCCGAACATCATGATCGAGGGCCACCACCAACGGTTGAGCGCATCCTGCGCCATAGCACGCTGCTCTTCGGTGCCGCGGGCCAGCGCCAGCATGATCTCGAAGCCCTGGCGCTGATGGAAGCTTTCCTCCTTGCAGATGCGCACCATGGCGCGCGCGTACGGGCCGTAGGAGCAGCGGCAGATCGGGATCTGATTCATGATCGCGGCGCCGTCGACCAGCCAGCCGATCGCCCCGACATCCGCCCAGGTGAGTGTCGGGTAGTTGAAGATGCTGGAGTACTTGGCGCGGCCGTCGAGCAGCTGCTCGAGCATCTCCGCGCGCGCGACCCCGAGAGTCTCCGCGGCACTGTAGAGATACATGCCGTGGCCGCCCTCGTCCTGCACTTTGGCGATCAGGACCGCCTTGCGCCGCAGCGACGGCGCGCGCGTGATCCAGTTGCCCTCGGGCAGCATGCCGACGATCTCCGAGTGCGCGTGCTGGGAGATCTGCCGCACCAGCGTCTGCCGGTAGGCCTCCGGCATCCAGTCCTTGGGCTCGATCTTCTCGTCGCGCTCGATGCGCTCCTCGAAGCGGCGCTCGAGCGCCGGCTGGCCGCCGGGCCTTCCGGGCCGGCCTTCGGGACTGGGGGGGTTGGGGGAATCGAGGGCCTGGGTGTACATGGCTCGGTGCTACCGCTCCGCAACGTGACACAGGAATATCGTACCACTATCATTTTCTGTGTCACGTTATTTCGTGCCAGAATATGGCCATGCCGCCGCTCACGAAACCCGTCGAGGCCCTGCTGCGCCGCTTTCAGGGCCAGCGGCCCCTGCGCGGCGGCTCCCTTCTCATCACGATCTTCGGCGATGCGATCGCGCCCCGCGGCGGGGCCGTCACCCTGGGGAGCCTCATCGACCTCGCGCGTCCGTTCGGCCTCGCCGAGCGGCTGGTGCGCACTGCCGTCGCGCGCCTCGCCTCCGAGGGCTGGGTCGCAGCCACGCGCCACGGTCGGCGCAGCGAATACCGGCTGACCGAGAGCGGCCGCAAGCTCTTCGCCGAGGCAACCCGACGCATCTATGGAGTGAACCCCTCTACCTGGGACAGGCAGTGGACGCTGGCGGTGCTGCCGCCCGCCGGCGGCAACTCCCGCGGCAACATCCGCGAGGAGCTGCGCTGGCTCGGCTTCGGTCAGCTGAGCCCCGGGGTGTATGCGCACCCCGCATGCACACTGGAGGAGGCCCGTGGCTGGCTCGTCACGCTCGGCTGCGCCAACCGCTGTTGGCTGTTCAAGAGCGCGAGCGAGGGACTGGAAGCCGATCGCCGGCTGGCGGCCGACGGCTGGGATCTGGCGGCGATCGGGCGCCGTTACCGGCGGTTTCGCGACACTTTCGCGCCGGTGCAGGCCGCGCTGCGGGAGTCGGATGCGCTCGGCCCGCAGGCAGCGTTCGTCGTGCGGACGCTGCTGATCCATGAGTACAGGAAGATCCACCTGCAGGACCCGTTGCTGCCGCCGGCGCTGTTGCCCGCGGAATGGGTGGGTACGGAGGCCTACGAGCTCACCGCGACTCTCTACGCCGCGGTGTTCGCCGCCGCTGAGCGGTTCCTCGCCGAGACCGGCGCAACCATCACCGGGGCGCTGCCGCCGGCGGGCGCCGAAGTGCAGGCGCGCTTCGGCGGGACGCACGGCGGCCGGACGGCCCCGGCTCCCTAGTTACCAGGTATCCGGCTCCCAGTTCGCCTCGCTGCCGTCGGCCAGCTGCCCGGCGACGATGGTAGTGGCGTCCTTGTAGTAGTGCGGCGGGACAGGCAGGTTGAGCGGTGCAGGCGAGCCATCCATGACGCGTGCCGAAAGATCGTAGCGCGAGCCATGGCAGGGGCAAAAGAACCCGCCGGGCCAGCCCGCGGGCAGGTCGGCCGCATTGAGCTGCGGCCGATACTTCGGGATGCATCCCAGATGAGTGCAGATGCCGACCACGACCAGGTACTTCGGAATGACGGACCGCTGCACCGGATTCCAGTGCGGCAGGTTCGCCGGCTGCTGATCCTCTTTCGACAAGGGATCCTTGAGCTGGCCGTTGAGCTTCGGCAGCTCCGCGAGCTGCTCGTCGGTGCGGTGCAATACCCAGACGGGCTTCTGGCGCCACTCCGCGCTCATCATCTCGCCCGGTGCCAGCTTCGAGATGTCGATGGTCACCGGCTCACCCAGCGCACGCGCCGTCTCGCTGGGCTCCATTGACTCGATGAACGGCACCGCGGTCAGTGCCACACCGACGGCACCTACCGCCGCCGTAGTGGTAGTGAGCATCCGCCGTCGGTCGAGATCGGGCCCGTCCTCGGTCGGTTTGCCAGGCATCGCGGGTGCGTTATCGGCCATGTGCTCACGTCCTCCGCCAAACAGCGAGATTGATGACAGCAATCCGCGAATAGTAGCGGCCCCGCCGGCCCGAGTCACCTGCGGCTCAGTCCTTCCAGCCGGAGAGGCGCTCGGTGAACACCTGCAGGAAGCGGTTTGCCCGGCTGCCATCCATCACGCGGTGATCGATGGTCAAGGTGGCGTAGCAGCGCGAGCGGACCACGATCTCATCCTCGATCACCACCGCGCGCTTCTCGAGCTTGCCCAGACCCAGGATGGCCGACTGCGGCTGCGGGATGATGATGGGCGCCGCGAACAGACTGCCGCTCACGCCGTGATTCGAGAGCGTGAACGTGCCGCCGCGCACGTCCGCCGGTGTGAGCGCGCCGTCGCGCGCCTTGCGCACCAGCTCCTCGAGGCGGCGGGCGGTCGCGAGCAGATCGAGCAACTCGACCTGGTGCAGCACCGGCACTACCAGCCCGGCGGCGGCGGCCGTGGCGATGCCCAGATTGATCGTGTCATAGATTTCGAGCTCAGCATCGAGCCAGCGGCTATTCGCCTCCGGGACTTCGCGGATGGCAGTCACCGCTGCCTGCGCGAAGTAGGCCGTCAGTGTCAGTGCGACACCTTGCTGTGCAAATTCTTCGCGATGTCGCTGACGGTGGGCGAGTACTTCGCCCATATCAACCTCGAACACCGTGGTGACATGAGGTGCGGTGTGAAGCAGGCTTTCGACCATCCGAGCTGCAATGCGCTTGCGCACGGCAGAGTGAGGTACGCGGTGCGACGCGGTGTTCTCGATGTCGTTTGAATTTGAATCAGCCCGGGGCTGCGGTGCGTCGCCTGCGTGCCGCATCACGTCCGCTACCGTGATTCGGCCGCCCTCGCCCGTACCCTGAACGGACGCCGCGTCCAGTGAATGCTCAGCGAGAAGGCGGCGCACGGCCGGGCTCAGTTGCCGCGCCGCGGCGCCGCCAGGCAAGCTCGAAGCACGCGCAGGGGTTCCCGGGTCTGTAGGCGCAGCGCGTGGCGGCGCGGTGGGATTGCTGGAGCTCGCCGCAGCGACGGGTGCGGCGACCGCCGCAGCCACACCAATCCGCCCCAGGAGCTCGCCCGGCGCCACCTCTTCCTGCTCCTGCTTCAGGATCTCGGTGAGCACGCCGGCTCCCGGCGAGGCCACCTCGACCGTCACTTTGTCGGTCTCGAGCTCGATCAGCGGCTCGTGCTCGGTCACTTGCTCGCCGACGCTCTTCAGCCAGCGCAGCACCTGCGAGCGTGTACCCTCTTCCTGCGCGGCTGGGGCTCTGATATCCATGACTCAGACGCTCGCGATCTGTTGGATGGCCCGCGTGATCGACTCCACGCCGGGAACGGCTGCCTCGAGCAGCAGCGGACTGTGCGGGCTGGGAATGTCCGGCATGGCGAGCCGCTCGATCGGAGCATCCAGGCTGAAGAAGCACTCCTTGGCGACGCAGGCCGCAATCTCGGCGCCGAAGCCCGCGGTCAGGTTGTCCTCGTGCACGATCAGACAGCGATGTGTCTTCGCCACCGAGGCGAGCACGGCCGGCTTGTCCCAGGGCGAGAGTGTCCGCAGATCCAGGATCTCGACATCGACGCCCGCTGCCGCCGCGGCGCGCTCGCAACGCTCCACCATCGCGCCCCAGGTCACGATGCTGAGCTCAGTGCCCACGCGAATGTGGCGCGCCACACCGAATGGCACGACGTACTCATCTCCTGGATAGGGACGCCGCGCCCAGGCGCCATCCAACAGTGCGCGATGCTCGAAGAACAGCGTCGGATCGTTGCCGCGCAGCGCCGAGCGCAGCAGCCCCGTGGCATCTTCCGCATTCGACGGCACGGCTACTCGCCAACCGATGCCGTGCACGAAGGCGACTTCGTTGGTCTGACTGTGCCAGGGATCGCCGCATTTGAAGAAGCCGCCCGGAATCCGCACCACCATCGGCGCGGCGAAGCGATTGCGCGTGCGCCAGCGCATCGTGCCACAGTCGTTGAGCTGCTCCGTGGCGGGATCGGCGTACTTGCGGAACTGAATCTCAGGCACCGGCAGCAGGCCGGTGAGCGCAAGGCCGATGGCACGGCCGATGATGCCTTCTTCCGACAGGCTGGTATCGAAGACGCGCGCGGCGCCGTGCTTCTCCTGCAATCCGAGGGTCGCTCCATGCACACCGCCTTTGGGACCGACGTCCTCGCCGAAAACCGTCATCCGCGGGTTCAGGGTCAGCTCGACATCGAGCGTGCGCCGGATCGCCGTCAGCATGTTGATGCGCGCGGGTTCCGGTCGCGGCTCGTGTACGGGCGACGGGAATGTGTAGCCCGCGGCGGCGAGTCCGCCCTGCTCCTGCACTTCGGTTTCCGCGAACACGTGGCGGGTCAGCTGCTTCGGATCGGGGTGCGGCCGCGCCAATGCACGCTCGACCGCTTGCTCGACGTCCCGATGCGCGTCGCTTGCCAAGCGCGTCCAATCCTGTTCCGAGAGGACCCGAGGAACGAGGAAACGTTGCAGCCGATGCAGCGGATCGCGTGCCCGCTCGAGGGAGATCGTCTCCGCCGATTTGTAGGCCTGCGTATCCTGCCCCGAGTGCCCCGAGAGTCGCGGTACGGTCAGACGCAACAACAGCGGCCCGCGCTCCTCGCGCACGCGCCGAACCGCCTCGGTCACGAGTTGCGATGCCTGCAAAGGATCGGCGCCGTCGCCTTCCAGAACCGTCAGGCCGGAGAAGGAGCGCAGGTTGGCCGCAATGTTGCCTCCCGGCGTCTGCAGCAACGACGGCACTGAAATGCCAAAGCCGTTGTCCTCGATGTAGAACAGCATGGGCAAGCGCAGCGTCGTAGCCATGGTGAGCGCCGACCAGAATCCACCGGTAGCAACCGAAGCATCGCCACCCAGCACGACGGCGATGCTGCGCTCGTACGCGGGGTCCTGCAGCACCTCGTGGTGGTAGCGGATGGCCTGTGCCCAACCGGCCGCCGGCGTGTACTGCGCGCCGACGCCGCCACAGGCCGGTAACACCGTGGCTCCGTCCCCTCCCGGCTTGTTGAACACGACGCCAATGTCACGGCCGCCACTGAAAGAGCCGGTGCGGGCGAGCGGCCCCGCCGCGGCGTCCTCGAGCTCCACTCCCAGCGCCAACATCACCGGCCGCGAGCGGTAGTAGACGGTGACCCCGTCGTGCCGGTCGGTGAGCTGGAGGCCGAGCAGGATCTGGGCGAAGTCGTGTCCGCGCGCCGAGAACTGATAGAGCACCTGCCGCTCGGGCAGCAGGCGGGACTCCTCGATATCGTCCAGGGCACGGGACGCCTGCAGCAGGTAGGTCACCCGGCGCCAGTCGGGCTCCCGGTCTGGCAGGGAGGCTGGCCCGCTCGGGCGGGGGGCCGGGGATGCGGCGGCGGGCATGGTGCTCTCCTGAGCGCGGGATGTGGGGACGGACAGGCGGGCTACTGTAGGGCCGGCATGAGGAAATGGGCTTGCGTTCATTGCGCCAGGGAAGCCCCGAATGGCAATATTCTTTCCCCAAGTGGTAGTTGCTGAATAGGTTCATGCCGAAATCGCTCGACCGGCTCGATCGTCGCATCCTCGATGAGCTGCAATCGGACGCCCGCATCTCGAATCAGGAGCTGGCCCAGCGCGTCGGCCTCTCGGCCGCGCCCTGCTGGCGGCGCTTGCGCCGCCTGGAAGAGGAAGGGTTCATTGCAGGTTACTCCACCCTGCTCTCGGCGCCCGCCATCGGCCTGCCGATCCTGGCCTATGCGCTCGTCTCGCTGGAGAACCATCACCCGCAGACGGTGCGGCAGTTCGACCAGCTGGTGCGCGAGCGGCCGGAGGTGCTCGAGTGCCATTCCATGAGCGGGCCGAACGATTATCTGCTGCGCATCGTCGCGGCCAGCATGAATGCGTACGAGCAGTTCCTCTCGACACGCGTGTTGCAGCTGCCCGGCGTGCGCTCCGTCAACACCAGTTTCGTGCTGCGCACGAAGAAGTTCACGACGAGGCTGCCGGTGCCGGAAGCCTGAGCGCCTGCGCGGTCAACCCAGGTCGTGCATATCCTGCGGCGCCAATCGCACCGAGGCAGCCGCGACGTTCTCCTCGAGGTGCTCGATTGAGCCGGTTCCCGGAATCGGCAACATCACCCGCGAGCGCGCCAGTAGCCATGCGATCGAAGCCTGGCCCACCGTGATGCCGTGGCGCTCGGCCACTTTCGCCAACGCCCGCAGGGAGCCCGAGCCCCGCGCGTGCCGGCCCGAGCCGAGCGGCGCCCATGGCAGGAACGCGATCGACTTGCGCTCGCAGTACACCAGCACGTCGTCGGACTCGCGGTCCTCCAGGTTGAAACGGTTCTGGACCGAGACGATCGGTGTCAGCCGCTCGCAGCGCTCGAGCTCCGCGACGCTGACGTTCGACACGCCGATGTGCCGGATCTTGCCTTCGCCCTGCAGCCGCACCAGCTCGCCAATCGAGTCCTCGAGCCGCACGTTGGGATCCGGCGCGTGCAGCTGATAGACATCGATGCGCTCGCGGCGCAGACGTTGCAGGCTTGCCTCGCACGCCTTGCGCAGATGCTCCGGGCGGCCGTCGCGATTCCAATGGTCCGCTCCGGGGCGCACCAGACCGCCCTTGGTGGCGACGACGAGATCGGACGGGTACGGGTGAAGCGCCCGGGCGATCAGATTCTCGCTGACCGCGGGTCCATATGAATCCGCCGTGTCGATGAAGGTGACACCGAGACTCACGGCGCGCTGCAACACCCGCACGGCAGTCGCTACGTCCGGCGGGTCGCCCCAGACACCGCGGCCGGTGATGCGCATCGCGCCGAAGCCGAGGCGATTCACCCGGAGATCGGCGCCCAGGACGAGTTGGCCGGCTGCCGCAGCATTCATGTTGGCGTTCATCGATACCTCCGTAACCGGTCGTCAGCGGACGGGCAGCGCCACCGCGCGCGTGACGGTGCGCATGGCGAAGCTCGACTGCACGCTGACGACACTGGGCAGCCGTGTCAGATGTTGGCTGTGCACGCGCTCGAAGTCCGCAAGGTCCGCCACCACCAGCCGCAGCAGGTAATCATGCTCCCCGGTCATGAGGTAGCACTCCATCACTTCCGGTATCTTGCGCACGGCGGTCTCGAAGGCGGTGAGACCCGACTGGCTCTGGCGGTCGAGCGTGATGCTCACGAACACATTGACAGGATAGCCGGCCTTCTGCTGGTTGATCAGGGTGGTATAGCCCTCGATCAGGCCCGACTCCTCCAGCGCCCGCACCCGGCGCAGGCAGGCGGACTCCGACAGGCTCACCTCGCTCGCGAGCCGGGCGTTCGTGATCCGCGCGTCCTGCTGCAGCAGGCGCAGGATGGCGCGATCGTAGCGGTCCAGCTCCATGGGCGCATGATTCTGCCACAGAACCGGGCTCTTGTCGCAGATTCTGCCGCGTCCGGTCTTTGCCATCGCCAGTTCGCAAGCCCCCGCCGCCCGCCGCGACCTAATCTTGGCGCCGGCGTCCACCATTCAGTTTCGGGGGTCGAGTCATGCGTATCGGCGTTCCGCGCGAGATCAAAGTCCACGAGTACCGGGTCGGTCTGGTTCCTGCCGGAGTCCGCGAGCTGACCGCGGCCGGCCATGAGGTCCTCATCGAGACCGGCGCGGGCGAGGGCATCGGCCTCGCGGACGCCGAGTATCGCGCGGCGGGCGCGGCGATCGCGCCGAACGCAGCCGACGTCTTCGCGAAAGCACAGCTCGTCGTGAAGGTGAAGGAGCCGCAGCCGGCCGAGTGCCAGATGCTGCGGTCGGGGCAGGTCCTCTTCACCTATTTGCATCTTGCAGCGGATGCCGCCCAGGCGCAGGGACTGATGGTGTCCGGCGCGACCGCAATCGCCTATGAGACCGTCACACGCAACCGCACGCTGCCGCTTCTGACACCGATGAGCGAAGTGGCGGGACGCATGTCGATCCAGGTTGGCGCCTCGTGTCTGCAGAAGGCTAACGGCGGCCGTGGTGTGCTGCTGGGCGGTGTGCCCGGAGTGCCGCCAGCGAAGGTAGTCATTCTGGGTGGTGGTGTCTCTGGCACTCACGCTGCGGAAATGGCCGTCGGAATGCGCGCGGACGTTACCGTCGTCGATCGTTCCGTCGATCGCCTGCGCGAGCTCTCGAGCCTGTTCGGCGCTTCCCTGCGGACGGCCTACTCCACCGCGGAAACGATTGAGCGTCTGGTGCGTGAGGCCGACCTCGTCGTCGGTGCGGTGCTGATTGCCGGCGCCGCGGCACCGAAGCTCGTGACTCGCGCGATGGTCTCTACGATGCAGCCGGGCTCCGTGTTGGTCGACATCTCGATCGACCAGGGCGGATGCTTCGAGACGAGTCATCCGACGACGCACGCGCAGCCGACCTTCGTGGTCGATGGCGTGGTGCACTACTGCGTGGCCAACATGCCCGGCGCCGTCGCGCGCACCTCCACCTTTGCGCTGACCAACGCTACCCTCCCCTATGTCAGGCTGCTGGCCGACCTCGGCTGGCAGGCAGCCCTGAAGCAGGACCCGGGTTTCGCGGCGGGGCTCAATGTGCACGCGGGTCAGATCACGCACGAGGCGGTGGCGCAGGCGCTCAACCTGAAGGCGCGGCCGCCGAGCTCCGCGGCCGCATAACGGCGCGGACGAGCGTCTGCCGGCAGGTTTCGGCCTCATCACTCGGCTGGCGGCCGGGGCATTGTGTAGACTTCAGTTCGGTCCCCAATGAGCTTCGATGCCAGTGCCCCCAGCAGTACCAGACGATGCGCTGATTGACGCCCTGCTCACCGCCGCCGTGGCGGCGGGCCGGGCTGCCCTCGATATCTACCGTGCCGGCTTTACGGTCACCCAGAAGGCCGACCAATCCCCCGTCACGGCGGCCGACCATGCATCCGAGAAGATCATTCTCGAGGAACTGGCGCGGCTCGCGCCTGGCGTGCCCGTGGTCGCGGAAGAGTCGGTCGCGGCCGGCTCGATTCCGCAGGTCCGCGAGGAGTTCTTCCTGGTCGATCCGCTGGACGGCACCAAGGAATTCATCCATCGCCGGGGGGAATTCACCGTCAATATCGCGCTGATCCGGCACGGCACACCTGCACTCGGTATCGTCTATGCGCCAGTGGGCGGGATGCTATACGTCGGTAGCGTCGCCAGCGCGCGCGCCTTTCGATGCTCGTGTGCCGCGGATGCCGCGATACCTGGACCCCGTGAGGCGCTGCGGGTGCGGCCCGTACCTGCAGAAGGGATCACGGCCGTGGTATCTCGCTCGCACTCCACTCCGGAGACTGACGCCTATCTGCGACACTACACGGTGAGCAACCGCGTCTCTGTCGGCTCGTCCCTGAAATTCTGTCTGGTTGCCGCCGGCGAGGCCGACCTCTACCCGCGCTTGGGTCCTACCATGGAATGGGACACGGCTGCCGGACACGCGGTGTTGGTGGCGGCTGGGGGCAAAGTGCTCGCCCCGGGCGGCAAGCCGCTCGCCTACGGCAAGCCCGAGTTCCGCAACAGCTTCTTCATCGCAAGCGGGGCACTGACTCCCGTGCCGCTGGCTGCTTGAGGCGCGCCGGTCACATGCTGTCGCAACACTTGAAGCGCCTCGAGGCGGAATCCATCGGCATCATCCGCGAGGTCGCGGCGGAGTTCCGCAATCCGGTGATGCTGTACTCGATCGGCAAGGACTCGGGGGTGATGCTGCACCTCGCGCTCAAAGCCTTCTACCCTTCGAAGCCACCCTTCCCGCTGCTGCACGTCGACACCAAGTGGAAGTTCCGCGACATGATCCGCCACCGCGATGAGATAGCGGCGGCCCATGGGCTGAAGCTGCTGGTGTACACCAATCCCGAGGGTCTCGCCCGCGGCATCAATCCGATCACCTCCGGATCGCAGCTGCACACCCAGGTGATGAAGACCGAGGCGCTGAAACAGGCGCTCGACAAGTGGGAGTTCGATGCGGCCTTCGGCGGCGCGCGGCGCGATGAGGAGAAGAGCCGGGCGAAGGAGCGCATCTTCTCGTTCCGCTCCGCGGGCCACGTCTGGGATCCGCGCAACCAGCGACCGGAGCTGTGGAATCTCTACAACACGCGCATCAGCAAGGGCGAGACCATCCGCGTCTTCCCGCTTTCCAACTGGACGGAGCTCGACATCTGGCAGTACACCCGCGCCGAGAAGATTCCGGTGGTGCCGCTCTATCTCGCCGCTCCCCGCCCGGTGGTCGAGCGCGACGGTCTGCTCATCATGCGCGATGACGATCGCATGCCGCTTCAGCCCGGCGAGGTCGAGCAGGTGCGCATGGTGCGGTTCCGCTCCCTCGGTTGCTACCCGCTGTCGGCGGCCATCGAGAGCCAGGCCGCCAGCCTCGATGACATCATCGAGGAGATGCTGATCGCGCGTACCTCGGAACGGTCCGGCCGCCTCATCGACAGCGACGAGGCCGCCTCGATGGAGAAGAAAAAACGCGAGGGGTACTTTTGATGGACCAATTGACGCTGAGCACGGGACGCCGCGGCGCACCCGAGAAGGGGCTGCTGCGCTTCCTGACCTGCGGCTCGGTGGACGACGGCAAGTCGACGCTCATCGGACGGCTGCTCTACGACACCAAGCTCATTCTCGAGGACCAGCTCGCGGCCCTGAAGCGTGACAGCCGCAAGCACGGTACGACCGGAGATGACATGGATTTCGCGCTGCTCGTCGATGGCCTCGAGGCCGAGCGCGAGCAGGGCATCACCATCGACGTGGCTTACCGGTTCTTCTCGACGCCGCGCCGCGCTTTCATCGTCGCGGATACGCCCGGACACGAGCAGTACACGCGCAACATGGCCACGGGGGCCTCGAACTCGCGCGCGGCGGTCATCCTGATCGATGCGCGCAAGGGCCTCCTCACCCAGACCCGCCGCCACAGCTACATCTGCTCTCTCCTCGGCATCCGCCACGTGCTGCTGGCGGTCAACAAGATCGACCTGGTCGACTTCTCGGGGGAGCGTTTCCACCACATCGTGGGCGACTACCTCGGCTTCGCGCAGGCGCTCTCCTTCACCTCGGTCACGCCCGTTCCCGTATCGGCGCGCTTCGGCGACAACGTCACCACGCGCTCGCAGCGGATGTCATGGTATGACGGGCCGACGCTGCTCGAGCACCTCGAGGAACTCGATGCAACCGAGGGCCTGGAGGGCAAGCCGTTCCGCTTCCCCGTGCAGTGGGTCAACCGACCCAACCTCGACTTTCGCGGCTTCTCCGGCACCGTGGCATCGGGCGTCGTGCGGCCTGGCGACAAGGTGGTCGTAGCCGCCTCGGGACGGCAATCGACCGTCGCGCGCATCGTCACCGCGGACGGAGATCTGCCGGAGGCGGCCGCCGGCGATGCCATCACCGTGACCCTGAGCGATGAGGTGGACGTGGCCCGCGGCGACATGCTTGCGGAGGCGCATTCCCGGCCGGAGGTCGTCGACCAGTTCGCCGCGCAGGTGCTGTGGATGATCGAGGAGCCGATGCTGCCCGGCCGCTCGTACCTCATGCGCATCGGCACGAAATACGTGCCGGCGCGGGTGACCAGCCTCAAGCACAAGACCGACGTCAACACCCTGGAGCACATCGCCGCCAAGACGCTCGGGCTCAACGAGATCGGTCTCTGCAATCTCTCGACTGCCACGCCGGTCGCATTCGATCCCTACTCGGAGAATCGCGAGACCGGCGCCTTCGTGCTGATCGACCGCTTCACCCACGCCACCGCCGGCGCGGGCATGATCACCTTCGGGCTGCGCCGCGCCACCAACATCCACCTGCAGGCGCTGCTGGTCGACAAGACGGCACGCGTGCGCCTCAACGGCCACCGTCCCGCCATCCTCTGGTTCACCGGGCTCTCCGGATCCGGCAAGAGCACCATCGCCAATATCGTGGAGCGGGAGCTGCACGCCCATGGCGCGCATACCTATATGCTGGACGGCGACAACGTGCGCCACGGGTTGAACCGGGACCTCGGCTTCACCGACGCCGACCGGGTGGAGAACATCCGCCGCGTGGGTGAGGTCGCCCGCCTGTTCGTCGACGCCGGCGCCATCGTGCTCTGCTCCTTCATCTCTCCCTTCCGGGCGGAGCGCCGCATGGTGCGCGAGCTCGTCGGTGACGGCGAGTTCGTCGAGATCCACGTCGACACGCCGCTCGAGGTCTGCAAGCAGCGCGATCCGAAGGGTCTCTACGCGCGGGCCATGGAGGGCAAGATCAAGAACTTCACCGGCATCGACTCGCCGTACGAGCCGCCCGAGAAAGCCGAGATCGTGGTCGATACCAGCACGGGCTCGGCGGAGGACGTCGCCGCGCGCATCGTCGCGGCGCTGCGGGAGAAGCAGATCATTTCGTGAGCAGCACGATCTTGCCGATGTGCGTGCCGGACTCCATCAGCTCATGGGCGCGCGCGGCTTCCCGCAGCGGGAAGCGCGCGTGAATCACGGGCCGCAGCGATCCTGACTCGAAGAGCGGCCAGACCTCGCGGCGCAGCGAGGCGGCAATCGCCCCTTTGCTCGCTACGCTCTGCGGACGGAGCGTCGAGCCGCCGAGCCAGAGGCGCTTCTTCATCAGGGCGGCCAGGTCGAGCTCCGCCTTGGTGCCGTGCTGAGTGGCAATGACGGCGATGCGGCCGTTCACCGCGGCCGCGGCGATGTTCCGCGCCAGGTAGTCGCCGCCGACCATGTCGAGTACGACATCGGCACCCTGCCCGCCCGTCGCCTCGAGCGTCGCGGCCACGAAGTCCTCCTGCTTGTAATCGATCGCCACATCGGCACCTAATTTGCGGCATGCCGCGCACTTGTCCGCCGTTCCCGCCGTGACGATGACGCGGGCTCCGAAGGCCTTTGCGAGCATGATGGCGGTCGTACCGATCCCACTCGAGCCGCCGTGGATCAGCAATGTCTCGCCAGGCTGCAGTCGAGAGCGGATGAATACGTTGTAGTAGACGGTGAAGAAGGTCTCCGGCAGCGCGCCGGCGTCTTCCGTCGACAGCGTCCCGGGTACCGGAAGGCATTGCACCGCGGGTGCGGCCACGTACTCCGCGTAGCCACCGCCAGCCACGAGTGCACAGACGCGGGCACCGACGGCAGGGTCGGTTACACCAACCCCGGCTCGCACGACTTCTCCTGACACTTCGAGGCCCGGAATGTCGGTTACACCTTTCGGCGGCGGGTACAGGCCTTTTCGCTGCAGCACATCAGGGCGATTCACACCCGCCGCGGCCACTCGGATCAGGACTTCACCCGGCCCAGGCTCCGGTACCGGCCGCGACACCGGCCGCAGGCTCTCCGGCGGCCCCGGTGCGGCGATCTCGATCACGGTCATGGTGGCGGGTAGCGGGCTCACAGCTGATGATTGTCGCTCGCATGGTCCGTTCCGCGCCAGCCGCAGTGGCGCGCGTACTTCTCACGCAGGCGCTCGCGCTCCTCGGGCGTCAGGCTCTCCCAGCGCGCGCGCCAGCCGCGGTGACGCCAGTGCCCATGACCGCGCAATCCGCCGAGCAGAAGGCGGCTCAGCACCAGCAGTCCCGCCGCTTGCAGATAGTGCAGCGGCCGCACGCCGAACAGGCCCGGCAGCAATGCGTTCCACAGCAGCATCACGACCCAGCTGAGAACGGCCAAAGCGATGATGGCGAATCCTGCAAACGCCAGTCCCTTCCAAACCCAACGACGGCCTCTCACATTTCTCTCCTCATCTCACAATCACTCTCACTGATCCCGCAACCACTCCTCGTACGCCTCCCTCAGGCTCTCCCGCAGGCGCAGCACCGCGTATCGCTTGCGCGAGAGCAGCGTGTTGATCCCGACGCCCCACCGCGCCGACAGCTCCTTGAAGCTCGCGCCCTCGAGCTCGTGCGCGACGAATACCGCGCGCTGCTCCTGCGGCAGCTCCGCCAGCGCCCGCTCGAGCTGCTCGAGCAACAGCTCCCGAACCAGAGCCGCATCGGGACCGTCCTCGACGGCCGGCAGCAGCTTCTCCAGTGCGGCGTCCGCGTCCTCTTCTTCCGCAGCGATATCGCCGAGCAATTGCGGCCGCCGCTTGCGAAACCGATCGATGATGCGATTGCGCGCTACCCGTACCAGCCAGGCCCCCACTTGCTCGATGGGTTGCATCAGCCGGTAGGCCGCGACCAGCTCGTAGAACGCCTCCTGCAAAACATCCTCGGCCTCCGCCGCATCCGCGACTCTCTTGCGGATGAACGCAAGCAAGCGCCCCCGCTCGCGCCGCACGACGGACGCGATCTCGGAATCCTGCAAAGAGGCGCTCGGTGATTTAGGCAGTGCCGCATCCATCCCGTAAAGCAGACGGGGCCCGGGTGCCCGATATTTTGAGCCGGGCCAGGCGGGGGTCGAGAAATGTTCGTTCAACTCGGAGAAAGTATGGTGCGACGCTAGGACGCCAGCGCGTCCTCGGTCGCGAACAGCCTCTCTGGCGCCGCGGGCCGGCCGAACAGGTATCCCTGGTACCGGGTGCAGCCGCACTCGCGCAGTACCTCGAGCTGCTCATTCGTTTCCACTCCCTCGGCCATGACGTCCAGCGCGAGATGACCCGCGATGCCGACAATGGTAGAGACGATCGCCCTGTCGTTCGGGTCGGACGCAATGTCGCGCACGAATGACATGTCGATCTTCAGCTCGTCGAGCGGCAGCCGCTTGAGATACTGCAGTGAAGAGTAGCCTGTGCCGAAGTCGTCCAGCGCGAACTGCACTCCCTCCGCCTTGAGCAGGTTCATGGTGCTCACGGTTCGCTCGAGGTCCCCCTGCAGCAGGGTTTCGGTCAATTCCAACTTGAGCTTGCGGGGGTCGATCCCGTGGCGACGGATGCAGCCCAGCACGTGTACTGCAAATTCCGGCTGCTGAAACTGCAGCGAGCTGACATTGACCGCGATCGACAGCTCACGGGTGCGGGCATTGCGCCTCCAGGCGGCCAGCCGGGCGCAGGCCGCATCCATGACCCACTCTCCGATCGGCACGATGAGGTGCGTCTCTTCGGCGAGCGTAATGAACTCGCCCGGCGACACCAGCCCGCGCTCCGGGTGATTCCAGCGCAACAGCGCCTCGGCGCCGAGCTCGCGGCCGTTCTCGTCCACCTGCAGCTGGTAGTAAAGCGTGAATTGCGAGGCGGCCATGGCATTGCGCAGCTCGCCTTCCAGCGCCGCACGCGCGCTGACGCTCTCCTGCATGCGGGGATCGAAGAAGCGCAACGCATTGCGCCCGGATTTCTTCGCCTGATGCAGCGCGATGTTGGCCTGCTTGATCAGGTCCTCGGTCGTCTGCCGGTGGCCGGCGAGGATGGTCGCACCCACGCTGCAGCTGACATGGATGGTCCCGTCCGACAATGCATAGGAACCGGATGCCGCGTGCATCATCTTTAGACCAAGTGCTTTGGCCTGCGCGGCCGCCGCCAGGGGTTGGGCGGCGAGGTCTTCGAGCAGCAGGAAGAATTCGTCGCCATCGCCCCGGGCAAGCGTATCGCCGGCTCGCACCTCGGCCGACAGTCGGGCGGCCGCCAGTTGCAGCAGCGCATCGCCGGCAGTATGACCAACCGTGTCATTCACGTTCTTGAAGTTGTCGAGGTTGAGCAGCAGCAGCGCCCCATAGCGGCCGTCGCGGGCGCTGGTGGCCAGGGCCCGGTTGACCCGGTCCTGCAACAGCTCCCGGTTTGGAAGCAGGGTCAGTTGATCGAAGAACGCCAGGTGACGGATGCGCTCCTCGGCTTGCTTTCGCTCCGTGAAATCCATCAGGAACGACATGGTCAACGAGCCATCGGCGAGCTCGATGCGCTTGGTCGAGACGAAGAGCGGAAATTCGCTGCCGTCCCGGCGCAGGCCGACGGTCTCGTAGCTCGTCGGGGCCGGCAAGCCGCCGCGGCGCCGCTCGATCAGAGCCTGCATCTCGGCGCGGTGGCTCGGGGCGATCCGTTGCAGCAGCGGCGTCCCGCATACCTCGCCTGCGCTCGCGTAGCCGAACATGCCCAGATAATGTGCGTTGACCTCCAGGGTGATCCCATCACGGCTGAACGATATCGCCAGCGGCGATTGCTCGATGAGCGTACGCAGCCGCATCTCGCTCTCGCGCAGCCGGTCCTCCGCGAGCTTGCGCTCGGTGACGTCGCTGAAGCAGCAGATGAGCCGCGACACCTCACCGGCAGTGTCTTTCAACGTGGAGGCCGCGAAGCGGGTGATGAGCATGCGACCGTCCTTGTGGACGAACCGGCGTTCGCTGCGGAGCTGGTCGACCTTCCCCGAACAGACCTCGGCGAAGCGTGCCATCGCCTCGGATGTTTCCTCCGGTATGGTCAGCTCGCGCAGCGTCTTGCGCGCGAGCTCCCCGGCGTCATAGCCGCTCAACTCGATGGCAACGGCGTTGGCCTCGAGGATACGCCCACTGCCAGGCTCGACCACCACCATCGCAAAGGGCGAGTGCTCGAACAGCACGCGGAAGCGCTCCTCCGAGTCGAGCAGCTTGCGCTTCGTTTCCTGAGACAGTGTCACCCCGGTGACGACAACGACAATCAGGATTCCGACGGGGCCGGCCGCGAAGCCGTGAAGGATGGACAGGCGCACCAAAGCGCCTTCCACGGCGAACGGCACCAGGATGGCAAGCGCAGCGAGCATCCATAGAGCCGAGCGGTCGCGCGTGCGCCGATACAGACCGAGCAGCACGATCAGCGCGTAAGGGACGACGCCTTCCACGGCCGCGATCGTAAGGTAGGTCCATACTCCACTGCGACCGAGGCCCGTTACGATGCTCTCGTGCCAGGGCAACGGCAGGCGCGTGATCCCGTTGAACCGCGCATATTGCAGCCCGTAGGGCCGCACTTCGTTCACGGCGATCAGGGCAGCGCAGAGCAATGCATACGCAGCGAAGGCAGTCCTCGAAGCGCGTGCACTGAGCCTCGCGTATCGCGCTATGAACACGGAATAGGCCAGCGCCGTCAGGATCAGACAGTCCAGGTTGGACTTCAGCGCCCGCAGAAACTGCGCGTTGCTCGAGGCTTCCGCCATTTGAGCGGCGAACGCGGCGACCAACGCCGCGAACAGACACGTTGCCGCGATTGCATGCAACGCCGGCGCGTCGCGCCGACCCGCCGGCGCGACGAGGCTGTAGAGCATCGCGTAGGCGATCGCTCCGGCCAGAATGTAGAGACTCGCAACGAGCACGGCCACTGGCTCCGCTCACACGAGCGCGGTTACCCCCGGTAGCACAGATAGTATATGCCCGGCAAGCGACGAGGTGCGACGACCGTCGCAACCCCAACGCTAAACACCCTTCCCCTGAACGGCGAGAGTGCCGGCTCTACCCTCCACGGCACCTGACACGATCGCGCACCGCGGTAGCCGGGAAGGATCGAGCCCCCCCGCGTAGGATCCCAGGCCCGTGAGACTGAAGCCCCGGGCACGCCATGTACCGAGCAGCCGCTCGAACCCCGCAAGATAGGCCCCGCCCTCGAGCTCCGCATGCAGCGTGAACACCTGATCCTTGCCCTCGTCCGTGAGCGCGAGCAGATGCTCGATCGGATCGCTCCCATCCAAGTCCTCGCGCCCAATCAGCTCATCGAGGGTAGGCAGGGTCGTTGGCAACTGCGGCACTGCGACCTCCTTGCCGTCGACGACCGGCACGAATGCGGACACGCCCCTCGTATCCGAAGCATACCGAAACCCCAACTCCAGCTCGAGAGCCGGCACGCTGGCGTTCACCTGCCATCCGGCCGCACCATGCGCCTCGGGTGGACGATCGAACACCCGGATGAACTCCTCGCGCGCCAACCCGAGCTGCCGCCGCGTCCACGGCTCGCTCGCCCGCGCAACCGTGTCCTGCCACTTGATGTGGTCGTAGGTGTGGACTCCGACTTCGAACCCGCGCCGCTCCACCTCCCGCATGATCTCCGCGCACCGCCGCCCGATATGCGGCCCCGGGAGAAGCACACCGTAGAGCAGGGTTTTGACGCCGTAGTGTTGCGTCACCGAGGTCCGGCGCACCTTGCCGAGGAACCCGCGGCGAAAGACGCGCTTGATCGCCCTGCCCGTGTGATCAGGTCCCAGGCTGAAGAGGAAAGTCGCCCGCGCGCCCGCACGCTCCAGCGCCGCCGCGAGCCGCAGCACGCCTTCCCGGGTGCCCCGATAGGTATCCACGTCGATCTTGAGCGCGATGGTCGCCATCAACCCAACGCCGCCGGGCGCGCCTCGAGCTCCCGCGCGAGCTGCAGGAGGTCGGACGGGCCGTCGGCGGTTGCCGCCGCGAGGATTCGCAGCACGCCGCCATCCTTGCATGCCGCATAACACCCGCCCTGCGCGCCGAAAAGGCGCGCCCGATCCGAGGGCCCGATGAGCCTGGGCTCGACCCGGGTGCGATGAATCCACAACTGACGGCCGTCGACTTCGGTGAAGGCGCCCGGAAACGGCGGCGCCACCGCCCGCACCAGATTGTGAATGCGCACCGCCGGTTGGCTCCAGTCGATGCGGCCATCCGCGGCCGTGCGCCGGCCGAAATACTGTCCGGGCTCGATCGGCTGCGGCCGGCGCGGCGCATCGCCCGCGACGAGGCCCGGCAGCGAGCGCGCCAGCACGATCTCCGCCGCGGCAGTCACTTTGCCGAATACCGTGAGCGCATCGTCGTCGTCCAGTATCGGCACGGCCAGCTGATCGACGATATCGCCGGCATCGGCCCGCGCCACCATGTAGTGGAGCGTCGCGCCGGTTTCCCGCTCCCCGTTGAGGATCGCCCAGTTGACGGGCGCGCGCCCGCGATACTTCGGCAGCAGCGACCCGTGGATGTTCAACGCGCCGAGGCGGGCGCTCCGCAGGAGAGGCGCGCCGAGCATCGAGCGGTAGTAGAAGGAGAAGATGAAGTCAGGCTGCAGCTGCGCCACCCGCTCTGCGAGCTCCCCGCCGTTGGCGTCGTCCGGCATCACTACCTGCAGTCCATATTCCTGCGCGGTGTCGGCAACGCTGGCGAACCATCGGTTCTCTTTGGGGTCGTCCCTGACAGTCACGACCAGAGGCACCGCGACCTGCGCGGACAAAAGCGTCTTCAGGCAGCGGACGCCTACATCGTGGTAGGCAAAGACGATCGCCCGGGCGCCACTCACTCGGCCGTGTCCGGCGCACGCTCGGCGCGCAGCATCTCCGTGTGGTCGAGCTCCGGGTGCAGCCCGCGCCGGACTTCCGGCAGGGCTCGGCGCTCCATCCTCTCTGGCTCGCCCTCTTCCAACACCGCCGCAACGGTATACCTCGGCCGTTGCCGCACCTGCTCGTAGATGCGTCCGACATATTCGCCGACGACGCCGAGGCCGACGAGCAGCACCCCGATCAGGAAGAACGCGATGCCGAACAGGGTGAATACTCCCTCGACCTCGGATCCGATGAAGAGGCGCCGCACGGCCAACACGACGACGAAGAAGAACGAGAGCAGCGCCAGCGCCATTCCCGCCATGGTGAAGAACTGCAGCGGCACGACCGAGAAGCCGGTCATGAGATCGAAGTTGAGCCGGATGAGGCGGTAGACGGAATACTTCGATTGGCCGGCGGTACGCTCCGCATGCGCCACCTCGATTTCCACCGGGCGGCGCGCGAACGTATATCCCAACGCCGGTACGAACGTACTGACCTCCACACAGCGGTTGATCGCCTCGACGATGCTGCGATGGTAGCCGCGCAGCATGCAGCCCTGATCGGTGATCCGGATCTGTGTGGTGCGCTCGCGAATGCGGTTCATCATGCGCGAGGCGACCTTGCGCCAGTAGACATCGTGGCGCCGCGCGCGCACGGTGCCCACGTAGTCGGCGCCCTGGTCCATGGCGGCGATGATCTTGCCGATCTCCTCCGGCGGATTCTGCAGATCCGCGTCGAGGGTGATCACGTAGGTACCCCGAGAATGGGCAAAGCCCGCGAGAATGGCCATGTGCTGGCCCGCGTTGCGGGTGAGTACGATCACCCGCGTGGTATCCGGACGACGCTCGAACTGCCCGCGCAGCACCGCCGCCGAGCGGTCGTTGCTGCCGTCGTCGATGAATATCACCTCGTAAGGGCGCTCGAGCTGATCCAACGCAGGATAGAGCCGCGCAAACAGGCTCTCGAGGCCCGCCTCCTCGTTGTAGACAGGAATGATGACCGAGAGCGTCGCGGTCACTGCGCCGCTCCCTGCAATATGTCGGTTGTCGCCTCGACTACGCGGTCCACGTCGGACAGCTCCATCGCCGGGAAGAGCGGCAGCGTCACGGTTTCCCGGCCGATGCGCTCCGCGTTCGGGAACTGGCCTTCACGGTAGCCCAGCGCGCGATAGGCCGTAAAGAGGTGGATGGGAGAGGCGTAATGGACGCCCACGCCGATCCCGCGCGCTTCCATCTGCTCGATGAACTGCAGCCGGGAGATGCGCAGCCGCTCGAGCGGCAGCAGTGGCGCGAACATGTGCCAGTTGTGCCCGGCATCGCCGCGCGCCGGCAGGCGCACGGGCGCACCGTGGCCCCACAGGCTGAAATAGCGCGCGGCGAGCTCCCGCCGGCGCGCATTGAAGCGCTCGAGCGCGGCCAGCTGACCCAGCCCCACCCGCGCCGCCACATCCGACAGGTTGGCCTTCCCGGCGGCGAACAGCGTGTCGACCTCATCCGCCGCCGCCTTGCGCTGGCCATGGAAACGATGGAGCTCGAGCTGACTCACCTCCTCCGGCGAGCCGCCCACGACGCAGCCCCCCTCGATGGTGGTGAGATTCTTGTTGGGGTGGAAGCTGAAGCAGACGAGATCGCCGAAGCTGCCGATCCGCCTGCCGTGCCAGGAGGAGCCGATGGCCTGGGCGGCATCCTCGATGACGCGCAGCCGATGGCGTTCGGCGATGGCATACAAGCGGTCCATGTCGACCGGCAGGCCCGCGAAATGTACCGGCAGGATGGCGCGGGTACGCGGCGTGATGGCGGCTTCCACTTGATCGAAGTCGATGTTGCGGGTGTCGAGGCCGACATCGACGAACACCGGGCGCGCGCCCGCGCGCATGATGACGTTGGCGGTGGCGACGAAGCTCATGGCCGGCGTGATCACTTCATGGCCCGGCCCTACGCCGGCAACCAGCAGGGCATGCTCGAGGCTTGCGGTCGCGTGCATCTGGGTGCGGACGGGGCGCCCGCCCAAGTACTCCGAGAGCGCCGCCTCGAGCTTTTTGACGTTCGGTCCGGAGGCGAGCCATCCCGAGCGCAGCACTTCGGCCACGCCCTGGATCGTCTCCTCGTCTATGGTCGGCCGGGTAAACGGCAGGAACGGCTTCATGACTTTGCCACCAGCACCACTCCAAACACGATGACCGTGATCCCTGCCACCCGCATCACGTTGGGCGTCTCCCCGAGCAGCCACCAGGCGAGTCCAACGTTGAGCACGTACCCCAGCGAGAGCAGCGGATAGGCCTGACTCACCGGCACGCGCGACAGCCCCACCAGCCAGACGACCACGCTCAATCCATAACAGGCCAGTGCCGCCCACAGCCACGGCACCGTGAGGATCTCGAGGGAGCGGCGCAGCATCGCCCCATTCCCCGCCACCAACGGTCCGGTCCTCTCCGTCGCCGCCTTCAGGCCGAGCTGCGCCAGGGCGTTGAGCAACACCCCGCAGCAAAGGAAGGAGAACGCCGACAGTTTCATGAGCGACTCACCGCGACCGTGGAGCTGTCCTGCGCAATGACGCGGCCCGGCAGGCCCTGCTGGCGGTAATGATCCCACACGCGCGGATCGAAGAATGCAATGGCGTCCTTGCTGGCGTCCCACGTGTGTTCGAACTGCTCGAACGAGGCCGTCTGCCGGCCCGGCTCGCTCTCCTCGCCGAAATCGAGCTCGCCCGAGCCCTTGTAGTCGACGAGGATCAGCGTTCGGCCGAGATAGGGTGGAATGGTCTGACGATACTCCCCGACGCTGTAGAGCGCGGTCCCCGGATTCACGTCCGGAGCGACGGCCTGTACCAGCGCGTATGCAGACCGCGAGGGCGGGATAACAGTGTACTCGCAGAGCAGCGCCTGCCAGATGAATACAAACAGCAGCGCCACGGCCAACGGACGCGTCTTCCAGCCTGCCGCCAGGGCCACCAGCGCGGCAACCGCGGCGGCAATTGCCCATTCCGCGGCCTGCTGGGGAATCATCCCATCGCGGTGGTGGGAGTAGACGAGAAGCCCGGCGGCGACGACGAGCGCCAGGCCGGCGGCGACAGCCGTGGAGCGGGACAGGAATCCGACCCGCTCGGCGACGGCGGCGCCGGTGAACGCCGCCAGCAGCGGGAACATCGGCAGGATGTAGGTCGCCAGCTTCGAGCTCGAGATGGAGAAGAACACGAGCGTCACAACCGAGAATAATAGCAGAAATTTCAGTGGCTTGAAATTATATTCTAAACTCGATTCTCGCCAGGCCGCGAGCGCGGCGCGCCCCAGCGGCAGGAGCCACGGCAGCGCCCCCACCAGCAGCAGCGCGAGGAAGTACCACCAGGGCTCGACGCGCTGGGCCTCCCTGGTGAGAAAGCGCTGGAAATGCTCATGGACGAAAAAAAACGACGCGAAGTCCGCGTTGCGCCGCGACACCAGGATGAACCAGGGTGCGGCCAGCGCGAGGAAGAGCGGCACTCCGAGGGCAAGGTGCAACCGCCGCCAGGGCCGGGAGTCGCGCTCCACCACGCTGTAGGCGATGAGCGTCCCGCCGGCGAGGACGAATACGACGATCCCTTTGGTCAGCACCGCGAGCGCGGCGGCGGTCCAGCAGACCAGCATCCAGCCGCGCTCCTCGCTGGAGCGCCGCGGTGCGCTCTGGGCCAACGTGAACGCCAGCACGGTGGCGCACATCCAGAACGTGAAGCTGGCATCGAGGAGATCCAGATGGCCGACGATCCCGAAGTACGGGCTCATCGCCAGGATCGCCACCGCCGCCACCGCGGCGCGGCTGTCATAGAGACGAGCCAGCCAGCCATAGATGAGCGGCAGACAGGCGAAGCCGAGGCCGACGGTCCAGAGGCGCGAGCTCCAGTTGCTCAACCCCACCACCGAGTAGAGCGCGGCCGTCGCCCAGTACTGCAGCGCCGGTTTCTCGAAGTACTTCAGCCCATCGAGCCGCGGGGTGATCCAGTCGCCGCTCGTCACCATCTCCCGCGGAATCTCTGCATAGCGGCCTTCGTCGGGATCTAGCATCGGGCGGATCTGAATGGTGATGAACCATACCGCCGCCAGCGCGACCCAACCCCACCACCTCATCAGTTGCCCGCCAGAGCGGCGGCGCGGGCGCTGAAGTTCTCCTGCTTGACGTAGAACTCGATGGTGCGGCGGATGGCAGTGTCGAGATCGGTGGTGGGCCGCCAGCCGAGATCGCGTTCGGCCGCGTGGATGGCGGGCACCCTCACCTGGATGTCCTGGTAGTACTTGCCGTAGTACTCGCCGGCCGAGACGTCGACGATCTCCGTGCCGCGCGCGCTCTCGCGCAGCACCGGAAACTCCTGTGCAATGCGGATGGTGCGCTCGGCGAGGTCGCGGATCGAGACGCAGTTGTTCGGATTGCCGATGTTGAAGATGCGCTGCGAAGCGCGGCCCTGTGCGTTCTCGAGGATGGTGAGCAGACACTCGATCGCATCGTCGATGAAGGTGAAGGAACGCTTCTGGCGGCCGCCGTCGACCAGCTTGATCGGCCGGCGGAAGAGCACGTTCGACAGGAACTGGGTGAAGACGCGCGAGCTGCCCTCTTTCGGCTCCTCGACGTTGTCGAGGTTCGGCCCGATGAAGTTGAAGGGGCGGAACAGCGTGTAGTCGAGGTTGTCACGCACGCCGTAAGCGTAGATGACGCGGTCGAGGAGTTGCTTCGAGGCCGCGTAGATCCAACGCTGCTTCTCGATCGGGCCGTAGACGAGGGAGCTGGTCTCCTCATCGAGCACGGCATCGGGCGACATGCCGTAGATCTCGGAAGTCGAGGGGAAGATCAGCCGCTTGCCGTACTTGACGCAGTGGCGCACGATCGACAGGTTGGCCTCGAAGTCCAGCTCGAAGACCCGCAGCGGATGGGTGACGTACTGCGCCGGATTGGCGATCGCCACCAGCGGCACGACCACGTCGCACTTCTTGACGTGATACTCCACCCACTCCTTGTTGATGGTGATGTCGCCCTCGACGAAGTGGAAGCGCTTGTCCGCGGGCGCGGAGCCGAGCTTGTTGTCGGAGAGGTCGATGCCGTAGACCTCCCAGTCCCGTTCGCGCAGGATGGCGCTCGTCAGGGCGCTGCCGATGAAGCCGTTCGCCCCTAGGATCATGATCTTGAGTGGCATGGGAGTCCTTGAAAAAGGGCTGAATTCTAGCAGCAGCGGGTGATGCCGCTCCACTTGCGTTCTTCCCGCTCGCGGTAGAACGCCGGCCGGCTCAGGGGAGGCCCGGAATGAGCGCGCGCGTGATGTGTCAGATATTTGTCGTAGGCATCGTCCCCGGAGAGACCGCGCAGCCAGCCCAGGGCGCCAGCCGGAAGCCGCCGCAGGGCCTGCCACATGCCGGCAGGCCTCACGTGCCGCCCTCCTGGGGAAGCTGGGCGCCGAGAACGAGCGCCTGCGGGCGCGCCGCCTGATACGGTGCCTCGGAGCTCGCCGCGACCGGCAGCCCGCGCAGCTTGCGCGTGCAGACACGGGCCATGTCCAGGATGACGAACCACAGAATGACCATGAAGATGCCCGTGAGCCAGGCATCCAGCCGCTGATTGAAGATGAGCTGCGGCGCCACCGCCGCGGCCGGCGCGGGCAATGTGCCCGCGGCGAGCTTTGCGGCCAGGGCGCGGGCGGCGGCGGGGAGGCCGATGTGCGGGTCCGGGCTCACGAGCTTCTGCCACGCCGCCACCGTGGTCACGATCGCCAGCCACACCAGCGGCCCCAGCGTCACCCAGGCATGCCGCCCCCTGCCCGACTTCACCAGAATCCCGGTGGCCACGGACAGCGCGATGGCCGCCAGCATCTGGTTGGCGATGCCGAAGAGCGGCCACAGGATGTTGACCCCGCCGTTGGGATCGATCACGCCGACGTAGAGGAAGTAGCCCCAGCCGGCGACCACGATGGTGCTCGAGAGGAGCACGGAGGGGTACCAGGACGTGCGGCCGAGTGGCGCGTAAACATGGCCGAGCAGATCCTGGAGCATGAATCGGCCGACCCGCGTCCCCGCATCGAGGGTGCTCAGGATGAACACCGCCTCGAACATGATGGCGAAGTGGTACCAAACGCTGAGGAGGCCCCGCCCGAAGGTGTTGCCGAATATGCTGGCCATGCCCACTGCCAGCGATGGCGCGCCGCCCGTACGCGCGAACAGCGTGGCCTCTCCCATCTCATGGGCCAGCGTCTGCATCTGCTGCACCGTGACTGGAAATCCCCAGCCCGAGATCGTGTGCACCGCCGCCGCCGCGGTGCTACCCACCACGCCCGCGCCGGTGTTGATGGCGAAGTAAACGCCGGGATCGAGCAGCGTCGCGGCGATGAGGGCCATGATGGCGACGAACGACTCCAGCATCATGCTGCCGTAACCGATGAGGCGCACATCCGCCTCGCTGGCGATGAGCTTTGGCGTCGTGCCGCTCGCGACCAGCGCGTGGAAACCCGAGACCGCGCCACACGCGATGGTGATGAACACGAAGGGGAATATCTTGCCGCCGAAGAGCGGCCCGTGGCCGTCGATGAACGCGGTCAGGGCCGGCATCCTGATCTGCGGATGCAATAGCAGGATCGCGATGGCAAGCAGCGCGACCGTGCCGAGCTTGAGAAAGGTGGAGAGGTAATCGCGCGGCGCCAGCAGCAGCCACACCGGCAGGATGGCCGCGATCCAACCATAGCCGATCACGAACCCCGCCAGCGGCAGGCTCGACCAGTCGAATAAACCGCGCAGCAGCGGATGGGCATCGACCCAGCCGCCGCCCCACACCGCGAGCAGTACCAGCGCGAGCCCGAGCGCCGAGCCTTCGAGGATGCGGCCGGGGCGCAGGCGCCGCATGTGCAGCCCGACCAGGATCGCCACCGGCACGGTGGCGAAGACGGTCGCCGTCGACCAGGGGCTGTCCTTCATGGCGTTGACGACCACGAGGCCGAGCACCGCGATGAGCAGGATCATGATGAGGAGCGTGCCGATGAGCGCCGCGAAGCCGCCGAACGGACCCAGCTCCTCACGCGCCATCTGACCGAGGCTGCGGCCGTCGCGGCGGGTGGAGAGCAACAGGATCGTCATGTCCTGCACGCAGCCGCCGAGCACAGAGCCCACCAATATCCAGAGCGTTCCCGGCAGATAGCCGAACTGCGCCGCCAGCGTCGGTCCGACGAGCGGACCCGGGCCCGCGATGGCGGCGAAGTGATGCCCGAACGCGATCCAGCGATGCGTCGGCACGAAGTCGCGCCCGTTGTCATACCTTTCAGCCGGTGTTGCACGCGAAGGGTCGACGGCCAGCACTCGCGCCGCGACCCACGCCGCATAGAAACGATAGCCGAGCGCGTAGATGCACACGGCAGCCGTGATGATCCACAAGGCGTTGATCGGCTCCTGACGGTGCAGAGCGATCCCGGCCAGGGCCACGGCGCCGACCACGGCCAGGAGGACTCCGGCGATCCTATTCATGTTGGCTTCCTGTCAGATGCTCAAGCAAGCAGCGTCTTCATTGCCCGTCGATAGCGCGCGATGATGGCGTCGCGCTGGCGATGGCGCCCGCCGCTCACCACCTTCTCGCCCGCACGCCATACACAGTCGATGACATCGCGGCCGCCGGCAAAAATCCAGCTATCGAGAATCTCATCTTCGCGACGCTCGATGAGCGCGGGATGACCGGCATCCAGGCTCACCAGATCGAACGCGGCCTGCGCTCTCAGTCCGGGAGGCTCCCCGTCCCCTGCCGCCGCGCCGCCAAGCGCCTGAGTGCCGCCCGCGAGCGCGACATCGAAGAGACTCCGCCCGGTCGAATGTCCCGTGTCACCCGCCAGCACATTGCGGGTGCGCCGGCTCAGCCGCTGCGAATACTCGAGCAGGCGCAGCTCCGCGGCGGCGTCGAGCAGCACATTGGAGTCGGTCCCGATACCGAGCCGGCCGGCGAGAGCGCGGAATTCGAGGGCCGGAAAGACGCCGTCGCCGAGACTCGCCTCGGTCATCGGGCAGAGCCCGATCACGGCACCCGAGGCCGCGATACGCTCGAGCTCCCCTGCGGTCGCGTGCGTGGCATGCACCAGACACCACCCGTCATCGACTCCAGTCAACTCGAACAAACGCTCGATCGGGCGCCGCCCGCACCAGGCGACGCAGTCCTCGACTTCGCGCATCTGTTCGGCAACATGAATGTGGATGGGGCCTCCCGCGGCAAGCGCCACGACAGCCGTCAGCTCCTCCGGCGTCACGGCCCGCAGGCTGTGCGGCGCCACGCCCACGAGGCCGCCCGTCAGGCCGCCAGCCGCCTTGCGGCTCGACTCCACTATGCGCGCGAAACGCTCGAGATCGGTCACGAAGCGGCCCTGGCGCGCCGTCGGCTCGCTGCCGCCGAATCCGCCGTGGGCATAAAAGGTCGGCAGGAGCGTGAGCGCGATACCTGTGTCGGCGGCGGCGGCCGCGACGCGTCCCGCAAGCTCACCGGGATCGGCGAACGGTACGCCCGACTTGTCCTGGTGCAGGTAATGAAACTCGCCGACGCGCGTGAAACCTGCCTCGAGCATCTCCGCGAACGCGAGCGCCGTGACCGCCTCGAGCTGCTCGGGATCGATCCGCTCGACGAACCGATACATCAGCTCGCGCCAGGTCCAGAAGCTGTCCTCCGTCGGCCCGCGGCGCTCCGTGAGGCCCGCGATGGCGCGCTGGAAGGCGTGACTGTGCAGGTTGGGCAGCCCGGGAACGCCCACCGCGTGACGCTCGTCGTCGTCGGCCGGCTCGACCCCTGTCTCGATGGTGCCGATGATTCCGTCGCGGCCCGTGACGCGGACGCCGCGCGCCCAGCCGCCGGGCAGCAGTGCCGACTCGAACCAGAGTTTCAGCACCCCCTCGCTCATACGCGCTGCATTGTAATTGGCCTCACACCGCCCGGCGCAGCCGGCGCTGCACCGCGAGCGCGATGTCCTGCATCTCGCGGATACGAAGCGCGGTGGCGCAGAAGAGGAAGGCCCCGGCGCCGACGACGATCACCGCCGTCGAGCGAGGCTGCCTTCGGCCAGAACCGCTGGGTCGCCCAGCCGTCGAGGAGGTAGTGGTTGCCCGCCCAGCAGACGGCGGCGAGCGCCACGCAGGCCACCGAGAGGCGCAGCAGGAGCGCCAGCATCGTGCGCGACTCCAGCCGGCCCAGGTGCCGGTGCATCAGCAGGTAGAGCACGATGAAGTTGGTCGTCGCAATGCAGGCGGTCGAGAACGCCAGCCCCTGATGGCCCCAGCCCAGCCGCACGGTGAAGAGCCAGTTGAGGAGGAGATTCAGCCCGACCGCGCCGAAGCTGACGAACATCGGCGTCTTGCGGCGGTCGATGGCATAGAAGGCAGGAACGAGGACCTTGAGAGCGGCATAGCCGCACAGCCCGATCGCATAGAACCGCAATGCCGCGGCCGCCTCGAACACCTCGTGAGCATTGAAGCGCCCATGTTGGAACAGCACCGACATGATCGGCTGCGCGAGCAGAATGAGCCCGAGGGTCGCCGGGATCGTCAGCAGAAAGGCGAGCCGCATACCGCGTGCCAGCTCGGTGCGAAATCCCACGACGTTGCCGCCGGCGGCCATGCGCGAGAGCAGCGGCAGCGACACCGTGCCGAGCGCGACGCCGAAGATCCCGAGCGGCAGCTGCATCAGGCGAAACGCGTACGCCAGCCAGGTGACCGGCCCGTTGCCGAGATGAGACGCGAACATCGAATTGACGAGCACGTTCACCTGGGTGGAGCTGGCAGCGATCACCGAGGGAACCATGAGCCGGAGGATGGCCTTCACGCCCTTGTCCCGCCAATGGAAATCGGGCCGGAAGCGATAGCCCAGGCGTCTGAGCACCGGCAGCTGCACCCCGAGCTGCATCGCCCCGCCAATCAGGGTGCCGAGCGCAAGCCCGAGAGTCGCGCGTACCCCGAAATGGGGATCGATGAGCCAGCCGATGCCGGCACCGGCGACAATGGAGCCCACGTTGAAGAAGCTCGAGGCGGTCGCGGGAATGCCGAAGACGTTCTTCGCATTCAGCATCCCCATGACGAGCGCCGCCAGCGAGACCAGCAGAATGAAAGGGAACATGATGCGGGTCAGCGTCACGGTCAGCGCCGCCTTCTCGGGCGGGAATCCGCCCGCGATCAGCGCGACGATCCAGGGCGCGCAGATGATGCCGATCACAGTGAGGCCACTGACGATCACTGCCGCCGCGGTCGCCACCTTGTTCGCCAGCTCCCATGCCGCGCGGTCGCCTTGAGTCGCGGTGGTCTTGGAGAAAACAGTGATGAAGGCCGTCGACAGCGCGCCTTCCGCAAACAAGTCCCGCAGCAGGTTGGGGATGCGGAAAGCCATCTGGAAGGCGTCCATGACCTCGCCGCCGCCGAAAATCGAGCCGAACACCTGGTCACGCACGAGGCCCAGCACACGGCTGCACAGGACCGCCAGGGCGACGACGCTCGCGGCCCGGGTATTCAGCTTTTCATGGCGGGGAGCCGTAGCGCGGCGCTCGCGCCCGTGGCGGGGAGATCCGCTTGTGGCATGCAGGCGGCACGGTACCATATCAACCCTGGATGAACCGCGAACCCTACATTGCCGGTGACTGGGGCACGTCGCGGCTGAGGCTGTCCCTGTGCCTCGGCGACCGTGTGCTCGAGACCCTCCAGGGTCCTGGCATCGGCGCGCTGCGCGAGCCGGCCGGCGCGGCCCTGCGGCCGCTGATCGCCGGCTGGCGGCAGGCCCACGGACCGCTGCCGATCCTCCTCTGCGGCATGGCGGGCTCGCGCAATGGCTGGCGTGAGGCGCCTTACCTGCCCTGCCCGGCGGACGTGCGCGCGCTCGGCGCGGCAGCGCTGCGCTTCGAGGCGGACGCGGCACCCGTAGCCATCGCCCCCGGCCTTTCCTGCCGCAGTCGGCTCGGCTCCCCGGACGTGATGCGCGGCGAGGAGACCCAGATCGCCGGCGCGATCGCCCTCCATCCCGGCCTCGGCACCGGCCAGCACCTGCTCTGCCTGCCCGGTACACACACCAAATGGGCGCACCTGCAGGACGGGCAGGTGCGTGACTTCCTCACGGCTCTCACCGGGGAGCTGTTCGCGCTGTTGCGCGATGGCAGCACCCTGATGCGTGCGGCGACCGCCGGTACGGAGGCCCGGAGCGCAGCGGGTGATTCCCAGGACGGTTTCGAGCGCGGCATCGAGGACGCCGCCGCGCCGGGCAGCGCCAGCCTGCTGCACGGTCTTTTTGCTGTGCGCAGCCGGCAGCTCATCGACGGCCGCTCGCGGGACTGGGCGCTCTCCTATCTTTCGGGCCTGCTGATCGGAGCGGATGTGCGGGGGGCGATTCCGCTCTTCGCCGCCAAGGAGGCGACGGTGCTGATCGGCGACGGTGCGCTCAACGAGCGTTATGCGTTTGCGTTGCGCCGCGAAGGCCTCACCGTTTCCTGCCTGGACGGCGAGCAGTGCGCGCTCGCGGGACTTCGGACTCTATGGCAACAACCCTGACTCCCAACACTCGGCAGAAGTGGCCCGAGGGCATCGTGCCGCTGGTCGCAATCCTGCGCGGCATCCGCCCGGAGGAGGTGCTCGAGGTCGGCGCCGCGCTGCACGAGGCCGGCATCGGCGCGATCGAGGTGCCGCTCAACTCGCCGTCACCGCTCGAGAGCGTGGCGCGTCTGGCGGCGACTTTCGGCGACCGCTGTCTCTGCGGCGCGGGCACGGTGCTGCGTGCCGCCGATGTCGATGCGGTGCACGCCGCCGGCGGCCGCCTCATCGTGACACCCAACACAGTGCCGGCCGTGATCGAGCGGGCCGTGGCCCTCGGACTGACGGTGATGCCGGGCTTTGCCACGGCGACGGAGGCGTTTACGGCGCTCGGCGCCGGCGCCGGCCTCCTCAAGCTCTTCCCCGCGGCGAGCTACGGCCCGGCGCACCTGAAAGCCCTGCGCGACGTGTTGCCGCCCGCGGTCGCCGTGTTTGCCGTGGGCGGCGTGGGCGCATCCAACCTGGCGCCATGGCGCCAGGCGGGCTGCGCCGGCCTGGGTGTTGGCGGCGATCTCTACCGCGCCGGCCATCCCGCCGGCGAGGTGCACCGGCGCGCGCTCGCCCTCGTGGCGGCCTGGCGCGCGGCTCAGTGACCCGCGGCCTGCGGCCGCAGCTCCGTGGAGCGGGCCCACGACGGTCGCCGCCTCACGACTTCCACCGCCACCGGATCGGATAGCTTCCACGGCCGGGGTAGCGCATATTTGCGCGCAATTCTTACAAACGCCTGCGCCACGGCATCCTCGGCCGGTACTTTCTCGTCGGTGGTCGTCCACCGGCGCACCCAGTTCGCCTGCATTATGAGTTGTTCGCGCAACAGCTCGACGTAGGAAGCTCCATCCTTGGTGCCGCCCGCACGCCGTGCGGCCCGATCGGCCTCGCGCGCCAGCTCGTCGATGCAGCCGTCGCTGAGGCGGATGCGCACCTTGAGTGAGTTGAGCTCCTCCCGCAGCCACCGCGCCGCGGTGCCCTGCGCCAGGAGGAGGACGCGGATCCCCGAGTTCAGCCATGTCATGAGCAATCCCCTGTTATGAGTCGCACAAGCCACGGGCCATATGCACGGCCTGTGCCAGAGCTTCAAGGCCAAGCTGAGGCTTCTGCCCGTGGCGCCGACCCAACAGCAGCGATGCGACATAAGTCGCCGCTACCTGACTCAGAGATCGCCGCCGATGCGCACCACATAACGGCCGCGCGCCGCGCCCGCGATCAGCTCCTCGCACGCGTGCGGCACTTCCTCCAGCCCGATGATCGCGCGCACGATGAGCCGCTCGATGTCGTGCGGCTTCCACTCGCCCGCGAGTTTCTCCCAGACGGCGAGCCGCCAGGGGCGCGGCACTTCGACCGAGTGGATGCCGAGGAGACTGACACCGCGCAGGATCAGCGGCATGACGGTGGTGTTGAGAGTTGGGGATTGAGCGAGACCGATACAGGCGATGTTGCCCCACGGCCGCACCGTGCGCGTCAGGTAGGCAAGTGTGTCGCCGCCGAGGTTGTCGACGGCGCCGCCCCACACCGCCGTCTCGAGCGGTTTGCCGGCGCTCGGCAGCGACTGCCGCGCCACCACCTCGTCCGCGCCGAGCTCGCGCAGGTATGATGCCGAATCCGCTTTGCCCGTGATCGCCGCGGTGGTGAAGCCCGCGCGCTTGAGCAGTCCCAGCGCGATGCCGCCGACACCGCCGGTTGCGCCCGTGACCGCGATCGGGCCGAGCTCGGGAGCCTGATGGTTTTCCAGCAGCCGCCGCAGTGCGAGCGCAGCCGTGAAGCCGGCGGTGCCGAGAGCCATCGCCTCGAGCAGGCTCAATCCTGGCGGCAGCGGCACCAGGGCCGCCGCCGGCAAGCGCGCGCGCTCGGCGAGGCCCCCGTCCAGCGACTCGCCGACGCCGGCCCCGGTGGCGAGCACCCGATCGCCCGGCCGGTAAGCGGGATCGGCGCTGGCCTCGACCACGCCGGAGAGATCGATGCCGGCCGTACGCGGATACCCGCGGGCGATGGAGCCCTTGCCCGTGACGGCCAGAGCGTCCTTGTAGTTGAGACCGGAATAGGCCACCCGGACGACGACTTCACCCGGAGTGAGATCATCCAGAGTGACCGCTTCGAGGCGCGCAAAGCGACCGCCCGATCCCTGCTGAACGCGTAACGCCTTGAAGCTCGCCATGGTCAGCCGCGGCGTTCCGCCTCGTCGCGCATCTGCTGCCAGAGCGCCGCGACGTGCTCATGCTCCGTGGCCTCGACGCCGAACGACACCCTTACCATCCAGTGGTCTTCGAGCATGGCGGGAGTGAGATAGGCGCGACCTGACTCGTTGATGCGGCGCACCCAGGCGACGGTATGGGCGTCGAGAGCTTCGCCTGTCAGCCCAGGCGGCGCGTAACGCACGCAGACAGTCTGGAACGGCACGGGCGCAAGGCGTTGCCAGCCGGGTGCGCCATCGACCTGCGCGGCGAACCAGCGGGCATGCTCCAGGTCGCGGCGCAGTCGCGTGCGCAGGCCCTGAACGCCCTGCTCGCGGATGAGGAACCAGAGTTTGAGCGCCCGGAATCGGCGGCCGAGGGGAATGCCCCAGTCGCGGAAGTTCCTGACCTTCGTATCCGCGGCGGTGCGCAGGTAGCTGGGGTTGGTCGACATCACGCGCACGAGATGTTGCGCATCGCGGACGAAGTAAGTGGAGCAGTCGAACGAAGCCCCGAGCCACTTGTGCGGATTCAACACCAGCGAGTCCGCCTGCTCGATTCCCTGCCAGAGCGGGCGGCACTCCGGCAGAATCATGGCCGAGCCCGCCATCGCGGCATCGACGTGCAGCCACAGGCCATGGGTGCGCGCAATGTCCGCGACAGCTTCCACAGGATCGATGGCAGTGGTGGCAGTGGATCCAACCGTGGCCACGATCGCGCAGGGTGTGTGCCCGCGCGCCACGTCCGCCGCCACAGCCTGGCGCAGCGCTTGCGCGCTCATGCCGTACTGAGCGTCGACCGCCACGATACGAACGTTCTCACGCCCGAAGCCGGCCAGGAGCGCCGCCTTCTCCACCGAGCTGTGGCTCTGACTGGAAGCGTAGATCACCAGCGGCCGCTCGCTCGACTGCAGCCCGCCTCGCGCCGCGGCGTGCTGCGTGGTGCGCTCCCGGGCGCAGATCAGAGCGACCAGGGTGGCGGTGGAGGCCGTGTCCTGGATCACGCCGCTCCAGGCGCTGCCGAGACCCAACATCTGCCGCAGCCAGTCGGTGGTCAGCTCCTCGAGCTCGGTGAGCGCCGGGCTCGCCTGCCAGTTGAGGCCGAGCTGTGCCAGTCCCGTGCTGAGGAAGTCCCCGAGGACGGCGGCCAGCGAGCTGTTGGAAGGAAAGTAGGCGAAGAAGCGCGGGTCCTGCCAATGAGTGCAGCCGGGCAGTATGACGTTGGTCAACTCAGCGAGCACGCCGTCGAGGGATTCGGCTTCCATGGGTGGCGAGGCAGGGAAGGCGGCCCGAACGTCCCCGGGGCCGACGCGCGCCATGACGGGGAACTCACCGCGGGCGGTCCGGGCCCGGTAGTCCGCGATCCAGTCCACGACCTCGTGGCCCAGCCGGCGGAACTCCTCGCTGTCCATGGCGCCCGGAGTCAGGCGCGCATGACGCGGACCCGCAGTTCGGCGAGATCCGTGCCGTTGGCGGTCATGAGATCGGAAAGGCCCACGGCGGCGACGCCGGCGGGCGTGCCCGTATAAATGAGATCGCCGGGCTTCAGCTCCCACGCGGCCGACAGCTGCGCGATGATCTCCGGAATCTTCCAGATGAGATCACCCACCCTGCCCTGTTGGCGGCGGACGCCGTTCACGTCCAGAGTGATCTCGACTTTCGAGATGTCTTCTATCCACGGCGCGGGGGTGATGCCGCCAACAGGCGCCGAGCGGTCGAAGCCCTTGGCGATGCACCACGGCCGGCCGAGCTTCTTCGCCTCGCTCTGCAGATCGCGGCGCGTCATGTCGAGACCCACCGCATACCCGTAGATGCAGCGCTCGGCATCGTCAGTCGTGAGATTGGCGCCGCCTTCGCGCATGGCGACCACCAGCTCGACTTCATGGTGCAGCTCGTGGGTGAGGCCCGGATAGCGAAGCACCCCGGTCTCGCCCTCCGCCACCGAGAGGACGGCATCGGCGGGCTTCATGAAGAAGAACGGGGCCTCGCGCCCGCTGGCACCCATCTCCTGCGCGTGCTCCGCGTAATTGCGGCCGACGCCGTAGATACGGTGCACGGGAAACCAGCCGGTCGATCCGACGATCCGCACGGCCGCATGGGGCGGCGGAGCGAAAACGTAGCGCATGCGGCTTACTATAGCGAATAGTCAAGCCGACGTCCCGGCCAAGTCACATCGTGAGGACGACGCGGAACTCGGCTTTGCCGCTCATCATCCGGGCATAGGCCTCCGCGGCCTTCGCGAGCGGATAGGTCTCGATCATCGGACGCACCCCGGAAAGCTCGGCGAAGCGCAGCGTATCCTCCGAATCGGCCGGCGTGCCCGACGCCCAGCCCTGAATCGTCCGGTTTCCCATGATGAGCTGTATGGGCGTCACCTGCATCGGCTCGCCCGAGGCGCCGACCACCATGAGCCTGCCGTTGGGCCCGAGCCCATCGATCACCTCGGACATGGCTTGCGAGCTCGGCGCGGTCGCCAGGATCACCTGCGCGCCGCCCTGCCGGCGCAGCACCTCCGCCGGCCGTTCCGACCTGCTGTCGATGTAGAAGCTCGCCCCGAGCTTTTTAGCCAGCGGGGCATCCTCGGAGCCCCGGCCGATGGCCGCCACCTTGTAGCCGAACTTGCTCGCGAACTGGATGCCCAGGTGCCCCAGACCTCCGACTCCCAGCACCGCGACCAGATCTCCGGGCCGCGCCCCGCTGTGCCTGAGCGCGTTGTAGGTGGTGACGCCGGCGCACAGCAGCGGCGCCGCCTCGACGGCGTTCAAGCTCTCCGGCATGGCGGCAAGTGCTTCCACCGGCGCGATCATGTATTCCTGATAGCCGCCGTCGTAGCTGACCCCGGCGATCTTCCGGTTCTGGCAGTTGATGAAATCGCCGCGGCGGCACTGCGGGCAGGTGTTGTCCTGGCCGCCGTGCCAACCGACACCGATGCGCTGTCCTTTGCGCCAGGCGGAGACCCCGGCGCCCAACGCATCGATCACGCCTGCCACCTCATGGCCCGGCACGCGCGGGTAGCTGATGCCCGGCCAGTGGCCCTCTTTCGTCAGCTCATCGCTGCGACAGACGCCGCAGGCCTGCACCTTGATGCGCACCTGGCCCGCACCCGGCTCCGGCATCTCACGCTCGACGATCTGAAAGTCCGCGCCCGCCGCGGGAACCTGTACTGCCTTCATAACGCCTCCCCCGATGGACTGAGCCGGGTCGCGCCGATTCTACGCGGGCGCGGTTCCTGCTGCATGCGCGGGCAGTGTCAGAGCCGGAGTAATCGTCATGGCCCGCTACGGCAAGAAAGCCCAGAGCAAAGTCAAACGCGCGCTGCACGAGCGCAAGCAGGGAACGTTGCGCAGCGGTCGCTCCGGCCGCAAGGTGACGAGCCGCAAGCAGGCGATCGCCATCGGACTCTCGGAAGCGCGCCAGGCCGGGGCAAAAGTGCCGAAGAAGACCGGTCGCAAGAAGAAGTAGGAGCCCCCGAAACCTCGACCCAACTTGGGCACAGCATTTGCTGCGTCCGGGCCGAGGCCGAGGTGCAGCAGCGACTTGGCCGTAATACACAAGCGCGGGAGGGGTGCTCGCCATCCATGAATGATTCGGGCATGCGGCCGGTGAGGGTCCTGTTGATCGGGCCCTACGATCCGCACTGTGGAGAGTACACATTCCTCGCGCCGCCGCTCGGCGTGTGGCGCCTCGCCGGAGCGCTGGAGTCGTCCGGCGCGCACGTCAAGGTCTTCGATCCCAACTGCTGTGCGCTCCCGCCGCAGCGGGCGCTCGAGCTGGAGATCCTCGGCTCGCGCTGGGACGTGATCGGCGTGTCGACGACCGGCATGACGCTGCGGTTCGACCTGGAGCTGGCGTACATTGCGCGCGGTCTCGCGCCCGAGGCGCTCATCGTCGCCGGCGGCATGGAGGCAACCTTCAGGCCGGACCTGATGTTCGAGCTCGGTCCCTTCGATCTCGTGGTGCTCGGCGAGGGCGAGCGGCCGCTCGCCGAGATCGTCCGTCGCCGACGCAACGGCGAGCCGCTCGACGGCCTCGCCGGGACCGCCGTGAAAGTGGACGGCACGATCGTCAAGCGCAACCAGCGTGCGCTCAGCCGCGAGGAGCTGCGCGCTGCGATCTTCAACATCCCCTACGCGAGAATGCCCTACTCGGCCTACTGGAGTCGTCTCGAGGAGGCGTATCGCGTCGGTGGGCTGCCGACCAAGGCCGCCCGCGAGGCGCGCCTCGCGGAGATCCGCTCGGTGCGGCTGATCACGCTCAACTACTGCCCGATGGGCTGCACCTTCTGTTCCGCGACCAACTTCCTGCACGAGTCGCAGGGCCAGGTCGCCGCCGTCGCGCGTCTGGAAGCGGACGAGTGCCTGGCGATGATCCAACGCATCGTTGCCGCCCATCCCGGCGTGCGCACCATCATCTTCCAGGACGACATCTTCACCTTTACTCAGGATCGGCGGGTGCTTCCCCTCTGCGAGGGCATCGTCACGGCCAAGGAGCGCGGCGAGCTGCCTCGCGGGCTGCAGTTCATCAGCACGAACCGCATCGATGCCATGACGGCCGACCGCCTCACGGCCATGCGCCGCGCCGGCTTTCGCGTCCTCGGGTTCGGCATCGAGAGCTTCTCGCGCCGCACGCTCGCGGAATTCAACAAGGCCCAGATCCATCGCCACATCGAGCCGGCGTTGGCCACTGCGCTCGAGCTCGGCATCACTCCGTTCCTGGACCTCATCCTGAGCTCGCCCCGCTCCAGCCTGGAGGATCTCGCCGAGACGGTGCGCGAGGCCCATCGCTGGCTGCTGCGCGGCTGCGAGATCGGGATCTATCCCTACGTCATTCCTTTCTCCGGCGCGGCATTCGCGCGCGACAGCTCCCTCGCCCCGCACACGATCCACGAGCGCAGGCGGGTCGCCGGAACCGACGTCGAGTGGGAGCAGCCGGCGAAGATCCTGCCGATCGACCCGCGGGTGCGAGAAGCGGTGTTGCGCATCGAGAGCGGCTTCGAGCACAGGCTCGCGGCCATCGAGGATCGGGTAGCGCATCTGCCGTCGCGGTTGCGCTCGCTGGTGTGGATCCTGAGCTCGCTGTCCGTGCTCGCCGATTACGGCATCTGCGCCGGCGATGCGCGCGCAGTGCAAGCGGAGCTCGACGCGCGCCTGCCGCGGGCGCAAGGAGCGACGGCCAGCCGTGCCGTCGTGACCGCATGACGACGCGCCGCTTCGTGAGCCTCGCAGCGCCGCTCGCCGTATGCGGGCTACTCGGCGCCTGGATAGCACTGTCGGCGGCGAACGCCGAGGCCGCGAGCTTCTCCATGCTGGTGTATGCGCTCGCGAATCTGATCGTCTACACCGATGCGCTCGATTTCGCGCTGCGGCTCTACATGAAGCGGCGCCACACCGCGACCGCGCGCGGCACCGGCCGCGAGCGCGAGCTGTCGCTCGATCTCGCCAGCGCGCAGCCCGCCGACGCGCCCCCGGTGGTGGCCGTCGAGCCGTACGCCATCATCGCCTCGGTGTTCAATCTCGAGGAGCAGATGGAAGAGTTCCTCGCCGCCTACGCGCCCTACCGCGAGCGCATGTGGCTCATCAGCGACGGCTCCACCGACCACACCCTGTTGCGCCTGCGCCGGGCCGGCTGGCGCTGCTTCGATGACGGCATCAACCGCCGCAAGCCAGCCGCGCTGCGGCGCCTGCTCGAGACCCTGCCGGAGTACATCGAGACCGTGCTGGTCATCGATCCGGACATCCGGATCCTGCGGGCGGGAGCCGGCAGCGAGATCGATCTCGAGCAATTCATCAGCGAGTTCCAGCAGTCGGGAGCCGCGGCCGCCTGCCCTCGCGTCATGATCGAGCCCGACGGCTTTCTCGCACGCTTCCAGTCGTTCGAATACGCGTTGGCGTTTCGTGCCGGCCGCCAGAGCCTGGCCGACTTCAGCATCACCTCCGGTGTCTCGCTCTACCGCCGCGACGCCCTGCAGCGAGCCCTGAGGGAGCACTCGCTCTCGGTCTACGCGGAAGACTTCGAGAACGCGCTGATCCTCCTCGATCGCGGCGAGCGGATCTACTACGACGGCCGCCTCGTCGTGGGCACCGAAGGTCCCGGCGCCTTCACGCGTTGGTTCTCGCAGCGGGTCGGCTGGTATCACGGGCTCATCAAGGTCTACATCGAGCGCCTCGACTCGGTCTGGCGCATCGCCAAGCGCACTCCATTCGCCCTCTATCACTACCTCCTCTACGTGGGCGGCCTCACGATCTGCCTTCACCTCCTGAAAGTGGTGAGCGCACTGCTCCTGCTGGGGAGCTTCGTCAACGGCATCGACAATCTCTTCTTCGCGCACTCGCAGTCACAGCTCGACGGCTGGACGAATCCGGCCTACTTCATGGCCGCGATCGGCAGCTACCTGGTTCTCGGTGTCGTCGCGCTCTTCACGGTGGTGCCGAAGAGCGAGCGCGCTTACGCGGCGCCGATCGTGCCGCTCTACCTTTTCTACGCTCTGGTGCACATCGCCCCCATGACGGTGGGGTATGCCAACTGGGTCGCTCTCAGGCTGATCGGCCGGCGACTGTATCGCGACCACTATGAGCCGGAGCCGAGCGAGCAGCCGGAGCTCCACGGCGGCCACACCCTTGCAACGAGGAGACTGAGGTGATGACGCCGGCTCCCGCACGCCGACTATTGGGAAGCCCGCGCGCAGCGCTTTGCCGTCGCCGGCAACGGCCTGGCCGCGGTCTGCTCCTACGGCATGCCCGGCTTCTACAACAGGCTCATCCACATCTGTCAGCGGCGCGCGCTCGAGCCGTGGCTGCAAGTCGCCCCGGGCATGCGGGTCCTCGATGTCGGCTGTGGCATCGGCCGCTGGAGCCGATTGCTCGCAGCGCGCGGCGCTTCCGTCACCGGTGTCGATCTGAGTCCCACCATGATCGCGGAGGCCGAGCGCCGAGCGCAGGCCAGCGGGCTTGCGGACCGATGCCGGTTCATCGTGCAGGACTCCGCGACGCTGGAGATCGACGGGGCCTTCGATCTGATCGTGTGCGTCACGGTGCTGCAGCACATTCTCGACGTGGGCGAAATGCGCTCCGCGCTGCATCGCATGGCGCTCCATCTGGCGCCGGGCGGCCGTCTCGTCCTGCTCGAGGCGGCACCTGCTCGCATCGCGACCCGCTGCAACTCGCACGTGTTTACAGCGCGCCATCGCGCCGTCTACCTGAGGCTCATCCGCGCGTGCGGACTTCGGGTTCGAGCGGTCTCCGGCGTCGATCCAGCGCCATTCAAGATGTGGCTCCTGCCCCATCTGCCGCGGCTGCCGCGCGCCGTCTCGCTCGCGGCGCTCGCGCTGGTCACAGCACTGTCGGCGCCCATCGACGCCCTCTGGGGTCGCCGGCTGCCCGAGCGCTCCTGGCACGCCGTGTTCGTCCTGCAGCGCGACTCCGGAGACTGAACGTGCGCTTGAGCGGCCGCTCGATCCTCGCGATCGCCGTGTTCCTCGGCGTTGCCGGTCTCATCGTCGGCGGCCGGTCGTACGAGGCCCGGCGGGCGGCAAGCGAGTCGTTCTCCAACACCACCGCCGTGAGCGTCACGAACGGTGCCGATCGCGGCGCCGGCACGCTGCGCGAGGCGTTGTTCCTGGTGGCTACGGCCCCCGGGCCCGCGCGCATCACACTCGAGGTGCCGAAGATCTCGCTGCAGACCGCTTTACCCCCGATCGTCAACTCGCACGGCGTCCGCATCGTGACGCGCCAGGGGGGCAGCGAGATCGACGCCAGTGCGTTGAGCGGCGGCGGTCCGGTCCTCGACGTGGCGGCGGCGAACGTCGCGCTCGATGGGCTCGCCATAGCGAACTGTCCCAACGCCGCGATTCTGGTGCGAGCGGTTCGCTTCAGCATCCAAAATGCAACTCTCGAGGCCTGCGACGTCGGCGTCGATGTGGCCGAGAATGCGGACGATCTGCTCCTCGAAGGCAACCGCTTCCTCAACGACCGCGTCGGGGTGCGCTTCGCGGGCTCGAGCCCGGGCACGACGGTCGCCTCCAATCTGTTCTCGGGAGAAAAAGACGCCGGCGTCTGGGCGGTGCGCGGCCAGCCGGATCTCGGCGCCACGCCCATCAGTGTGCATGACAACCGATTCGATGCCGACCACGCCGGCGTCGTCGCGGGCAACATGAGCGCCCTCATCGAGCAGAATCAGATCACCGGCGCGCAGTCGACGGCCATTGATCTGGTGGGCGCCGGGGTCGTGGTTCGCGGCAATCACGTGAGCGGCGGAGCCGGAATGGGCATCATCGCCGACGGCGCGCACGCCGTCGTGATCGAGCGCAATGAGCTCCATGGGCTGGCTGCATACGGCATCATGATCCGCGGCTCGAGCAACGCGCTGGTGAGCGGCAACCGCCTCTACGACTGCGCCTACGGCCTGGCATTCGTGCTGGGCGACGCCCGCAATCCGAGCACAGCGGTCAACAACACCATCATCGAGCCGCGCTACGACGGCATCGATGTCATCGGAGATGCTCCCATTCTGCGGGGCAACCAGGTCGTCATGCCGCACGCCTTTGCGCTACGCGTGGAGGACTTCACGCGTCAGGACGGCTCCAAAGTGGTGAGCGCGCCGTTCCTCGACCACAACTCCTTCCCGCCGCCCGCGAAAAACACGGTGGCCGCGCTCCGCGGCCGCTCACTGCGCCAGTGAGAGCGGCATGAAGAGCGCCGACAGCACTCAGCTCCTGCCGCTGCCCACGTGGAACGACCCGCGCGTCCACCTGCTCGATGACCTGTGGCTGCTCGAGATCTTCGCCATCCTGTTCGCAGCCGCGTTGCCCTGGCTCGTCAGCTCGTTCGACCTCCAGCTTGGCCCCGCGCTGCTCGGCCTGCTCGGGCTGGCGGCGATTCATGTTGGATTCACGTTGCTCAGCGCACCGGCGCCAGGCATCAACCGCGGGCGCAAGCTCGCGCTCACGCTGCTGCACGCCGTGGGCGTCCTCGTGATCGCCCTCATGTGGCACTACGTCGGCGGCATTCACAACCCTGCCTTCCTGCTGGTGTTCGCGCTCCCGGTCGTCGGCGCCATCTTCCTCTCCCGCTGGCAGCCCTATGTCGTTGCCATACTGGCCATCCTGGCGGTGTCGGCGGTTGCCCTCAGCGAGTCGCCGGAGCTCCGCTGGTACGCCAGCGGACTCGTTCCGCGGGCCGCGCGACTCAATCTCCTGTTCGGAGACTCGGGTGCGGCAACCTCGCCCTTCCCCGGATTCTATGCCCCTCCCGGCTACTTCCTCGTCATGCTGGAGGTATTCGCCGTCCTGATGGTGGCGTGCGCGTTCGCCGCCGAATATCTCGGTACCGTGTACGACCGGCTGCATACCGATCTGGCCGCTGCCCGGTCGGAAATCGGGCGCGGCCGCGAGTTGTGGGCAAACCTCATCGAGGAGCTGCCGCTCCCGGCCCTGCTCATCGACTGCCGCACGCTGCAAGTCGTGTCGGAAAACGCTGACCTGGTCGCTGTAACCATCGACGGTGCGCCGGCGAGCGGCCGCAAGCTGACCGAGGCGATCCACTTCAGCTATCCGGAAATCGTCGAGGAGCTGGTGAATGGGATGGGCGGCACGGCGCAGCACGTCGTGATTCACCGCGGCAGTGATCTCACCCTGACGCGCATCCGGGTCCGACACATCCCATACAAAGGGCGACGCCTGGCTCTGGCCCTGATCGAGGAAGCAACCGAGGCGTTTGCAGTCAGGTCCGCGCTCGATGTCGCCGAGCAGGCAATCGTGGTCGTCGACTCGCGCGACCGGGTGCTCGCCTTCAACAAACCGGCGCTGGCGCTCTTTTCCGCAACGCGTGTCGGCGCGGACGCCGCGACCCTGCTGTCGCAGCCCGAGGTGCCGCCGCGATGGTGGGAGCCCGGACTGGCGGGCCGCCGCAAGATGCACCTGCGGATCTCGCCGCGCGTCTTCCAGGTGACCAGCACGGCGGTGGCGCTGCCCGGCGAGCAGGAGCGCCTCTGTGTGGTTGCCTTCCTGCCGATCGCGCGCGCCGAGACGCTCGATGCACCCATCCTAGGCTCCCGAGCGCCGGGCGCCGCACTCCCGAGGGCACGATGAGACCGTTGCGATACTCACCCCTGGTCGCTCTCGCAGCGGCTTGCTTCGCGCCGGCCGCCTGGGCGGTCGAGACCACTCCAGCCCCTCCGCCCCCGGTGTCGGCACCGTCGGCAGACAGTCTGATCTTCAGCGCCAACGGCTCGACCCTGACGGACGCAAGCGGGGGCGGCGGCGGCTCGATCGGCTGGCTGCACGACTTCAGCGCCGGCGTGCTGGGGCTCGCGGGCGAGTACCAGACGCTCGCGGACGCGCATTGGGAGTTCGGCTCCCTTACCGGAGCGGTCAGCACCGGCAGCGCGAGCGCCAAGTGGACATTTTCTGCGGACGCGCACCTCGGCAGCGGTGACATCGGCGTCTATCAGGGGTTGCGCCGCTTCAACTACGACGTGGAAGGGGCCGATGTAGCCGGCACCTTCGGAGGCAAGCTGACGTTGCAGCTCGACGCGCAACAGTATGACATCGACACTACGCATGGCGCGCTGCCAAAGGTCGGCGCGGCGTATCTCTGGACCCCGCACTGGCAGACGACGGTATCGTATTCGCGGTCGGTCACCGGAAATCTCGGGACAGAGCTCGAGACGGCGCGCCTCGACCACTACGGGCGGACCCTGAACTGGCTGCTGGGCGGCGCGACGGGACACGTGGCACCGGCCGTGGTCAACCTATACACGGGAATCAACGAGCCGGCCCCGCAGCTGCGTGAAGGTTATCTGGGAATCGCGAAATCCTTCGCCGGCAGTGACTGGTCCATTCTGGGCGACTACATGAAAGTGGCGGACGAGAAGCGCATCACGCTCACCGTGGTTTGCACGCTGCATGTGGGGAGGTCGGCCTCGTGAGGCTCAGCCTCCGCCAGACTTTCAGACGTCACACGAGCTGGATTCCAGCGCTCCTGATATTCGCGACGGTCGCGGCGGCCGGCTCGCGACTCGTCGTCCTCAGCTTGCAACAGCACGCCGAGCAGGCTCGCCGCGCGGCCCAGGGAGTGGCAGCGCGCTCGGCGCACGCGATCGAGCGGCAGCTCGCCGCGCTCGCGACACGCGCGGCATCGGGCCAGCCCTCCAAGCCTGATTTCAACGTGTTTGAATGGGCGAGTGATGGCAGCGTGCTCACCGTGAGCCGATCCGACCCCACGGTCACCAAGGCCCTGGTGAGTGAGTGGCAGGCCGCCGCCTCGCCACGAGGGACACCGGCGGCGGCACTGCTCGGACCGGTGCGCGAGGGCAGTGAATGGCTCATCGCGGCGCGCGCGCCGCTCGCTCACCCGACGCCCAACGCCGGTCCCGCGGGCGGATGGATGATCGCCTACGAAAGTCTCGATCGGCTGCTGTCACGCGCGCGCCTGGTGCGCGCGGTGGGTGTCGACAATGACTTCGCGCTGGTACGGACCGATGCCGGCGGCGGCTATTCGCAGGCGTTCGTCGCCTCCGGCAGCGGACCGTTGCGCGACCCGGTGGTCAGCCTGGTTCAGGCGCCGCCGGGCTTCGCGTTCATCTCACCCGGCGCGCTGAGTTTGCAGATTCGCCCTCATGAGGGTTGGTATCCGACGCGCATGCTCGCCACCGATATCGGCCTTCTCGCCCTGATGGCGTGGCTGCTGACGTTCATCGCTCACGATGTCACTCACCGCACTGCCCGGCTGCGCATCTCACTCGCGACGACACGCCGGCAGCTGCACACCGCCCAGCAGAAGCTCGTGCGGGAGATCGAAGAGCGCGAAAGCCTGCAGCAGAGTGTCGACCGCGCACGCTTTCACGATACCTTCACCGGGCTGCCCAACCGCTACTATTTCATGGAGCAGCTCGATCGCGTCCTGCGCGCGCGCCGCGACCGGCGTTTGTGCGTCTTCCTGATCGCCATCGACCGCTTCCAGCTCATCAACGAGACGCTCGGCCACACCGCCGGCGACGAGCTGATGGTGCAGGCCGGCCGCCGCTTCCAAAGAGCGGTCTCTTCCGCCTCCAGCGTGTTGGCCCGCTGGGGCGGCGATCAGTTCGCCCTGCTGGTGCGGGATCTGCGCTCGGCCGATGACGCGCCGCGGCTCGCGGCCGAGCTGCAGGCGGTGTTGCAGGAGCCGTTCGAGTTGCGGCGGCATCGTCTCGGGATCACCGCCCGCATCGGCATGAGCTGCCTGGAGAGCTGGCCGCAGCGGGCGGAGCAGCTCATGCAGGAGGCGGACGTCGCGCTGTCCGTCGCCAGGCGACAGGAGGAGATCGCCAGCGTCATGTACACCGCCGCGATGGGCGGAGATGCTGCAACCCTGGTGAGCCTGGAAGCCGACCTGCACGTCGCGCTCGAGCGCCGCCAGCTCAAGCTCCTCTTCCAACCGATCGTCGCCCTGCGCGGCCGCCACGTGGTGGGCGCGGAGGCGCTGCTGCGCTGGCTGCATCCCATCGAAGGCCTGCTCCGGCCCGACAGGTTCCTGCCGATCGCGGAGGAAACCGGAATCATCGTGCCGATCACGCGCTGGACGATCCGCACGGTCTGCATCCTCGCCAGCGAGTGGCGGCGGCGGCTGCCGGCGGGGACCGACTTCTATCTGACCGTCAACCTGTCAGCCGCGGTGCTGCGCGACCCGGAGCTGAGTGACTATGTCTCCCGTCAGCTCGCCGAGATGGCAGTACCGCCGCAGACGCTCAAATTCGAGCTGACCGAAGGCGGGCTCATCAGCAACGTCGTGGCTGCGCGCGAGACGCTCGAGCGGCTGCATCAAACCGGGGTGGAGCTGATGCTCGATGACTTCGGCACCGGCTACTCCTCGCTCAATCACCTGCAGCTCTTTCCCTTCGATTACGTCAAGATCGACCGGCCGTGGGTCGGCGCGAGCACGCCGCAGCATGGCGGCACCAGCCTCGCCTCCGCCATGGTGCAACTCGCCTCGAGCCTCGGCCTCACGCCGATAGCCGAAGTGGTCGAATCGCAGGCCACCGCCGAGGCGCTGGAGGAGATGGGCTGTCACTTCGGTCAGGGAAACTTCTTCTGCGCCCCGGTCGAGGCCGAGGACGCTCTGCAGTGTCTCGCCGCCGGGCATGGCGGCGTGCTGCCGCCCGGGAGAGCTCGAGGAAGACGACTCGCCGACTCTGATTCTGCCGGCGGGAATGATTACGGAGGAGGAGGATACGGCGGAGTCCGGCTGAACCGTTGCTGAGCCATGCACATTCGGACAGCTACTGCAGCACCACCCGCGGAAAGTAGAAAGAGACGGTCCAGTTGGGCACATCCACGATCTCGCTGATCCGCAGGTCGCCGCAAACGCTGCACAGCAGATAGGCCTCGATCGCAGGCATCCGATAGTCGCGCGTAAGCCAGTCGATCGCCGAGCGAACCGCGGCACGCGCCGCCTCCATCAGATCCGGACCGATGCCCGTAGTCACCCGGTAGCCGCGCTCATCGAGGTGACGCGTGACCGGCCCCGGCGTAATCAGCCGCGGAAAAGCCAGCGGACTCTGCTTCACGAGATCGAACCGCAGCGCCACGCTCATGGGACTTTCCAACGCCGTGCCGCACACCTCGCCATCCCCCTGCGCCGCATGCGTATCGCCCACGGAAAAGAGCGCTCCCGCGACCTCGACCGGCAGATGCAGCTCGCTTCCAGCCGCGATGTCCCGCAGATCCATGTTGCCGCCCACCCGGCGCGGCGGCACGATGCTGTGGCATCCGGCCTCGGCAGGCGCAACCCCGATCGTGCCCGCAAACGGCTTCAACGGCACCCGCGCCCATTTGCCGAACGCGGACGGCGCCAGCGTTTGAGAGTCGTACCGCCACACATGCAGAGCGGGCTCCTTGAACTCCTCCGCCAGCAGCCCGAAGCCCGGGATGTTTGCCGTCCAGCCCCATCCTGATGGAGCGAACGACAGCACGGTCACTTTGAGAATGTCGCCAGGCTCGGCGCCATCGATGTACACCGGACCGGAAACCGGATTGATCCGCGCGAAGTCGAGCCGACTCACATCGTCCACGGTCGACGCCTGCGAGAGCTGTCCGCCCGAGGCATCCGCCACCTCGAAATCCAGCGACTCCCCGGGAGCGATGCGGACGGCGGGCGCGAGACTGTTGTCCCAACCGTAGTGATGCTCGTGGATCGTACGTTTAGGTGCCATTGCAACTCACTTTACCACGGGCCATGGACCTGCCTAGACTGGCAACCATGTCACTCGAGCAATTCGGCTACGAGGATCAGCTCGATCGGGCGCTCACGCTGACCGACCTGATCGTCTACGGGATGATCTTCATGGTGCCGATCGCGCCGTTCGCGGTCTTCGGCTTCGCGTGGCAGGAGGCCAAGGGCATGGTGGCGCTGACCTACCTCATCGGCATGGTGGGAATGCTCTTCACCGCGCTCAGCTACGCGGCCATGTCGCAGGCATTTCCGCTGGCGGGGTCGGTATACGCCTACGTGCAGCGCGGGCTGCACGAGTCCGCGGGCTTTCTCGCCGGCTGGCTCATCCTGCTCGATTACATTCTGATACCCGCCCTGCTCTACCTCTTCTCGGCCGTGGCGCTGCAGCCGCTGTTGCCCGCGGTCCCCGAGTGGGCGTGGCTCGCCGGTTTCATCTCGTTCAATGCCGCGGCCAATCTCATCGGCGTGCGCTTCACGGCGCGCGTCTACAAGGCCCTCCTGGCGCTCGAGCTGCTGACGCTCGCTCTGTTCGTGATCTTCGGCGCGCTGGCGCTCCACCGCGGCGCGGGAGCCGGTGGCCTGACGCTCGCCCCGCTTTACGATCCGCACAACTTCTCGCTCAGCACGGTGGCGGGAGCGACTTCGATCGCCGTCCTGTCGTTTCTCGGCTTCGACGGCATTTCCACGCTCGCCGAGGAGAGCACCGGGACGCGCAACGCCGTCGCCAGGGCGACGGTGCTCTCGCTCGTGCTGATCGGCGCGCTGTTCATACTGCAGACCTGGATCGCCGCCGATCTCGGCCACGGCATGCGCTTCGGCGATCCGTCGACGGCGTTCTATGACATCGCCGCTCGCGCCGGCGGCGCGCCGCTTCGGCTCGTCTCGATCGTCATGATCGCAGTCTCATTCGGGATCGCGAACGCGATGGCGGCGCAAGCCGCGGTTTCCCGCGTGCTCTTCGCCATGGCACGCGACCGCAAGCTGCCCGCGATACTCGCGACGGTGCATCCGCGCTTCAAGACACCCTATGTCAGCACGCTGCTGGTGGCCGCCGTGTCGCTGGTCGTCGGCCTCTTCTTTGCCAGCCGCATCGACGACCTCACGCGTGTGGTCAATTTCGGCGCGCTCACGAGCTTCGCGCTCCTGCATCTGGCGGTCGCCTACCATCATCTTTTCCGGCAGCGTACCGGCGCGTGGGTGCGGCATCTGATCTTTCCGCTCGCCGGCTTCGCGGTGATTCTCTACGTGCTCTACGGGATGGATCGCACGGCCAAGATCCTGGGCGGCTGCTGGGTCGCCGCCGGTGTTCTCTACTACCTCATCCTCGCTGGTCGCGCCCGCGGCCGTCCGGGGGCGGTGAGCTTCCCGTCAGGCTGATCTGCCCGAAAGCGATCCGTGATGGCGATGAGCTCCTCGACCTGCTGCGGGGCTCGCGTAACCAGGCGGACCCATCCCGGACGCCCGAACGACTGTGCATCACGCACCTTGATTGCGGACAGACGCAACTCCGCATGCCAGGCGCGCTGCAATCTACGCGGCACCGGCGGTTGCCACAGCCCGAAATGCATCTCGCTCACCTGCGGCTTCCAGCCTGCCGCCACCAGACGCTGGTCCTGATGCGTTTTCCATGCGCGCAGCGTAGGCACGGTGTCGTCCAGAAACCGCATCGCCTCGCGCTGCGTATGACCGGTCAGCAGCTCGACGCCATCCGCCCCGAGCGGCCAGCTGGGCGCAAGGCTTTCCAGTTGAGTCCGGCCCAACCGCGGCGAGCTCGCGGGCAGAATCAGGTAGGCCGCGCGCACGCCGGTCAGCCCATGGAGCTTGTTTGGCGACCAGAGCTGCACGACCTCATTGCTCCAGGGGGTATCCAACTGCAGGGACGGCCTGCCGCCGAGCAGCTGCCGAAACGGCCAGTACGCGAGATCCGCCGCCACGACGCCCCGATAGCCACGCGGGCCAGACATGCGCTTCACCGCCGCGGCAATCTCGCCATCGCGCATGGCCCCGCTCGGATTGTCCGGATGGCAGCACCAGAGAAGAAGCGCCCGGGCCGCGCCCCGTGCGCCAGAGTGCACGGGCAGTCCGGTCGCGCGCGCGGCGCGCAGATATTCGCCGAAAGTGCGGTGGCTCGTGACAGCCGCCCCGCGACCGAGTGCGGCCCAGGCCTTGGTCAGCCGCCAGATGAGCTCACTCGCGCTGGCCCCGATCACGACGCGCTCCGGCGCGACTCCATGAAATTGTCCGAGGGCCTCGCGCAAGGCGGCATACCCGGGGTCGGGATAACGGCTCCGGTCGGCGCGCCTGATCCGCTCGTCGAGCCATGGGTTGGGTCCCATCGGGTGCGCGTTCGTGGAGAAATCCACCGCGATGGGTGGACCGCTGTCCGGACCGCCATGTATCGGTGCACTCATTCGACTCACCATCGCCAACCGAGCACAGCCAGCACGGCGAGCACGGCGACACTGATCGCGACAGCAAGACACGCCGCTCGGCTGCAGATCCCGATCGCGCGCTCAGTGTCCGTGGCGCGCGGCTCCGGGCCCGCCGCATTCAACGCGTAGACACCGGGCTTGCGCAGGCGCACACCCAAGGCCAGCGCCAGCATTCCCATGGGCCAGCCGCCGTTCGGAGATGGCGTCACGCGCGCCACCGCCCCGAGGCCGCGCGGCGATCGCCGCCCTGCCAACGCCAACAGCAGCGCCGTCAGTCGCGCCGGAACGTATGACAGCACGTCGTCCGCTCGAGCGGCCGACTTGCCCGCCCATTCCCAGCGCCCACGGTAGCCCCACATCGCATCGGCCGTATTGGCAAACCGATACAGCGCCGCTGCCGGCAAGCCGCCGAGGCTGAACCAGAAGAGCGGTGCCACCAGCGAGTCGTTGAGATTCTCCGCCAGGCTCTCGAGGGCGCTCTGCCGAATCTCGCTCGCGCTCAGCTGCCGCGTGTCACGACTCACCAGGCGACTCAGCCGTTGCCGTCCCTCCTCCAGCCCGATAGCGAGCGCGCCCTCAACACCGGCCACCTCATCGCGCAGCATGCGCCAGGCCAGCAGCGGCTTGAGGAGGATTCCCAGCAGCAGCACCTGCGCCAGCAGCGTCCACGGCGGCAGTTGGGGAAGCCTGACCATCATCGCCATCACGACGGCTGCGACTGCAACCACCGCGCCGCCACCGGCGATCCATGCCAAGGCGCCGCAAAGAAGCTGGCCGACGGGCCGCAGGCGCGGCCACGGCGCGCCGATTGCGCCGAGCGCTTTGCCCATCCAGACGACGGGGTGCAGGCCAGCCGGCGGCTCGCCGAACAGCCGGTCGAGCGCAAAGGCAACGATCACCGCCCCCGCTCGCAGTGAGGCGGCGGTCATCACCAGTTGACTCCGCCGCAGGGTTCAGGCACCTTTTCGGCGCGCGACAAGTTCCCCTCGAAGGGGATTAAAACGGGAACTCGGGTAAATGCCCGGGCTGCCCCCGCAACTGTGAGCGGTGTGCCACGCATCGAAGACCACTGGACGAAAGTCCGGGAAGGTGATGCGAGGATTCTAGCCGCAAGCCAGGAGACCTGCTTGTCGCGGTCGCCCAATCGAGCAGCCGGGGTGCGCTGCGCGAGCGGAACCAACCGAGTGGCGACACGGACCGCGTGACAGGACGTGGTGATCGGCCGCGCTCGCAAGAGTTTCATTGGCCGGCGTCCTCACACGCGATCCGCCCGGATACGCGACTTGGGGAGTTCCGCCGTGAGACGACGAATCGCTCTGCTGACTGCCGCCATCCCGCTCATTCTGTTCGGGACGCAGGCCTCCGCTCAATCGACCACCGAAACGGCTGCTTCTCTCAAAGAGGTCGTCGTGGTTGCCAATCGCACCCCGGTGCCACGATCAAAAGTCGGCAGTTCGGTCACGGTGCTCACCGCCACGGATATCAAACAGAGTCAGGCGGCCATCGCCTCCGATTTGTTGGAGCAGACACCGGGAATCACCGTGGCACGCGACGGCGGTGTCGGGCAGCCAACATCCGTGTTCATTCGCGGCGCGGAGAGCGATCAGACGGTGGTCATCATCGATGGCGTCAAGATGACCGACCCGTCGCTGCCCGCGGGCGGCTTCGATTTCGGCAACCTGCTGATCGGCGACATCTCGCGCATCGAGATCCTCCGCGGCGCGCAGTCGACGCTGTACGGCAGCGATGCGATCGGAGGTGTCATCGACATCGAGACCGCCGACCCGACCGAGAAGACCCAAGGCAGCGCCAGCCTGGAGGGCGGCTCACACGACACCGGCGATGGCGCCGCGAACATCGGCGGCGTGACCGACTCGCTCATGTGGCGCGCTGCCGGGAGCTACTACGGCACCAGCGGCATTCCCTGCTTCGACCAGTACCTCGGCGGCCGGCGGGATTGCGCCAGCCAGATCGGCGACGGCGCCGGCCAGATACGCTACGACCTGAACCCCGACGTACAACTGGACCTGCGCGGGTACATAGTCTCATCGCGTACCGATTTCGACGGTTATGACACTCCCGCCTGCGCCACTTCTAACATATGTGTGTTCGGCGATGACAGCGAGTACGGCAAGACGCAGCAGGGCATCGGCTACGCGGGACTCAACTGGTGGTCGCCCGACCATTCGTTGACCAATCGCGTCTCGGTGCAGTACACCGGCTCCGAGACGCGCGATTTCGATCCGAACGCAGCGGCGAATTACGGCGATCCCACGACGGAGACCTTCTATGGGTTCGGGCGCAACATTCGCGAGGAGTACCAGGGCACCTGGAAATTCTCCGATGCCGGACAGGTCGTCTACGGCGCCCAGAACGAGCACTCCACCATCGCCACCGTCAGTCCCTTCTCGCCGTTCATCGGCGCCGGAACGGTCCTCGACAGCGGCTACGTGCAGGGGCAGTACGAGGTCCTGAAAGGACTGACGCTGACGGCCGGGGGCCGTTACGATCATCACAGTGTGTACGGCGGCCACGGCACCGGCCAATTTGCGGCCGCGTATGTGCTGCCGGACCAGACGACCGTGCTGCGGGCGAGCTTCGGACAGGGATTCAAGGCGCCTGCCCTCTACCAGCTCTACAGCAATTACGGCAATCAGGCATTGCAGCCCGAGACCGCGAACAGCTGGGACGCCGGCGTCGAGCACCATGCGCTGCAAAACCGCCTAGTGGCCGCCGCCACTTACTTCCAGCGCACCAGCCGCGATCTCATCGACTTCTTCGACTGCACCACCCCGAGCCCGCTGTGCGCCACCGAGCCTTTCGGTTACTACGCCAATATCGCGCGCTCGTTCGCGCGCGGCATCGAGCTCGACGGCTCGCTGCAGGCGACCGAGCAGCTGTCGCTCAGCGCCAACTACACCTGGACGGACACCGAGGATATCTCACCGGGATCGTCGACCTACGGCAACGAGCTGCCGCGCCGCCCGGCCGATGCCGGCAACGCCGACGTCAGCTACGTGTGGCCCTTCCGGCTGAGCACGGCCCTCGCCATGCGCTATTCCGGGCCGAGCTTCGACGATGTCGCAAACACGATCAGGCTCGGGGGCTACGTGCTGGTGGACTTCCGCACCTCATACCCCATCAATGACCACCTGGAGATGTACGCGCGGGTCGAGAACCTGACCGACCGCCACTACGAGGTGGCGTACCAGTACGGGACTCTCGGGCGCTCGGCGTACATTGGGGCGCGGACGACCTTCTAAAACGTAGTAAAATTCGGTGGTTCACCAAGCGGCAGGATCACCATGGCGTACGATTACCGCAAGTTCTACATCGACGGTCGCTGGGTCGACCCCCTCGAGCCGAGGGACTTCACGGTCATCAACCCGGCCACCGAGGCCCCCGCGGGCGTCATTTCGCTGGGCTCCGCCAAGGATGTGGACCGGGCCGTGGCGGCGGCCCGCCGCGCATTCGACGCCTTTGCGCAGACCTCGCGGGAGGAGCGGCGCGCGCTCCTCGAGAAGGTCCTCGCGGCGTACAAGAAGCGCTACCAGGATATCGCCACGGCCATCCGCGACGAGATGGGCGCCCCGGCTACCCTCGCGAAGGGGTCGCAAGCCGGTGTCGGCATCGGACACATCTCGGCCATGGTCGATCTGCTCGAGACGTTCGAATTCGAAGAGCGCCGCGGCTCGAGCCGCCTGGTGCTCGAGCCCGTCGGCGTGTGCGCCCTGATCACCCCCTGGAACTGGCCGATGAATCAGGTCGCGGCCAAGGTCGTTCCCGCGCTCGCGGCCGGCTGCACCATGGTGCTGAAGCCCTCCGAGTTCTCCCCCTTCAGCGCGGCGATCTGGGCCGAGGTGATGGACGAGGCCGGAGTTCCGGCCGGCGTGTTCAATCTGATCAATGGGACAGGTCCTGAAGTCGGCGCGACTCTGGCCGCGCATCCCGACGTCGACATGGTCTCCTTCACGGGCTCCACCCGGGCCGGCACCGAGGTCGCGAGAATCGCGGCCGCGACGGTCAAGCGGGTGCATCAGGAGCTCGGCGGCAAGTCACCCAACATCCTGTTGGACGATGCCGACTTCGAGAAGGCCGTGAAAGCCAGCGTGCGGCACGTACTGGAGAATTCCGGACAGTCCTGCAATGCGCCGACGCGGCTCCTCGTGCCTGCCGCTCGCATGGCGGAAGTCGAGGCGCTGGCGAAAAAGACGGCGGAGTCGGTTGTCGTTGGGGATCCCACCTCGGAGAAAACGGCGGTGGGACCTGTGGTATCGAAGATCCAATTCGACCGCGTCCAGGGGCATATCACCCAGGGGATCAAGGAGGGCGCGAAGCTCGTCACCGGTGGCGAGGGGCGTCCCGCCGGGCTCGAGAAGGGTTACTACGTCCGGCCGACGATTTTCTCGGACGTGCGCAACGACATGCACATCGCACGCGAGGAGATCTTCGGGCCCGTCCTGGCCATCCTCCCCTACCGCGATGAGGAAGAGGCGATCCGCATCGCCAACGACACTCCCTATGGTCTGCAGGCGTACATCTGGTCGCAGGACCTGGCGCACGCCAATCGCGTCGGCCGGCGGATCCGCGCCGGGCGCGTGACCATCAACGGCACGCCCGGCGACATGAGCATTCCGTTCGGCGGCTTCAAGCGATCCGGCAACGGCCGCGAATGGGGCGAGTATGGACTGCGCGACTTTCTCGAGGTCAAAGCCGTGCTCGGCGCCGAGGCGCAGGCCTGAGCGGCCTGCCAAGTGACTACACCGATCGAGAGCAGCGAGCCCCTGGCAAGCGGGGCTGGCACGGGAGCGGCCGCTGCCGCGCGGAGCGAGGTTCCGGAGCTCAGCCGCTCGCTGCGCCCGCGGCACGTCACCATGATCAGTCTCGGCGGCATCATCGGCGCCGGGCTGTTCGTGGGCAGCAGTGTCGCCATTGCGGCGACCGGACCGATGGTGATCATCACCTACGCGCTCACCGGATTGATGGTTCTGATCGTGATGCGCTGCCTGGGCGAGATGGCGGTGTCGCGACCCGACATCCGCTCCTTCACCGAGTTCGCGCGCGCCGGCCTGGGCAACTGGGCGGGCTTCACCGTTGGCTGGCTGTACTGGTATTTCTGGATCATCGTGATCCCGGTGGAAGCCATTGCCGGCGCAGTCATCCTGCAGCAATGGTTTCCGCATGTTCCGAAGGTCCTCATCGGTACCGGGCTGATGGCGGCCATGACCGCCGTCAACCTGATGTCCACCCGCTCGTATGGGGAGTTCGAGTTCTGGTTCGCCTCGATCAAGGTCATCGCCATCCTCGTGTTCATGGCGGTCTGCGCCGCCTTCCTGTTCGGGACCATGGGGCCGCATCAGGGCACGCTGCAGATGTGGATGGCACACGGCGGACTCTTCCCCAAGGGCCCCTTTGCCGTCATCACCGCGGTAACCACCGTCTTCTTCTCGATGATGGGCTCCGAAATCGCGACCATCGCGGCCGTCGAGTCACCCGATCCCGCCCGCGCGGTCGCCCGCATGGTCTCATCCGTCGTGGGCCGAATCCTCATGTTTTACCTGGGGTCCATCGCCTTCATCGTCTGCATCGTGCCGTGGGACCACATTCCCCCGCGCGTCTCGCCGTTCGTGATCACGCTCGACTCCATCAAGGTGCCGTACGCGGTCCCGATCATGACCGGCATCGTCCTGACCGCGGTGCTGTCCTGCCTGAACTCGTCGTACTACGTCGTCTCTCGAGTGATGTTCGTGCTCGCGGCGCACGGCGATGCGCCACGCGCCCTGGTACACCTCAACTCACGGCAGGTGCCGGCACGCTCCGTCCTCATCGGCAGTGTTGCCGGGTTCATCGGTATCGTCGCCCACGATGCCGCGCCCTCGGCTGTGTTCGCCTTTCTGGTGAACGCATCGGGGGCGCTGATCGTGGTGATTTACGGAGCGACCTGCGCCGCCCAGATCAGACTGCGATTCGCGCGCGAGCGCGCCGGCTTGGGAAAGCCTGAGCTGCGGGTATGGCTCTTTCCGTGGGTCAGCTATGCGGCAATCGCGGCGATGGTCCTGGTGCTCATCGCGATGGCCCTCGACAAGGACATGGCGAGCGAGTTCTGGGCCAGTGCGATCTCCATCGCGGTGGCGTTCGCTGCTTACCTGCTATTCCGACGCCGCCAGCGTGTGTGAGGCCAACGTACCGATGTGACGGCGGCCTTTGATGGCGTACCACCACAGGCCTGCGCCGAAAATGACGGCGATGTAGACGAAAGCGCCCCAGGTGTTGTACCAGGGGGTGCCGTACACAGCCTCGCGCGGCCAGGCCAGGTTGAGAGCCATCCCCGCGCCCCACACCACCGCGACGATGTTGACGAGCAGTCCCCACCTGCCCATGTTGAAATAGCCGTCCGCCGCGAGATCCGCGGGTGGCCATTGCCCTGCCAGGCGCTTCTTCAGCATCGGCACCGTCACCAGCAGGTACGCCATGTAGATCATGATGACGGCGATCGACGTCAGCACCGTGAAGATCTTCGGCTGGCCGATGTTGAGAATCAGGATCAGCTCCGCGATCACACCGATCGCGACCGCGGGCACGATGGGCGTCTGCGTCTGCGGATTCACTCGCGCCAGCCTCTCGCCGAACGGCAGCGCATTGTCGCGTGCCATTGCGAAAGTCAGGCGGATGGCCGCGGTATGCACGGCCAGCGAGCACACCGTCACCGCGACGACGATGCAGACCAGGAAGATTTTGCCGAGCGGACCCCACATCACCTGCTCGACGATGTATTGCAGGCCGCCGCTGCTGCTGCCGATCTCCGGATCATGCAGATTGGGCGCCGCCAGGACGGCAAATACCAGAATCGCGCCGCCAATGACGAATGAGGCCAGAATGGCCCGCAGAATGGCCCGTGGCGCGGTGCGACGCGGCTCCAACGTCTCCTCACCGAGTGAGCTGGCGGTGTCGAAGCCGTACATGACGTATCCCGAAGCCAGCGACGCCACCAGGAAATCGCTCAGGTAGCCCCAACTCTTGCCGCCACCGTAGCCGTGAGCGGAGAAGAAGACCGCGGGGCCCCGCTTGACGTGGATCGCCAGGAAGAGCGCGATGAGGCAGGCGGCGATCAGCTCGATGAAGACGCCCGCGCTGTTGATCATCGCCATCAGGCGCACGCCGAGCGCATTGACGACCGTGGTGAAAACGATCAGGACGGTGCCCAGGACCACGGCGTTGGTCGCGAAATCGTAGGTACCGTTGCCGTTGCCGATGATCTGGAAGCCGCTCCACAGCCGCGGCAGGTTGAGTTGCAAGGCCAGCACCACCGCAGACAGCGTGACGATCGAGGCCGTGAGCATCAGCCAGCCCGAAGACCACCCCACCACTGGGCTGCCCAGCGTCTTCGACCAGTTGTAGACCGACCCGCAGATGGGATACTTGGCGGCCAGCTCCATGAAGCACAGCGCGACGGCCAGCTGACCGACGAGCACCATCGGCCAGGACCAGAGATAGGCCGGCCCGGCGGTGCTGAAGCCGAAAAAGAAGAGCTGGAAGGTACCGGTGAGTATCGAGATGTAACTGACGCCGGCCGCGAAGCTGCCGAACGACCCGATGCTGCGGGCGAGCGACTCCTTGTACCCGAAGTGCTCCATGCCGCTATCGACGCCCCCGGAGGTCTTGTGCTGAGTCATTATCTGCTGATCCTACCTGCCGGGCGCTGGTCCGGGCCAGCATCGAACCGCCGCGGTGGTGCCTGGCACCGACATGCCGGCCCTTGATCGCCGGCTCGATTGATGCTGTCATCGCGGCCGAATGACCGCACCGCTCACGCGCTTCGGGTTCCTCACCCTGCGCCACTTCTCGATGATCGCCTTCACCAATGCGATCGAGCCGTTGCGCATGGCCAACTACCTCGCCCGGGAAGACATCTACCGCTGGTCGGTGTACTCCCTGGACGGCGACCCCGTGGAGGCGAGCAACGGCCTCGCCGTGGCTCCTACCTCAAAGATCGAGGACGCGCCGAAGATCGACGTCCTGTTCGTGTGCGGCGGCATCGATGTGCCCCATGCGGTCGATGAGCGCCTCATCCAGCTGCTGCGCCGCCTCGCCCGCGAGCGCATGAACCTCGGGGCCCTCTGCACGGGCGCGTACGCGCTCGCCAGAGCCGGCCTCCTCGACGGCTACCGCTGCGCCATCCACTGGGAGAACCTCTGGGGCCTGCGCGAGACCTTCCCGCGCATCGTCTTCACTCCCGATCTGTTCGTGGTCGACCGCGACCGCTGCACCTGCACCGGGGGTATCGCGCCCCTGGACATGATCCTGCATCTCATCACGCCGCGCATCGGCCGCACGCTGGCCGCCGGGATCTCCGAGCAGTTCATCGTCGAGCGCATCCGCGACAGCAAGGATCGCCAGCGTATTCCGATCGCGGCGCGCCTCGGCGGCTGCCACCCCGCGATCACCCAGGCCGCCGCGCTGATGGAAGCCAACATCGAGGAGCCGCTGACTCTGGAGGAGCTCGCGCGTATGACGGAGGTCTCGCAGCGTCAGTTGCAGCGGCTCTTCCACCGCAGTCTCGGTCTCACGCCCGCGCAGTACTACGTGACCTTGCGCCTGGGCCGAGGCCGCGAGCTGCTGCAGCAGACCGCCATGCCCATCACGAGCATCGCCGTGGCCTGCGGCTTTCGCTCGCCGGCCCACTTCAGCAAGTCCTATCGGGCGGTGTTCGCCCATCCTCCCAGCCAGGAGCGGCGGCCCCCCGCCGACAGCGGCCCGGCGCGCGCCTCCGGACGCCCGGGACGCTTGGCGGCACCGACCTCTAAATGATCGTTCAATGCGCGGCTCGCAAGAGTCCGATCGGAGCCACGTTTTTGAATCTCACTAACTTATTGTTTTATATAATATTTAATATCCATTAGAACTTGTCCTTGCATCCCGCCAACAGTTGGCGGAAGATGCCTCGACGGGTAGCGCCAGTCCGTTGAGTGGCTGTTCAATGCCGCACTCCTTGGGGTCTCAAAAGTCGTCGATACCGCCCGGGCCGCCCGCCCGGCCGCCGTTGCGTGTCGGAATCATTCTGGCCGAGCACTTCACGCTGTCGGCCTTCGCGGTCTTCATCGATCACCTGCGGTTGGCCGCCGACGAAGGCGACCGCAGCCGCCCGCTGCACGTGCAGTGGTCGATCATGTCGAGCCGGCGCGAGCCGGTCCGCGCGAGCTGCGGCGTGACGCTGCAACCTACCAGCAGCCTGCTGCCTCCTGCCGGGCTCGACTATGTCGTGGTCGTCGGAGGCATCCTCCACGCCGGGCCGCAGATCGATGAGGCAACCGCCCGCTATCTGCGCGAAGTCGGCGCCAGCCGGACGCCGCTCATCGGAATCTGCACCGGCAGCTTCGTGCTCTGCCGCGCCGGCCTGATGGAGGGGCGGCGCTCGTGCGTCAACTGGTATCACTATCAGGACTTTCGCGAGGCGTTCCCCGGGCAGGACGTGGTCGCCGACCGGCTGTTCGTCACCGACGGTCCGCGGATCACCTGCGCCGGCGGCGCCGGCAGCGCCGCGCTGGCGACACACCTGATCGAGCAGCACCTCGGCCGCGCGCAGGCGCAGAAGGCGACCCAGGTGCTGCTCTTCGACCGGCCGCGCCAGGGGAGCGACGCGCAGCCGCACCCGCCGCTGTCGGAGGGGATCAGCGAGCCGCGCGTGCGGCGGGCGCTGCTGCTGATGGAGCAGAACCTGACACGGCCCATCTCGATCGTGGCGATCGCCGGGGAGCTCGGCGTGTCGACGCGGCAGCTCGAGCGGCTGTGCCGCGACAATGTCAGCATGGGGCCGGCCTCGCTCTATCGGCAACTGCGCATGCGCTATGCCAGTTGGCTGATCCAGAACACCGAGCGCTCGATGACCGACATCGCCATCGAGACCGGATTCGCCGATTGCGCGCACTTCTCGCGACAGTTCAAGGATGCCTACGGGATTTCCCCGTCGACGCATCGTCTGCAGCCCAATCGCGGTGCCAACTCCGACGCCGCGCGCTCGCGAGTGTTCGATTGAGTTTCCCCGTCCGCGCGCTCGCTCGCGAGCGTGCCGCTGACGGCTACATAACATGATGATGGCGCGTCCGTTCAAGCACGCGCCGAGGTCGTCGGCTCTAATCGACGAAAGCTGGAGGGTCGATCATGAAATCGAGTGTTCCGTATGCCGTCGCAGCAATCCTGGCCGGCGCAGCCTGCCGTGCGTTCGCCGCCGACCCGTCTCCGCCGGCGAGTGACGGCACGGCCAGCAGCGAGCAGGCGGTGCCCGCCGCGGCCGGCACCACTGCCACGGCGCCTGCTGACACCAGCCAGCTGGCCACGATCGTCGTCACGGCCCAGCGGCGCAGCGAGAACATCCAGGACGTGCCCATCTCGATGCAGGCGCTCACCGGGCAGACGATGCAGCAACTCAATATCCAGACGTTCGACGATTACATGAAGTATCTGCCGAACGTCACCTCGGCGAACAATGGCCCGGGACAGAACGAGATCTTCATGCGCGGCGTCAGCGCGGGCTCGCAGGCCAGCCAGGGCAGCGGCTCGACCGGCCTGTGGCCGAACGTCGCCGTCTACCTGGACGATCAGTCCGTGCAGCTGCCGAATCGCAACCTCGACGTATATGCCGCGGACCTGGAGCGCATCGAGGTCCTGGAGGGACCGCAGGGAACGCTCTTCGGCGCCGGCGCCCAGGCGGGCGTCATCCGCTACATCACCAACAAGCCGCAGCTCGACGTCACTTCCGGAAGCGTGGAAGCGGGGTATGGCACCACCGCGCACGGTGACAACAATTCGGATGTGACGGCGGTTTTGAACCTGCCGATCATCGACGGCCACATGGCGGTGCGTGGGGTGGTCTATGACGCGCGGCGCGGCGGGTACATCAACAACGTGCCCGCTACCTTTGCGCGCGAGGACACGGATGTCGGCATTCACTACGCCGGCTACCCGGCGGTCAACGGGCAGTGCCCGGACGGGGGCGTGAACAACGGCTACTGCGTTCCGCCCGGCAGCCCCACCCTCAACAACTCTCAGATAGCGGGCAATGCCATCAACCCGGTCGAATACCAGGGTATTCGCGTCGAGGCGCTATACAAGATCAACGACGATTGGGACGTGCTGCTCACGCAGTCCTACCAGGACCTCAACGCGCAGGGCGTCTTCTACCAGCAGCCGTATGCTTCCGACGGCACGTCGTTGTCGCCGCTCGAAGTGACGTTGTTCAACAATGCCTACGACAAAGACAAATTCTCGAATACCGCCTGGACGGTGCACGGCAAGATCAGCAGCCTGGATTTCGTCTACACCGGCGGCTATCTCGACCGCAATGTCGAGCAGACGGGCGATTACACCAACTACGCCCGCGGCGTCTACGCCGATTACTACCAGTGCTACGGGCCCAACTCCGCCGCCAACGCGCTGACGCCAACCTGCTTCTCACCGAGCGCCACCTGGCGCTCGGTGGAGCGCAACGTGCACGAGCAGCATGAAATGCGCCTCAGCACGCCGGACAGCTGGCGCCTGCGCGGCATCGTCGGCCTGTACTACGAGGCCAATGCGCTGTACGACCAGACCGGATGGCAGTACAAGACCATTCCCAACTGCACTTCGAACGGCGCGGCGGGAACTGCGGGCAACACCGGGTGCCTGTCGGACGTCGGCACCTTCCCGGGGACCAGCGTGCAGAATCCCGGTGTGCAGAGCGACAACACCTCGTTCTACCAGGACCAGCTGCGCTACACCCGGCAGATCGCCGAGTACTTCTCCACCAGCTACGATATCGTGCCGCACGTGCTGACCCTCACGGGAGGCCTGCGCCACTTCATGTTCCTCAATTCGGAGGCGGGCAGCGTGCTCTCCAGCTTCGGCTGCTTCGAGGCGGGCACGCCTCCCGGCGGCTGCCAATCGGCCGAGAGCACCAACCTCAACGCCAAGGACCTTGCCGATACCGAGACCGGTAACAAGGTGCGGGCCAATCTCACCTGGCACATCCGCCAGGATCTGATGGTGTACTACACGTTCTCGCAGGGCTTCCGTCCGGGAGGCTTCAATCAGAACGGCGGCGCGGCGCACGGCATCGGTCCCGACGGCGTGGCGCAGTACCTGGTGCCCAGCTCATACGGCTCCGACAACCTGACGAACAATGAGATCGGCTGGAAGACCGAGCTGCTCGACAACCGCCTGCAGTGGAACGGCGCCGTGTACTACGACAACTGGAGCAACGTCCAGATCGAGTTCTTCAATCCCGGCGTGGTCGGCAACATATTCTACGACACCAACGGCCAGGACTTCCTCATCAAGGGCATCGAGACCTCGCTGGTGGCCCGCGTCGTGGCCGGACTGACGGCGCAGGCCGCGGCCGACTGGAACAAGAGCGCCCAGACCAACTCCCCGGCTCTGATCGACAACAATCCCGCCAGCGCGGGCTACGGCAAGCCGATCAGCCAGGTCTGCAGCGGCGGCACCTGCAGCTCGGTCGGCAACCCCTTCGGCCCGATCGGCGCCCCGAGCGCCAACGCGCCGCCCATGCAGTTCAGCCTGCGCGCACGCTACGACTGGCTGGTGGGCGATTATGTTCCGTACGCTCAGGTCGGCATCAGGCACACCGACATCTCGTTCTCGCAGGCCGGCGCGAATCCCGAGATCGGGGTGGGCGGATCGGTCACCACCTCCCGCGGGCGCTTCGAGAACCCCTCGTACACGACTCTCGACGCGGCGATCGGCGTCTCCAAGGGCGACTGGCACGTCGATCTGCACGGCGAGAACCTGACCAATTCCAACGCCAGCACCTTCACCAGCACCGACCAGTTCATCATCGAGCAGACGCCGCTGCGGCCACGGGTCCTCGAGCTCTCGTTCGGCTACAGCTTCGAGTAGTCTGGCGGCCGGTCCCGGGGCCATGAAGCGACACGACACAGCGACTCAGGTACAGGGACGTGCCCGGCCGCCGCAGGTGGCCGAGTCTCGGGCAAAAACCGCGCTTTTTGCCCGAGACGGCGCTGGGCCGGGCAGGAGCCCGGATCCAGCGCCTTAAATGGTGGAGCGGGAAGTTCAGCGGATACGCGAGCTGCTGCAGCAGCGGCAGCTCGCGCCGGCCCTGCGCGCGGCCGAGGCGTTGCTGGTCACGGTGCCAGAGAACCGTGACGTCCTCTATCTGCGCGCGGTGGTCCAGCGCCTCTCGGGTGATATCCCGGCCGCTCTCGCCACGCTCGCCGAGCTCGAGCGCCTGCATCCGCGGTTCAGCGGCCTCTACCAGGAGCGCGGGCACTGCCACGTCGCGCTGCGACAGGCGCCTGAGGCGATCCACTCCTTCCTGCGCGCCGTCAACATCAATCCGGCCATGCCGGCGAGCTGGAGCCTCCTCGAGAGCCTCTACCGGATGGCGGGCCAGGACGGGGAGGCCGCGCAAGCGGCAGAGCACGTCGCCGCGTTGCGGCAGCTGCCGTCGGAGGTCGTGACCGCGACCGCCCTCTTCTCCGATGGCGAGCTCGCGCCGGCCGAGCAACTCATCCGCGCTTACCTGCGCCGGCACCGTGATCACATCGAGGCGATGCGCCTGCTCGCGCGCATCGGCATGGAGCGCGAAGTGCTCGACGATGCGCACCTGCTGCTGGAAAGGGTGCTCGAGCTGGCGCCGGACTACCATCTGGCGCGTTTCGAGTATGCGCAGGTTCTTGCCAGGCGCCATCTGCATCTCGAGGCGCGAGGACAGGTCGAGCGGCTGCTCGCCCTCGAGCCCGCCAACCGCAACTACCGGACGCTTCAGGCGCTGACGCTGGTGGGACTCGGGCAGCACGAGGAGGCCCTGGCGCTCTACCGTGAGCTGCTCGAGGGCGCGACCCAGCCGGCGGAACTGCATCTGTCGATCGCGCACTCGCTGAAAACGCTGGGCGCCACGGCGGCGGCTATAGCGGAGTACCGGGCAGCCGCGGACTCTCGCCCCGGCTACGGCGAGTCCTACTGGAGCCTCGCGAATCTCAAGACCTATCGCTTCACGGACGCGGAGATCGGCGGCATGGAGCGTGCGGAGGCGAGTCCCACGGTTTCGGGCGCCGACCGGTATCACCTGTGCTTCGCGCTCGGCAAGGCGCTCGAGGATCGCGGTAGCTTCGAGCAGTCCTTCGCGTACTACAGCCGCGGCAATGCTCTCAAGCGCGCCGCGAGCGGCTACCGGCCGGAAACGATCGAGGCCGGCGCCGGGCAACAGAAGGAAGTGTGCACCGGCGCGCTGTTCGCTCGACACGCGGGGAGCGGCGCACCCGCGCCCGATCCGATCTTCATCGTGGGCCTGCCGCGCGCCGGGTCCACGCTCATCGAGCAGATCCTGGCGTCGCACTCCGCGGTAGAGGGAACCCAGGAGCTCGCGGATATCCCCCGCATCGTCACCGGGCTACAGGGGGGCTATCCGCAGACATTGCTGAGCATGACTGCGGCGGACTTCGGCCGGCTCGGGGACCAATACCTGCGCGATACGCGCGCCTATCGCGCCACCGCGCGGCCGCGCTTCATCGACAAGATGCCGAACAACTTCCGCCACGTCGGCCTCATCCATCTGATCCTGCCCAACGCCAGGATCATCGACGTGCGGCGCGAGCCGATGGCCTGCTGTTTCAGCAATTTCAAGCAGCTGTTCGCTTCCGGCCAGGCATTCACCTATGGGCTCGAGGACATCGCGCGGTATTACCGGACCTATCTCGAGCTCATGAGGCACTGGGACGAGGTGCTTCCCGGGCGGGTGCTGCGCGTTCACTACGAGGATGTGGTCGCTGACCTGGAGGGGAGCGTACGACGGCTGCTGGATCATTGCGGACTCGAGCTCGAGCCCGCATGTCTCGCCTTCCACCAGACCGAGCGCAGCATCAGGACCGCGAGCTCCGAGCAGGTGCGCCAGCCGATCTATCGCGACGGGCTCGAGCAGTGGCGGCACTACGAGCGCTGGCTCGAGCCGCTGCGCCAGGCGCTGGGCGATGCGGTAGAGAGCTACCGCTGCGAGGTCTCCCAGTTGGGGGCGACATAGAACGGAGCATCGTCCGGCGGCAGCGATTTGCCGCGGATGTGGTCGGCCGCCTTCTCCGCCAACATGAGGGTGGGAGCGTTGAGATTGCCGGTGGTGATCGAAGGCATGATCGAAGAGTCGACCACCCGCAATCCCTCCAACCCGATCACCCGCGTCTCCGGGTCGACGACCGCCAGCGGGTCGTCCGGGCGCCCCATCCTGCAGGAGCATGACGGGTGATAAGCGCTCTCGACGTGCCGGCGGATGAAATCGTCGATCTGCTCATCGCTCTGCACGCCGGCGCCGGGCTGGATCTCGCGGCCCCGGTAGGGCGCGAACGCCGGCTGCGCGAACACCTCGCGGGTGAGGCGCACGCAGGCGCGCATTTCCTTCCAGTCCTCCGCCTGCGACAGGTAGTCGAAGAACACCTTCGGGTGCGTGATCGGGTCCGCCGAAGCCAGCCGCACCCAGCCCCGGCTCTGCGAGCGCATGGGTCCGACGTGGGCCTGGAAGCCGTGCTCCTGCGCCAGAGAAGAGCCGTCGTAGCTCACGGCCATGGGCAGGAAGTGATATTGGATGTTGGGATAGCGAATGCCGGCGCGGCTGCGGATGAAGCCGCCGGTCTCGAAGTGATTGCTCGCCCCGAGCCCGCCCTTGGTGAGCAGCCAGCGCATGCCGATGAGCGCCTTGTGAAAGGCACTCGTCTGCGAGTAGAGCGTGATCGGCTGCGTGCACGCCATCTGGAAATAGAACTCCAGATGGTCCTGGAGATTCTCGCCGACGCCCGCCAGATCGTGCACCACCGGGATGCCGTGTTGCGACAGCTCCCGCGCCGGCCCGACGCCTGACAGCTTCAGCAGCTTCGGGGATTGAATGGGTCCCGCGCTCACGATCACTTCGCGACGCGCCCGCGCGACGCGCTCCTCGTTCCCGCGCCGATACGCCACGCCGACCGCGCGGCGTCCCTCGAAAAGGACACGGGTAGCGAGCGAATGACTGTGCACGGCGAGGTTCGACCGGCGCATGGCCGGGCGGAGATAGGCATTGGCGGCGCTCGCGCGCCGGCCGCCGCCCACGGTCATATCCATGCGGCCGAAACCTTCCTGCTGGAAGCCGTTCATGTCCTGCGTATACGGATAGCCCGCCTCCCGGCCGGCCTCCAGCCAGACCTGATTCAGCGGGTTGTCGAGCGGCCCGTAGCGCGTGTCCACTTTCCCTTCGCCGCCACGATAGGCGTCCCCGCCCCCATTGCGCCGCTCCGTGCGCTTGAAGTAAGGCAACACGTCGCGGTAGGCCCAGCCGCTCGCCCCTTCCGACGCCCAGCGCTCGAAATCGAGCGGATTGCCGCGGACGTAGACCAGCCCGTTGATGGAGGATGATCCGCCCAGCACCTTGCCGCGCGGCGTATGCAGGCGCCGTCCTCCCAGACCGGGCTCCGGCTCGGTGTGGAAGAACCAGTTGTAGCGCCGCATGTTCATCGGAATGGACAGCGCCGCCGGCATCTGAATGTAGATGGACCGATCCGAGCCGCCATATTCCAGCAACAGCACGGAATGCTCGCCGCTCTCGGTCAGCCGGTCGGCGAGCACGCAGCCGGCGGAGCCGGCACCGACGATCACATAGTCGAAGATTTCCTCGGCCATGGTCAGTACGGCGACTCTACTGCGCCCATGGCGACATAGACACTCTTCAGCTGCGTGTAGTGCTCGATCGCCGCCCGGCCGTTCTCGCGCCCGAGCCCGGAGAGCTTGACACCGCCGAACGGCAGCTCGATCGGCGTCACGTTGTAGTGGTTGATCCAGCAGGTGCCGGCCTGCAGGCGGGCGATGACACGGTGCGCCCGTGTCAGATCATTGGTGAAGACGCCGGCGGCCAGACCAAACTCGGTCGCATTGGCGCGCGCGATCACCTCCTCCTCGTCCTCGAACTCCAGGACCGACATCACCGGTCCGAAAATCTCCTCGCGCACGATGGCCATGTCGTCGTGGCACTCGTCGAAGACGGTCGGCGCGACGAAGAAGCCGTTCGCCAGGTCACCGATCGTGACGCGATGACCGCCGGTCAGCAGCCGCGCGCCCTCGGCTTTGCCGCGAGCGATGTAGCTCAGCACCTTTGCCATGTGATCTTCCGAGATCAACGCGCCGACCTGCGTCGCCGGATCCAGCGGGTCGCCGATGCGCATGGCGTTCACCCGCGCCGCGAGCCGCTCGAGGAAGGCCGCCTTGACCGCGCGATGCACGAACACGCGCGTGCCGTTGGAGCAGACCTCGCCGGCCGAATAGAAGTTACCGAGCAGCGCACCGCCGACGGCGTTCTCGAGGACGGCGTCGTCGAAGACGATGAGCGGCGACTTGCCGCCGAGCTCGAGGGTCACCTGCTTCAGCGTGGCGGCCGCATCCGCCATCACCGCTTTGCCCGTCCCGACCTCGCCGGTCAGTGAGACCTTGCGGATCTGCGGGTGCGCGGTCAGCAGCCGGCCCGTGTCCGCCATGCCCTGCACGACCTGAAACACTCCTTCCGGCAGACCCGCCGCGGCGAAGACCTCGCGCAGCTTCATGGCCGTGAGCGGAGTCAGCTCGGCCGGCTTGAAGATCATGGCATTGCCGCAGGCCAGAGCCGGCGCCGCTTTCCAACAGGCGATCTGCAGCGGATAGTTCCAGGCGCCGATGCCGGCGACGACGCCGAGCGGCTCGCGGCGCGTATAGCCGAAAGCCTGGGGCCCCAGATCCAGGTGCTCGCCCGCAATGCTTGCTGCCAGGCCCGCGTAGTATTCGAGACAGTCGGCGCCCGAGATCACATCGACCGCACTCGTCTCCTGGATGGGCTTGCCGGTGTCGCGCGTCTCGAGCTCCGCCAGCTCGGCATTGCGGGCCCGCAGAATGTCGGCAGCCCGCCGCAGGATGCGCCCGCGCGCGACACCAGGCAGGCTCGCCCATTCCTTCTGCGCCGCCGACGCCCTGGCGACGGCCGCCCCGACCTCCGCGGGGCCGTCGACCGCGATCTCGGCCAACACTTCGCCGGTAGCGGGGTTGATGGTCTTGAAAGATGCCGGGCCGGGGCGCGCTGCCCGCCCGGAGCTCGCGCCGACCCGCGGCGGTGTGGCGGGCGGAGGCTCCTGGTGTGTTTCGGTGGGTTTCTTCAGCCGGCTATCGACGAACGCCGTCAGCAACGCGCGCGCACTCTCGCTGTCGGCTTCCTGCCAGCGCGACAGCGCCGCGCGCAGCCAGACACCGTCGATCATGGCTGCGATCATGGCAGCGAGGCTGCGCGCCTCATCGCCTGGCAACAGCCGCCGCAACGGGTGCCGCAGATTCGACAACATGCGGCGCTGGTAGACCGTCTGCACGCGCCTCAGACCCTTCACGTGCAGGACCTGTCCCCAGAAGGCGAGCCACGCCGTCCCGGTGCGCTGATCGAATTCCTCCGGCGCGAGGTTGATATCGATCACGGCCTGCACGCGGCCCCGCGGCGTGCGAGCCAGCCTGATCCGCTCCCGCATGCGCACCCCGATGCCCCTCGCCAGTGTGCGGAAAGTGGCCTCGAGCAAACCGTCCTTGTCGTCGAAGTAATGCGCAACCAGTCCGGGGGATACGCCCGCCCGCTGCGCGATCTGCGCCAGCGTGCTGCCGACGTATCCGACCTCGGCCAGACTGTCGATCGTCACCTCGATGAGCTGTTGGCGGCGTGCCTCTTCGGGCTCGTCGCGCGGCCCCCCGCCGTCGGGCGGATCGTTCCGGCGAGAGCTTGATTGTCTGTTCAACCCAGTGCTTCGGAAGATCTGCTTCTTGAATAGGCGTTCAAGCTGGCCGGATCATGAAGTGGCAGCGGAGCGCCGTCAAGCCCCGGAGCAGCCGTGCAGAGTACCGTTGCGACAAGCCGGGCCCCCGTGTCGCATTCGTTCAAGAAGCGGGCGCCCACATGCTCGTAACGCCCGGCGATGCCCGGCATGATTCCCCGCCGACTCTTACGCCTTGTACCAACGGATCAGACGATGCAGCGCTTCTCCGGCTTCTCGCTCTTCAAGCGAGGCCTGTCCGGTCACCGCGATTGGCAGCCGCAGTGGCGCAAGGCGGACCCGAAGCCCGCCTACGACGCCATCATCGTCGGCGGTGGCGGACATGGGCTGGGCGCGGCGTACTACCTGGCCAAGGAGCACGGTCTCAGGAATGTGGCCGTCCTCGAGAAGGGCTGGATTGGCGGCGGCAACACCGGTCGCAATACGACCATCATCCGATCCAACTACTTGCGCGACGAGAGCGCCGCCCTCTACGATCACGCCCTGAAGATGTGGGAGGGGCTCTCCCAGGACCTCAACTACAACGTCATGTTCTCGCAGCGCGGAGTGATGATGCTCGCGCATACGGTGCATGACATTCAGGTCTTCAAGCGCCACGTACACGCCAATCGCGTCAACGGCGTGGACAACGAATGGCTGACGCCCGAAGAGGCGCGCGCAATTTGCCCGGTGTTGCACACTGACGATATCCGCTATCCGGTGCTCGGCGCGGCTTTCCAGCGGCGCGGCGGAACGGCGCGACATGACGCGGTCGCGTGGGGCTATGCCCGCGCCGCCGACGCGCTCGGCGTCGACATCATCGAGAATTGCGAGGTCACCGGCATCCGCCGCGACGCACACGGCGCGGTTCAGGCCGTCGAGACGAGCCGTGGCCTCATCCAGGCCCGCAAAGTCGGCGTCGCCGCGGCGGGCCACTCCAGCGTGATTCTGAAAATGGCGGGAGTCCGGCTGCCGCTCGAGAGCTATCCGCTGCAGGCGCTGGTCTCCGAGCCCGTCAAGCCCATCTTTCCCTGCGTGGTCATGTCCAACACCATCCATGCCTACATCAGCCAGTCGGACAAGGGCGAGCTGGTGATCGGCGCCGGTACCGACGCCTATACCTCATATACGCAGCGCGGCGGGCTGCACATCGTCAGCCATGCGCTCGAGGCCGTCTGCGAGCTCTTCCCCATGTTCCGGCGCATGCGAATGCTGAGGAACTGGGGCGGAATCGTCGATGTCAGCCCTGATCGCTCGCCGATCATCGCGAAGACGCCCGTGCCGGGCCTGTACGTGAACTGCGGGTGGGGTACGGGTGGTTTCAAGGCGACGCCCGGCTCCGCGCACCTCTTCGCCTGGACGATCGCCAACGATCGCCCGCATCCCATCAACGCCCCGTTCACGATCGAGCGCTTCAGCGAGGGGCGGCTCATCGACGAGGCGGCCGCCGCCGCCGTTGCACATTGAGTGCTCCCACCTCATGTTGCTGATCGACTGTCCCTATTGCGGCGTCCGCCCCGAGCTCGAGTTCGTCTACGGCGGCCAGGCGCATGTCGCCCGGCCGCGCGACCCCGCGGCGTGCAGCGACGAGCAGTGGGCCGATTTCATCTACTGGCGTGAGAACAGCAAGGGCGTCCATGCCGAGCGCTGGCGCCATACCCACGGCTGCGCACGGTTCTTCAATGCCCTGCGTGACACGACCAACGACAGCTTCCTCGCGACTTATCGGGTAGGCGAGCCGCCGCCGGCTGCGGCGCTCGAGCGCGCCAAGGGAGCGCGGCCATGAGCCGCGGGCTCCGCGCGGCTCATGGCGGTCGCATCGACCGTAGCCGCCCGGTCAATTTCACCTTCGATGACCGCGATTACACCGGCTTCGCCGGCGATACGCTCGCCTCGGCGCTGCTGGCCAACGGCGTACACCTGTTCGGGCGCTCCTTCAAATACCATCGGCCCCGCGGCGTCCTCGGCGCCGGCTCGGAGGAGCCGAACGCTCTCGTCACCGTGCGGCGGGATTCCGCCAGACTGACACCCAACCTGCGCGCCACCCAGGTCGAGCTCTACGACGGCCTCCAGGCATACAGCCAGAACCGCTGGCCCAGTCTCAAATTCGATGTCGGCGCGGTCAGCGGCCTGCTGTCGCCTTTCATTCCCGCGGGGTTCTACTACAAGACATTCATGTGGCCGCAGAGCGCGTGGCAACGGCTCTATGAGCCGAAGATCCGCGCCGCGGCAGGTCTCGGGCGCGCCCCCGAGCAGCCGGACCCCGATACTTATGCCAATCGGTTTGCGCATTGTGACGTGCTGGTTGTCGGTGCCGGTCCTTCGGGACTCGCGGCCGCGGCGGCCGCGGCGGCCAGCGGTGCGCGAGTCATCGTGTGCGACGAGCAGCCGGAGCCCGGCGGATCGCTGCTGTCAGAACCGATCGCCCATTCCGACGCAGTGATCGAGGGACAGCCGGCCGACCGCTGGCTGGCAAGCACTCTGCAGATGCTCGCGGAGCATCCACAGGTCACGTTGCTGATGCGTACGACCGCCTTCGGCTACTTCCCTCACAATCTGCTCGGACTCAATCAGCGCCTGAGCGACCATCTGGCACGACCCGACAACAGCCAGCCCCGGGAGCGCCAATGGCAGGTGCGGGCCAGGGAAGTCGTTCTCGCGACAGGCGCCATCGAACGCCCCCTCGTCTTCCCGGGTAACGACCGGCCCGGAATCCTGCTCGCCGAGGCGGCCCGGACTTATCTCAATCGTTACAGTGCGCTCGCAGGGTCGCGAGTGGTGCTGGTGACCGCATGCGATGCGGCGTACCAGGCAGCTCTTGACTTGCATCGCGCCGGTGCCTCTATACAGGCCATTGTCGACGTCCGTACGGGCTCCGTTGGCGGCGCACTGATCGACGCCGCGCGACACGCGGGCCTGCCCATCGAGACGCAAACCACAGTGGTCGGTACATCCGGCAGGCTTCGCGTCCGCGCAATACGCATCCAGAAGTTGGACGCATCCGGCGACCCGGCAGGGTCGGTGCGGCGCATCCGCTGCGACCTTGTCCTCATGTCAGGTGGCCTGACCCCGAGCGTTCACCTCTTCTCGCAGTCGCGGGGTAAGTTGGCCTGGGACGAGAGCCTGGGCGCGTTCCTGCCCGCGCAGCCCGCCGAGAGAGTCCGCTCCGCGGGCTCGTGCCGCGGTGTCTTCTCACTCGCCGCCGCGGTGCAGGACGGCACGCACGCCGGGCTGTCCGCCGCACAGAGCGCTGGGCTCGCAGTCGCCGCCGCCAAACCGGAAATGCCGCCTCCCGAGAGCTCTGCCGTCGGCATGCTGGGCGCCCTCCCCCAGCCCTCCGGCATCGATCCGGGCAAAGCCTTCGTCGACTGGCAGAACGACGTCACCTCGCGCGATCTCGCGCTCGCGGCCCGCGAAGGCTTCCGCTCGATCGAGCACGTGAAGCGCTATACGACCACCGGGATGGCCACCGATCAGGGCAAAACGTCCAACATCAACGCGCTGGCGATCGTCGCCCGCGACCTCGACAAGGCGATACCTCAGGTCGGGCTCACGACCTTCCGCATGCCCTACACGCCCGTGACCTTCGGCAGCTTTGCCGGCTTCGCGCGCGGCGAGTTGTTCGATCCGGTGCGGACTACACCGACGCACGACTGGGCCGCGCGCAACGGCGCCATCTTCGAGAACGTCGGCCTCTGGAAGCGCGCCCGCTACTTCCCCCGCCCAGGGGAGAACATGCACGCGGCTGTGGAGCGCGAATGCGTCGCGGCACGGACGCATTGCGGGATCTTCGACGGCTCCACGCTCGGCAAGATCGAGGTGGTGGGGAAAGACGCCGCGACTTTCATGAACCGCATGTATGTCAACGCCTGGACGAGCCTCGCTGTCGGGCGCTGCCGCTACGGTATTCTGCTGCGGGACGACGGCTTCATCTACGACGACGGCGTCGTGGCCCGCTTGGCCGACGACCGGTTCCATGTCACGACGACCACGGGCGGTGCTGCCGGCGTCCTCGCGCTGATGGAAGATTACCGCCAGACAGAGTGGCCTGATCTCAACGTCTGGCTGACCTCGACCACCGAGCAGTGGGCCGTGATCGCCGTACAGGGCCCGAACGCGCGCCTTGTATTGGAGGGGCTCGTGGAAGGCGTCGATATTTCGGCCGTCGCCATGCCACATATGAGCGTCGCCCGCGGACGGATCTGCGGCGTTCCCATGCTCCTCATGCGCGTCAGCTTCACTGGCGAGCTCGGATTCGAGGTCAACGTGCCTGCCGATTTCGGGCTGGCAGCCTGGCAGGCGATCCACGATGCCGGCCAGAAGCACGGCATCACCCCCTACGGCACCGAGACGATGCACGTGCTGAGGGCCGAGAAGGGTTACATCATTGTTGGCCAGGACACCGACGGCACCGTAACCCCCGACGATGCCGGCCTCTCGTGGTCCATCGGCAAGAACAAGGCCGACTTCGTCGGCAAGCGGGCGCTGCAGCGCCCCGCCATGAGCTCCCCGTACAGAAAGCAGCTCGTCGGACTACTGACGCGCGATCCGGAGCGCGTCCTGGAGGAAGGTGCGCAGATCGTGCCGACCAAGCAACGCGCCGCACCAGCGGCCGCCATTGGTCACGTCACCTCCTCCTACCGTAGCCCCAGCGCCGGCCGATCCATCGCGCTCGCGCTGCTCACCAGTGGCCGCTCCCGCTTGGGCGAGACGCTTCACGTTGCGATGCCCGAAGGCGATATTCCCGTAGAGGTCGTGTCGCCGGTCTTCTATGACCCCAAGGGGGGCCGCCTCAATGGTTGACCTGTCCACTGCGCGGCAACAGCAGACTGTGGCGTCGAGCTCCCTCCTTCGACAACTACCACCGGCCTCGCGTCTCGTCCTGCGCGGCACTTCCCAGGTGTTGGCTCTCGCGGCAGATGCCCTTCGCCTACCACGCAGCGAGACTCCTTGCCGTGCGGTGCACAGCGACAGCCTGGCGGCACTCTGGTTGGGTCCCGATGAACGGCTGTTGATCGGTCCTGTCGATGCGGCAGCGGAAATGAGCGACCGGTTGCAACAGGCGCTGGCAGGAGTGCCGCACTCTGTGGTCGAGATCAGTCACGCACAGGTCGGGCTCGAGTTGAGCGGCGCCCGGGCGGCGGATGCTCTCAACATCGGTTGCCCGCTGGACCTCGATCCGGCCTCATTCCCGGTCGACATGTGCACTCGCACTGTGTTCGCCAAGGCCCAAATCGTCCTCTGGCGCACCGCCCCCGACACTTTCCGCGTGGACACCGCGCGCTCCTTCGCTCCCTACGCAACGAAAATCCTGGCCCTCGGTCAGTGATCGGCGGCACAGTGCAGTTCACAGTGGTGCTGACCGATTCTTGAGCCAGCTCACTTCGCATAAACGAAGGGGTATGTGGGGGGGGGGCCAAAAATACCGACCCCGGAGAAGTTCGTTGAACTCGGTGAAAGTCGTAGGATTCTACCCACTGTCTCCGAATCAAACGAACTTCTGCCGATACCTCATTTCGCGACACCCCTCATCCTCGACCCTCGCGGTTGCTGTGCTGATTCAAGTACGCCGCAATTGCTCCGAGGGGAGTCGGCCTCCCCGACGACCACCCTTTCAGACGCTCACGACTTCGGCCGCTCGTTATTAGGATCGTAAAGCGCTCTTTGCCCCACTCCCGCCACGCGCACAGGATACTGCTCGCCGAAATACTCCATGAGGAGCTCCCGCCCCTCCTGGGCATAACGCTCAGGAAGATAACCCAGCGCAATGTTCTTTCCGACTGACGGACCATAGGCAATGCTGGTCGTGGACGAGCGCCGGCCGATCTCATCGATCAGTACTTCGCGGGTATCCGGATCCAGGATGGGCCATTGACCCACCGGATAACGGGCCACCCCCGCCGCATCGGTGTTGCTTTCCATCGTAAGCGTACACAGGTACGCACGCTGCCGCGCCCGCTCCCGCTGGGCCACGTATGCCGCCTTCCCGTGGAACTCGTCACCCTTGACCTTCGCCCGCGACAGCCCAGCCTCGTACAGGTTGTACTCCGTGAGCAGGTCAGCGTTCTGCAAGCGCAGGCTCTTCTCCATCCGCCGCGTGTTGGCATATGTCTCTATGCCAATCGGCACGACCCCCTGCTCGTAAAGCAGATCCCACAGCCCCAAACCATAGCTGGGCGACACGTAGAGCTCCCATCCCTGCTCCCCCACGTAAGAAATGCGGAATGCCCACACCGGCAGGCCGCGCACGCGTATCAACCGCGCCGTCGCGAACGGGAAGCGCTCATGTGTCAGCGCCTCCGGATCGTCAGCCAGGGCCTGCAAGGTGCGACGGGCGTTGGGACCCCACAGCCCCAATGTGACTATGTCGTCCGAGCGATCAGCGATCTGTACCTTGAACCCGCGCGACTCCCGGACCGTCCGCATCCACATGAGATCGCGTGGTCCCGTACTGCCGCCGCACACGACGCGATACTCGGATGCGCTCAAGCGGATGATCGTCAGATCCGAATGCACGCCGCCGGCCTCGTCGAGAAAGTGCGTGTAGACGCCCTGCCCCAACGCCGTACCGCCGCCGACTTTCGCGACCGAAAGGTACTCGAGGAACGCCTCCGCGTCGGCTCCCGAGACATCGTAGATGGCGAAATGCGACAGATTGACCATCCCGACGTTATCGCTCATCGCCAGCTGCTCGGCATTCGACACCGGCCAGAAGTGGCGCGCATCCCATTCGTTACGCCGCTCCGGCACGCGCTCGCCGTATTTGTCGAGCAGCCGTTCGTTGGCGGCGTAGCCGTGAGCGCGCTCCCAGCCGGCGGCCTCCATGAAGTAGCCTCCCAGCTCCCTCTCCCGCGGCCAGAATGGACCGCGGCGCAGATCGCGGCCCGTCAGATACGGCTCGCGCGGGTGCACGGCCGGGTTATAAACCTTCTTCGCCGTCTCGAAGCAGCGGCCAAAGACGTACCCTTGGGTCTTCTGCACCGCGTAGAAGCGCGCGATGTCGACGCTGCAGGTGTCCCACTCCGACCGTCCCGTCGTCATCCAGTCGGCCAGGACCTTGGCAACGCCCGGAGCATCCTTGACCCACACCGCCTCGGCGAACCAAAGTCCGCCGACTTCCGGAGACTCACCGACCAGCGGTGAGCCGTCGGCGGTGATGGACATGAGGCCGTTGAAGGAGCGCTTCGCATCCCATCCCAACTCACCGAGCAGCGGCACCAGCTCCGTCGCACGCTCGTAGCCCTGCATCACCTGCTCGATGTCCATGTCACGCATGGAGGGCGACAGACTTGCCTCGCCCGGCTCGGCGATGTCGCGCGAATACACCAGACGCGGCTCAGTCTGCTCGTAATAGCCCCATTCGAGCTGGCCGCCCTCGGTGGTCTTGGGGTCGCCCGTGTCGCGCATGTACGAGGAATTACCCTGGTCGCGAAGCAGCGGATAGCCGATTTCCTTGCCCGTCCCGGCGAAGGCATCGAAAGGTCCGAAGAAGAGCAGCGGATGCTCGAACGGCATGAGCGGCAACGGCGAGCCCATACGCGTGGCAAGCAGCGGACCCCAGATGCCGCATGTGAAGATGACGACGGATGTCTTGATGTAGCCCTTTCGGGTTTCTACACCGCGGATGCGCCCGTCCTGAATATCCACGGACAGCGCCGGCGTGTTGGCAAAGGTCTGCAGACGACCACTCGCGACCGCCCGCTCGAGCAGCACGCCCGCCACCCGCTGCGAGCGAGGAACCACCAGCCCGGCGTCAGGATCCCAGAGCGCTCCCTGGATCGCCTGCTCTTCCAGCAGCGGGAAAAGCTCCTTGGCGCGAGCGGTCGAGATCAGCTCTACGCGCGTACCGAAGACCTTGCCGGATCCCACCTTGCGCTTCAGCTCCTCCATGCGCTCGTCGTCGCCGACGCGCGCTACCTCGAGTCCACCCACCCGGGCGTAATGTCCGAGACCTTCGTAGAACTCGCGACTGTAGAGGGTGGTGTAGACCGACATCCTGTCGTGGCTGGTCATGTAGCAGAAGTCCGAGGCATGGGCGGTGGACCCGATGTCGGTCGGAACGGCCGACTTGTCGATGCCCACGAGGTTGTCCCAGCCCCGCTCGATCAGGTGATGCGCGACCGTGGCGCCGACGATCCCGCCCTGGCCGATGATCACCGCGGACGCCTCCTCAGGCAGCCGCCTCTCGCCCGTGCTCTGACTGTTCATCCGGGCTAGTATGGCTCCGCCCCCCGGCCCGCGACTGATCGATTTGCGTCATCGGCTTGTCGAGATCCGTCGGCGCCAGCCGCCCGGCCGGGCCCCGCGCCACTGTAAAATGAATCGATGAACCGCCGCGACTTTCTGCAATCCATCGGAGTGAGCGCGGCCACCGCCGCCTTCCTGCGCAGCAGCCTGGCCCGCGCGGCCGCGCTGCCCGCCGTGCGCCGCTCCGGCACGATCGAGGACGTCGAGCACGTCGTAGTCTTCATGCAGGAGAACCGCTCCTTCGACCATTACTTCGGGCATCTCCCGGGCGTGCGCGGCTACAGTGACCGCTTCCCCTTGCAGCTGCCCGGCGGTAAACCGGTCTGGTTCCAGCCGCGCATGCAGCGTCCCGGGGAGACCATCCTGCCGTTCCACTTCGACACGCGACGCAGCGGCGCGCAGCTCGTCGAGGACCTGGACCACAGCTGGGGCACGCAGCACGGGGCGATCGCCGGTGGGCGCTGCGACGGCTGGCCCCGTACCAAGACCGATATGACGATGGGCTACTTCCTGCGGTCGGATGTGCCGTTTCATTACGGCCTGGCCGATGCGTTCACGATCTGCGATCACTACTTTTGCTCCATCGCCGGTCCCACCTGTCCCAACCGCTCCATGCTCTGGACCGGATCGATCGATCCTCACGGCCTCGGTGGCGGCCCGTTCGTCAACAACGACGTCTGCATCTACACACCTGGCGTCAAACCCTTTACCTGGACAACCTACGCCGAGCGTCTACAGCAGGCAGGCATCACCTGGCGCGTGTATCAGGAAGGTTTGGGCCATGACGACAAGACCCCCATGCTGGGGAACTACGACGACAACGCGCTGGCATATTTCGCGCCGTTTGTCACCGCGTCACAGGATTCAGAGCTCCATCGTCGCGCGATGCGCACCGCCGGCGTCGATCAGCTGAAGAACGATGTCCTCGCCGGCCGGTTGCCGCAGGTGTCCTGGATCGTGACACCCGCCGCATACTCCGAGCACCCGTCCTACCCGCCCGCCTACGGGGCGATCTACATCGCCCGAGTGCTCGATGCATTGACGGCGGACCTCGCGACCTGGGGCAAGACCGTTGTGCTCCTCGATTACGACGAGAATGACGGATTCTTCGACCATCTCGTGCCGCCGCAGCCGCCGACACCAACACACCCGGGGATCTCGACTGTCTCGACCGAAGGCGAGGTGCACGACACCGTCAATTCACGTGACCCCAAGTCCCTGCCCCCTGATCAGCTTCCCTACGGCCTCGGACCGCGGGTACCGATGCTCGCCATCTCGCCGTGGTCCAAGGGCGGTTACGTCTGCTCGGAAGTGTTCGATCACACGTCGGTGATCCGCTTTCTCGAGGCCCGTTTCGGGGTGCGCGAGCCGAACATCACGCCCTGGCGCCGCGCGGTCTGCGGCAACCTGACCGCTGCGTTCGATTTCGCTTCACACAGTGCACGGCACGTGAGTCTTCCAAGCACGGCAGGCTACTGGGACCTCGTCCTGCAGGAATCCAAGCTGCCGCCACCGCGGGTCCCTGACTCCCAGACCGTGGCTCTCCAGGCGCAGGAACCGGGCATGCGCCCTGCGCGGCCGCTGCCCTACGCGCTGGAGTTGGATCTACAGGCCGCGGCCGCTGGCGTCCACCTGCGTTTCGACAACCGCTCGGGTGTGGGCATCTGCTGCACGGCCTACTGGGACGCGAGCGAGGGCCTGCCACGGCGCTACACGCTCGGGGCCGGGCACCGACTGCAGGACTTCGTGCCGCTGCCGCGCGGGCAGACGCTCGCGATGACCGTCCACGGGCCGAACGGCTTCGTGCGCAAGATCCGGGGCGATGGCGCGGCACCACTCGAGGTCACCGCCAGAGCCGAGCCGCGCGGCAACATGCGGCTGACTTTGCGCAATGTCACCAATCGGGCGTTGACCGTGCGCGTCAGAGACGAGGCCTATGGCCAAGGCGAGCACTCTCTCGCCGTGGGTCCCGGAAAGACCGCGGAATGGCGCTGCGACTTGCGGGCGAGTCATCACTGGTACGATCTCAGTGTCAGTGCCGAGCGGCACTACTGGCGTCTCGCCGGTCATGTGGAGACCGGCCAGGAGAGCTATTCCGATCCGGCGAGTGCCGCACCCGTCCTGAGCTGACCGGATCTCTCGAGACCATGGCCGCGCGGCCCGGACTCACGCCGCCAGAGCAGCGCAATCGACACGAACGCGACCAAGCTTACGATACCGAAATACCACAACATGGCGTCGTAGCCGGACGGATGAGCGGGCCCGGCATGCTCGCGGTCAGCGAGCCATCCGGCCATGAGGTTGCTCGCAGCCAGGAAGAAGTTCTGCAGCAGATTGACGACCCCGAGCGCCGTCCCCAGCCGCCGGGGCTCGACGAGCATGGCTGTCGAGGGCCAGATGACCGCCGGGACCACGGAAAAGCTGATCCCCATCAGAGCCGTCGAGATCCACAGGCTCCAGTCCGTGGTGCCCAGAATGAGGAATACGAGTGGCATCAGCAGCGTCGCGATCATCATCATGAGCGAGCGCTTGCCGAATCTGTCGGCCAGGAACCCGAACAGCGGCGTCGCGAAAATGGCCGCAAAGAACACCCAGCTGTTGGCGAGCCCGGCCTGCTGCAGCGTCAGGCCCTTGGCGTCCTGAAAGTATTCGATGGCGAATGTGCTGCGGAAGGGAAAGAACACGGCTGCGAACAGCACGTTGAGCCCGAGGATATACCAGTAGGAAAGATCGAAGCTGACGAGATCGGACCAGGTGATCCGCTCCGCAGCCGCTGTCGCCGGCAGCCTCCCGGAGGCACGCGCACGGCCGTCGAACATGCGATAGACCAACGTCGCGGCAAAGCTCGCAGCCATGCAGCCGGCCGCGAGCCAGAGCGGCCGCTGCCAACCGTGCGCATAGAAAGCGCGCGCCCAGCCTGGCGAGGTATCGGCGGCATACGAGCCGATGCGCGCGAAGCTGAAGAAGAGCGCCATCGCCAACGCGGTGCCGCCGGTTGCGAACCACTGCGCCACCGCCGCGAGCAGCGCGATGAAGAGCGCCTCCAGGGCAACGCCGAATATGAGGCGCCCCGTCACCATCACGGCATACGGCGAGCCGATTGCCGTCAGCGCGGCCCCTACGAGGCACAACGCCGCCGTCCAGGTCGCAACGCGAGCAGGCCCGTAGCGGTCGATCAGGACACCGCCGAGCAAGGCAAGAAAAATATTGGGCAGGCTGAAAATCGCGTTCAGCATGCCGATCTGCGCCTGCGTGAAGCCGCGCTCGGCGCGCAGGAAACCGGCGATCGGCGCGATCGCATCGTATTCGTAGTAGCCGCCGGCGATCGCAAGGCTGAGCAGGGCCAGAACACACCACCGTCCCGCACCCGACCCGTCGCCCTTGGGCCTGCTTCCCGATGCCGCGCGGACGCTCAATGGATGCGGGCTCCCTGGCGCACGAGCTCCTGTTGGACGGCACGCACGTCGAGCTTGTCGAACGACTCTCCCGTGCGCAATGAAACCGCCGCCGCGACGCCCGCTCCCTGTCCACTCACCGCGCAGCACATCATGTTGCGTACCGCGGCATGTGAGATCCGGTCGCCACCGATCGAGCGGCCCGCGACCAGCAGGTTGCCGACACCCTTGGGAACCAGCGACCGGTAGGGAACGTGGAAATAGCGTCCGGTGGTCGGCAGGATGAGGAGCCCATAGCCGTCGATGAATTCCGGAAAGATGCCGATCGCATCCTCGAACCGTCCCTGCTCGCGCACGTCGGCGGCGGTGAGATTGTAGAGGGCGTCGATCTTGCGCGTGTCCCGCACGCCAAGCGTCATGCCGAAATTGCGCAGCTTCGCCTGCTCGCAGCCGGGCATGAAGCGCTTCAATGCCTCGATGGCGTAAATCGCCTGCCGGCGGCCCTCGATCTCCGCCGCGGTGAGGTCATTGGCGTCGGTGCCGTCGGTGTTGGGAAGGAAGATCAGATTGAGGTAGGTGAGATCGCCTTGATCGCTCACGCTCCCCCACGTGCCGGCGATGGTGCTCAAGCTCGCGGGAATGACCCCGGCCTCGACGGCCTTCTTGAAGGGCTTGCGCAGAAACGGCGAAAACATCGCGTCTTCTTTGCCGGTGGTCTCGATGTTCCACTCGCCGTTGCCGGCCCAGTCGCGATAGGTCTGCGGGTCGGAGCGCACCTGCTCGAGAAACCGCGCCTTGTTGACGCCGGCCATGGAAAACATGACGGAGGCGGCCATGAGCTCCTCGCGTGGAGCCTTGTGCACGGGCGCTCCCGCGCGGGCTGCCACGTCGGCATCGCCCGTTGCATCGATCACCCGCCGCGCGAGGAAGGCCTCGCGGCCCGACTTGCTCTCCGTGATCACGCCACGGATCGAGCCCCCCTCGAGCACGGGCGCGACACATAGCCGATGGAGGAATGGAGTGATGCCGGCCTCGTTGACCAGGACGTCGGCGACGTACTTGAACATCTCCGCATCGAGCGCGTGGCTCAGGGACTGCGGCTCCGGCGTCGCCGCACCCATCGCCGTGGCGCGTTGCTCGAACTCGATGCCGATTCCTTCGCAGTCGACCGTTCGCTCATGGCGGTACCAGGCGAACCCCTCGACTCCGACCTGAGTGATGTTGCCGCCGAAGCAGCCGTAACGCTCGAGCAATGTGGTACGCGCGCCGGCGCGCGCCGCCGCGAGTGCGGCAGCCAAGCCGCCGGGGCCGCTGCCGACCACCAGCACGTCAGTCTCGTGAACGACGTCCACCGAGCGCGCGGGCTCAGGTATACGTCTAACGTTCATCGTCACGCATCGCTTCTACCCCAAACACGAAGTGCAGGCACAGGGACGTGCCCGGCCGCCGCAGGTGGCCGAGTCGCTGGGCCGGGCAGGAGCCCGGATCCAGCGCTATATAATAGGTTTGCCGGCCATCTCCAGATGAAGTGCCGCACCCGAGTAGGGATTTGCCGCGGCGACGGCCTCGTCGAGCTCGACGCCGAGGCCCGGTTCGGTTGGCGGGATGACGTAGCCGTCCTCCCAGCGGATCGGCTTGCGCAGCAGCTCCGCATGCAGCCCCTGCCAGCGCTCGATGCTCTCCAGGATGAGGAAATTCGGGATGCACGTCGCCAGCTGGATGTTCGCGGCGCCCACCACCGGGCCGCAGTACAGGTGCGGCGCGATCTGCACGTGCTGCACTTCCGCGAGCGCGGCGATCTTCTTCGCCTCCAGGATGCCCCCCACCCGACCGAGGTTCGGCTGCAGGATGGCGGCGCCGCCCGCGGCGAGCAGCCGCGCAAAGTCGTACTTGGTGGTGAGACGCTCACCGGCCGCGATCGGCACGCTGCAGGCGCGTGCCACCTTGGCCATTTCCTCGGGAGCATCAGGCGGGACGGGCTCCTCGAACCACAGCGGATCGTACGGCTCGATGCGACGCGCCAGGCGGATGGCTCCAGCAGCAGTCATCTGCCCGTGGGTGCCAAAGAGAAGATCGGCCTTCGAGCCCACTGCGGCACGCAACTGGCGCATGAAGCGCTCGCAGCGATCGAGCGCGGCCAGGGAGGGCTGACGGCCGTCGAAGGCCGAATAAGGGCCGAACGGATCGAACTTCAACGCCGTGAAGCCCTGCGCGAGATACTCCGCCGCCCGCTCGGCCGCCAGGTCAGGATCCTGATAGACGTCGGTGCGATCCCCGGGCCTGGCATAAATGTAGGTATAGCTGCGCAACCGCTCGTGCACGCGGCCGCCGAGAAGCTTGTACACCGGCTGGCCGGCCGCCTTGCCGATGATGTCCCAACAGGCCATCTCGAGCGCGCTGAGCACGCCCATGACCGTCAGGTCGGGATGTTGCGAATAGCCGGAGGAATAGACGCGCCGCCAGATTCGCTCGATGTCGTGAGGGTCTTCGCCTTCCAGATAGCGCGCGAACACGTCTTCGATCAGCTTTGCGACGTGATGCGGACCGAACGGAACACCGTATGCCTCACCGACGCCGGAGATCCCATCCGCGCTAGTCAGCTTGACGAAGACGAAGTACCGGCCACCGTTGTGCGGCGGCGGGTTGCCGACGACGAAGGTGCGAATGTCCTGCAGCTTCATGATCGCATGCGCGCGCCAGCCGGATCATAGGCGCAAACCGGGAGCCGTTCCGCGCGCCGGCGCTCGCCGATGATCTCGATCTCAAAACCCGCGCTGGCATCGGCAAGCGCAGCCGGAACATAACCGAGGGCAAGCGAGCGCCCCACGCGGTGGCCGTAGGCGCCGGAAGTGACCCATCCGACGACCCGGCCATCGTGCCAGATGGGCTCATCGCCGATCGCATCGGCATCAGCGGCATCGACCGCAAATGCGACGAGGCGCATCTCGCCACCTTTGGATCGCTCGCTCACGGCCGCGGGCCGGCCGACGAAGTCACCCTTCTCGAGAGCGACGAAGCGGCCGAGGCCGGCCTCGTACGGTCCATAGATCGGGCGGAACTCCCGCGCCCAGGTGCCGAAGCCCTTCTCGATGCGCATGGCATTGAGCGCGCGCCCGCCAAAGGGCCTGACTCCCGCCGTCAGGAGGAGATCGTAGAGCGCGCGCTGATAGTCGGGCGACACCCAGATCTCATAGCCGAGCTCGCCGGTGAACGAGATCCTGCCCACCAGCGCCGGGATCATGCCGATGTCGACCCGGCGGAAAGTCAGGAAGGGGAACGCCGAGTTCGAGAGATCATTGCGCACCAGACTCTGCAGCAATTCCCGCGAGCCCGGTCCGGCCACCGACAGGCCGACGTGCTCCATCGCGCAAGCGCGAACGTGCACTCCGGATGGCGGCAAATGGCGCTCGAACCAACGCAGGTAGTATGTTTCCGCCGCCAGGGTCCCGATGAGCAACACGCGGTCGGCGGCGAGCCGGCACATCGTGAAGTCGCCGATCAGCTTGCCGCGCTCGTTCAGCATCGGAGTCAGCGCGATGCGTCCGACGGGAGGGACACGGTTGGCCATCACTCGCGACAGCCACTCCTCCGCTCCCGGACCAACGACCTCGATCTTGCCGTAGTTGGACGTTTCGAGCAGGCCGACACGCTCCTGCACCGCTCGGCACTCCTCGGCTACATGTGCATGTGCGTTGGAGCGGCGAAAAGTGACGTCCTCTTGGGCGTCCGCCTCTGTTGGCGCAAACCAGAGCGGATGCTCGAGCCCGCAATACTCCCCGAAGACCGCATGCGCCTCTCGCAGCCGATCGTAGATCGGTGTGGTCCGCAGCGGACGGGCGGCGGGCAGCTCCTCGTTGGGAAAGCGGATCCTGAACCGGCGTGAGTAGTTCTCGCGCACCTTGGCGTTCGTGTAGGCCAGCGTCGCCCAATCGCCATAGCGTGCGACATCCATCGCCCAGATGTCAGAGCCGGGATCTCCGCTCACCATCCACTGCGAGAGCGCAAGCCCTACGCCTCCACCCTGACTGAAGCCGGCCATGACGCCGCACGCCACCCAGAAGTTACGCAGTCCCTTGATGGGCCCGACGAGCGGATTGCCATCCGGCGCGAACGTGAAGGGGCCGTTGACTACCTTACGGACGCCGACCTCTCCAAGAGCCGGAAAGTGCTCGAACGCCACCTCGAGGCTCGGCGCGATGCGATCGAGGTCGTTGGGCAGCAGGCTCTGGGCGAAGTCCCACGGCGTCTCGGCGGGCGACCATGGGACGCCTGCGCGCTCGTAGGTCCCGATCAGCATTCCGTCCCGCTCTTCACGGAGGTAGAGCTCACCTTCGAAGTCGATGCAGTGCAGCTGCTCCGGCAGACCGGCGATCTGCGGCACCTCCTCGGTGATCAGGTATTGATGCTCCATTGCGAGGATCGGCAGCTCGAGCCCCACCATCCTGCCGACTTCCCGCGCCCAGAGCCCTCCCGCGTTGACGACATGCTCTGCGTGCACGTTCCCGTGGTCGGTGATTACGTCCCAAGTACCGTCGGGTCGCTGCTTCAGGTCAACTACACGCGTGTGGCGAACCACCTCGGCGCCGGCAATCTGCGCCGACTTGGCATAGGCGTGCGTCACGCCGTAGGGATCCACATGACCCTCGACCGGATCGAACATCGCACCGACGAAATGCCGCTTGTCGAGGAGTGGAAAGCGGCGCGCCGCCTCATCGACGGTGAGCATCTCGAGCTCCATGCCGAGGTAGCGACCGCGTGCCTCTGCCATCCGCAGCCAGTCGAGCCGCTCTCGGGTACCCGCCAACATGATGCCGCCCGTGAGGTGCACGCCGCACGACTGGCCGGAGATGCGCTCGATTTCCCGATAGAGATTGATGGTGTACTGCTGCAGCCGCGCGACGTTGGGATCGCCGTTGACGGTGTGCATGCCGCCGGCAGCGTGCCAGGTCGAGCCGCAAGTCAGCTCGTCGCGCTCGATCAGCATGACATCCGACCAGCCGGCCTTGGTCAGGTGATACAGGACACTGGCGCCGACCACCCCACCGCCGACCACTACGACCCGCGCAGTGCTCCTCATGACCCGTGCTGCTCCGCCTTCTCCCAGTCGTTGGATACCGCAAGCTGCACGGCAGGCGCGACAGCCGTACCGCTGGCGCCGAAGCGCTCGATGAGCCACGACCTGAAGAGCGCGATCGCCGTGTCTGACAGCCCCTCGGGATGGGTGAGTAGGTAATAGCCGTAGCCGTTGTCGAGGGTGGTGTCGAAGGGCTTCACCAGGCGGCCATTGCGGATCTCTTCCGCGAACAGGTTGGTGTCGACCAGCGCAACTCCCTGCCCGCTCAATGCGTACTGCGCTGCGAGCAGAGCAGTGTCGAATACCAGGCCCCGCTCGACGTTGACGGGGCCGAGCCCCGCGTGGCGCACAAACTGCGCCCACGCCTCGTGCCGCGGCAGCTCGTCGATGCGCACGTGCACCAGCTCGTTCGCCTCGATCAAGGCTGCGAGCCCCTTGCCCGCGTGCTCCGCGGCGATCCGCGGGTGACAGAGGACGCTGACGCGGACCGGCCAGAGCAAATCCGCGACGAGGTCGGTCACCATGGGCCTGGAGTAGACCACTGCCACATCGACATCACCGAGCGGCGGCCCCGCGGCCGCGGGGCTGATGAGATCGATGTCGACCTCCGTGCTCGCCTGACGAAAATCTCTGAGGATGGGTACCGCGAGCTGCACCGCAAAACTCGGCGGCATGCGCACCCGCAGGGTGCGCTGGGCGGGCGCACCTTCATTGCGGATGTCGTCGATCGCGTATTCCAGCCGATCGAAGGACTTGGCCACCGCCGGCAGCAGATGTTGACCTGCCTTCGTCAGTGTCAGCGCGTGCGGGCGCCGCTCGAAGAGCTGTACCCCGATCAGGCGCTCGAGCGAGATGACGTGTCGCGACAGAGCGCTCTGGGAGATGAGAAGAGCGTGCGCGGCAGCCGTGAAGCTACCGTGCTTGGCCACTCCCTCGAACGCTCGCAGCGCGTTGAGCGGCAGCCAACGTCGATCGATCGTCTTCTTACCCATCTGTGCCTCCCGGGCGCCCCGAGCATACTAGCCGGTCCAGGCACGAGGGGGCGCAGCGGATTCGATGCCTTTTTTCGATGCTGGTAGCCAAATTCTCGGCTTGGAGGCCAAGGGGGATTATGAAAGCCTAGCGCTCAGCCCTCTATGAACGCGTTGCCCCAGCAACCCGCACCCCACCCCTCGGGGCACCGGATCGCCTCGATCCGCATCACCCATCATCGGCTGCCGCTCGAGCCGCCGTTCCATGCCAGCTGGGACACCAGACCGCGCGTACATTTCGACGCCACCGTGGTGCGGGTGACCACCGACACCGGGCTCGAAGGTTACGGCTCCGGTGATCTCATGGTCGGCTTCGCCGGTCATGAGCCGCTGTTCATCGGCCAGGACGCGCTCGCCATCGAGCGTCACTACCGCGTGCTGTCGCACATCGATTTTCATTATGGCCGCTGCTGGCCGCTCGATCTGGCGCTCTGGGACCTTGCGGGCAAGATCACCGGCCAGCCTTGCTGGCGGCTGCTCGGTGGCCTGTCGAACCGGGTGCGGCTGTACGCGTCCTCGGGCACGCTGCGCGCGCCGGCGGCGCTCGCCGAGCAGGCCGAGCGTTATGTCGCACAGGGCTTTCGCGCCATGAAGATCCGCTTTCAGCGTGGCGACTGGCGGCACGACATCCGTGCTCTCGAGGCTGTGCGCGGCCGCATCGGGGAGCGCCTCGAGCTGATGGTCGACTGCAACCAGGGATGGCGCATGCCCTGGGACACTCAGGCTCCCTGGAGCCTGAAGGATGCGCTGACAGTGGCGCGGGAGCTCGAGCGCCTCCACGTGTTCTGGATGGAAGAGCCGCTGCATCGCGGCGACCACGCGGGCATGAAGGCGTTGCGTCAGGCCACGGAAGTGCGGATCGCGGCCGGCGAGATGACGCGCCAGCTGCACGAGCTGCGTGACCTGATCACTACCGGATCCGTCGATGTTCTGCAGCCGGACGCGGCTCTCGTCGGCGGCATCACCGGCCTGAGGCGGGTTGCCACGATGGCTCAGGAGCATCAGCTCGTTTTCACGCCGCACACGTGGACGAACGGCATGGGGCTCACGGCGAACGCTCACCTGGTCGCCGGCCTGGCCGATGCGCCTTTCCTCGAATACGCCTACGACCCGCCGGAGTGGACGCTCGCGAGACGGGATTTCATGATGGCGCAGCCGCTCGAGGCCGATGCGGACGGCTGGCTCGCACTCAGCGATGCTCCCGGCATGGGTTATGCGCTCGACGAGCGCGCGCTGGCGGCCACTGCGATCTAGTAGACTGGCGGGACAGGGGGGGATTCCATGTCACGCTACGTTGGCGCCATAGATCAGGGTACGACGAGCTCGCGATTCATCGTCTTCGACAAGAAGGGAGAGATCGTCTCCGTCGCGCAGAAGGAGCACCGGCAGATCTATCCCAAGCCGGGCTGGGTCGAGCACGACCCCGTGGAAATCATGCGCAATACCGACGAGGTGATCGGTGCCGCGCTGGCGCGCGCCAATCTCGCCGCCGGCGATCTCGCCGCGATCGGCATCACCAATCAACGCGAGACCACTGTCCTCTGGGAGAAGAAGACCGGCCGGCCATTGTGCAATGCCGTGGTGTGGATGGACACGCGCACCGCGCCGCTGGTGGCCGGTTATACCCGTGAGGGTGGTCAGGACCGCTTCCGGGCCAAGACCGGATTGCCGCTCACCACTTACTTCGCGGGCCTGAAGCTGCGCTGGATCCTGGACAATGTCGACGGCGCGCGCCGGCAGGTGGAGTCGGGCGAGGCTCTGTTCGGCACCATCGACAGCTGGCTGACATGGAATCTGACTGGCGGCCCCAACGGCGGGGTGCACGTCATGGACGTCACCAACGCCAGCCGCACACAACTGATGAATCTCGCCACCTGCGAATGGGACGCGGACATGCTCGCCGAGTTCCAGATCCCGCGGGCCTGTTTGCCCCGCATCGTGTCCTCGTCCGAGGTGTACGGGCAGATGAAGACGGCCTGGCTGAAAGGCATCACGCTCGCAGGGATTCTCGGCGATCAGCAGGCCGCTCTCGTGGGTCAGACATGTCTCGCGCCAGGCGAAGCCAAGAACACCTACGGCACCGGCTCGTTCCTGCTGATGAACACCGGAACCGAGCCGGTGCAATCCAAGGCGGGGCTCCTGACCACGCTGGCGTACCGCTTCGGCAAGGAAGCGCCGTGCTATGCACTCGAAGGCGCTATCGCGATCACAGGCGCGTTGGTGCAGTGGCTACGCGACAATCTGAAGCTGTTCGACGTCGCCGCGCAGATCGAGCCGTTGGCCGCGAGTGTCGAGGACAACGGTGATGTGTATATCGTGCCGGCCTTCTCCGGCCTGTACGCGCCTTACTGGCGGGATGACGCGCGCGGCGTGATCGCCGGTCTGACTCGTTACGCCAACCGGGCGCACATCGCGCGGGCGGCGCTGGAATCCACGGCTTACCAGGTTCGCGACGTGGTCGAAGCCATGCAGGCCGACAGCGGCATCAAGCTGTCGAGCCTGAAAGTGGACGGCGGTATGGTTGCGAACGCCCTGCTCATGCAGTTTCAGGCCGACATGCTGCAGGCTCCCGTGATCCGCCCCAAAGTGACCGAGACCACGGCACTCGGCGCGGCGTACGCGGCCGGTCTCGCGGTCGGCTTCTGGAACAACGCCGACGATCTGCGCGCCAACTGGGCGATCGACCATACCTGGGAGCCGAAGATGGCCGGCGAGCGGCGCGACCATTACTACAAGTGTTGGCAGAAGGCCGTGCAACGGTCATTCGGCTGGATCGATTGACATGAAAATCGGCGTCAAGACGGGGTGGCGCGCCCGCAGCATCTGGAGCGAGCTGCTGGCCGAGTTTTTCGGCACTTTCGTCCTCATTGCCTTCGGCGCCGCCAACGTTGCGGTCGCGGTAGTGGGGCTTCCCGAGTCCGGCCGAACTCCGGCGATATTCGCCGGCGCGGGTGATTGGTTGCTGATCACGTGGGGATGGGCCATTGCGGTCACCATGGCGGTATACGTGGCCGGGGGCGTCACCGGAGCACACATCAACCCGGCGGTCACGTTCGCTCTTGCCGTCAAAGGTGATTTTCCCTGGAGGAAGGTCCTGCCTTATTCGGGGGCGCAGGTTGCCGGTGCGTTCGCCGGCGCCGCGCTGGCATACGCCGACTATGCCCCGGCGATCAATATGTGGAACGCCGCCCACAACGTGGTCACGCGCGCGGACCCCGGTGGCATGACTACCTTCAGCATCTTCGCCACGTTTCCCGCGCATTACTACGGTGCGAGCATGCTTGGGCCCCTGTTCGATCAGATAATCGGGACCTTTTTCCTGCTGGTCTGTGTGCTGGCCATCATCGATTCGATGAATGTGGGCGTGAAGGCCAATCTGGCGCCGTTCATGGTCGGCATGGCGGTGGCGGCAATCGGCATGTCTTTCGGCACCGGCTCGGGGTATGCCATCAATCCGGCGCGCGATTTCGGTCCGCGGCTTTTTTGCTGGCTGATGGGATGGGGGGCTAACGCCTTCCCGGGACCCTACGGCTATTGGTGGGTGCCCATCATCGGACCGCTCATCGGCGCATCGCTCGGCGTGGTGCTGTACAAGTTCTTCATCGCTGACACTTTGTCAGCCAAGGCAGCCGCCGCCGCGCCGCAGGAAACCCGCGAGCTCGACGCTAGCTCCTGAGCCGAAGTCCCTGCGGATCGTAGAGTGGCTGCAGGCGGACCATCGCGGCGCGGAGCTCTCCGAAGATGTCGATCTGGAACCGCTCGCCGTCACGCGCCAGCGCTGTCGGCACGTAGCCCGCGGCAAGGCTCTTGCCTATGCAGTGCGCAAACGCCGCCGAGGTCACATAGCCGACCGCCGCGCCGTCCTTGAGGATCGATTCGTAGCCGATCGCCTCCGTGTCGGCCTCGGGCAACTCGAGGATCACGAAGCGCCGCTTCGGACCGGCGGCGCGCTCGGCGAGCACGGCGGCGCGGCCCATGAAGTCAGGTTTGTCGAAATCGACGTAGCGGTCGAGGCCGGTCTCGCCAGGCGTGTAGTCCGGGCGAAAATCCTTGTTGAATGAGCCGTAACCCTTCTCGAGCCGCAACGAGGAAAGCGCGCGGCCGCCAAAATGCGTGAGACTCAGATCGCGGCCCGCCTCGCAGAGGTCATCGTGGAGGCTTGCGAGGTAATCGGGTGTGGTCCAGACCTCGTAGCCGAGCTCGCCCGTGAATCCGGATCGCATGAGCACCGCCGGCGCGAAGCCCACGGACGTCTCGGCCAGCTGGAAGAGCTTGAACGCCCCCGCAGCGAGATCGAGCCGCACCAGGCGCTGCAGCAGCTCACGCGATCTCGGACCGGCGATGGAGAACCCGGTCAGGGTCGACGCCGCCGAGCGAACGAACACGTCCGCCGGAATGCCGGACGCCCAGAACCAGCGCAGGTGAAATTCCTCGGCGAAGCCGGATCCGAAGATCAGATAGCGATCGTCCGCGAGACAGGCGATCGTCAGGTCCCCGACGATGCGACCCGCCGGATTGAGCATCGGCGCCAGCCGTAGTCGCCCGGGCTGCGGAATTCGCCCGGCGAACACCCGGTCGAGCCAACCGCGTGCGCCGCGACCCGTCACTTCGTACTTTCCGTAGTTGGTGGTCTCGTACACACCTACGGCGTTACGCACCGCGCGGCACTCCTCACCGACGTGAGGGAACGCCTCCGAGCGGCGATAGGTCGGCGTCTCAGCCGGCGTCACGCCCGGAGGTGCGAACCACAGCGCGTGTTCCAACCCGAAGTTGGCGCCCATCACGGCCCCTGCCGCCTTGAACCGGTCGTAAAGCGGAGAGCGCCGCACCGGGCGCGCGGCCGGGAGCTCCTCGTTGGGATAGGCCAGGCGGAATCGCCGCGAGTAATTTTCGGGAACCTTGATGGAGGTGTACTTGGGCGTCGCAAAGGCACCGAACCGCGAGACATCCATCGAGAGAATGTCCTGACCGGGGTCGCCTTCGGCCATCCAGCGCGACAGCATCAGCCCGATACCGCCGCCCTGGCTGAAACCGGCCATGACGGCACAGGCGACCCAGAAGTTTCGCAGGCCGCGAACGGGGCCTACCAACGGATTGCCGTCGGGAGCAAAGGTGAACGGGCCGTTGATTGCCTTCTTGATGCCGACGCGCCCGAGCGCCGGGAAGTGCTCGAAACCCACCTCGAAGTAAGGCGCCAGGCGCTCGAAGTCCTCGGGCAGCAGTTGCATGGAGAAGTCGTCGGGCGTCGCGACCGGCGACCACGCCACGCCGTGCGGCTCATAGGTGCCGATCAGGGCCCCTGCCCGCTCCTGCCGCATGTAGATCTCGCCCGCATAGTCGGTCGTGTTGACGATCTCACGCTCGCGTCCCTGCAGCTCCGGGAGGTCCTCGGTCAGCAGATAGTGGTGCTCCATCGCGAGCACGGGCAGCTCCAGGCCCACGAGATGCCCGATCTCACGCGCCCACAAGCCGGCGCAGTTGACCACATGCTCGGCGTGAACCGTCCCCTTGTCGGTGACCACATCCCAGGTGCCGTCGGGACGCTGCGTTAGCGCGACTACCCGCGTGAAACGCTCCACCGATGCGCCAAGCTTGCGAGCTGCCTTGGCGTACGCGTGTGTCGTCCCGGACGGATCGCAGTGCCCGCCGTCCGCGCGCCAGAGTGCACCGATGAAGAAGCGCGTATCGATGAGCGGGTTCAGCCGCTTCGCTTCCTCCAGCGAGATCATCTCGGTCTCCATGCCGAGATAGCGGGCGCGGGAGCAGATCAGCTTCAGGCTGTCGAGCTCGCCGGGCGTGGCTGCCAGCATGAGGCCGCCGTTCGGATGCAGTCCGCACGACTGGCCCGACAGCGCCTCGATCTCGCGGTAGAGATCGATCGTGTACTTCTGCAGCTTCGAGATGTTCGCCTCGCCATTGAACGTGTGCATGCCGCCTGCGGCATGCCACGTGGAGCCGGCCGTGAGCTCGCTCTTCTCGAGCAGCAGTACGTCCTGCCAGCCGATCTTGGCGAGGTGGTAGAGCACGCTGGCGCCGACCACCCCGCCCCCTATGACCACGGCTCTCGCGGTATTTTTCATTACGGAATGATAACGTGTGCCCATAGGGGTGGAGACCAGACGTGGCGCGATTCTTCAAGGCGCTCTGCATCGCAGCGACACTCGCGCTCATTGCCTCGGCGCCCGCGCGGGCCGGCAACCCCGTCGTCGTCTCCTCGAAGCTTTCGAGCGAGTCGGCGATGATCGGGGAGATGCTGCGCCTGGCCCTGAGCGCCGCCGGCATCCCGACCGTCGACCGTCTCAAGCTCGGCGCAACTCCGGTCGTGCGCCGGGCCCTTCTGGACGGCGAGGTCGATCTCTACGTCGAATACACGGGCAACGGCGGCATCTTCTTCAATATGCCGTCGGATCCCGCGTGGAAGGACTTCAGGAAGGGTTACGAGCTCGGCGCACGGCTCGACTATGCGAGGAACCGGATCGTCTGGCTCACCCCGGCCCCGGCGAGCAACGCCTGGGCGCTGGCGGTGCGCCGCGACGTGGCGAGCGCTTACCATCTGCGCACCATGAGCGATTTCGCGCGCTGGGCATCGGGCGGCGGGCGGGTGGTGCTGGCCTGCTCGGCCGAATTCGCCAATGCCGGCACCCTGCGCTCGCTCGAGGACACGTACGGGTTCAAGCTGCGATCGGACCAGATGATCGTGCTGGCGGGCGGGGAAACCACTGCCATGATCACCGCCGCGGCCGCGCGTACGAACGACACCAACACCGCGATGGTCTATGCCACTGACGGGGGAATCGCCGCAGCAAGCCTCGTCGTGCTCGAGGACGACAAGCACGACCAGCCAATCTACGCTCCGGTTCCTCTCATCCGGGCGGCTGTGCTGGGCGAGTACCCTGGGATCGCCGCGCTCGTGAAGCCGGTGATGAACAGCCTCGATCGCGACACGCTGCAGCAACTCAACGAGCGCGTGCAGGTCGACGGCGAGTCGGTCCAGTCCGTTGCCAAGAGCTATCTCCTGCAGAAGGGGCTGCTCAAGTGAGCGCCTCCGACCTCCTGTTGCACGGTCCTGCTGCCGCACCCGGCCGCTCGGCGCTTCGCCGCGTCGACCGCCTGGGAGCCCTGTTGACTCTCGTCGGCGCCGCCGGCCTCCTGCTGCTGCCGTTCGTCGACTTCAAGGCAAACCGCATTCTGCCCGGCGATCCGCGCGATCTGGCGCAGGTACTGCCGCTCTGGACAGCGCTCGCCTGTCAGGCAGCGCTGGCTGCGGTGGCCGCCGTCGCGCTGTTGGCTGCGAATGCGCCGCTGCGCCTCGCCGCGGCCCTCGCCGGCATCGTGGTGGTCGCGGCAGCTCTTGCTGCTGCGGCGAACGCACTGACACCTCCTCACAACCTGATCGTCCGGGTCGCGCCCGGCGCGGGGTTCTGGTTGCTGCTCGCTGCGCTCGGCCTTCTCGCGACGGACGCGATTACCCGGATGCGTCCCGGGCCCGGTGCTCGCGTGCTCCTGCTCGCTCTCTTTCTGGGCGTCGCGGTGCTGACACTGGCACACGGTACGTTCGACAACGTCTCGGTAATGCGCGAATACGCCGTGGACTCCTCGGCTTTTACGCTCGCGGCGCGGCAACACATCCTGCTCTCGCTTGGCTCGCTCGTGGCCGCCGTCGCTGTCGCGCTCCCGCTCGGGATTTTCTGCCACCGCGTGCCGCGCCTGCGGCCCGGCGTCCTCAGCGCGCTCAACATCATCCAGACGATCCCTTCCATCGCACTCTTCGGCATCCTCATGGCCCCCCTTGGCGCGCTCGCCGCCCACGTTCCACTTGCGGCTGCCGTCGGTATCAGGGGCATCGGCGCCGCGCCCGCCGTGCTGGCTCTCTTCCTGTACTCGCTGCTGCCGATCGTCGCCAACACGGTCACTGGCCTCAGGCGAGTCTCACCCGCCACGGTCGAAGCGGCGCTCGGCATGGGCATGACGCGGTGGCAGACGCTGATGGGCGTCGAGCTCATTCTCGCCCTGCCGGTCGTCCTCACAGGCATCCGCATCGTCCTCGTGCAAAACATCGGGCTTGTCACGGTTGCAGCGCTCATCGGCGGCGGCGGCTTCGGCACCTTCGTCTTCGGGGGCATCGGACAGGCGGCCACCGATCTGGTGCTGCTCGGGGCGATTCCAACCGTGGTGCTCGCTTTCTCGGCCGCCGTGTTGCTCGATGCGCTCGTCGAGCGCCTGGATCGCGTACCCAAATGATAGTCATCGAGAGTCTCACCAAGCGTTATGGCGCGACCACAGCCGTCGATGCGGTGTCGATGGTCGTCGAGCGCAACTCCATCACGGTGATCGTCGGCACGTCGGGCTCGGGCAAATCGACTCTGCTGAGGATGATCAACCGGCTCATCGAGCCGAGCAGCGGCCGGGTGTTGATAGAGGATCGTGACACGGCGAGCGAGCCGGGCCATTTGCTGCGGCGCCGGATCGGGTACGTGATCCAAGGGCACGGCCTCTTCCCGCATCGGACGGTCGCGGAGAACGTCGGGACCGTGCCGCGCCTGCTCGGGTGGGAGCAACGCCGCATCCGCGCCCGCGCGGCCGAGCTTCTCGAAGCGCTGCAGCTGGATCCCGCCCAGTACTCCGAAAAGTATCCCTACCAACTCTCGGGCGGCCAGCAGCAGCGGGTCGGGGTGGCACGGGCGCTCGCCGCGGAGCCGGCGGTGCTGCTGATGGACGAGCCGTTCGGGGCGCTCGATCCCATCATCCGCGAGAAGGCCCAGGATGATCTCCTCGACGTTCAACGGAAGTTTGGTACGACCGTCGTGCTGGTCACACACGACATCGACGAGGCATTCCGCCTCGGGGACCGGGTCGCGGTCATGAGCGAGGGTCGACTCCTCCAATACGACCGGCCCGAGGTGCTGGTGACACGTCCTGCCAACCCGCTCGTTGCGCGCATGACCGGCAGCGCCGAGCGCGCCATGCGGTTGCTCTCGCTGACGACGGCAGGCGAGGTGGCGCTGCCTTTGGCGGCGAACGGTACGGACATGGATGGGCTGGTCGTCCCAACATCCGCCTCGCTCCGCGAGGTGCTATCCGAGCTGCTCTGGCGCGGCAGCGACTGCGCCACTGTGGTCGACGCCGACGGGACGCCGCGCGGACGGCTCACGGTGGCCGCCATCCTGGCGCGCGGGCGGCCAGCCTGATGCGGTTTGTCGCGACGATCCTGCGGCTCGCGGCGCTCGCGCTCCTGGTCGCGTTTCTCGTCGTCCCGCAGCGCTTTGCGCCGCTCTTCGCGCCGCTTACCGCAGGCGGCGCCCCGCCGATCTACGACCAGGGCAACCTCGGCATGCTGGCGCTGGCGCATCTGACAACAGTGCTCGCGGCTTGCGTGGCAAGCACCGTCATTGCGGTCGCGCTCGGCATCCTGGTCACGCGTCCCGGAGGCCAGGAGTTCTTGCCGCTGTCACGTGCGGTCGTGAACTTCGGACAAACCTTCCCGCCGGTCGCCGTCCTGGCGTTGGCGGTGCCTCTCGTCGGCTTCGGGGAGAAGCCGACGCTCATCGCTCTTTTCCTCTACGGGCTGCTGCCGATCTTCGAGAACACGGTAGTGGGCCTCCGGACCTGCCCGGCTGCGGTCCTCGAGGCTGCCAGCGGCATGGGGATGAGCGCCGGCCAGAAGCTAGTCTCAGTCGAGCTTCCACTAGCCATGCCATTGATTCTAGAGGGAATTAGATTATCGATGGTCATCAATATCGGGACGGCGACCCTCGGCTCGACCGTCGCCGCCAAAGGCCTCGGCGAGGTGATCATCGCCGGACTTCTGTCAAATAACACGGCCTTCGTCCTGCAGGGGGGCCTCGCCACGGGTCTCATGGCGGTCCTTCTGTACGATGCCGTGGCGGCCCTCGAGCGGCGGCTCTGCCGCACCGCGCGCATCGACTGATGGCGGCGCCCCCGCGCGCTGTCGCACCGCGACACGAGCTTGAAAAGTCGCGACTTACTTCAACAATTCCGCAAGCTTAGCCGCCCCGCGGCGCGTTATAATGGCCGCGGCAAAGTCATAGGTATCGGCATTACCGATTCCAAGGGTACTATCCAAGACGGTGGCGACTTCAGCTCCCAACCGCGCTCGGCCTGCGGTCGAGCTGCCCACGCTTCTCCTGCTCCTGATTGCGTATGGCGGGTGGTTAGCCGTCACCTCGAGATACGGGCACTGGTCACTCTGGATCGTTGCGCCGCTCACGACGCTCCTCATTACCCTGCACAGCTCCCTGCAGCACGAGATCGTCCACGGACATCCGACGCGCTGGAAGCGCCTCAACCGGCAGCTCGCCCTCGTTCCGTTGGGATTGTGGATTCCATACCAGCGCTATCGCGACCTGCATCACGCCCACCACCAGGACGCGCGGCTGACCGACCCCATCGATGATCCGGAGTCGTATTACTGGACACCCGAGGGTTGGGGCCAGTTGAGCCTCTTCATGCGCTGCGCGCTGCGCCTCGAGCAGACTCTCGCCGGACGCCTCATCGTCGGGTCCTTCCTGCGCATCGGAATGTATTGGCAATGGGACGTGCGCAACGCCTGGCACGGCAAGCCGGGAATCCGCGCCGTCTGGGCGGAGCACCTGCTGTGGTGCATACCCGTCATCCTCTGGGTGAAAGTGGTCTGCGGCATCCCGCTCTGGCTTTACTTCGTAGCCATGGTGATACCGGCGAACTCCATTCAGTTGATCCGCTCGTTCGCCGAGCATCGCGCGCGACCCGGCGTGCGCGAGCGCGTCGCCATCGTCGAGAGCTCGTGGATCCTCGGGCCCCTCTTCCTGTTCAACAACCTGCACTCTTTGCACCACGAATCGCCGGGCATTCCCTGGTACGATCTTCCTGCCCGCCACCGCCAGGAGCGCGAGCGGCTGATCGCCGAGAACGGCGGCCTCGTCTACCGCACATACTTCGATGTGGCGCGGCGGTACCTGTTTCGCCGCCACGATGTCTTGCAACATCCCACTGGACGCGCGCCGGCAGTAAGCGCCTGACGCCGAGCTAGGCTGGCTCAGGGTATCCCGCCGCCCTCGCCTCCCGATCCCATTCCAGCGCTGGATCGAACACCGCCCGAGTCGCCTCGGCGAATCCCTCGAGCATCAGGGGCTCACCCAGCTGCGCGAACCAAGGCTTGGTCGCAACGCCTGTGAATGCAGAACGAAGCCGTGCCACTGTAGGCGCAGGTACGTCGGCGGCTGCCACGAAGGCCGGCATCGGCGCGAGCGCGGTTGACGACAGCACACGCACGCCCTCGCAGACCTGGGGTGCGTGCCTCGCGATCAACATGTGCCAATAGGCATCCAGAGGCCCGACGTCGATCCTCCGCTCGCGGACTGCATCGAGTACGTTACGTGCGGTTACGAGGTTGCCGACCATCTCACGATACAGCGTCGGGCGCTGCCCGGAACGGTAAGCGAGCAGATGATGACGGAAGGCGTTGAAGCCGGAGTGTGAATGCGGCACCGTCCAGCCGGCGCGACCATCAAATGTGTCTTCCAAGCGCTCATAGGGAGCGTCCTCGCGAACGATGAGATCGGTCCGATAGACCGCGCGGCCCGCAGCCCAGGGGGCTCGCGGTATCGGCGCCGCGATCGGCTGCACCGGAGCGAGCCGCATCGCAATGGGATAGCCACACATGAGCACTGCGCCCAGGTCCGACCGTGACCAGAGATCCTCGAGCGGACGCGGGGCCGGATGCGGCACGTACTCGAGCGTGACTTGCGCTTCCTCGGCTACCCGTTCGAGAAGCTCACGCCAAGCCGACTCGACCTCCGGAGTAACGGAGTACATCCGCGCGTTCGCGACCCACGAGCTCACCCGCTTGCGCTCAGCTCGACTGTTCTACGCGCCACGTAGTCCGCGATGGCCTCTTTGACCGCCGGATCGAGCGGCGGCGGCACATACTCCGCGAGCAGTTTCTGCCAGATGCCGGTCGCGCGCTCGGTGGCGTTGCGCGAGCCCGCCTCCGTCCAGCTTTCGAAGTTGGACCAGTCGGAAAGCAGCGGCCGATAGAACGCCGACTGGTAGCGCGCCAGCGTATGAGGCTCGCCGAAGAAATGCCCACCCACCGCGACGGCTTTGATGGCCTCCACGGCGAGGTCGTCGTCATTGAAGCTCACAGGCTTCAGCATTTCGGCCCAATTCCGCAGCAGCTCCGCATCGACGATGATCTTCTCGAGCGAGGCAGATAAGCCTCCTTCGAGCCAACCGGCCGCGTGATTCACCAGGTGACTGTGGCTGAGGATCGCTGCCTGCAGCGAGAAGGCCGTCTCGTAGGTCGATTGCGCGTCCACCACGGGTGAGGCATTCACAGCGCTCGTGCGCACGGGAAGTTTGAGCCGCCGGCCGATCTGTGCAGCGGCGATCACCGCATGCACGTACTCAGGCGTTCCGAAGGCAGGCGAGCCCGTCCGCATATCGACGTTGGAGGTGAACCCTCCAAGGACGCACGGCGCGCCCGGCCGCAGCATCTGACAGAGCGTGATGATGGCGAGCGCCTCGGCGGTCTGCTGTACCAGTGCACCGGCCAGCGTCACCGGCGCCATCGCCCCCATGAGCGTGAAGGGAGTTATGACGACGCACTGCCCATGGCGCGCCATCACCATGATGTTGTCGAGAATCTCCTCGTCCACGCGGCGCGGCGAATTGACGTTCGTGACCGTCATCAGCGTCGGACGCGATGCGAGCTCTTCGATGGTGCATCCGTGCTCGATCGCCGACATCGCTATCGCATCCTCCGCCTGCACCCCTCCGATGCCGCGCGCGGCCCATACGATATCCGCGCACTCGATGTGCGCCTGATAGACGGAGAGATGACGCACGATCACCGGCAGATCGACCGGCTCGACGACGATCCCACCCTGCCAGTGCAGGACACCGAGCGAGTGGGTGAGCCGCAGAATATTGCGGAAGGATTCGATGTCGCCGTAACGCCGGCCATGCTCCCGATCGTTGATGTGCGGCGCGCCGTTCACGGGACCGAAATTGACTATGTCACCGCCGACGTGCAGATGCCGCTCCGGATTGCGCGCGTGGAGCACGAAGCTCGCTGGCGCATGCTCGAGATGCGCCTCAACGACGTCGCGCCCGAGGCGGACCATCTGGGTGGCATCGTCCACCAGCGCACCGCCGCGGCGATAGACGTCGCGGGCCGCGATACTGCGGATCTCGAGGCCCGCCTCCTCCAGTACCCTGAAAGCGGCGAGCACGATGCGCTCCACCTGCTCGCCCGTCAGGATCTCGAGCGGCGGCCAGGGGTTGCTGAGGCGCGGAAGGGGCGCAAGCGACGGGCCGGTCGAGCGCGTGCCGCGCCCGCGCCCGCCCTCGCGTCGCCGCGGCGACGCTGCCGGAGGCTCTGTCATGATCGTTCCTCCGCGAGGTCCCCGAGCGTTACCGCCAGCGGCCCGAGCCAGGGCTCGAAGTGCCGCCATTGCTCGAGACCTTCGCTGTTGATGGGCCGCCGCACCTGCTCGGAGCTCGCCGTGTGCACGCGGCGCGAGGTCTTGTGGAACTCGAGACACCCGGGCTCGAAGTCGAGCTCGCAGAAATCGAGGATCCGGCGCACCTGCGGCTCGAAGTCGGCGACCAGATCCTCGTGCTGCACGCGCAGCACCTTGCCGGGCAGGACGCGGTCCCAGTGCGCCATCAGCTCGAGGTAGGTGCGGTAGTAGCGCGCGATGTCCTCCAATGAATAAGTGAACGGCTGGCCGGAGGCGAAGAGCTGCTTGAAGTTGCTGAAGCAGCAGGCCATCGGCGCGCGGCGCGCGTCGATGATCTTTGCGTTGGGCAGGATGAGATGCATCAGGCCGAGGTGCCGGAAGTTGTTCGGCATCTTGTCGATGAAGCGCGGCTTGCCGGAGCGGTAGAGCGCCGTATCGGCGAGATAGCGGCCGCCGAAACGTTTGAAGTCCGCCGCCGGCAGCTCGGCGAGCACGCCCGGGTAGCGCGGTTGCTCCGCTCCGCTCTCTCGCCCCTGCAGGCTCTGCGCGAGGCGGGGGATGTCCGACAGCTCCATCGTCCCTTCCACGCAGGAGTGCGATGCCAGGATCTGCTCTATCAGCGTCGAGCCGGCGCGCGGCAGGCCTACGATGAATATCGGCGCATTGCTCGGGTCGCCGCAACCGCGGCGCGCATCGAAGAGCTCGGGCGTGCATACCTCGATCTGCAGCCGGGTATTGCGCTCGATGAGCTCCGGACGGTAGCGGCATTCGCTCCTCTTGAGCGCATTGCCGCGCTCGTAGTACGAGAACGACTCCGTGTACTCGCCTCGGTCCTCGAGAGCCTTGCCGAGCGCAAAGCAGAGATGGAAGCGATCCGCGACAGCGATGCGCGGCGCGGCCTCGGCGGCGCGCATGGAAGCGAGCTCCTCATCCGTGAAGCGATAAGTCTTGAGGTTGGCCAGGCTCCAATACGCATCGCCATAGCTTGGTCTGGTCTGCGCGGCGCGACGATACGCCGCGACCGCGTCCTGCTGCCTGCCGAGGGTCTTCAGTGTGTGCGCCATCGACAGGTGCAGCTCCGCGTGATCCGGCGTCTCCTCGAGCAACCGGCCGTACTCGCGCAGGGCCTGCTCGCACTCGCCGAGCTCGGTCGCGAGAGTTGCCTGGGTAATGCGATAGGCACGCTCGTCGGGCTCCTCCTCACGCAGCATCCGGATCTGCTCGCGAGCCTGACGGTGCTTGTGCCGCTGCAGCAGAACCTGCGCGTAGTCATAGCGCGCCGGCCGATAGTCCGGAGCTTGCTCGAGCACACTCTCGAGCAGCAGCTCGGCGTCATCGAGCACGTCGAGCTTCATGCCGATTTGGGCGAGGAGCCGCATCCCCTCAATGTGATCGCCGTGCTCGAGCAGGTAGCGGCGCACCATGGTCTCGGCCGCCTCGATCTCGCCGTCGGCAAACATACTGCGCGCAGTGACGATCGCAGTGGGAAGACTTGCGAGCTTGGCGACGTGAGCTGCGGCGTTGTCCGCTTCAGCCCGCCGGCCCGCCATCGCGTACAGTTTCTGCAGGGTCCGCCAGCTCCCGGGCAGCGCCGGATTGAGCGCCAGCGCCCGCTCGAATGCGGCTATAGCCGGCGTTGCGGCGCGCTGCGCGACGTGGCAGTGCCCCCTCTCCTGGTACAGTCGGGGGTAATCCGGGTGCAGCTCTTGCAGCCGCGCGAGCGTCGCGAGCGCGGCGGCGATCCTGCCCAGATACCGCTGGGCGACCGCGAGCATGTAGAGAAGCTCGCGATCCTCGGGTCGCTCGGCGAGTAACGTCTCGGCAGCCCGTGCTGCCTCGGCGAACTGACGGCGATCGATGCAGTCGCGCACGCCCGCCGGCCCTGTTCCGGGGGGCGGCGCAGCGGTGCTGTCGGCCTGGGTCTTCATTCCCCGGTGCCCTCGAGTGGAGCGCGGTACGCCTGGACGAGGCTCGTCAAGTGCCGCAGCGGGCCGAGGTGCCGCTCGTAATTCTGCCAACGTCCGACCGATCCCGTATGCATTCTCTGGCGCACCTGCCAGCGGCTCGCCGTGATGACGGTGCGTTCGGTGCGGTGAAACTCGAGGCATCGAGGATCCCACGGCAGACCGATGAAGGAAAGCATGCGGCGCGTCCATCTCTCCTGGTCCGCGACCAACGCCTCGTAGGGGACCTCGAGCAGCACCGCGGGCGGCAGCACCGAGCTCCAATGACCGCTGATGCGAACGTACTGCTCGTAGTAATTCGCCAGATGCTCGAGATCGTTGCCGTACGGACTCATGTGCAAGAAGTGCTGAAAATAGATCGACAGGCAGGTGTCGATCGGGTCACGGCGCATGTGGATGATACGGGCGCGCGGGAATGCGGCGTGAATCAGCCCGGCATAGAGAAAATTGGCCGGCATCTTGTCGACCACGCGCGCGGCGCCGGAAGGTGCCGCCGCCTGCCGCGCCAAGTACTCCGTCGCGAATGTCGGCAGCAGAGCGGTGGCGGCGCGTGCGTCGAGTCCGGTCTTCTCCAGAGTTGCAAAGGCGTCGTCCCAGAAACGCACCTCTCCCGCGCCAAACACCTGAGGATGCGAGGCCAGAATCTGCTCGGCGAGCGAGGTGCCGGAGCGCGGCATGCCGATGATGAAGACCGGCCGATCCGAGCGCGACGCACCCGACTGCGGCTCGGGGCGTGATTGCAGTTCGCGCGCCCAGGCCGAGTCGAAGCGCTCGATGATACGATCGACGCGCCTCGCGAGCTTGCCGCCGTCGTAGCGCGATCCGTAGCGCTTGGTGAGCTCGTTGGCTTCGCGATAGTGCGGGAAGGCGCTCTCGTATTGTCCAACATCGTCGAAGTACTTGCCGACCGCGTAGCACAGGGCGATGCGCTCGGCGAGTGGTAGCGGCTCCGCGAGCAGGGCCTGCACGCCCGCAAGCCACGCGGTGTCGTTACACGTCATCTTCCGCTGCGCGCCGATGCTGCAGTACGCAGAGACGCAGCGTGGGTCGAGCCGGACCGCCTGCTCGAAGAGTTCCTCCGCCTGCGGGAAGAGTCCGCGGTCGGCGCGCAGTTGTCCAAGCAGCACCAGCGCCTCGACCTGGCCCGGCGCCGCGGCGAGCACCGCCTGGCAGTCCGCCTCCGCCTCTGCCGCGCGACCCAGAGCCCGCAGCGCCACTGCCAGGCTCACCCGCGCGAACGGATAGGCCGGACGCAGGGCAAGTGCGTGCCGATAGCTCTCGACCGCTTCATCCAGGCGGTGCAGCTCGTAGAGCGTGGTGCCCAGACCGCAGTACGTTTCCGGTCTTTGCGCGTCGATCTCCGCTGCCTCGCGATAAAGCGACAGAGCCTCGCGCCGTTCGCCCACATCCCGCAATACGCTCGCGAGATTGGTAAGCGCCGCGACCGAGCGCGGCTGCAAGATGAGCGCCTGGCGCAGGCTTGTGACCGCACGCTCGCGTTCTCCGAGCCCCGACAGGCAAAGCCCCAGAACATTGTGCGCTTTGCCGAGCGCAGGATCGATCGCGATGGCTCGCTCGCCGCACGCAGCTGCCGCACGCAGCTCGCCGAGCTGCCGCAACGCATCGCCCAGATTGCACAGCACCTGGGCATCCTCGGGCCTGCCCGCCAGCGCCAATCGGTAGCACTCGACTGCCTCGGCGCAGCGACCGAGCGCGAGGAATGCATTGCCGAGATTGTTGCGCACGTGGGGCGGCTGCGGATCGATCTGCAGCGAGCGTTGATAAAGGCCGATCGCCTCCTCCGGTCTACCGAGCGCTCCTGCGGCATCGCCGGCTTCGGCCAGTGCCTCGGCATCGTCGGGTCGCAGCGCCAACGTGCGGTGCAGGGTTGCGAGCGCCTCGGACCAGTGCCCTGCAGCGAGCAGCGCCGAGCCGAGATTGCCCTGCGCCTCGGCGTCGCCTGGCATGAGCTCCGCCGCCTTACGCAGCGCCGGAAGGGCATTCTTTCCTTGGCGCACCAGCGCCACGCTCAGGATCTTCCAGATCATTCCGGTCGCCGGGTGAGACTCGAGCAAGACGAGCGCCCGCTCCTCGGCCTCCCTGAGCCGGCCCTGATCGATCAGTGTGACCAGCCCGCCGAGCTCGCGCGGGCTCAGCGAGGCTGAGGACGGCGGAGCTGCGCCCGCAATGCCGCAGCAGTGCTTGTAACGCTTGCCGCTGCCGCAGGGGCAGCGATCGTTCCGGCCCAGTTTCGTATGCTCAATCACGATACCGCGTCAGGGCATCACCGAGCGCATTTTGCAGCGATTTGAGCCAGGGCGCGAAGTTCTTCCATTGGTCGAGTCCGTCGCGGTTCACGGCGCGCCGCACTTGCTCGGAGCTCGCCGTGCGCACGCTCCGTTGGGTCTCGTGGAACGTGAGACATTGCGGCTCGAACCCGAGCCCACAAAACTCGAGCAGCCGCCGTACGCTATGTTCGAGGTTCTCCACGACGTCCTCGTGCTGCACGCGCAGAATGCGTCCGGGAAGCACCGTGTCCCAGTGGCTCATGAGCTCCAAGTAGGTCCGATAATAGCGGGCGATGTCGTCGATGCTATAGGTGAACTCCTGGCCGTGCGCGAAGAGCTGCTTGAAGTTGCTGAAGCAGCAGGCCATCGGCTCGCGCCGCGCGTCGATGATGCGGGCATTGGGCAGAATGAGATGAATCAGCCCGATGTGCCGAAAGTTGTTCGGCATCTTGTCGATGAAGAACGGCCGGCCGGTGCGGTAAACGCGGGTCTGGGCGAGGTACTGCTCACCCAGCTGGGCGAAGTCCTCGGCCCCGAGCTGCGCGAGGATGCGTGGGTAACGGGGGTTGGCGTAATCGCGGCCCCGCAGGAGGGCCGCGATCTGCTGCACGTTGGAGAGCTCCTGGGTGCCCTCGACCTGCGAATGGGAGGCGAGGATCTGCTCGAGCAGGGTGGAGCCCGCGCGGGGCAGCCCGACGATGAAGATCGGATCGGGAGCTGCCGCGCCCCAGCCGCGGCGGCTGGCAAAGAACTCCTGCGTGCAGACCGCGATCTGCTCTGCCGTGTTGCCCTCGATCATCTCCGGGCGGTATCGGCATTCGGGATGTTTCAGGCGATTACCGAGCTCGTAGTAGCGCATGGACTCGGCGAACTGGCCACGGTCCTCGAGCGCCTTCGCAAGCGCGAAGCAGAGGTGATAACGGTCGACGGGCCCGGTCGAGGGCGCATCGAGCGCAGCCCGGACCTGCGCCAGCTCCGCGTCCGAGAAGCGGTAGGTCTTGAGATTCGCGAGACTCCAATAAGCATCGCCGAAGTCGGGCCGACACTGCGCGGCCCGGTGGTAGGCCGCGATCCCCTGCTCAGCACCACCCAGCGTCTTCAGCGCGTGACCGATCGACAGATGCACCTCGGCATCCTCCTCGGCCCTGCCGCAGAGGAGCGGGCGGTACAGCTCAACGGCGCGCTCGTGCTCGCCCAGCCCCGCGGCGCAGGCTCCCTCGAGCATCTTCAACCCACGGCCGTCCGGATCCCGGCTGTCCGGACCGTCTTCGCGCAGTCGGGCGAGCTGACGGCGCGCCTCCTCGTGTTTGTGCAACTCGACGAGCACATGAGCGTATTCGCGCCGCGCGGCGCGATAGGTCGGCGCCCGCTCGAGCACGGTCTGCAACAGGATCTCCGGATCGTCGTAGACCTTGCGCGCGATCCCAATGCGGGCGAGCAGCCGCATGCCCTCGATGTGATCGCCGTTCCGAATGAGCCACGAGCGCACGAGCGCCTCGGCGGCATCCCAGTCACCGTCTTCGAACAGTGCCGTCGCCGTCACGATGTCTTGCGGGATTTTGCCCAGCGTCGCCACCTGGCTCGCGGCGGTGGCGGCGTCGTCGAGCTGTCCCGTCAGGCGGTAGAGGCCCTCGAGCATGCTCCAGCTGCCCGCGAGCGCATGATTGAGATTCACGGCCGTCAGAAAGGCCTCGATGGCCGCGGGGGCTTGGCGCAGCTCGACGAAGCAGCGGCCGCGCTCCTCGTGAAGCCGGCTGAAACGCGGATGATGCTGCTCCAGCGTTGCGAGCGTCGCGAACGCCTCGGTGATTCGTCTGAGCTGACGCTGCGCTATGGCCACGAAGAGGAGAGCCTCGCGCTGCGCCGGCTCGCGGGCGAGCAGCGCCTGGCCCGCGGTGAGAACCTCCGAGAAGCTGCGCTCCCGCAGCAGCGCGCGCAGCATCGCCACCTCGGAGGCTATCGTTGGGCTCGAATCCATGCACGCTCGAAAAAGGGGCGGACCTCGCAGTCCGCCCCTTCAAGTGTACCGCATCCGGCCGGGCCCGACCGCCATCCGGCGGTCGCGTCAGCCAATCAGAAGTGATACCCGACCGCGAACTCGAGAACCCGCGGCCTGAGCGGAGTTTCCGACTCGATGAACTGCCCCGACGTGATATTCGACGGACCGTACTGGTTCGTCAGGTTCTTTGCCGAGAACGTCGCAGTCCACTGGTCCTTGACCACTCCGATCGCAGCATCGTAGGTCGTGTAGCTCGGGATGTTGTAGCGCAGGAGCGTCGTGGTCGGTGGCTGCTCGCTGGGCAGGTAGCCGGACGTGAAGCCGGTCGGCTCGTTGTTCATGGGGCCCATGTGGCTTGCCCCGATCCACGCATAGGGGCGCCACCCGTTTGAAAGGGTCCAGCCGTAGCGGAGCCTCAGGTTGAACATCCAGGGCGGCGAGTATGCCGGGGTACCACCCAGATCGCCCAACGGGTTGTTGTACGCCAAGGGCGCACCGCCGGTGGCGGGCACCGCCGCGGTGATGCAGGTGCCCGCGGCCGTCGGATTGTTGGCCGTCGACTTGGAGGCCGCCACGGCACCCACCGAGTCCAGGCAAGGAGAGCTCGACTGCGATGTGGAGTTGACCGAGCTCGACCCGTCGATGCTCAACCCCTCCCAGAGGCGGGCCGCGAACTGGACCTCGAAGCCCTTGATGTCGTAGCTCGGGCCGTTCACGTTGAAGGTCGTGTTGCCGAGGAACTCCGGGTCGAACAACGACACGATGACATCGTTCCACTGCATGTAGTACGCCGATACGTTGAAGATCACCCGATTCTGGAACAACTCGGTCTTGATGCCGACCTCGTTGTTGATCAGAGTGTCCGAGTTGTAACCCGCGGGCTTCAGGTACTGGTCGGTGTCCTTGCCGCCGTTGGCCGGCAACTCGGCCCCCAGGTAGACCGACCCGTCGGTCAGTGAGTCGGTGCGGTTGAAGCCGCCGGGGCGGAATCCCTGGGACCAGGTGTAGTACGCCATCACGTCGGGCGTGATATGCCAGGTGAGGTTGGCGCGGCTGCGGAATCCATGCTCGCTCTTGTGCAGGTTGATCGGAAAGCCGCACAGGCCAGCCGCGATGCACACGCCGTTCGCATGATCGACGACGAGTCCGGTGCTCGTGCTCTCGCTGTAGTACTCCGACCCCTCCTCGTACTCCTCGTAGGAGTACCAGCGGGTACCGCCGGTGACCGTCAGGGTCTTCGGAATGATGTCGAAGTCGACCGAGCCAAAGAGCGCGGTCTGTTTATAGCCGCGCTGCTCATCCTCGCCGAAGGCCGTGTCCGATCCGGTTCTGAGTGCCGGATCGCTGGCGTATGCCCCGGGGACCGGGCCCACGGCCGAGAGGCAGTCCGGGCCGCCTGCTTCTTCGCTGGCGAGATTGGCGGCATCGCACTGCGGAACGGCCAGGTAGTTGAAGTCCTGCTCGTCGTCGAGGTTGAACTTCTCCCAATAGGCACCGAACAGTCCGCGCAGGCGGTAGTCCGTCGGTGTACTGACGCGCAGCTCGTTGCTGAGGTGCTGGTTCGAAACGGCGTCATGCCAATCGCCGAGCGGCGCGTAGCACTGCAGCGACTTGCCCGTCAGCGACGCAAAGTTCGACGAGTTGAAATAGCCTGCGCCCGGGCCGATGCATCCGTACCACGAGCCACGCGCGCTGCGCTCGTAGTTCGAGTAGTCCTGCACCCCGTCGATGTGCCGGACCATGTAGCTGCCCGTGTAGACGATGCTGAGGGGACCCGTCTGGCCATTGACCGTCCACGCCGTGCTCTCGTAGCGGTCGTTGTTGTGAGCCGGCGTGAAGGCCTCGAGCTGGTACTGCGCGAGCACCTGCCCGTCGGACGCCTGCGGATAGGTGTAGAAGTAGCCGTCCGCCTGCATGTTCTGGTAGTTCTGCTCGAGCAGGAGGCTCCACTGATCGTTGAGCTTCCACAACGCCTCGAGCCGGGCCCCACCATAGGTCACCGGATTGGTGGCGGTCCCGATCAGGTCGGCGTTGTTGGCGGTGGGATTGCCACCGAGCGTGACTGGGACGGAGCCCGGCACGTAGCTGATCGTGCCCGGCACGTTGTCGATGTAGCCGCCCTGATGATCCGTGAAAAACACCGCTCGCAGCCCGAACGTTCCCGGGATGATCGGCACATTGAGCACGGCGTTGAGATTGTTGTTCGGATCGCCGTGGGCCGTGACGCCGTAGCCGGCATTGAACTCGCCCGTGGTCGCATTGAGATCCGGCTTGTTCGTGATGTAGCGGATGGCGCCCGCCTCGGCGCCGCCGCCGAAGAGTGTGCCTTGCGGTCCCTCGAGGACCTCGACGCGCTGCATGTCGACCAGGTAGACATCGAGGTTGCGCGCCGGGAACTGCATCGACTGCTCGTCGAGGTAGACCGCCACGTTGGGAAACGCCGCCGTGGTCGACTGGGATTGGTTGCCCGAGCCGATACTGCCGAGGCCCCGCATGAAAATGTTGCCGGTGCCCGGCCCGTTGCCGCTGAAGGTGACGTTGGGTGTGTACTTGAAAAGGTCGTACTCGTTCTGGACGCCGAGCTGCTGCAGCTGCACGCCCGTGATCGCCTGCACGGTGAGTGGGACGTCCTGCACCGACTCCGAACGGCGCGTCGCGGTGACGGTGATCTGTTGAAGTTGCAGTGAGGCGGCAGGCGTGGAATCGGTAGCCGCAGTGGTATCGGTAGCTTGCTGCGCGTGCGCGCGCGCACCGGCGCAGGCGGCCAGGGCCGCTGAAATTGCGCAGGCAATCTGTCGATTACGATGATGGATCGATTTCATTCGATGACCTCGGCAGGTTACGAACTTGTTGTCTTCCCTGCGGTAGACCAGCCCCCTGGCACCACCGGAGGCCCCTCGCTCCGGCTCAATCAGTCGATGCTCCCGTAATCGCGGCGCCGCGGCTTGTGAGTTCGCGACGCGCGGGTTGCGGATTTACGACATACCTCAGACCAGCCGGACCCAGGTTTCCACAGGGCTCGCCGGCGCGGAAGCCGAGAATTTGTATGGACCCATCGGAAAAAGGCATGCCTCCCCGGGCCCGCTCCGCTTTGCGCCGAGCTATGCTGCCACGATCGATGGGGGAATTCGACTACATCATCGTCGGGGCCGGCTCCGCCGGCTGCGTGCTGGCCAGCCGCCTGACCGAGAGCGGCCGCCACAGCGTGCTGCTCCTCGAGGCCGGGGGCAGCGATTCCAGCCCCTGGATCCGAGTGCCGATCGGCTATGCGCGCACGTTCACCGACCCCCGTTATAACTGGATGTACACAACGGAGCCCGAGCCCCAGCTGGACAATCGGCGCGCATTCTGGCCGCGCGGCAAGGTGTTGGGCGGTTCGAGCTCCATCAACGCCATGGTGTTCGTGCGCGGACAGCCCTCGGACTATGAGGACTGGCGCGGCGCTGGAAATCCCGGCTGGGGGTGGGAGGACGTGCTGCCGTACTTCCGCAAGCTCGAGGACCATGCCTGGGGCGCATCGAAGTATCACGGCGCCGGCGGGCCCGTACATGTTCACGATCCAGCCGCTACGGTGCACCCCCTCTGCACGACCTTCCTCGAAGCATGCGCCGCGACCGGTATCGGTATCAGTCGCGATCTCAACGGCTCGGAAACCGAGGGCGCGGGACTCTGGCAAGTGACGATCCGCAATGGCGTGCGCGTCTCGAGCGCGAGCGCCTATCTCCGGCCAGCGTTGCGCCGGCGCAACCTCGAGCTGGCGACGGGGATTCGAGCGACCCGCGTGCTCTTTTCCGGCGCTGCAGCCACGGGCGTGGAGTACCTGCGCGGCGGCTCACGGCTGAGCGCGACCGCCCGGCGCGAAGTGCTCCTCTCGGCCGGCGCGATCGGCTCGCCGCAGCTCCTCGAGCTCTCTGGCGTCGGTGATCCTGAGCTGCTGCAGCGGCTCGAGATTCCGCTGGTCGCGCCCCTCGCCTCCGTGGGACGCGGGTTGCAGGATCACGTTTGCCTGTCCTATTTTTATCGTTCCAGAGTGCCGACGCTCAATGACGAGCTCGCGCCCTTTCTCGGCAAGGCGCGCGCCGCCGTGCGCTACGCCCTGCGCCGGGATGGTCCGCTGTCGATGAGCGTCAACCAGGCCGGCGCCTTCGTGCGCAGCCGCCCCGAGCTCGGCCGCCCGAACCTGCACATCTACTTCAATCCGGCCAGCTACAGCACCACGACCAGCGGCCCGAAGCGGCGGCTGCTCAACCCCGATCCCTTTCCGGGCTTTCTCATGTCGTTCAACACTTGCCGGCCCACCAGTCGCGGCAGCGTGCACCTGCGCACCCCCGACCCGTTGTCGAGCCCCGCGATCACGCCGAACAGTCTGTCGACGCCGGAAGACGTCGCCGATGTGTATGAAGGAGCGCGCATTCTGCGCCGGATCTCCGCCGCCAAGCCGCTCGCGGAAGTGATCGAGTCGGAGCTGACACCCGGAGAAGGCGTGCACTCCGACGCGGAGGTGCTCCAGGACTTCCGCCGCCGCGCGGGTTCGGTGTTCCACCCGTGCGGTACCTGCGCCATGGGTCCCGACGCCAACAGCTCCGTGGTCGATTCTCGTCTGCGGGTACACGGCGTGGGCAACCTTCGCGTGGTCGATGCTTCGATATTTCCGGCGGTCACTTCCGGCAATATCAACGCGCCGACGCTGATGTTGGCCGAGAAGGCCGCCGATCTCATTCTGGAGGATGCCGCCAGGTGAATGAGACTCGGGCCGACATCGAAGCCGCGTCGCCGCCCGACCAGCGCCGCGCGCCAGGCGATACCACCTCGCTCGCGGAGCGCTGGTATGTCGCGATCACGATGTGCGTGGTCTACACGCTGAGCATCTGCGACCGCTACTCGATCTCGACCGTGCTCGAGCCGATCCGCCAGGAGCTGCATCTTTCCGACGCCAACATCGCCTTTCTGACCGGGGTATCGCTCGCGATCTTCTATGTCATCTTCGGCTTCCCGCTCTCCTGGCTGATCGACCGCAAGAGCCGCCGCGCCATCATCGGCGCCTGTCTGATCGCCTGGTCGGCGCTGACGGTCGCAACCGGATTGGCGCGCAATTACTGGCAACTCCTCGGCGCGCGCATCGGAGTCGGGGTTGGCGAGGCAGGCGGCACGCCCGGGGCCAACTCGATGCTGTCGGATTACTTCCCGGCGGCGCGCCGCCCGATGGCCTTGCAGGTGTTCTCGCTCGGCGCGCCGATAGGCGCCTGGCTCGGGTCGCAGATAGCGGGCGCCATCGCCTACCGCTTCGGCTGGCGCGCCATGTTCCTCGCGCTCGGGATACCGGGCATCCTGATCGGCGCCCTGGTGCTGCTCACGATCCGTGAGCCGCAGCGCGGTTGCCTGGACCGTGGCAAGGACTGTCATACCGCCGCGCCGTTCCTCGAGACGATGCGATACATGCTGCGCCAGCCCTCCGCCGTGCATCTGATCATCGGCAGCTCCGTGGTCGCGCTGTGGGGCTGGGGCCTGATGTGGTGGACGCCGGCTTTCCTGATGCGCAGCTACGGTCTGAACGTCGCTGAGGCCGGCGCCATGCTCGGCCCCATCCACCTGATCGGTGGCAGCCTCGCGATGGTCGGAAGCACGTGGCTGCTGTCCAGGCCGTGGCTCTCCAGCCAGCAACGCATCCTGCGGCTGCTCGGTGTCAACGTTGCGCTGGCGACGGTGGTGACGGCGGTGATCTATTCCACCCACTCGCTCGCGCTCACCAGAGCGCTCTTCTGGCTCTACATTCCTTCGATCTATGTCTACATCGGTCCCGGGTTCGGCATTCTGAACAACCTGGCGCGGCCGGGTATGCGGGCGGTGTACTGCGCCACGGTGCTCTTCACCGCCAACCTCGGCAATCTCATCATCGCCCCGCAGATGGTCGGCGTTCTGAGCGACGTGTTTGCGCCCCACCACGTCGCCAATGCCGAATCCCTGCGACTTGCGATGCTTTGCCTGGTGCCGACGGGATTCTGGGCGGCATGGCACTACTTCCTGTCGGCCCGCCACGTACTCGATGACGAGCGGCGCGCGGCGAGCGAGCTCGCTGAAGCAATGTAGGCTCAGGTCAAAGGTGCGGCGCCGCCCTCGGCCGTGCGCCTGGCGATGAATTCATCGAGAGATTCCGCGCCGGCAGTCGCCGCCGGCGGGGCCGCGAATTCGGCGAGTACCTGCTTCCACTTGGCGTGCGCCCGGTCTGTAGAGGTCAGCGAGCCGCGCTCGGTCCAGGTGCCGAAATTCGACCAGTCCGCGATCATCGGCTCATGAAATGCGGTGCGGTAGCGCGCCATGGTGTGCGCCGCCGCAAAGAAATGGCCGCCCGGCTGCACCTCGGCGATCGCCCCATACCCCAACGCATCCTCGTCCGCCTCCGGAGGTGTGCAGAGCTCGGCCAGCATCTGCAGCATCTCCACGTCCGTCACGCACTTTTCGTAGGAATTGGTGATTCCCCCCTCCATCCACCCCGCGGCGTGCAGGCACACGGTCGCACCCGCGAGCACGCTGGCCCAGAGGGAGAACTGGGTCTCCAGGGCCGCCTGGGCGTCCACTACATTGGCGGCCGTGCCCGCTCCGGCTCGCCAGGGCAGTCCGACGTGGCGCGCGAGCTGGCCGGCCCCCAAGGTGGCCTGCAAGTGCGTCGGTGTGCCAAAAGCGGGCGATCCCGACTTCATGTCGACGTTGGAGAGAAAGCTACCGTAAAGGAGCGGCGCGCCGCGGCACGCGAGCTGAGCGAGCGCGATACCCGCCAGCGCCTCCGCATGTTGGAGCGTCAAGGCGCCGGCGATCGTGATCGGCGCCATGGCCCCGGCAAGACAGAACGGCGTCATGATCACCGGCTGGCCGTGCCGCGCAAAATCGATGATGCCCTGCGCCATGGAGCGGTCGAGCACGCGCGGTGAGTTGCTGTTGATCACCGTGTAGGTATGCACATGCTTGCGGAAGTCCTCCTCGGACTGGCCGCGCGCCAGGCGGATCATCGCGAAGCTGTCCTCGACCTGGGCCGTGCCGCGCGCCATCACGATCGGCATCTTGTCGGAGAGCGTCAACTGTGCCCGCATCATCGCGTAGTGACGCAGGTGTACGGGCACATCCTGCGGCTCCGTATGGTTGCCCAGGACGTGCAGCACGTCGAAGTGCTGGCTGATCTTGATGAGATCGACGAAGTCGCTGAGCGAGCCAGGACGGCGCCCGCGGTCGAGGTCACTCACGTTGGGGCAGCTCGAGCCGCCGATGAAGACGAGCGAGCCGGCCGAGAATTCGACGGTACGCCCCGGATCGCCGCCGAACCCCTCGAACGAGCGCGGGCAGCTCGCGAGGGTCGAAGCGATGATGTCGCGGCCGAGCCGCACGATCTCAGTGCTCTCGTCGACGAGGGCACCGGCACCGGCATAAAGAGCGCGCGCTTCCGGCAGCAGCACCTTGATGCCGAGTGTCTCCAGGACCTTCAAGGCGTTTTCGTGCAGCGACGCTACGGCGTCGTCCGAAAATACGCTCTGGGGAACGAAGGGATTGCGCAATCGCCGGTACGCGGTCGCGCGAGCGTGGCCGGAAGGCCGGGTTCCCTGACCGGATTGGCGTCGGTTCTGCCGCATGCCTCCACTATAGCCAACTGCGCGACATGCGCCGATCGCAAAAACTCATACGCTGATCGCGCCGGCGCATTCCAGTAGAATTCAACAATGGGCGCAATCGCAGCCACCTGGCAACTGCTCCTCGGCATGGGCATCCTGATGCTCGGCGCGGGGCTGCAGGGCACCGAGATCAGCCTGCGCGCGACGCTCGAGGGGTGGCCGGCGCCACTCACAGGCGTAGTGATGTCGTGCTACTACGTCGGGTACATGTTCGGCACCGCGCTCGCGCCGCGCCTGGTGCGGCGGGTGGGCCACATCCGTGTCTTCGCCGGGATGGCGGCGATCGCATCGGCGGCGATCCTGGCGCAAGGCCTGTACATCGCCGCGCTGCCGTGGGCGCTGCTGCGCGGCCTCTCGGGACTGGCTTTCGCGGGGATTTACGTGGTGGCCGAGAGCTGGCTCAACGACCGCTCGAGCCGCGCCACCCGCGGGAGCCTCCTCGCCGTCTATATGGCGGTGCTCTACATCGGGCTCGGCAGCTCGCAGTTCCTGCTGATCCCGGCCGATCCGCGCACCACGACCCCTTTCATGCTGGTAGCGATCCTGATCTCGCTGGCCATCGTGCCCATCGTGGTCGCGGCGCAATATGCGCCCGAGATCGCGCTGCCGCAGAAGGTCAGATACCGCGATCTCTACCGTGACTCCCCACTCGGCGTGGTGGCCGTGATGGTTGCGGGCATGGTGACAGCGAACGTCTACTCGATGGGGCCGGTCTACGCCAGGCTGAGCGGCCTCGACACCTCGGGTGTGGCCACCTTCATGGGCGTTAGCGTCCTTTCCGCCGTGGTCATGCAGCTGCCTGTCGGCCGTCTCTCCGACCGTATCGACCGTCGCACCGTGATCGCAGGGATCTGCCTCCTGGCGACGCTGAGCGCGGCGGTGCCTCTGGCCTTCCGTCACCTCCCGCATGGGCTCGTCCTGATCGTCGCGGCGGCGTTCAGCGGTCTCGCATTCACGCTCTACGGGTTGGGTGTCTCCCATGTCAACGACCATCTCGAGCCCGCGCAGATGGTGGCCGCCAGCAGCGCACTGCTCAGACTCAACGGCATCGGTGCGGCGTTGAGCCCGGTTCTGGTCGGCAGCCTGATCGCGCGCTTCGGGCCGCCGGCCTATTTCGGCAGCCTCGCCGGGCTCACCGGCCTGCTCTGCATCTACAACCAGTGGCGCAAGATGCGGCGCCGGCCGCCGCCGCCGGAGCGCAAGCAACCGTTCGGGCCAGGCAAGAGCATCGCTTAGAGCCGCTATCTCGTATTGGCATAATACGGCGCAATTCCGCATGAGCGCAGCGTCACACCTGTCGCCTGCGGACATGCGGGCGTCGCAAATTCACCCCATGGGGCGGCCCCCCTCGGCTACCATTTTTCTCGAGGGCGTACGCCCCGGATCCGAGGACCGAGCATGCCAGAGCAGTCCGAGTTCAACCTGCGCGACTTGAACGACCAGGAGCTCACCGAGCAGGTTCACGATGACCTTTACAACGGGTTGCGCGCCGAGGTCATGGAGGCGACCCACATCTTCCTCGAGCGCGGCTGGGGCGCCGACAAGGTGCTGAACGATGCGCTCGTCGAGGGCATGAGAATCGTCGGCATCGACTTCCGCGATGGGATCCTCTTCGTCCCCGAAGTACTGCTCGCGGCCAACTCGATGAAGGGGGGAATGGAGATCCTGCGCCCGCTGCTCGCGGAGACCGGTGCCGAGCCGATCGGCAAAGTCGTCATCGGCACGGTCAAAGGCGACATCCATGACATCGGCAAGAACCTCGTGTCGATGATGCTCGAAGGCGCCGGCTTCGAGGTGATCGACCTCGGCATCAACAACTCGGTGGAAAAATATCTGGACGCGCTCGAGAAGCACAAGCCCGACATCCTCGGCATGTCGGCGCTGCTCACGACTACGATGCCCTACATGAAGGTCGTGATCGACAAGATGCGCGAGCAGAACATCCGTGATGAGTACATCGTGCTGGTCGGCGGTGCGCCGCTCAACGAGGAGTTCGGCAAGGCCGTGGGCGCCGACGCTTATTGCCGCGACGCCGCGGTCGCCGTCGAGACGGCGAAAAGCCTGATCGCCGCGCGCCGGGCCGCGCACGCTGCCTGAGGCAACGGAGCGGATGAGTGGACACCAGGCGCGGCACGCTGATCATCGCCTGCGGAGCGTTGGCGCGCGAGATTGCCGCGCTGCGCCGCGCGAACGGCTGGACGGCGATCGATGTCTGTTGTCTGCCGCCCGAGCTGCACAATCGGCCCGAGCGCATCGCGCCGGCGGTACAGGAGAAGATCCGCGAGCGGCGTGGCGAGTACCACAGCATCTTCGTCGCTTACGCCGATTGCGGCACCGGCGGCAAGTTGGATGCGGTGCTCGCGGAGGAAGGCGTGGAGCGGTTACCGGGCGCCCACTGTTATGAGTTCTTCGCCGGCGCACCCGCCTTCGCGGAGCTGGCGGAAGCCGAGCCGGGCACTTTCTATCTGACGGACTTCCTCACGCGCCACTTCGAGCGGCTCGTGGTGCGCGGGCTCGGCATCGATCGTCATCCGCAGCTCGCGCAGGAGTATTTCCACAACTACCGCAAGGTGGTCTACCTGGCGCAGATTCGCTCTGCCGCTCTTCTCGAGGAGGCGCGGCGGATCGCCGCGTATCTGGGCCTCGCCTTCGAGCACCGGCATACCGGCTACGGGGAACTGGGGACTCACCTCGCGGCGCTCGTGACCGCCGACCGCACGTCCTGATGGCAAACCTGATCATCATCTCCTGGCGTGACGTCCCCGCGCAGGTGGTCGGCCGCAAAGGCCGCGAGACCGCCAAGGTGCAGTTGTCATCGCGATTCCAGGAGGCGGTGGATCGTGCGGCCATGCGCGCCGGCCGCGGCAGCTCCGATGCCTACCTTGCCGACTGGAAGCGCAGCCCTCCCCGGCCGTGTGGCGAGGACATCGCGGCGGAAGTTGCCGCGGAAGCGGCGCGGATCGAAGCGCAATACACGGACGAGCGCCTCGAGCGAATCGTGAAGTCCAAGGGCGTCGATCCGGATGCGGCTCCAGATGCTGCCGCGTCGACGGAACCGGCCGGTGCCTGATGTACAGCGTACGCCTGTGGTCAGTACGTCATGCGCGCGGTCTCAACAGCTTCTACCGCGGCTTTGAGCGCGTCCTGACCGCGCTGCATCCGCTGTTCGAGCGTATCGGCTATCAGCGACTGGAGCGTCCCGTGGCGGCGCTCGAGCACTCGGTCAAGGGGTTGCTGTTCGATTGCCGGATGTGCGGGCAATGCATCCTCAGCTCCACCGGCATGTCCTGCCCCATGAACTGTCCCAAGAATCTGCGCAACGGACCTTGCGGCGGCGTGCGCGCCAACGGCAATTGCGAGGTCCGACCGGACATGAAGTGCGTCTGGAATCTCGCTGTTGCCGGCAGCGCCCGCATTCCCGGCGGCGCTGAAGCGCTCAGCCACATACAGTTGCCGGTCGACCGGCGCCTGACCGGAAAATCCTCCTGGCTGCGGGTGGCGCGCGAGCGCGCCGGAGACAGCGCTTGATCTTCGAGGACGAGCCGGTACCCGGTTATCCGCTGCCGATCCTGCCGGGTCACACCTCCCCCGGGCGTCTGGAGAGAGTCTTACGCGCCAAGCAGTTCGCGGTGACAACGGAGATGGCGCCGCCCGACTCTGCGGACCCTGAAGAGGTATACCGGCGCGCGCGTATCTTCGACGGTTATGTCGATGCCATCAACGCCACTGACGGCAGCGGTGCCAACTGCCACATGTCGAGCGTCGCCGTCTGCGCGCTCCTTACAGGGGTCGGCTACGCCCCGGTCATGCAGATTTCCTGCCGCGACAAGAACCGCATTGCGATCCAGGGCGACATCCTGGGCGGTGCCGCGATGGGGGTATGCAACATCCTGTGCCTGACGGGCGACGGCGTGCAGGCCGGCGATCATCCGCAGGCGCTGCCGGTGTTCGACCTCGACTCGATATCGCTGCTCGAGACCGCCCGGACCATGCGCGACGAGCATCGCTTCCTGAGTGGACGCAAGCTGACGTATTCGCCGCGGGTGCTGCTCGGCGCAGCCGAGAATCCTTTCGCCCTCCCGGTCGAATGGCGCGCTGACCGGCTGGCCAAGAAAGTCGCCGCCGGCGCGCAGTTCATTCAAACCCAATACTGCTACGACGTGCCGGCTCTCAAGACCTTCATGCGCCGTATCGAGGATTTCGGCCTGCTCGACAAGGTTTTCATCCTGGTCGGAGTGGGTCCGCTGCGCTCGGCCAAGACGGCCGAGTGGATGCGCACGCACGTTCCAGGCCTGCACATTCCCGATGCGATCGTCGCGCGCCTGGCGGGCGCACCCGACGGTGCCCGCGAAGGGCGCAATCTCTGCATCGAGCTCATCCAGGAGATCCGGACGGTGCCCGGAGTGAGCGGTGTCCATGTGATGGCGTATCGCCAGGAAGACGGCGTCCCCGAGATCATCGATCGCTCCGGAGTGCTCGGCGGGCGTGTCCCGTGGTATCCCGGCCGCGACCCGCAACGTAACCCCAACAGGCTGGCCTCATGACCGACACCATCATCAGCTCCGCAACCCGCGAAGTCATCATCGGCTTCGAGCGTCCGTTCGTCATGATCGGCGAGCGCATCAATCCGACCGGGCGCAAGATCCTGGCAGCGGAAATGGCCGCCGGCGACTTCACCCGGGTCGAAGCCGACGCGCGGGCGCAGGTTGCCGCCGGTGCCCAGATGCTCGATGTCAACGCCGGCATCCCGCTCGCCGACGAGCCGGCGATACTCGCGAAGGCCGTGCAGCTCGTGCAGGCCATCACGGATGTGCCGCTGTCCATCGACTCCTCGATCGTCGCCGCGCTGGCGGCGGGCCTCGCCGTCTACAAAGGCAAGCCGCTGGTGAATTCCGTCACCGGCGAGGACGAGCGTCTGGAATCGGTGCTGCCGCTGGTAAAGAAATATGGCGCCGCGGTGGTGGCGATTTCCAACGACGAGACCGGGATCTCCGAGGACCCGGACGTGCGCTTCGAGGTGGCGAAGAAGATCGTGCACCGCGCCGCGGATTACGGCATACCCGTATCCGATGTGGTGGTCGATCCGCTCGTCATGCCGGTCGGCGCCATCAACAAGGCGGCGGTACAGGTGACGCATCTGCTGCGGCGCCTGAAGAGCGAGCTGAAAGTGAACACCACCTGCGGCGCCTCCAACATCAGCTTCGGGCTGCCGGCGCGCGAGGGCATCACCGCGGCGTTCCTGATCTCGGCGATCGGCGCCGGCATGACCTCCGCGATCATGAACCCGCTGCACACCGAGACGGTACGGGCCGTCATGGGGGCGGACGTCATGATGGGACACGATCCGGACTGCGCGCGCTGGATCCGCAGGTTCCGCGACGTGCCGCCGGCGCAACCCGCGGGTGCGGCCCCCGCCGAGGGCGCCGCCCGCGGCCGGCGCGAAGGGGGCCATCGCCGCCGTGTCAGCTGAACCGGGCGCGCTCGTCGTTTTTACGCCGTCGGGAAAGCGCGGACGCTTCCCCGTCGGTACACCGCTCCTGCAAGCCGCGCGCTCGTTGGGAGTGGACGTCGATTCCGTTTGCGGCGGCCGCGCCATCTGCGGGCGCTGCGAGGTGCTGGTCATGGAGGGTGAGTTCGCCAAGCACGGCGTCGTCTCCCGGCCGGAAAACCTGTCGGCGCCCAGCGCGGCCGAGGAAAATCCCGCCGGCCGCCGGCGTCTGCCGGCCGGCCACCGCCTCTCCTGTCAGGCACGTATCCAGGGCGACCTCGTCGTGGACGTGCCACCCACCAGCCAGGTGCACCGGCAGGTCATCCGCAAGGAGGCCGAGGCACGAGCCATCACGTTGGATCCGGTGGCGCGGCTGCACTACGTCGAGGTGCGCGAGCCCGACATGCACGACCCTTCGGGCGACCTGCAGCGTCTCGAGGAAGCCCTGCAGCGCGAGTGGCAGCTGACCGGCCTCAGCTGCGACCTGCACATGCTGCAACGGCTGCAGCCGGCGCTGCGCAAGGGCGACTGGAAAGTGACGGTCGCCGTGCACGGCGGCGAGCGGATCATCGGCGTGTGGCCGGGCTTTCACGAGCTGGCGCTCGGGCTCGCCGTGGACATCGGCTCCACCACCATCGCCGCCCACCTCTGCGATCTCGAGTCCGGCGAGGTGCTCGCCTCGAGCGGCGTCATGAACCCGCAGATCCGCTTCGGCGAGGATCTGATGAGCCGCGTCTCTTATTCCATGATGCATCCGGGCGGGGCGCAACAGATGACCGCCGCAGTGCGTGAAGCGTTGAATCGGCTCGCCGCCGACGTTGCGCGCCAGGCGAAGGCGCACACCGACAACATTCTCGAGGTGACGCTGGTCGGTAACCCGATCATGCATCACCTGTTGCTCGGCATCGATCCGGTGGAGCTCGGAGGCGCGCCTTTCGCGCTCGCGACCGACGAGGCCCTGGAGTTTTGGACCACGGAGATCGGCCTGCACTTGCACCGCGGTGCGCGGGCTTATGCATTGCCCTGTGTAGCCGGCCATGTCGGTGCAGACACGGCGGGAATGGTCCTGGCTGAGCGGCCCGACCTTGACGAAGCCGTGACGCTGTTGGTCGATGTCGGCACGAACGCGGAAATCGTGTTGGGCAACAAGGAGCGCCTGCTCGCATGCTCCAGCCCGACGGGCCCCGCGTTCGAGGGGGCGCAGATCAGCTGCGGCCAGCGCGCGGCGCCGGGCGCAATCGAGCGCGTGCGGATCGATCCAGTGACGCTCGAAGCGCGATTCAAAGTCATCGGCTCGGACCTGTGGTCCGACCAGCCGGGTTTCGATGAGGCCGTCCAGGCCAGCGGCGTAACGGGCATCTGCGGCTCGGGCATCATCGAAGTCATTGCCGAGATGTTCCTGGCGGGAATCATCAGTCAGGATGGCGTGGTAAATGGCGAGCTCGCTGCGCGCAGCCCGCGCGTCGTGCCCATGGGCCGCACGTTCGGCTACGTCGTCCATCAGGGCGCACAAACGCTCACGGTGACACAGAACGACGTACGCGCGATTCAACTTGCCAAAGCGGCTCTCTACGCCGGCATCCGCCTGCTGATGGACCGCTTCGGCACCGAGCGCGTCGATCGTATCCGGTTGGCGGGGGCATTCGGATCGCACATCGACGTCAAATACGCGATGGTGCTCGGAATGATTCCAGACTGCGAGCTGTCGCAGGTCTCCTCCGCGGGCAATGCCGCGGGGACCGGAGCACGCATCGCCCTGCTCGACTTCGGCTCGCGCAAGATCATCGAGACGCTGGTGCACCAGGTACAGAAGGTCGAGACCGCCATCGAGCCGCAGTTCCAGAGCCATTTCGTCGAGGCCATGGGCATTCCTCATTCGACGGCGCAATATCAGCATCTTCGCAAAGCGGTCACGTTGCCGGAGCCGAAGCCGCCGACTCCTCGCGCGGGCGCTCGCGGTGCGCGACGCCGGCCGGCCGCGCCATGAGCTGATTGCACCGCGGCGTCGAGTACGCCATCCTGCCCGCATGACTCCGGGCGATGACCTCTCCCAAGTAACACTCGAGCACTTCCGCCGTGAGGCGGCGGGCCAACATCCGATGCCGGCAGGCGTGGCGATCGCTGCCGTTTCGGCCGGCTTTGCCCTTGGCCTGGCCGCGAAAGTGCTCGGTGTCAGTCGCCGCCAGAACACAGACCCCGCAAATGCCGCCAGGCTCGAGCCGCTCGCGGCGGCGGCCCAGGCAGCATCGCAACGCATGTTGCAACTGGCGGCCGATGACGTCGCGGCATTCGAGGCTTACCTGACCGCCAGGCGATTGCCACATTCGACGGAGTCCGAACATCAGGCGCGCCAGCAGGCGATTGACGCCGCCGTTTGCCGAACAGTCGATGTGCCGCTCGCGGCCACGCACGAAGCAGCAGCAGGCCTGCAACTGTGCAGCGAGTTGTCCGCCTCGACTCCCCCTGCGCTGGTCGCCGATCTCGGCGTCATCGCATCTCTCCTGGCGAGCGCGCTGCGCGGGTTCCTACTGTGCGCGGAATCCAACGTGCGGAATCTGGCGCCGGGCACTGCTTCCCTGCGCGAGCGGGTGGCGACCGAGACGCAGCGGCATGCGCCGGCGTTCGGCATCGCGGAGGCAGTGCTCGAGCGTACCCGGGCGGCTTTGGAGAGCGTCGGGATTCCCCGCAGCGAGCCGTAAGGTCGGGCTCAAGAGAGGCCGATCACACGCCCGGTTGCCGGGTCCAGGTCGATGTCGTAGTAAGCCGGGCGTGTTGGCAGGCCCGGCATGGTGCTCATCGTTCCGAGCAGCGGATACAGGAAGCCCGCACCGACGCTCGCGCGAACGTCCCGCACCGGAACGATGAAGCCGGTCGGCGCACCCTTGAGGCTCGGGTCGTGGCTGACGCTGAGATGGGTCTTGGCCATGCAGATCGGCAGGTTGCCGAACCCCAACCGCTCGTAGAGCGCGATCTTCCGCTCCGCTTCCGGCAGGTATTCGACGCCGCCGCCGCCATAGACCTCGCGCACGATCGTCTCGATCTTCGACTTGATGCCGGCGTCCAGCGGATAAAGGAAGCGGAAGCTCGCCGGTTCCTCACACGCGGCGATCACGGCTCTGCCGAGGTTCGCGGCGCCGGCGCCACCTTCGGCCCAGTGGTTGGTCGCGACGGCATCGTAGGCGCCGGCCTGCACCGCCATCTTGCGCACCAGCTCGATCTCCGCCGGCGTATCGTGCGCGAAGCGGTTTACCGCGACGACCACCGGGACTCCAAACAGGCGCGCGCTGCGTATCATCCGCACGAGATTCGAGCAGCCTTTCTCCACGAGCTCGAGCTGCTCCATGGTGTAGTCAGGATGAAGCGGCTGCCCGGCGGTGACCTTCGGGCCGCCGCCGTGCATCTTCAGGGCACGGATGGTGGCGACCAGCACCACGCAATTCGGTATCAGGCCGCTGTAGCGGCACTTGATGTTGAAGAATTTCTCCATCCCCATGTCGGCGCCGAATCCCGCTTCGGTCAGCACGTATCCATCCGGCCCGACGAGCTTCAGGGCGATCTGGTCCGCGATGATCGAGGAATTGCCGTGCGCGATGTTGCCGAAGGGCCCCGCGTGCACGAACGCCGGCGTTCCCTCCAGCGTCTGCAGCAGGTTCGGCATGATGGTGTCTTTCATCAGCACCGTCAGCGCGCCACCCACGCCCAGATCGTCCGCGGTGATCGCCTCGCCCGCGCGATTCGTGCCGACCACCACGCGGCCCAACCGCTCGCGCATGTCGCTAACGCTCGTGGTCAGGGCCAGGATCGCCATGATCTCGCTTGCGGCCGTGATGTCGAACCCGGTGACGCGCGTGCGTCCCTTTTCCTCGGGTCCCTGCCCGACCGTTATCTGACGCAGCACGCGATCGCTCGTATCGATCACCCGCCGCCACGTGATCGAGCCCGGATCGATGTCCAAACGAGCGAAGCGGCTGCGCTCCGCGGGCGTCAGCCCGTTGGGATCTGTTTTTGAAATACCGAGCTTGCGCAGCCGCCGCAACATGACGGGAGAGAACCGCCGGCTGCCATCCTTCGCAGGGGGGCAGAGCCGGTCGAAGAGAGACTCGTCCGTTTGTGTCGCCTCGTGCAAGAGCCGCGCATCGAGCGCCGCGGCGAGCAGATTGTTCGCCGCCGTGATCGCATGGATGTCACCGGTGAGATGGAGATTGAGCTCCTCCATCGGAATGATCTGGCTGTAGCCGCCGCCCGCCGCACCGCCCTTGATGCCGAACGTCGGTCCCTGGCTCGGCTGGCGGATGCAGGTGAAGACGTTCTTCTTCAGGTGGGCGCCGATTGCCTGGCTGAGCCCCACCGTCGTCGTCGTCTTGCCTTCGCCGAGAGGTGTCGGAGTGATCGCCGTGACGACGATGTATTTACCGCTCGGCGCGTCCTTCAGCCGGTCGCGCACCGCGAGGCGCACCTTGGCCTTGTGGCGCCCGTAGTACTCGAGCTCCTCCGGAAGGATGCCGACCTTCGCCGCCAGCTCCCCTATGGGCAGCGGCGTGGCGCCCTGCGCGATCTCGATATCGCTCGGTACGCGCGCAAAGGATCCCCCAGGCCCAACTTCGGTCTCAGCCATAGCGGAGCTCCACCCCTCGGGAGGCAAGACCCGTAGTTTGCTGGCCGCGGCCGCTATCGCGCAACCTGCCCGGTCGCGGGCCTCCCGGTGGCGCGCGAGCGCACCGTGGCCTCGGCAAGGTAGTCGTCGCCGGCCCCGGACGCGGCGCGGCGCTCGGTGACGAGGGTCTCCACGTGGGGATCGGTCGCGCCGGCGCGCCGGGCGGCGGCCAGGGCGAGCTCGCGCGAGGCCTCCTTTGCCGCCGCAATCGCCGCCTCGGCGTCGGGAAAGTCGCGGATGCCGGCCGGATCATGCATCCGAAACACCTTCCAGGCCGGCTGATTGACCAGGATGTCGACGGTCTCCGACACCACGCCGACCACAGCGCCCACCGCGTTGCACACGGCGGCGTGCTCGGGGACCACCAGTTTCGCCCCCAGGCGCCGTGCGACCTCGGGATAGAACGCCGCCGCCGGTGCGCCGATGGCGACCAGCGGGTTCGCCAGGCGAGGCTGCGCATCGACCAGCCTCGAGACCGGTCGGCCCTCCACCGCCCGCTCGATCAGGATCCCGAGCGGTCCCCAGCGGCCATTGTGCGGCTCGACTCCCGGATCCTGCGCCAGCGCGCTTTCCAACACCACGCGCGCCGCCTGCCGGATGACGAGCTCGTAGACACGCTCGGACAGCGCCTCCGGGCTGTCCTTGGCCCGGCGCGCGGTCACGTTGCGCTCCTCGGTGGCCAGGATGGCGGCGCCGAGCCGCGCCGCATCGCCGCTCCAGCCTCGCTGGCGGCCCAGCACGTGCAACGCGTCGCTCGGTGTGAATCCGGCCAGAGTCGCAAGCCCGCGGTCCACCAGCCGGCGCAACGCCTCGACACCCTGCAGGGTGTGAGCTACCAGGTCGAGCCGCTTCGGCGTCGCGGCCAACGCCTGCCACACGCGCAGCTCCAGTCGATCGAGCTCCGGCCCCGCCTCGCGTCCGGGGTTGCGATGGCCGAACTGCCCCGCAAACAATGGCAGGCGCTGCGCGTCGGCGAGCCGCGTGAGCTCTGCCAGCACCTCGGGGAACTGATGAGCCAGCAGGCTGACCGGCATGACTCGGCGCGGCCCGACCTTGAGGCGCGCTTCGCGATCCAGGTGTACCTCGCTGTCCCCGCCGAGTCCGCTCGTGTGAACGTCGATGGCCTGGACCATCGTGCGCCATCCGCCGATCACGGCGCCGTCGGCTCGCACCACCGGACGCTCGTCCATGATGATCGCCACGTCGGTGGTCGTGCCGCCCATATCGGCAACCGCAAAATCCCTGAGGCCGGTGAGGAAAGCGGCGCCCACGACACTCGCCGCAGGTCCGGAAAGCACCGTCTCGATCGGGTACTCGAGGGCGACACTCGCCCGCATCAGCGTTCCGTCACCCTTCACGACCATCAACGGGGCAGCGATCGCTTCGCGCTCGAGCGTCTGGCCCACTGCCTCGAGCAGATGCCGGATGTGCGGCACCAGACGGGCATTGAGCGCGGCAGTCAGCGCCCGCTTGGGCGCATTCAACTGCGCGCTCAGCTCGTGGCTGCAGGTGACCGGCTTACCGCACAGGGCTCGAATGCGCTCGCGCACCCGCAGCTCGTGCTCGGGGTTGCGCACCGAGAATTGCGCCGCGACGGCAAATGCCTCCACCCGCGATCCGATGTCCGCTACCGCCGCCTCGATCGCCGCCTCATCGAGCGGCTGCTCTTCCACGCCGGTCGGGTCATGTCCGCCACGCACGCGCACGACCACGCCTCCCAGCTGCTTCTCGATTCCCGTCTCGGCGGCCATGCGGTCGTTGAAGCCCACGAGGACGGCGCAGATCGGACTGAAGCGGTTCTCTACCACCGCGTTTGTCGCGAGCGTCGTCGAAACGGAAACGAGGGAGATGCGCTGGCGCGAGCCGTAGGGCAGCGTGTTCAGAACGGAGCGCAGCGCCTCTCCAAGTCCTACCGCGAGGTCCCAGTGCGTCGTCAGTGCCTTGGCGCTGGCAATGACCCGCTGGCCAGCCTCCAAGGCGACCGCATCCGTGTAGGTGCCGCCCGTGTCGAGCCCGATCCAGAGCTCCTTCACCGGCCCCGGAACTCCGTTCTCCGGGATGCGGCCTCCACCGCGTTCGACAGCACCATGGCGATCGTCATGGGACCGAGGCCCCCTGGCACGGGAGTGATCCAGCCGGCGCGCTCGAAGGCTCGATCATATTCGACGTCGCCCACCATCTTGCCGGCGCCATCGCGGTTGATGCCGACGTCGAACACCGCAGCCCCCGGTTTGATCCAGTCACCGGGGACGAAGTGCGGCTTGCCCACCGCGGCCACCACCAAATCAGCGCGCTCCACCTCAGCCCGCACGTCGCGCGTGCCCGTATGGCAGACCGTCACAGTCGCTCCCGCCAGCAGCAGCTCGAGCGCCATCGGCCGGCCGACGATATTCGATGCACCCACCACCGTTGCCTTCAGCCCCCGCAGCGCGATGTTGTACTCCGCCGCAAGGCGGATGACGCCATGCGGCGTGCACGGGCGGAGCGCCGGCCGCTTCTGCGCCAGCAGGCCGGTGTTGACCGGGTGAAAGCCATCGACATCCTTGCCCGGATCGACTGCATCCATGACACGGGTCGCATCGAGGCCTGCGGGCAGCGGCAGTTGCACCAGAATGCCGTCCACGCTCTCGTCGTGGTTGAGCAGATCGATGAGCGCAAGCACGTCCGGCGCACTCGTCGTAGCCGGCAGGTCATACGCGAATGATGCAATGCCGGCCTCGGCGGCGGCTTTGCGCTTGTTGCGCACGTAGACACTGGACGCGGGATCAGCTCCCACCTGCACGACAGCAAGCCCGGGCGGCCGACCCAACCGGCCGGCGAGCCGCGCCGCGCGTGCCGCCACCTCACCGCGCACCTTCGCGGCAACGGCCTTGCCGTCGAGGACGACCGCCGTCCCGCCCACGACGCTAGACATTGGAATCGGGGAAGGACGCCTTGCGCCGGGCCATGTAGTCGAGCAGCGCCTCGTCGCGCGCTGGGTCGAGCGGCGGCGCCTCATATTCCGCGAGCTGCTTCTTCCACAGCACGTTGGCGCGCTGCGCCATGTCGGTCGCGCCTTCGGAGTCCCACTGCTCGAAGCTGTTGTTGTCGGCGAGCGGCGAGCGGTAGAACGCGGTCTCGAAATTGGCCTGGGTGTGGGCGCAGCCGAGGAAATGCTTGCCCGGCCCCACCTCGCGGATCGCATCCATCGCCTGGCCGTTGTCGCTCAGATCGACGCCCTGCAGCAGCGTGTGCATCATGCCCGCCTGGTCGGCATCCATGACGAACTTCTCGTAACCCATGGCGAGGCCGCCTTCGAGCCAGCCGGCGGTGTGCAGCACGAAGTTGACTCCGCCGAGGCAGGTCGGGAGCAGGGTGTTGGCGGACTCGAAGGCGGCCTGAGCGTCAGGGATCTTCGAGGCGCACAGCCCGCCGCCGGAGCGGAACGGCACGCCCAGGCGCCGCGCCAGAGCGGCCATCACGTAGAGCACCAGCGCGGGCTCGGGAGTCCCGAACGTCGGCGCACCCGATTGCATCGACAGCGAGGATGCGAAGCTGCCCAGTACCACGGGCGCGCCGGGATTGACCAGCTGGGCGACCGTCATGCCGGCAAGCGACTCGGCGAGGGTCTGCGCGACCGTGCCGGCCACCGTTACGGGTGACATCGCGCCCGCGAGGATGAATGGAGTGACGATCGTCGCCTGGTTCGCGCGCGCATAAACTTTCAGCGCGCCGAGCATCGTCGCATCCCAGGTCATGGGGGAATTGGCGTTGATCAGGCTGATGACGCAGGTCTTTGGCTTGCCGCTGGCCGGATCCAGATACTGGTCGCCGAACAGGATCCGCGTCATCTCGACCGTATCGGCTGCCCGCTCCGACAGCGTCACGGAGCCCATGTACGGCTTGTCGCTGTACTTCATGTGGCTGTAGACCATGTCGAAGTGCCGCTTGTTGACCGGCAGATCGACCGGCTCGCAGATCGTGCCGCCGGAGTGGTGCAGCGAGTTCGACGAGTAGGCGAGCTTGACGAAGTTGCGGAAGTCCTCGATGCGCGCGTAACGCCTGCCTTCGTCGAGGTTGCGGATGAAGGGCGATCCGTAGGCAGGCGCAAAGACGGTGCGATTGCCGCCGATCACGACACTGCGCGCGGGGTTGCGCGCATGCTGCACGAACTCCTTCGGCGCGGAGCGCGTCACAATGGTGCGACACATTCCGCGGGGAAAGCGTACCCGCTCCCCCTTTACGTCGGCCCCGGCGTCACCGAGGATCTTCAGCGTCTCGGGGTCGTCGCGGAAGTCGATGCCGATTTCTTCGAGGATCGTATCGGCATTGTGCTCGAGCAGCTCGAGACCCTCGGTACCGAGGACCTCGTAATACGGGATGTTGCGCGTTATGTAAGGGACGGAAGCGTGGCTGCGCGCGGTGCGCGCGGCTCGCTTGGCGTCCCGGCCGCTAGGACGGCGAGAGCGAAGGGTCTGGGCTGGCTGCTCGTCCATGGGAACTCCGCGTCATAGGGTTTGCCGTGGCGGCGCTCGGGAAATTATGGCCGCCGGCATGCCCGGCGGCCAATCGAATTACGCCATCCACTTGCCGAGATGCGTCTATGTTATAGCGCTGGATCGGGGCTCCTGCCCCGCCCAGCGCGGTCTCGGTCAAAAAGCGTGGTTTTTGCCCGAGACTCGGCCACCAGCGGCGGCCGGGCACGTCCCTGTGCCTGGGTGATATCGTGTCGTCCCGGGACACGCCTGCGTCGAAAATCCACCGACCTCACCCTGCAGCCACCATTACCATGGTCCCATGCCCACAGCTACCGACGAATTGACGGCCACGCCTGCACATCCCGCCGTGCCCGTGCAGCGGAGCACTGGCGCGCCGACCCTCTACATCCTCACCACCCGGTGCCCGGATACGACCGGAATCGTGGCGGGGATCGCAGGGTTCCTGGCCGCACACAATGCGACGATCGCCGAGGCGCAGCATTACGACGACCCGTACACCGGGACGTCCTTCATGCGCAGCGTATTCCACGATAACGGACAGGGGATGCCGTCCGTCGAGGAGCTCGATCGCAAGTTCGCGGATGCCGTCGGCCGACGGTTCCAGATGGAATGGCAGTTCAACCAAGTGCGCCGCTGCCGGGCGCTGATCGCCGTCTCACGCCAGGGGCATTGCCTCAACAGCATCCTGCACCGCTGGAGCACCAATACGATGCCCATCGAGGCGGTGGCGGTGGTATCGAACCACCAGGACATGCGCAGCCTCGCGGAGTGGCACGGGGTGCCGTATCACTACCTGCCGCTCATCGACGGGCGCAAGCAGGAGCAGGAGCGGCGGCTGATGGAGCTGTTCGAGCGGGTCGAAGCCGAGATCCTGGTGCTCGCCCGCTACATGCAGGTCCTCACGCCGGAGGCGTGCCGCTACTTCGAGGGCCGCGCCATCAACATCCATCATTCATTCCTGCCCGGCTTCAAGGGAGCCAAGCCGTACCACCAGGCGCATGTCCGCGGTGTGAAGCTGATCGGAGCCACGGCGCACTACGTGACCACCGACCTCGACGAAGGACCGATCATCGAGCAGGAAGTCTCCAGGGTCGATCACACCCAGTCGCCCGACGACCTGACGATCGTCGGCAGCGAGCTCGAGACGGTGGTGCTCAATCGCGCCATCAAGTGGCACGCAGAGCGGCGGGTGTTTCGCAACGGCGCCAGGACCGTCGTACTGAAGTAGCGAGCCCGCGAATCAGTCGCGAGCGAACGGAATCGCGGTCATTTGCCGGTGAAGTTATAGGCGACGTGCACTCCGATCACGCGCGGCTCGTTCGTCGTCTCGCGATGGTCGTAGTTGCCCGTGTTGACCAGGATGATGGCATCCGTGTTCGCCAGGTTGGTGATGTACCCTTCCAGGCTCCAGGTGCCGTTCCCGCTCTCGACGCCCAGGCGCACGTCCTCGATGTCGTATTCCGGCTCCAGAGTGCGCGCCGTGCCCGCCCTGCTGCCCAGCTCGGGATTGGGCAGAGCACGCAAATCGCTCCACCGGTCGCCGGTGTGCGAGATGTCATATTCGAGGTAGCCGTTCAGCGCCGAGCTGAGGGGTGCCTCATAGCGCGCATTGGCGCTGTAGCTGAAATAAGGCACGAACGGCAGCGTCTCGTCCGGCACGATCATCTGCGTCAGCACGCCCGTGAAGTTCGGCTTCACGCTGACCAGGCGCGAATCGTTGTAGTTGGCATTGGCCTGCACGGTCAGGCCGGCGATCCGATAGGCAAAGTTCGTCTCCGCGCCGTAGATGCGGGCGGTGCCGAAGTTGGCATTGAAGGTCGTCGGACAGATGGAATCGTCGAAGATCGGCGCCTGATAACCGTCCCAGCGCATGTAATAGCCGGCGCCGTTCCAGCGCATGTGGCCGTCGAGCATGGTGGATTTCCAGCCGAGCTCGTAGTTGTTGAGGGTGTCCGGATCGTAGGTTTGCGGGACGCCCTTCTGGTAGCAGGAGGTCGAATCCCCCGCATTGCTCCCGCCCTGCCGGTATCCCTGGCTGAAGGTCGCGTACAGGAGCAGCTGCTTGTTCGGCTTGTAGGAGAGGCTTGCCTTCGCCGACGGCTTGTCCCCGGAAACCTTGGTCAGTCCGGAAGGAGTCTTCGGCTGATAGAAGTACCCCGCCCACTGGTCGCTGGCGTCGTAGTCCCAGTCGAAGTACCGGCCGCCTACTTCGATGGTCCAGTGGCTCGTGAGGTCGTAGCTCACATCGGCGAATTCCGCCGTATTGAGCGAGTCGTTGCGGTTGAGGCTGCTGTACCACTCGTGCGGCAGCGGGCTGGCGGTCCCCGTGTAGTAGGAGCTGTAATAGGACAGCGCGCTCTGATACGCCTCGCCGTTGGGCTGCATTCCCGGCATGAGGTAGTAGGTGTCCCAGATCTGCCGCGTCTTCTGCCAGTAGAGGCCCGCCAGCCAGTGCAGGCGGCCGCCCGGCTTCGATTGCAGGCGCAGCTCGTTCGACCACTGCCGCGTCCATTGATCGTACGTGTAGTACATGTTCGGCGCCTGGCAGCCGCTGTACGGGTCCGTTCCTCCCTGGATCGTGGGTCCGGTCTGGCAGGTCAGGCTCTGCAGCAGTTGCGGCGAATTCTGGTAGTAGCTCGGGAACGGGTTGTACTGGACGTATTCGGAATATTCGGTGGTGTAATGGTAGGGATACGACCAGAACGCGCTGGCGTACACCAGGTCACCGATGCCGACGTCCCCCTGGACGTTGAGATCGTAGTCGGTAAAGGAGTCGGAGATGCCCTCCGGCCCGAAGTGCGCCACTTCGCGCAGTCCGTAACGATCCGGGTCCTGGCACCAGCAGCCGTTGGTGTCCTGCCGCTGGTAGTTGGCCGTCAGGGTTGCCGTCCAGGAATCCCCGACCTTCTGCGTGATCGCCGCGCGCCCCCCGTACTCCTTCTCCGTGTTGTAGTCGTTGCGTGCCCACTGCGCGTCGGTCGCGACGACGCCGTTCACCCAATCCCTGGTCGCGAGCTCGTTGTCGACGAAGCCGCCCTGGTGGACGTCGTAAGCGGAAAGCCGCAGGCCCGTGGTGCCCTGAATGATCGGCAGGTTGACGAACGCCTCTTCCGTGACGTTGCTGCCGCCGTGAGCCACCGAACCGTAGTCGGCATCGGTTCCGGCGCTGAAGGTATTGACGTCGGGCTTGTTGGTGATGACGCGGATGGCGCCCGACATGGCGCCGGCGCCAAAGAGCGTGCCCTGCGGGCCATCGAGCACCTCGATGCGCTCGATGTCATACATGTGCAGGTCGGGAATGTAGCCGTAATAGCTCGTGGAGGCGTCGTCGAGGAAATATCCCGTGGTCGAGATGTTCGAGGCGTTCGCGCTGCTGCCGTCGGACACGCCCCGCATGTAGAACATCTGGTCGGTCGGCCCGATGCTCTGGTAGGAGACCGTCGGCATGGTCCGCACGATATCCTCGAAACGCGTGATACCGAGATTCTGGATGTCGGCGGCGCTCAGGGCCTCCACGGTCTCGGGGATGTCCTGCAGGTTCTCCGCGCGCTTGGTGGCGGTGACGATGACCTCCTGGAGAACCGGTCCAGTGCTTTCGCCCGGGCTCGCCGGGTCGGCGAGCGCGGCCGGGCAGCGACCCAGCGCGACGCCGTACAGTGCGGCTGCCACCGCAACGGCGATCCTCGAACGCCTGTGCGCCGCATCGGCTCGCGCACAATTGTCTGCAAGCGCCATTCGAGCAGTCTTCATACGCCCCCTTGAGGTCGTCGGAACGATACCATCGGTGAGTGGCATCGTCTATACGACTATATAAATTATCCGCCCAGAATTACATATGGATATAGAAAGTGTGGCGCGCTCACGACTGCAGAATGACCGCGGCATCGGCCTGCCAGCTCATGTACACCTCATCGCTCCAGTCGATCGACCACTCGGAAGTGCGCCGCTCGTTCTGCGCCAGCACCGTCACGAGCTTGCCGCTCGCCATCTTGATCCGGTAGGTCGAGCGGTTGCCGAGATAGCCGAGCTCCCAGACCACGCCGCGTAACAGGTTGACGCGGCCGCCCGTCGGCGGCTCTTTGCTCAGGCGGATCTTCTCCGGCCGCAGCGCCACCCAGACGCGCTGTCCCGGCGAGAAGCGCCCGCGATCGTCGATCATGAGATCGCATGCCGTCTCGGCGCATTGCACCGTGACGATACCGGGCTCACCGCCGGTCACGGTGCCCTCGAACAGATTGGTGGTGCCGACGAAGTCGGCGACGAAGCGGCTGCCCGGAAATTCGTATATCTCGGACGGTATGCCCACCTGCAACACCTTGCCGCGGTCCATGACCGCGATGCGGGTGGCGAGCGCCATGGCCTCGTCCTGGTCGTGCGTGACCACGATGAAAGTGATCCCGACCCGGTACTGCAGGTCGATCAGCTCGAACTGCGTCTTCTCACGCAGCTTCTTGTCGAGAGCGGACAGGGGCTCATCGAGCAGCAGCACCTTGGGACGGCGGATCAGGGCGCGCGCGAGCGCCACGCGCTGGCGTTGGCCGCCGGAGAGCTGGTGCGGCTTGCGCTTGGCGAGATGTCCGAGCTGCACCATCTCGAGGGCCTGCGCGATGCGCTGCTCGCGCTCGCTGCGCTCGATGGGAAGGCGGCGGATTCCGTACCCGACGTTGCCTTCCACCGTCATGTGCGGAAAGAGCGCGTACGACTGGAACATCATGTTGACGGGGCGCTCGTGGGGCGGGACGTCGCTCATCTCCGCGCCATCGATGACGATGCGGCCGTTGTTCTGGCGCGCGAAGCCCGCCAGCATGCGCAGCAGTGTCGTCTTGCCGCAGCCGGATGCGCCGACGAGGGCGAACATCTCGCCCTGGTAGATGTTGAGGCTGACGTTGTCGACCGCGGTGTAGCCGCCGAACGTCTTGGTGACGCCTTCGATGGTGATTTGCGGCCTTGCGGCCGGATCCATCCACGGTCGCTCGCTGACGCTCTTGACCGCGGAGGTGATCACTCAGAAGTCTCCCGGAGGCACGGCGCGGCGCCGCGCCGGTGCAAAGAACGGCCGCTCCACCACCCGCGCGCGCACCATGCGCCGCTCCCAGGTGAGCTCGCGGTTGAGATAGATATCGGCCCACACCTGCTGCCCGGTCGCGAAGTGCGGCGCATCCACCATGGCGAGCGCGATGTTGCGCTTGCAGGTGGGTGACCACGCGGCCGACGTGACGCTGCCGATCTCCCGGCGGCCGGCGCGATCCGCGTAGAGGAGCGCGTTGTGGGCGGGCTTCGTACCTTCGACATCCAGGCCGGCCAGCCGGCGCCGGGGTGGGTGCGAGTGCTCCTCGAGGAGCGCGCGGCGTCCGGTGAAATGCCCCTTGCGGAAGTCGACACACCAGCCGAGCGCCAACTCGAGAGGCGAGCGCGCGGTGCCGTTGCGCAGCGTGTGCGCGCTCGACACGAAATCCACATTCGGCAGCAGGAACCCCGCCTCGATCCGCGCGATGTTGAGGGCGCGCGAGCCCACCGGCCTGATGGTGCGGACGCGGCCGGCCTCCATCAGGGCATCCCACAGGCGCTCGGCGTCCGCCGGGTCTACCCACAACTCGTAGCCCAGATCGCCGGTGAAGCCAGTACGGGAGACCATGACCGACGTCCCGGCGGCGGCCACGCGATCCGGCAGCGTGAAGGCGCGGTGCTCGAACGGCGCGAGCGTCTCGATGCCGTCGAGGCCGAGGGCCTTCAGTACCCAACAGGAGCAGGGACCCTGCAGTGCCAGCGCCGCGATCTCCGCGGTGACCTCGGTCACACCGACGTCGAAACCGACGCTCGAGTCGAGCAGCCAATCGAGCTGCCGCTCGCCCGTGCAGAGCCGGTACTCCTGCTCCGCCAGGCGAAAGACGGTGCCGTCATCGATGAGGCGTCCGGCATCGTCGCACCAGACCGCGTAGGCCACCCTCCCCGGCCGCAGCTTGGCGATGCTGCGCGTGACCAGGCGATCGAGAAAGCGCGTCGCGTCCGGGCCCGTGATCCGGTATTTCACCATCGGCGTCAGGTCGTAGAGCGAGGCGCCGTTGCGGATCGCGAAGTACTCCTGCTCGACGGTGCTGAAGACATCGACCGTGCTGTAGCCCGACCAGGGAATGAAGCTGTCGACCTGGCTGAAGGCCCGCATGCGCTCGTGGAAAGGCGTGCGCAGCAGCGGCTGGCGATAGTGCGGCTCGGTTTCGGTGAGCATGTCAGGCCGCCTGCGAGAGAATCTGGCGGGCGGCGTTGTGGCCGGCGAGCCCCATCACACCACCGCCCGGATGACAGCCGGCGCCGCAAAGGAAGAGTCCCTTGAGCGGCGCGCGATACTGCGCCGCGCCTGCGACCGGACGGACCATGAAGAACTGATCGAGCGCCAGCTCCGCGTGATGCCAGTTGCCGCCGCTGATGCGAAACTCCGTCTCGATGTCTTCCGGCGTCAGCAGCTCTGCCGCGCGTACCGACTCGCGCAGCCCCGGCGCGTGCGCCTCGAGCGTCTGTAGGATCGTATCCAGGAACTGCTCCCGCTGGCCTTCCCATCCGCCCGCTACCTTGTAGGGAGCATACTGCACCACGGCCGAGAGCACATGCTGGCCGGTAGGCGCCAGGCCAGGATCGACCGCGGTCGGCACTATGATCTCCAGCAGCGGGGCCGCCGAGAACTTGCCGTACTTGGCATCGTTGAACGCTCGCTCCACGGCCTGCGGCGAGGGTGCGAGTACCAGGCGACCCGTGGGCGCGGCGCCGGCCAGCGCCGTGAATTGCGGCATGCGCCCCAATGCGAGATGCAGCTTCGCCGTCATGCCCTGAGTGCGCAAATGCGTGACGCGTCGTACGAAGCCGGCGTCGAGATACTCCGCGCCGAGCAGCTGAAGGAACGTTGTCGTAGGATCGGCACTCGAGACGACGCAGTCCGCGTCCAGTCTCTCGCCCGATTCCAGAACGACGCCCGCCGCGCTGTCTTCGGCGACGATCACTCGCCGCACGGGCGCACCGAGGCGAACCTCGGCGCCAGCTCCATTCGCCGACCGGGCGAGAGCCTCGGTGAGCGCGCCGAGACCGCCCACGGGCTGCGCCAGGGAGGCTGGCGCCCCACCGCCGGCCGCCAGGCGGTACAGCAGCGTGAACACGCTGCCCGGTGATCGCGGTCCGAGGTTGGTGCCGAGCACCGCATCGAAAGCGAGCGCACCCTTGAGGAGCGGACTCTCGAAGTGCTCATCGAGCAGGTCCTGCACGCACATCCCGGCGATGCGCAGCAGCTCGCGCATATCGGAGCGTCCAAGCAGCCGCAGCTTCACCCCCAGGCCGAGAAGCGTCAGCCGGTCGCGCCAGGCGCGCGAACCCAGCCGCGGCGGCACCGCCTCGAGGAGCGGTCGCAGCGCGCGGGCGAGGCGCCGCATCCTGGCTTCGTATTCGCCAAGAGCATGCGCGTCAGCGTCGCTGAGATTCTGCGCGGTCGAGTCCGGGTCCAGCGGAATCCGCAGGGCGCCTGTCGGCGACAGTGCGATGGTCGGCATCCGTTCCGCGGCCATTTGCAGACCGTGACGCGCGAGTCCCAGCTCCTCGAGCAGCCACCCGGGCATCAGATGCAGCAGATGCGCGCAACTCGACACCCGGTAGCCGGGCGCGAACTCCCTCGTGGCCGCTGCCCCGCCCAGCCGCTCCGCCGCCTCCAGCACCAACACGCGCCGCCCGCCACGCGCCAGATAGGCGGCGCAGGTGAGCCCGTTGTGTCCAGCGCCGATGACGATGCAGTCGTAGCGCGAGGCGCTCACCGCCGCAGGTCTCCGAGGATTGCCGTCGCGGCATTGGCGCCGGGCGCTCCCATGACGCCGCCGCCGGGATGCGTGCTCGAGCCGCACATGTACAGACCCTTGATCGGCGAGCGGTACTGCGCATACCCCGGAACCGGCCGGTTGAAGAGCAGCTGGTCGAACGTGAGCTCGCCCTGGAAGATGTTGCCCTCGGTGAGGCCCACCTCGCGCTCGATGTCGTAGGGCGTGCGGATCTCCGCGTGCAGGATGAGGTCGCGAAACCCCGGACTGTGCTCCGCGATCGAATCGATCACGGTGCGGCCGAAGCTCGCGCGTTTCTCATCCGTCCAGGGACCGTCGGCAAGCGCGTACGGACAGTACTGCACGAACACGGACATGTAGTGCTTGCCTGCCGGCGCCATGGTGGGATCGATCTGCGTCGGGATCAGCATGTCGAGATACGGGCGTTGCGACCAGCGGCCTTCCTTCCAGTCGTCATAGGCGCGCTCCAGCATGTCGATGGAGTCGGTCACGTGCAGGTCGCCGCGCACACAGGGTGAGCCGGCCGGGATCGCCGGGAAGCGCGGCAGGCCGTCGAGCGCGATGTTGAGCTTGCCGGAGGAGCCCCGGATCTTGAACTGCCGCACCCGCTGCACGAATTCCGGCGGCAGCTCCGCCGGGTCCATCGACTTGAGGAATGTGCGCCGCACGTCCATGTTGGATACGACGAGCTTCGCCGCGATCTCCGCACCGCCTTCGAGCACGACACCGGTGGTGCGCCCGTTGCGGGTCAGGATGCGCTCGACCGGCGCGTCGCAGCGGATCTCGCCGCCACTCGCCGCCAGCGCGGCCGCCAGCGCCTGCGTGATCGCGCCCATGCCGCCGCGGGCAAACCCCCAGGCGCCGACGGTGCCGTCGATGCTGCCCATGTAATGATGCAGCAGCACGTAGGCAGTGCCTGGCGAGCGGGGTCCGAGCGCCGTGCCGATGATGGAGCTGCCGGCGAGGTGCGCCTTGACGATCTCGCTCTCGAAGTACTCATCGAGAAGATCCGCGCACGAGAGCGTCCAGAAGCGCAGCGTCTCGTACATCCGCTCTTCGCCGAGGTTGCTGAAATGACGCCCGAGATGCAGCAGCTCGCCGAGATCGCGCGGCTTGAACGACGTCGGGTCGGGGGGCGCCCGCAACAGCAGCGGTTTGATGAACTTGCAGTGCCGCAGCATGTCACGCGCGAAGCGGTCATAGGCTTCCGCATCGCGGCGTGAGTGGCGCGCAATCTCGCGCCGCAGCGCATCATGATTGTCGTAGAGGGCAAGATGGCCGCCGTTGCGCATCAGCGTGCAGCCACCTTCGTAGGGAATGATCTGCAGGCCGTGGCCGGGCAGATCGAGCGCGCGGATGATCTCGGTGCGCAGCAGGCTACAGACGTACGAGCAGTTGGAATAGGTGAAGCCATCGTACAGCCGCCGGCTCACCGCGGCGCCGCCGATGTAGGGATTGCGCTCCAGCACCAGCACCTTCAGGCCCGCGCGCGCCAGGTAGCAGGCCGCCACCAGGCCGTTGTGCCCGGCGCCGACCACGACCGCATCCGGCCGGCCCTGGCCGTCACGCCCACGGGCCATGCTCAGCCTCCGGCCTGGCGCCGTTCGCCGAGCGAGCCCAAAGTCTTGTCGATCGCCACTTCGAAGGCGGCGAGCGTCTGCTTCAGGCAGGCGTCGTCGTGCGCCGCGCAAACGAACCACGGCTCGCGCGAGTCCGGCTCACAGAGCACGCGCTCATCGTGCAGCACCTTCGCCGCGGCGTCATAGAACGTATAGTCGCTGCCCTTCCAGTCGCGGTAGTTGCGCGGCGGGTCGTGTGCGAAGTAGAGGCCGCTCATCGACGGGTGGCCCACGAAGCTGTGCGCGATCCCGCGCGATTTGAGGATAGCGCTCATCCCCTGGCGCAGCGCCGTCCCATACCCCGCGATCCGCTCGAGCGCGTCGGTCTCGTCGAGTATCTGTAGCGTCCGCTCCGCCGCGGCCAACGACACCGAGTGCGCCGTGTAAGTGCCGCCGTGGGCGACACCGCGCCCCAGCTTGCGCATGATTTCCTCGCGCCCGGCGAGCACCGAGATCGGATAGCCATTGCCCATGGCCTTGGCGAAGGTGCAGAGATCGGCCTCGACGCCGTACAGCTCCTGGGCACCGCCGCGTGCGACGCGAAATCCCGTCTTCACCTCGTCGATGACGAGCAGCACGCCATAGCGGTCGCAAAGCTCGCGCGCCGCGCGCAGATAGGCTGGATCGGCCGCAATGCCCAGGCAGTTGCCCATGATGGGCTCGATGAGCAGACACGCGACTCGGTCCGCGCGCCGCTTCAGCACGTCCTCGAGCTGGTTGGCATCGTTGGCCTGCACGAAATGCGCGAAGCTGCGCGTGCTGAGCGGGATGCCCTCGCTGTAGGGATACACCACGGGGTCGCCGACCTGCGTCCACTTGTCCATGGGCGTGTACCACATGGCGGCATCGAACAGCCCGTGATAGCTGCCCTCCAGGATGACGTAATCGTCCTTGCCGGTGTAGGCGCGGGCGAGGCGCAGCGCCGCCATCACCGCCTCGGTGCCGGAGTTGGAGAAGCGCACCAGCTCCGCCGCGGGCACCATCTTCGAGATGCGCTGCGCGACGTAGTACTCCCGCTCCGTGGAGAGCGCGAACACACCGCCGACCTTCATGCCTTCGCGGGCGGCCTCATCCACTCGCGGATCGGCGTGCCCGAGGATTGCCGGGCCGTAGCCCATGCGATAGTCGATGTACTCGTTGTCGTCGATATCGACGATCCGGGCACCGCGGCCGTACTTCACGTAGATCGTGCGTTCCTCGCCCCAGAAACGGAAGTTCGAGGCGACCCCCAGTGGCAGCTTGGTAAGCGCCCGCCGGTAGTGGGCGTGGCTCTTGTCGAGAACTCGGGACATACCCCCTCCTATTTAAGGCGCAACGGTAGCATCAGATCGCGCACGAGTCTATATGATCATATAAATTTTTGGGGTAGACTTGCACGGTCATATAAATTCAGCGCGAGAGCCGTGCCATGACCCCATCCGCCGCAGTCCTGCCAGTCGCTCCCCCGCCGCTGCCACGCGCCCTGCCCGCCTGGACCTACCAGCACGGCGAGATGACCCGCCTCGAGATCGAGCGGATCCTGACGCCGAGCTGGCAGATCGTCTGTCACGTCAGTGCCATCCCGCGGCCGGGTGACTTCGTGACCTTCGATCTGGGCACGAACGGCGTCGTGGCGCTGCGCGACTCGCAGGGCGAGATCCGAGCCTTCCACAACGTCTGCCGCCACCGCGGCGCACGCATTCTCGACGGCATCGGACATTGTCCTGGGGCGATCAACTGCCCGTACCACGGTTGGTCCTATCGCTTGAACGGCGAGCTGCGCGCAGTCACCGAGCGCGACAGCTTCCCGGGCCTCGACCGCTCGCAGTGGGGACTGAAGGCGGTACGCTCCCAGGTGGCGTTCGGTTTCGTGTTCGTCTGCCTCGAAGGCAACCCGCCGCCGGTGGAGGAAGTTTGGGGCGAGCTGGCGCGTGAACTGGCGCCGTATCGGATCGCGGACATGCAGCCGGTGGGACCCATGTACATCGAGCACTGGGACTGCGACTGGAAGATCGCGATGGACAACTACCTGGAGTCATACCACGTGCCCATCGGCCATCCGGGGCTGTTCCGCATGTTCTCGCCCGATTACGAGGATCAGGTGCTCCTGCCGGGCGGCGTGGCGCGCGGCATCAGCTACCTGCGCGATCAGCCCTCGAGCCGTTGGAGCGAGCGGTTCTACCAGAAGCTCGTGGTGCCCACCGCGGTGGAGCTGGCGGCGGAGAAGCGCAGGCGCTGGAGCTTCTACAGCATGCTGCCCAACATCGGCGTCGATATCTTTCCGGAGCAGATGGACTTCTTCCAGGTGCTGCCGCGCGGCCCGGGCAAGTGCACGATCCGCGGCGGCTCCTTCGCGCATCCGGACTCACGGCGCGAGATGCGCGTACTGCGTTATCTCGGCTCCAGGATCAACAGGCAGGTACAGCGGGAGGACGAGTTCCTTTGCTCCCGGGTGCAGCGCGGGCTCGGCTCGCGCTCCTACGAGCCCGGGCCGCTCTCGAGTCTGGAGAGCTGCATGCTGCAGTTCCACGACATGCTGCGCACCCGGATTCCCGAGGTGCGCGAGCCGCACGCGCCCGCGCGCTTCGCCTAAGGGCGCGTATTCCGGGTCTGCGGGAGAAGCGGAAATAGCGTGGCGACTGAGCGCCTGAACCCGGCCAGGGCGGCCGAGACGGTGGCATTCGCCTTGGCCGGGGCGGGCGATGCGCCGAGGCTCCGCTGGAGCGACTCCGCCAGCGCACCCTGCTGCGCGAGCGCTGGACTCGCGCCGCCGCGGCGGGACGGTGCACGCCGCCCGCCACCGCGCCCGGCCCGCAGCTCGAAGCCAACCAAGCGGCTGGCGTCCACCGCTTCCGGCACGACCTGCAGCAGCCGCGAGCTTCCCGCGCTGAGGTCGAGAAGTTGATTCGGCGCCAGAAAATGGCGTTGCGGCGCCGGGGTCTCGAGCCATTGCTCGACCACGATTTTCCAGTTCGCCGCCACGGCGACCTCCGCGACTCGTCCCGGCCGCAGGTCCGGCCAATCTGCCGGCCAGCCCTCGCCTTCGGGCGAGCGCCCCTCGCCACCGGTGCGAGGCGAGCGCGCCAGCACCAGCGGGCCGGCGCGTGTCATCTCGAGCGGAGTCAGGTCGCCCGCGGTGGCGCCATCCAGTGCGTGGGTCAGATCGTGCACGACATAACGGAACTTGCCGGTTGCCCGGCCCTTGTGCTCTTCGGGGACCGTGTGACCCACCACCTGCCACGTCGGTCGCAACAGATGCTCGCGCTCGAGTGCGAGGAGTGGTGCGCTCGCGTATGCCCAGGCCGGCAGCGCAGCGTCCGTGACGGGCGGCGCCCCGGCGGCGAACTTGCCCGGGAACACCGAGCGCAGGTAAGCGAGCGAGCGCTCGCGCGCGGCGGCGCGGTCGATGCTCTCTTCGCTCTGGAAGGCGAATCCCTGCCACAGCACCTCGAGCACGCCGATGAGACCCAGCGCGACGCCATCGGCATCGAGGTGCCGCGCGCCGGTCGCGGCGATCAGCCGCTCCATGAGCTGGCGCACGAGCACGGCGAAGTCCTCGTCATTCTTGCCGCAGATGTCGAGGTACTCCTGGCGCGAGCTCGCCTCGCCCCAGAACGAGTACCACACCGAGATCTTGCGCGTGCTCGCGATCTCCGGATCGAGATAGAGATCCACCAGCAGCTCGAGCGCGCGCGCCGGGGAATCCTTGAGGCGCCCCACCGGCACGAGCAGGCGCTCCTCGAACTCCGTCGCCAGGTAGCCGAGGGAGGCAAGCAGCATGGCGTCCTTGGAATCGAAGTAGAAGCGCACGATTCCCGGCGACAGTTCGGCGATGGCGACGACCTTCTCCACGGTCGTGCGCGATGGCCCGTAGATATGCAGAGCCGCAATGCACGCGTCGATCAGCCGCTGCCGCTGCCGGGAGCCGCGGGCGCGGGCGGCGCCCGACTCGGTCCCGGCGGCTGCGGTGGCGGCTTCACGTTGGGTTGACACGGTACGCAGTTTATCCTGCAATGGGTTCAGGGGGCGACGATTAGTACGACCATACCGCACCGATCGGGAACCGCGTGGCGCTGGCTCATCATCCTGCCGCCGCTGCTCTTCCTGCTGGTCTTCTTCCTGGTGCCGTTCTTCTTCACCCTGAAGATCAGCTTCGCCAACTCGGTGATCCAGATCCCGCCGTTCACCGACATCGTGACGCGCACCCCGGATCATCACCTGCGGCTCTCCTTGAGCCTCACGAGCTTCCGCTACCTGTTCACCGACGAGCTCTACGGGCTCGCCTATCTCTTCTCGCTGCGCACCGCGTTCCTATCCACGCTGATCTGCCTGCTGCTCGGTTATCCGATGGCCTACGCCATCGCGCGGGCGCCGCGCGGCACCCAGAACATCCTGCTGCTCGTCGTCATCCTGCCCTTCTGGACCTCGTTCCTGCTGCGGGTGTATGCGCTCGAGGCGATCATCGACAACGACGGCCTGCTCAACACGCTGTTGCTGCGCCTCGGGCTCATCTCGCACCCGCTGGTGATCATGCGCACCAACCTCGCCATCTATATCGGCATCGTCTATTCGTATCTGCCGTTCATGGTGCTGCCGCTGTTCGCCACGCTGGAGAAGCTGGATCGGACTCTGCTCGAGGCGGCCGCGGACCTCGGCAGCGCGCCGTGGCGCGCCTTCCTCGAGATCACCCTGCCGTTGTCCGTGCCGGGGATCGTTGCCGGCTCGCTGCTGGTGTTCATCCCGGCGGTGGGCGAGTTCGTCATCCCGTCGCTCCTCGGCGGCCCCGGCAACCTCATGATCGGCCGCGTGATGTGGGATGAGTTCTTCGGCAATCACGACTGGCCGACCGCCTCGGCGGTGGCCATCGCCTTTCTCGTGCTGCTGGTCGGTCCGATCGCGATCTATCAGCACGTGAGCGGCCGCCAGCTCGAGGGCTGAGCGTCATGGAAGAGCGCTACCCGCCGCTTCTCGTCTCGGTGCTCTGCATCGGCTTCGCGGTGTTGTATCTACCGATCCTGGTGCTGATCGCCTTTTCGTTCAATTCGTCGCCGCTGGTCAGTGTCTGGGGCGGCCTCTCGATCGCCTGGTATGTGCAGCTGCTGCACAACCGCCAGCTGCTCGATGCCGGCCTGCTGTCGCTCGAGGTGGCGATCTCGGCCTCCACCGCCGCGGTGGTCTTCGGCACGTTGGCGGCGATCGCGCTGGTGCGCTTCGCCAGATTCCCGGGCAGGCTGCTGCTGAGCGGCATGGTCACCGCGCCGCTCGTCATGCCGGAGGTCATCACCGGCATCACCCAGCTCATGCTCTTCGTGTCACTGCTGCAGACTTTCTCGTGGCCGCATCGGGGCTTCCTGACCCTGGTCATCGCCCACGTCACATTCTGCATCGCATACGTGACGGTCACCGTGCAATCGCGCCTGCAGGGCGCTGACCGCTCGCTCGAGGAGGCCGCACAGGACCTCGGCGCCGGGCCAGGCCGGGCGTTCCTCGAGATCACCCTGCCGATCATCTCGCCCGCCATCGTCTCGAGCTGGCTGCTGTCCTTCACGCTGTCACTCGATGACCTCGTCATCTCGAGCTTCGTGACCGGCCCTGGAGCCACGACGCTGCCGATGCTGATCTACTCCAAGGTGAAGCTCGGCGTGAGCCCGGATATCAACGCGCTCGCGAGCCTGATCATCGCCATCGTCGGCAGTTGTGTCATCTTCGCCGGCTGGCTGATGCGTCGAACCGAGCAGCGGCGTCAACTGGAGATGCGGCTGGCGGAGCGCGCGGACGACAATCCCCCGGGCGCCGCGCCGGCCGCGCTGGGATCGGCGCACGGGCCCGAGATCAGATCCCCGTCTTGACCTTCATCCAGACACGGGTGCGCAGGCGCTCGAGCGGCGCCGAGACTTCCTTCGAGCCGTAGAGTCGCGCCTCCACCTCCGGCGTCGGATAGATGGCGGAGTTGTGCAGGATTTCGGGATCGACATAGGGGTCGGACGCGACGTTGTCGTTGCCGTATTGGATCTCGTTGGTGACTGCCGCGATGACCTTGGGCTCCATCAGGTAGTTCAACCACTCGGTCGCGGCTTGCGGATGGGGCGCATCCGCGGGTATCAGCCAGGCGTCGAAGGACAGACCGGCGCCTTCTCGCGGCACGGTGAAGGCCAGATTGATGTGTTGGCCCACGGCGCGGGCACGCGCCTCGGCCACGGCATAGTCGCCCGACCAGGACATGGAGATGCAGAAGTCTCCGTTGATGAGTCCGTTCATGTATTCCTCGGAATCGAACGCCCGGATGTAGGGACGGACGGAGAGGAGCAGCTTCTCGGCTTTGAGGTAGTCCTCCGGGCGGGTGGTGTTGGGGTCGATGTGCAGGTAGTTGAGAGCCAGCTGCAGCACGTCCTCGTCCGAGTCGAGGAAGGAGACGCCGCAGCCGGCGAAGCGGGAGATCACCTTCGGATTGAAGATCATGTCCAGGCTGTCGACGGGGGCGTCGGGCATGCGGGCGCGAACGGCGTCTACGTTGTAGGCGAAGCCGTTGATGTGGCGCATGTAGGGGACGGCGTAGCGGTTGCCGGGGTCGGCCCAAGCCACCATGCTGAGCACGTGGGGATCGAGATTCTTCCAGTTGCTGAGCTTGCTGCGGTCCAGCCGCCGGTAGACACCGGCCTGGATCTGGCGGGCGAAGAAGTCGGAGGAAGCGGTGACGGCGTCGTAGCCGGAGTCGCCGGCCAGCATTTTGGCCTCCATGCCTTCATCGGAGTCGTAGGTATCGTAGACCACTCTGATGCCGGTTTTCGCTTCGAAGTCTTTTACCGTGTCTTTGCCTATGTAGTCGGCCCAGTTGTAGAGATAGAGCACTTTCTCCTGCTTGGAGTGATGGCTGCAGGCTCCCAGGAGAAGAGCAGTGGCCAGTAGTACGACGGGGACTGTGAGTCCCCGTCTCACGAGGTCGCGCGGCACGGGACTGCTCTACAGTTTGATCATGATGTGGCGGGGTACCGTGTAGTCGTCCAGGGCGAAGATGGAGAGGTCCTTGCCGTAGCCGGAGCGCTTGAAGCCGCCGTGGGGCATTTCGCTGATCGTCGAGAAGTGGGTGTTGATCCAGGTGACGCCATATTGCAGGCGGGCGGCCACCTGCATGGCGCGGGATAGATCGCGCGTCCAGATCGAGGAGGCCAGGCCGTATTCGGAGTCGTTGGCCCAGGTGATGGCTTCTTCGGGGTCGGTAAAGCGGGTGATGGAGATGACGGGGCCGAAGACCTCGCGTTGCACCACCTCGTCTGACTGGCGGGCGCCGGTGATTATGGTGGGCTCGTAGAAGAAGCCGCTGCCGGGACGGGGGCGACCGCCCGTGGTGATCTCGATGTGGGGAAAGGATGCGGCGCGGTCGACGAAGCCGGATACCCGGTCGCGCTGGGAGGCTGAGATCAGGGGGCCCATCTCTACACCCTGCTCGCGCTGGGGGCCGACTTTGATGCTGCGGACGGCGTCGGTGAGGTCGGCGACCAGGCGGTCGTGGATGGCGGCGCCGGCGTACAGGCGGCAGGCGGCGGTGCAATCCTGGCCCGCATTGTAATAGCCGAAGGTGCGAATGCCGGCGATGACACTGGCGATGTCGGCGTCGTCGAACACAATGACGGGTGCTTTGCCCCCCAGCTCGAGGTGCGTTCGCTTCAGGTTGGCGGCCGCCAGTGCCAGCACTTTTTGGCCTGTCGATACGTCCCCGGTGACGGAGATCATGCGAACGCGCGGATGCGAAGCTAGTGTCCTGCCGACGGGCTCGCCGCGGCCACAGACTACGTTGACCACGCCGGGCGGCAGCAGCTCCGTCAGTGCTTCGGCGAGCTTCAGTGCGGTGAGCGGGGTTTGCTCGGACGGCTTCAGCACCACGGTGTTACCCGCTGCGATGGCTGGCGCGAGCTTCCAGGCCGCCATCATCAGTGGATAGTTCCAGGGTGCGATCGAAGCTACCACGCCAACGGGATCGCGGCGAATCAGACTGGTGTTGCCGGGCAGGTACTCGCCCGCCAGGGGGCCAACCGTGGTGCGACACGCGCCGGCGAAGAAGCGAAACACGTCGGCAATCGCCGGGATCTCATCGGCCAGCATCGCCGCGAGCGGCTTGCCGGTGTTCTGCGATTCCAGCTGAGCGTAGTCGGTCGCGTTGCTTTCCAGCGTGTCCGCGATGCGCAGCAGGGCCGCGGCGCGGTCCTTGGGCGCGGTACCAGCCCATCCGGCGAAAGCGCGCTCGGCGGCAGCCACCGCCGTATTCACCTGCTCCGGGGTGGCCGCCGGCACCGCGGCGATCCTGGCTCCCGTGGCCGGGTCGAGGATCTCTTCCTGCGACCCCTGCCCGCTGACCATCCGGCCATCGATCAACATCTGCGTCTGCATGATCGCCTCCGCCCAGTTCGCCCGGCCGCTGCACGTTGCAACTCGCTTGCGGCCGCTGCAGGATTATTTTATTATCACGCTCATAATATCAAAACGCGCGCGAGAAGGCTTATGAATTCCGACGTCATCATCACGTGTGCGGTCACCGGGGATGATACCAAGGTCACCCGCAATCCCCACTGCCCCATCAGCCCGGAGCAGATCGCCGATTCGGCGCTCGCCGCGGCGCGGGCCGGCGCCGCCATCGTACACATTCATGTACGCGATCCGGAGACGGGTGCATTCAGCATGGCCACCCGCCACTATCGCGAGGTCGTCAAGCGAATCCGCGAAAGCGGCGTCGATGTCCTCGTGAATCTCACCTGCGGCATGGGCGGCTACATCTGCGTCGGCGACCGGGGGCTCGAGGATACACCCGCCCCGGGTACGGACTTCGTCAGCCAGGAAGAGCGGATGCGCCACGTCATCGAGCTGTGCCAGGAAGGGCTCTACCGCCCCGACATCGCCACGCTCGACTGCGGCAGCCTCAACTTCGGCGACGACAACCGGGCCTACGTCTCGACGCCCAACTACCTGCGCCGCGGCACCGGCATCCTGCGCGACCTCGGCGTCAAAGCGGAGCTCGAGGTATTCGATACCGGCAACCTCTGGTTCGTCAGGCAGCTCATCAAGGAAGACCTCATTCCGGCGCCGGCGCTCATCCAGCTGTGCACCGGCATACCCTACGGCGTGCCGGCAGATACCGGGCACCTGCTCGCGATGGTGAACACGCTGCCCGCGGACTGCGTGTGGACGTCCTTCGCCATCGGGCGCATGCAGATGCCCTGGGTCGCACAGTCCGTACTGCTCGGCGGCAACGTCCGGGTCGGATTGGAGGACAACCTCTACTTGAGCCGTGGCGTCTATGCGAGCAACGCGCAGCTCGTCGAGAAGGCGCGTACGATCATCGAGGCGCTGGGGGCCCGGATACTGACTCCGGCCCAGGTCCGGGAGCGTCTCAAGCTGCGCTGAGCGCGCCACAGAGAGGACGGGAGGTTGTCATGAGCGGGGTGCCGATTTATCGCACGCCGATTGCGCCGGAGTGGATCGATTACAACGGCCACGTCCGCGACGCCTATTATGGGCTGATGGTCAGCTATGCCCTCGACAGCCTGATGGACCAGCTCGGGATGCACGCGGCCTACCGCGAGCAGTCCCATTGCACGCTCTATACCGTGGAGACGCACACTCACTTTCTGCGCGAAATCAGCGCCAACGACCAGGTCGAGGTGAGAGTCAGAGTCCTCGGCGCCGACGAGGTGCGGCTCCACACCGCCCTGGAGTTGGTTTGCGACGGGAGCCAGAAGCCGTCCGCCACCTGCGAGGTGATGATGGTGCACGTCTCTCAGGCGCCAACCGTGCGCATAGCACCCTTCCCGCAGGAGGTCGGGGCGGCGATCGCCGAGCTGCGGCAGGCCACCGCGGCCATGCCCGCCTCCGGACCGGGCTCCCGCCACATGGAAGTGATCAAACGTTAGCGTATGCCGGACGACGACCCGAACGGCGGCACAACTCTGAAGCGCCTGCTGGCGCCGCGGCATATCGCTCTGATCGGCGGTCAGTGGGCGGACGCTGCGGCGGCAGCGGCTAAAGCCATCGGCTACAGCGGTGAAGTCTGGCGCGTTCATCCCAGCCGGCCGTCGGCCGCCCAGAGCCGCTATTTTCGTTCCGTCGACGAGCTGCCGCAGGCGCCGGATGCAGCTTTCATCGCCGCTCCCAACCATGAGGTCCCGGCGATCGCCGGCGCTCTGGCACGACGCGGCGCCGGGGGATTCGTGTGCTTCGCCGCCGGCTTCTCCGAGACCGGCACGGCCGCGGGTCAGCGGCTCACCGCCGACCTGGAGAGCGCCGCGGGCGCACTGCCCTACTTCGGCCCCAATTGCTACGGCTTCATCAATCTCTTCGACGGCGCGGCGCTATGGCCCGATCAGGTGGTCGGCGCGCGGCCCACGCGCGGGGTAGCGCTCATCTGCCAGAGCGGCACCATAGCGCTCAATCTGCTCTTCAACCAGCGCTCGCTCCCGATCGGCTATCTCATCTCCGTCGGCAATCAGACACGGCTCGCAGTCGAGGATCTCATCGACACACTGGTGGACGATCCCCGGGTCAGCGCGTTCGGCCTCTATGTCGAGGGCATCAAGGATGCCGCGGGTTTCGCGCGCGCGGCCGCCAAGGCGCGCGCGGCGGGCAAACCGATCGCGCTGGTCAAAGCGGGCCGCACCGAGGCCGCGGCGCGCACGGCTCGCAGCCATACGGGCGCACTTGCCGGAGCTGACGGGGCGTTCGACGCCTTCTGCCGCCAAGCCGGGATTGCCCGCTGCGATTCGCTGGCAACGCTCTGCGAGACGCTGAAGGTGTTGCATACCGGCGGACCATTGTCCGGACGACGGATGCTCATCATGGGCGCATCCGGCGGCGACATGGCCATGACGGCCGATGCCGCGAGGCAGCTCGCGCTGGAGTTTCCGGCGTTCTCGCCAGCCACGACCGCGCGCCTGGCCGAGCTTCTGTCGGAGCGGGTGACCCTCGCCAACCCGTTCGATTTCCATACCCATATCTGGTTCGACCGGCCGCGCCTGCACTCGCTCTTCGCCATCGTGCACGGCGCCGGATACGACTCCGTCGGCCTGATGGTCGACAGCCCGCCCGAGGACCAGGCGGACCCGGCCAGCTATGTTGCCTGCATCGAGGAATTCATCGCCGCCTATCCCGGTTTGCCCGCGCGCGCGGCGGTCCTCAGCTCACTGCCGGAGTCCATTTCGGCCGGCACGCGGGCCCGCTGTCTCGCCGCTGGAGTCACTCCCCTGCAAGGACAGCGGGAGGCGCTGGAGGCGCTCGACAACGCGGCGGCGATCGGTGCGGCCTGGGCTCGCGGCGCGGCCGTGGAGCTCTGCCGGCCGCAGGCGAGCCGCACTTCTGCCAGAACTCTGCCCGAGGACGAGAGTAAGGCGGCTCTTGCCGCCCATGGAGTGCCGATTCCGCGCTCGCAGACCGTGACACCCGACAAGGCCGCGCGATCCGCGATCGCACTCGGGTTTCCCGTGGTCATGAAGGCAGCCGGCGCAATCGAGCACAAGTCCGACATCGGCGGCGTGATCCTCGATGTGCGTACGGCTGCCGATGCGACCGCCGCGGCCGAGCGGCTGGCGCGGATCTCGGGCACTCTCCTCGTCGAGGAAATGGTGACCGATGGGGTGGCCGAAGTCCTGGTCGGCATCACTGTCGATCCGCAGTTCGGCGCGCTGCTCGTGTTGGGTGCCGGCGGAGTGCTCGCCGAGCTGCTGCAGGACACTGCAACTCTGCTGCCTCCCTTCACCGCCGCCGCCGTCGAAACCGCCCTCAGCGGGCTCGGCATCGGCAGGCTCCTCGGCGGCTTCCGCGGCCGACCGCCCGGGGACATGCCCGCGCTGGTGCGCGCCGTGTTGGCCTGCGCTCGCTACGCGGAGGAGAATGTGGACCGATTGTTGGAGCTGGACCTGAATCCCGTGATCGTGCGTCCCGCCGGCCTCGGTGTCGTGGCGGTCGATGCGCTGATTCGCCTTGCCGAGGAGACATGAGATGACCGAAGTCAGCGAGCGCGCCGGAATCCGTACCGTCACCGCCGGCCCCGTCCTCGAAGTGACGCTCGATCGGCCGAAAGCCAACGCCATCGATCTGGCCGCGAGCCGGCGGCTGAACGAGGTCTTCACCGCGTTTCGGGACGATCCGGCACTGCGTGTCTGCATCGTCACCGGGGCGGGCGACCGCTTCTTCTCTCCCGGCTGGGACCTCAAGGCCGCGGCGGCCGGCGAGAAGTCGGATGAGGATTGGGGCAGCGGCGGCTTCGGCGGTCTCAATCACCCGCGCAACCTCGACAAGCCGCTCATAGCCGCGGTCAACGGCATCGCCTGCGGCGGTGGCTTCGAGCTCGTGCTCGGCTGCGACATCATCGTGATGGAGGAGCACGCGCGCTTCGCGCTGCCGGAGATCAACGTCGGCGTGTTGGCCGACGCCGGCACGATCAAGCTGCGGCGGCGCATCCCCTACCACGTGGCGGTGGAATTCCTGATGACCGGTCGTTGGATGGACGCGACCGAGGCGAAGCACTGGGGACTCGCCAACCATGTCGTGCCCCAGGGTCAGTCCCTGACGAAGGCTCGGGAGATCGCCGCCCAGCTCGCCGCCGGGCCGCCCCTGCTCTTCCCGGCGATCAAACAGCTGCTGCGCCATACGGAGATGGTCCCCGAGAACCCGGCATTCGAGCTGCACGACAGCCTGGATGCCGTGCGGCGCGTCATCCAATCGGAAGACCTGAAGGAAGGCGCGCGCGCCTTCGCGGAGAAGCGCAAGCCGGAGTGGAAGGGGCGCTGACAGCGCCTGCCCGCCGGCGTCAACCTCCGAGCGGCCGCAGCAGCGCCCGCGAGATGATGTGGCGCTGCACCTCGCTGGTCCCGTCCCAGATGCGCTCGATGCGCGCGTCGCGCCAGATGCGCTCGAGCGGCAGCTCCGTCATGAGGCCCATGCCGCCGTGGATCTGCAGCGCCTCGTCCGCGACCATGGCGAGCATCTCGGTCGCCTTCAGTTTAGCGATAGCCATGTCCATGTCCGTCGCGGTGTTCTCACCCAGCTTCCAGGCGGCCTCCAGCGTCAGCAGCTCGGCCGCTCGGAGCTCCACCGTCATGTCGGCCAGCTTGAACGCCACGCCCTGGAACTTGCCGATCTGCTGCCCGAACTGCGCGCGGTCGACCGCCCACTGCTTGGCGAGCTCGAGCGCCCGCTCGGCGCGCCCGAGGCAGTTGGCCGCGACCTGCAGGCGCGTGGCGCCCAGCCAGGTGTTGGCAACGTCGAAGCCCTTGTGGACCTCGCCCAGCACCGCCGACTTCGGCAGCCGGCAGTCGGTGAATCGCAGGATGCTGTTGGTGTAGCCGCGGTGCGAGACATTCTTATATCCGGGCAGCACCTCGAAACCTGGCGTGCCCTTGTCGACCAAGAACGCCGTCATGAGCCGGCGCGTCCCGCGCGGCGTGCTCTCCTCGCCCGAGACGGCGAACAGGATGGCGAAGTCGGAGTGATCGGCGTGACTGATGAAGTGCTTGGTACCGTTGATCACGAAGTCACCGCCCTCGAGCACCGCGCTGGTCTTCATGCCGCGCAGGTCGGAGCCCGCCTGCGGCTCCGTCATGGCGAGACATTCGACGCGCTCGCCGCGCACCGCCGGCAATAGATACCGCTCACGCTGCTCGCCCTCGCAGGCGAGCAGGATGTTGGAGGGCCGCGCGACGCAGGAGTAATGCAGTACGTAGCTGGTGTGCCCGAGCTCCTTCTCGTAGAGTATCCAGGTGACCGGATCCAGCCCGGCGCCACCCACCTCGGCGGGCATATTGGCGGCATAGAGACCCGCGTCGATGGCTTTCGCCTTGAGCTCCCGCAGCAGATCCTCGCGCAGGTGTCCGGTCGCCTCCACCTCCTGCTCGTGCGGCATGAGCTCACGCTGCACGAAATCGCGCGTGGTCTTGACGATGAGCTGCTGCTCTTCGCTGAGTGCAAATTGCATGCGAGCGACCCTACGCCGCCGAGGTGCCGGAGCGCTCCTTGCGCAGCTTGGCGGCAGCCGGCAGGGCAATCTTCGCGGCCCAAGCGCGCAGCATGGCGATCTGCAGGCGCACCTGCTCCACCTGCTTCTCGGCCGGCCAATCGCCACGGCTCGCGACGGCGCTCGCGGTCAGACCGTTGATGAAGGTGATCACCGAGCGCAGCACGCTGTCGCGAGCCTCCGCCGGCCAGCGCGACCATTCCGGCCACGCGCGGGACAGACAGCGCTCGAACAGCCGCTGATATTCGCGGTGCAGCCAGGAATTGATGCGCTTCAGGCGCTTGTCGGCCGTGACCTGGCCCCAGAACGCGGTCCAGAAGGCGCACTCGATGAAGCGCTCCTCATCGACCGGCAACATCTCCATGAGCAGGGTCAGCAGGTCCGGCCGCTCACCCTCGCTGTTGCGCTGCAGCCGCTCGTCGATGCGCCGCAGCATGAGCCGCAATGCGGCGATGATGATGTCCTGCTTGGTGTCGAAGTAATGTGCCACCATCCCGGTGGTGTATCCGGCCTGCCGTGCGATCCGCACGATGGTCGCCTGGTCGAAGCCGCCCTCGGCGACTACCCGGCACGCGACCATCGCGATCTCGTCGCGGCGCTTCTCATGGTCGACGATCTTGGGCATGGGGAATCTCAGCCCGGCGATGCCGCATGAGCGGCACGCAGCCGGTCGAGCCTCGCGTGCACCGACTTCTCGAAAGGCGCAGCGTGCTTCGCGCTGGGTATCAACGTGAACATAGAGCTGCGTGGCGGTGGCGATCACGGCCTCGTCGCGGCGTCGGTGCAGGGAGTGGTGCAGGCGGACCCGCTTCGCGTCGAGCTCGAGGACCTGAGTGGTGACGTAGATCGGCTCCAGCACCTTCGCCTCTGCAACGTGCTTGACGTGTGATTCCACCGTGTACATGGCCCTCCCTGCCTGCCTGTAGGCATCGTCCACGCCCGCCCAGCGAAAAAGCGCATCCATCGCATCCCCGAACACCTGCAGATAGCGCGAGTCGGTCATGTGGCCATTGTAGTCGATCCATTCGGGACGCACGTACGTGTCCAACATACGCATCGGGCCCCGGCTGCCGGCCTCCAGGGCCGCATCGAGGCCGGCGGCCGCACTGCGACCGCTGCGCTCGTACAATCTCTCCTCGAGCGCGCGCAGCGTTGCGCCGGCGCCGAGATCGAACTGCTTGAGCACCTGTTGGGTGGCGAGGAGATATTCGTCGCGTAAGCGCTCGAGCTCACGGATCGAGCGGCCGTCGGCCTGTGCCTGCGTGCCCTCGACCATCCGATCGATCAGCGTTTCCGTGAGCTCCGGTGCCTCGAGCTTCGTCCAGGGCCACTTCAGGCAGGGACCGAACTGGCGCAGCATGTGGCGCATGCCGGTCTCGCCGCCCGCAAGGTGATAGATGAGGTTGGTCCCCATTCCCGCCCAGCGAAGTCCCGGACCGTAAACGATGGCGTCGTCGAGCTCGCCGGTGGTGGCCACACCGTCATTGACGAGGTGCAGGATCTCCCGCCACAGCGCTTCCTGGAGACGATCTGTCAGATGCCCGGGTATCTCGCGCCGGACGCGCAACGGATGCATACCGATCTCGGCATAGAAACGTGCCGCGGCATCCATCGCCGCAACGGCGGTTGCCCGGCCACCGACCAGCTCCACCAGCGGCAGCAGATACACCGGATTGAAGGGGTGACCGACGAGAAAGCGCTCCGGTGCCTGCATGTCCCGCTGCAGGTCACTCGGCAGCAGCCCCGAGGTGCTGGAAGCGATCACGACATCGGCGGGCGCCACACGGCTCGCCTGCGCCAATATGCGCTGCTTCAACTCGAGCTGCTCGGGTATGTTCTCCTGGATGAAATCGACCTGGCGGGCCATTGCCTCGAGGTCGGTGGTGAACGTCAGCCTGCCTTCGGGCGGCAGCGGTGCGAGCGTCAGTCGTGACAGCGCGGCGCGTGCGTTGTCGACTGCGCCGCGAATCCATGCCTCCATCTCCGGCTTCGAGTCCATCGCCACCACGTCGATGCCGAGGTGCAGGGCGCGCGCAGCCCAGCCGCCGCCGATGACGCCGGTACCCAGAAGACCCAGTACTTTGACCTGTCGCATTCTGCTTTTATATCATGGTCATAATAATATAACAAGATCAGCCGGCGCCCATCGAGTCAACGCTCGCCACGATCACCGGATGGGGCGGGGCGGCGGCGGCGGCGATCTGTGGCTCCAGCCCGTAGTCGGCCGCGGCCGCCGCGGCGCGATCGCCTTCGCGATCCAGCGAACGACAGGCCAGTAGATACACTCCTGCGGCCACGGGCAGCCCGACAAACATCGATACGTCGATGCCGCCGAGCGCGCGGGCAACCGGGCCGGTGTAGAAATCAGTGCTGAAGAACGGGACCATGGCGGCGAAGCCGGCACCGTACGCGAGCAGGCCACGCCACTGCCAACGGCCGTACATGCCGCGCGGATTGAAGATCTCGCGCACGGAATAATGGCCGCGGCGCACCAGATAGAAGTCCACGAGATTCACCGCCGTCCAGGGCGTGAAGAGATACAGCAGCAACGACAGCAGCGCCGCGAAGCGGGTGAGGAAGTTGCTCGAGGAATCGAGCGCGATGAGAGTGGAGACGACCGCGGCGAGACTCAGGGTTGCGATGCGTTTGCCCAAGCCGATCTTGAGTTTCTTGCAGGTGTCGCACACGCTGAGGAGCGTGAGCGATGCGCCGTAGAAGTTGAGTGCCGCCACGGTAACGAGTCCGAGCAGCGCGCCGAGCAACAGCACGGGTCCAAAGCCCGGGAGGATGCCGTTCGCGGCGTGCTCGAGAGCCGCGGCCACATCGAGTTGCGGCGCCGTCGCCGCCGCGATGCTCCCAACCAGCATCATCCACGCCCCGCCGATGAAAGCACCAAGATAGGTCCACCAGAAAGAGGCGCGGACGCTCACCGCGCGCGGCAGGTAACGGGAATAATCCGAGACGTAGATGGACCAGCTCAACTGATACGAGGCCGCGGCCAGCAGCTCGGTGAGAAACGGCCCCGCCCGAAAGCCGCCCGGCGCCCATTGCGCGGCCGGAATACCGAGCCGCACCGCGCCGGCCGAGAAAACGGTGAGGAGCGCAATCATGACGAACGCGATCCCCCGCTGCGCCAGGTGGATGGAGTCGTAGCCGATGACCGCGAGGCTCGCGCCGACAGCCGCGAAGCCGATCACCACCGCTGGCGAATCCGCCGGTATGCCCGCGGCGAGCTGGTGGAGCGCCTGCGCCGCGAGTACCTGGTTGAAGGAGTTGTAGCCGACGTAAGTGACCAGGGCGACCACCCAGACGAGCAGCGCCCCGACATAGCCGAACTGCGGCCGGGATTGGATCATCTGCGGCAGCCCGAGCTGTGGCCCTTGCGCCGAGTGGAACGCCATGAAGAAGGTACCGATGGCGCACCCCAGCACGACCGCGACCGCCGTCCACAGCAGGTTGCCGCCGAGGGCGATGCCCAGTACTCCGACGGTCAGCGTCGCGAGATGAGCATCGCCCGAGAACCACACCGGCCAGAGGTGCCATACCTTCCCGTGCCGCTCCGCGAGCGGCACGTAGTCGATCGAGCGCTTCTCGAGCAAGCTGCCGCCCTCCTCTCGTGTCGATCTCAGCCGGCTAGAATGACCGCGTATACTCTACGATCAAAGTCGCCGGCCGCATGGTCGCGACCTGCGGGATGACTGTTTCCGTGGCCGTGTATTGAGCATACCCCACGTAACCGATGTCACCCAGATTGGGTTTGGCGTTGGTGAGATTGCTGCCGTTCAAGGACAGCTCCGGTCAAGGGTGGGTCAGCGGCGGCGCGCCGCGAGCGACCGGAGGAGCTCGCGATACCCTTCCAGCCGCCGGGTCGCGAGCCCGGCCACCTTGCCGCGATCGTCGCAGCGGCGAACGACGATCGCGTCGCGGTAACCCGGTTCCGCCTCGAAGCTCGCGACTTCATCGGCCGAGAGCCGCCCTCCCTGCAACTTCAAGGTTACGACCGAAGCGGGACTGAGCTGTGAGAAGTATGTCGGGTCGGTCGTGCAGAGATATCGCTTTGCTCTGACGTGCAAGCGTACTGGATCCGCGACGTCCGGCCCAAACCATTCGCCCAGCCATCGTGCACCGGTGGCTTCGTGGCGCGCGTCAACAGTCCACTCGGCGATGTCGTCGGGCACCGTAGCGATCAGGTGACCGATGTCGTGCAGCAGTGCGGCGGCGACGACCGTTTCGTGTGCGCCCGCGAGCTGCGCAAAATGAGCAGCCTGCAACCCGTGCTCGGTCATCGACACGGCCTCACCGAAATAGGCTGCCGAGCCGCGAGCGGCGTAGAGAGAGAATATCTCGTCGATGACGCTCATCTGCCGGTCGCGTCAGCGAGCAGCGCCGCGCGACTGAAGACGCTGTCGCGCGTGAGGTAGCACCCCTGCAGGTGACGCGGATACCGGGCCGATGCGAAGCCCGTGCGGCCATGCAGGATCCGCTGGTTGTCGAACACGACGAGATCGCCCGCACGCATCATGAATCGCAGCATGAAGCGCGGCTCCCGGAGCAGCGTTGCGAACCGCCGATAGGCCCGGTAGTACCGCTCCGCCGTCTCGGCCGCGAACGGCAGCGGCTGGATCGAGCGGTTGTTGTAATGGACGGCGATGACTTCGCCGCTGCAGGACAGCTGGATCAGCGGCCGCTCGGCGCTGAGCGCCGCGTTCCTGGAGCGATAGGCAAACGGAACCGGCGTCCGCGCGAGAACCTCGAACGCGGCAGGGTCCTCCTGTCTGAGGTGTTCCGCGAGCGCGAAGCCGTCCGCGAGCAAACTCTCGCCGCCGTCCGGCGCCGCGACCAGCACGTGCAGCGCCTGGAAGCCCGGCACCGGCTCCCGATACGGGTTGTCGGTATGTAGCCCGAGCCCGCGATCGGAGTAGGCAAGGTTCTCGGGCTCGGGAACCGCGCGCACGTCGAACAGGAGCCCATAGTTGGTCTCTGCCACCTGCCCTACGAGCCGCATGGTCTCGAGTATGGCCCCTGGCTCGGTCGGGACGTCCGCCAGGAATGCAAGTCCATCCGTGACCAGCCGCCCGAGCCAGATCGCCTGCAAGCCAATGTCGTCGCGTGCGGCCGCCAGAGGCGCCCACGCGAAGTCGCGAGTCGCATCGAGCCGTCCACCGTCCAGCCAAAGCCGCGGCCGATGCAGCGTGCGCGCACCGCCGATCGCCGCCGCCTGCGTCTCGAGCCAACCGAGATCGAACGACGCGCCATCCGCCTCTTCCTCCCACTCGACACGGACCGCCTCGCCCTGCAGGGCAGCGTGTCGGATCCGTGGCGCCAGCGGGGAGATCCGCGACGTCGATCAGGCGTTGACCATTTCCCGGGTCGCGATCTTGCCGGAGATTATCGCGCAGCCATACGCTCGCCAGCTCGACCCGGTCGCCGTCAGCCCACTCCAGCGTCAGCGCCGAAGGCGTCCAACGCATGTCCGTGATTGCGCGCATTGCTTTCACAGTCCGAGCCCCCCGTTTCTGTCATGAGCTCACGGCGGCCGCGGCAGTACGTGCCGCGATCGCACGTCGCTCCATCGTGTAGAGAAATCCGGCACCGATCGCTCCGACCGCTCCGATCACGGCGAGCGTCGCAAACACACCTCTCCAGCCAAACGTCACGGCGAGCTTCGCGCCACCGACTCCGGCAAGCACCGCGCCGAGATAGCCGACGCCATCGATGATACCCGAGGCCAGGGCGCCCGCCGCTTTGCCGCCGAAATCCAGTGCCATCGCGCCTCCGAGGTAGGCGTACGGCCCGAGCAGACAGAAGGCGACGACGCCGATCAGGGCGATCGGCAACGCGGCGTTCGTGCCACCGCGGTGGATCATCGTCAAAAGAACGAGAGCGACCGCAGTCGCCGCCAGCCCACGAACAGGATCTGGGGTCGCCCATTGGGCCCGAGGCGATCGCCAAGCCAGCCGGTCACGAGCACTGAGATCGCGCCGACGCCCGGGAAAATCGCGCTCAGCCCGGCGGCGTCGCTCATGCTCAGGTGGACGAAATCCCTCATGTACACCGGGGTCCAATCGTTGAAGGTCTCGCGGACGATCGTGCAGACGAGCGACAACACGCAGACCATCAGGAATGCCGGGCTCTTCAGCAGCGGCCCGAGCCGCTCCCTGACGGTCAGCGGTGGCGCTTTCGAGCTCCCGAACACATTGAGCGGATTCGCGACCGTGTCGCCATGGCCGGCCACGAGCCGCGACTCGCGCAGGAAGATGAAATTGGCGATGAGCATCGTGCCGGAGACCGCCGCCGCAAGCGCGAACAGGCTCCGCCAACCGTGCCCGTGCGCGATCAGGTGCCCCATCCATTCGCGCGCCACCGCATCGCCTATGAGATAACTCAGGCTGAGGACGCCGATGATCGCGCCGTGCGAGGAGTAGTCGAACCAGCGGGAAGATACCTTGAGGAGGCCTGCCCACGCACCCGACTGCAGCAGGCGATTCAGAAACCAGGCGAGCGTGAAGAGCGGCAGCGCGCCGGAGAAAGCGAACAGCAGCGTGCACAGAGTTGCGCCAGCCAATCCGAGCAGGAAGTTGACGCGCCCGCCCCAATAGTCACCGAGCCCGCCGATGAACGGCTTGCCGAGCGCGTAAGCCAGGATGCCGAGGGAGGTGATCCCACCGATCCGCACCAGTGCATCGTCATACGAGAGGCCGCGCCTGACGAGCTCCTTCGCGAGCAGCGGCGTCGCAACGGAGAGATCGGCGCGGCAGAAGTAAAGCGATGCGTAGCCGCCAAATAGAAGCGAGATGACGATCGCCTGTCGGATCCTGAGGGAGCGTGCCCTCCCCGCTACGCTTGCGACCAGCGCCGTCATCTGCTGTCAGGTGCAGCCCCGAGCCTCCTGCTGAGCGTGCGATACAGGCTTCTGGGACCGTCGAGGTCGATGTAACATCCCTGCAGATGCCGGTGACCTTCGTCGGGATCGTACGCAGTCCGCCCGTGCAGCACGCGGCTGTTGTTGAACATCATGAGCTCGCCGGCCCGGAGCGGGAAGCGCAACTCGAACCGCGGATCGGCGAAAAGCTCGCTCAAGCGGCGGCGCGCCCGCTGAAAGCGCCGCGTCGTGGCGGCGTCCAGCAGCGGCAGATAGTCCAGTCTCGGACTGTAGTGCACACCGGTCATCCGGCCACTGGCGTCCCGCTGCACGATCGGCCGGTGCTCGATGAGCTCCTCGTTCGCATCGATGAACCGGAACCGCACCGGCGTCGACGCCAGCAGCTGTAAGCCCTCGGGATCCTCCGCCTGCAGTGCCTGCGCGACAGACAGGCTGTCCACCAGTGTGGACCATCCGCCCGCGGTCTCATTTACGAGGCAGTGCAGCAGCTGAATGCCGGGCACGGGCTCGCGGTACGGGTTATCGGTGTGCGCTCCCAGGGGAACGGGGCGATAGGCGAGATCATTCGAGCCGGGTCGCGAATAGACCTCGAACAGGCGCCCGAAGTTGGTTTCCCGCACGTGGCCGAAGCGACGCGCCACCTCGAGAATGCACTCGGGCTCGCTGGAGAGGTTACGGATGATGACGAGCCCATGGGTCAGGAACGTCCGGACCGACCTGAGCCGCACTTCCTCGCTGTCGAGCGTGCTCCCATCCACGCTCACGGCGTCCAGAGGCAGATCGGCGCGCCACGGGATCTCCTGCGGCAGACCATCCTCCAGCTCGAGGTCAGCAGCGAGGCTGCTCAACTCATACTCACCGGAGTAGCCGTCGCTGAAGGCAAGCCATGCCCGGTTGTCACCGCTCTGCTCGACGTGGACCAGGGTGAGATCGTCCGGCAATCGGTGTGGGTCGAAGAGGCGCTGCTGGGTGTGAGGGTCGAGATGCGCCGGGTCCTGACAGCGCTCCCGCAGCCAGAGCGCGGGCAGCTCCATGGCGCCGCTGCCGCTCTCCACGATTATCCTCGGCGGGTCCTCTTCGAGCTTGAGGCGCACACCAGCCATCACACGCCTCGTCCCTGAATCTGTTCCGGCGGCACGATGTTCGCGCGCGCGAGTTGCTCCGCACGCCCGGCGTCGCCGGCGCAGATGCTCGCCACGAGCTCGCGATGGGACTCGCAGATCTCCCGCGCATCGACCTCGCGGTTCGAGAGCGCAATGTAGACGCGGAACTGATTCTCCACGCGAATGTAGTGTTGCAACAGCCGCTCGTGGCCGGAAAGCGTCACGATCAGCTTGTGCAGCTCGCGGTCCAGCCGATCCGCCCGCTCATGATCCTCCGACTCCGCCGCGGCCATCAATTGCGCGAACGCCGCGCGCAGCTGCTCGATACCTTGCCCGTCGATCCTGAGCGCCGCCAGGCGCGTGCCGAGACTCTCGAGCGCGCCGCGGAGCGTGTAGAGCTCCCATAGATCCCGATCGCTGAACTCGATGACCTGGTAGCCCGTATAGGGGACGTGGCAGACCAGCCCCTCCTCGATCAAACGGCGCAGTGCCGCACGGATGGTGCCGCGTGACAAGCCGCAGCGCGCCGCGATCGGGGTCTCGAGCAGGCGCTCGCCGGCTCGCAATTCGCCACGCAGGATCTGGCGCCGCAGCAGCTCGGCCGCCTGAGCCTCGAGGCTCTGCCTGTTGATCGTGTCGGCCACTCTGTCCTCGGTGGCGCTCATTCGAACACGTAGCGCGTCTCGGAGGGAATGACCTCCCGGCCGGTCTCTTCGGGCTCCAGGTCCACGAGCTGCGGTGGAAATCCCGGCGCGCGCACCTGGATGCGGCAATGGTCCTCCAGTCGCTGAATGATGCGCGGCGACAGAGCGCGCGGGCCATATCGCGACTGCGTGTCGCGGAACATATCCGTTACGGTGTCGGCAACTTCGGTCGGCACGCCGTGTCTGCGGGCCACGTCGAGAAACAATCCGATGTCTTTCAACGCCAGCTCGACCGTGAAGTTGATGTCGTAGCTGCCGTTCAGGATGACCTGGCTCTCGGTCTCGTGTACGAACGAATTGCCGGATGAGGCTTTGATGGCTTCATAAGTCGTCTTGGGATCCAATCCCGCCTTGCTCGCGACGATCCACGCTTCGCTCAGCGCGGCCAGATGGACGAACGCCAGATAGTTGGTTATGACCTTCAAGACCGACGCGCTGCCCAGGGGCCCGATATGAATGATCCGGCGACCCATGATTCGCAGCACCGGCAGCGCCCGCTCGAACGCATCGCGCTCGCCGCCGACAAAGATCGAGATGTTTCCCGATGCGGCCCGATGACAGCCGCCCGACACCGGCGCATCGAGCGCTTTGGCGCCCGTGCGCTCGACCCGCTCACCCAGGCGCCTGACTTCGCCCTCCTCCGTCGTGCTCATCTCCAGCCAGAGCTTGTTGGCCGACAGGCCTGCGAGTACTCCGTCCGGCTGCTCGAGGACCTGCGCGCTGATGGCCGGTGAAGGCAGGCACGTGATGACCAGATCCGACCGGCGTGCAAGCTCCTTTGGCGTCGCTGCCCATTGCGCGCCGCCATCGAGCAGCGGCCCGGCGGCGGCCTGGTCGAGATCGTGGACGATCAGCTCACGTCCGTTGCGGACGAGGGTCGCCGCCAGTTTGGCGCCCAGGTTCCCCAGGCCGATGAAGCCGATGATCATTGCGCTCGCCTCAGATGATGCGGCCCACGACGGCAGGGTCGAATGCCCGGCGAGAGAAGATCCGGCGCACGAGCGGCTCGTAGTGCTCGAGTGGCTGGGTCGGGTAGTCCGGGTCGAAGGCGGCCTGATCCCATCTTTCGCAGAAGCGGACGCAGCTCTCGTAGTAGGGATGATCCCGGTATGCCGCGCGCAGCTCCGGATCTTCACCCAGGAAATGGGCGTAGTACACCTTCTGGAACACGCCGTGATGCTCGACCACCCAGGTGACTTCGGCCCTGACGTAGGGTCGAATGATCTCGGCGGCGTAGTTCGAGTGATTTTCCGGCGCCAGGCTGTCGCCCAAATCATGGACCAGCGCGGCGACGATCATCTCCTCGTCAGCGCCGTCGGCCTCCGCCCGGGTGGCCGTCTGCAAGGAATGCGCGAGGCGCGTCACGCGGTAGCCGCTCAATCCGTCGTCCATGGCGCGCAGCGCATGCAGGATGCGATCCGGCAATCGCCCGATGTAGTCGCGCTCCAGGCGGCTCAGGAACAGGTACTCCGCCTTCGTACCATCCTTCATCTGCCGGAAGCTGACTGTGCGCATGGCTGCTGGGATGGCTTGTTTCGGGAGATTCAAGCAGGCCGATTGTTAATTGTCAACAATCCGCTCAATCGTCCGACGGCGATTCCCCCGGCCACTGCGGCAGCCCGTCCGCAATCTCGTAATAGTCCCCTTTCTCAGCGACAAAGATGTGCATCGAGGGCTTCAGGCCCGTCGGCGTATCCAGCGTGCCGGCCCATATGCTCGTGTGGCCGCCATGGGCGGGCTCCCAGAACATTTGCGACCCGCAGGTGCCGCAAAAGCCCCGCCGAGCGATGGCGGAAGACTGATACCAGCGCAGCGACTGCGCGGACAGCAGGCGCAGGTGCTCGGGCGCGCAGGCAGTGGCGGCGTCGAAATGCCCACCCGAGCGGCGGCACATGGTGCAGTGGCAGTAGATGATGGGCCGCAGCGGCCCGTGGATCTCGAACCGCACTCCTCCACACAGACAACCGCCACGTGCAACCGGTGATTCAGACATGGCCACCTCTTTCGCGCTCCATGCCTTGAAACTCCACGAATGAAGTCATGCGCTTCCAGAGAAAGTCACCATACTCGAAAGGCGTGAACAGGTCGGGCCGATCGAGCGGCAATGGCGCTATGGTCGCATCGGCGCGCGCTTCGTAGAAGAACGGAATGGAGCAACGCTCGCGGCCCGAGCCCAGCACCCGGTGCTCGGTGGCGCGAATTCGGCCCGCCGACCACTGCTCCAGCACCTGACCGAAGTTGACTACCAGCGTGCCCTCGAGCGGCGGCACATCGACCCATTGGCCGCCCCGCGACCGCGCCTGGAGTCCTGCAACACCATCTTGCGCCAGCAGTGTGACGAAACCCGAGTCCGTGTGGGGAGCGCCGACGAGATATCGCCGCGTCCCATCGAATTCCACCCAAAGCGCGGGATCCTGCACCGCTGCGAGCTCAGCGGCATCCCGCGGTGGATAGCGGATCAGCCGCAGGGTCGATAGTCCGCGACCAAACGAGTCATCGAAGTAGTCCGGGCGCAGGCCGAGGCCGCGTGCGAGGGAGCACATCAATACCTGTGCCGCCCGCTCCATCGCGCGGTAATAGGCGGCGACCGCCTCGCGCCAGCCTGGCAGCTCATTCTCATCCGGCAGCGGACTCGGCTCGCGCAGCGGATCGCCCGCCACGGTGATGGCCGACCCGTGGACCAGGTCGCCGCCGATGTCCATGCCTTCTTTGGAAGTCAGGTTCCCCGGCTGCATGGGAAACCAGCCGCGATAAACGTTGGAGTTTTCCGACGCAAACTTGCGCCGATAGAGGCGTCGCCTCGCGCCCTCATCCAGCCCGAATACGGCGAGTAGACGCGCTCTTTCGGTCGGTCCGGGCGCCGCCTCGCTCGGTAGTCCGCGCACGCACACGAATCCAATCTCCCGAGCCGCGGCTACAAGCGCGCGGTCAGGAATTTGCCGGTCGGTCCGCTCCGTGTCGAAAAGCGGCCCGACGTCGACTACCGGAATCGAGTCCATCAGGGTGCCGTCTCAATCGAAAGGCTGCAGGCTCTCCACCGCCCGCGCGGTCTCCGGACCCGCATCGGACCTTGCGGTCTCTCCCGGAGGGACCTCCAGGGCCTTCGCTATCACAATCGAAACGAGACCGTTCGGATAGAGGATCACTTCGCTTTCGCCCGCACCCCACATGGTGGGTAGATAGTACCGCTTGCCGCGGGCACCGATGTAAGGCCTGAAGTGGAATCCCATCTTGTAGAGCTCGCCCTCGCCTGCATTTTCCTTGCCACCGAGGGACAGATCGCCCCGCTTTGGAAGCGCCTCCCGCGCGGCGAGCAGATCCTCCGTGAGACCGCGATGCAATATCTGCTCGCTGCCGTAGGCGCCTCGGCTCTGATAGAGCAGCGCGATCTTCGCGAGGTCATCCAGCGTCGGGTAATAACCCGCGTTGAACCAGGGGATTCCGCGACGACCCCTGGCTTCTCGTGTTCGCACCAGAGGAGCGTGCGCGATGCCGATCGGCTCGAACACTTCGCTGTGCAGCATGTCCCAGACATCGGCGCCCGGTCCTCGCATGGCTTTGACGAAGCGGTCGAGCGCGACACCCAGGAGATAGAAGTCCTGGTCGCGATAGCGCATCACCGTGCCTGGCGCCCAGGGATATGGCCGCAGCGATCGGCTGATCTGCTTCAATTTCTCGCGGTGGGAAGGCGCCGTGTACCAGGCGTCGTAATCGCCATCGAGGTAACCGTCAAGCGGATCGTTCGGGTTCGTCTGCCACGTTCCCGTGCCGCCGAAGCCCGTGGCCATGTTGGCCGCGTCCACGAAGCGAACCGCGCGATACTTCGGGTCGAGTCCCTCGACGAAGTCACCGATCTTCAGTGTGAGAACGTACGGGCCGCATACTTGCGCGAGTCGCAGCAGCGCGAGCGGCGCCCCAATGCTCTTCATGACGGAGCGGACTCCGAGCCGCATCTCGAGCGGATACCCATAGTCGCCGCACGGCGTCGAGGAATCCTGATAATGAATCACGCCGTCGCGGACGAGGGCTGCGAGAACACGCCACTGCTCCCGCACCGGCCCGCCGAAACCTGCGAGCGACTTGGTTGCTGTCTCTCGCATGAGATTGGCCCACGGCCGGTGCGGCAGGCGCCGTGCAAGCTCCGCCCGAGCCGACTCGCGCTGTAGTGCGGCCTCACGAGCGGCAAGCGGTGCAAACTTCATGCGCGCGCGGCCCCAGCCGATGAAATGCTGGTGCAGCAGATAGGGCGCGGTCTGTTGCACGAACTGAAACTCGAGCTCGCTGACCTCGCGCCCTCGGTACCTGAACGTGGCCACTCCCTGATGGGAATGATTCTCCGTGTCACCCACCAGCATCAGCGGAAACGCCGCGCGCGACCAGGGTCCGTCCTCGCCGGGATCGCGCCAGATCCGGCCGAATTGCGCGATCACGGACCAGTAGCTCGCAGTCTCGCCGCGCCGGTGCTCTGACACGATCTGCCCGCGCTGCAGCGGAACCAGGACATCTCCGGCCGTGACGAAGCCGAGTGTGATACGCGGCAGGAGCCCCGCGTCGCGACCCTCGATCCTCGGGTTGTTGAGCCGCGGGCGGGTCTCGATCGCTGACTGCGCGATGTGCAACTGCCCCGAGAACTCCGGCGCGGCGCGAGCGCCCGAAGGCGGCCGGAAGTATTCGTTGGGCGCGGGAAGCTCAGGTTGAGGTCGCACCGGCATCGCGGTTGCCTTACCCGCTGACGGGAGCTGACGCCTGATCGAGCTCCGCGAGCCGAAGCTGGCCGGTCTCCGGTGCCCACCGCTGACAGATCGCCGTACCGATTGCCAGGACCGCAACACATGCAGCGAGGGCGGTACGAATACCGTAGGTTGCGACGACTACGGGCAGCAGAAACGTGCTGACGGCCGATCCGATGCGGCTCACCGCGCTCGAGAGACCTATTCCCGAGGCTCGCAGCTCAGTCGGGAAGAGCTCCGGCAGATAGACGTATACCAGGTTGGAAGCCGCCGACAGGACTCCGGCGAAGAGCGCGAACAGGATCATGACCGCGATCGCGGGAGCCGTCCGCCACAGAGTCAGGAGGAGCATCGTCGCCGCGGCAACCGCGAAGCTTCCAATGAGGAAGCGTCGTCGCGAGAGGTGATCGGCGACGAGCATGCCGGCGATGCCCCCGGCCAGGAGCGTGAGATTGTAGACCACACCGCCGCCATAAGGACTTTGCAGGTTCATCGCCGATAACACCTGGGAGACAAAGGTGCCGACGGCGAAATACGGGATGACGAGACAGCTGAAGAAGGCGCAGCCAAGGAGTGTACGCTGCCGCCACGTGGGTGAGAAAAGCTCACGCCATCGATGTTGGCCGACGAGTGCATCGGAGCGGCACACCGGGAGCGCCACGTTCGCTCCGAGCCGTTCCCGCACGATCCGCGCGGCTTTCTCGGTTTGGCCATGACGCATCAGCCACAGCGGAGTCTCCGGCACCGTGACTCTCAGGGGGAGCACCAGAAGACAAGGCGCCGCGCTCGAGAACAACATCCAGCGCCAGGCGTCCGCTCCCCTGGACTGCAACCCAAAGCCGACGAAATACGCGCAGGCGTATCCCACCGCCCACGCCACCGACAGCATGCCGAGGAGCTTGCCGCGAATGCGACGCGGCGTGAACTCGATCAGCATCGGCTTGTTCACCGCGTAGTCGGTTCCAAGGATCACCCCGATGGCAAGACGAAGCGCCAGAAGCTGGCCGCTCGACCGCGCCAGCACCTGCAGCAGCGACAGCGCCGCGAGCACCGCCATGTTGCAGGCGAAGACCGGCCGTCTTCCCAAGCGGTCCGCGGCCGGTCCGGCCAGGAGCGCGCCGACGAAGATACCGACCAGCGACGCTCCTGCGATAAGGCCGGTCCAGAGCGCTGTCAGATGCAGGGCCGGTGTTGCGAGACTCAGCGCGATGCCGATGATGCCGAGCCCGAAGCCGTCGCTGAATTCGCCTCCCGAGGCGCCGATCGCCACCCGGAAATGGAACAGCCGCACGGGCGCATCGTCGTATTCGATCCGCTCGAGCTCCGCCGGCGGCACGCTCACGACGGCCCTGCGATAAATTGCGTCATCGCGCGGGCGACCCCGCGTGGGTCCTGCCAGATGAGATCATGACCCAGGGATGGAAAGTTTCGAACCTGCGCTCCCTTGATCCCCGACTGCAACGCCGCGCGCCCTGCGGGTCCCTCCAGAGTGTCCTCACCACCCCAGATGAGAAGCGTCGGAGCCTGGATGCGGGGCAGCATGAAGCGTAGATCCACCCCGAGCAGGGTCTGCTCGGCAATGGCCCGCCACACCCGCGCCGGAATCGCCGCCGCATCCCGCCGCTCACGGCCGGAGAAGAAAGGCGGGTTGATGCGCATCGATTCCTGCCACCAGCTCTTCATGAAGGCCGAGTCCGGATCGATCGGGTCTTTGAGTTGCTCCGCGCCCGCGAGCGATGCCGGGAGCACGGATTCGACCGCCGGGCAGTCTTGCCGCGACGCCGGACCGAAGTAGGTTCCAGTCGATGAGATGAGAATGAGTCGGCGCGTGCTCCGGGGCCATTCCTCGGCAAAAGTCTGCGCGACGATGCTGCCGAGCGAATGCCCGACGACCACGGCGCCCGGCACGTGCAGCCGCTCGAGCAACAGCTTGACGTCGTTGGCGAAGTCGAAGCGTGTATAGCAGCAGTCCGGCTTGCTCGATGCGCCCTGGCCTCGCAGGTCCGGGATGATGAGGCGAAATCGTCCCGAAAGGAAGGGCGCGATCGGCGCCCAGTCGCGCGCACTGTCGGTGTAACCGTGGAGCAGCACGACCGGCACGGCATTGCGCGGCCCAATGTCGAGGTACGCAAGCGTCTCGCCATCGCTCAATGCAATCAGATGCTTCCCGGCATCGAAGTGCTGGAGATACGCGTCACTGATTGCGGCGTGCGCCGCCAAGGGCGCGGCGGCGAGCCATAGGGCCATCACACCGCGGCACACTCCCCTCGCGATCGCTGCTGTGCGCATCCGCGCCCTCACTCGTGCTGGGCCCAGCTGTAACCAAAATTGAGCGAGATCACCCGCGGCCTCATCGGGGTCTCGGTGAGAATGATCTCAGTGTCCGTGGTGAACAGGCTCTTGTCCACGTTCGTGAGGTTCGAGCCGTTGAGCGAGACGGTCCAGTTGCCTTCCGCTACGCCCGCGGCCGCATCGACGGTCGTCCAGCTGGGCATCCTGAACTGAGTGAAATAGGTCGTCGAAGAGATCGACTGCGCCTGGTGCTGCAGGCCTCCCTGGACAAACCAGATATACGCGCCCACCGGCCAGTCGTATCTGCCCCGCAGGTTCCACTTGAGCGGTGGCGACAGCGCCGTATCCTGACCCTCGGGACCGTAGGGATTCGCAATCGGGGTCGCAACCCCGCCGACGTAGCGCGTGGTGAGCGGCTTGCCGTAGTTGGGGCTGGCCGGATTGTTGTCCAGCAGGAACGGCGAGTTCAACTGGTGACCGCTGTTGATCGCCGCCGACGCATCCACCGTCAGCCCGCGCATCGGCCTCGCCGCCAGCTGCAGCTCCGTGCCGCGGACCCGGTACTTCGGCCCGTTGATCGCGAAGATGAGATTGCCGAAGCCGCACTGCGGGCAGAAGAACTCCTGCTGCGCATCGCTCCAGATGTCGTTGTAGATCGAGCCATTGAACATCAGCCGCTGATCGAGCCAGACCGTCTTCCAACCGACCTCCTGGTTGGTGAGGATGTCCGAGTTGTACGCCAACGGCGTCAGGTACTGAGGTATTCCGTTGGCATCCGGCTCTTCCGCGGAGCTGCCCCGGTTGAATCCGCCCGGACGATACCCCTGCGAGTAGGTGTAGTACACCATCGCCTGGGGCGTGATATGCCAGGTCAGATTGCCGCGGCCGAGATGGCCCGTCTGCACCAGCGTGTGAATCTGGTTGTTGAAGTCCGTGCCATAGGGCGAAGACGATCCGTCAGGCTGCCCGTCCGTCCCGCAGGGCGCGTAATTGCCATCCACTATCGGAACGTCCGCCAGCTGGCTCGCGCTGAATATCTTGCAGTAGAAGCTGCCCACGTCCCCACCCGTCTCCGAGTCGTACATGTCGAAGTAGCGGATGCCAGCGGAAATGGTCAGGGTATTTGGAATGATATCGAAGCTCGATGAGACGTAGGCCGCCCTCTGCTTCACGACCCGCTTGAAGTCATCGAAGAAGCCGACGCTGGGACGATTTCCGTAAATGTACGCCGGCGCGCCCGGCCACGACTGAACCGTCAGGAAGCAGTTGGACGTCGGACCACCCGGGGCGCAATTCGGCTCGGTCTTGTAAGCCCACGCCGTGTCGTCCCAGATGTCGAGGTCGCCGTAGAAGATGCCCATGAGGCCGCGCAGCCGCCAGGTATCCGGCGTGCTCAAGCGCAGCTCCTGCTGCACGTTCGTGTTGCGCTCGGTCTCGTTCCAATACGAGCTGGGCGAAGCGCACGTGGCGTTGGCGTTGCCCGTGGTCGCGCTGTAGGAGACCCCGGCGCACTGGTAGTAGTAGCCGAATCTGCCGCGCGCATAGCTGGTGAGGTCCTGAGTCTGGTCGACGTTCCGATCGAGGTAAGAGCCGGAGTACACCAGGCTCAGCGGGCCCACCTGCCCGTTCACGGTGAGCGCAGTGTCGATGAATTTGTCCTTGTCGTAGGAGGGATTGAACAGATTCACCGATAGCGCCGGCAACGCCACCGTACCGACGGGCGCGCCGGTGGCATCGTTCGTCTCCTCTCCCTCGGTGCTGTATGGCATGTCGTAGAACACGCCCTCCGCGTCCATGTTCTGCGACATGACCGAGAGCACGGCGTTCCAGTCATCGTTGAATTTGTACAGGAGCTCGCCGCGAACGCCCTGGTAGGTGAGCGGGTTGATCGCATTGGCGGTCTGGTTGTAATTGTTGATCGTGGGACTCTGCGGGACGATGCCGCCGTTCTCGTCCGCGAGGCCGAGATCGGTCGAGTTGCGCGAAAATGTCGCCGGCAGATTGTTGATGTAGCCGCCACGGCGATCGATGAACATGACCAGCCGCCCGGCCAGCTTGCCTTCTATCAACGGCGCGTTGAAGACGACGTTCTCGCTGTTGTTCGGATCTCCATGCGCGGTCATACCGGCGCCAGCGTTGACATCGACCGACCACGTATCCAGCTGCGGCTTGTTCGTGATGTAGCGGATGACACCCGCCTCCGCTCCCGCGCCGAAGAACATCTGCGGGCCCTCATCGATTTCCACGCGCTCGAGATCGACCGCATAGACGTCGAGATTGCGGGCCGGCAGCAGCGTCGATTGGTCGTCGAGATAGGTTGCCACGTTCGGAAATGGCCCTACCGAGCCCTGCCCTTCCGGGTCTTCGTTCGTCGAGGAGAGCCCTCGCATGGTCACGATGTCATTGCCGGCACCCAGGCTCCCGGTGGTGACGTTGGGCACGTACTTCAGGTAGTCCGACAGGGTCTGCACGTTTAGCTGCTGCAGCGTCTGGCCCGTCAGCACCTGGATGGTGATGGGAACGTTCTGGGCGTTCTCCGTACGCCGCTGCGCAGTTACGAGCACCTCCTGTAGCGTCGAGCTGCTCCCGGCATCCGCAGAGGCTGGCGCCACAGGCCCGACAGCCGCAGCATCGGCCGCGAGCATCACGTGTGCTGCAGACGCACTCAAAATGGCAGCAATTGTCCGTGAGAGCTTGTGATTCGATTTCATGCGCCGACCTCCGCAGGCCGAGGAACTTTTGTAGTTCGAGCTCACGACTCATCCCCCAATTGAAATTTGAATCTCCGGCCGGGTTCAGGTCTCCCGACCGAGCAGGCTTTCCTCGTAGGGAAAGCGTGAAATGGGCTCGGCGCCCGTCGCCGTGATGAGGAATTCCTCCTCGAGCTTCACGCCCTCCGGACCTCCTACCTCGCCGATGTAGCTTTCGACGCTCACCACCATTCCGGTCTCGAGCACCCCGACGCCGCCGAACTTGCCGAAGTCCTGCAGGTGCGCGATGTACGGCGTCTCGCCGTGCATGCCGACGCCATGCAGAACGGAGGTGTAGCGCCGCTCGACGAACGGCTGCGGGATCCGCCAGGCCCGCTCGGCCACTTCCCGGTAAGCCATTCCCGGTTTCAGGATTCCGGAATTGTGTTGGATCTGCTCGTGGGCAAGCGCGTACAGAGTCTTCTGGTAGCCGCGCGGCCTGCCGGGGCCGCAGAAGAAAGTGCGTGAGAAGTCGGCGTAGTATCCGAAGCAGCCGATGACGTCCGTATCCAGGGCCATGAGCTCTCCGGGCCGCACACGCCGGCCGCTCGCCTCGCTGAACCACGGATTGGTTCTCTGCCCGGAGGTGAGGAGACGCGTCTCGATGAACTCTCCTCCCTGGCGGATCACCTCGCCGTACATCACGGCAAAGAGCTCCTGCTCCGAGATACCGGGCTTGAGCGCCTCCCGCACCGCTGCCACGGCGAATTCCGTGGCGGCCATGCTGAGCTTGAGACAGCTGATCTCCTCCGCGGTCTTGATGCGCCGAGCGTGCAGCAGCTCCTGCTGGCAGTCCGTCACCGTGCAGCCCTCGGCTTCGAGAGCCAGCGCCAGCAGGTGGCCGCAGCGATCGAGGCCGACTTTCCTCGAGCCTCTGCCGTGCTCGCGCACCAGGTCGGCGATCTCCTGCGCAAACGGGCGCGCGGTCTCGGCATCCCGACCGCCAACCGACGACCATACGATCTTCGAGTGCCGCACGTCCTGTACGGTCTCGAGTCCGGTCGAGACATGCGCGCTTTGCGGGTACTCGAAGAGAATGACCGGCCCCTCCGTCGGCACGAAGAAGTAGCGGCTGGAATTGCGCAGGAAGTAGCCGAACATGTTGCGCGATCCGGTCGCATAGCGCTGGTTGTACGGGTCGAAGAGCAGGAGCGCCGCGTAATCCTTGTCGCGCATCATGGCGCGCACGCGCTCGAGCCTGTCGGCGCGCAAACGCCTGGTGTCGACGCTCGCCGGCTCGGTATCGGTGAGCCAGAGGCCCGGGCCGGCCTCGAGGTTCGCGTACGTGCTGTCCGTCACCGATGTCCCCCGGGAAACTGGTCTGGGCCGGATGATGAAGCAGCCCCGGGACGCTTACCATTCAAAAGCTTGCAAGTTCGCCTTGCAAATTTGCAGCTCCTCGTGTGGACTCCGTGAGGTCCGCGTGCAGTAGACTTTTTCGTCCCGGGGGTGATCGCCAGTGCATTCCGGAAAGATCGACTGGAGCGACCTGCTGCACGTCCTCGCGCTGGCGCAACATCAAACAATGGCTGCGGCCGCCGGTGCACTGCGTGTTCATCAGACGACTCTCAGTCGTCGCATCTTCGCTCTCGAGGCGCGCCTTCAAACACGACTCTTCGACCGCATCGATGGCCGATTCACTCCAACAGCTCGCGGCATGGTCGTCGTGCGCCGCGCCCAGGAGATGGAATCGGCAAGCCTTGCGCTGCACGACGATCTCGCGCACGACCCGGCGCACGGACGCCCCATCGTGCGTGTCTCCGTGATTCAAACTTTCGTCACCGGCTTCCTGGCCTGTCACTTCGCCGATTTTCAGGCGCGACATCCCGACATCGGACTCGAGCTGATCTGCGAGAATCGGGACTCGGTGGTCGAGCACCGTGAAGCGGACATCGCCATCCGCTACGTGCGCCCGGCGCAAGGCCAGTCCGCCGTGCGCAAGATCGGCGAGCTCGGCTCCGCCGCCTATGCTCCCAAGGCGCTCCTTCGCCCGGGTATCGACTGGCGTCGCGAGCTGCCGTGGATCGGCTTCGCACAGGTCGCCGATCGCTGGCCGGAGTTCCGCTGGATCGAGGCGAACGTGCCGCCCGAGCGTGTCGCCATGACCGTCAACGGCGGCCCCGCCTACACCGAGGCAGTCTCACGAGGCTACGGCGCGGGGCTCCTGACCTGCATCGAAGGCGACGCCCGGCCGCAGCTGCAGCGGCTCAGCGGTCCGGCGCCGCTCATCGTGCGCGAGATCTGGATCCTCGTGCTGCCGGAGCTGCGCCGCAATTCCGCGGTTCGCAAGGTGCTCGACTGGATCATCGCCGTGACCCGACGCGAGGCGAAGAGCCTCCTGGGATCGCCGTCCAGGGCCGATATTCACGCCGACTGAACGCCGGCCGTGCCTTCGGCCGCGGCCATCGCCGCCAGTCTCTCATCTTCCAACAGGTCGCGCGCCGACAGCCAGTAATGCCACGCCGCCCAGAAGCCGGTGGGCACGAGGCAGAGCATCGCGAGCCGCAGCGACTCCGCGTCAGGCGCGTGGTGGGGCGCGAACCAATCGCTCAGGAGTCCGACCACCTGCGGCGCGATGACGAGGTTGCAGATGTTGGCGAGGAAGAGCAGCACGGCGCAGTACATGGCGCGCATCCTGGGCTGCGCCAGATTGTTGAGAATCCCGAACCCCGGGCCGAGATAGACGTAAATGGACGGCACGTACAGCCAGAAGAGCGCCTTGGTGAGCGCCAGGGAGTGGGTCGAGTAGATGATCGCCGTGACGGCGGTGGCGAGGGCGATGTTGAGGCCGAGCAGTCGCATGACGCGGCGCTCGTCGGAGAGCCAGGGACGGGACAGCAGCCACGTGCTCCCCACCATCGCCGCACTCCCCCCGATCAGGTGTATGGGCCCGAGGATACCGCCAGCCTGCGCGACATTGAGTGAGTAGCTGCGCATCAGGAATGCCGGCGTCCACCACATGAGACCCCAACCCCAGAGCGCTGTCAGGGACTGAGCGAGGATGGAGTGCACGGTGGAGCGCTGGCGCACCAGGAAGCGCATGGTCTCGAAGAAGGACGGCGAGGCGCCGCGATCCTCGCACTCATCGAGGCAGCCCCGCCGCGGCTCGCGAATGCTCAACAGGACGAGCAGCCCAACCAGAACTCCCGGTATCCCGAGGGCGAGGAACATCGCGCGCCAGCCGAGTCGGTAGGCGATCCCGCCGGCCACCTGCGAGCCGAGCCAGGCGCCGATCGGGGCGCCCAGTGAGAAGACCGACAACGCCATTGCGCGGCGCGATGCCGGAAAGAAATCCGACAGGATGGAGTTGGCGCCGGGTGTGCCGCCGGCTTCTCCGACCCCCACACCGACCCGCGCCCAGAGGAGCTGCCAGTAACTGCGCGCGATGCCGGTGGCCGCCGTCAACACGGACCACGCGATGAGGCAAATCCCGATGATGTTGCGGCGGCTGCGGCGGTCGAGCAGCCACGAGAGCGGAAAGCCGAACAGGACGTAGAAGACCGCGAGCGACACGCCGGTAAGGAACGCGATGTTCGCATCCGAAAGATGCAACTCCCGGCGGATGGGCTCGAGCACTGTGGATATCGAGTAGCGATCGGAGATGCTGAGCGTGTAGACGAAGCACATCATGATGGCGACGTACCAGCGCTCCGCCAGCGAGGCGGTCTGGACGGGCCCCCCATGCTCGCGCGGCGCAATCGCGGGACCGGCGCCGGCTTGCACGTCGCTCACGGGCTCCGCCTCGAGAAGCCAAATTCCGCTGCGCCGTGGCAGATCGCCTGATGCAGGCTGACCGCAAGGCTGCGCCCAGCCCAGATCTCGAATACGGGATCGCTCTGAGCCGTGTCCTCCAGACGCCACAACGTGACATTCACGTAACCGCAGATGGTTTGCGCAACATTATTCACGTGGAAGCTTCGGGGGTGAATGTCGATGGGGATCAGCTTGGCCAGCGTAGCACGCACCTCGGGACCGGTAAGCCGAAGAATGGCATAGGCATCACTCTGATCGGAAACCGATGCGCAATCGCCGAGCATTGGCCGCAAGGACTCCGCGAAACCGTTGCCGGCACCGTCACGCGTCGCCAGCCAGGTCTCCGGACCGATGCCCGCGACTCCAATGTCGCCGCGACTCGCGCGCCGCGGCCCGTTCGGCGGCTCGACGCCGAAGCTCGCTCGCAAGAGCTCCGCCAGCCTGGCGCTCTGGCCCCTGCGCGCCACGATTCTCGCGATTCCGAGTCCATTGCGCTCCGTAGCGAGCACACCGCTGCCACTGCCAACCGCCGTGGGCAATCCCGCGAAGGGTGACGTCTCAATGACCGTTGGATCCGCGCGCATGCTCAGTCTTTCAGCCGCTTCCCGTCCGGGTCGTAGAACACGGGATTCGTGATTTCGACCTCGACACTACCGCCGGTCAATGGATCGTGCGCCTGAGCCCTCTCGCCAATGCGCTCGCGACCGCTCCTCAGGAAGCCGAGGCCGATCCAGTGCCCCAGGGTCGGCGAGAAAGTCACCGAGCTGATGAAGCCGTCATCGTTCGCCAGGCTCGGCTGCGCGCCGAGCCGCAGGAAATGGGAGCCGGCGGTCAGCCTCGCGTCCCGCTTCGAGGACTTCACGCCGATCAGCGCCGGGCGATCCGGCGCGCTCAGCCCCGGCCTGGCCGCGAGCACGCGGCCGATGTAGTCCTTCTGTGCCGACATCATTCGCCCGAGTCCCAGGTCGTGCGCCGTCGTCGTGCCATTGAGCTCGGCGCCGGCGACGTGGCCTTTCTCGATGCGCATGGTCCCGAGCGCCTCCATGCCGTATGGCACGACCCCCAGATGCTCGCCCGCCGCCACGAGTGCGCGTACGGTGGCATCCCCGCAGCGCGCGGGTACCGCGAGCTCGTAAGCGAGCTCCCCGGAGAAGGAAATACGGAACAACCGCGCGGGCCGGCCCTGCCACTGCAACTGCGCGCAGGCAAGATAGGGAAAGGCCGCGTTCGAGACATCGAGGACACCGCCGAGCAACCTCTCGAGGAGCGCGCGCGAGCGCGGACCGGCGACGGCAAACTGCGCCCATTGCTCCGTCACCGACGCGAGCTGCACGTCGAGCCCCGGCCAGAGCACCTGGCGCGCGTGCTCGAGGTGCTGCAGCACCTTGACTGCATGCGCGCTCGTCGTCGAGAGCGCGAAGTGACTCGGCGCCAGACGGGCCACGGTCCCGTCATCGAAAACGATGCCGTCCTCGCGCAGCATGATGCCGTATCGCGCCTTGCCGACGGGCAGCGTCGAGATCATGTTCGCGTAGATACGGTCGAGAAAAGCGCAGGCCTCCGAGCCCTGTACGTCGATCTTTCCCAGCGTCGAGACGTCGCAGACGCCAACACCGTTCCGCACCGCGTGGACCTCCCGCTCCAGCGTGCGCTTCCAGTCTCCCTCGCCGCGCAACGGAAATGCCTTCGCCCGCCGCCACTCGCCGAGATCCACGAAGGTTGCGCCCAGGCTTTCCGCCCAACGGTGGCTCGGCGTGAGCCGGCATGGCCTGAAGTCGGGGCCGCGGTGCATCCCGGCGAGCGCGCCGATTGCAACCGGTGTATAAGGCGGCCGCGAGGCGATGGTTCCGAGGTCGGCGGGTGTCCGCCCCGTGAGTGCGCCAATCAGCGCGTGCCCGTTGAGCGCCGACGTTTTGCCCTGATCCGTGCCCATGCCCAGCGTCGTGTAGCGCTTCAGCAGCTCCGCGGAGTAAAAGCCTTCGCGCGCCGCGACGGCAATATCCTGCGTGGTTACATCATGCTGGGGATCGACGAACGCCTTACCGCGAAAGCCTTGCACGAACCAGAGGGGCGCGCCGCCCACTGCCTCGTCGTCGACACGCGGAGGACTCTGCGACGGCGCGTCGAAACCCGCGGCGCTGGCGGCCTCTCTGCCGGCCGCGGCTCCAGCGCGCAGCGCACCCGCCAACGAGAAGTCACCGGCCGCTGCGCCAACGGCGGTCATCCCGCGCGGTGGGTCGGCGGGAACGTACCCACCGATGACATCGGACCACCGCGGACGACCCCCAAGGTGGGTGGACAAGGCCGTGTTGGGATCCCAGCCTCCCGCCACCGCAAGAAGGTCTGTGCGGATTCGTATCGTACGCCCGTGCTCATCGCGCACATCGATCCTGCTGACTCCTTTGGCACCATGAGCATCGAGAACGTGCGCACCCAGCATGACCCGCAGGCCGCGACGCGTCGCCTGATTCTCGAGCGCTGCCGGAATTTCCCGCCGCGCATCGACGACCACCGGTACTTCGACATCCGCGTCAATGAGATCGAACGCCGTCTTCCACCCGTCATCGCACGTCGTGAAGACCGCAGCTCGGTGCCCCGGCGTCACTCTGAAGCGATTCACGTACGTTCGGACGCCCGAGGCGAGCATGACACCGGGTCGATCGTTGCCACCGAAGACAATCGGCCGTTCCAGCGCACCCGCGGCGAGCACCGTCCGGCGCGCGACAATCTTCCAAAGTCGTTGCCGGACCTGGTGCGCAGCGGGTACAGGCAGATGGTCCGCCACACGCTCGAGCGCCCCGTATGTGTTGCCGTCGTAAGCTCCGAAAACCGTGGCTCGGGTCATCACCCGCACCTCTGGGAGTGATGCGAGCTCGTCGGCGACTTTCCTGGCCCAGAGGGCGCCGCCCGTGCCGTCGATCTCGTGACGATCAGCGTTCAGGCGTCCGCCGAGAATGAAGTCCTCATCGCAGAGGATCACCCGGGCGCCGGCCCTGCCGGCCGCCAGCGCGGCGGCGAGACCGGCCGGGCCGCTACCGATGACCAACAGGTCGCAAAAGGCGTGCGCCTTCTCGTATGTGTCCGGGTCGGCCTCGAGGCTGGCGCGGCCAAGCCCTGCCGCCCGGCGGATGGCCGGCTCGTAGACCTTCTCCCAGAAGGCCGCCGGCCACATGAAGGTCTTGTAGTAGAAACCGGCGATGAAAATGCAAGACAGCATGGAGTTGACCGCGCCAAAGTCGAGACCGAGCGACGGCCAGCGATTCTGACTGCGGGCCTCGAGGCTGTCGAAGAGCTCCACGACCGTGGCGCGCGTATTCGGCTCGCGACGCGCTCCGGTCCGCAGCTCCACCAGCGCGTTGGGCTCCTCCGAACCGGCCGTCAGAATGCCCCGAGGCCGGTGGTATTTGAACGAGCGGCCGACCAGCCTCACCCCCGATGCGAGCAGCGCGGAAGCCAGCGTGTCGCCCGGATGACCCGCATAGCGCTTGCCGTCGAACGTGAAAGAGAGGGTCCGGCTGCGCTGAATGGCACCCTCGCCTTCACTCAGGCGGTTAGTGCTCATGAGTGTGGCGTCGCCGTTGCGAGCTGCACGCCAAGGATCTCGTGAGTGCGTGTGTTGCGGCTGACCCGCAGCCACGAGAGGCAGCCTGCCGCGTGATACCACAGCTCGTCATGGGGACCTGCGGGGTTGTCGCGCAGATACACGGCTTCGTAAAAGCGCTCGGCCGGGCTGTCAGTATCCGACGGCGGCCGACGGAAATCCGCGTCACCGAGATAAGCGAACTCGCTGACGTCCCGCTCCCCGCAGAATGGACATTCGATGCGCATGGCGACTCAGTGCAGATTCGGCTGCGGCCCCTGCCCCTTCTCATCGAGCAGGTTGCCGGTCGCGAAACGGTCCAGGCGGTAGGCGCGCGCCACTTCATGAGCCTCGTCCCGCGCGAGCAGGTGAGCGAAGCAATACCCGGAGGCCGGCGTGGCCTTGAACCCGCCGTAACACCAGCCGCCGTTCAGGTAGAGCCCTTCGATCGGCGTGCGGTCGATGATCGGCGAGCCATCCATCGACATGTCCATGATGCCTCCCCAGGAGCGCAGGACGCGCACCCTCCCGATGGCGGGCATCAGCGCCATGCCGCTCTCGCACACGTCCTCGACGGTCGGCAGATTGCCGCGCTGCGCGTAAGAGTTGTAGCCGTCGATGTTGCCACCGAAGACGAGGCCGCCCTTGTCGGACTGGCTGACGTAGAAATGTCCGGCGCCGTAAGTCACGACGCAAGGAACCAGCGGTTTGATGGCTTCCGACACGAACGCCTGCAACACGTGGCTCTCGATGGGCAGGCGCAAGCCGGCCATGCGTGCCACGTTCGAGGTGTTGCCGGCAACCGCCATGCCGATCTTTTGCGCCCTGATGTCACCGCGCGAAGTCCGCACGCCGACAATCCGCCCGCCTTCCCGGATGAACCCGGTGACCTCGCAGTTCTGAACGATGTCGACGCCGCGCCCGCTCGCTGCGCGCGCATAACCCCAGACGACGGCGTCATGTCTCGCCGTGCCGCCCCGCGGTTGCAGCAGTCCTCCCTGGATGGGGAAGCGCGCATTCTCGAAGTCGAGAAACGGCAGCATGCGTCTGACCTGGCGGGCGTCCAGCAACTCGGCATCGACGCCGTGCAGGCGCATCGCGTTACCCCTGCGCACATAAGAGTCGCGTTGGGAGTCCGAGTGATACAGGTTCAATACGCCTCGCTGGCTGACCATGGTGTTGTAGTTCAGATCCTGCTCGAGGCCTTCCCAAAGCTGCATGGACAGCTCGTAGAACGGGTTGTTTCCAGCCAGCAGGTAATTCGAGCGGATGATGGTGGTGTTGCGTCCCGCATTGCCGAGTCCGATCCACCCCTTCTCGAGGACCGCCACATCGGTGATGCCGTGCACCTTTGCCAGGTAGTGCGCGGTCGAGAGCCCGTGCCCGCCGCCGCCGACGATGATCATCTCGTAGGCTGGCTTCGGGCTGGCATCGCGCCACGCAGGCTGCCATCCGCGGTGGCCCGCCACGGCCTGGCGCAGCAGGCTGAAGATCGAATAGCGCATGGGGCCTCATCTTACCCGTGCTACATTAGCGCCGCGGTCCGGCATCGCAGCTGCCGGGAAGGAGGCGCGATGGCGCTCGGGTCTTCCGGTAAGCCTGTTCGAATAGCGTTTCTGCTCGTTCCCCGTTTCTCGATGATGGGGTTTGCAGCTGGCGTCGAGCCGCTGCGCGCCGCCAACCGTTTGAGCGGATCGGCACTCTTCGAATGGCAACTGGTCTCGGCCGACGGCAACCCGGTGGAGGCCAGCAACGGAATTTCCGTCGCGACCCAGGGCTCGCTCGCGGAACTCGGCAAGGTCGACATGATCATCGCGTGTGCCGGTCTCGAGGCGCCCGAGGTCGAGCGCAGCGTCAAGCTCCATCACCAATTGCGTCGAGTCGCAAGTCACGGCACCGTGGTCGGCGCCATCAGCAGCGGCTCGTTTCTTCTCGCCGAAGCCGGCCTGCTCGCCGGACGGCGCTGCACGGTTCACTGGGAATACTTCGAGGCCTTTCGCACGCGCTTTCCGCACCTCGAGGTCACGGAGGACCTCTACGTCATCGACCGCAATGTGTTCACCTGCTCCGGGGGGACAGCCGCGCTCGACATGATGGTGCATTTCATCAGTCAGGTAGGCGGCAGCCAGCTCGCCCTGGCCGTTGCGGAGCAGTTCATTCACCCGCAGGTGCGGACGCAGGAGGAGCAGCAGCGCCTCGATCTGCACGCGCGCTATCACATCGAGAACCCGAAGCTCATCCAGGTGATCTCGCTGATGGAAGGGGCGCTCGATGAGCCCATGGAGCTGAGGCAGATGGCGCAACGCGCCAACATCTCGGTCCGTCAGGTCGAGCGGCTCTTTCGCGACCACATCGGCACCTCGCCGAAGAGCTTCTATCTCGATCTGCGCCTCGCCAAGGCGCGAACGCTGCTGCGCCGGACACTGGGCTCGCTGCGCACCATCGCGCTCGATTGCGGTTTCGGCTCGCCTTCTCATTTCTGTCACGCCTATAAGCGCCGTTACGGCATTCCACCCACGCACGAGCGCCGCTCATTCGCCGCCGACGACGCTGGGCAGCCAGCCCCGCAGCGCCGGCCAATCCGGCTCCAGGCGCGCAAACCGGCTCAGTTGTAGCGACGACAGATCGGCGAAACCGCACGCCCCGGTGATCACCAGATCGCGGATCGCGCGCCCGGCGGCTGGCGACAGCCCGAACCCCACGCTCGAAAGCGTCGCAATCGTCAGATTCTCCATTGCAGAGGGGCGGTCGATGATGGGCCGTCCGTCGGGCGTATTCTCGATGAACCCCGCCCAGCTGCGTATCACCCGCGCATGAGAGGCCTTCGGCAGAAGCTCGCAGAGCCGACGCGCGATGCTCGCTTGCAGCGGCGTGGAGTGCGGCCGCCCGTGCTCTACGTCCGCGACGTCGATCCATTCATGAGGGCCGCCACCGTACGTGAGATTGCCACGCAGGGTCTGTCGGCCGTAGAGACCGTTGCCGTCAACGCCACCCAGCGACATCAGCGGCAGCGGTTCCGTCACGATCATCTCAGCCCGGGCGCTCATCAGCGGCACCGCTACTCCGAGGAGGGAGGCTAGCTCTCCGGTCGCAGGCCCCGCGGCGATGACGACGTGGTCGCAGGCAAACGTGCCGCGGCTCGTCCTCACGCCCACCACACGGTTGCCGCGGGTGTCGAAATCCAAGGCTCGGGTATGTTGCAGGAGTCGCCCTCCACGATCGCGCATTGCCCAGGCGTAAGCCTGAAGCGTGCGATGAGGGTTTGCGTGTCCGCCAAAATGGTGGAAGTAGCCGCCGAAGACATTGTCTCCCGCGAGCGGCACGAGCTCCCGGACCTGCCCGGGACCCAACACGTCGGAACGGAATCCCTGGTGGGCGCCATTGTCGAGCGCACGCCGATACAGCTCGAACTGCCGCTGATCGAGCGCGATGCGGATCCGATTGGGCTGGAATTCCGTCGGGTAGCCGAGCAGCTCGTCCATGAGCGGCCACAGGCGCTGCTCTTCCCTGAAGAGCGGACTGTGATGATGCGAGCAACCACCGCCATTACGTCCCGAAGCGCCCCAGCCGGCTGCGCCCGCTTCGAGTACCAGAACGTCGACTCCGTCGCTGGCGAGCCACCAACCGGCGCTCAACCCGGTGACGCCCCCGCCGATGATGACGACCGCGGCGCCCGCGCCGTCGTGAGAGCTCATTCGCCCGCCACCGGCTCGTCCGCGCAAGATTCGGCGGCGGAGTATGAGGGTGCGAGCCGCCAGAATGGGATCCATTGCGAGGGAATGCCGAACCAACTTTCCCAGCCATCGCTCATTGCAGCCGCCTCGGGCAGAGCCGCCAGCTGCGCGAGCCGCAGGGGCCGCACTGGCGGCCGGTAGGTCGCGAGTGGAATGTCGGCGAGCGGGCTGCCGGTACCGAGAGCCATGAGCGCCGCGATCTGCTCGCGACAGCGCCGTCCCTGACACGGCCCCATTCCTGCCCGGGTGAGCCGCTTCACCACATCAGGATGGGGCGCGCCCTCCGGGTCCACCGAGCCGAGCCGGCCGGCATCGGGCGCCTCCCGCCGCCGGCGCAGATAACAGGGAGGGTTCAACTCGAGAACATCTGCCGCTGTTACCTCCTCGCACTGGCACAGGAACGGGGTCGCCGCCGATTTCAACGTCATTGCCCGCACCCACGCCAGGCGCTCCAGCGCGACGTCCCTCGGGGTGGGATCGGGCGCCACCGCGTCCTCCTCCGGGCCATCCGGCTCCACGCCCAGGGCCCGGAGAGCCGCGACGGCGGCGATTCGTCCCTCGCGGCGCGCTGTGTCATCGGACAGCGTCTTCGACGGCCAGGTGCCGGCGCAATCCCCGGCGGCATACAGAAACGGGAGTGAAGCCCGCTGCGAGCCATCGATGACGGGCACGTGGCCGCCGCGCGCAGCCTGAAAGCTCACGGCGCAACCCGCGGCGTCGATCAGCTCGATGGCGGGAATCGCGGCCACCCCCAGCACGACGGTGTCGCACTCGATCTGCTCCAGCGTGCCTGAAAGGCGAGATCCCTCCCCGTCGACACCAACGAGCCGGACGGCAGTGACACCCTGCGAGTCACCAACCGTCTGCTCTATGACTTGACGTGTGAAAAGCCGGGCGCCGCTCTCGAGCAGAGGTGCCAACAGCTCCACCGGCCCCGTGATCGTCTGCGCCTGCTCGACGACGGCCGCGATCCGAACGCCGGTATCCATCAGAGCATTGCCGATCTGCAGCGCTTCCGCGCCACTGCCGACGATTACCACCGTCCTGGAATCCAACGCCTCGTAGATCGTTGCCAGCCAGTATGCCGCGTTTGCTCCCATCACGCCCGGACGCTGCCAGCCGTCAAATGCGACGCCCATGTCGCGGCAGCCCGTAGCGACGATGACCTGCCTGAAGCGTAGTAGGTATGCGCGGTCTTCGTCCGCAAGCCCGGCAACGTGGCCATCGATCCAGCCAGCCGTGCGCCGCTGCGGGAAAAGACCCCAGGCGGCTGTGCCGAGGCGGACGTCGACACCGGCGTCGATCGCCTCGGCGAGCTGAGGCCGGGCCCGCAGGATCGATTCGAGCACCGCATTACGATTTGCCACGGTCGGGGCCATGCGCCCACCGAAGTGCAGCGGCACATCCTCGCCCATGGTCCGGAGGGGCACCGGGTTCTCATCGACCAGAGTGACCCGCACCCCGCCCCTCGCGGCGATCAGCGCGGCAGCGATCCCGGCAGGTCCCGCGCCAACGATGAGCAGGTCGGTCGCTTCGTCGATGGGCGGCTGCTTGCCTGCGACCGACGCTCGGTCCCGGCCGATGGACGTGTTCGCTCGCGATTTCATGGGTCGTGAGGCAGCATGGCAGGCGACCTGTTGGCGGAATATCGTATTCGCGACGACCGGTTGCAGAATCCCGACTTGTAAAAGCGCTGGATCCGGGCTCCTGCCCGGCCCAGCGCGCCGCGATCAAAAAGCGTGGTTTTTGCTCGCGGCTCCGCCACCTGCGGCGGCGGGGCACGTCCCTGCGCCTGGGTGGTCGCAGGCGGGCACTGGCGGCGTCGGGTTTGGGCAAACCCGGCTGGACGGGCTCCGAGATCATCAAAAGCATGGAACCAAGGCGACGACGCGAAGGCGGCAGGGGCCGCCGCGCGGCCCCCACCCATCTGCGGCAGCTCCCCTGGCGCGCGGTGCGCAATCCCTACGCGCCCATGGAAATCCTGACGGCGGACCAGCTCGAGGCCATTCATCTCACGTCGCTGCGCATTCTCGAGGAGCTCGGCATCGAATTGAGGTCGCCGCGGGCGTGCGACATCATGCGGGCGGCGGGTGCCCAGGTCGACGATGCCACCGCCATGGTTCGCATCGATCGCGGGCTCGTGGAGCAGGCGCTCGCGACAGCACCGCGATCCTTCACCCTGACTCCACGCAATCCGGCCCGACAGGTTACGTTGGGCGGCAATCACATCAATTTCGGGTTGGTGGCCGGACCGCCCAATGTCCATGATCGCGAGCGCGGCCGCCGCTCGGGAAACTTTTCCGACTACTGCGACTTCATCCGGCTCGCGCACTACTTCAACGCCATCCATTTGCTCGGCAATCAGGTCTGCGCGCCGATAGAGCTGCCCGCGAGCTCACGCCACCTCGATACCTACCGCGCGAACATCCGCTACTGCGATCTGGCGTTTCACGTCAGCGCGATCGGCGCCGGACGCGCGCTGGATGGGATCAGGATGATGGCGATCGCGCGCGGCATCACGCTCGAAGAGATGGCCGCGAGCCCGGGCGTGATCACGATCATTTCGGTCAACAGCCCGCGCCGCTTCGATGAGGGGATGACAGAGGGGTTGATCGCGATGGCCACCCATGGGCAGCCGGTCGTCATCACACCCTTCACCCTGATGGGCGCCATGGCGCCGGTTTCGTTGGCCGCGGCGCTGGCGCAGCAAAACGCCGAGGCGCTTTTCGGCGTTGTTCTCGCGCAGGCTGTGCGTCCTGGGACGCCCGTCGCGTACGGCGCTTTCACGTCGAACGTCGATCTGCGCTCAGGCGCGCCGGCCTTCGGCACGCCGGAGAACGCGAAAGCAAATGTCGCGAGTGGACAGTTGGCGCGGCGCTATGGACTGCCCTATCGGACCTCCAACGCCAGCGCCTCCAACTCCGCCGACGCTCAGGGCACCTATGAGACGGAGATGTCCCTGTGGGGGGCCATTCTCGGCCATGCGAACCTCATCTATCACGCGGCCGGCTGGCAGGAGGGAGGACTCACCGCCTCGTTCGAAAAGCTGGTTCTCGACGTCGAGATGCTCCAACTCATGATGCAGTTCCTCGAGCCGGTGCAGGTCGATGAGGCCGAGCTCGGTTTCGAAGCGATCCGCGGCGTCAAGACCGGCGGCCACTTCTTCGGCGAGCCGCATACCCTCGAGCGCTATGAGCACGCCTTCTACGAGCCGTTGGTCTCGAACTGGCAGAGCTACGAGAACTGGCAGATCGCCGGCGGCCACGACGCCACCCAGCGCGCGACTGGGATCTGGAAGCGGGCGCTGGCGGAATACGAGGAGCCGGCGCTCGATCCGGCAATTGCCGCGGCGCTCGACGACTACGTGAGCCGCCGCCGCGGCGAGATCGGTGACGGCGAGCCTTGAGGGGGCGGCGCAGTGCCGGCGAGCTGCGGGAAATCATGCGATGATGGGCGCACACGCGGGTTGCGGACCGGACGATGAGCGACTTCAACGAACTCGAGATCAACGCCGTTTATCGCGTCATCTCGGAGCGGCGCGACATGCGCCACTTCCTCAGCGACCCCCTCGATGAGGCCCTGCTGGAGCGGCTGCTCGGCGCGGCGCATCTCGCGCCCAGCGTGGGATTGATGCAGCCCTGGCGGTTCCTGCGCATACGGAGCCCGATGTTGCGCCGCGAGATCCACGCGCTCGTGGAAGCCGAGCGGGTCGCGACCGCGCGCGCACTCGCCGAGCGCGAGGACGAATTCATGCGCCTCAAGGTCGAAGGCATCCTCGAGTGCGGCGAACTGCTCGTGGTTGCCCTCATGGCCGGCCGCGAGGCTCACGTATTCGGGCGCCGCACCCTGCCGGAAATGGACCTCGCCTCCGCTGCCTGCGCAATCCAGAACCTGTGGCTCGCGGCGCGCGCGGAGGGGATCGGCATGGGCTGGGTCTCGTTGTTCGACCCCGAGGCCCTGCGTGAGCTGCTGCGGCTGCCCACCGGGTCCCGGCCGATCGCCGTGCTCTGCCTCGGACACGTTCCCGCCTTCTACGCGCGCCCCATGCTGGAAGAGCAGAACTGGGCACACCGCTGCGATCTGCGTTCGGTCGTTACCGACTGCTGGAGCGATCCGCAGCCCGAAGCCTGATCAGCAGGCCTTGCGCAGGGCGTCCGCCGACGACCGTTGCTCGAGGCGGCCGCAGTACCAATCGATGAACTGCCTGACGCCGCCCTCGGTCACGTTCGACAAAGGGCCGGGCTCATAGGTGGGGCAGTTCATGCCGATCTGATTCTCACGCACGATTCGGCGATCCTGCTCGTTCGTCGTCAGCCAGACCTGAGTCAGCTGCGCGACATCGTAATCAACGCCCTCGACCGCATCGCGATGCACGAGCCACTTCGTGGTCAGTTCGGTGCGCGTGGGACCCAGCGGCAACACCCGAAAAGAGATCGCGTGATCACCGAGGAAGTGGTTCCATGTCGTCGGGTAGTGGAAGAGAAGCAGCGCACCGATGTTCAGATCGACTGGAATGGAATCGCTGAGGCGTCGTCGAACCGCAGGTTGACCGGTCATCGTGTAGCTGACCGCCGGGT